>NZ_JBDVMZ010000009.1:0-6514 GCF_039969895.1 Algoriphagus sp.
CGGAAATTTCCTGTATGTGCTTCGCCCCTATTATAAAGGCGGGGAATTCGATTATCTACTGAATGCCTCAGAAAATCTGGATCTACTCAAGGAACGCTTTATTGTCTTTGAACTGGACAACATTAAGGACCACCCCATCCTCTTCCCTGTGGTGACGATTATCATCATGGAGGTCTTTATCAACAAAATGCGCAAGCTCAAAGGCATCCGAAAACTGATCCTGATCGAAGAAGCCTGGAAAGCCATCGCCAAGGAAGGCATGGCCGAATACATCAAATACCTGTTCAAAACCGTCCGAAAATTCTTTGGGGAAGCCATCGTGGTCACCCAGGAAGTGGAAGACATCATCAGCTCGCCTGTGGTGAAGCAGGCCATCATCAACAACAGTGACTGCAAAATCTTGTTGGATCAGTCCAAGTATCAGAACAAGTTCGACCAGATCCAGCAACTTCTGGGACTTACCGATAAGGAACGGGCGATGGTACTTTCTGTCAATAAGGCAAATGATCCTAAACGCAAATACAAGGAAGTCTTTATCAGTCTCGGCGGCACCCTTTCTAAAGTTTACCGCACCGAGGTTTCCAAAGAAGAATACCTGGCTTACACCACAGAGGAAACTGAGAAGATTAAAGTCATGGAATATGCCGAACGCTTCGGTTCCATCCAAAAAGGAATTGCAGCCCTTTGTGCAGAATCTAATCCCTAACCCACAACCCGAAATCATTCACTTATGAAATCGAGCATGTCTAAAGCACACAGAGAGATGATTATTCACCATGCGAGATTCCATGTGGCCTTTAAAAACCAAATCATAAACACATGAAAATCTACAGAAACATGATCCGAAGAAGCCTGATTCTTACTCTGCTGTGCTCCTTGCTTACGCTATCCCCAAGGCAGAGTGAAGCAGCAGTTCCCATGGCTATCCTTGAAATCATCAAAGCGGGGGTCAAAAAAGTCATTAAAGCGATGGACCTAAAAATCCAGCGCGAGCAGAACAAAGTGCTCTGGATGCAAAATACGCAGAAGGTACTCGAAAACACCCTGTCCAAACTTAAGCTAAAGGAAATCGCCGATTGGACCGAAAAGCAGCGGGATTTATACGGGAAATATTTCAATGAATTACAGACAGTCAAATCAGCCATTTCAGGATTTCAGCGGATCAAAGAAATTTCCCAGAAGCAGGCCCTGATCGTATCAGAATACAAAAAAGTCTGGGCAGTCATCCAGCAGGACGGGCATTTTACCATATCGGAAAAAGAATACATGGCCAGGGTCTATGGGGGCATTTTGGCAACCACGGTGGAAAATCTGGACCAGATGGCTCTGCTGGTCAAATCCTTTACCCTTCAGATGAGTGAAGGGGAACGATTGGCGCTGATCAATGAAACCGCAAACCGGGTGGATCAAAACTATCAGGATCTGATTGCTTTCAATCTCAGCAACGGACAGCTCAGTCTGCAACGGGCTGCAAATACCAAGGAAATCAACCAGATCCAATACCTCTACGGAATCACCCGCTAAAGCAGCACCCAATTAAACTACAAAAACATGAAACGACTGATTCTTATTTTCTATCTGGCAAGCATGTCCCTGCCTTCCCATGCCCAAACTTGGAATGAATGGTGGAAGCAGAAAGATACCCAAAAGAAGTATCTGGCAGAGCAGCTCATTGCCTTGAAAGCCTATGGAGCTGTGCTCAAAGAAGGCTATGAAGTAGCATCCAAAGGATTGGGTTTGGTGCATACCATTCAGAACGGTGATTACGCGCAGCATGAAACTTATTTCAGCTCATTTTCTACTGTCAATCCCCTGCTCAAAAAGCATCCACAAGCAGAAAGTACCATTGCTCTCTATTCCAAAACTAGGCAACTGACTCTGCAGATTCCCACTAAACTTTTTGCCGAAAATCAGTTTAAAGCTTCAGAGGAAAATATCATCCGGTATGTGCTTCAGTCCATTGCTAAAGACTGCGATGATATCCTGGCTGAGCTCCAAACCCTGCTTGAAAATGATGAATTGAGAATGAGTGATTCTGAAAGGGCCATTCTACTCAAAAAAATACATGGAAGTATGCTGGAAGCCTACACCTATACCGTCCGTTTCTACCAAAACTGCCAAAACCTAAGCCTTTCGAGGCTGCATGAATCCCGGGCAATCAAACATTATAAAAGTCTATTCATACCAACCAAAGATTAAATAAGTTATGAAACCATTCCTTATTCTTCTACTTCCGCTATACCTGTCGCTTGGGCTTCAGAACTCCAATGCCCAGGCCGACGAGGCTGCCCAGCTCCTGCTCAACGTCACCAAACTCGAACAGCTCAAGCAAATCCTTTCAGATCTGGAAAAAGGGTACACCACCTTGAGGACAGGCTATTCCCAGATAGAAAACCTGGCATCGGGAAACTTCAACTTGCATGAGGCCTTCCTCAACCAACTGCTACAGGTAAGTCCTGCTGTCAAAAACTACCACAAAACAGCAGAAATCATCAGCTATCAGCTCAAGCTGGTCAGGGATTACAAACGGGCATTTTCCGGCTTCAAAGCTTCAGGCCAGTTTACAGTAAATGAAATTTCCTACCTGTCCCAGGTCTATGGAAATCTATTTAAAAAGAGCCTGCAACAACTCGATGAACTGACGCTGGTTTTGACTGCAGGAAAACTGAGAATGTCCGATGAAGAACGGTTGGAAGCCATAGACCGCATCCATCTGGATATACAGAACAAGCTGATGTTCCTGACCGCATTCAACCAGGAAACCCAGATGCTGGCTATCAGCCGATTTAGAGAAACCAAGCAACTGGATGGAATCAGAAACCTCTACCAAAAAAGAGACAACTAAGTTTTGCTAGCATCATGAAATTATTTCTTAAATCCATCACTACACTTTCAATAACCATTCTTATCCCGGTGACTTCACATGCTCAGGTGGGCTATGACAGAGGACTGCATGGGGTTTTGGAAGAGCTATACACTGAGATGATGCCACTATGCAGCCAGTTGATCAGCGTGGCACAGGGAATAGCAGGATTTGGAGCCTTATGGTATATCGCCTCGAGAGTCTGGCGTTCCATTGCCAATGCTGAACCCATCGATTTCTATCCGCTGTTCCGTCCATTTGTCATCGGCTTTTGTATCCTGTTATTCCCATCCGTCCTTTCCCTGATCAATGGGGTGATGAACCCGACCGTCAAAGCCACAGCGTCCATGATGGACAATTCCAATCAGGCAATCGAGAATCTGTTAAAGCACAAAGAAGAACTCGTCAAAGGGACCATTCAGGGAGAAATGTACCGCAATAATCACCGACAGGGAGATTATGAAAAATGGCTGAAATACACCGAAGGACTGGATGATGAAAATCCAACACAAGAAGAAGGTTTTTGGGAATCCATAGGCAACAGCCTGGCATTTGCAGGGGAAAAATTCAGTTTCAACTTTAAGCACTGGATCAAACAGGCCCTCGCTGAAATCTTACAACTGCTCTTTGAAGCCGCAGCGCTGTGCATCAATACACTGAGAACCTTCCAGCTGATCGTCCTGTCTATCCTGGGGCCATTGGTTTTTGGGCTCTCTATCTATGACGGTTTCCATCACACCCTGACCGTCTGGCTGGCCCGGTACATTAACATCTACCTCTGGCTTCCTGTAGCCAATATCTTCGGTGCCATCATCAGCACTATACAGGAAAAAATGCTTGTACTGGATATCGGACAAATCGAAAGCACCGGAGACACCTTCTTTTCGGCAACCGATACAGGGTATCTGATCTTTTTGATCATTGGGATCATAGGCTATTTCTCAGTGCCTTCAGTGGCAAACTACATCGTCCACGCTGCCTCGGGAGGATCTCTGCCACATAAAGTGACTGGCTTTTTTACCAGAGGAACAACCACAACGGTAGCGGCGGCAGGAACAGGAGCTTTATTGGCGGGGAAAGGTGCCGGCATGGCAGCAGACTACCTAGGAGATCAGGTTGGTAAACTCCGCCAATCCATGTCCTCTCACGGCACCTCCTCGGGATACTTCAATGAGGGAAACAGGTATCAATCCGACAAACTCAAAGGGAACAACAGCTAAATAAGAACGACTATGTTTACCAAACCAAAAAATATAGATACTGCCTTCCGTCAAATCCGGCTGTTCACGCTCGTGATAATCATTGGCTGCCTGCTCTTTTCTGGCTTTACCTTTTACCAAAGTCAGCAACTGACTGCCGCATTGCAGCAAAAGGTGTATATCCTGGCCAACGGAAAAGTTCTGGAAGCTTTGTTGACCGACAGAAGAGACAACCTTTCTGTCGAAGCCAAAGACCACATTTCAACTTTCCACCGGTATTTCTTCACACTGGATCCTGACGATAAAGTAATCAAAGCCAATACCACCAAAGCCCTTTACCTGGCTGATGCGTCCGCAAAAAGACAGTACGACAACCTGCGGGAAAGCAATTACTACTCCAACATCATTGCAGGAAATATCAGCCAGGAAATCCAGACTGACAGTGTGCAGGTGGACCTGAAGCAAACCCCTTATTATTTCAGGTACTACGGCAAGCAGGTTCTTACCAGGACCGGCTCCATTGTCACCAGACAATTGATCACCGAAGGCTACTTAAGAACTGTCTCCAGAAGCGAACACAATCCCCATGGATTCCTCATTGAAAAGTGGAGTACCCTTGAAAATTATGACATCCAAATCCAAACACGATAGCTATGAACCATTCACAAAACCAAAAATTCCGACAAAAGCGACAGTTGTTGCTGATGATCCCAATCCTGACTGTCCCCTTTCTTACCCTGACCTTCTGGGCATTGGGAGGAGGCAAAAACCCGGATGATTTCCCAATTGATTCCGCACAGAAAGGCTTCAATCTGGAGCTTCCCGGAATAGCAGAAGCAGGGGAAAAATCTCTGGATAAAATGGGGCATTACCAACGCTCCCATGCCGACTCCACCCGATACCTTCAGGAAGTTAAAAAAGACCCCTACTACAGAATGGCATTTAATGCCGAAATAGAAAGTGAATCCGATCCATCATTGGAGTCACCAGAGATAGAAAAGACATCAAATCAACACCTGTACAGTGATACCCAGGAAGAATTGATTTTGGAAAGACTGGAAGCACTCAACAAAACCCTTTCTGAAAGTCCTGAAACTGTGACTACAGCAGCTGCTTCTTCTGATGAAGTCAGTACTGCCTCAATGCAATCAAACTCAGGATTGGATGCGGATCTGGACCGGCTGGATCAAATGATGCAGCAAATGCAGAGTACCAACGCACAGCCTGATCCCGAATTTCAGCAGATGGCAGAACTTCTGGACAAGATCCTCGACATCCAGCATCCAGAGCGGGTACAGCAACGGGTGGAAGCAGAACGAAAAGCAATTGTCTCAGATCAAAACCCAGTTATTTCAGCAGTTTCCAACCCCCAATCCACCAGTTTGGATTACTCATCACCGAATGAAAGTCTAAGTCAAAACGGATTCTTTGGATTGGAAAACGATGCTCCAAAACACCAGATCTCCCAGTCAATCCAGGCAGTAATCAATGAAGAGCAAACCCTGATTTCAGGAGAAACAGTCAGGTTACGTTTAACCCAAGAGGCAAATATTGCCGGAGTAATCATCCCCAAAGACCAGCTGGTGTATGGTGTAGCCTCCTTGAATGGAGACAGACTGAAGATTTCCATCCGCCATATCCGGGTTGCCGATGCTATTATTCCTGTAGATCTCCGCATCCACGATGCCGACGGCATGGAAGGGATAAGGATTCCCGGATCCATTACACAACAAGTCAGTACGCAATCAGGAAGTCAGGCCTTGCAGGGATTAGGCTTTAGCAGCTTTGACAATTCCCTAGAAGCCCAGGCTACCAGTGCCGGGATAGAAACCGCAAAAAGTTTTCTGGGCAAAAAGATCAGACAGGTCAAAGTCAATCTTAAAGCAGGCTATCTGGTCTGGATTGTTGAAAACAAGTAATTATTCCCCGACTCCTTAAATCTAATCACATGAAAAATTTTCAACTCATTCTCATTGCTGCCTTGGGCCTGATTTCCACCGTCGATTTGACTGCGCAAGGGGTTTCCAAAAACACCTCGCAGTCCATCCTTGCCTCCGATCTCCAGATCAGTGATCAGATGACCACCAACCTGATCTTTCCCCATGCGATAAAAAGCGTGGATCGGGGAAACCGGAACATCCTTGTCCAAAAAGCCAGTGCTGTTGAGAACATCCTACAGGTAAAAGCTGAAAATAGTGGATTGCAGAACAGCAATCTGACCGTAATAACTGAGGACGGCAGCTTCTATTCCTTTGCATTGGAGTACCAAAAAGTGCCCCAAAACCTCAATCTGAAAATCCTGCAAACAGGCAATTCAGACTTGGCAGATTTTGGGAATCAGATTCAGGCAGAATCTGAACTGGCAGAGACAGCAAGAAAAGTTGCCACAAAAAACAGGTCCATGCCCGCCCTCCGCCAGCGGAGGTTTTTGACAGGGGTTGCTCTGACCGGA
>NZ_JBDVMZ010000010.1:0-161072 GCF_039969895.1 Algoriphagus sp.
GCATCAGCAGAATCATTCAATGCAAAAATAAAAGCATTCAGGGCTCAGTTCAGAGGAGTCACCAACATTGAATTCTTCCTGTTCAGACTATCTAACATCTATGCGTGAATAAACCTGCTCCCCAGATATTCAGACTGATCCATCTTTTTTTCTAATTAACGTACATAGGTTTATTAAATCTTCATTTAATCAAAATATGATAGGTAAGGCTTTGAGGAATGTATATCAGTGTAAAGTTTCAATCGTCCTATTTGTTTTATTTGGAACTTTTTAAATTGAGGCTAGAACAAATCGTAAGATTATTGACCTATGGATTTAACTAGTGTTTTGGGAGGGTGTAATGATACGAGAGATTTCATCTCCCAATTTAAGAACTTAGAAAGTTGTTATTTAACTTCGGTTTTATTCCGCCTGTGAATAAGTCAATGAACGTAGATTCAATATGAAAATTTAAATGACTACATTATTAATTAAAAGTAGGTCTGATTATTCCAAACTGTATGACTTGATAAGGAAGGATTTTTTTAATAATGAAATTCGAATTATTCTTCAGCAGAAATTCTTACTTCCGTTTGATATCTTAGTTCTCACTCAGTTTATTATTCATGAGCTTACTCAGAATTGTGACGTCTATTTAGAGGCTGAAAATGACGGTGTTTTGAAGTATATTCAAGCTATAGGTCTTCTCGGTTTTTGTCAAAAAAATCATTCAGAATCAACAGAAATTAATGAAATACCAAGTTTTACCGCAATGCCAATTAAAAGGCTTACGAGGGAAACAATGGACTATTACATTAATAAGACTCAGATTTATTTCGAATCAATTTGCCATGGAAAAGATTTGGGTGTCTTAAATATTGCTTTGGCGGAATTGATAAATAATGTTCATGATCATGCAAAGTCTCCAATTGATTCTTACGTTTTCTGCCAATACTATCCAACAAATGGTGAAATCATTATTGCAGTTTCTGATTTGGGAATTGGGATTCCGTATTCAGTTAATTCATTCATGAAGCGCAGTGGTAAACCGCTTTTATCGTTAGAAGATAGCATTAAATGGGCGCTTGAATTTAAAAAAACCACTCAATCTATGCCTCATAATGCTGGAAGGGGACTAGATACAATTGCATCTTTTCTTGAAACAATTCAAGGGGAATGGAGTCTATATTCGGATTCTGTGAAAATGGAGTCCAGTCCTCCTAACAACAAATTCTTGGAAAATCCAGTTAAAAATTTTAAAGGAACGATTATTGAAATATCCATAAAAGTTTCCAACTTAGAAGAGAAGAATGTTGAGGATTCGTTTAACTGGGATATTTAATCTAAATTTGCACCCTATGAAAATCAGGCTTAACGATATTGTTACTGAAACTTACTCAAACTCAGCAGGTTATAAGCTGTATATTGAGTTAAAAGGCTATGTGAGTCAAAATTCTCCTATTGAATTGTCTTTCTTAGGATCGACTCCTACTTCCTCTTCATTTTTGAATTCTTCCTTTGGGACAATGATTGAAGAATTAGGATTAGCAAAATTTAAAGCTCTAATTAAACCTGTAGATATTTCAAATTCTCAAGCGTCTATGCTTAGACATTACATTAATACATTTAATTCTGGAATGAAAGCTTAGGTTAAAATATTTGATATTTAGAAAGGGATTGAGGTAAACTCAGTCCCTTTTTGTTTTCTATACCTTGATGACTTTCCTATATCAAAAGTATAAACGTTTTATGAAAAGTCACTACAAAGTATAGATGATCGGAAGTAGGGTTCCGTCTCGTTGGATTCTCGCCCATTCATTACATTATTGCATGTGGTGGAGGTGACTTTGACACAAAATCGAAATCGAGCATAGCTAGCTCATTGCCACATTCAACTCATTCATTTGGTATTTTCCTTAGCTTATTTGAATCCAATTCTTCTTGCCCCAACTCATGAGTAGGTTTGAGCATCAATTCAAACAAACACTACTCACATGAACAAGGAACTTATCTTTCTCAGAACTTTTGCTATCACTACTGGATTGGCTACATCCACCTTTCTATTTTCGTCATTTCGGGAAAATGGAAATCAAACTTTTGAGACCATTGACGTGCAGCGAATCAATATCGTGGAGGCAGATGGCACTGTCAAAATGATCGTGACCAATGCCGGTCTTTTTCCTAATGGCGCTGATCAAATCAACGGTAGAAACACCAATGCCGATAGAAAAAAACGTGCGGGAATGCTGTTTTTTAATGAAGATGGAATTGAATGTGGCGGCTTGATCTACGATGGGGAGAAAAAGGAAAATGGTCATAGCTCGGGGCTTTCCTTGACTTTTGACCAGTATGATGGTGATCAAGTGATGCAACTCTTGACGACGGACTCGCAGCGAGGTGATGAGCGCTATGTAAGCTCAAGTCTGGTGTTCAATGATCGTCCGGCAAAAGAAACTCAGGAGAAAACCAGAGAAATCATGGCAGAACTGTCAGCTCTCCGTGCTTCAGATCCAGAAGCATTCAAAGACAAATATGCCGAATACCAAAAAATGGAATTGATCGGGGGAGCGCCAAGAATTATGCTTGGTAAGTCTAGAAGTCAAAACAACGGACTATTTTTGTTTGACGATCAAGGGAAACCTAGAGCTATGTTTTATTTGGACAAGGATAATAATCCAAAGTTGGAGGCTTTCGACGCCGAAGGAAACGTGACAAGTACTTGGCCAGAAAAATAAAGTAATCAAGCGGTGGGAGCCACTTCCCACCGCCTACTCTTTACTAATGAAGCACCTTTTGCAGAGATTACAATTATCGCCAGGTTTTTTACTTTTTATAGTTGCCTTTGCATACCTGGATTCCATCAAGTCCAGAGTAGCTCCAGGGCAACTCGTGAATGCCTATACTTTTACGCCAGAGGCGGTCATTATAGCTATTTTCAATATTTTCCTTATTGTCTTATTGCTTCGCTTTTTCTTCAAGCGTATTCATGGCGATCATTTTCCATTTAATTGGAAGCGGGGAGGACTTAGTTTTTTTGCAGGTTTAGTTGGCTGGGTTTTGCTAAGTAATGTGATGGCATTTTTGTTCTCTTGGACTTTTGGAACGATTGATCGCAACTTTCTGCCGGAGTTGGTAATTAGCTCCAATCTTAACTATATCCTCAACTTTATTATTTACGGAGGCTTTTATTTTGCCTATTTATTATTTCAAAAATTTCAATCCCATCAGCAGTCGCTCGCGGCATATGAGGTAGCCTTTGCGGACTCGACTATACAGCAACTGAAGCAGCAGCTGAATCCACATTTCTTATTTAATAACCTGAATGTATTGGACCAGCTGATCGAGGAAGATCCTAAAGCAGCCTCTCAGTTTCTCCATGATTTTGCTGATATCTATCGCTATGCATTAGATACCTCAGAGCGGAAACTTGTCAGCTTACAAGAGGAGGCAGATTTTGCTCAAAATTATTTCCGGCTACTTAGTCAAAAGTTTGGCAATGGATACCAGCTCTCAATCGACATTGAGGGTGGGGCGTATCAGCTGCCACCACTTAGTTTGCAGCTCCTAGTGGAGAATGCAGTGCTTCACAATCAGGCAAAAAAGGATTTTCCCATCGCTATAAAAGTGAGTCAGTCTGAGTCCTTTTTGACGGTCAGCAACACAAAAAATCTTTACAAATACAAAAAGAAGGGAAATGGCAAAGGATTGGATAACCTCAAAAAGCAATTTCAATTACTCAGTACTCAGGGAATACAACTAGAAGAAAGTGACACATTATTTACGGTCAGGTTACCCTTGATCGAGCCAAAAAGTTTATGATTAGAGTCGTACTAGTGGAAGACGAGCTTCCCGCGAGAAATAAGATTAAGCGTTTTCTGAATGATTTGGGAGATTCAATAGAAATCATTGAAGAATGCGATTCGGTGGAGTTTGCGCTGGCTTTTTTTGAGAAAAATCCGAAGGTGGACCTGTTGATATCAGATATTGAACTCCTGGATGGGAATGCTTTTCAGATCTTTCAGGAGGTGAAGCTTTCTTGCCCGATTATTTTTACCACGGCCTACAATCAATTTTGGATGCAAGCCTTTGAGTCCAATGGCATCGAGTATTTGCTGAAGCCATTTGATTTTGCGCGCTTTCAAAAAGCTTGGAATAAATTTAAGCTTTTAGCTAAATCAAACGATTTTCAGGCTGAAGCCATTTTGAGACTAGCGCAACTTTTGGAAGAAAAAGTTGAGGCGAAACCTGTGCATAAGAGCCGATGGATTATTCCCAATGCCAAAGGATCTTATCTTTTAGCTAGTGAAGAGATTAGTTATTTTTCTGCTGAAAATGGCGTGGTCTGGGCTCATGATCAAGTTGGCAAGCGTCATTTGCTACAGGAAGCTACGCTCAAAGAGGTAGAAAATCAGTTGGACGAAGCGCAGTTTTTCCGAATTAGCAGAAGCCACCTTGTCCATCAGAAATATGTGGAGGGCATGGAGCGATACAGCAAAAATGCCGTATCCGTGAAAATGAAAGGAACGGAAAAGCTGTTGATGTGTAGCCAAAGTGCGACACCTGCTTTCATGAAGTGGATTACGACGGCTTGAGGTGAATCATTTTGCATTTAGCCAGTAGGTTACAATCTGTGTAAGGAATTGGAATTAGGGTTTACTAGACGCAGGCCTACTTTTCTATAAAGACCAGCTACGGCAAGGCAGCTAGACGATTGACCCCAACTAGGTTTTTATCTTGAGCTAGACATACGCAGACGAAATTTTGAAGCAATCATTTGGGAGATCATCAGGTCATTTTTAACCAAAAGGAATTTAGCTGCTATTTATTTGAGCACTTGACGGTTCAGAAGCCAACCTTGGGATCAGAAAAAAATCACTTTAAATAAAGTGATCTAGGTACAACATACAAAAACCACTAAGTCAACGTATTCTGAACGATTAAATAAAAGCAGGCCTATCTGAGACGATTTAATTTTTCTTTCTGAGAAAAATTAAGAACCTTACCAGCGAGTTTTGAAGGCTTGTCTCTTTTTTAGATGTAAAAGGAAATACGTCCGTTCGTGTAAAAGCTTGCTTATGCTAAAGATATAAGCCTGAATTTTCACAAAATTCTAAAAGAGTCGTTTGTTTTTTGAATTTAAAAAATGATAACTTTAAAACTCGATTCCATAGTAGAAACCATTTAACCTTTATCAAAAGTCTATTTAAAATCCACATTATGAGAAAGTTAATCGCTTTGTTCATGCTTGCAGGCATCCTATTTGCACCCGTTTTTGCTAACGCACAAGAGGCAGAAGAGACTGCAGCACAAGAAGAAACAACCCCAGTAGCAGTTGAGCCTGCTTCATCTCCCACCATTGTAGATGATGAGATCGTCGCAGAGGAGCAAAGTTTCCACCAAGTAGTAAAAGAGAAATTCATCGAAGGTGATCCTCTTTACATGACTCCAGTATTGATCTGTTTGATCTTGGGTCTAGCGGTTGCTTTGGAAAGAATCATCACATTGAACCTTTCTACGACCAACACTAAGAAATTGTTGATCAAAGTAGAAGATGCCCTTGAATCAGGAGGAGTTGAAGCCGCAAAGGATCTTACTAAAAGCACTAAAGGCCCTGTAGCTTCGATCTTTACTCAAGGTCTGATGAGATACTCAGAAGGAATCGAAATGGTAGAGAAATCTATTATTGCTTATGGTTCAGTAGAAATGGGTAGATTAGAAAAAGGTCTTATTTGGATCTCTTTGTTTATCTCTCTTGCTCCAATGTTGGGATTCATGGGTACTGTAATCGGTATGATCGGTGCATTCGACTCTATTGAGGCAGCAGGTGATATCTCTCCTTCCCTAGTAGCAGGTGGTATCAAAATCGCCCTTTTGACTACAGTTGCTGGTTTGATCGTTGCGATTATCCTTCAATTGTTCTACAACTACTTAGTATCTAAAATTGATTCTTTGGTTAATGACATGGAAGATGCTTCTATCTCATTGGTTGATATCTTAGTTAAGCACAAGCTGACTGGCAAATAAGCTGTCAAACTGTACTACTTAAATAATTATTAACCTCAAAGAAATTACATTATGGATACTTATGATATCTTATTATACGGAAGTTACCTATTAGTAATACTTGGAGCTGCAGTTGCGATTTTATTGCCCCTAATCAAGTCTTTGGATGATCCTAAAAGCTTGCTTAAGACTGCTGCAGGTATTGTCGGTATAGTTGTATTATTCTTCATTGCCTACTCTATTTCAAGCAACGAAGTACTTCCTAAATTTGAAGCATCACCTTTCAACTTGACCCCTGCTGGATCGCAGTTGGTCGGTGGAATGCTCATCACCACTTACATTCTGTCTATTCTTGCTCTTGGTAGCATTTTGTTGACAGAAGTGACTAAAGCGATAAAGTAATATGGCTAGAAAGAAAAATAGAATGGGTACGGATGTCAATGCAGGCTCTATGGCAGATATTGCTTTCCTGCTACTGATCTTCTTTCTCGTCACTACCACGATTGCATCGGACAAGGGTATTTTGAATGTCCTTCCTCCGAAATTGGACCCGAATAATCCACCCCCTGAGATTGATTTGAATGAAAGAAATATCTTTGTAATTCGAATCAATTCTAACGATCAGTATTTGATTGAAAATGAATATAGAGAAAATACAGACGGGCTGGATGAAGAGATGAAGGCATTCATTTTGAACTTTGGTTCACCAGATGAGGAAGGTATTGCTCTATACAACGGCCTGCCTGCTTCATTGAAAGCACTAGCTGCTAGAATTCCGGAGTCTTCAGATGATCCAGGAGAAGCTGTTATCTCTATTAAGACTGACCGTGGTACAAGCTACGAGAAGTATCTTGAGGTATTTGACTTAGCTAAGAAAGCATATTTCGATATTTATGCAGCTCGAGTTAACTTGAGTACAGATGAGTACAGAGCTTTGACCGGTAAAAATGATGCAGAGGAAAGTCTGATAGATCGTGGAAAAGAAGGGATACCGATGGCGATATCTATTGCAGAACCTGATAAAATAGGAGGGAATTAATATGTCAAAGTTTAAGAAAAAGAAAATGGCAGACCCTGGTATTTCCACTGCCTCACTTCCAGACATTGTATTTATGTTGTTGTTCTTCTTTATGGTGACTACCGTATTGAGAGAGCAGGAAATATTGGTGGAGCAGAAAATACCTTCAGCTACTCAGCTGCAAAAGTTACAGAAGAAAACGCTTATCTCTTATATTTTCATTGGAAAGCCTAAGAATACAGCGCTTTATGGAACGGAGCCAAGAGTACAAGCAAATGATGCGCTTTTGCAAACTCCAGAAATCGTGCAATGGGTCAACCAAGAGCGTGATATGCTTCCTGAATCAGATAGAGGTGGTATAACTATCTCTATGAAGGTCGATAGAGACGTAAAAATGGGGCCTATCTCTGACGTTCAGAATGAATTGAGAGAAGCCGATGCACGAAGAATCCTTTATGCATCAATCGGAAAAGTTCAAAAGTAATTTTACGTTTATTTTATTCTAAAGCTATCCTGTAAACCGGGATAGCTTTTTTTTGTACTATGGATTCATCTTTACTACACACTAAGAAGGTTCAAAATTCATGGGCCATGTACGACTGGGCAAACTCAGTCTATAGCCTTGTAATTACTTCCACCATTTTCCCTGTTTATTTTAATAGTGTCACTAAAGGGCTCAATGCCAATGATACGGTTGATTTTTTTGGTTTTGAGATCATCAACACCGTCCTGTACTCCTATTCTATTTCTTTTTCATTTCTGATTATTGCGCTGATCTCACCGATTCTTTCTGGTATTGCTGATGCTAGCGGTAAAAAGCTTCAGTTCATGAAGTTCTTTGCTTATATGGGTTCTTTATCTTGTGTAGCTTTATTCTTCTTTGATAGGAATAATCTTGAGTGGGGCATATGTTTTAGTGTTTTGGCCAGTATTGGCTATGCTGGAAGTATAGTTTTTTACAACGCCTATTTGCCAGAGATTACTACCCCAGACAAATATGATCTTTTAAGTGCCAAAGGGTTTGCTCTAGGATATATCGGGAGCGTGATCCTGCTGATAATTAATTTGCTCATGATCCAATTTCCATCTTGGTTTTTGCTTTCAGATGATGGGATGGCAGCACGGTTTTCCTTTTTGATTACTGGATTTTGGTGGGCTGGATTTTCTCAAATTCCGTTCAGAAATCTTCCCCAGAATCCTTTTGGAAAGGATATTAAGAAAGAGTTTTTAGTAAAAGGGTATCAAGAAATCAAAAAGGTGTGGAATGAAGTGAAGCATATTAAAGTGATGTCTCGCTTCTTAGCCTCCTTCTTTTTTTACTCCATGGGCGTTCAGACGGTCATGTACCTAGCCGCTACGTTTGGTGATAAAGAGCTGGGATTACCGGGAGATCAGTTGATCATTACTATTTTAATCATTCAGATAGTAGCTATCGCCGGTAGCTATTTATTTGCCTATGTTTCTAAAAAGTTTGGGAATAAGCGAAGTTTAGTTGTTATGGTGCTCATTTGGGTTGGAATATGTGCAGGGGCATATTTTGTATATACTGTGTATGAGTTCTTTGCATTAGCCTTTGTTGTTGGATTGGTGATGGGAGGTATTCAATCCCTATCAAGATCCACATTCTCCAAATTAATCCCACGGAGTACCACAGATCATGCTTCTTATTTTAGTTTCTATGATGTAACTGAGAAATTGGCGATTGTCATGGGTACTTTTTCCTATGGAGTAATTGAACAGTTGACTGGAAGTATGCGGAATTCAGCCCTTTCCTTGGGTATTTTTTTTCTAGTTGGTTTAGGTTTCCTACTTTTAATAACTATCCCTAAAAAAGGGTTAGAAACTAAAGAAGCCTAGTGATGCAAAAAATTCTATCTGGGGAAAAGGTAAAGGTTTTGGATTCCAATCAAATTAAGTTGAGTGGAAAATCAAGTCATGCGCTAATGGAAGCTGCAGCAAATGCTTTTGTCAACTGGTTTTTGTCCCAAGGCTTTTCTCCTACCAATGCTATTTTTGTTGCGGTGGGAGCGGGTAACAATGGGGGTGATGGGTTAGCGATTGCGAGACTTTTAACTCATCATTCTTTTTCTGTTTCAATTCTTCCATGTTTTGATTCCGTTGGTAGTTTGAGCCAAGATGTATTTTTGAATTACAACTCTCTTCCTGATTCTGTTGAGATTATATCTTTTGATGAGTCGATATTTACAGAAAAGTCCATTTTGATTGACGCCTATTTGGGTGTCGGACTGAAAGGTGAACTTCGGTCCAAAGCTGCTGAGATTATCTGCCAGCTGAACGAATTTCCCGGGACAATTTTAAGTGTTGATGTGCCTTCGGGGTTGCCATCGGATGACATAGTCTCGGCAACTGCCGTGAAAGCAGATTTTACAGTTAGTTTCGAATTTCCAAAGATTTCATTGATTCTTCCAGAGAATGCGGAGTATGTAGGTGAGTTGATTGTTCTTAAAATTGGCATCCTCGATGAAGCCTACCGTTCGCTTGATTCACAGTTGTATTTCCTAGAGGCTCAAGATATTCCTCAGTTACATAAAACATTTAACAGATTCAGCCATAAAGGTGATTTGGGCAAGGTTTTACTGATCGGCGGCAGTATGGGTAAAATGGGAGCTTTGGTTCTTACTTCCAAAAGCGCTTTGCGAACAGGTTCTGGCTTAGTAACCTGCCATCTGGATATTAAAGAAAGATTTATTGTTCAGACTAACTTACCAGAGGCTATGGTTATTTGGGGATTTCTGAACGATCCAGAACAGTATGATGCCGTTGGTATTGGGCCAGGTTGGGGAAAGAAGGATCGCGAGGATTTTTTAAGGAAATTCTTAGAGGCTTACAAAAAACCAATTGTAGTAGATGCTGACGCATTGAATCTTCTGGCTAACAGTCCAGATTTACTCAGTCTATTACCCAAAAATTCAATACTAACTCCTCATATAGGTGAATTCACCCGATTGGCAGGCAAGGCTCATGATCATTTGGAGCGCCTTGAAATGGCCAAAAAGTTTGCTGTAGAGAATGAGTTAATCTTAGTGCTCAAAGGAGCAAACACTGTTATAAGCTTGCCTGATGGACGCCAAGTGGTAAACTCCTCAGGGACTAAATACATGGCTTCCGGAGGGTCTGGAGATGTGCTTACTGGAATGATTACATCTTTTTTGGGGATGGGTTATTCTCCAGAGAATGCGGCTCTTTGTGGAGTTTTTCATCATGGATTGGCTGGAGAAATTGCTTCCAAATCCAAAAGAAGAGCCATGATAGCGAGTGATATCATTGACGCCATTGCGGAGACATATATACAATTAAATATTTCCTGACCTGTCCCATCTAGGCAAACTATCCAGGCTTATCTGAAGTTCATAGCCTATCTATTTTTATTATGAACAAAGAAAAACTTCTGCTTTGGACTCTGGCAGCAATTAATTTTATCCATATAGTAGATTTCATGATCTTGATGCCTTTGGGCCCTCAGCTCATGAGATTGTTTGATATTTCTCCTAGAGAATTTGGCTTATTAGTTTCATGCTATACCTTCAGCGCGGGAATATCTAGTTTTTTTGGTGCATTCGTGTTGGATCGATTCGATCGAAAGAAGATCCTAGTGTGGGTATATGTAGGGTTTGCGATTGCTACTTTAGGTTGTGCATTATCCCCTAGCTATTCGTTTTTATTGGTTGCACGAGTGATTTCCGGTTTATTTGGAGGCTTGACCTCTGCATTGATTTTGGCTATAATCGGTGATGTAATTCCTGATTCCCGAAGGGGAAGAGCAATGGGACTGGTGATGGCAGCGTTTTCTGTAGCGTCGGTTTTAGGTGTTCCGCTAGGCTTGTTTTTAGCTAGTTTGTCCGATTGGCATACTCCGTTTTTTATTCTCACAGGATTGTCAATTTTGGCTTTGGGAATGATTATTAACTACATCCCAAACATCACTGAGCATCTTCAAAATGACATCAAAAGGCCTAATCCTTTAGAAGTTATTAGAAGAGTGACTAATGATTCCAATCAAATGAGGGCGATCACACTCTCGGTCATGATGATGTTTGGGCAGTTTATGATAATCCCGTTTTTGAGTCCTTATACGGTTTCCAACGTCGGCTTCACTGAACTTCAGCTTACCTACATTTATATGGCGGGAGGGGCTTTTACGATCTTTACTTCGCCATGGGTTGGGAAGCTATCCGATAAGTATGGCAAGCAAAAAATCTTTATCATTTTCATGCTTCTTAATCTGATTCCTATTGCCATCATTACCCATCTGGGAGTTACGCCCATTCCTTTTGTGCTGATGGTTTCTACGCTGTTCTTTGTCACTTCTAACGGCAGATATGTCCCTGCTGCTGCGATTGTCACAGGAACGGCTAAGCCAGAGAATAGGGGGAGTTTTTTGAGTTTCAATTCAGCTGTGCAACAATTGGCTACTGGCGCCGCCTCTTTGCTGGCAGGGCTAATTATCGGTGAAAATGCTGCAGGAGAATTGACTAATTACAATCTCGTCGGTTACATCGCCATTGCATGTAGTTTGGTATGTATTCCACTTGCCAAGAGAATTAAAGTGGTGAGCTAAAAAAGCCCGACATTTCTGACGGGCTTTCGTGTATATTTTTAGAACTCTGCGTTTCCAGGTGTTCTTGGAAAAGCGATCACATCTCTGATATTTCCCATTCCTGTGACGAAGAGTACCATCCGCTCAAAGCCCAATCCGAAGCCGGCGTGCGGCGTAGATCCAAATCTTCTGGTGTCTAAGTACCACCACATCTCCTCCTGTGGGATATTCATTTCCTCCATTCTTGCGGTAAGCACGTCCATACGCTCTTCACGCTGAGAACCTCCGACTATTTCACCTATTCCAGGGAAAAGAATATCCATAGCAGCTACAGTTTTTCCGTCGTCATTTTGACGCATGTAGAAGGACTTGATGTCTTTTGGGTAATCAGTAAGGATCACCGGTTTTTTGAAATGCTTCTCAACCAAATAACGCTCGTGCTCTGATTGAAGATCGGCTCCCCATGCATCGATCAGATAGGAGAATTTCTTTTTCTTATTCAGGTTGGAATTCCTCAAAATATCAATTGCCTCCGTGTAGGTGATTCTTACAAAGTCATTATCAACGACAAATCTCAGCTTATCCATCAGGCTCATTTCACTTCTCTGATCAGCTGGTTTTATCTTTTCTTCCTCTTGAAGTCTTGAGTCTAGGAAAGCCAAATCCTCAGCACAGGTGTCTAGCGCATATCTGATTACATATTTCAAGAAATCTTCAGCCAAGTTCGCATTATCTTCTGCATCGTAAAACGCCATTTCAGGCTCAATCATCCAGAATTCAGCAAGGTGACGTGTCGTATTGGAATTCTCTGCACGGAAAGTAGGGCCAAACGTATAGATATCAGCCAATGCCATCGCTGCCAATTCACCTTCTAATTGGCCGGAAACTGTCAGGTTGGTTTCTCTTTCGAAGAAATCTTGCTTGTAATCTATAGCTCCCTCGGTAGTCCTTGGAGGGTTTTTTAAGTCTAGCGTTGTTACTTTAAACGTCTCTCCAGCACCTTCAGCATCCGAAGCGGTGATGATAGGTGTATGTATATAGAAAAAGCCCTTGTCGTTGAAGTACTTATGAACTGCAAATGCCAACGCATGTCTTACTCTAAATACAGCGCTGAAGGTATTGGTCCGCATTCTCAGGTGCGCATTTTCCCGAAGGAACTCCATCGAGTGCTTCTTTGGTTGCAAAGGATATTTTTCTGGATCTGCTTCGCCGAGAACTTCAATAGCGGTAGCATTTAATTCAGAACTTTGTCCTGCACCTTGTGATTCAACCACATTTCCCGTCACTTTCAGACAAGCTCCGGTAGTACATTTTTTTAGAATTTCCTCTGAAATCAAGTTCGGATCAGCCACCACTTGGTAATTGGTAATGATTGAGCCATCATTCAGCGCAATGAAAGAAACATTTTTGTTTCCTCTTTTTGTGCGAACCCAGCCCATGAGCGTCACTTCTGTACCAATCGGATGCGTATCCAGGATGGTCTTGATTTTGACTCGTTTATTAAATGCCATTTGGTGATTAGTTAATGCAGTTTTAAAATCCTGCGGATAGTTAAAAGGAATGCAAAAAAACGATTAAATAAGCTTTTTATCAAAAGATTGCTCCTTTTTCCTAACTTTGGCATAAGGGCTTTTTCCGAGGAAAAGGCCTTTTTTGAACCCAAACAGCAGGTTTTACCCCATATTGAATGCAAAAGTTAAATCTTAGCCAATCACTTTCCCAGAAGCTTTCACCTCAGCAGATCCAATTTATCAAGTTGCTGCAGGTCCCTACAGCTGAATTGGACACAAGAATCGAAGAGGAACTCGAGATTAATCCAGCTTTGGAAGAGGGCAAGACGGAAGAAAAAGAAAGTGCCGATGACGACTTTGAGGAAAGTTATGAAGAGGAATCGCCACAGGATGATCGCGACGTAAATATCGACGACTATTTGGATGATGAGTATGGCGGATATAAAATGCAAGGTGACGGCAACTATAATGCTGACGAAGAGGATCGAGAAATTCCGATTTCAAGTCAAACTTCACTCCATGAGCAGCTTGTTTCGCAGTTGAATTTTCTCCGACTGGATGAAAGGAAAAAAATCATCGGTGAGCAACTGATCGGAAGCATTGAGAATGACGGCTACATCCGAAGAGATCTCGAAGCAATCATCAATGACCTAGCTTTCAGCCAAAATATTGAAACGGATGTCGATGAATTGGAAGAAATCCTCCGCAAAATCCAAACCTTTGATCCGGCAGGAATAGCTTCCAGAAACCTACAGGAATGTCTCACTATTCAGCTAGAGCGTAAGGAGCATCCGGATGATCCTACCGTTCAGAATGCGCTGAAGATCATGAATGATTGCTTCGATGAATTTACGAAGAAGCATTACTCCAAAATCCAGAAGCGCTGCGACCTCAGTGATGAGGAGACTAAGGAAGCTGTAAATTTAATTACTAAGCTTAACCCTAAACCGGGAGGAGTGGCTGATGGATTGGTTAGAACCCAATATATCATCCCTGACTTCATGCTGACCAATACTGCTGGCAAATTTGAAATCAGTCTGAACTCTAAAAATGCGCCTGAATTGAGAATCTCCAGATCCTATTCGGAGATGTTTGATGCTTACGACAAGAGTGATAAGAAAGACAAAAAGCTGAAGGAAACGGTAACTTTTGTAAAGCAGAAGCTAGATGCCGCCAAATGGTTCATCGATGCGATAAAGCAAAGGCAAAACACGCTTTTGAGAACAATGGAAGCTATACTTCAGTACCAAAAGGAGTTTTTTGTCGATGGAGATGAGACAAATCTTCGGCCGATGATCCTAAAAGATATTGCTGAAAAAATCGATATGGACATATCCACTGTATCTAGAGTGGCGAATAGTAAGGCGATCCAGACGGAGTTCGGTGTCTATCCGCTCAAGTATTTCTTTTCCGAAGGTATCGCTACGGATAGTGGGGAAGATGTGAGTAACCGTGAGGTGAAGTCTGTACTTCAAAGTATGGTGGACGCTGAGGATAAAAAGAAACCGCTCTCGGACGACAAACTTGTCAAAATGCTCAACAATAAGGGGTATAACATCGCCAGAAGAACGGTGGCTAAGTACCGCGAGCAGCTACAAATACCTGTTGCTAGGCTAAGAAAAGAATTATAGTGGGGAGGGTTTTTTCGTTGATAATTTCAGTTGTATTACAACCGCTGGTCATCCCATCTCTGGTGGCTGCATTAGCCTTATTTGTAGTTCCAGAGGCTACTTCAATTCCCGAATCATTTAAGCCAAGGATATTTTATCTCATTTCGCTATCCACTTTAGCTATTCCCATGATTACTATTTTCGGATTACGGTTAAGCGGATCGCTGAAAAGTATTCATATGGCTGAGATGAAGGATAGGGCTATTCCGTTCACTATTACTAGTATATATTATATTCTTACAGTTTACTTTTTGATGCAGATAAAAGAATTGGATCCCATTCTAGGGGAGGTTCTAGCGGTCATCACAGTAGCTATTGTGATTCTGACGTTAGTTTCTTTCTTCTGGAAAATGTCTGCGCACATGACAGGCATGGGTGGACTGATCGCTGCAGTGCTAGTTCTTGGGTTGAAATTCCCCACATTTCAACCGCTCTATTTTTTATTGGGGTCATTGGTATTAGCAGGCCTAGTAGGGACAGTTAGACTTTATCTCGATGCTCATAAACCAATGGAGATTTATGTGGGTTTAATATTTGGGTTTGTCCTCTGTTTTGTAGGGTTTAGCTGGATTTGGGCATAAAAAAAACCGAACATAAGCCCGGTTTTTTATTTCATTAAGAATCTTCTTAGAAAACGTTCACAGCAACACCAAAGTTGATTTGCGTTGCTTCTGATCCATTTGGTCCAAGACCTTTCTGGAATACTTGATTCAGTCCAAAGTAACTCCAGGCATAAAACCCAGGAGAACCTGCTTTGACTGATATTCCATAGCGGAATTTTTCGAAACCATAATTTTGAGAGTCTTTAATCTGTCTTTTTAGATCTGACGAGTCTTCATACCTTACTTTAGTATGGGCCTCGTATAAGTAGCCTAGTTTACCACCTACACTGACTTGGAATCCTTTAGTGTAGTTGGTTTTGTTGAAATGGTAAGTGATGTCTATCGGGATGTCAAAATAATTAGCCGCCACCACATTTTTCTTAATATTGATATCGTCTCCCAATACATCCGTAATGTCTTTCAAAACGCTGGACTCGGGACCAAGTGCAGGATTGTTGTAAAGCGTTTGATCGTCTTTGAAGGCGTATTTATCTGTGCCTATTCCGATTCCAATGTCCATCGTAAAGCCTGAGGCTTCGCCAAAAATCGCAACTGGATATTGGTAATAGACATTAAAAGTTCTAGAAGCAAAGAAATTGATGCTCATGTCCTCAGATCTGTTATTGAGCTGATTGAATCCAAACTCAAACTTCAAATCACTTGGTATGTTTGGTCTTCCGCCGACGGGACTCTTTGACTTTTTAGCAATTTGTAGGCTGTCCTGAGCGAAAGCCGTTTGGATCAAAGCAAAGGCAAGTAGGAAGGTGTATATTTTTTTCATCAAATTGGTTTACTTAAAATGCACTCAATGCGGGCAAAAATAGGGAATCTCAGAGGATTTACCCCTTTTTTGATCTTAATTATTCTTAAGGAGAAACGAAGCTATATTTATAAAATTGTGAATTTCTTATTGTGGGGTATTTGGATAAAATCGAATTTTGGATACCTTTGCATTCCAATTCGGCTTCGTAGCTCAACTGAATAGAGCACCTGATTACGGCTCAGGAGGTTTCAAGTTTGAATCTTGACGAGGTCACAAAGCTCAACTTCACGGTTGGGCTTTTTTTATTTTAGGTGTTTTGGGATTGGTAGAGAAGCTGGAAATCAATTGATTAGTGCTTACTGAATAGAACTGGGAAAAGTATCAAGTTTGATTTTCGTCTTCTGTCTGGAGAAACATAGTTATTTTGGGTACTTGCCAGGTTGTGGATCATTCTAAATCAATTAAATTTTCAGCTCTAATGGATCGTAATGCTAGCGCAATTACTATTTTTACCCAAGTCAAGATCTCTCCAATGAAAAAGTGCTTCCCTTTCCTAGTTTTATTTTTGGCTGGCTGTAGTCTTTTTGAGGATACCAAACTGGTGGATATTGAGGAAATAAACGGGCCATGCACCATGATTCTAATAGATGGAACCAGTGTGGTAAGCAGTGGAAATATAGAAATCAGTAAGACTACTAAGACAATTACCTACCGGGATGAAGCGAATAAACTTTGGTCGCTTTTTGTCGAGGATTACAGTAGCTATTCTTGCAATTAATCGATAGAATCTACGATCAATACCCAGTCATTTCCTCTTCCCGAACTAGGAGTGCGAATCGGTAAACTCGTTTCTTTTGAGAGGGGGGAACCTCCATTTCCAGGAAATTCAACTCCTGTACGTGGATCAAACCAAGTGACTTTAAATGCGGTGCCTGTGAGATTCTCCAAATTAATTGAGATTGATTTTCCGTCAGGGAAATAGAAAAACCCATAACTTCCTTTTTTGTCGCGGGTAGCTGACACATAGGTTTCATCATCTAGCTGTTGCTCCACGATCATACTTTGATCAGGTATTCGCTCAAAATATGGCCGGCTGATCATAAGTTTTTTCAGGTGTTTCATCTGGTTAGCGGCCTCCAGATCCAAAGATTGATGCCAAGGCTTAAGGGGGGCATTTACCGGTTTTTTGTCCAGATCGAACATCTGCCACACTGCATGGCATCCATAGGTCTGACCTGCTGCTCCGGCAAATACATTCCAGTACATAATTTTACGAATGTCCGTTGCTTCACTGTAACCCTGATTTTTGGCGTCAAAGCATTTTGGGTGCTCTTCATACATAGGCTCGGCGTCGATAGTTGGTTTTGCAGGATTCAAGGCTAGATCGTGATGGATTTTCTGGTAAGTCGCCTGATTAGGACAATGACCGGTCTGATGCATGTTAAAGTCCAACCAGTCTTCCGAATGAAACCAATTTGAACTTCCGCCTGGGGCTGTAGGCTGCGGGTGAAAGGTCATCAGCTGTCGGTTTTCGGGATTTTGTTGTTCCATGATTCCCCGGGCCATTTCATTCCAGATCGCTCTATCGTTGGAGTTTTTACGAGGGTTGCGATCTCCGCCTAGCACCCATATCAGGTTCTTTTGATTCCGGTACCGGTTGCCTATCCATTTGCCGTAAGCATAGGCAGAAGCTTCATCAAATATCACCGGACCCTGTCCCCAATTATCCAATGCTACTTTGTCACCCCACGTGGGTAGCAACGCAATGTGAAGGCCTCGCTCCAACGCCATATCCATGACCTGATCGACATGCCGGAAATACGCTTCATTGGGCTGGGTGTACTGCTCATCCAGAAATGGTTTGTCCCCATTGGTATTTGGATCGTTGAGCCCATTTTCTTCGGCGAGTACTACAGCTTGGATTACATTAAATCCTTGATCCGCTCGCTTAGTGAAGTACATCTTTGTTTCTTCCTGATTGAGACGGTGAAATAACTCCCAAGCAGTATCTGCCGTCCAGAAAAAGGGTTGTCCTTCAGCATCCATGAAATATCGCTGATTCGGGTGAATTCTTATGGGGCCAGTGATCTGCTGCGCAAATAAAGTCTGAATCAGACATAACTGAAAAATCCAAAAGCTGAATGAAATCTTCATTTTGATCGGATAAAGTAAGTTGAAGCTTAAGCCAAATTGGTTATTTTGAAAAACGAAAGCAAAAAAAGAACCCTAGTTGGGCTCTTTTTAATGTGTTACTTTTTACGGCTAGATTCACTTGCTTTCATCGCATCTTCCAATTTCTGCTGGAATTTTGATTTTTTCTTATTCACGTTTTTCGCTTTGCTTTCTTCCACTTTAGCGCGGATTTTTTCATCATCTACAAATAGCTTGATCAACGCCTGCTGCCCAAAAGTCACCATGTTGGATACGAAGTAGTAAAAGCTCAATCCAGCTGGATAGGAGTTCAAAATAAACATGAACATCACCGGCATGATGTAACCCAGGTTTTTCATTGGGCCAGTAGCCGTGGTAAGCTGATTATTGAAATGCGTGTAAATGATCTGCGACACGGTCATCAGCAAGGTAAACATACTTACATGTGATCCATAGAATGGAATAGTGAACGGTAGCTTGAAGAACGTATCGTAGGTAGATAGATCAGTGGCCCAAAGGAAGGACTCCTGACGAAGTTCGATAGCATTTGGGAAGAAAAAGAACATTGCAAAGAGGAATGGCATCTGCAATACCATCGGAAGACAACCCGAAATCGGGCTTACTCCCAGCTTCGAGAAGAGCTTCATTTGTTCCTGCTGCATCTTCGTTGCGTCGTCTCCGTATTTTTCCTTCAGTTCATCGATCTCAGGCTTGATCACACGCATTTTGGCCATTCCTATGTACGACTTGTAGGTTAGTGGAAAAAGAGCCAGTTTGATCAGGAAAACGATGATGATAATGATTACACCGTAGTTCGTGAAGAATTTCTCCAGGAAAGCAAAAAGATTAACAATGATGTACTTATTCACCCAGCTGACGAAGAAGTACCCCATGTCCACATTATCTTCAAATCCATCGGTTACCCTTTTCAGAGTTTTGTATTTATCCGGACCGAAGTAATAAGTGAAGCCAGCTTTACCCTCCTGAAGTGGAATAGAGAGAGTGGTGGCCATCGTGCGTACGATTGTACTATCTTCCACAGGAGTACTTTGGGTGATAGATACATTTTGAAAGTCAGTATCTGCTATTAGCGCTGCAGTAAAGAATCGCTGACTAAATCCTACCCATTTCACTGGTTCGGCTATCGATTCCTGCTCAAGGTCATCTCCAGCACCTAAGTTATCAAAAGAGCCCTCAGCAGTATAGTAGTTTAACCTCGCTTGTCTTCTAGATTCAGCCAAATTGCTTTCTTGAGCGATCACTTGATCCTCCCAAGAGAATGCTAGTTCATTGCCTGTTAATACCCCCTGGTATCGATCGATTTCGACTGATTTGTGTACTTGATAGCTATCATCTGCCAATGTGAAAGTCTGGGTGATTTTCCCACTTTCCGTTCCGGCAGTTAAAGTCAACACTTGGGAGCTCACGCCTTCTTCATCTTGGATGCTTTCTATGGATGAAGTGAAATAAAGATCACTTAGCGTGAGGGGTCCATTTGCACTTTCTATGGTGAAGTCCATTTTTGAACTCTCCTCGTTGAGAAGTTCCAATGGCTCCATATTCCAATTTTTGTATTCTTTTAGAATTACTTCTTTTACCTGTGCGCCTCTAGATGAGATTTTCACCTGAATCAGCTCATTTTCTAAGGTAAGAGTTTCTTCTTCTCCTACTGTAAGAGTTGCCAGCACGCCATATTTGGCTACCCGTGCAGCATCTAGAGTACTGTCGTTTTCAGAAATAGACTCGGCAATAGTCTGTTGATCGGCAGTAGATGATGGAGTTGATTCTGTCTGAGTGGTTGTGGGTGTTTCCACTTCAGGAATCTCAGGAGTACTCGCAAAGAAAAACGAATAGACTAAGATTACTGCTGCAAAAAGAATCAAACCCGTTGCTTGATTTCTGTCCATAAATATTAATCGTAAACCCGAAAATGTTGCTTCGGGGAGTTTATTTAATTTTTTTGTCCACTGCCGCTTGGATGAATTTCACGAAAAGTGGCTGTGGGGTAAGTACGGTGCTTTTATATTCTGGGTGAAACTGTACACCAACAAACCAAGGATGATTTTTGATTTCGACGATTTCTACCAAGCCTGTTTCTGGGTTTTTTCCTGTGGCAATCATGCCGTTTTCCTCCATTAACTGTAGGTACTCATTATTAAATTCGTAGCGGTGACGGTGACGCTCTTGGATTTTTGTTTTTCCATAGGCTTGATAGGATTTGCTGCCTTTTTTGAGGTCACAAGCATAAGAGCCTAGTCGCATAGTTCCCCCCATTTGATCGATATTTTTCTGCTCTTCCATCAATCCAATAACTGGGTTGGTAGTACTGGGATCCATCTCAGTGCTGTTTGCATCTTTCAGATGGAGTACGTTTCTGGCGTATTCGATCACAGCTACCTGCATCCCAAGGCATATTCCCAAGAAAGGAATGTTATGTTCTCTGGCGAATTTGACAGTTTCTATTTTACCCTCAAATCCTCTTTCTCCAAAACCTGGTGCAACCACGATTCCGTCCAAATCTTTCAATTTGGAAGCGATATTGTCTGAATTGATTTCTTCCGAAGAAATCAAACGGAGGTTTACTTCACATTCGATTGAACCGCCTGCGTGAGTGAAGGATTCTATGATTGACTTATAAGAGTCAGGAAGTGAAACGTATTTGCCTACGAGCCCAATGTTGACTTCTTGGGTGGGATTCTTAAGCTTTCCTAGAAAGTCCTTCCAGTTTTCTAGGTCAGTATTTTCTTTGGAAGAAAGCTTCAACTTCGTCATCACCCGCTCATCTAGCTTTTCCTTTTTCATTAGTAATGGAACGTCATAGATAGAGTCAGCATCCATAGCTTCGATGACGCTGTTTAGCTGTACGTTGCAGAAAAGCGCCAACTTTTTCTTCACATCTGAAGGGAGGTGATGCTCTGTTCGACAAACCAAAATATCAGGTTGAATTCCTGCTTCCAGGAGTTGCTTGACTGAATGCTGGGTTGGTTTTGTTTTTAATTCTTTGGCAGCTTTGAGATATGGGATCAAAGTCAAGTGAATAACCAAAAAGTTGTTAGGACTAAGGTCCCATTTTGCCTGACGAACAGCTTCTATAAATGGCAGAGATTCGATGTCACCGACACAGCCACCGATTTCGGTGATCACCACGTCATACTTCCCCTCTTCGCCGAGTTTGTAAAAATTAGCTTTTATTTCGTCTGTGATATGAGGAATTACTTGGACAGTTTTGCCTAGGAATTCGCCTTTCCGCTCCTTGGTAATCACATTATTATAGATCCTACCCGTAGTGATATTGTTGTCCTGCGAAGTAGGGATATTCAAAAACCGCTCATAATGTCCCAAGTCCAAATCAGTCTCAGCTCCATCATCTGTCACATAGCATTCGCCATGTTCGTATGGATTCAAAGTCCCTGGATCGATATTGAGATAGGGGTCAAACTTCTGGATGGTTACTTTGAACCCTCTGGCTTGTAGCAACTTGCCTAGTGAGGCTGCGATAATGCCTTTGCCGAGAGAGGAAGTAACACCTCCGGTAATAAATATGTATTTGGTGCTTGAAGCCATAAGAATGGGGGGAGGATGGTAAATTGGTTGGATTCTTATGGGGCTCAAAATTATGGAAAAATTCCCGATTATTGGCTTTTCGGTTAAGAAATACAAGAGCTTTCTCGGAATCTTCTTTGACTCACCTAGCTAGTCAATCGACAAAAGCTGTCCAGCTGAGATGTTGATTTGTCACTTGTTTTGGTGATTTTTCATAGGCAGCAGAGCAATTCTCTGTTTCTGAATAGGGCGTGTTTGTTTCCTAGTGAAGTTTGGTGATTATGTTTTTTTCGTTGGCTTTATTTACAGAAGATTGATCTAAAGAAGGTGGTAGTTTTGTGTGAAAACTATCTAGCATTGGTCAAGTGCTAGAGCATGGCTGAAATTCTTAGTGGCAATGGTTAATGATTAAGGATTGAACAATAATCTCTGTTAGGTATTAATTACAATTCGTACAGAATTCTCAAAATCTTATGGAAGTACAGAGACTATTTGCCCATTCCGAGGTTTTTTCAACTACATAAAATAGCTTGAGGATTGAGTTTATAATTTCTTGATCTGCGATCCTGAAATTTAATTAGTAGCTACAAAGTGATTCTTGAAATCATGACAAATTTGGGTTAGAGTAGTATTGAAGATGTGACAAGTACTGTATTACATGGGATGGCTGATTACAAGCTGATGTATTCACACTACTCCAGAATTAGGCGAGTAGAATTTACTAGTGGAATTATTGTACGTTAGCTTGGATTTGTTTTACAATATGGCGCTGGAACCTAATTTGATGGTGTGTTTAGTCAATTTTGCCTTAGTGTTTTAATTCATTCTACATTTGACATGTTTTAGAAGGATGTTAAAATGTATTATTTTATTATCTTTTTTATTAGCAAATTTTATATTTCTGTTATATTGCGTCAAATTATTACTACAACTAAGTTTAAACGAAAAAGGAATATGAGAGAATTAATTAGAGAAGCAATTGCCGACCTTAAAAAAGGTGATGGTTTTATTTATGTAACAGCCGACGGAAACAAGATTGACTTGCACGAAGCAGCTAGCAAAGGCATCGCGGTAACTCCTGTGAATCCAAAAAATCAAGTGATCAAGAAGCTGGAAGATGCTGGTCTTCATCTGAACGATGCGAAGTTCTTGAACGAATTGAACGAGTTAATTTCATTGGTAACTGGAAACGGTGTCACTACCAAAAGCTCTAAAAGAAGAACATTTACTGACTCTGAGAAAAGCAAAATTGTAGAAGAGTGGAAGAAAGTAGAAGCTGCAGGAAAGAAAACTAAAGCGGCGTTTGCTAGAGAGATTGGAGTTGGATATCAGACGTTTATCAACTGGTTGAGAGGTTAATTCCTAGTCAATAATACATAAAAAAAGGCAGCTGATCGGCTGCCTTTTTTTATGATGATTAGCTTAGGATGTTTGCCATTTTCTAAGGGTAAAAACAATTGATACCAATGCGAATAACGAGAAAATCACTAAAGATTGAATTGCTATTACTGATATATCTATGCTAGCCAATGATATTATTGGGAATTTAATCCCTGCTTTTGGAATAGTTATAGTTGGAAGTTGATTGAATAGGGGAGTAGCGCTATCGCCTGAGGGTAAGAAAAATAAAACAGCTATTACTAGCGTGGCTATTGCACCTCCGATTAATTTCCACCCTAGGGAAGAGATTACAGGGTTATATACAGAGATTGTTCGTTCCGCGCGAAGTTTACTTAGAATCGTTTGCTGGAAGTTTGCTGATGGCGAGTCAGGGCCTAGTTCCATCATAACTTCCCGGATATAGTAGTCTTCTTTGCTTTGGTTTTTCATAGCAGATGAATTATTTCACTTTTAGTAATCCTCTGTATAGATTCCAAAAGATTCTTTCTTCCTCTATGCAACAGGATTTTGATATTAGAGCTGGTCAAGCTCATAATCTCCTCGATTTCTTTTATACTTTGTTCTTCTAGATAGAACAACGTCAACACCGCCGACTCTGCAGGCTTCAAGCAGTCAAGGCCTTGTTGTAAAAGTTCTTTTCTCTCGTTCAATTGCAGAGATTTCAATCCGTCCAAATAAACTGAGGATTCGTCAGCGTTTTCTACAACCTGCTCCAAACTTACACTGTAGCTTTTCGTTTTTCTCAGTCTGCCCAATGCTTCGTTATAGACTATCTTGTACAGCCAGGTAGTAAACTTTGCATTTCCCTCGAAGGTTTTAAGAGAATGGAAAGCTTTCATGAATGCGTCCTGAGTAGCTTCCTCCGCCTCTTCTCTATTTTTCAATAGACGCAGGGCTAGTGTAAACGCAAATTTTTCATGCTTAAGAATCAATTGTCCATAAGCATTCAAATTCCCTCGTAAAGTTTTCTCTATATACTGGTCGTCTTCCTGAAATCGCATTTTTACATTGGATGCACGGATGCTAAAAAAAGTTACATTTTTTTAGCACATACTTGTAACCTTTTTATGGAGTGATGACATCCAAGAAGAAAAAACAAACATACCATGGCAGAAACTATTCTAGTTGTTCTCATTATTTTCTCCAGTATTTTCGGGGTCATTTTCACCTTTTTGACTACCAGAAATAAGGAAAGGCTCGCACTCATCGAAAATGGTGCGGATGCAAAACTCTTCAATTCTGGCCAAAAATACAGCTTTGGCCAATTTATCCTGAATCTAGCTTTACTCGCCATCGGAGTTGGGGTAGGTGTGTTGGTGGGAGCATTATTCACCCATGGCGGACTCGAAGATGGAGTGGCCTATACTTCCTGTATCTTTATTTTCGGTGGAATTGGGCTTTTGGCGAGTTTCTTCCTGAATAGAAAACTTGCCGTAAAAGAGCTATAGACTCGCCTCTTTACTGCGTATCTAAACCTCTCCTTTCCGAAGGCGAGGTTTTTTGGTTTCTACGCTTTTGTCAGCTGCTCTCATTTTTATGATTATTTTTGTGAAAAAATTAATCGCATTGGATCACTCACAACTAGTAGCTGCTTTTAGAGATAAAGGAGTTTTGCATATAAAAGAAGGAAATGGGAAAGTACTCACGCTCCTAAAGCCTGATCTTTGGAAGCCTGAAATGGGACATGACTGGATATTTTTATTGTTTGATTTATTTCAAATCCGGTCGATTTGCGAGCCTTTTTCAGAAGTTTCATTGGATATTATAGAATATGCCAATAAGCCGACGGTGTATCATAGTCCTGCAAATCGAATCGTTAAAGATGGACCTATGATCGATGGCGTATTGAAATTCAGTCTGATCATGGAGCCGATTTGGAACAAACTATTGTTTCAGATCTCCCAACCTGTGTTGGTGAAAATTGACTCCAAAGAATCTAACGCATATCAAACTCCCTTGCTATTTCCACTTTTGAGTCCTAGTACCAAAGAGATGTTTTTGGGTCCGGATGGGGATGTCAAAATTATCAAAGGATGAATTTCAAATCACATCTAGACAAATTCGAGGTCTTTAAGAAAGTAGCAGATGCTGCTGCCAACCTAGGGATAGAAACTTATGTGGTGGGCGGGTATGTGAGAGATTTGATTCTGAATCGGGAATGTAAGGATATTGACTTTACCTGTGTTGGGAATGGTATTGAACTCGCCAAGGAGGTAGGAAAGCAATATGATGGGCATGTCCCGCTATCGGTTTTTAAGAATTTCGGCACAGCTATGCTTAAGTTGGAAGACATGGAGTTGGAATTTGTGGGAGCTCGCAAGGAGTCTTATCGTGCGGAATCTAGAAACCCCACCGTGGAAATAGGGACGCTACAGGAAGATTTGGAACGCAGGGATTTCACGATCAACGCTATGGCCATCTCACTCAATGCTGCCAATTACGGAGATTTGATTGATCCTTTTGAAGGGCTGGTCGATATTAAGAAAAAACTTATTCGCACTCCACTTGACTCCAATGTCACCTTTTCGGATGATCCCTTGCGCATGCTACGCGCTGTTCGGTTTGCAGCGCAGTTGGATTTCGATATTGATGGAGACACATTTCATGCCTTGAGTGAAAATGCGCCACGACTTAAAATAATTTCCGCAGAACGTATAATTGTAGAGCTGAACAAAATTATTCTGGTTAAAAAGCCTTCCTATGGCTTTAAACTACTTTTTGCAGGGAAATTACTGCATGAGTTTTTTCAAGAAATGGTGGATTTGCAAGGCGTAGATTCTGTAGATGACAAGTCCCACAAGGATAATTTTTATCACACACTTCAAGTGCTGGATAATGTCTGCCAAGTGAGTGATGACTTGTGGCTTCGCTGGGCGGCTATTCTTCATGATATAGCTAAGCCAGCTACTAAGCGCTTCAATAAGAAAGTGGGCTGGACATTTCATGGCCATGAGGACAAGGGGGCACGCATGACTCCGGAGATTTTTCGCAGGTTGAAGCTACCTATGGATGAGCGCATGAAATATGTGCAAAAGCTAGTCAAGCTTCACCTTCGTCCTATCGCTCTGGTAAAGGATGAGGTCACTGACTCGGCGATGAGAAGGCTGTTATTCGAAGCTGGAGATGACATCGATGATCTAATGAAGCTATGCAGAGCAGATATTACTTCTAAAAACAATAAGAAAGTAAAGCGGTACTTAGAGAATTTTGACAAAGTAGCGCAGAAGTTCGTCGAAGTAGAAGCGAAGGATCAAGTTAGGAATTTCCAACCTCCCATTTCAGGAGAGGAAATTATGGAAATATTCGGACTGAAGCCTTCAAAAATCATAGGAGATATTAAAGAAGAAATTAAAGAAGCTATATTGGAGGGCAAAATTCACAACAACCCTACACAGGCACGTGAATTGATGCTGGAGATAGCTAAATCCAAAGGATTGTCTCCGGTGGAAAATCACCCAAAATCATAATCTAAATCAAAATTCAACTCAAATGAAGCGCGTTTTATTCATGCTGCTTATGGCCTTTTGCGCCAGCACAACTATTGCCCAGACGAAGGATTCGACCAACGTAGCGAGACTCGACCCAAAACTAAAACAATCACTCAATATAGCTGATCAGGCTGCTTATCAGTTGGCCTTACGATTCAGTGATATGGCTGCCGCCAAAAATGCACTGTATAACCTCATCGTGAGAAATCCAGAGGATATCCGCTATATAGAGATGCTAGCGTCAGTTTATTACGAAGCAGGACAATCCATGTCTGCTGCTTTAGTATCTATGGAAGTTTTGAAAATAAATGATAAAAGTATCACTTCCCTGGAGATAGCTGCTAACTCCCTCGAGCAAGTGGGAGCTCTGGAAAAATCTCTTCCGTATTTTGAGTCACTTTATCTGTTAAGTGGAGATAATTTCAGTCTTTACAAATCTGGGTATATTCAGTATAGCTTGAAAAAATATCCAGAGGCATTGAACTCCATGAATATGCTGGTAAAGAATGCCAAGCCAGATGAGAAAGTAGGCTTTCCTAAATCCCAAGTAGAGACGCAGGAAGTGAGTATGAAAGCTGCTGCTCTTAACCTGAAAGGAATGATTTACTTGGATCAAGGTTCTAAAACTGAAGCCAAAGCTGCTTTTCAAGAGGCAATATCTTTGGATCCTGCATTTGACCTTGCCAAGGAGAACCTTGCCAAAACTAATTAATCAAAACAAGCAGGAATCGGAATGAATATTCCGTATTATTTGACTAGTAGCAGATTCTGAATGAGTAGAACAGAATTTAGCGTCTTCAGAAAACTCAGTTTATTAAATAAAAGGCTGCCATTGCATGTGTAATGGCAGCCTTTTTTATGAAAAGAAGCCGTTTAGCTAAGAAATAGAAAGTACGCGAGAAAGGTCGTTACTAAGGAGATACCGCCACTAAGAGATAAGATTTTGGCGTGGTTGCTGATTTGATTCACTTTGTTGGTCCCTTGAATGGCGAAATGCCTGCTCGGTTTGATGATCTCCTGAACCAAAGCAAGACATCCTAGGAAATAAATTGAAAAGATAAGTAGAAGGCTTGCAGCTGTTTCCATAAGAGTAAGATTGAATTCTAAATTTAAAAGCAATTCAAGCCAAAACTCATGTGATCTGGAAACTTAACAATTTGATAATGAGCAAGCCCAAAAAAAGCCCCGAGAAATCTCGAGGCTGATTTAAATTAGTGAATTATGGGTGACTCAATCATTTTTCCCATACGAATTTTTTCTTGCAGCGTGGTTACGATCACTTCTCGTTCGAATTTCTCAAATCTACCAGAGGAAGGTTGCCCAGTTATTTGGGCTATGGCAGTTCTGAGCATGATTTCGTTTACGTCTCCGAGCGCTTTTAGTCTTTCTGTGTTTTCGAGAACAGAAATGTTAGGAGTAAATCCATTGCTATAATCGGACTGATCCAAACTGTTAAAGCTCTGGGTGACGATAGGTAGAAGGCCATAGGAATTATCTGGATTTTCCTCATCCTCTATGGCGATAGAGCCTACATTCTTCCCGAAAGTGACATCACCGATCAGAAAAACATCCATGTAAGGGCGAAGTCCATTAATGATTAGCTCTGAAGCTGACGCCGTTCCTCCGGAAGTCAAAACGTAAAGGCGATTTCCCTGTAGTGTATTGCCTAGATTCTCTGCTTTGTTAAGAAATGATGTTTTAACACTACTCAATGAGGGTACATTTGATGCTAAGAAATTGTTGTATTTAGTTCTTGAGAAGATATCTGAGCTTGTCACTCCAGGGCCTATCAAGCTCGCTAGGTTTACGGCGGAGCTCACAAAGCCACCTCCGTTATATCTTAAATCTAAAACTAAGTTGTTGATATTAGCGGCTTTCATTTTGGCAAAGATTGCATCCATCTCTTTGTCATACTTAGTATTGTCTCCGGTAGTACCAGGCGCAAAGAAGTTATAAACTACATATCCGATTTTCTGATTTCCAATGGTATAGATGGAGTCAAGAAAATTTGGGTCCTCTGGAAATTCTACTGGCGTAATAGATCCGACAGGCATGGCTTTGTATCCATTCGCTTCTTCATCATATCTCAAATAAGAAATAGTGTGTGTGCTGGAAGTTTGGCTCAGCAAACTGCGGTAATTATCTATAGTAAGGGGAGTTCCATTGATAGAGAGGATTCTGTCCCCACGACCTAAATCCAGCTGTGAAGCTGGGCTGTTTTTCTTTACATAGAGGACTTCAGCGAAAATATCGTTGGAGTTAGCAATTCTATATAATTGAAACTCATACCCCGGATCTAGAGAAACCCCCTGTAGAGAATTAATCAATACTTGATAATCAGGGTAAATCACCGAAAACCTATCTGTAGGCTTATTCAAAAGTGAATTGAAATAATCCGAAGGATCTGACGTGGCTGCAATTGGTGTTCTGAGATTAAGTCTCCAATAATACACCTCATCCATTACATCATAAATCCAGCTATTGATTTCTTCTTCCAGCGTAAGCTCAGGCTCTAATACAGGGTCTGGCTCATCGTCCTTGCAGCTCCAAAGTAATCCCGTGAGGACGACTAAAAGGGAGATCTTATACAGTTGATTAAGTTTCATAGTTTATATGTTTGGAAGATTACAAACGTATCAGTTATAATTCTGGATGAATAGTGCCAAATTTATTTAATACCCAGAGCCATAGGATACATCATGGGTTTTACTATCCTGCAGTTCTCCGTTTTCACATTTTAGCACACGATAAGGATACTTACGAAGTAAATCATAATTGTGGGTTGCCATCAAGATGGCTGTTCCCTTTTTATTGATCTCTTGGAAAAGCTTGAAGATTCCGTCCGCCACATCTGGATCTAGGTTTCCTGTAGGCTCATCAGCAAGCAAAATCGAAGGCTCGTTGAGTAAAGCTCGTGCAATAACTACACGCTGCTGTTCACCCCCCGATAGTTGGTGCGGCATTTTGCTTGATGCATTATTCAAACCTACCAGAAGAAGCACTTCGGCCATTCTTTCGTTGATTTTTACTTTATCTTTCCAGCCGGTTGCTCTCATCACGAAGGCAAGGTTTTCGGCTACCGACCTATCATTGAATAGTTGGAAGTCTTGGAAGATGATCCCTATTTTTCTTCTCAGAAATGGAATTTCTTTGGTTTTGATATTTTCCAGACTGAATCCTGCCACTTCTGCCGTCCCGCTTTTTAACTCTAAATCAGCGTAAAGTGTTTTTAGCAAGGAGCTTTTTCCACTTCCTGTTCTACCGATTAAGAATACAAACTCATGTTGCTCTACTGAAAAATTGACATTGGTCAGTATAGGGTCTATTCCCTGAAAGATCGTTGCCTGATTTACCTGAAGTACAGGCTGTGTACTGAAATCCATTCTTATAGTTCTAGTTTTTGCAATTTTCCAAAAGGCAGACTTTTGATTAAGTTCTCTAGTTCTTCTTCTTTTCCTTCCAAGCCAAACTTTTCTACGTTTTTCAAGGGTCTGTCTGCTCTAAAATAAGCCACCAAGACAAAATTTTCATCTCTGATTTGGATATAGTCAGGGATTTTTGCTTTTCCTTTTACTTTGATAATATACATAAGGGGAGATGAAAAAAAGACTGACGAACGCCAGTCTTTTACTTGTTATTTTCCGGCTGCTTTGGCATGGTCTGCCAAAAACGTTGCCAAACCAGAATCGGTTAATGGATGATTTAATAAGCTGGTGATTACTTTCAGCGGACAGGTGACCACGTCTGCGCCCACTTCAGCACATTTCAATAGGTGCATGCTGTGTCTCACAGATGCTGCGAGGACTTCCGTCTCGAACCCATAATTACCGTAGATATGTACGATCTGGGCGATCAACTCCATTCCGTCGAAGGAAATATCGTCAAGTCGTCCAATAAATGGAGATACATAGGAAGCGCCAGCTTTGGCAGCGAGGAGTGCTTGACCAGCTGAGAAAATAAGGGTACAATTTGTACGAATTCCCTCACTTTGGAAGTACTTGAGTGCTTTGAGACCATCTTTGATCATTGGGATTTTCACCACAATTTTATCATCGATTTTTGCTAGCTCTTTTCCCTCTTTTACCATTCCCTCATAATCAGTCGAAATCACCTCAGCACTTACTTTATCATCTACAATATCGCAGATTGCTTTATAGTGCGCTCTTACTTTTTCGTCTCCACTGATGCCTTCTTTGGCCATCAGGGAAGGGTTGGTAGTTACGCCATCTAGTACGCCCAGGTCATAGGCTTCACGAATGTCTGCAAGATTGGCTGTGTCAATAAAGAATTTCATGGTTGGATTGTTTAATAGGTATGGAAACCACCTTTCTATAGCTTTGTTTTTCTAGTCTTTAAATTGAAAACTGCGCAAATGCCATCCTCAGGGTGATTCCAAATGGATTTGTTTGTAGGAAACAAAGTTAGAAGATTAATCAAGATTTGGAACCTGATTGGTATTGCCCGAGAAAAAATAGGGCAAAAAAGAAGCGGCATCGCACCGCTCAACCACCTACCCTTGCTTCCTTCCGGACCTGGGGGATTCAGCAGGAGCTGGTCGTGCCGCCGGTGCAAAAGTAAGGAGAAATTCATTCTGTACAATAATCTATATCAGGATTGACAAATCAAGTGCTTTTAGCGCTGACTGTGAGGGGGATTAATTTCAACTTAGAAATTTCAAATTTGAGATTACTTACTTTTCGCCAGGTGCATCTGGAACTCCAACACATTGCAGGGAGTGAATTCATCTTCTGCCAGATCTTCAAAAATCTCCTCATCAAAGGTCATCTCTGTTTTTTCGATTTTACCATCAGGATGAACGATTAGTTCTATTCCTGAGAAATCATCTGGATTCACCTGAACCAAAACCTGATAATCGTCAAAAACTCGCTTGAAATATTGTGGGAATGCTTTTGCCATGATACTCTTTGGATGTTTTTATAAAATTATATCGAAATAATTGAAAATATGCTTTGTACTTAATAATCCCTTTCTAAATTTGCTCTCATTCTTATGAAAACAATCGCAAACAAATACTGGTGGTGGCATTCTTACTCTTTCCAAAAGGAAGTTTAGAAAGCCCCTGCATTTAATTTTGCGTTACGACATAGTATAAAAGGCTTACTGGATTTCCGGTAAGCCTTTTTTCATGAAAAATTAACATCAAATGACTCAAGTAAAATTCTCAATTCAGACTACCTACCAAAAGCGATTGGCTGATACGATCACACCGGTCAGTATTTATCTGCAGATACGGGATCGATTTGCCAATCCCATACTCTTGGAGAGTTCTGATTACCATGGTCAGGAGAACAGTTATTCCTACATCTGTTTTAATCCCTTGGCGACTTTTTCTTTCAATGCTGGAAAGGTAGTAGAAAGCTTGCCTTCTGGACAGAAAGAAACTTATGTAGTGAACTCAGAGCAGAAGCTCATGCAGTCTCTACGAGCTTTCGGGAATAAATTTGATGTCGCAACTGATAATTTTAAGTTTAGTTCGAATGGGCTCTTCGGTTATATTCAATACGATACTGTGGCCTACTTTGAGGACATTACTCTTCAAAATACCAGTCCCACAGATGTGCCAATGATGCACTATGCGGTCTATCAGAATGTAATCGTGGTAGATCACTACAAAAATGAATTGCATCTGCTGGAGCACAGAGTGGCTGGAGCAGATCAGCCAGCAAGGATGGAGGAAATCGAACGTCTTCTACACAACAAGAATATCCCGAGCTACTCTTTTCAGCGTGTAGGAGAAGAGGAATCTAACTACACAGATGAGGAGTTCCTGAAGATTTTAAATCAAGGAAGGGAGCATTGCTTTAAGGGTGATGTGTTTCAGATAGTTTTATCTCGTCGATTCCGGACGGCTTTCAAAGGCGACGAATTCAATGTATATCGCGCCTTGCGATCTGTAAATCCTTCTCCGTATCTATTCTATTTTGATTACGGTTCTTTTAAAGTTTTCGGTAGTTCTCCTGAGGCTCAGATTGTGGTAAATAACAAAAAGGCTACTATTTACCCCATTGCAGGGACATTCCGGAGAACGGGAAATGATCAAGAAGATGCACTCCTTGCCCGTCAGCTCTACGATGATCCTAAGGAGAACTCGGAGCATGTGATGCTAGTGGACTTAGCAAGAAATGATTTGAGCAGATCTTCCGAGAAAGTCACCGTAGAGGTTTTCAAAGAGATTCAATACTATTCACATGTCATCCATTTGGTATCCAAAGTGACGGGGGAGTTGCCGGATACTGCCAATCCACTGCAGCTAGTCGCCGATACCTTTCCGGCAGGCACACTTTCCGGAGCTCCAAAATATAGAGCAATGCAACTAATCGATGAATTGGAGAATGTCTCACGAACATTCTACGGCGGAGCAATAGGCTATTTAGGGTTCAATGGGGACTTCAACCACGCGATTCTGATCCGTTCCTTTGTCTCTGAAAACAATGAGCTGCGATTCCAGGCAGGAGCCGGAGTCGTCGCCAAATCTACTATCCCATCCGAATTGCAAGAAGTCGCGAATAAATTGGAAGCGTTGAGAGTAGCACTGAGAGCGGCGGAGGGAATATGATTGGAAAATTGAAAGATTTTAATATTGAAAAATTAGGATAAACGACTCGAATAGTTCTTCAATTAGATGGTTTGTCTAGATAGTTAAATTGATTAATTAAAAATGAAAATGAATTTGAGAATAGTAAGAAGTTAGATGGTTAAGTAATCTTCGAATTTTCAAAATTTTCAATCTTACAATTTTATCAGAAAGATTATGGCAAAATATGAGCGATTTGAGGATTTACCCGTTTGGCAACACGCTATCAAAATAGGAGTGAGGATCTATCAATTAGTTGAGTCAGAAAAACTAGCTAAAGATTATAGAGCAAAAGATCAGTTAATAGGGTCTGCAATTTCTATTTCTAACAATATAGCAGAGGGATTTGAATATAATAGAAATCGGCAGTTCATCCGATATCTTGAAATATCCAAAGGATCTGCAGGTGAGCTCCGAAGTCAGTTTTTCTTATTGCTTTCCGCTGGAAAATTAGATGAAAGTGCTTACCAAGAAAACTACCTGGATTTGGTTGATTTATCCAGTGAATTAAAAGGTTTAATCAAATACCTAAATGAATTTGAGAATAGAAAAAGAAAGAATGATGATTCATAGGAATCTTCCAATTTTTCAATATTCCAATATTTCAATTAATTAAAATGAAAATTCTCGTCCTAGACAATTACGATTCCTTCACCTACAACCTAGTCTATATTGTTCGTCAACTTGGCTATGGAGCTCAGATGGATGTATTCCGAAATGATAAAATAGCGCTGGAAGATGTCGCTCAATACGACAAAATCATCCTTTCTCCAGGTCCAGGGGTTCCAAAAGACGCAGGGATTATGCCCGAGCTTCTGAAAAAGTACAGTGCAACCAAATCTATTTTGGGTGTATGCCTGGGGCATCAGGCCATTGGAGAAGCCTTCGGCGGCGACCTAATCAATTTATCCGAGGTTCTTCATGGAGTAGCTTCTACGGTGAAAGTTGAAGAAGATTTGCTTTTCAAAGGCGTTCCCGATACTTTTAGTATTGGCAGATATCACTCCTGGGTCGTCAATGAAAATACCCTGTCATCTGACTTGGAAGTGATCGGCCGTACGCCGGACAATCAAATCATGGCCATCCGACACAAAAAGTACGATGTGCGTGGAATGCAATTTCACCCAGAGAGCATTCTTACCGAAAACGGTATTCAGATTTTGAAGAACTGGATGGAGAATTAACATCTAAAACCACCCCCATAACACCCATAGTATGAAAGAAATATTAAATCACCTCATTGAGCACCGAACACTCACCAGAGAGGATGCCAAGGAGGTTTTGAAAAACATCACCGCCGGAAATTATAACACCAGCCAGATCGCTGCTTTTATGACCGTTTATCTGATGCGGAGTATCACCGTAGAGGAATTATCTGGCTTTCGGGAAGCGATGCTAGAGCGATGTATTCCTGTGGAAATCTCAGAATACGATGCGATGGATCTATGCGGTACAGGGGGAGATGGTAAGGATACTTTTAATATTTCTACTCTTTCTTCTTTCATAGTAGCTGGAACAGGCCAGAACGTCGCCAAGCATGGGAATACCGGGGTTTCATCCATCTGTGGATCATCTAACCTGCTCGCTTATTTTGGCTATGAATTCACCAGTGATCTAGCGAAAATCCGTCAAAGCTTGGATGAAGTGGGCATCTGCTTCTTGCATGCGCCACTTTTTCACCCCGCAATGAAGCATGTAGGGCCTATCCGAAAGGACTTGGGCGTGAAGACTTTCTTCAACATGCTGGGGCCTATGGTCAACCCAAGTTTTCCCCGAAAACAATTAGTAGGGGTATTTAGCTTAGAATTGGCTCGTTTGTACGGCTACCTCTACCAGGACATGGAGGGCAGATTTTCTATACTTCATGCCTTGGATGGGTACGATGAGATCTCACTCACGGGTGATTTTAAAATGATTTCTACTACAGGAGAAAAAGTATATTCTCCCGAAAACCTAGGCTTGCCTCTTCTCAGCGCTTCTTCTATTGCAGGGGGAAATACCATTCAAGAATCAGCCAAAATATTTGAAAATATCCTGAAAGGGAAAGGGACGAAAAGTCAAAATGCAGTAGTGATTGCCAATTCAGCGGCTGCACTGGTAACTGCTCATGAGGGGCTTTCCTTCATAGATGCGGTAGGGATGGCAGAGGAAAGTTTGTTGAGCCAAAAAGCTCTTTATGCATTTAATGGATTAGTCAATCCAAAAACAACAGTCTCTTTAGCTTAAGTTATGATGAACATATTAGATAAAATAATTGCCCAAAAGCACATAGAAGTAACTGAAAGAAGCAGTTTGGTGCCTGTCAAACTTTTGGAAAAAAGTACATTTTTCGAAGGAAAAGTAGTTTCTATGAAAAAGTATGTGCTTGACCGCGAGAAGTCTGGGATCATTGCGGAGTTCAAAAGAAAGTCTCCTTCCAAAGGATTGATCAATGGTGCATCGGCTGTTGAAACGGTGAGTATTGGGTATATGCAGGCTGGAGCGTCTGCTTTGTCGATTCTGACAGACACAGATTTCTTTGGCGGAACCAATGCTGACTTAATAGCAGCACGAAAATTCAATTTTTGCCCTATTCTGAGAAAGGATTTTGTGGTGGATGAATACCAATTACTAGAAGCAAAATCCATAGGTGCTGACTGCATTCTTTTGATAGCTGCAGCACTCAAGTCGGCTAGATTAAAAGAGCTGGCTGCTTTCGCAAAAAGCCTCGGATTGGAAGTGCTGATGGAGGTTCACGATGGAGAAGAACTGGAAAGAAGTCTCTGTGATGACCTGGATTTGGTGGGGGTCAACAACAGAAACCTGAAGACTTTCGACGTCTCTTTACAGACTTCAATAGACTTGGTAGATAAGATTCCGTCTGATTTTGTGAAGATTTCCGAATCTGGAATTTCTGATCCTGCTACGTTGATTTCCTTGAAAGAAGCAGGTTTCGATGGTTTCTTGATCGGTGAGAACTTCATGAAGTCCTCTCGTCCAGAACAAGCAGCTTATCTGTTCATGAAAGAGTACAAAAAGCTCCTAGCTCAAAAAACTCAAGTAAGCGTCTGATGAAAATCAAAGTCTGTGGGATGCGGGATCCTGAGAATATTCAAAATCTTATACAGGAAGTTAAGCCTGACTGGATGGGATTGATTTTCTACTCCAAATCCCCACGGTTTGTCTCAGCGGATTTTGCACCTAATCTAAGCGGGATCGAAGTCCCAAAAGTCGGGGTTTTTGTGAATGAATCCATAGACTTTGTTCTTGAGGAAGTGGAAGAGTTTAACCTGTCAGTCATTCAGCTTCACGGGGAAGAATCGCCAGAGTATGTGCGAGAATTGAAGTTGAAAACAGGTAAGAAACTATGGAAAGTAGTAGCTGTAGGAGATTCAATTGATTGGGAAACATTGAGGGATTACGAGAGTTTGGTAGAGTACTTTCTGTTTGATACCGCTACTGAGTCACATGGTGGATCTGGCAAGAAGTTCAACTGGCAGGTACTTGAAAGTTATCCCTTCGAAAGGGGTTTCTTGCTGAGTGGCGGGATAGATGGGGAAAGTGCTGATGAGGTGTTGTTACTGGCTGATCGTCTGCCTCAGCTAGTAGGAGTGGACTTGAATTCCAAATTTGAGGATGCACCTGCAGCAAAGAATATTGAAAAGTTGAAGAGTTTTAAGAATAAAATCAGGCCATAGTTGAGAGGCCATAGTCCATGGTCTATCAGCTATCAACTATAGAATTATGATCAAAGTAGATGAAAAGGGTTTTTACGGCAAGTTTGGTGGAGCTTATATTCCCGAAATGCTACATCCCAATATCGAGGAACTGACTGAGAACTATGAAGCAATCCTAGCTTCGCAGGAGTTTCAGGATGAGTTCAGAGGCTTGCTCAAAGATTATGTAGGTCGCCCTACGCCTCTTTATTTTGCCTCCAGACTTTCCGAGAAGCATGGCGCAAAGATCTATCTCAAGCGGGAAGATCTTTGTCATACAGGAGCTCACAAAGTGAATAATACCATTGGTCAGATCATCCTCGCCAAAAAGCTTGGGAAGAAACGAATCATAGCCGAGACGGGTGCTGGTCAGCATGGAGTGGCCACAGCGACAGTTTGTGCGCTGATGGGAATGGACTGCACCGTTTATATGGGAGAGATAGATATCGCTCGTCAGCACCCCAATGTGGAGCGGATGAAGATCTTGGGTGCTAAAGTTGTTCCGGCGACATCCGGCTCCAAAACGCTCAAAGATGCAACCAACGAAGCTATGCGTGCTTGGATCAATGATCCCGTTGGCACACATTATATCATCGGTTCGGTGGTTGGGCCTCATCCATATCCAGAGATGGTGGCAAGATTCCAGTCCGTTATTTCTGAGGAAATGAAATGGCAATTGAAGGAGAAAGAAGGAACAGAAAACCCAGCTATCGTTATCGCTTGTGTAGGTGGAGGTTCAAATGCTGCAGGAGCATTCTATCATTATTACAATACCCCTGAAGTGAGATTGGTGGCTGCCGAAGCGGCTGGTTTAGGGGTGTCTTCTGGAAAATCAGCTGCTACCACAGCGCTGGGAACTCCTGGGATTTTGCATGGATCCAAAACTATCCTGATGCAAACCGAAGATGGACAAGTGGTAGAACCACACTCTATTTCTGCTGGATTGGATTATCCGGGAATCGGCCCAGTTCATGCGCATTTGTTTGATGTGGGCAGGGGAGAATTTGTAGCGGTAGAAGATAAAGACGCGATGATGGCTGGCGTGGAACTGAGTCAATTGGAAGGGATAATTCCTGCCATTGAGTCTGCTCATGCGCTTCATGCATTGAATATGATCGAGTATTCCAAAGACGATGTGATTATTATCAACCTTTCTGGAAGGGGAGACAAGGATCTGGAAACTTACATCAAATGGGGTGGCTATTGATTTCGAATGTTTGATAATGGATTTACGAGGGTATTCTGAAGTTCAAGCATGATTTAAAGAATCGAGAATTTGAAACTTTAATTTCAAATTAAAAAATCGAATAATGAATGCTGAAGTCTCTAAACCTTCCAGCCTTATTACTTTCCCTTCTTCCAACTAATTTTTCCAATTTTTCAATAACGAAAAAATGAACCGAATACATAATTTATTTACTACTAAAAAGGATAGAGTTCTCTCCATTTACTTCACAGCGGGTTTTCCGGCTTTGGAAGATACCGTTCCAGTAATGGAGGCGATCCAGGCTGGTGGGGCAGATATTATTGAGATTGGTGTACCGTATTCTGATCCTATCGCAGACGGCCCTACCATTCAAGAAAGTAATATGGTTGCTTTGGAAAATGGGATGAGTTTGAAAAAACTCTTTGAGCAGCTGAGGGGATTCCGTGCCAAAATACATGTACCTGTCGTGATGATGGGCTATTTGAACCCTATCCTGCAATACGGAATGGAGGCTTTTTGCAAGAAATGTCAGGAAGTGGGAATAGATGGGTTGATTCTTCCGGATTTGCCTATGCAGCAATACTTGGATGACTACAAAGAGCTATTCGAGCAATATGGCTTAGTGAATACTTTCTTGATTTCTCCCCAAACTACCGAAAAGCGAATTCGACAAATTGACGAGCATTCCAGCGGATTCATTTACATGGTTTCCTCACATGGTGTCACAGGTGCCAAATCTGGAATCACAGCCGAGCAAATCTCTTATTTTGAGAGAGTCCAGGCTATGAACTTGAAAAACCCACGATTGATAGGTTTTGGGATTTCGGACGCTGAGACTTTCTCCAAAGCCTCTGAAAATAGCAATGGTGCGATCATAGGTTCTGCCTTCATCAAAACCGTGAAAAATTCTAAAAACCTGAATGAGGATATACAATCGTACATACAATCGGTGATAAATTGAAAAATCCCCAAAACTCACTCCTCATCATAACTAGTAGTCTCCACATTCAGGAATTGCTTATTTTCTGATTCATAAATCATACTTCAAAATGATCATCCAATTACAACCCGATATTTCTCCTAGCCAAAAGGAAAGCTTGATCCAAAAGGTCAATGAAACAGGCTATCAAACGACCGAAGTTAAAACGCAATTGGGATCCTACCTCATCGGGATAGGGAAAAAGGAATTCGATATTCGGAAAATCGGTCAGATGGACGGGATTGTCGATATCCATATCGTATCCGACGAGTACAAATTGGTGTCCCGCAAATGGAAAGCCAAGCCAACATCTATCGATCTAGGCGATAATATCTTCATCAAAGAAGGGGAAATGGCAGTGATCACTGGTCCTTGCTCCATAGAAACTGAAGAGCAAATCCGAGCTGTGGTAGCACACTGCGTAGAGAACGACATCAAAATGATGCGCGGCGGTGTATTCAAACCTCGGTCTAGCCCTTATGCTTTTCGAGGATTGGGATTGGATGGGTTGAAACTTTGGCATGAGATCGCCAGTGAGGCGGGAATCAAAATCGTCACAGAAGTAATGCAAACCTCCCAAATCGAAGAAATGTATCCTTACGTGGATGTGTATCAGGTGGGCGCGAGGAATTCGCAGAACTTCAACTTGCTTGACGAACTCGGGAAAGTAGATAAAGCGGTGATGATCAAGAGAGGGATTTCCGGTACGATCGAAGAACTTTTGCAGTCTGCGGAATATGTGTTCTCGGGAGGTAATGAAAAGCTGATTCTTTGCGAAAGAGGAATCAGAACGTATGAAAGAGCTTCGCGCAACACGCTGGATCTGAATGCAATTCCGATTTTGAAGGCCAAGTCCCATTTGCCAGTGATTGTAGATCCTTCGCATGGAATCGGAATCAGGGCTTATGTACCTCAGATGGCACTAGCAGGAGTGATGTCAGGAGCAGATGGAATCATCTACGAGTCTCATGCAGTTCCTGAGAAAGCGTATTCCGATGGACAGCAAACACTTGATTTTGCACAAAGCGCAAGATTAGCTAGCTGGATTCGAGAGAGTTTCGCGATGCGAAAAGGATTTGATCTGTTGTAGCAGTATCAAATCTGCTGTATAAAAATAATCCAGGAAGAATGCTCAATGCTGCATTGAAGCTCTTCCTGGAATGTAAAAGTGTCCTTATGATTTTTAGTCGCTGGTTTGATTTGCTGCTATTTCTTCAGCCTCTTTCGCTAGTTCTGTGAGTGTCATTTGAATTTCAGCGTTGTTCCAGTAGCCGAAGGCTTTGACGATTTTTCCATCGACAAACTGATAGGTAAGGTGGACTGGAATCACAAACTCCTCCCCGGTAGCCGCAAGTGTCCCTTTCCAGGTTCCCCAGAAATTCACCCAAGTTTCTCCCTTGTCAGTGACCACCATTTCATATTCGTCCTTTTCTCTGTCGAAAGCATAGGTAGAGAAAGGTTCTACAGAGAGTTTTTGGCTAGCTATAGTTTCCTGAATAGTAGCGGGGCTTTCCTCTGTGACATTGAAGAAAATGCTGGCACCATCAGCATAATTGCTTGAATAGTCTTCCCATTCTCCATTGACATAATTAGAAATCCCAGATTTGACAAGGTCTATCTCTGGGGATTGCTGCGTGTATCGCGTGGTACTAGTACAGCCTAGGGTAGTCAAAAGGACTCCCAGAAAAATTACAGTTTTCATAAGTGAAGGAAGTTAATGCGTGAAATTCTAAAACCTGGTATTTGATGGATTGAAGTTGGATTAATCCAAGCAAGGGGCAAAGTGATCAGGTACCAACCGTGTCTTTTACTTTCCAGATAGCGCGTATTACTTCCCAAAGAGCTTTTTAAACACAAAAAACTGAAGTTCAATCCATTCTATTGCTTACATTTAGTGAATGAAGAATTTTTTTTTGATCACCTTATTTTTGATTTCTGGCCATGTGCTAGCGCAAGTGCAGGTAGAAAATGGATTATTTCAATACCAAGAAGTATTTGTCGAAACGGATGATTTTCAGGCAGACTACCTTGAAAAACTAGAAAAGGCAGCCTACGATCTTCCCAAAACTTCCCCACTTAGATTGCAGGTTCTCAACGATCTTGGATATTATTTTCACACCCGCAACCTCAACTTGGCGCTTGAATACATTGAACTAGGGTTGGACGAAGCCAGAGAGCGAAATGATGCGTATTGGGAAGGGCACCTGATGGTTTCCCAAGGAGCAATTTTACTCAGAATGGAGAAGTTAGAACAAGCAGAGCAGGTGTTGAGAGATGCGATCCTATTGATCCCAGAAAGCGAAGCTTGGTTACTTTATACCAATTTGGGCTATGTGTATGAGAGAAAAGGTATGCTGGGAGATGCCTTTGTATTTGCTTCCAAGACACTGGAAATAGGTGAAAAGTATGGCGATGACAAAGCTACAGCCATGGCTTATTCGGATATGAGCAATCTTTTTTGGAAGCAAGGCAAATTTGACCCTGCGTTAAATTATGGATTAAAGTCTCTCGATATTTTTGAAAAACGCGGATTAAATGACTTGGACTATGACTTTACGCTCCATTTGGTAGGTCAATTCCTTGTTGATTTGGATAGACCTGAGCGAGCACTACCCTATTTTCAGCGGTCGGTTGAGCTCGGTGAGCGTTATGGCTTTTACAATAACCTCAGCGATACATTTATTGCGTTGGCTAATGTACAAGCCAAATTAGGTGATTATTCTGAGGCTCAGCAGTCTGGATTAGAAGCACTTCGCTACGCCAAGCTACTGGAGAATGAATTTATGATCATGCGTTCCTACATGGCATTGGGGAAGGTGAATAATGAATCTAGAGATTTTGTCCAAGCAGCTGAATATTTGGAAACCAGTATCGTTGAAGCCACGGAAAATTTTGGTGATAAATTTTATTTGAGTTTAGTCTATGAGGAGTTGAGCAAATCCTACGAAGGTTACGGTGCATTTCAACTAGCCCTGGAAGCCTCTAGAAAATCCGACCAGTTGCGAAGAGAAGTTTTTACCACTGAAGCTGAAGAGAAAATAGCTTTACTCCATACACAGATGGAAGTGGCTCAGAAGGAAAATACGATCAATCTGCAAGAAGCCAAGCTGGATCGTCAGCGGATTTTGCAGGCTTTTTATCTCACGCTAGCCGGGGTTTTGGTTGTTTTTCTATTTATACTTTATCGGGTTTTCTTGAGGAAGAAAAAGTACAGCGTGCTGTTGGAAAAAAAGAATCAAGAGAAAGAGTTTCTACTGAAAGAAATTCATCATCGGGTCAAAAATAACCTGGAGACGATTTCTAGCTTACTTACGCTGCAGATTTCAAAAATTGAAGATGCTAAGTTCAAACAGATGATGGAGGAGACCTACACCAGAGTCCAAAGTATGGGTATGATTCATCTGAGTCTCTATAAGGAAGGCAATTTGAAAGAGGTGAAAATGAAGGAGTTTTTTGAGGATTTGGCCAGATTTATTCTGGATACATTTGATGCATCTGACCGAATTGATTTTTCTATTCCGATGGAAGCGCTCGAATTGGACGTGGATGTGGCAATCCCTATAGGGCTTATTGTCAATGAATTAATATCCAATTCTCTCAAATATGCCTTCCCTGATCAGCAAACCGGGCAAATTTGCGTCAGCTTAGTCGAAAAGGAAGGAAGCCTTTGCTTGAGTGTATCGGACGATGGAATAGGAATCATGGAAAATGCCTCCGTGCAGGGAACAGGCTTCGGGAGCGAGCTGGTGAGCCTATTGACCCGCCAGTTGGATGGGAAAATGACCCTGCTGAATGAGTCAGGCACAGCGTACAATTTTGAATTCATACTAAACAAAGCCGCATGAGTGCAACTAGAATTTTGATCGTCGAAGATGACATGATCATCGCTGCAAATATCAGTTTGCAACTGAGCAATCTTGGCTATGAAGTCACAGGGATAGAGACCAAAGGAGAAGAGGCTATTCACCATGCCTTGGAGACCAAGCCTGATATAATTCTGATGGATATACATCTCAGGGGCAAAATAACCGGCATAGAAGCCGCTCATGAGATTCGTAAGTTTCTGAGTATTCCGCTGATTTTCCTTACTGCAAATGCGGACGATGCCACATTTGAAAAAGCCAAAGAGACGCATCCTTTTGCTTTTATTGCCAAGCCATTTACCAAACAGAACCTAGAAAGAACAATTGCCTTAGTGGAGGAAAGAATTAAAGAAAATCCGGCAAACATTTCCTCCTTCGAAACAGCGATAGATTCACGGGAGGATAGAATTTTCATTCGAAATCAAAACAAGTTGATCAAGGTAATGCTAGATGACATTCTCTGGGTGGAGGCAGAACGGAACTATTGCAAAATCATCACCAATCAGCAGGCCTATACGATAGTCAGTCCGCTAAACAAGCTTTGCGAAAGAATCGACCAAAAGCGCTTTGTGAGAATCCATCGATCTTTCATGGTCAATTTTTCCAAACTAGAGGCTGTAGCCGATTCTCACGTAGAGCTTAAAAGCAAACTGATTCCCATCGGCAAGCAATACAAGGAGGATTTATTTAAATTGATGAACAAGGTATAGCTTACTTTATGAAGCTATCTTATGCTTGTTTTTACTTTCATCAAAGTGATAGGGGTTGTCTCGAATCCTAACTATAGATTTCCATTAGATAAGTATGAGGGAATAATGCGAATTCTTGCTCAGCTAATCTTATAAAGTTGAGTTACTTTTCCGTTGCCTCATGCAATTTTTTGGTATCAACATATTGTTGGAAAGTCACAATTTTTCCGTCTTTCAGTGTCCAGAAATGGCCAACTTGCGCATCGTAATTATTTCCATTTTTGTGTTTGGCATCATAGCGTAAAGTGGCAAATACCTTGTCGTTGTGCATTTCATGGAGTTCTATGTCCTTTAAGTTGAAATACTCGTGGTCGGCCATTATCCGGCCGAATACGCCATTTAATACAGCTTCGGGCCCGATGTACGGATTGCCATCGGAATAGGCGTTTCCCTCAGCTTCATTCCAAACTATGTTGGGATCCATTCTTCCTAAGACTGCGGGCACATCACCCACAGCAAATGCTTTGTAAAGTCCATCTATGATAGACATGTTCGTAGTTGTCATGTTATTAGTAGTTAAAAGATTATGTGAATTGATTATATGATTAAGCGCTTGGCCGACGGCGACGATATAAAGACAGTGTGAATCAAGATCCACTTTAAGTTTGAAGTCGTATCGGTCTCTCGTCTTCCAACTTGATTAGCAAAGAAGCTCAGGTTAATGGCATACTTTCCCACTAGCGTAATCTATCATTTATGGACTTCCAATTCGATCTCGATCAGAAATTCCGGCAATGCCAAGCCTTTGACTTCTAGCCATGATCCTGTAGGAAAATGTTGTGTATAAATGCTCGCCCGGTATTCTGCGTGTTCCAGAAAAGCTGGCATATCAGTAGTAAATACGTTTTCCACCACCACGTCGTCAAAGGTGCAGCCGTAATGCGCCAACACTTTCTCCAGATCAGCATAGCAGTTTTTCATTTGCTGAAGAAAATCACCTACTGCAGAAGGTGCCCCTTCGTCATCCATACTTACAGCTCCTGATATTTTGATACTATTTCCAATCTTCACGGCATGGCTGTATCCATAGGCTTTTTCTATTTCAGGCCTTAGGCAGAAATACATTGGTTTTTCTGAATTCATAGATTATTGGATTAAATGGTTTTACGTTTTTCATTCCATGGCCTGTGTTCTCACAGATCACTTTCTAGAATATTCTTAGGTGGGGAGTTTTAATTTTTCAGCACTATTCTATACCGCGCTTTACCTGATTCCAAATGTGCCAAAGCCTCATTTGCCTGAGTCATAGGATATTCCTCCGTAATGGGATAGATATCATGGCGCACACAGAACTCGAGCATAGTTCTCGTCAATGCAGGACTGCCTAGCGGGCTCGAAGCCACAGATTTTTGTCCTGTCAGCAAAGTGAAAGTGGGAATGGCCATAGGCTCGAGTACAGCTCCCACGTTATGGAATTTGCCTTTGGGCGCCAAGGCGACTAAGTAAGAATTCCAATCGAGCGTCACATTGGTAGTGTTGAGGATAAAATTCAAACTACCGGCTATTTTGGCAAGTTCTTCTGGATTCGTCGAGTCTATGACTCTAGTCGCTCCCATGGCTAGAATGGCTTGTTTTTTTGCGGGATTGGAACTGAAAGCAACAACTTCACAACCCCATTTATTGAGGAATTTAAGCGCCATGTGACCTAAGCCGCCTATTCCGATTACGCCCACTTTGTCCGTGGCTTTTACCTCAGCTAGAATTATGGGATTGAAAACGGTGATACCTCCACAAAGTAAAGGCCCAGCTTTATCCAACTTGATTCCTTCGGGAAGCGGGATAGCCCATGACCAATGGCTGCGTACATAGTCAGCGAAACCTCCATGTCGCCCGCCAATGGTGTGTTCAGCAGATGCGCATAAGTGATGAGACCCGTCCATACACTCATGACAGGACATGCATGATCCTGAATACCATCCTATCCCTACCTTGTCACCTACTTGGATGTTTTTGACTGCATCGCCTGCTGCTATGACTTCACCGATTATCTCATGACCTGGTACTATGGGAAATGCAGACATGCCCCAATCGTTGTTGATCATACTGAGGTCTGAGTGACAGATACCACAGTTGATTACTTTAACATCTACTTGCTCGGATCCGAGGGGACCCAGCTCATAACTAAATGCTTCTAATTTTTCGCGAGGGCCTTTGGCCGCGTATGCCGATACTTTCATATAAGTTGAGTTTAGATGTATAAATTAAAGTTGTTAATGATCGGTCTTGATGAAATTACCTTCTGGCATTCAGACCAAAATCCCGTTCTACTGCATCGTACCAGTCTTCATCAGACACCGCACTTCTATCAATCCATTCTTCATCACTCATGGATTGACGCCACTGGATGAATGGAACTGCGTCTGGGCCTATTGGGTGGCGAAGGGTCCAAGAGTTTCCAGATGCGAATTCAAGTACTTTATCAGCAACGAGGGTAGGAGGAGTTGGATTCTTCAAGGAAGCATGGAAGAGATCTGACATCCGTTTGGAAGTAGGGTAAATGGATGAGGATGCGCTTTCGATCTCATGAGCCATATCCGTATCAATGATTCCTGGCTCAATGATTCCAACTCGGACATTGAAGGGTTTGACTTCTTGGGCTAGGGCTTCACTGATAGCTTCTAAGGCAAACTTGCTTGCTGAATAGCAGCCCAGAGGAGATGAAGTCAGCCGGCCAGAAACTGAAGTGATATTGATGATGCATCCACTTTTCTGTTCTCGCATAGTGGGAAGTACCGCTTGAATACAACGGACAGAACCGAGCACATTTGTCTCAAAAACGGCTCTATAATCAGAGATAGGCATTTCTTCGATAGATCCGTTCAGGCCAATGCCAGCGTTATTGACTATTATATCTATACTTCCATGCTCCAGTAGGAGTTCATCCATCACGGATTTGACTGATATGTCCGAATTCACATACATTTTGTGCATGGTGATAGGAAGAGATTCGTTTGTGATGACTTTAGAAAGTTCTAATGCTTTGGCAGGTTTTCGCATGGTGGCGAAAACCCGATAACCTGCTCTGGCAAAGGCCAGGGCGATTTCTAAACCTATTCCCCTACTGGATCCGGTGACGAGTACTTTTTTCATAAAAAATCTTTTTTGTTTTCTTGAACTTTGTAATATCAATCAGTTTGTGATAGCACTTTTCGCAGAGCGTGAGCTTTCTGATAACTGAGGTTTCTCCACCGCCACTCCATCGGACCATAGAGGAAGTGTGGAAGCCAAATGGGGCCGACAAAGATTTCCTTGCCTGTGTCGAGTATGACCTTTGCTTCGGTCACCTCTGTCCACCCTTTTTTATCATTTCGATAGTCAATATATTCCCAAAGCGTACCTAGGCTAAAAAGGAAGAAAGTCGATAGTATCAAAGGTTTTGTAGCACTAGACCGAAGCGAATCTCCTAAAAGCCACATTTTGATAACCATCCATAAGATCCCAAAAAGTACCGTTCCGCGCATTACATCCAAGAAGAGTATGCGGTCCCATTGCTTTGTAGGAATTAGTTCATAATTGAGGATCTGTTCCATAGTTTATTCTCTTCCCGCAATTTGCTTGACCTTGCAGGAGGGAAAATCTAGGGTATTTAAAGTCCCTTAGAAAAAGTTCTTGGACGGATACATCAAACTAGTGTCCGAAGCTGGTTTTTTTTCTCCCAGCATGCTTCCGGGTTGTGAACAAAAACCCAATTGAAAAGCAAGAATCTTGTGGAATGAATAGGCGTTTAGTGGAGTGCATAAAAAATCAATGCCAGTTGAAATTTTCCAATTTCTAACTAGCATTGATCGAAAAATGTAATCACCCTTGTTGAAAAAATTCGTTAAGTTTTGACATTCAATACCGCGCCTTTGACTAAGCGAATAATATAAACCTTACGATATATTTTGAATCCTTCTGTTCTTTATTGAAGTTCAGAAGTCTGTCTTAAACCACAGTGAAAAGAACCAGAATGATCTTAAGAATTAAAAACTGAATGGGACGAATGACAGCTAGTAATGTCCGAGGGTTGCTCAATTTTCCCCAAGAGGCATTCTAGGACTGGAGGCTTCTCCTGATTACATTTTAGCTAAAACGGACCAATTGATTTTTTTTGATGTTTCGACAGGTTTTCCAGCGGTAGCCGTCCTTTCGTTGAATACCATTTCCGGTTGCGAGCCAGATCAGTCCGTAGCTATCTTGCTTCAGGTCCTTTACTCACGGCTATGCTAGCCCTTTGGAGATAGAGATGGTTTTGATCCAGCCATCCTGGGCCTGAGTTTCCATGGGTTCCACTACGAGTAGCACAAGAGGAGAAAAGTAAGATAGATGGTGCCTAGAAATCGGGAAGTTGTCGAATTAGATCAAGCAGGTTAAATTCGGGTGAATGTAAATTAGGATTGCTTTGATTCATGGCTGAATCGTAAATGAGGAATAGCGATTCTAGAAATTTGCATACCAACTAAAAACCTTACTATTTCAACAAAAACCTTATTGCTTGAAAACAAGGGGTTTCAATTCAAAATGCTTTAAAAATTCCATTTTTTGAATCTAACTACTAAAAAAATGAATGTTAAAAACCTCCTTTCCCTGTTCACACTTACCTTCAGTGTAGTCCTCAGTAATGCGCAGACCCAGCCGGGCTATTTCATGCATCCGGATGTAAATGCGGATCAAATCGTCTTCGTTTCCGAAGGTGACATTTGGAAAGTCACTACTGCTGGTGGGCAAGCGATTCGCTTGACTTCTCATCCCGGTGATGAATCCGATCCGAAGATTTCTCCTGATGGAAAATGGGTGGCATATGCTGCCAGCTACGAAGGCCCCACCGAAGTCTATGTGATGCCCATGGCCGGTGGACTTCCTAAGCGATTGACTTACGAGCCTGCAGCTTCCATACCCACAGATTGGAAGTCGCCTAAAGAAGTCGCTTACGTCACGAATCAATATGCGACACTTCCAAAGCTCATGACGCTGACTGTACATGTGGAAACTGGAAAGAAAAGCATGATTCCGCTGGAAATGGCCGCCGAAGGAAGCTTTTCTGAAGATGGAAAAACCTATTTTTTCGTCCGACCAACTTTTCATAACAATGTTACCAAACGCTATGAAGGTGGCACTGCTCGCCAGATATGGAAGTTTACTGAAGGCACCGAGGAAGCGATCAAACTCACCAAAGACTACACAGGTGAGGATCATCATCCGGTAGCTCATCAGGACAAGGTCTATTTCCTTTCCTCCCGAGATGGCATCGTCAATGTCTGGATGATGGATGAGAATGGCGGCGCAATGAGTCAAGTCACCAAGGAATCGAGCTTTGATGTGCGTGAGTTTTCTGTTTCTGGAAATCAATTGGTTTACCGAGTAGGGGCGGATTTGAAGCTGATGCCTTTAACTGGCAATTCTGCTCAGACCTTAGCTATCGCGTTGGTCTCGGATTTTGATCAGTTGAGAGAAAAATGGGTGGACAACCCTATGGAGAACATGACTGGAGCAGCTGTCAGCAATGACGGTGAACGAGTGGTGCTAACTACTAGAGGAAGAGTTTTCTCTGTGCCAGTAAAAGAAGGAAGGACTGTTCGTCTCAGTCGGAAAGATGGTGTGCGCTACAGGGATGCGGTTTTTTCTCCTGACGGAAAATCAATTTTGACCTTCTCGGACGAAAGTTCTGAATTTGAAATTCACGAATACAACAGCCTGGGGATGGATCAGGGTAAGCAACTTTCCAAGGAAGGAACTACTCTGAAATTTGACATGCTTCCTTCTCCAGACGGGTCAAAGATCGCTTACCGAGATTTGAATAGCGTGATATGGATCATGGATAGGTCAGGGGGCTCGCAGATTAAAGTCACAGATTCCGACGAAAACATCACTTCCAGCATGGCCTGGTCTCCCGATGGAAAATGGCTTGCCTACGCTCAAGCGGCATCTAATACTTTTTCCCAAATCCATGTCTATAATGTGGAAAGTAAAAAGCGAATCACCATGACCTCTGATCGGGCAAATAGCCTCAGTCCGCAGTGGAGTCCAGACGGAAATTGGCTCTATTTTCTCTCAGATCGCAATTTCCAAACTGTCATTGGAAGTCCATGGGGACAGCGACAGCCGGAGCCTTTTTGGGAAAAACAGATGAAGATCTACCAAATAGGGCTGAAGCCGGGTTTGACTTCGCCCTTCTTCTTTGCCAATGAGCTAGAAGAGCCCAAAGCGAAAGAAAAAGAGAAGGCGCCAGAAAAAGTAACAGTGACGATCGAGGAAGAGAAGTTGCTGGAGAGACTTCGAGAGGTGCCGATTCCAGCAGGAAATTACACCAATCTTATCGTAACCGACAAAGCATTGTATTACCATGAGATCGGCCCGGGAATGGGGGTTTTCTACGGTGGTGGCGCGAGTGGAAATGAAAAAGCCCCATTGATGATGGCAGCCATTTCCAATACTCCTGAGCCCAAGGCTTTCATCGACAATGTGCGCAACTATACCGTCTCACAAAACAACAAATACATCTTGGTTCGCAGCGGATCGAATTATTCAGTGGTGGAACTAGGAACTTCACCTGTTTCTGACCTTGCCAAAACCAAAGTGGATTTCTCAGGGGTGAAATTTTCCATAGATCCTCGGGAAGACTGGAAGCAGATCTATACCGATGCTTGGCGTATGGAGCGGGATTATTTCTACGATCCCGGCATGCATGGCGTTGATTGGGATGCGATGCATGCGAAGTATTTGCCGCTGGTAGATCGCGTGACTACCAGAGCCGAACTTTCGGATGTGATTGGTGAGATGGTGGGTGAACTCTCGGTCTTGCACACTTCAGTGCGAGGCGGAGATCTTCGAGATGGGGAAGATGATATCAGTATGGGAATGCTCGGTGCGCAATTGACCAGAAATGACAAGATGAAAGGTTATACTGTTTCGCATATCTACCAGTCCGATCCAGATTATCCAGATGAACAATCGCCACTTTCGCATCCGGATGTCAACATTTCTAAAGGTGATGTGATCACACATATAGATGGAGTTGGCGTGATGGAGGTGCCTGATATTTATTCGCTCTTGCGTGACAAAGCGGGAAATCAAGTTAGAGTTTCCTTGTTGTCAGCTGATGGCAAAGCAAAAGAAGATCGTATCCTCAAGCCGATGACTTCAAGAGCTGAAGCCAACCTTCGCTACAACGAATGGGAATGGACTCGAAGAAAGGAAGTCGAAGAAAAATCGGGTGGAGACATGGGGTACGTTCATCTTCGAGCGATGACTCAAACTGATATCAACCAATGGTACCGTGATTTTTATCCTCAGTTTAAGAAAAAGGGCTTAGTCATCGATGTGCGCCAAAATCGTGGAGGAAATATCGATTCTTTTATTTTGGAAAAATTGATGCGAGAAGTGTTCATTTATTGGAAAGGAAGAACCGGCGAACCGTATTGGAATATGCCGTATGCTTTCCGTGGACATCTGGTCTTGCTGGTGGATGAGTTCACCGCCTCCGATGGAGAAGCTTTTGCCGAAGGCTTCCGGAGATTGGGTATGGGCAAAGCTATAGGTGCGAGAACTTGGGGAGGGGAAGTTTGGCTTTCTGGCTCAAATACGCTTTCCGATAATGGAATTGCCAGGGCTCCGATGAATGGAGTTTATGGAACGAAGTTGGTTGATGGGGACACCAACCAAGGCGAAGAAGTTGAATGGTTGATCGAGGGAGTTGGTTTTATTCCAGATATCGAAGTGATTAATATGCCCAAGGCGACTTTTGATGGTGGCGATGCTCAATTGGATGCGGCAATCGAGCATTTAAAAGGATTGATCAAATCCGATCCTCGGCCTGTTCCTCAGCCGCCGGCCTATCCAGATAAGAGTTTTAAGAATGGAAAGAATTGATGTGAAAAGCCTGCGAAAGCAGGTTTTTTTGTTTTGCGGATGGTTTCAGAAAAACTGTGCTCACCTTTTTCCTTTAAAAATATACTCTATGGTATTCTCCGTGTTCTCGGTGTCTCTGTGTTGAAAAAAAAGTATTCTTAACACAGAGGCACAGAGTACACAGAGGTTTCACGGAGATTTTTTGAAAATGTAAAGCATGTTGTTTCTCTATGGTATTTTCCGTGTCTAGGTGTTGAAAAAAATATTTTTACCACAGAGGCACAGAGTACACAGAGGTTTCACGGAGATTTTTTGAAAATGTAAAGCATATTGTTTTTCTATGGTATTCTTCGTGTTGAAAAAAAGATTCTTAACACAGAGGCACAGAGTACACAGAGGTTTCACGGAGTACTTTTTAATATAGGTTTTAACTATAAATCTTCAAAATTCTTATATTGATAGTTAAGCAAAATAGAGATGAAGGAAGATGAAATCACATCGAAAATTATTGGAGCTGCAATAGAGGTTCATAAGCAACTTGGTCCAGGCTTATTGGAAAGTGCCTATGAGATTTGTTTGGCACACGAGCTAAAGACTCAAGGTTTGAATGTGGAATCCCAGATTGTTTTACCGGTGGTATTCATGGGTGTGAAATTAGAAGCTGGTTATCGTTTGGATTTGCTAGTAGAAAAAACTGTCATTGTGGAGATAAAGGCTGTAGAGGAACTTGCCAATATTCATTTAGCTCAAACGCTTACTTATTTGCGGTTGGGAGGTTTAAGACTAGGGTTGCTTATCAATTTTAGTGTACCAAAGCTTGTAGATGGTTTGAAAAGAGTTGTTAATGGTTGAAAGTTGTATTTTTTTAAAAACCTTCATTTCTCTGTGGTATTCTTCGTGTTCTCGGTGTCTCTGTGTTGAAAAAAAAGTATTCTTAACACAGAGGCACAGCGTACACAGAGGTTTCACCGAGGATTAATTTGACTTCGAAATAGTTGGTATTAAAATAATTTTCCATTGGTGCCTTCATCCCTTATACTTTTATATTTCAAGGCTTATTAATATTCCAATATAAAAAAACACTCTTTTTTTGCTTTGCATGATTATTGCAAATGCTTTTGCGTAAAAAATCAGCATCCCAGGCTCCGTCAAAAAAACCATGGATCAGGTCGATACGATAACGATTCGAAATCACATTGCCTGCCTGGCGGATGACCGATTGCTGGGTAGAAAACCCGGCACCGAAGGCTGTCAGATGGCCGTGGACTATGTGGTCAAGGAGTTCAAAGCTATGGGAAATCCACCCGCTGGCGATCCGGGTCAATTCACACAGAAATTGATCTTGAGATCTAGCAAAGTCGTTTATAAGAGTTCCAAGGCCTATTTATTTGATTCCAATGGAAATGTTGATTCTCTAGCTTTTAGACATGATTTTCTTCCTTATGCTCATCCGCTAATGGCTAATGCTGCTGGGCATGGAAAGTTAGATTTCGTAAATTATGGAGTGGATGCGCCTGGGATCTATTCGGAATATTTTGGAGTGGATGTCAAAGGAAAAGTGGTTGTGTTTTTAGCCGGTGTTCAAGATGTTTTGCCTGCTTCTACGTTAGTTTCGCATTTTGGAAGCGCAGGAAATAAGCTGAATACCGCCGCAGAAAAGGGTTCAAAAGGAGCTATTCTAATTTATCCGATGCAATCATTCCGGGATTAGAACCCATTCAATCGACCGTCGGTATGAATCCAGACAAGACGGTAGCTTTCAGCCGTGGTTCCAATGGAAATCTAGGTTTTGCCTTGACTTCGACGAATGTCTTTCTAACTCTATTTGAACTCAGGAAAAAGTCTATCAGAGACCATAATTGCCATCTAACCTCGTAAGAATTACTCTATCCAATTTCCCTTTTTCGCTTAGCTCAAGCTACACGAAGAGCTACTCAGAGATTGAAAGTGAAAATGTGATAGACCTGATTCCAGGTACAGATCCAAAATTAAAAAATGAATAGGTGGTGCACTCTGTGTAATTGGATCACGAGTCAGAGTAAAATAGCTTTGTGCGTGGGGTTGGTTTAGATTTGTGGCAAATGGAATACAAGCCCTGCAAATTAAGTTTGGCAACAGAAGCTATATTCCAGAATTCGATGTGGATGCTTTTATCAAAACTTGGCGCGCCAACTATTCCATCAAACTGCCGATGGCATGGATGGGATTTTTGATTTTGATGCAGCCAAAATTTACGTTCAACTGAATTTTCTGATGAGCTATTCCATCGATGAGACGTCGGTGAGACCTGTTTGGGAGCAAGGGGATTAGTTTGACAATAAGTAAAATTTCAACTATGGGAAGCGGTGTATTTGTCACTCATTACGTTTAATTTGAAAATATTTTAACTGAATTAAGATGGTTTTTTGTTTACTTAAAGTATTGAAAATTAAAGCTTTGTTAATTTTTAAAGTCTTTTAAATTAATAAAATTGAATTATAGATATATGATTAAGTATTTAAACTTTTTTAATAAATAGTTTGACTTTTATATTTATATCTTGCTCGTAATCAGATAGCAAAGTGGCTGCCGCTATTTTTTCTTATTCATTTACCTAAACAAAATTGTTATGAACAAATTAATTCTAGGCTGCTTTTTAATTTCAGGATTTGCAGTCGCTGAAACTTCTGTTTCTGAAAACAAAATTTCTGAAACCACTGAGAATAAAAGACAATGCCCTCCTGAGGAACATATTTTTATTCTCTTTAATACAAGTTGTGGATAGCCTGCGGTTGCATCGGGCTGTACTACTGCGGAAATTATTGCAGACGTCATAAACTGGGAAGAATTTCATTGTGGACCTTTAGGTCCTCCGGAAGTATAGTATATTACCAAAGGGGGCCTTTGCTCCCTTTTTCCTATTTTCAAATTTTAAGTCAATAATATGAAACAACTTCTCCTACTAATATTCCTTCTGTTAGCGAGTTCGGCCATGGATATTCATGGACAAGTAAGCAATCAAGCCTTTTATTACTCTGCGACATCCACTCCTGACTCCACAAATTCCACTTATAAGGGGTCTGATTACATGGTTTTGTGGGCAGGAGATAACCACAGCGTTTTTGAGAGTTATTATGGATACCGAATTGATTCTGTTCAAGCTGCTGCATCGTCTAAAAGTACTAATCCGAAGGATGTGAATTTGGATGCCTTAATAGGGTCTGTTTTGTCTATGAAAAAGCCTAGCTACAAATATAGAATTCATAAATCATGGAAGGATGAGCAGATTACTTTTTACCAGAATCTGTTTTTTGATAACTATGTGTATTCTCAGCCTCTAAAAATGAATGGATGGAAAATCGAAAAGGAATTCAAGGATATTTTAGGTTTTAACTGTCAAAAAGCTTCCATAGCCTATGCCGGCCGTGATTTTATTGCATGGTTTACAGAGGAGATTCCAATGAGTGATGGTCCGTATGTTTTCAATGGACTTCCTGGACTCATTTTGGAAGTTAGAGACGTTCAGAATCATTATAGTTTTGAATTGGTAGGCATTCAAAATTCTTCTGTAGAAATGACTGAAAGAGTACTCCCAAATTCAATTACCCTTTCAAAAGAACAATACTTTTTAACTAAAAAAGCACTTTTAAAGGATGTCCGCAAGGCTTTACTTGGAAAGCCTGCTGCTTCAGTTTCTGATGAGGATATTAGAAGCGTACAAGCTCGATATGATCAATCCAATAATCCATTGGAATTGGTGGTGGAGAAATGAAGGTAGTATTCTTGGGCGTATTTTTTCTGCTGTCAGAAGCGGTCTGTTTTTCTCAGTCCTTAGTTCGAGGTAAAATCATTGAAGAATTAAAAAAAAACTCCAGTATTTGGGGTAAATATACTCGTCAAAAGTCCGCTGGATTCTGCTACCATTGCCTTTGGTTTTACTAATGAGGTAGGGGGATTCGAAATAGCATTCAATTCAGAATTGGATAGCGTTTTTTTAATAGTTAACGCAATGACTATCCAAAAGAAAAATATTGCACTTTCCACTAATGGGATACCAGTTGTCATTGAAGTTACAAGTTCCTCATTGGATTTAAAAGAAGTCACTGTAGGAGGCATAAAGAATCCGGTAACTCAAAGAAATGACACGATTTCGTATGATATAGGTGGGTTTTCTACAGTTAATGATCGAGTTCTGAGTGATGTGTTGAAGCGTCTTCCTGGAATTGAGGTGATGAGCAATGGGATGATTCAATATCAAGGAAGACCTTTGGTTAAATTCTATATAGAAGGGCTAGATTTATTACAAGGAAGATACAATCTAGCAAATAATAATCTCCCAATAGATGCCATAGAATCTGTAGATGTGTTGGAAAACCATCAGCCTATTAAGGTTTTGGATTCCTTGGTGTTTTCTGACAGAGCGGCATTAAACATCAATTTAAAACGTAAAAATACTTGGATTGGAACAGGACATGCTGGGGTAGGAGGTAGTCCATTTCTAGGTGATGGTAAATTTTCTCCCATGGTTTTTAGAACTGATATACAAGCCTTATTTACTGTTCAGGGTAATAACGCGGGGGAGACTTTGGAAGATCAACAGAAAACGTTGACAATAGATGGCCTTCTAGATTTGTTGAATAACAGAGCCATAAAAGAGTGGTTTACATTTCCAGGGCTGGAGATGTCGGGCTTACCAAAGGAAAGAGCAAGATTAAATGAAAGTTTGCTTGGATCTGCAAATGTGTTGTCAAAGAATCAAAGCGGAACTGAGTTTAGGCTGAATATAGATTTTTACCAAGAGAATTTATCTCAAGAAAAGAATAGTTCTACCTCTTATTTTTTGCCTGATGCGGATACAATTTCCTTCGTAGAAAATACCAGGGTGGAGAATACTAGAAGAAAACTTTCAGGAGGATTGAACTGGAATAGAAACGCGGCACGTAGTTATTTTGATAACACGACATCTTTTGCAGTTGTCAAAAATGAGGTAGACGGCAATGTGTTTTTTAATCAAAGACCAATCAACGAGACGGCATCCATGCCTATGCTTCGAATGGAAAATAAGCTGAAGCTGCTAACTCCCATAAAAAATAGGCTCTTCGATATTCGGTCAACCGTTTCTTTTCAGAAAACCCAGCAGGAGTTAAATCTAATTCCTTCGACAATTGATGGTGTCGGCAATGCAGGTCAGCCGTACGATTTCCTCATGCAATCCATCGATTTCCAGAGATTCTCCACAACTAATTCCATTGGATTGACATTCAAAACAAGAAACGCAATAACTATCCAATCTTCTTTTGGGGTCAGTGTATTGATGGATAAGCTGGGTAGTAACTTATCGATTGATTCTCTTGCTAATGATCAATTGTTGGCAGTGGGAAGGAATAGTACGGATTTTACAAATCTTTCAACTTTTATCAAAAATTCGTTTGAATACAAGAAGAGTGGGTTTCAGGTAAAAGCTGAAATTCCATTTTATGTAGCACAAATTGACAGAGAAAACCTTATGAATAGAAAATTTTCTAGCTTCTCGAGAGTCTATTTTGAGCCCTATCTTAATTTTAGATATCAGATTAGTGGGATGATTGCAACTTCTATTTCATTTTCGAAAACAAATGAGTTTGGAACTGGTGAAGATTTTTTTCCCAATCGGATAGTGACAAGTTATAGGAATATTGAAATCAATAATAGTAGCATTCCTGAGGCTGTTAAGTTGGTTTTCAATTATGGTTTGAACTATAAAAATCCAGTAAATGGATTATTTTTTGATTTGTCTGCTTCCTATTCCAAGATTGACAATAACGTAATTGCTCAGTATTCACTCGCTGAGTTTGGTGGATCAGCTAGGTCATTAGAGGATATTAAAAATGAGACTAAGCGAAGAGCCTTGAGCTTCCGAGCGAGTAAGTATTTGAGTAATCTTTTTACTACGATGACTGTTAGCAGTACGATTCAGTATCAAAATTTCCCCCAGATAACAAACGATGTTCTTCTCGATTATGTAAATAGAATAAATACATCTGCTTTTGAGTTAGCAATAAAGCCAAAAGCTTACCTGGGAATTGATGCAAAAACTAGTCTTAATCTGATTAACACGAAGAGTAGTGAAAGTGGAATAGCAAGAATTAGACAAGTCAGCGCAGTAGTAGGTGTTGATGTTTTTCCTATTAAGAATCATTTGTTGAGGGCTGATTTCGAATTTGTTTCGAATGAGATAAAGGGTAGTGATTCACCTCAAAGCAGTAGTTTTTTAGATATTAGCTACCGGTTTACTCCCCCCAAATCAAGAGTAGATTTCAGTATGATATGTGCTAATATTTTGGATGCTAGTATCTATAGAAGTTATTTTTCGAGCGGATTTATTTTAGGAGCTCAAGAGTTGCCTTTGCGACCTAGACAGTTTTTGTTAAAGGTGAGTTTTTCATTTTGAAGAAAGGAGAATTACCAGTTTTATTACTGATTTCGATAATAATCAAACCAACTCAAGATCGAAGCTGACTTACTCATCAGCATACTTGGGCGATTGACTAGTCCGTGCGAAGCATTGGGGATTCTAACCATCGCTGATTCTACGCCATTAAGTTTCAATGCTGCATAATACTGCTCAGACTCAGAAATGGGGGTGCGGAAATCCTGCTCACCAGTGAGGAGCATGGTTGGAGTTTTTACATTTCCCACCAGTGAAAGTGGAGATCTTCGCCAATAATTCTCAATATCTTCCCAAGGCATGGCTCCAAACCAATACTTGGCAAAAAATGCCGGAGAATCTGCATGCAGGACAAAGGAGGTCCAGTTGATTACTGGCTTAGCGACTACAGCTGCCTTAAATCGATCGGTTTTGCCAACGATCCAAGCAGTCAGTACACCACCGCCAGAGCCTCCAGTTACAAATAAATTAGCGGTATCAATATAGCCTTTGGCGATCACCGCATCTACACCAGATATCAGATCTTCGTAGTCGTGATTTGGATAGTCGTGATGAATCGAATTGCCGAAATCCTGTCCATAACCCGTACTCCCTCGAGGATTGGTGTATAGCACGACATAACCAGCCGCCGCATAGGCTTGAACTTCGTAGGAAAAGGAATTTCCATACATGGCAAAGGGCCCACCATGAATCTCGAGGATCATTGGATACTTTTTGCTTGGGTCAAAATTTGGCGGAGTTACGATCCAGCCTTGAACGTCGATTCCGTCGAAGGAAGATTTCCACCAGATTTCTTCCACTTTTCCAATTTCCCGATAGGAAAAAACATCATCATTCACAGCCGTAATCCGCTTCATATTCCCATCTACCCAAACCGCCAAGTCTGCGGGGTGATCTCCACCGCCCAGGGTATAGGCAAATCGGTTGTTATTAGAAACGGAATAAGCTCCGGCATTATAAGGTCTGCCGAGATCCAATCCGCCCAGTCCTTCCACTACCGTACGAATTTTGCCGGTAAACGCCACATGACCGATTTTGGTATCGCCCTTTTCATCGTATTGAAAATAAATTCCTTTGCTATTGGCTTCCCATTGTGGGTTTCCAGCATCGCGATCAAGGTCAGCAGTTAGGTTTTTTACCCCTGTTCCATCAACATTCATTACATAGAGATTAGTCACTTGGTATCCTTGGAAGGTATCGTCATTTCCAGTGTAAGCGATCAGTTGACCGTCAGGAGAAAGCATAGGATTAGCGTCTGGACCAAAACGATCCGTTAGTGCTTTTATGCTTCCGGTTGTAAGATTGAGTTGATGGATTTCAGAGTTGTTTGGCTGAGCGATTAGGTCTTCATTCAGATTGGCAGAGAAGAACAGCGATTTGCCGTCTTCAGACCAGATCGGTGCGCCATAGTTCTTATCTTCAAAAGTTCGCTGCCGAGCCGTGCCACCAGAAATCCCTATCGTGAAAATCTGGCTTTTTCCACTCCGTAAATATCCGCTACCATCTCCACGATAATTCATTTCGTCGATGAAGATTGGTGCTGCATTCCACTCCGCTCCTTCAGGTTTGGCGGGTATAGACAGTATGGATTTCTTTGCTTTAGGCACAAATTGAGTAAAAGCTAAGCTTTGCCCATCGGGCGACCAAGTAGGAGAGCCTGGGGTATTAGCTGAATTAGTCAAAGCAACTGAAATTTTCGTGTCCAGGTATAGCACGAAAAGCTTCGTTTTTTCGTCTTGTCCATTGGATCGATAGGCTACTTTGCTGCCGTCTGGTGACCAAACTGGATCAGAATCTCGCTGATTTCCCTGCGTCAATGGACGATTTTGAGTTCCATCTATATTAACCATCCAGAGATTACCATAGTCACGATCCGTCATGATGTCTTTGAAATTACGGACGTAGATCACCTTACTCCCATCAGGAGAAATCTGCGGATCCGAGATGTACTCGAGATCAAATAGATCGGTGAGTTGGAGGTTTGTTTTTTGTTGGGCTTGGGCTTCTAGCTGCGCAAAGAAAACCAGTGCTATAAGGAGTAAAAATCTGTTTTTCATGAGTTTATTGAATTTTTGGCGAGCTGTTTCTATTTCTGAAGTAGTCAAAAGGTAGCAAATGATCTCCACTATCCATATGGTTGAAATAGAAGTCCATGGGTTTTGTTCTTCTTTAAAAAGTGATTTAGACTAAGGAATGGGTAGTGATGAGGTACGTTTACAAAGGGGAAAGTTGAGCTAACTAGGTTAATCAACTTATTTCACGGTTTGCTTACTCCAACTTTTCAAACCAAATAGTTGCTAAGAATTCCTCCTTTATTAATATTTCCCTACCTTTGCAATCCGTTCGAGTGAATGGCGTGTGTTTGCGTAGTCTAATGCACTGATTTACAACTAAAAACGATAGTCTTTTGACCCGCGGACTATTGCTATTCAGGGTTTTTACATTATGTCAAAACAAGAAGATTTTAACTGGGACAATTTCGAAACCAAAGGTTTTGGTGAAGGTTATTCCAAGGAGCAGCGTGAGCAAATGGCCGCAATGTATGAAGATACATTAGGTACGATCACTGAAAAAGAAGTTATCAAAGGCACAGTAGTAGGTGTGAATGATAAGGATGTCATCATCAACGTAGGGTTCAAGTCTGACGGATTGGTACCTCGTTCTGAATTTAGAGACCTTGAGTCTATCAACGTAGGTGATACGGTAGAAGTATTCATCGAAGAGCAAGAAAACGCATTGGGTCAATTGATCCTTTCTCGTAAGAAAGCTAAGATCGTACGTGCATGGAAAGACATCGAGGATGCTCTTGAGTTTGACAACGTGATCGAAGGTCTAGTGAAAAGAAGAACAAAGGGTGGTCTAATCGTAGATATCTACGGTGTAGAAGCATTCTTACCAGGTTCTCAGATCGACGTGAAGCCTATCAGAGATTTCGATATCTATGTAGGTAAGAAAATGGAAGTGAAAGTGGTGAAAATCAACCACGCAAATGATAACGTAGTAGTATCTCACAAAGTGTTGATCGAGAAAGATCTTGAGAAGCAAAAAGCTGAGATTCTTAACAACCTTGAGAAAGGTCAAGTATTGGAAGGTGTGATCAAGAACATGACCAACTTCGGTGTATTCATCGATCTAGGTGGTGTAGATGGTCTTCTTCACATTACAGATATCTCTTGGGGACGTATCAATCATCCAGAAGAAGTATTGCAGCTTGATCAGAAAGTTCAGATTGTGGTTCTTGACTTTGATGATGATAAGAAGAGAATTTCTTTGGGTATGAAGCAGCTTACTGCTCATCCATGGGATTCTTTGGCGTCTAGCCTTGAAATTGGATCTAGAGTGAAGGGTAAGATCGTAAACGTAGCTGACTATGGTGCGTTCCTTGAGCTTGCTCCAGGTGTTGAAGGTTTGATCCACGTGTCTGAAATGAGCTGGTCACAGCATTTGAGAAACCCTGCTGACTTTGTGAAAGTAGGTGACGAAATCGAAGCTGTAGTATTGACTCTTGATAAGGATGAGAGAAAAATGTCTCTTGGAATCAAGCAACTGACTGAAGATCCTTGGACTAAGAACGACATGGGTACTAAGTACGCGGTAGGTTCTAAGCACACAGGTGTGGTAAGAAACTTGACTAACTTCGGTTTATTCCTTGAATTGGAAGAAGGTATCGACGGTCTAGTTCACGTATCTGACCTTTCTTGGACTAAGAAAATCAAGCATCCATCTGAGTTTGTGAAAGTAGGAGACGAGCTAGCAGTAGCTGTTCTTGAGCTTGATGTGGACAACAGAAGATTGGCTCTTGGTCATAAGCAATTGGAAGAAAATCCATGGGATACTTTCGAATCTGTATTCCCAATCGGATCAGAGCATAAGTGTACTGTAGTTTCCAAAAATGACAAAGGTGCAGTTCTTGAATTGCCTTACGGTCTTGAAGGATTCGCTACAGTGAAAAACTTGGAGAAAGAAGACGGATCTCAGGTAGAAGTTGGTGAAGCTTTGGATTTCAAAGTAACTGAATTCTCTAAAGACGATAAGAGAATCGTACTTTCTCACACTGCTATGTTCAGAGAAGAAGCGAAGCCAGCTAAGAAAGAAGCGAAGAAGAAATCTGATTCAGGTTCTGCTTCTACTTCATCTTCAGCTCCAGCTGAGAAGTCAACACTTGGTGACTTGGACGCTTTGACTCAATTGAAAGAGCAAATGGAAGGAAAGAAGTAAGACGTTAGGTTCTAGATTTTAGAATCAAGACTTACTCACTATATTGAAAACGCCGGCTGAAAAGTCGGCGTTTTTTTTTTGAAAATTCTGAACCGCAAAGATCACTGAGAAAGCGCAAAGAGCGCAGTTTTATTGGTTATCCTGCTTCTCCATATGCTGGACTTGCTTATAGAAAAGATTCTTCGTGAAATTAATTTGTAGCACACGTGCCACTTCTTTCATTATGGCTAAACTAGTTTTATCATTAATTTCGACCTTATGAAAAACGCATATTTTCTTTGCTTTATCCTTCTAATTAGTTTTTCGGTCACTGCGCAATCAGGTTTTGAAGTGAAAGGGTATTTTGGAATGTCCGGAGCTTTGGTCAATTGGAATGAAAATCTGGACGGGGCTAGCTCTGTGGATATAGAAAGATTTAAAGAAGTGGGTGTTTTACTTTCAAAAAGTATTAGTGATAAACTCTCATTGAGTGGAGGCCTGAATTATTCCTTTGCTATCGTGGAGTTTAACCCTCCCAACTGTTTTGATTGCTCTCCAGAAAACACTTTTTATGCACATAATCAGGACTTTTCCATGCTTTCTATTCCTATCTCTGCAGAATATTCCTTGGGGAAGATTTTTTATGTATCAGCTGGGCCGGTCTTAGATGTTCAACTTTCAGAAGGGAATAATTTCTCTGACCAAAGTGGGGTTGGCTATTTAGTAGGTCTTGGAGCAAAGTTGGATACTGAGAGGTTTTTCTTTTCTATTTTCCCCAACTACAAAAGGCATAACGTGATTCCTTTTGAAAAAGAAGGAAACTACAAACAACTCATGCAAGAGCTGGGAGTTCAGCTTGGAGTTGGTTACAGTTTTTGATTTTCTGCAAATCAAATAGGTTTCTAAATAATAGCACATAAAAAAAGCATCCCGGATTCGGGATGCTTTTTTGGTGAGGTCGAGAGCGGATTCGAACCGCTGTACGAGGTTTTGCAGACCTCTGCCTAGCCACTCGGCCACTCGACCATTCGTAATTGGAATGCAAATGTAGTTATTATCTTCTTATGTGCAATTATGCTTTCAAATAATTTAAATTTTTGAAAGGATCCAAAGCAGATCCCTGCTTAAAAATCTATGAACAAAGGGATGTTTTACGGAGTTTTCATGATCAGTATTATTTAGAGGTGAAATTCATTCTATTTATATCGATTCTAAATTATTTTTATTGTCAAATTATGATCTTAAATCGTTGTAATACAATGCTATATGAAATCAAATTGATCGCAGCTACAGGCATTACCATCTATCACTGCAAGTTTGAAAAATTGGCTTCGGGTAGTACCTTTGCAAGGGTTATAAAAAACCACATAAACTATTTAATTAGCTATAATATGTTATCTAAACGCTCGTTAGTAGGGGTTCGATTGAATTTCCATACGCTGGCAATGCTGTTTTTTATGCTGATAGGAATGCAGGCGTTTGCCGCAGATCCTGCAGTGAGCGACAGCGAAGAAGCAGTGGCCGCGGGGAAGGCTCTTTTCAACACGAATTGCAAAACTTGTCACAGATTAGATCAGAAGTTGGTAGGTCCTGCTCTTAGAGGCGCAACAGACCGGTCGCCTTTTGAGAATGTCAAAAAGTTTATAAAAAATCCTGCAGTAGTAATTGCATCCGGAGATGCCTATTACAATGCGCTGTATAAGGAGTATAACAATCTTGCCATGCCGGCGCATGAGTTCCTCTCTGATGATGACCTCAATAACCTACTCTCCTATGTTGAATATGGTGATAAAGTAGATCCAGCGGCAGCGGCAGCTACCGAAGGTGCAGAGGGAGGTGCTGTAGCAGCAGGAGGTGGAATACCTAACGAGTACCTAACTATTATTCTGGGTGTATTGGTCGTAGTTCTTCTTCTGATCCTTGTTGTCTTGGGATTGATCATTTCCGTATTGACCAAATACCTCTCTAAGCAAGATCTTGATGAAGATGATCAAGAGTTTGTTAACCAAAAAACGAATGTTGGTAAGGTATTTAAAAGCGATATGTTCATAGTCATCGTAACTGCTCTTGTTGTTGCTTTGGTGGCCAAGACTGCGCTTGATGGACTTTACTCTGTAGGTGTTCAGCAGGGATATGCTCCTACTCAGCCAATAGCCTACTCTCACGCTTTGCACGCTGGTACATTAGAAATCGAATGTCAGTATTGCCATACGGGTGTGGAGATCGGTAAGTCAGCAAATATTCCTTCTGCAAACATCTGTATGAATTGCCATACGCATGTCCAAAATGTACAAGGCAAAGAAGGTGTGTCCCCAGAAATTCAGAAAATCTACGATGCAGTAGATAATAATCAGCCAATTGAGTGGGTAAGAGTTCACAACCTACCTGATCTGGCTTATTTCAATCACTCACAGCACGTAGTGGTAGGTGAGGTAGAATGTCAGACTTGCCATGGACCTATACAAGAAATGGAAGTAGTCGGACAGCATAGTTCGCTTACCATGGGCTGGTGTATCGACTGTCACAGACAGACTGAGATTACCACCGAAGGCAATGCTTACTATGATAAGTTGGTGCAGGTTCATTCAGATTCCAAAGATGCTTTGAAAGTCAAAGACATCGGTGGTTTGGAGTGCGCTAAGTGTCACTATTAATTCATTATTCTTTTCGCAAATTCATTCTTATATCATAAAATGAAGGAAAATAAAAAAACGTACTGGAAAGGGCTTGAGCAGTTGAGCAACGACCCCGAGTTTGTCAAAAACTCCCAAGGTGAATTTCCTGAACTTCCATCCGTACTAAACGAAGACGGCGGTTCTTCCAGAAGAGATTTTCTGAAAGTAATGGGATTCAGCTTAGCAGCAGCTTCTTTGGCAGCCTGTGAAGCTCCAGTCAGAAAGATGATTCCTTATGTGAATAAACCGGTTGATATCAACCCATCTATTCCTAACTATTATGCCTCTACTTACGCTACTGGAGGCGATTATGCTTCTATTGTCGTAAAAACTAGAGAAGGCCGTCCGATTAAAATCGACGGAAACGATCTTTCTCCTATCAACAAAGGAAAAGTAAATGCTATCGTAGAGGCTTCTGTACTCTCTTTATATGATAAAGAAAGATTAGCAGTTCCATATAGTGGTGGCCAACCATCCGATTGGAAAACGGTAGATGCACAGGCAAAATCGGCCTTGGCTTCAGCTGGAGCAGTCAAAGTGATCGCAAATACGATTATCTCTCCATCCACCATGCGCGCTATCCAGCAGTTTGCTGATGCCAATGGTAATGTAGAAGTGATCATGTATGATCCACTTTCTAATTATGGTATTACTAAGGCTTCTGAGATCTATTATGGTACTTCAGTCCTTCCTTCTTATTCATTTGACAAAGCAAAAACAATTGTCTCCTTCGGAGCTGACTTCTTAGGATCATGGATTTCACCAATTGAATTTGCTCGTCAATACGCTCAAACAAGAAAAATCAGCAAGGAAAAACCTGAAATGTCCAGACATTATCAGTTTGAATCTACACTATCTCTAGCAGGAGCAAACGCTGATTACAGAACGCCTATCAGAGCTTCTCAAAGCGGTTTGGCGGTACTTGCCCTTTACAATGCATTAGCGAAAAAAGCTGGGGCAGCTACTGTATCTGCTCCGGCAGTTGAAATTGCTCACTTGGAAAAAGCTGCTGCTGATCTTTGGGCCAGCAAAGGCGCTTCTTTAGTTATTTCTGGATCAAACGATCCTAATGTTCAAGTGGTAATCAATGCAATCAATGAATTGCTTGGTAGCAATGGGACTACAGTAGATTTCGCAAATCCTGCCTACTATAGAAAAGGAGATGATGCTAAAATGAATCAGTTTGTGACTGATTTGAATGCTGGCAGAGTTGGGGGAGTTATTTTCTACAACTGTAATCCTGTGTATGATTTCGCAAGAGGTGCAGAAATTGCAGCTGGTATTTCAAAAGCAAAAGTATCAGTAGCAACCAATGGCACTTTAGATGAAACTTCTTCTTTGGTACAAATAATCGCTCCTGACCATCACTTCTTGGAGTCTTGGAATGACTTTGAGCCTAAAAAAGGCCACTTCTCCTTGGCACAGCCTACAATTACACCACTTTTTGATACTAGGCAAGCTCAAGAGTCCTTTTTGGTTTGGGCTGGTGATTCTACTTCTTATTACGATTTCCTTCAGAATAACTGGCAGGGTGATGTCTTCACTCAGGTAGAAACTGGTGGAACGTTCCAGGAGTTTTGGGATCAAACACTTTATAATGGTGTCTTAGCGATCAGCTCTACTGCTCCAGCTTTAGCTCCAGTGGGCGAAGTAAGCGCTGCTGCCGCTGCTGTGGCGAAATCTTACTCTGCTGACAATGCTACTGCGGAATTGGTTGTTTACACTAAAGTAGGTATCGGTAACGGAACCTATGCAAATAACCCTTGGCTTCAAGAAATGTCAGATCCTATCTCTAAGGCAACTTGGGATAACTACCTGACTGTTTCTCAAAAATGGGCTTCCGATAACGGTGTGACTATGAATGAAGGAGAAACTAGTAAGGCTTCGATCTCAGTAAATGGTAAATCATTAATCGTTCCTATTTTAATTCAACCAGGTCAGGCCGAAGGTACTTTTGGTTTGGCAGTGGGTTACGGTAGAACAAAAGCTGGCCGGGTGGCTAATGGAGTAGGGGTTAACGCTTACGAATTGCTGGATGTTTCCAAAGGTTTTGTGAATTTTGATATAACCACTGGAGTAGATGTCTCTGCTACTGGTGATTCTTACAGAATAGCTCGTACTCAAACTCACCAGACATTCATGGGACGTGAAAACGTCATCCAAGAGTCTGTTTTGAGCGAATACAAAAAGGATGCTTCCGCAGGAAGATATCATCCACAGATTTATAAAGATGGTGAGTTTGTAAAACCTTCTAAGATTTCTCTTTGGTCAGGGCACCAATATTCTCAGCATCACTGGGGCTTAGCTATTGACATGAATTCCTGTATCGGTTGCTCAGCATGTTCTATTGCTTGTCAGGTTGAAAACAATGTGGCCGTAGTAGGTAAGCAGGAAGTATTGAATAGAAGAGAAATGGCTTGGATCAGAATTGATCGCTACTATTCCTCCGATGCCCCTGCTGACGATTTGAGTGCAATGGAAGTCGCATCTCAGAATCCAGAGGTTACATTCCAACCAATGATGTGTCAGCAGTGCAACAACGCTCCTTGTGAGACTGTTTGTCCTGTAGCAGCTACTACCCACTCTTCTGAAGGATTGAATCAGATGACTTACAACAGATGTATTGGTACAAGATATTGTGCAAACAACTGTCCGTATAAAGTACGTCGATTCAACTGGTTCAAATACCACGACAACAAAGACTTCGCAGGAGTTAATATTGCTCAGAACGATGATTTGGGTAAAATGGTCCTAAATCCAGATGTTACCGTGCGTGCACGTGGTGTGATGGAAAAATGCTCTATGTGTGTTCAGAGAATTCAAGCAGGTAAGCTTGAGGCTAAGCGTGAGAAGCGTAAAGTGAAGGATGGAGACATAAATGTAGCGTGTGCTGTAGCTTGTCCTACAGATGCTTTGGTATTCGGAGACATGAATGATTCGAATTCTAAGGTTTCTCAACTTCTTAAAATCAAAGAGAATTCTACTTCAGCATTGAAGGAAGTGAATGAGGAAAGAGCATACCATGTATTGGAAGAGATCAACGTGAGTCCAAACGTTTGGTACTTTACCAAAATCAGAAATAAAGACTTAAACGAAGCGTAATCAAAATTTATTAAACTATGCAGGTTACTTCATCCGTACGCGATCCGTTAGTTACCGGGGGTAAATCCTACCATGACGTCACAAATGATGTGGCACGCCATGTAGAAGCAAAACCAAATATCAGATGGTTTCTAGCTTTCCTTACCTCTGCCGGTGTTTTAGCTTTAGGATCCATAGCCGTTATTGCCACTCTCTGGGAAGGAATTGGTATGTGGGGCCTAAATAAAACCGTAGGCTGGGCTTGGGATATTACCAACTTCGTTTGGTGGGTAGGTATTGGTCACGCCGGTACTCTTATCTCCGCAGTATTATTGCTTTTCAGACAGAAGTGGAGAACATCCATTAACAGAGCTGCTGAAGCGATGACCATTTTCGCAGTTATTTGTGCAGCGATGTTCCCGGTACTTCACATGGGGCGTCCATGGCTTGGAGCTTACTGGGCACTTCCTCTTCCAAACGTTTTCGGATCACTTTGGGTAAACTTTAATTCTCCACTTTTGTGGGACGTATTTGCGATCTCGACTTACTTCTCCGTATCACTAGTATTCTGGTACATTGGTTTGATTCCTGATTTCGCCACTATTAGAGATAGAGCCACTGGTCTCAGAAAAGTTATTTACGGAGCGCTTTCATTTGGATGGGATGGCGCTGCGAAATCTTGGAGCAGATACGAGTCAGTTTCTTTGATCCTTGCAGGTCTTGCTACACCACTTGTACTTTCTGTACACACGATTGTGTCCATGGACTTTGCAACATCTGTAATCCCTGGATGGCATACGACTATCTTCCCTCCATACTTTGTGGCAGGTGCGATTTTCTCTGGTTTTGCCATGGTATTGACCTTGATGATTGTCACTCGGAAAGTTTACAATCTGGAGGATTACATTACCATAGGACACATCGAATTGATGAACATAGTAATTATCATTACGGGGTCTATAGTAGGTATTGCTTACATCACTGAATTCTTCATCGCATGGTACTCAGGAGTAGAGGCTGAGCAATATGCTTTTATCAACCGTGCTACTGGACCTTACTGGTGGGCATACTGGTCAATGATGACTTGTAACGTGATATCTCCTCAGTTATTCTGGTTCAAAAAAATCCGTACTTCCATCGTAGCAACTTTCGCTTTGTCTATCGTGGTAAACATCGGTATGTGGTTCGAAAGATTTGTAATTATCGTAACCTCCCTACACAGAGATTACCTACCGTCCTCATGGGCGATGTTCTATCCTACCTTGTCTGATATAGGTATTTACCTATTCACCTTTGGTTTGTTCTTCACTTTGTTCTTCTTGTTTGCCAAGTTCTTCCCGGTAATCAACATGGCTGAAGTGAAGTCGGTATTGAAATCTTCATCTGATAAAGTGCATAAATAATCATGGAAAGAGATACACATTTTGTTACTGGAGTTTTTGAAGATGAGGATGTTTTACTTCAAGCTATAAAGCAAGTAAGATCCTCAGGCATCAAGATCCATGAGGTCTATTCACCTTACCCAGTTCACGGGATAGATGATTACCTAGGTTATAAGCGAAGCAAGTTGCCAATCGCAGCATTCCTGTTTGGGTTACTGGGTACTACCTTGGCATTGACCATGCAGTTTTACATGATGGCATTTGATTGGCCAATGATTATAGGTGGTAAAGATTTCGGGGCTTTTCCTGACTTTATCCCAGTTACTTTCGAATTGACAGTTTTATTGGCTTCATTCGGTATGGTAGGCGTATTCATGGTAAGTACAGATCTCAAGCCTTGGGCACAGCCTAGGATTTTCGATTTGAGAATTACCGACGATAAGCATGTGATGGCAATAGATATAGCGAATAATTCAGCTATTGAATTGGCTAAAATTGAAGAGATTTTGAAATCTTCTGGAGCATCAGAGGTAAATAAAAAAAGTTTTGACTAGTAAATCTGGAACTATGAAGATTGCTAAAACACTAGGTATTTTAGGGATTACCGCAGCCGGGCTTGTCCTTGTAAGCTGTGGAGCTGGAGGAGAGGATCAAGGCTTAGAGTTTGCCCCTCAAATGTATCATTCGGTAGCTTATGAGCCTTTGACTCAAATTACCGATTCTGAAACAAAAGGCGACCTAATCTCCACAAGAGAAGATGGTAAAGGCGAATATTTTAACAGTAACATTAACAATCCTCACAACATGAATATGCGTGAGCCGGTTGCCAATACTGTTCCTAGAAATAAAAATGGTTACCTGCCACATCGGTATAAAGCTTTTGAAGTAGAAGAAGCTTCCACTGTTAAGAACCCTGTTCAACTAAACGATGAAGTTTTGATTGAAGGAAAAAGATTGTATCAACTTTATTGTACTCCATGTCACGGAGCAGGTGGTGAAGGTGACGGTACTGTGGGTAATATTATCGGTGGTGTAGCCAACCTCAAAGGTGGGGCGTATCTTGGTCTTTCAGAAGGTCATATCTACCATGTAATCACTAAAGGCAAAGGAAGAATGGGAGCTCACGGTTCTCAGATCACTCCTGAGAATAGATGGAAAATTGTTCACTATGTGAAGCAAGATCTCCAAGGAGGTCAAAATGCTGATAATGCTGTAGCAGAATCAGTTGACCAAGATGTAACACCAGTAGAAACTCCAGCTAATTAATTATGGCTCACGACGTACAACACTATAATCTGGATCAAAAATTTGATTTTACAGCTGCGACCAAAAAAAGCGTATTTACGGTTTTAGGGATTGGGGCAGTATTACTCATCATTGGTATTGTAATGGCAATGTTTGGGGGTGGCCATCACGAAGTGGCTGAAGCTGAAGGGCATGCATTTCATTGGTATGAACGCCTTTACGCTAACCTTTGGATCAACAATGTTTATTTCACTGGTATAGCTATCATTGGAGTATTCTTCTTTGCAATACAATATGCAGCGCAAGCTGGTTGGTCTTCCGCCATCGTTAGAGTTATGCTTTCATTGGGTAACTGGCTGCCAATCGCAGGAGTACTAATGATAGTTACTTTCTTTATCGCGAACCATGATTTGTTTCACTGGACGCATGCTTATTTATTTGATAAGTCTTCTCCAGAATACGATAGCATCATTGATGGTAAAGGAGCTTTCTTTTACTGGCCTATGGAAAAGGGAACCTTCCCAATATTTTACATTCTTAGAATGGTACTATTCTTTGGGTTTTGGGTGTTTTTCTTCAAAAAATTGCAATCGCTTACCTACAATGAAGACCTTATAGGCGGTACAACCTCTTGGTATAAAATCAGAACTTGGTCAGCTTTTTTCTTGATTTTCTTCGCAGTATCTTCCTCTATAGCAGCTTGGGATTGGGTAATGTCCATAGACACGCACTGGTTCTCTACCTTGTTTGGATGGTATGTATTCTCCTCTTGGTTTGTAGCTGGCTTGTCAGCTATTACTTTACTTGTAATGTTCCTAAAGGGAAGAGGATTACTTGAGATGGTAAACGAAAATCATGTCCATGACTTAGGTAAGTTTATCTTTGGGTTTACCATCTTCTGGACTTACTTATGGTTTTCTCAGTTCTTGTTGATCTATTATGCCAACATCCCAGAAGAGTCCGTTTACTTCGTAGAGAGACTATCAAGTGATATTTATGGTCCTTATATTTTTGTGAACTTAGCCATGAACTTTGTGCTTCCTTTCTTGTTACTAATGACAAGAGATTCTAAGAGACACGGAGTGTTCTTGAAATTAGTTTGCGCCATGATCGTAGCAGGACATTGGGTTGATTTCTTCTTAATGGTTCAGCCTGGTACACTAGGTCATAACGGTGGCGTTGGGTTAATAGAAGTAGGTATGTTCTTGGTTTATGGAGCAGCATTTACATTTGTGGTTCTTTCAGGATTGGCTAAAGGGAACTTGGTTCCTAAAAACCACCCAATGCTTGAGGAAAGCTATCATCATCATATTTAATAATAGCCGAAATAATTAAGGTATGTACGGATTTCTGATTGGAGTAGGGGTTCTATTGATATTTTCCATCATCTGGATGGTGTATCGAATCCAAACGTTGGTCTCTGTTGTAAAAGGATCTGATAAAAAGATCGCTTCAGGGAGTAATAAGATTAACGCAATGTTGTTTGTGGTTTTCTTAATAGGATCAAGCATTTTATTGTTTTGGTATTCTATAAAGGAATTTGACAACTATGATTTGCCAGTTGCATCTGAACACGGTGTGGTAACAGATCAGTTGTTTTGGGTGACGATGGCCGTGACTGGTATTGTATTCCTAATCACGCATGTTTTGTTGTTCATTTTCCCTTATAAATACCAGTATAAGGAAGACAGAAAAGCTTCGTTTTATCCACACAATAATAAGCTTGAGGTAATTTGGACAGCCGTTCCTGGTGTCGTACTTGCAGGTTTGGTGATATCGGGATGGATGGCCTGGTCAGACATCACTGCTCCCGCCCCTGAGAATGCGCATATAGTGGAAATCATGGGGTCACAGTTTCAATGGGACATCAGATATGCGGGTAAAGACAACGTACTCGGAGACTATGATTATCGAATGATTACTGCCACTAATGCCCATGGGATTGACTTCGCAGATAAGAATTCTGTTGATGACTTTCCTTCGCCTGTAGTAGTGATTCCTAAAGGAGAGCCTGTATTATTCAAAATCAGAGCGAGAGATGTACTCCACTCAGTATTTGCTCCGCATATGAGATTGAAGATGGATGCGGTTCCAGGTATGCCAACTCGTTTCTGGTTTGTACCTACCAAGACTACTGCGGAGATGAGAGAAGAGACAGGAAATCCAGAGTTCAATTACGAGATTGCTTGTACAGAAATTTGCGGACGTGGTCATTTCTCTATGAGAAAAATCATCGAAGTAGTAGAGCCAGCTGAATATCAAAAGTGGTATGCAGAACAAAAGTCTTTTATTCAAATGAATCCCGCATTAGCAGCAGGTAGTTCAGTTGAGGTCAAAGAAGTTGCAGAAGTTCAATTAAGCGAAAAGTAACTAACAAAATTATAGATTATGTCAACAGCATCTGTCGCAAATCATGACGCAGCACACGATCATCACGACCATGAGCACCATGATAATTTTGTAACAAAATATATTTTCTCCCAAGATCATAAGATGATCGCAAAGCAATACCTGGTTACAGGTATGTTTTGGGCTCTGATTGGGGGATTCCTTTCCATCCTGTTTAGATTACAATTAGGTTTTCCGGACATGGATATGTCTTTCCTTCGCCCTATTCTAGGTGGATGGATAGATGAAGCAGGTAAGTTAGATCCTACGTTCTATTTGGCCTTAGTGACGATGCACGGTACCATCATGGTATTCTTTGTATTGACGGCAGGCTTGAGTGGTACATTCTCTAACTTCTTGATCCCGCTTCAGATTGGAGCAAGAGATATGGCTTCTGGATTTATGAACATGCTTTCTTATTGGCTGTTCTTCCTTTCTGGGGTGATCATGTTTATCTCTCTCTTTCTTAAAACAGGTCCTGCCGCCGGTGGTTGGGTAGTTTATCCGCCGCTATCTGCTTTGGAGCAGGCAATTCCAGGTTCAGGTCTAGGAATGACTTTATGGTTAGTTGCGATGACCTTCTTTATCGCGTCCTCACTGATGGGAGGTATCAATTACATTACTACAGTAATTAACTTGAGGACGAAGGGGATGTCATTCTCCAAACTACCTTTGACTATTTGGGCTTTCTTCTTGACAGCTGTTATTGGACTTTTGTCCTTCCCGGTTCTATTCGCAGCAGCGTTGTTATTGGTATTTGACAGAAGCTTTGGCACGTCATTTTACCTTTCTGATATTTATATTGGCGGTGAGGCTCTTCCAAATACAGGTGGTAGTCCAGTACTTTACCAGCATTTGTTTTGGTTCTTAGGTCACCCTGAGGTGTACATAGTATTACTTCCTGCTTTGGGTATCACTTCAGAGGTAATCTCCACTAACTCGAGAAAACCAATCTTTGGTTACAAAGCGATGATTATTTCTTTGCTTGGTATTACCGTCCTTTCTTTTGTGGTATGGGCTCATCATATGTTCGTATCAGGGATGAATCCATTCCTAGGATCGATCTTTATGTTCTTGACCCTGATCATTGCTATTCCTTCTGCTGTGAAGGTATTTAACTACCTCACCACTTTATGGAGAGGGAATTTGATCTTCACTCCAGCTATGCTGTTCTCGATTGGTCTAGTTTCATTCTTTATTTCTGGTGGATTGACAGGTATTTTCTTAGGTAATTCCGCTATTGATATTCAATTGCACGATACTTACTTTGTTGTAGCTCATTTTCACCTTGTAATGGGCGCTGCCTCCTTCTTCGGTATGGTAGCGGGTGTTTACCACTGGTTCCCTAAGATGTTTGGAAGAATGATGGATGCCAAGTTGGGCTATATTCACTTCTGGCTTTCATTTGTTGGTGTTTACTTGGTCTTTTTCCCAATGCACTACATTGGTATCGCGGGTTTCCCTAGAAGATACTATAGCTGGACAAGCTTTGAGTTTGCCAATATGTACACTGATTTAAATATGTTTGTGTCAGTGGCTGCAATTATCACCTTCGCAGGACAATTTATCTTCTTGTTCAACTTCTTCTACTCTATGTATAGAGGTAGAAAAGCTACTATGAACCCTTGGAGATCAAATACACTTGAGTGGACTACGCCTATTGAACCTGGTCATGGAAACTGGCCTGGTGAAATTCCTGCAGTGTACAGATGGCCATATGATTATTCGAAGCCAGGTGCTGAAGAAGACTTTATTCCACAAACGGTTCCTTTGTCCGCAACCCCTGAATCAAATCTTCCACATGAGCAAGAGTTGGTTAAGTTAGAGTTAGAGATTATGAAGGAAGAGGAGGAAGTCTTGTTCGCAAATGCAGAGAAGCACTAATAGTCATTTAAACAGCTTTCGCCGGATAAGTGTAATTACGGTGATAGCTGTTTATTTACTAATTCTTATTGGTGGAATTGTAAGAAGCACTGGTTCCGGAATGGGCTGCCCTGATTGGCCGAAATGCTTTGGTAGTTTTGTTCCCCCCACTAGTGTAGATCAACTTCCCCCTGACTACCAAGAGATTTATCTAAATAAAAGAATAGCCAAAAACGAAAGGTTTGTGGCTACACTTGAAAAACTTGGATTCACGGGAAAAGCTAACGAGATAGCAAACGACAAATCAATTCTTGTTGAAGAAGAATTTAACCCAGTTAAAACCTGGATTGAATATCTGAATCGCTTGGCTGGTGTGGTCATTGGTTTATTGATCGTCCTTACGGTATGGAAATCATTTCCTCTAGGTAAGTATGATCGTTTGATTCCTATTCTATCTGTTTTCAACCTTGTGTTGGTGATATTTATAGGATGGATAGGCTCTATTGTAGTCTCGACAAATCTGCTTCATTGGATGATCACCTTCCATATGTTACTTGCTTTACTTTTGGTTTCGCTTTTGATTTATGTATATCATAGATCTGGCAGACTGATTCAAAGTAAAGGTGTAAAGATGGATATCCCTAGAAGAATAGAACTGGTATTAGCTGTAGGTACGTTCTTAATGCTTGTTCAGATTGTACTTGGAACCCAAGTCCGAGAGCAAATTGATATTATCTCATCTGCCCTAGGAAATATGCTCAGAGATGAGTGGATAGGCAGAATAGGGCTTACCTTTCTCATTCACCGTTCCTTCTCACTTGTTCTAGTCGGGATTCATGTGTTGTACTTCTTTTGGGCTTTCAAGTACACGCTGAGAAGATCGCATGTGAATCTTTGGTCTCAGATTCTGATGATTCTGATCCTATTTGAAATAGCTACTGGAGTGGCAATGGCATACTTTGGTATCCCTGCATTTCTTCAGCCTATTCATCTCTTATTTGGTACTTTGATTATAGGTGTTCAAGTGCTCTTGCTACTAGAAATCAGAGAAAACATTCAGTTTCGATTAAATACAAATTGATCATGAGGACAGTTGAAGTAACTGACCATATTAGTAGCCTTGTGATAAGTAAGGTTAAAGCTTACTCTGAATTGATTAAGTTGAGACTTTCTGCTTTGGTTACTTTCTCCGCAGTATTTGGATATATACTTGGCGATAGAGGAGTTAGTTTCGGTTGGGCAGGTTTCCTGGGATTAGCATTAGGAGGATTCTTAATCAGCGGTGCATCCTGTGCTGCAAATGAAATCTTAGAGCGTGATTTGGATAAGCTCATGAAGCGTACCCAAAACCGTCCTCTGCCTTTAAAATTGATTTCTTTACAAGAAGCCTTATGGGTGACTTCCATAGTTGCCATAGTGGGAGTAGGCTTACTTTGGTACTTCACTAACCCCTTGACTACCTGGTTGGGGATATTAAGTATGGTGTTGTATGTTTTTGTTTACACACCCTTAAAACGAGTAGGTCCGATTGCCGTATTTGTGGGTGCAATACCTGGAGCTCTGCCTCCGCTTTTAGGATGGACAGCGGCAACAGGTTCTATTACTCATGAAGCGTTGATCATATTTGGAATTCAATTTATTTGGCAATTCCCTCACTTCTGGGCGATTGCTTGGGTAGGTGATGAAGATTATAAAGCTGCGGGATTCAAATTGCTTCCTAGCGGTGGTGGAAAAGATCTGAATACTGCTATTCAAATCATGATTTATACCTTGTTCTTACTACCACTCGGTTTACTCCCAACATATTTTGGACTCACCGGGATGACTTCCGGAATAGTAGCCACAATTTGTGGAGTTTTATTTCTGGCTCAGACTTTCTCATTAATGAAAGACTGTTCTCGTAAATCTGCTCTTAGAATCATGTTTGGTTCATTCTTGTATTTGCCAATAGTACAAATCGCTTACCTGCTAGATAAACTACCTTAACGATGGAAAAAGAAATAAAATACGTCGATATGGTAGAGCAGCCAATTGCTATGCATCCTAAGAAATTTGGGCTTTGGCTGTTCTTAGTGACCATAGTCATGGTTTTTGCTGGTCTAACCAGTGCCTATATCGTTAGACAGTCTGAAGGTAATTGGCTAGAATATGAGTTGCCATCTATCTTTTGGTTCTCTTCTGCTATCGTGATAATCAGTAGCGTATTCCTTCAATTTGCCTATGTCTCTGCGAAAAAAGATAATCTACTTGGTTTACGAATAGGCATATCATTAGCGGTCCTATTCGGGTTAGGCTTCTTGGTCAGTCAATGGTTCAGCTGGGTAGCGCTGGTTGACGAAAATGTCTTTTTCGTAGGCAATCCCTCTGGATCATTTCTCTATGTTTTCACAGGATTACATGCTGTTCACTTAATCAGCGGTGTGATATTTCTGATTATTGTATTAATTTCGACATTCAGATATAAAGTGCATTCCAAGTCGTTAGACACGCTTGAAATGGCAACTACATTTTGGCATTTTCTCGCTGCATTGTGGTTATATCTATTTATGTTTTTGCTTTTGAATCATTAAAATTAACCAAGTACAAATCAATTTCTTATGTCTGCGCATTCTACTGCTATAGGAGTAAGTTCGAAAAGAGGCGTTTGGGGAGGTGGTAACGAACCTCTCAAAGCTAGCTATGGAAAACTCATGATGTGGTTTTTCCTCCTTTCGGATATCTTTACATTTGCTGCTTTTTTGATCACCTATATCGCTATTCGGGTAAGCTATCCTGCTTATGCCGGTCCAGCGACTGAATTTGTTGGATCAAATGAATATTGGCCAATACCTGAATTGGTATTTGATGCTATTCCTTTAGTGCATGGTGTTCACCTTCCGCTTGTTTTCGTAGGTTTGATGACCTTCATTTTGATTGCTAGTTCTGTTACCATGGTACTTGCCGTAGAAGCAGGACATCGTAATGACAGAAACGATGTGGTGAAATGGATGCTTTGGACTTTGCTTGGTGGTGTTACTTTTTTGAGCTGTCAAGCGTGGGAGTGGAATCACTTTATTCATGGCACCGAAACAGGATCAGTGATGAATTTCATCAATGGACTTAGCCAAAATGTAACTGAAACAGTTTATGGCGCAAATCTGCTTGTGAACGAATATGGGCCAGCTTCCTTTGCTAATCTCTTTTTCTTCATTACAGGATTCCACGGCTTTCACGTGACCATAGGAGTTATCCTTTTATTCATGGTCTTTTACCAAGCAGCCGTTGGGGTTTACGATAGAAGAGGCCATTATGAAATGGTTGAAAAAGTAGGTTTGTATTGGCACTTTGTAGATCTAGTATGGGTCTTTGTATTTACTTTATTCTATCTGATCTAACCTGTAATAATTAGAATTATGGAAATTCAAGAAAATAAATCTACACTATCGGTGGTACCTAGAAACACCGATAAGATTAAGAAAATTTGGAAGACAGCGCTTATTCTGTTGCTAATTACTGCTGCTGAATTCGTGATGGCCTTCACCTTGCCTCGTGGTATTTTGCTTTATGTGTTATTTATGGCATTGACTGTATGGAAGGCTAAATACATCATCATGGAATTCATGCACTTAGGTGACGAAGTGAAGCCATTGATCTATTCTATTTTGGTCCCTATCATCTTTCTTTTCTGGCTCATTATCGTTCTTGTGAAAGAAGGAGCAGATATATTCGATTTAAGATGGTTTTAGTCTCAGCTTAATCTTATTTATTTTCAAAGAAGGTTGAAGTTTGAAAACTTCGACCTTCTTTTTTTGTTAAAACATTGGTATGAGAAGTTTAAGAATTTTGCAGGGTTTTGTTTTAGTCTGCATTCTATTGGTTCCAATCTTGATCTTTCTGTTCTTGAAAGGCTTTGGTAGAAATACTTACGATATTCCTGTTTACTACGAAAATGGAGTGGATAGTATTTTCGCTGAATGTGGAAACTCTGACAGTTCGCAGCATTTTATCCCAGATTTTTCTCTTACAAATCAGAAGGGCAATACGGTAGGCAGAGATGATATGGAAGGGAAAATCACCATAGTTGACTTTTTCTTTACTTCCTGTCCTAGTATATGCCCCAAAATGTCCTCTGAAATGGAACGGGTGAATGATATGTTTCGGAATGATGAGAAGGTTCAGATTATGTCTATCAGCATAGATCCTACCTATGATTCTCCAGAAATACTTGAAAAATACGCTCAGAAACACAACGGCCTAGCTGGCAAATGGGACTTTCTCACGGGGGATGTTGATCAGATTTACAGCTTAGCCAAATGCGGCTTTATGATCCCAACTGTTGACGGGCTAGGGATTCCAGACGATTTTGTTCATAGTGACAAATTTGTCTTGGTGGATGAACTGGGTAGAATTAGAGGCTATTACAGTGGTACCTCACGTGAGGATGTCGATTTATTAATGTTAGAGACTAAAATATTGTTGCATGCAAGCGAAAGAGACTAGTCATTTGAAAAACGAGGGAAAAGTGAAGGGCTGGATAATTGCTATTTCTGTACTAATTCCTGTTGTAGTTGCGATACTTATCTTTATGCCAGCCAAACTTGATTTGGGTGTGGAGTGGGTTTATTTCCTGCCTCACTTGAATGCCGTGATCAATTCTGCTGCTACTTTGGCGTTGATTGCAGGTCTTGTGTTTATTAAAAATGGGAAGATTGCATATCATCGAGCATCAATGACTGTTGCCTTTGGGTTAGGAGCCATATTCCTGGTTTCGTATGTGATCTATCATGCAGCTGCCGAAAGCACTTCATTTGGTGGGGAAGGCTTTGTGCGTAGTGTTTACTTCGCCGTTTTATTTTCTCACATCGTCTTGGCGGCCGTCGCTCTTTTGCCTATTCTTTTTGCATATTACTATGGATTAACCGATCAGCGAGAGAAGCATCGTAAAATTGTTAAATTCGCGTATCCAATCTGGCTTTATGTGACTGTTACTGGTGTGATAGTTTATTTAATGATCAGTCCTTATTATGTACATTAAAAACCTGCGGTCTTAACAAGACGTAGGAAACAGTATGGTAAAAGTTTTAAAAATAGGATTTCTGTCGCTGCTCGGACTGCTGGTACACACAGCAAGTTTTGCGCAGTGCGCCATGTGTAGAGCTTCTGTGGAGAATAATGTGGCCAACGGTGACACGAGTGTTGCGGCTGGACTGAACCTTGGAATTATGTACCTTTTTGTCATGCCCTATCTTATTGCTATGGCGCTAGGCTATTTTTGGTACAAAAACGCTAAAAAAAGAAAGTCCAAAATAACCTTTCAATAAAGGATAAGAAGAGCAAAGTTTGATCGAAGACTTTGCTTTTTTTATTTTACACTTAAATGAAGCACGATTCCCGCCGCCTGATCATCTTGATCAGTATTTTCTCTCTTCTTGCTGTCTTGATTCTGAATTTCTTTTTCTTCCAGAAAAAAGATCAGGATACTTTTTTGATGGCTTTACAGGATCGCGTGCAAGCTGTGGACAAGGAATTTGATGAGGATTTTATTCAGATCCTTATGGATGTCAGGCCAGCTGATTCTTTGAGTTTTGGGCAAATAAGCACACCAGTTCATCGTCACCCTTTCTTTATTCTCAATGCAGGAAAGGAACTTCTGTACTGGTCTGATTTCACACTGACTTTAGATTTTTCTCAAGTAGATCTTTCCAGAGAATATCAGCTTCTCGAAGATCCCTTCGGGACGCTTCTGCTGAAGATCCGGAAGGTCAAAAGGAATGGAGCTGAATATGTGGTGATTCATGTGCTTCGTTTGATTTGGCCAGGGAATATTGAGAATAATTGCCTGATTACTGGTCCCAATCCCGAGATCTTTGGTAATGATCGGTTTGAGCTTTTCACCAATCCTGAGGAGGGATCCTCGGTAGTTACTAATCCTGCGGGAATCCCACTTTTCGGAATCAATTTCCTCTTCGGCTATAGTCCTTCGGGGAGATTGGTGAATCCCGCCATCTTGATTTTCTTTACTTCTATTTTCCTACTCTATTTCCTTTTGAGTTCTGATTTTGTGTTGAGTAAGTGGAAAAAGGGTAGAAGATGGCAAGCTATTGGGTATGCTATTTTTGTCTTGGGGGCATTCCGTTTGATGATGTTGCTGCTTGATTTTCCTAGTAGCTATCTTAATCTTTCTCTCTTCAATTCCTCTAATTATGCTTCTTCTTGGTTTAACCCTAGTTTGGGGGATTTGCTGATCAATACCCTCTGTGCTGTATTGATTTTGGGTATGGTTATTTATCAACTGGCATCTAAAATCATGCATGATAAGATTAGGGTTTTGAAATCACCCAATGAGTTTTTATCATTTTTCTTTTTTTCGCTTATAGTCAGTTCCATTGGAGTATATCTAGTCTGGTCGCTTCCTCGAGATCTCATGCTCAATTCACAGTGGGGCTTAGACATTAGTTCTATACCGTCTTTTGATTGGTTTATGGGTATAAGCTTCCTCATGCTATTTCTGTGGGGAGCAGTTTATGTTTTGATGTCGCTGACTATGTTTAGTTTGCTACTAGAAATCAATCCACGCAAAAAAAGCTACTACAAGTGGCTAAGCATCATCGGGATTCCAGTAGCTGGGGTTTTGTTTTTTTTCACGGTTTGGGGAGGCATGGTGTGGCTTATACATGTAGGATTTTTGGTGGCAATTATCCGACTTGAATTATTCAAGAATGCCTTTAAACTTGGCTTGGATACATTTCTGACTTTTTTCTTCGCCTGCCTGGTTACGGCGATTATCTGCGGTATTAGTATTTTTCAGGCTGAAAAAAGCGAATTGATCCAATCGAAAACTCGATTTGCAAATCAAAACCTCATCGAAAATGATGTGATGACGGAATTTTTTCTAGGTGAAATCTTCACTCGTATCAAAAGTGATTTGTTCATTCAAAATAGAATAGCAGATCCACTTTTCTCCAAAGAACCTATAGAAACCAAAATCAGAAGAATCTACCTGGATAATTACTTTGATCAATTTGAAGTACAGGTGCGTATTTTTTCCTCTTCCGGTCAACAAATACTAGGGAATTCAGCCTCTCCAAATCTTAAGGATATCCAGCTGGAGTTTATCAAAAGTGATTACGCTACGAGTGTAAAGGATTTATATTTCATTAGAGCAAATGAGTCTAACACAGGCAATCGCTTTATCGCTTTTGTACCCCTAAATAAGGACGGGACCTTACTTGGGACAGTTTTTCTAGAGCTCAGACAGCTACGTGTACAGCCTACCAGCGTCTATCCTAAATTGCTGTTGGATAAAAAATACAACGATAAGCTTGATCCTGTACTTTATGACTATGCCGTTTTCAAGGACAAGGATTTAATTCGTAATTCAGGTTCTTACAATTACCTAAACAAACAATTTGATCGGGTTCTATCTCGTCAGGCTTTGCTGACGGATGGGGTGCATCAAAGTGGCTATCATCATTTCGGGATTAGAAATGGCGATGAATTGATCATTGTTTCTTCGAGGAACATCTCAGTCGCTCATTTTTTGGGAAATATTTCTCTGTTCTTCGTCCTCTTCGTGATCATGACTTTCATGACTATTTTGATCAATACGCTCATCACTGGGATCAAAAAGTTTGAATTTAACTATTCTACCAAGCTTCAACTTTACCTCAATTTTGCCTTTTTCTTCCCTATCCTCATTATCAGTATCATCACGATTGGTTTGTTGGCAAATAGCTATAGAAATGACCTAGATCGTCAGTACATCCAAAAAGCCGCCCTGATCAGAGGTAATCTTGGTAGCTTTCTAAATAACCAGAAACCTGAAAATGTGGACAAAGACCTGCTCAACGAGGAGGTCAATGAGCTGGCAAATACCACTGCAAGTGACATCCATGTCTATAGCTCTGAAGGCACACTGGAATCGACCAATCGTCCTAATATATTTGATAAGAAAATCCTATCGCCTCTGATCAATCCAAAGGCGATTGCGGAGATCCAAGAAATGGGTCAAAGCCAGTACTTAGCGGAGGAACAAATCGGAAAACTGAACTACAAAACGGTCTATCTTTCCATTCCTGCCACAGCAACTCAGGAAAACCTAGGGATTTTGGCTGTGCCGTTTTTCGAGTCGGAAGCAGAACTCAACACACTTATCGCTGACGTTTTAAGCAATATCTTCAACGCTTTTGTGGTGATCTTCATCCTCTTTTTGTTCGTTTCCTATTTTGTGTCAACCAACCTTACATTTCCTTTCAAACTGCTGACGCAAAAGCTAAAAGCTACCAATCTGGAAGATAACGAACCCATGTATTGGGGTTCCAAAGATGAAATTGGCCTTTTGGTGAACGAGTATAATAACATGCTTTTTAAGCTGGAAAACTCTAAAAAAGTGCTCGCTTCCACCGAGAAAGAATCTGCTTGGCGTGAGATGGCAAAGCAAGTCGCACATGAGATTAAGAATCCCCTGACGCCGATGAAACTCACCTTGCAGCATCTGATCAGACTTCAGGATGCGGGAAGATTAGACGACGCAGAGAAGCTGAAAAGATCCCTAGAAACCTTAATCCATCAGGTAGATGCACTGAGTGGAATTGCATCCTCTTTTTCCACTTTTGCAAAAATGCCACTTCCGAATAACGAATTGATGAACTTCAAATCCGTGTTGAATAAAGTCTTGGAGCTATTCAGTGGTGATCAGCAGATGAAGTTAATCTTTCAGGATGATTCCTTCACGAATGACATACCGATCATGGGAGACGATAAGCTTTTCGGAAGGGTGATCTCCAACCTGATCATAAACGGAGTGCAAGCAGTAGAGCCAGGCGTGAAGCCAGTGATAAAAATATGGCTCTGGATGACAGATCAGGCGGTTTTCTTAGAGATTTCAGATAATGGAAAAGGGATCTCTGAAGATCTCAAAGACAAGATTTTCATCCCAAACTTTTCCACCAAATCTACCGGCTCAGGCTTGGGGCTAGCTATCGCAAAAAGCGGAGTAGAAACGGCTGGCGGCAAAATCTGGTTTGAAACTGAACTGGGCAAAGGGACTACCTTCTATCTTACCTTTCCATTGATAGGATAAATCATCTTTTTAGTACCTTCAAAATCAAAAGGCATTTCGGACTGAGCATGCGCGTTTGGCTACTTTTCTGGGTTTCATTACTTGGGGGATTTACTTCTGTAGAAGCCCAAGAGAAATGCCGATGGGTGAACTCCGAAACCTTCACCCTTCCAACCGTCCCCGACTCACTTTCACTGCTTGAAGAGACGATTAAGGTTTCGGATGAAAGCGGGAAAATCTACGGATTTAACTACGAGCTAAGCTCGAATACGCTACAAGTTATCTTTCAATCCGGCGCCAAGCCTGATTCAGTTTTACTTTGCTATCAGACTTTTACTATCCGATTTGATCAGCCGATTGCCCGGAGGACGCTCTTGGAAGAATATGATTCTACGGCTCGATTCAAGGATACTAGAATGGCAGAATTGCCAGCCTTTGACTTCCGCGAGGAGCTTTTTCCTACCACCAATCTATACAAATCAGGAAGTCTCACCCGCGGCATTTCTTTTGGAAATACGCAGAATGTCTTCGTGAACTCTGCACTCAATCTTCAGCTGGAAGGTGATATAGCTGAGAAACTAAAAATCCGTGCAAGCATCACCGATCAAAATGTGCCCTTTCAACCCGAAGGAAATACGCAGCAAATTCAGGACTTTGATAATGTGTTGATTGAGTTGTATAACGATGACTTTAGCCTTACTGCCGGTGATGTGGTTCTTCAGCAACGTCAGTCTGAGTTTCTCCGCTACTACAAAAATGTACAGGGTCTTCAGTTTACTTCCAATTACAAAATGAGCGATATGTGGACAGCTAGTTCTCAAGTTTTTGCCTCGATAGCCAAAGGGAAATTCGCTTCTATTCAACTTCCGATTTTGGAAGGAGTGCTGGGCCCATATCGCGTAAGTGGTCCGAATAATGAGCGATTTGTGATCATCATGGCCAATTCTGAACGTGTATTTCTGGATGGGAAACAGCTCAAGCGTGGATTTAATGAGGATTATGTGATCGATTACAATCAGGCAGAAATCACCTTTACTCCCAAAGTGCTGATTACTCAATATTCACGCGTGCGGGTGGATTTCGAGTATGCCGAGAGGAACTATTCCCGATCCATCATTGGAGCAAATCATAGTCAAACCAATGGGAAGGTGGATTTTTATATGAATTATTACCAAGAGAAGGACAATAGAAACCGACCACTTTTCACAGATTTTAACCAGCAAGAATTGGGGCTCATGGCTTCCGTGGGCGATAGTGCTGAGTTGGCGAGGATTCCAAGGATTGACAGCGTGGCCTTTGATCAGAACAGGATTTTGTATGAGAAAATCACCGAGACGGATGAGCAGGGGAATGATTTAGTTTACTATGCCTATTCCACCAACCCTTTGACTGCTCATTACGAATTGGGCTTCTCTCAAGTCGGAGCTGGACGGGGAGATTATCGCCGTTCTAGTCAGTTGTCAAATGGAACGGTCTATGAATATGTTCCAAGACTGAACGGACAGGCCCAGGGAGATTATTCCATTTTGTCCCAACTCCCGCTACCCGATAGCAAGCGTATGGTGACTGCGGGAACTAGGATTAAGCTGAATGAACACGAGAAAGTTTACACGGAATTTGCGCTTTCTTCCCAAGATCAGAATCTCTTTTCTGAGTTGGACGATGATGATAATCAAGGGGTGGGGGTGAAAGTTGGCTTGCAATCTGAAGGTCGAGAATCTTCTCTTTTCAAAGGCTATATCATGAAGGGTCAGACGGAATACGAATACAATTCGACCAATTTCAATTTTATTGATCGTTTCCGCTACATCGAGTTTGATCGGGATTGGGGTTTGAGTCAGCAAGCACTCGAAAATGCAGCAGCAGAGCAATTCTTTAGAGCAGGGATTGGTTTTGAAAAAGATGCGCTTAATCGATTTGATTACCTTTTTCACCTCCGAAATAGGCAAAATGTACTGAATGGAATGCAGCATGCTGCCAATTGGAATCTTCAGCTGGGAGATAAAATCAGGTTGAAACAGGAGTTTTTTCGCCTGAACTCCAAGCAGGATTCCCTCAATTCAGACTGGATTCGCTACTTGGGAGATGTGAGTTATACTTCAAAAATTTTCGTTCCGGGGTATCAATTTTCAGTTGATAGAAATGCGCTAAAAAGCGCAGAGACAGACTCTGTCTTGAGCACAGCCATGAATTTTCAACAACATTTGGTCTATTTGCGAAGCAATGACACGCTGAGCTATTCTTTTCTCGCTGACGCTGCCTGGCGTGAAGACAAGGCTCCTTTTGCAGGTAAATTACTTGACGACACCCGAGCTTTTACATCCAATTTCACCTTTCGCAAGCAATGGACTCAGCATAGTCTCAGCAGCACTTTCACCTATCGAGAGATTGAATATTTGCAACGTGATCTACCTTCAGAACTCACCGTAATGGGCAAGCTGGATTATCAGGGGAGTTTGGGGAAAAATCTACTCAGAAATGAAATATCCTATGCTATCGGAAATGGGCGAGAGCTACAGCGGGAATTTGTCTTTTTACCAGCTCCTAATGGTGACGGGACGCATACCTGGAGAGACGACAACGGCGATGGAGTGCAGCAACTCAATGAATTCTATATCGCAATCAACCCGGAGGAAAAGGAATACATTAAGATTTTTGTACCAACAGACACTTATACTCAGGCCTACACGAGTATTTTGAATTATAGGCTACAGGCGAAATTCCCTGAAACGTGGAAGGATAGCGGAGGCTTGCGGGCATTTCTGCATCGTTTTTCTAATACCACTAGCCTAAGTGTGGAGAAAAAAGTGACTTCGGACGACTTCCTAGATCGGATCAATCCCTTTGTTGGAGGGATCAACCGGGAGGATATTTTGTCGCTTCGACAGGTGATTCGTTCCAGTTTTTTCTTCAATCGGGCTTCTGCCAACTATGGGTTTGACCTATCTTATTTTGATTCCCAATATAAGCAGTTGCTCTCCGGAGGTTTTGAGGATTTAATTCAAAAGGACTGGAAGTTGAATACACGCTATAATTTTTCTGGACAGACTACTTTAAGGATTATTGCTGGAACAGGCAATCGGACTTCAGCTTCAGATTTCTTGGATAACAGGAATTATACTATCTCCCACAAACAAATCGGCCCTGAGTTTTCATGGCAACCCACACCTTATTTCAGGACTTCTGCCACTTATTCTTTTACTGGAAAAGTGAATACCGCTAACATTGAGTTTAAGGAAAAAGCCCTGCTAAATCAATTGGGCTTAGATCTCCGATTTTCCCGCGCCGTGAAAACAACACTTACCTCCACTGTCAAATTGATTCAGATCGACTACAACGGCGTGGTCAATTCGCCGGTAGGCTACGAAATGTTACAGGCCTTGACGCCTGGAACCAACGTGACTTGGAATGTGAATTGGCTGCAAAAAATAGGGGAGGGTCTTCAGTTGAACCTGGTATATGAAGGTCGAAATTCTCAGGGTTTGGATAGGATAGTTCACGTGGGGAGAATGCAAGTTTCCGCTCTATTTTGATAAAAACGTGTAACTTTGCCCAAGCTAAATAGTTGTCATACTAACTATTAAACTACGAATCAAATGAGCAAAAGTATCCTCGTCACCGGAGGCACCAAAGGAATAGGAAGAGCGATTGTTGAGCGCTTTGCGGGAGAAGGTTTTGATGTCTTTACCTGTGCCAGGAATAAGGAAGACTTGGCTGAACTGGAGGCTTTTTTGCAAAGCAACTACCCTTCCATCAACATCCTTGCGATTCAGGCTGACCTTTCCAAAAAGGAAGAAGTGAGCAAGTTTGTTGATCAGGTCAAAGCAGTTGGAATTCCAGATGTATTGGTAAATAACACCGGTGTTTTTCTCCCGGGGGCAATTCATGATGAGCCAGAAGGGAATTTTGAACTGATGATGCAAACCAATTTGTATTCGGCTTATTACCTGACCCGTGGTTTTGTTAATGAAATGATTGCGAAGAAATCCGGACATATTTTTACGATGGGTTCAGTGGCTGGATTGACAGCCTATCCAAACGGCGGGACTTATGCCGTTTCCAAATGGGCGATGTTGGGCATGACTAAATGTCTGCGTGAAGAATTAAAACCGCATCAGATCAAAGTGACTTCCATCCTCGCAGGAGCGACTTATACGTCGAGCTGGGAAGGTGTGGATTTGCCGATCGAACGTTTTATGAAAGCGAGCGATGTAGCCGAGTCAGTTTGGGCTGCTTATAACCTTTCGCCTCAGTCTGTTGTTGAAGAACTAGTAATCCGACCTCAATTAGGAGATATATAACCCACATGGAGCACATTATCAAATCATTAGATCAACTTTACTGCGATAGCTTGACGCGTTATTCGAGGAGAAAAACTATCCCGGTTAGGATCGGAGATGTCATCATCGGTGGTGACAATCCCATCGTGGTGCAGTCCATGACCACGGTCGATACCATGGATACTGAAGGCTCCATAGAGCAAAGTATTCGGATGATAGAGGCGGGTTGTGAATTGGTCAGAATCACTGCTCCAAGTATTAAAGAAGCAGAGAACTTACGCCACATTAAAGATGGGCTTCGCAAAAGAGGTTATAAAACACCCTTGGTTGCGGATATTCACTTTACACCCAATGCGGCTGAAGTAGCTGCTAGGATTGTGGAAAAAGTGCGCGTGAACCCGGGGAATTATGCGGACAAGAAGAAATTTGAAGTAATTGAATACACAGATGCGACCTATCAGGATGAGTTGGATAGGATTCGTGAGCGGTTTTTGCCTTTGGTGAAAATCTGTAAAGAACACGGAACGGCGATGCGAATCGGAACCAATCACGGTTCTCTTTCTGACCGAATCATGAGTAGATATGGCGACACCCCGCTGGGAATGGTGGAGTCAGCACTTGAGTTTTTGAGGATTTGTGAGGATGAAAATTACCACGACATCGTTATCTCGATGAAGTCTTCCAATACTCAAGTAATGGTTCAGGCTTATCGGATGCTGGTTCAGAAGTTAGATGAAGGCGGTTTCAAACCTTATCCTTTGCACCTTGGAGTGACGGAAGCTGGGGAAGCAGAAGACGGTAGGATTAAGTCGGCAGTTGGAATCGGAACTTTACTGGAAGATGGGCTTGGAGATACAGTTCGTGTTTCTTTAACTGAAGATCCAGAGTTTGAAGCGCCAGTTGCGAAAGCGTTGATTGACCGCTACGCTCATCGTTCAGGACATGCGGAGATAAAATCTATTGAGACTTATCCAGTCAATCCATACGAGCATTTCAAGCGTCACAGTAAAGAGGTTTATAACTTTGGAGATCACAATGTGCCCCGGGTGATTACAGATATTTCCAAGATTCAAAATATCACCGAGAAGGAAATGAAGTCAGTCGGCCACTTTTATTTGCCGGAATTGGACAAGTGGAAAATGAATGATCAGGGATGTGACTTTGTGTATTCAGGAGCGAATCCTATTCCTTTTATGCTTCCAAATGGCATGAAGGAAATCCAAGATGCTGCTGTTTGGACGGCAGGTGAAGATCAGCAAAACAAATTTCCTTTGTTCGATCTGGTGAGTTTTTCTACATCTGAAAAATTTCATTCCGAACTGAATTTCCTTGAAGTTAGTGATCTTGAGATTACTAAAGCCATCTCGCTTATTACAGGACGAAAAGACACTGTATTAATCCTCAAGACTGAAAACAAACATGCCATGCCGGCCATGCGACGAGCTTTTGTGAGTTTGCTTGAGGCAAAGTCGGAGATTCCAGTGATCGTGAAAGTGAGTTATCCGGATCAAACTCAGGATGAAACGATGCTTTACGCCGCAACGGACGTAGGGGGATTGTTGATCGATGGCTTGGGCGATGGGATATTTATTTCCTTGGAAAAGGAGCACGAGCATACCCGGGAGGAAGTGCTAGCGCAGATTAAGCTTCATAATTCTGTAGGCTTTGGGGTCTTGCAGGCAGCAAGAACGCGGATGTCCAAAACAGAATACATTTCCTGTCCTTCCTGTGGTAGAACTTTATTTGATCTTCAAGAAACTACAGCTATGATCCGTAAGCGAACTGATCACTTGAAGGGTGTGAAGATTGGCATCATGGGTTGTATCGTAAATGGGCCGGGAGAAATGGCTGATGCTGATTACGGCTATGTAGGTTCTGGAAAAGGAAAAATCACCCTCTACAAAGGCAAGGAAGTAATGAAGCGATCCGTGCCTTCTGAAAAAGCCGTAGATAAATTGATAGAAATCATCAAAGAAGACGGCATGTGGAACGAGCCGGAATCACTTTAACCTTGGTGTATTTGAAACCCCGGAGGTTCACGTAGGATGATAACCTGCTTCTACAGAGGCAGGTTTGATCGATAAATAAACCATTCTCCAATTCTACCTGTTTACCCAATAAACCTAAGTTATGTCCGAAAGCAAAAAAATAAAAGGATTCTTCAATATGGGAGATTTTGGAAACTACTTCGTAAGAGTTTTTCAAAAGCCTGATCCCGACCAAAAATCAAATTTCAACCTGCGAATGATGCACGGAATCAATAAGATCTCGATTGTTGTGTTTTTGCTGGCGATTATTGTGTGGGTGGTGAAGCGTTTTATTTGAGGGATTTAACTGCGGTGGTCCCTGATTTTTTCGCGGAGAAGATAATAAGTATTGGTTTTTCGAATCCAGACTATTTGATATTTCTTGTTAACACTAGAGCTTTTATCCTTGTCATTTTGCTTTATCTGTAGTTCAAAAAATGGGGAAAATTGCTCCATCTATAAAGCAATTCAAAGATAAAACCGCAAACACACCTAGGTATTATAGATTCGCAGGGCTTCTATTTTTTATGTTTCCTATGAAATCTAAGTGACTATAGGGTAGAAAACCATCAAATCACAAGTTGAGATTCTGATGTCTTCTAGGTTGACTTACCCTATTTATTCATTTACCAATCTTAATCAGCTGCCTCCTCTGCAAAATCTCTGCGTTTACCTTAGGTAGATTCCACAAAAAAAGGGATCCGAATCATTGTCGAATCCCTTTTCAATAAAAGTGCTATTAAGTAGATCAAAAGACACCTAAGGTTGAGGCCACTTCGGTCAACCGACTTTGGTCCTCTATCCAATTGATCAAGGCATTGATTACTAAATACCTCAATGCTCTTAATTACAAAAGCTTACCGTCTATCCAAAACCCCACTGCCACTTTGCTGGGGACCGAGGAATTGTTCCATTCTTAGCTTGAGCTCCTGAGCTTTTTCCTGATAGCCCCTTTCTTCCAATAAAGGAATGAAATACTTGATCATTTCCACAGAAATCATCATTTCTCTATCGTATTCTCTGTTTTCACGGGTGTAAAACTCGATCATATCCAGAGATTTCTTTGATACTTTGTCGATGATATCCAGCGCTTTTTCATCCTCACCCACTTCGAAGAAAAGAGGAACTGATTGCCCACTAGAAAGATCATAAGGAATGGCCTTGTTTGGCATCACTTCCAAACCATAGTTGAGCAATGTCGCAGCTTTCTCCATGTCGTTGTTGTCCAATAGAGCAATCACAATGCTATTCAGCGCACTTCTATGGTTGGAGGCAAACCTTCTGTATTCCTCATCCAAATATGCATCAGGATTGTTCATGCCTCGGAAAGCAAAATTGTTCATGTAATTTTCGTAGGCCAAATCAGCATTGACGAGGTCCTCGCGAACATAATCAGGCTTTCTCACCGGCAGTAAGCGGTAAGTCAAACCCTCCATCACGACGTGATCCTGAACATTGATTCCGATAGTAGCTAGAGAGGTGTTATTGAAGTAGATTGGCCTTTCCCAATTGTTAGATACGATCAAATCAATCAGCATCAATGTTCCCTTGGTTACGTAGTTGCCAGTTACCTGAAGGTTCATTTGCGAAGCAAAAAGTGGAACAAACTCTTCAGGAATAATATCCTTATTGGCAACAGCGGTACTGTCAACTTCCAAAATCAAGTTTCTTGAAGGAACCATGTTGGCTACGGATTTACCACCGGTTTCCATTTTCAGCAGCTCAGATCCTGAGTTCAGCAGCTTCAGATATTCTTTTGCTGAAATGGCATTCATGCCTTCTCTTTCCATGACATAAAGCACATCATTTGTGCCTTTCTGATAGCGATTAGCATCCAGACTGAATGGCAACGCTTCAGATTCATTCACTGGTCGGGTCATTTGCTCTACATACCAATCTGTATCGAAGTAACTCAAAACGATCACCCGTACATCGGTACGGAATCCTTCTACTTCTTGCACGTACCAAAGCGGGAAAGTATCGTTGTCTCCACCAGTAAATAAGATTGCGTTTGGAGCACAAGAGGCCAGGAAGTTTCTAGCAGAATCTACGGAGAAGTATCTGCCTTTTCTATTGTGATCATTCCAGTTTTGCGCGCCCATTAGTCCTGCTACTGGCAAAGTGAGTAGTGTAGCGATGATTCCGGCAGTTGCCATATTCTTCGTAGCTCTACCTAGCATATGGGCGATTGCCATCACCCCAATGCCGACCCAAATAGCAAATGCATAGAAACTACCCACATAGATATAATCTCGCTCTCTAGGCTCCACCGGAGGAGAATTCAGGTAAAGAACCAGCACCACACCCATCATCAGGAATAGCATCAGGTTCACATAGAATGACTTAGGATCTACCTTGGCTTGGAAAAATAAACCGATGATTCCCAGTAATAATGGCAACATCAGGTAATTATTGTGCCCTTTGTTTTCGGTGATGTATTCTGGGTAATCCTTGAAAGCATCCGTAATTCCTACCCAAGGGGCATCGCTGAAATCAGATTCTTTTCCAGAAAAATTCCACATAAAATAGCGCCAGTACATTTTCCCTAGCTGATGAGAAAACATAAAATAGATGTTGTCAGCGAAAGTAGGATCTTGGCCTTCTCTTAGCCCAAGCTTTTGTCGATATAGTCGTTTGTGACTTTCCTGAGTAGAATAAATTCGTGGTAAAATCGTCGTTTTTGTAGGATCGTAGGTGTTTTCCAACGAATAATCTACGATTTCATACTTGTCTTTACCCTTCATATACACAGGAGCACCTTCGTCCTGCGCCACTAATTGAGCGGTGAAATACTGCCCATGAAGCAAAGGTCTATAACCATATTGCTCGCGCTTGAGATAGGACACGTAGCTGATGATGTCTTTTGGCGCATTTTCATTGATGATAGGATCTTGGTTAGCACGAACTACAATCAGCGTGTAACTCGAATACCCAATCAAAATAAAGATGAAAGATAGAAGAACAGTATTTAGGATGGCATTTCCCTTTTTGCGAGAATACTTATAAGCAAAGAATACCCCTGCGAAAAACAGCAGCATAAATACGACGATCCCAGATCCGAATGGCAAACCTATGCTATTGACAAAGAAAATCTCCATCGATCCAGCCAAGCTAGGAAGTCCAGGGATTATCAAGTTATTGATGATGATCAGCGCCACCCCGCCAAGGAACATCGCAATAAAACCACCTTTGAGCGTTGGCTTTTCATACTTTTTGAAGTAGTAAATCAACGCCAATGCTGGCAGAGTCACCAAGTTCAGCAAGTGAACGCCTATAGAAAGTCCCACCAGGTAAGCGATGAAAATCATCCATTTGTTCTCTTCACGAGGATCTTTGATCACATCCCATTTCAAGAATGCCCAGATCACGATGGCCGTGAAAAACGAGGACATGGCATAAACTTCCGACTCTACAGCCGAATACCAGAAACTATCGGAGAAAGTATAAACCAACGCGCCGACGATTCCAGCACCCATCAAGGTAATCGTTTCTCCTTTGCTTTCTTGCCCTTCTACAACTTTGAAAAGTTTTTTCCCAAATAAAGTGATAGACCAAAAAAGAAATAAAATAGAGAAGCCAGAGAATAGCGCACTGCCGATATTCATCCAATAAGCTACCTGCAAAGGATCTCCGAAAGCGAAGAAACTGAACATACGATACACTAGTAGAAAGAATGGAGCTCCTGGAGGGTGGGGTACTTGTAGTTTGTACGCTACGGCTATGAATTCTCCTGGATCCCAGAAGCTAGCTGTTTGTTCGACTGTAAGAACGTAAACCAAAGTAGCTACCGCAAAAACGACCCAACCGGTCAGATTATTGATTTGCTTGTAATTGAGCATGTAATGAGTGGAATTTGACTGGCGAAAATAAAAAAAATAAATGCCAAATGGGGCTATTTTAGGTATTTTAAAACTTTGGCCATTTCTGCGTGAGTGGCTATGTGACAATAATTACTGTGTTGAACTGATTTTGCTTCTACTTTTGTTCTGACAAAAAACGCTGAAATCATGCCTACCAAAGCCAAAACATTTCAAGAACTAATAGATGGAGATCAAGCAGTATTGGTGGATTTTTTCGCCACCTGGTGCGGTCCATGTAAGATGATGCAGCCCATATTGGAAGATACTGCCAAGCAGTTGGGAGACAAAGTGAAAATTCTGAAAGTAGATGTGGACAAAAATCAATTGGCTGCCAGCAAATTCCAAGTGCGTGGCGTGCCTACCTTGATCCTGTTTCAGAAGGGCAAAATCCTCTGGAGAGAATCTGGCGTGGTCCCCGCTCATCAGTTGGTGAATACGCTGAAAACTAACATCAAGGATATCGTCTAAGGCTTCTGTGACAAAAGTCATGTAGAGGAATATCTAGAAGGCCTAATTTTGAGAAAAGATTATAGAACTGAGAAACGAAGGTGTCGGAATTAAAGCCCGGACGCATTCGTACTTTCTACAGGGATTTATCTCTTTTTCCAAAAAAAGAAAACGTAACATAAGAAACTTAATAACTATGAAAATCGAACAAATTTATACCGGATGCTTAGCACAAGGTGCTTACTACATTGAGTCAGACGGCGAAGCAGCTGTGATCGACCCACTGAGAGAAGTTCAGCCCTACATCGAAAAAGCTGAGCGAAGAAATGCTAAAATCAAGTATGTATTTGAGACGCATTTTCATGCAGACTTCGTGTCGGGTCATGTGGATTTGGCGAAAAAAACCGGTGCCGAGATCGTATATGGTCCTACGGGAATGAAGTTGGGTTTTGACGCTCACGTAGCAAAAGACGGGGAAGAGTTTCAGATTGGAAAAGCAAAAATCAAATTGATTCATACACCAGGCCACACGATGGAAAGTTCCTGCTATTTGCTTTTCAATGAAGAAGGCAAAGCAGAAGCGATTTTCACTGGAGATACATTGTTCATCGGAGATGTGGGAAGACCGGATTTAGCACAAAAAGTTATCGCGGATTTGACTCAGGATATTCTTGCTGGGCATCTATATGAGTCTCTTCGAAATAAAATAATGCCTCTTTCAGATGATTTGATCGTGTATCCGGCTCACGGGGCAGGATCCGCCTGCGGCAAAAATATGAGTAAGGAGACATCTGATACGTTGGGCAACCAAAAGAAAACGAATTATGCGCTTCAGGAGATGACTAAGGAGCAATTTATCAAAGAGGTGATCACAGGTTTGACTCCACCTCCAGCTTATTTTCCTCAAAATGTCATGATGAATATCGAAGGATACGATAGCATAGATGCTGTTTTGGAAAGAGGGGTGAAGCCATTGAGTCCAGCGGAGTTTGAAGCAGCAGCTAATGAAACAGGCGCTCTGATCTTGGATACGCGTGCCCCACAGGTGTTTGCCCAGGGCTTTGTTCCAAACTCAATAAATATCGGAATCGACGGAAGCTTTGCGGTATGGGTTGGCGCGATGATCCCGGATTTGAAGCAAGAAATTCTCGTGGTAGCCGAGCAAGGTAGAGAAGAAGAGGTGATTACTCGATTAGCTCGAGTGGGGTATGATTTTGCGATTGGCTACTTGGATGGCGGCATGGAAGCTTGGAAGAATTCTGGAAATGAAGTAGATCAGATCCAATCCATTTCGGCGGATGAGCTGGCTCAAAAGCAAGCAGAAGACCCAGGAATCAATATTTTGGATGTTAGAAAAGAGAGTGAGTTTCTTTCCGAGCACGTGGAGAATGCAGAAAATGCACCGCTTGACTACATCAATGAGAGCATGCTAAAAATCGATAAAGACAAGACCTATTTCGTGCATTGTGCTGGTGGCTATAGATCAATGGTCTTCAATTCTATCTTGAGAGCAAGAGGGTATGATAACCTGATCGATGTCAAAGGTGGATTCAAAGACATCAAAGAATCAGAGAAGTTTAAGGTTACTGATTACGTTTGCCCAACTACTTTACTATAAGTAGTAAGGATCAAGATCTAAGACGTCATATTCAAGAGTACAGTAGTCAAAAATATGATATAAGATTATCTCCGTGGTCTGTGTCTTCACAGACCACTTGTTTTATAATTTCCCTAACCTAAAAAATATGAATCAATTTATAGACTGGGTTTCCCAGCCCTGGCCTTGGTATGTGGCTGGCCCATTGATTGGCCTTACCGTACCGGCACTTCTCATTTTGGGAAATAAGAGCTTTGGAATCTCTTCATCACTTCGTCATGCTTGTGCGATATGTATTCCGGCTGGCATCCCCTTTTTCAATTACAACTGGAGGAAGGAAATGTGGAATCTGGTGTTTGTTCTAGGAGTTTTGGTGGGAGGCTTTGTGGCTACCACGTTTGTTTCTAATCCTGATGAAATCGTGATAGCTGCACAGACTCAGGCAGATTTATCCGCCATGGGAATCACAGATTTCTCTGGCTTGATGCCATCTGATATTTTCTCCTGGGAGAATCTATTCACGACCAAAGGATTGCTATTCTTTGTTCTTGGTGGGTTTTTAGTTGGTTTTGGTACACGCTACGCTGGCGGATGCACTTCCGGCCATGCGATCATGGGGATCAGTTCCCTTCAATGGCCATCTTTGGTCGCTACCATTTTCTTTATGATCGGTGGCTTTTTAATGACTCAGGTGTTTTTAGCTCCTTTGATGAGTTGGGTAGGATTTTAAATTAATAAGAGATGAAAGTTCAAGAAAGAATGATATCGGAGGCAGTCTGTGACGCGCCAAATTCCCAAGAGTCGGGAGAGAAAGGTTTGGCATTGGTGAAGTATTTGATTCTGGGGATTTTGTTCGGAATCGTGTTTGTGAAGGCCGAGATCATCTCCTGGTTTAGGATACAGGAAATGTTCCGATTGGATTCATTTCATATGTATGGCGTGATTGGTTCGGCGATAGTCACTGGGATTATTTCTATACAATTGATCAAGCGATTGAAGATCAAATCCATCGCTGGTGAGGAAATCATAATCCCGAAAAAAGAATTCCGTAAGGGACAGATCTTTGGAGGGTTTATCTTTGGTCTAGGTTGGGCGATTACCGGAGCTTGCCCTGGGCCGCTATTTGCGCAGATTGGGTCTGGGTTTACCGTAGTGATAATAACGCTACTTTCGGCTATTGCCGGGACTTGGGTGTATGGAAAATTCTCAGATAAGCTTCCGAACTAATAAGCTGAAATCTTATCAAATTGGAATTTGAAACCACTTTCTGAAAATGAAGTGGTTTTTTTAATCAAAAACTTTTTTGATGATAAAGCGGATTATAAATATGGCGGTAACGATTACGGCTGCTGCTATGACCAATTCCATGAATTTTCAGATAAGGTAGGTGTGACTAAGGTAACTGGTTTGCAATGTCAATGTTCGAGGTTCCCCATGATTTTGAACTTATGTTCTGTACTTTTGTGAGCCTCTTAAACCTAGTTAGTTGATGAACACACTTTCCAAAAGACGAGTTGCCCTAGGGGCATTTTTCTTTTTCGTAGGTCTTTGCTTCGCCTCCTGGGCAGCACGAATTCCAGATATTCAGTCCAAGTTTGATCTTTCCGAAGGACAGTTAGGGACACTTTTATTGTTTTTGCCGCTTGGTTCTGTCATAGGTTTGCCGCTCGCAGGCTGGGCTGTGCATCAGTTTGGAAGCAGAGCTGTGGTTATGTTTGGAGCATTTGCGTATGCATTGACCTTACCTCTGATTGGTTTAGCTCCTACTACTTGGCTGTTGATTCCTGTGCTGATCCTGTATGGAATGCTTGGGAATGTGATGAATATCTCACTGAATACTCAGGCGTTGGCATTAGAAGATGAGATGGGGAAAAGTATTCTGGCTTCCTTCCATGGCTTGTGGAGTTTGGCGGGTTTTTCAGGTGCGGGCTTAGGAGCATTGATGATTTTTATCGGATTTTCTCCGGCGCAGCATTACTTCCTGGTGATGGCGATTTCTATCGTGCTCATCCTATCCGCTCAAGGTTATATTGTCAAAGAAAGGAAAGCATCGGAAGGTGGAGGTGGATTGGTGATGAAGAAGCCCGATGCACTTTTGCTGAGGATTAGCTTAATAGCTTTTCTAGGCATGATGGCCGAAGGATGTATGTTTGATTGGTCAGGGGTTTATTTCAAAAAAGTGATCCAATCCGATCCATCTTTAGTTGCCTTGGGTTATGTGGCTTTTATGGGGTCAATGGCTGCAGGTAGATTTATTACGGATAAAGTCGCTGCCAGATTTACCAAAGTGGAGGTGATTCAGGTGAGTGGAATTTTAATCTTTATTGGACTCAGCTTAGCGGTGATGTTCCCCACTGTAGAAGTGGCTACCTCCGGATTTCTGTTAGTGGGTTTAGGCGTGGCATCGATCATCCCGCTTTCTTATAGTATAGCTGGCAGGTCTAAGTTGTATTCACCCAGCGTAGCGTTGGCGATAGTTTCCACCATTTCATTTTTTGGATTTTTACTTGGTCCTCCTTTGATCGGTTTTATCGCAGAATTATTTAATTTGAAAGTGTCTTTTGCCCTAATCGCTGTTGCTGGCTTGGGGATTACAGTACTTTCGAGTGTCAGAAAGGCTGTTTTCCTCATCCCAATAAAGCCTTCCCCTAGTCGGACTAAATGATTTTCAGCTCTTCCTTTCAGTTTTACAAAGATTTTGAAGTTCGTTCCTATCAGGTTGATCCTGACGGGAAGCTGAGCTTGACAGCCTTGTCTAATTTGTTTCAGGAAATTGCCTGGAGACATGCAGATTCTGCTGATTTTGGGAGGAATCTGCAGGAACAGCAACTGTCCTGGGTGATGGCTCGAATGGATATCAAATGTGAGCACCTTCCTTCCTGGGGTGATGCCATCAAAGTTTTTACTGCCGGAAGGGGGCAAGACAAGCTCTTTGCTTTTCGTGAGTTTTTGATTACTGACTTTGAGGGGAAAACACTTGCACAGGGGATGAGTTCTTGGGTGCTTATGAATGTGCAGACCAAACGGATATTTAGACCTGAGAGCGTTTTGCCACCTGAACTTTTTAATCCAAACGAGAGACCAGAATGGCAACCAGCAAAAGTTAAATTGGCAGGGGACCTTCTCAAAACTGAGCGGCTGAGGGTGAGGTATTCAGATCTTGATCTGAACAATCATGTCAATAACACCAGTTATGTGCGTTGGGTGGAGAATATTCTTCGCGAAAATGGCTGCGACACACCTCGCTTTTTGATCAATTACTTGGCTGAATGTGGCATGGGGGATGTGTTAGACATTAATTTGTATCGTCACGAGCAAGATTTTTTAGTCGAAGGGTTGGTAGAGGATAAACAGGTTTTTTTGGCTGTAGCCAAATGAGCACATCTTTTTTTCTTTAGGAAAAAGCGTATTTATCCTTCCCTGCGTGATCTTCATCACATGCTTCGAGGATGATTACCCCCAATTTTGTAGCTTGATCAGGTAATTATGAATAAGACTGCAACTTCTATTTCTCAGCTTTTTCCGTTGATCCTCGTTTTGCTGGTGACGATTAGCCTTCTGGTTGGGTTGATTGGTGGGATATTATTTCTAGATCATGTAGGGATAGAAACTCCTACGGTGAAAGTTGCGCAAGTCATCCCAGCTCAGACGACACCAGAGTCCACCGCCTTGATGGATCCTGTGGGAATGTGGATTGCGCCGGACTGGGCGTCTGTGGAAGCAGAGCCCAATGCAGAGGATATCAAATATGGCCGTGAGCTTATCGTCAATACTTCGGAATACCTTGGCCCACAGGGCAAAGTGATGAGAATTTCTAATGGATTGAATTGCCAAAATTGTCATTTGCAGGCTGGGACTGCACCTTTGGGCAATAATTATTCAGCTGCTAAAAGCACCTATCCCAAGGTTCGCGGCCGATCTGGAAAGTCCGAAGATATTCAGATGAGAATCAATGGTTGTTTTCAGCGAAGTCTAAATGGGGAAGCTTTAGCTAATGATGGTAAAGAAATGAAGGCCATAGTAGCCTATATGGAGTGGCTAGGGAAGGATGTGCCAAAAGGAGAAGTACCAAAGGGGGCTGGAATCTATGAGCTTCCTTTGCTCGACAGAGCAGCAGATCCCATCAAAGGGAAAAGCATCTATGAAAAACAATGTGTGAGCTGCCATCTGGCGGATGGACAGGGAGTGATGAAGGGGAATGGGACTGGTTACATTTATCCTCCACTTTGGGGAGAGCACAGTTACAATCAGCGTGCAGGTCTTTTTCGTATATCGAGATTTGCTGGGTGTGTGAAAGCGAACATGCCTTTTGGTGTTACTTATGAAAACCCAATGCTTACCGATGAAGAAGCATGGGATGTGGCAGCTTACGTAAATAGTCTGGATAGGCCAGCGCGTGATTTTCCTCACGATTGGCCTGATATTTCCAAAAAGCCTATGGATCATCCATTTGGGCCATATTCGGATGGGTTTTCTGAGGAACAACATAAGTTTGGTCCTTTCCAAGCAATCAAAGCAGCATCGGGTAAATGAGAAATTTCATCTTAGGAATCATCATTTGCATGCCTTTAGTGGTTTTTGCGCAGCAAGAAGAAAAAAAAATTGAAGTTTCTCCAGACGTACATTTCCGAATGTTTTGGATGAGCACTACCTATCCAGCTACTTACAAGGATGATTATGCGCTGGGAACAAGTCTGAATCTTGGGACGAAGCTCAACTATGCGGATCACTGGGGTTTTAGGGTAGGTTACCGGATTTTTGCTAACCTTTGGAGTAGTGATTTGACCGCAGCAGATCCAGTAAGTGGTGGCACGAATAGGTATGAGGTGGGCTTGTTTGATTTGCTTGATTTAGAAGATCGATTTTTCGGAAAGTTGGAAAATTTGTCGCTTACCTATTCTAAATCGAACTGGGGGATATCGGTGGGACGAATGGCGATTAATGAAGATTGGATCAATCCACAGGATGGGCGGCTTTCTCCTACGGGTATCGAGGGAGCCAAAGCTTGGTACGCTACGGAAAATAAATGGGGTTTTACGGGCTGGGGTATCAGTCGGATGAGCGTTCGCGGGACAAGCGATTGGCTGTCTGTGGGGGAAAGTATTGGTGTGTTTCCTACGGGTAGAAATACAAATGGTGAAGCCTCTCAATACGCAGGCTATACCACTAGTGATTGGATAGCGCTAGTGGAAGTATCTAAAGTTTGGGAGGGGATTACCCTGAATGTATCAAACACAGTGGCTCAAAATATTTCAAATACACTTTGGTCTCGGGTGGAGAAAAAGTGGAAATCAGAAGAATCAGGGATTACTTGGCTTTGGGGTGTACAGGCAGGTTTTCAATCAGGACTGGGGAATGGTGGCAATGAGAATCCGCTCTTTCAATACAAGAATCCTAAGGATAGAAATTGGGCTTTATCTACGAGAATTGATTTTCAAAAAAAATCATGGGCTGTGAATTTGAATTATACCAAAACAGGTGGACAGGGGATCTGGCTAAGCCCCAGGGAGTGGGGGAAGGATGCCTGGTACACATTTATTCCTAGAGAAAGGAATGAGGGATTCAGTTCCTTAGATGCGGTAACGGCGTTTGCGGAATATTCCATCAAGAATACTGACTTAAAAGCTTTTATTCATTTGGGATTTCATTGGCTGCCTCCACTCAACTCGCCTGCTGAGAACAAATACAATATGCCTTCCTATCGGCAGCTCAACATAGGGATGAAATATTCTCCCAGGTCAATGCCAAAGTTTGATTTTCAGGTCTTAATGATGAATAAGGAAGCCCTCGGGAATCCTGGTCTAAGTCCTTCACAGGAATACAATAAAGTAGGTATGATGCATGTGAATGGTATTGTGAATTGGCGTTGGAATTAGTTGAGTTTATAGGAAAGGAATTTTCAAAGGGAGTCAGTCCTTAGGTTTCGTTTTGGTGCAGGAAGCTCAAAACTGCTAGCTAGTTTTTGAATCTGTCATTTAAATTAATTGAGCGTAAAAGACGTTAAATGCGAGTGGATTAGGATATGCAGAATCTTCTCCCCACCTTTGTACGCATAAAGGCGCTGTCCAAGGATATTCCTTTTTACTTGAAAAAAAGTATGCGTTGATTATCAACCTGCCCAAGTAGCAATTTCTAGAGTTTCCCCTCGCAAGGTTTTAATTCTTCATCTTTCTACTTTTTTAATTTATGAGAATTGGTCAAGTCCATTCTTCGAATTAAAATCTGCAGAGAAAATCCCACAGGAAACATTAGTATTTATAATTTAATTTCAGTGCTATTAAGACAGTAAGGTTCTCAGAATCAGAATTATCTGAATTCTCTCAAACACTAAGAGCTAGGGTTTATGGACATTTTAAGTCCACGAACAAATCCAAGTATGCAACTACCGGGATGATCATCAAGTCTATCTTGCTGATTTCTTTGTATGTGCTACCTATTGCCTTGGTGATTACAGGCGTTGCCTCCACTACATTTCAATTGTTTGCTTGTTATCTGCTTTCCGCTTTCGGAATGGCTGGGGTAGGAATGGGCGTCATGCACGATGCTATTCACGGCTCCTATTCCAAAAATAAGAAAGTAAATACCTGGATAGGCTATACTTTGGATATGGTGGGAGCCAGTTCTATGGTATGGCACCTGCAGCACAATGTCCTACATCACAGCTACACGAATATTCATGAGCACGATGACGACATCAATGCACCTTTCTTTTTAAGATTTTCTCCCAATGCAGAAAAGAGCCCATTGCACAAATACCAACATTTGTATGCCTGGTTCTTTTACTCTCTATCTACACTTTCATGGGTGACTGCGAAAGATTTCATCAGATTTACAAGATACTATAATAAAGGCTTGGTAAAAGGTGGTGAAAAGGCTTACAAAAAGGGCATCATGAAATTGGTGGTTCTGAAGCTTCTTTACTTCACTGTAGTAATAGGTTTGCCACTTATTTTCTCTCCCTTTTCGTTAGGAATGATCCTTTTGGCTTTTGTGATGATGCATTTTGTCACTGGGTTTGTGATCACCATGGTTTTTCAGATCGCTCATATCGTAGAGGTTGTAGATTTTCCTAAGGCCGATACGGATGGAGTGGTGGAAGGAGAAAGAATACTGCATCAGTTGGCAACCACTTGTAATTTTGCCCCTAATTCTAGGATACTGTTCTGGTTTGTAGGAGGGTTAAATTTCCAAGTTGAGCATCATTTATTTCCGGATATATGCCATGTGCATTATAAGGATATAGCGCCTATAGTGAAGGCTACAGCGGAAGAGTTCCATGTGCCTTATTATTCAAAACCACATTTTTTGATGGCTGTATTGGACCATTTTAAAATGCTTTATCTATTAGGGAATAGCCCTGTAGTGAAGCCAGTGAAAGCCTAATTTAATTATGAATAGTAATAGAAAAAGTAATACAAGACCAGCCGCCAACCAAAGACGTAATGCACGTCCCGCTGGAAAGCCAGGTCAGAATAAAAAGAAAGAGTCTAAACTCGATCCAAATTTATTGGTCAAAAAGGCCCAGCCTAGTGGTCAGGAAGGTTTTAGATCGGAGACTCCCTTCACAAGCGTGAATTTGAACGCCTCGTTGCTGAGGAATATTTCAGCAAAAGGGTATGAGAGCATGACCAATATTCAGGAGCAGGCCATTCCTTCCTTGATGGAGAGGAGAGACCTGCTTGGGATATCGAATACTGGCTCAGGAAAAACTGGTGCGTTTTTGATTCCTATCATTGAGCACGCCAAACTAGATCCTCAGAATTTTACCGCTTTGATCGTAACACCTACTCGTGAGTTGGCATTACAGATCGAAGAAGAATTCAAGAGCTTGAGCAAAGGGATGAATTTGTATTCCAATACCTTCATAGGAGGGACGAATATCAATTCTGATTTTAAAGCGCTAAGTAGAAAGCTCCACGTCATCGTAGGTACACCTGGTAGGCTACTGGATCTTTCAAATCGTAAACTGTTGCATCTCAACCGAGTAAATACGCTTGTATTGGATGAGTTTGACAGAATGTTAGATATGGGGTTTGTTCACGATGTGAAAAAACTCGTAAATTTAATGACGAAGAGAAGCCAGACAATGCTTTTCTCTGCGACTTTAGAACCAAGTCAGAAAGCACTTATCGACGGATTGCTCGACAATCCTGTGGTAATTAAAGTGAATACTGGCGGAACAACCAGCGAAAACGTAGATCAAGAAATTGTCCGTGTTCCTGAGGGAAAGGACAAGTTTGCACTACTTGCTGACTTATTTAAGGGAGATGAATTGGAGAAGGTGATTATTTTCACTGAAACTAAACGACTTGCGGATAAGTTAAGTAAGCAACTAAATCAGTCCGGAATTAAGTCTGGATTGATTCATGGTAACAAATCACAGAATTTCCGTAATAGAACTATTGACGAGTTCAAAAGCGGACTTACTCGAGTACTAGTAGCTACAGACGTGGCAGCTAGAGGAATCGATGTTGCTGATGTAACTCATGTGATCAATTATCAGCTTCCCATGACTATGGATAGTTATATTCACAGGATTGGTCGGACAGGTCGAGCCGGAAAAACCGGACGGGCCATAACATTTGTCAATTAAAATCGCGATATGTCTAAAAACCAGAACACATTCATTAAAAAGCAAAAAGCAGAACTCAAAAAGAGAAAGAAGAGAGAAAAGCAAGAAAAAATGGCCGCCCGTAAGGATCAGCCGAAAAGTGGAGATCTGGATGATATGATTGCGTACGTGGATGAGTTTGGTAACATCTCAGACACGCCGCCAGAACCAGAACCCCCTAAAAAAGAAAACCCGCAAAGAAAGGAAGGTACTCCTAGAAGAGAATATCCCAACAATGCACAACAACAAAATAATAGAAACACCAAATTTAAAAACGAGTAATCATGAATGAAGGAACAGTAAAATTCTTTAACACAACCAAAGGTTTTGGTTTTATTACACCAGCAGACAACAGTGAAGATGTATTTGTACACCACTCAGGTCTAGTACACGAAATCCGTGAGAATGATCACGTTACTTATGACGTAGTTCAAGGTAAAAAAGGCGTTAACGCTGTGAATGTGAAAGTGGCTAAGTAATTCCAATCGGGCTTTGCCCAATTAAGAAATACAAAGTTCGATGCCTGCAGATCTATGATTTGCAGGCATTTTTTTGTTTAAAATCCAGCCAAAGGCTGACTCTTTAACCTAGTCTTTTCAGATTTACCCAAGAAGGAGAATTTGGTCTGATCTCACGGCTACACAGATTTATACTTTATTTCATTGGTCAATTCGATCCCAGCTTCCAGCTCATCCAGATTCTGGAGGGTGACCTGGGCAATCTGTGCTAAGGCTTCGTGCGTCAGGAAGGCTTGATGGCCTGTGATCAGGACATTGGGGAAACTCATCAACCGGGCAATGTCCTCGTCGAGTAAGATCTCTTCCGACAGGTTTTGAAAAAATAAGTCCTCTTCCTGCTCATAAACATCAATTCCCAAGTTTCCTACTTTCCTGCTTTTGAGTGCTTTGATCACTGCTTTTGTTTCTATCAGTGCACCCCGACTCGTATTGATTAAAGCCACTCCCTCTTTCATCAGTTGCAAAGATTTGGCATTGACTAGGTGAAAGGTATCAGTTGTCAAAGGGCAATGAAGAGAGATAATATCACTTTGAGAAAATAATTCTTCGATGGGAAGATAGACAACGCCTAGTTTTTTCAGCTCATCATCTTCATAGATGTCATGAGCGAGAACGTTACAGCCCATCCCAAGCATGATTTTGCAAAATGCCCTTCCAATAGCTCCTGTACCAACGACTCCAACTGTTTTACCATGAATATTGAACCCAGTTAGGCCTTCTAAAGAATAATTGTTTTCCCGCACCCGATTATATGCCTTATGCGTTTTTCTACTCAATGTAAGCAAGAGAGCCAGCGCATATTCAGCTACTGCTTCAGGACTATAGGCCGGTACTCGGCAGATTTTAAAGCCTAATTTTGAAGCCTTCTCTAAATCGACTTGATTGTAACCGGCACAGCGTAATACGATCTTATTTATACCCATTTCCGCCAACTTTGACAAGTTGTTTTTGTCCAAATGATCGTTAACGAAGGAACATACTACATCAAAACCTTTGGCCAAAGCCACTGTACTATTCTCTAGTTTGGCTTCAAAAAAAGTGAACTCGTGGTTATGCTGTGGGATATATGCATCAAAACTGTCTTTGTCGTAGGATTTGGTGCTGAAAAAAGCAACTTTCATGTTTAGTCGGTTTACTAGTGATAGATGGAAGATCGTGTTATCTCTTACTCAATTTCAGTATTTTCAAGCTCTTGGACTAATGTTTTGTTGTAGGACAGAGAAAGGGAATGTTTCCGGTTGATCTTGACAGCTTTATTTTGGTAAGCTTATAGCTCACTGCCTTGCTAGTGTTGGAATCATCGTTTTGAGAAGTGCAGCTGTTAAATGAGCCTATAGTAGCAAAACACAAGATGCCTTTAAGAAGGATATTGATTTCAAGTGTTTTCGTAGATCTACTTATGTTTTGTTACTAGCTAGTTTCTTAGAAAACTAGGATGTCATAAAAAGAAGGGACAAAACTCTATAGATTTAGAATTATAGATCGAATCTCCTTAGATTGGTTTAAAATCTAAAACCTATGAAAAAGTTATTCTATTTTATTCCTCTTGTTTTGGCGTTTTCTTGTGCAGAAAAGGAGGAAAACCATTCCCAAAATGAAATGAGCGATGAAAATCACCAAGAAACAATGGCTACAAAACCGGATTCAGTACTGAGACACAATGTTTTTTTCAGCTTCAAAGAGACCTCTTCTCCAGAAGATATAGAGAGAGTAATTACAGCATTTAGGAATCTGCAAAATGAAATTGATGGGATTGAGCACTTTGAGTACGGGGTAAATTCTAGCCCTGAGGGTCTTGATCAAGGCTTGACGCATGCGTTTGTGCTTACCTTTCACTCAGATGCAGCTCGCGATGCGTACTTGCCTCATCCTGCCCATGCTGCTTTTGGTGAAATACTAGGGCCGCACTTGGATAAGGTTACCGTTATTGACTACTGGTCTCGTCCTTGATTATTGATCAAAGGGCAAAGTTGATCCGTCAGTTTTGCCCGCATTGTTTGCAGTGAGGACCTCAGTCACAACAAAATTACTAGTACCACGCCATGGGAGCATTCCGTTGTATTCTTTATAGCGGAGCTCTACAAACTTCCCGGAAGCTCTTTCTAGCTGCTCTGCGATGTCGTTATCCACTACACTGAATCTGAATTCATTGCTTTGTAACCCGCCTGCTGTAGGGCTTTGAAAACCTTCCTGGACTACACGCCCTTCATAGGTTTTGAACACTACTCCTTTTTTGACGAAATAATTCAGGCTACCCGCTTTTACACCCTCACCGAATACAAAATAAAATTTATACCAAAAAATACCGGCTAGTAATCCGACAATAACGATTCCGGCAATCCAAGCAAATTTTTTCATAAGGGGATAAGTTTGACTTAAATATATAAAGGGCGATGATTTTAATTGAATAAACGATTAAAAAAAATCAGCTTTTATATTTCAAAACTAAAAAAGGCTACCCTAAAGTAGCCTCTTTCCTCTTCAATCAACCAACCACAAATACTCCCCATAACCTGCTGCTTCCATCTCTTCTTTTGGGATGAATTTCATCGCAGCGGAATTCATGCAATACCTCAAATTGGTGGGTTCAGGTCCATCGTAGAATACATGACCCAAGTGACTATCTCCAAACTTGCTTCGAACCTCGACTCTCAGCATCCCCAAAGTGTTATCTGTTGGTTTTGCTAATGCACGTGCATCTATTGGCTTGGTGAAGCTAGGCCATCCAGAGCCTGATTCGTATTTATCTTTAGAACTAAATAGTGGCGCTCCAGATACGATATCAACATAGATTCCCTCTTGTTTATTTCCATTATATTCATTTTGAAAAGACATTTCAGTTGCGTCTTCTTGTGTGACCTCATATTGTAACTCAGTCAAGGTTTTTTTCAGTTCTGCTTTGGGTGGCGCTACATACTTTTTCTCAGACAATTCCGGCCAGTGTTTTTTGATAAATTTATCTCTTCCAGATCCAGTTCTATAGGAATAATACTCTTGAGGGTTCTTTTTATAATAATCCTGGTGATAATCTTCAGCCGGGTAGAAATTGGTGTACTTAAGAATAGGCGTAGCGATTTCCTTTTCAAATTTCCCTGACTTATCTAAAAGTTTCTTTGACTCTTCCGCAACTTTTTTCTGTTCACTGTCATGGTACCAAATAGCAGATTCGTATTGAGAACCTCTGTCATAGAAAGATCCTCCCACATCTGTCGGGTCAAATGTTTGCCAGAAGATATCTACTAGCTCTGAATAGCTGATTACTTCAGGGTCGAAAGTGATCTGCACGGCTTCTCTATGTGAGGTTTTGCCGCCAGAAACTTCTCCGTAGGTTGGGTTTTTCTCTTTACCGCCAGCATAGCCTGAGATGACGGCGATCACTCCATCTATTCCTTCGAAAGGTGCTTCCACACACCAAAAACACCCTCCAGCGAAGGTGGCAAGCGCTGTTTCTCTTTTGTACTCAGAAACTTTAATGGCATCGGCTGATGATTCTTGGTTTTGAATTGAAGTATTCCCGCAGGAAAACATCAAGGCAACTATCAGTGACATCATGGGCGTGAACAGTTTATTTGAAGTAAACATATTTTTGGTTCCTTTTTTGTTTTGAATGATTTGAAAATCATTGAATACTAAACTCAAATTATAGGATTCTGTTTGGTGAGTTTAGCATATTTAAGATTTTAATACCTTGAAATACGCAGTTAATCCGTAATCAGTTTGTCAGCTATGAAACATTTCTCTAGAATTACTTCCTATGCGTATTCAGGAAAATTTCTTCTGACTGTATTTATTCTTTTTCTAGTATCTCTACAAGTAAATGGCCAGCATAAAGGTTCAGGATTTGGCCTCAAAGCAGGATTGGGCTATTCTACTTCAGGTAAATATTTCGAGGATGCGGGGTCTATTTGGAAAAATCCGGGAAACTCGGCGGGGTATCAAGTGGGTGCTTTTTATAAGCTTGCTTCATACGATATTTTTTTGCGTCCGGAGATAGTATATACGCATACTAAATTTGACGCTGGACTCGGAGAGGTCAAGACTAGTAGGCTAGATGCTCCCGTGCTGGTTGGAATGCACCTTTTCAAATTCATCAGTGTCGTCGGTGGTCCTTCATTTCATTATTTGTTGGACGATAACTACGAAGATGTTTTTAACAGCCCCTCCGATAAGGAGTTTCTATTTGGCTATCAATTTGGATTGGGGGTAAACTTCGGGCCTGTGGGATTAGATCTTCGCTACGAGCGATTGTTGAATGATCAGGAATTTGATTTTGATCAGTTTATTAAAAGAAAGGATGATTTTAGGTCTGAACAAGTGGTGTTGGGAATGTCCTTTCAGTTTTAGATCCTATTAATCATTTCAGGAATGGAGTAAAAATTTCCTTCCAAAGTTCATATCCCTTCTTATTCATGTGGAGATCGTCTTCAAGGAAAATATCAGCTTTCGGTTTGCCGCTTTTGTCTAGCATTATATCCCACACGTTCACAAAATTCACGTTACTGTGAGTAGTTGCATATTGGCGCATCAGGTCATTCAGTACCAAATAAGATGTTTTCTTATCCCATCTTGAAGGACTTGGTTTTGCCGCAATTAGATTTACGATTGTATTGGGATTAGCCGCGTGAATTCTAGCTACCAATTCACTTAAGTTTTTGATTATTTCTGACACTTCCTGGCCCGAGTTGATGTCATTATCTCCTTCATAGATAAAGACTTTTGATGGCTCAAATCTTAAAACGGTTTTGTCCAAGTGAGTAAGTAGTTGATCAGCTCTAGATCCTCCGAAAGCAGAATTGATGATAGCAACGTCAGGAAACTGCTCCTGTAGATTATTCCACATTCTCACACTGGAGCTGCCGGTGAATACCACACTTCCTTTTTCCCAGCCACGATCATCTATTTCTTTTGCACGCTTGTTTACTTCTGCTTCGAACTCGACTTCTTGCGAGAATGAAGGTTGAAAATTACAGAAGAATAGAAAAACCAGGAGGTAGGATAATAGTTTGCTCATGTCTAAATATACTAGCTGATTTTAAAGGAAACTAGATGTGCTCCCTTAAACTCTTATTTCCCCAAAAACAGTTGTTACGAATCCGATCAGCGAAGGTCCATTTACGTACAGCGTGGACAATTTCCTGATATTGTTCGCTTTCAGGTTATTCAGAGCTTTCGTCACAGCAAATCATCTAATTAAAGCTGTTTAGATTGGTTTTTTTGGAAATCCATCCCAAAAACATCTCATGGATATGTTGGCTGTCTGCTTTGGAGTGGTTTTAGCGTTATTTCTCTATTCAGATCAATCTTACTTGCCCTTATGGAAAAATTCACTCGCTTTTTCTGGTTCTGCAGCGGTGCTAACTTCTCTCTACTCAAACGCTCACCTACTGAATCAAATAAGTATATCGGAATCGGTGCGACCGTTTTCTTCACCGGAGTGCTAGCTTCATTGGCTTCTGGTTATGCTCTTTTTACAGTTTTTCAATCGGTATGGCCGGCTATGTTTTTTGGATTGCTTTGGGGATTAATGATTTTCAACCTCGACCGATTTATAGTTTCCAGCATGAGGAAAAGAGAAAGTGCCTGGGCGGAATGGAAGTTGGCTGTTCCAAGGTTGGTATTGGCGGTTTTACTAGCGCTAGTCATTTCCAAACCACTGGAATTAAAAATGTTTGAGCGGGAGATTGATCGGAAAATAGATGAAAAAAGAACTGAGTTTATTGCTGAATCGAAGCTGAATTTAGCCAAGGGATTTCCTGAGATTCAGGAATTGGAAGCTAAAATCGACACATTCAAAGCAGAAGTCTTAGAATTTGAACAGTATAGAGATCAGCTTCAACGTGAATATGATGCTGAGCGATTTGGGGAAAAAACAGGGAGTACGAGTGGGATAGTAGGATTAGGAACGAATGCAAAGAAAAAAGAGCAGCAGCTGGATGCAGCGCAAGTGTCGTTGGATGAGCTTAGGTTGAGAAATCAAATTCGTGTCGATACCTTAGAAGCTCAGATCCGTGAGTTTGTAGCTTTGCGTCAGCGGGAGTTTGAAAAGCAACAGCCCGGAATAGAAGGCTTCGATGGGCTCGCCGCAAGAATGGAGGCACTGGATGCTTTGACTAAGGAAAGCGCCGCAATGGCCATGGCGAATATCTTTGTCATGTTGCTTTTTATCGCTATCGAGACTGCTCCGATCTTTGTGAAATTGATATCACCTCGCGGGCCTTATGATGAATACCTGGAGCTGCATGAAGATAAGGTACGGCTATTTAAAGGAGAAAAATGGACCTTCGCCAAAGGTGAATCTGAAGCGAGAGTAGGCTACTTTCAGGATACGCATTTCTATGCTACGGATCTTCAGAAAGAGAAAACCAATAGAAAAAATAAAGCTCAAATTGAAGCTGAAATTGCTAAGATTGAATCTAAGTTTAAAATTTAGAATAGCATATTGCCAACAACAACTAAGATTATCTGCAATGATGTCCCTATTTAAAATCCCCTTGTTCAACCTTGCAGATGCCCGAAGATCAGGAGACAGTTAGGGATCTACTTTTCAATCGTTAGGTGCAGAATTTTGCTGATGGATTGAAGTATTATTCAGCTATGGCGCGCGATTGCGAAGTGGTAATTACGGAGTATGCAGGAGGATTCTACTATTCAAAAACTCCCGTATTGGGCAGAGATAACTATTGAGAAGGGCACAATTTTTAAATTCGCCTAAATCGTTTGAGCTTTTTTGATAACTACATCAAGCTGATCCATGGTTCGACTGACAGACTTCCATTCTGCGAAACTTACTATTTTCACCATGAACAATAGAAATTTCCCAGGATTGATCAGCTTTTTGGCCAGCTTTGCTATGTTCGCATCCCGTTCTTGGATAGAGGTGGCTCGATCATCACAGCTGTAATATTCCCCAGCATACTTCCAGGCACCGTCCCGGGCAAGCTGTATTGAGAAGTTCAGTAGCATTTCATCACGGCCTTTAGCTAATGGGATAAGCCAGCCGAAAATCGGCGAAACAGCGGATATGTTAGCTTTGACTCCATCGACCAACTCAGCTAGGACGGCATTGATCTTATTGAAATCTTTCTGAATACCCGCTATAGGTTCCGTGCCCATCGTGTCAGCTGCTGAGATTCCCAGATCCAGATTAATGTGGGCGTTTATTCCCAAGAACAAGTGCTGAAGCACGAGATGCTTGCTGGAGTTACTTGCTTCAAAAGCCAAAAGCCAGCTTTCGGTTGGTTTTTTAGCCTTTCTCCAAGAATCATAAGCGTCGATAAATCTTCCGGCAAAAAGCACATCGAGTTTTTCCATTCTAGGGTTGTCCTCAAATTCCTGTGCCAAAATCCCAACTCTGATTCTGCGTGTCACCTGCCTGTAGAGAATAGCAAAGTAGCCAATTCGTGATTGATTGCTTTTGCACTCGGCTACGATTTGATCCATTCGAACTAGTACATCATCGATAGTTTGCATTGATTTATTTGATGAAAAATTGTTCAAGAATGTCGCCTACATAAAATGCCACTACAGCAGCGAGAGCTCCGAGAGCGACTGTTTCTGCTATGCTTTTAAGTAGTGAGGTTTGATTGACTAGAGACTTCAAGGCGCCAACAACCACGAAAGCCAAGCCGGTTAGCACACTAGTCCATAGAAAGATGTTGATAGGGGTAGGGTAGAAAAATGTCCACAAATAGACGAGAAGTGGGATGAAGCCTACAATGAGAAAGGAGATAAATGTAGCAAATCCAATTTTAAATGGGCTTTTCGTTTCTTCCATTAAGTTTAGCTCATCCTTCATCATTTCGGCTACCCAGAGTTCTTTGTTAGAGGTGATCTGATCCACTACTTTTTCTAATAGCTCTCCTTTAAAGCCCTTCGCTTTGTAGATATCTCTGATCTCTTCACGCTCAATATCGGGGAGGTTTTCTATTTCCCAGTATTCAATGGCTTCATGTTTTTTGAAGTTTTCTTTATCGCTTTTGGCAGAAAGATATGCCCCCACAGACATGGAAAAACCATCGGCAAGCAAATTTGCAAAGCCCAAAATAATGATGATCCCAGAGTCTAGATTAGCACCAAATCCTCCTGCCACTACGGCAAAAGTGGTGACTGCACCATCTATTCCTCCGTACACGAACTCTCCTAGATATTCCTGGAATTTTTGAAAATACTTACTCTCTTGATGGATTTGGGACTCTTTCATTTACGGAAGGTTTTGAAGGAAAAATCTCTTGACATTTTCGCCCATGACTGATTTAATCTCTGTTTCAGTAAAACCCTCATGAAGCATACCTTCTACCAAAAGTGGAAATCCGGTAATGTCAAAGGGTACTGCCACAGATCCATCATAATCCGAGCCCAGCGCAACAAACTCTATCCCGACTAAATCACGGACGTGCTTAATTGATGAAATGATATTTGGTAGTTCGGGTAAGCCCACTGCTTCATCGAAAAATGCAATGCCAATAATCCCACCGTTTGCCGCGATTTTCTGTATTTGTGTGTCACTCAAGTTTCGCTGAGAGTCTAGAATTCCTCTTACGCCAGTATGAGATACCATTACAGGTTTGTCAGTCATGGCCAAAACATCGTCAACAATCGCTGGTGAGCAATGTGCCAGGTCCACAAATATTCCAAGCTCATTCATCTTTCTCACCACTTCTTTTCCAAAATCAGTCAATCCTGCTTGACTTTTGCCGTGAGCCGATCCTCCCAGTTCATTGTCGAAAAAATGCGTGAGACCAATCATCCGTACTCCAGCCTCATAGACACGATCCAAATTGGCAATTTCACCTTCCAGCGCATGTGCACCTTCTATTCCAAGCATCCCGCCGATGACGGATTTATCACTTTTCCTTGCTGAAATAAGTTGATTCAGGTCTGCTTTGCTTTTGACAAAAATCGCCTTCCTTCCTTCCTCTTCTATGAAATCATTTAAGTTTTGAGATTGAGAAAGTGTTCTGTTGATCAAGCTAAACCAGTTTAAAGGGGATTCTCCTTTCGCTATCGTTAGTGGCGTGATGTTGTCAAATGCATCCGAGCTGTTACTTTGCATATTTTGCCCTGCAGGCGATTTTGATACAATGGTGAACATCTCCAAAGCTACATTAGCTTGCCGCATTCTAGGGAAATCAACTTGTCCACGGCTTCCTTTTTTGGTTAGATCCCTGCCCCAGAGCAAGGCATCGCAATGCAAATCTGCGATAAAATCCAGTCGATCATACATCGCTTGGGCGTCAGCAGAAACAGAATAGGGTGGTGGGATTTTAACAGGGTTTCTCTGGGATTCAATATAGGGTGGCACGAATTGGGTCGCAGCAAAACATATAATGGCTACAATTCCGAGCGCGAATAGACTTTTCTTCATAATAAATGATAAGACATTTGAAGATACTGAAAAATGAGATATACTCAGTGAAGTCCTTTTGACCCGAGATAGGGTTACTTTTTGCTAAACTTATTAACTGAAAAATTAGAATTTGGCTTCGATTATTGAAATTTGGAGAAAAAATAAATGTTTGTTTTTGGGCGGTTTAAAACATTTTCCCTATGTTTAGAGAAGTATAAAGATCAAAAAAACAAATACACAGCAAGGATTACAAAAGTATATTTGGTTTTAGATGATTGACAATAGACCCACTCTTGGGGGCTTTTTCCATAAAAGCCCCCTTTTTTTATGTCTATATATTTTAACATTTTGTTAAAATCTCAAAAAGTGGTTTAAAAAAACTTTGATTTAGATCAAAAATCTGTTGCGATTTGAAAATCTGGTTTAATTAAGTTTGAATCATTTGGTAGAGTGTAATGAATGAGAAATTTGGCAATTGGTAAATAGCCATTCTGAAAATTCGGAAAAGGATATTTTCGAAAATGAAAATACTGAGGAGGTTTTTATAGGGATTTCATTCGATCGAACCTAGAGTGAACTTGAAATCAGGACTTGAGAACTTCCAATAGTTTATTTTTTCTGCCAGAAAATGGAAAGATGCTATGTATTTTCTGACGTGTATTCTGTCTGATTATTAACAACTTAGCTTCAGTTAGCTTCAAAAGCAATTTTTCAAGTTCCAAATAGTTTTTATGGTTAAGAATTAACTCTTCGCTCCCTATTATTTCCGGAATTGCTCCTACTGCAGATCCAATGGGCACGCATCCGCATGCCATCGCTTCACCCAGGGCATTTGGGAAGCCTTCTGAAGTGGATAGTTGTAAGTAGAATTCGTGGGAGTTATACAACTCGCGCAGTTGACTTGCTGCTTGTTTGCCGATGATTTTTACGTTAGGGTTTGGGGAAGTGTATGTAGCGTCTCCCGCCAGTGTGAATGACCAGTCAGGATGATTGGCCGCTAGCTGCTCGATGAGGTCGTAGCCTTTTACTCGTGCCCGGGCAGGATTTGAAGTACCAGTAGCTACAGAAATGAAGCTTTTAGGCTGTCGCTTTTGGTCCAAATCCTTCCAAAAATCTGTGTCAAAACCATTGGCTATGACTTTAATGGGGGTTTTAAGATCTGGAATCAGATTTAACAACCCTTGCTTGGGCGAAATAGAAGGGTCGTAACGATAGTCTTGCTTAACCAAAGCTTGAGCCACAGGCAAGATTAAGCTGCAGTTTTTGAAACTATAGACAGTGGCTTTTCGCAGCCACTTCTTGCGGAAGTTTCCATAGCCTATCTCGGGCATGTTGATGCAATCTGTACCTCCTGCCTGGATGCTACACTTTTTCCCAAATACTTTTCCAAACCAAACTGGAAGTATGCTATGATATCCGCCAAAAAAACAGAGGTATTGGCTGGTTTTGGGTGCAAACCATAGCAATTGAATAAACTGGAGAATAAAGTAAAAAGGTAGAGCTGCAGGACTTTGAGTGAACTCCAGTGCTTTGATTTTCATCTCTGGCTGAATCATCTCCAAATCACGATCAGTGAATGCTGTGCGAACGGGATAAGTGTAGATGATCATTTTAGGCTTTGATTAACCATTAAAAATAGGTCTTAAAAAAAGGAAGGAGCAAAGAAAACTGTTGATTTGTTTCTTTGCTCCTTTTGTAAAAGTAAATCTTGATTAAATCACCACGTTCACAATTTTTCCTGGCACGACGATCATTTTCTTAGGTGCTTTTCCTTCCAGCCACTTCTGTACCGTTTCATCGGCCAAAGCTGCCTTTTCGATTTCCTCTTTGGAAAGTGCGAGATCCAAGTTGAGCTTTGCTCTCATTTTCCCATTGATCATCACTGGATATTCAAAGGCGCTTTCTTTCAAATAGCTTTCTTCAAAAACAGGGAAAGTGGCTTCTGTGAGAGAAGTCTCATGCCCCAGAAGGCTCCAAAGTTCTTCTGCGATATGCGGTGCATAGGGTGAAACCAGCAAAGCCATAGGTTCCAAAATAGCTCTTTTGTTACATTTTAACGCTGTAAGTTCATTCACACAAATCATAAAGCTAGACACGGAAGTGTTGAACGAGAAATTAGCCATGTCTTCTTCCATTTTCTTCAAGGCTTTATGAAGTGCTTTGTACTCTTCTTTGCTTGGCTCAGCATCAGAAACCTGGAATTCGCCAGAATTCGTGTGGTATAGATTCCAAAGCTTTCTCAAAAACTTGTAAACTCCATCGATACCGTTGGTGTTCCAAGGTTTGAATTGCTCCAATGGCCCCAAAAACATCTCATACAATCTCAAGGTGTCTGCTCCGTATCTCTCGATGATGTCATCAGGATTCACGACGTTGTACTTTGATTTAGACATTTTTTCCACCTCAGTGCCACAGATGTATTTTCCGTCTTCCAGGATGAATTCAGCATCTGCCAAATCAGGTCTCCAAGCCTTGAATTTCTCTAGATTTAGTTGGTCGTTATAGACAATATTCACATCTACGTGAATTGCAGAAGTTTCGTATTGGTCTTTCAAACCGTAACTAACAAACTGATTGCTGCCTTTGATTCTATAAACAAAATTAGATCTACCCTGGATCATTCCTTGGTTGATCATCTTCTGGAAAGGCTCATCTATGCTCACTACACCGAGGTCATACAAGAACTTCGTCCAAAACCTGGAATACAATAAGTGCCCAGTCGCATGCTCAGATCCTCCTATATATAAGTCAACTGCGCCCCAGTAATCGGTTTTTGCTTTGTCTGCAAACGCAGCTTCGTTCTTTGGATCTGTATATCTGAAGAAATACCAGCTGGAGCCCGCCCAGCCTGGCATGGTGCTTCTCTCCAAAGGAAATTCCCCCTCCGAAGTTTTATAATTCCAATCTTTTGCGCGTGCAAGTGGAGGCTCACCGTCCTCTGTTGGCAAGTATTTGTCCACCTCCGGCAAAACCAATGGCAAGTCTTTTTCTTCTATCAGATAAGGTAAACCGTCTTTGAAATAAACCGGTAAAGGTTCGCCCCAGTAGCGTTGGCGAGTGAAAATCGCATCACGCATTCTGTATTGGATTTTGCCTTTTCCTATGCCTTTTTCTTCCAAGAATTCTATTGCTTTCACCATAGCATCCTTCATATACAAATTGGAAATAAAGCCTGAATTGATAATCAAGCCACCTTTTCCAGGAAAAGAACCTTCTTCCATGGAGCCTTCAATCACTTGTCTGATTTCCAGGCCGAAGTGCTTCGCAAAGTTGTAGTCGCGTTCATCATGCGCCGGGACGGCCATTACCGCACCAGTTCCATATCCCGCCAACACATAATCAGCCACCCAAACTTGGATTTCTTCTCCGTTGAAAGGGTTGATAGCATAGGAACCAGTGAAAGCACCAGAGATGGTTTTGACATCGCTCATACGTTCACGTTCGGAGCGGTTCTTCGCAACTTCGATGTAAGCTTCAGCTTTTTCACGTTGATCTTCTGTGATCAGCGCAGCCGCCAGATCAGATTCTGGTGCCAAAGCCAAATAAGTGACACCATATATAGTATCCACCCGCGTGGTGAATACTTTGATAGTTTGATCGGAATCTTTTACCTGAAAGACCACATCAGCTCCGATGGATTTGCCTATCCAGTTTCGCTGCATTTCTTTGATTGGCTCAGACCAATCCAGTTTATCTAGTCCTTTTAATAATCTATCCGCATAGGCAGTGATTCTCATGGACCACTGCATCATTTTCTTTCGCTCCACAGGATGTCCGCCACGCTCCGAGAAGCCATCCTTTACTTCGTCATTGGAAAGCACGGTTCCCAAAGCTGCGCACCAGTTTACCGTAGTTTCAGCCAGAAAAGTCAATCTATATTTCAACAGCATTTCCTGCTTTTCCTTTTCGCTGAAAGCATTCCATTTTTCAGCAGAGAATATCGGCGTTTCATCATCAGAAACAGCTTTTACCGTCGCATTTCCGTCTTTTTCAAATCGCCCAATCAAAGAGTCAATAGAAAGTGCTTTGTCTGCATCCTGATCGTAGTAGCTATTGAAAAGCTGCATGAAGATCCATTGCGTCCACTTGTAATAGTCAGGATTGGAAGTGCGCACTTCTTTGCTCCAATCAAAAGCAAAACCTATATTTTTGAGCTGCTCGGTGTATCGGGTGATGTTTTGTTCAGTAGTGATCGCTGGATGTTGGCCAGTTTGGATAGCGTACTGCTCAGCCGGAAGACCAAAACTGTCATAGCCCATTGGGTGAAGTACATTGAAACCCTTAAGTTTTTTGAACCTGGAGACAATATCCGAAGCTATGTATCCAAGTGGATGTCCTACATGAAGGCCAGCTCCAGATGGATAAGGGAACATGTCGAGAGAATAGAATTTAGGTTTGTCAGGGTTTACTTTAGCCAGGAATGTCTGATTCTTTTCCCAGTAGGCCTGCCATTTTTTCTCGATTTCCTTTAAGTTGTACTCCGCCATGATTGAATTATTCGTTGGGTTTTAGCTGAACGCCTGCAAAAATAGAAAAAATGATGGGCTTTGCGGCTCAAATCGGCAATTGATCCTAAGTTTTGAATTGATGATGATCAAAAGATGGATTTGAACAAATTCCCACATTCATTCAATCTTCGATTTTTCCATTCCAATTCTTACCTTTGCCCCTTTCTTACACAGCGGTGGAATCTCCCGCTTCACCAAAAATTCAGATGACAATTCAAGATCAAGTTGCTTCCGGCGTTTCCTTGCCCATCATGGAAGCTTTTTACACCATACAAGGAGAAGGAAGGTTTACTGGTCATCCTGCTTATTTTATCCGGCTTGGAGGCTGTGATGTGGGTTGCGTCTGGTGTGATGTCAAAGAGTCTTGGGATTCGGGTAAGTGGCCTGTGCTTTCTATTGAAAAGATAGTGGAGGATGCGATGGCTTTTCCTGGAAGATTGGTCGTGATCACTGGGGGAGAGCCCTTACTGTATGAGCTAGGTCCATTGACAGCACTTTTGAAAGAAAAGGGATTCACTACGAATATAGAGACTTCAGGTGCGCATCCATTTTCCGGTGACTTTGATTGGGTTTGCTTTTCCCCGAAGAAATTTAAGAAACCACATCCCTCTATATATAAGGAGGCGGACGAACTGAAAGTTGTCGTGTTTCATCAGAGTGATTTTGCGTTTGCTGAGGAGCATGCGGGACTTGTGAGTTCAAGTTGTGAATTACGTCTTCAGCCTGAGTGGAGTAAGGCCGATAAGTTCACGCCGGTAATCATTGATTTTGCAAAAAATCACCCAAAATGGAAAATTTCGCTTCAAACTCATAAATTTATGGACATACCCTGAGTCCATGCGCCCTGTATTAGTAGGAATTCTTCTTTTTTTGACCATTTCTTTCGTGAAAGCGCAAAGCTTTTCTATCATTGATAACAAAGCGATTAAGATGTATCAAGAGGGCGAGGAACTCACACTTTCTCGAAATTATGATGGGGCTATCGCAAAATATAAAGATGCGATTAGCCGGGAGGGATCTTTTTTGGAGGCTTATGTCAAACTAGCGCAGCTACAGATTACCCAAGGCAGATTGGAAGAAGCTGAAAGCACTGCAATCGTAGGTAGATCCAAACTCGCAGGGAAAAACACTACAAATAAACATCGAGCAGACATAGGTTGGGTTTTTACCAATCTTTATTTGAAGCAGGGGAAATTCAAAGAAGCATTTCAAGAATTCCAGGCTGCAGATCCATTATTTGATTCTTCATTCAAGCAGTCGCATTACTACGTAGAGATGAAGGAGCAGATGGATTTTTTGGCTACTCAGTTGGGGACTTTCCGAGAGATAGAAAAGGAGAGACTTCCTGAGCCGCTTAATGAATTTCTATTACAATATTTTCCGGTCTTGACTGCTGACGGAGAGCAGATACTGTTCACCAAGCGTGATGGAACCGGCAATAACGATAAGGAAGATATTTTCATGTCTTTTGTGTCTCCAGAAGGCAATTGGTCAAAGCCCCAAAGTATAGCTCAAACAATTAATTCACCTTATAATGAAGGCACTTGCTCTGTAACCGCAGATGGAAATATTCTGATCTATACCTCATGTGATGCGCCTGACTCGGAAGGAAGCTGCGATTTGTATATAGTCTACAGAGTGAATGGCATGTGGCAACGGCCTAGGAATATGGGCAAAAATGTCAATTCCAGATCTTGGGATTCTCAGCCATCGCTATCTGCGGACGGGAGGATCCTTTTCTTCTCCTCTAATCGTAAAGGAGGCTTTGGGGGAAATGATATTTGGTATAGTGTGATGCAAAATGACGCCACCTGGTCGGAAGCGAAAAATCTCGGAAATGTTGTGAATACGCCAAAGGATGAGATTTCCCCGTTTATGTTCTTCAATAATGAAATTCTGTTTTTTTCGTCAAATGGTCACCCTGGTTTTGGAGGGATGGATATACAGTTGTCAAAAGTCGTGGACGGGGAATTTACAAAGCCTCAGAATCTAGGACTGCCTATTAATGATCAGTTAGACCAAGTTGCTTTATTTATCACGGCACAAAAAGATTATGCCTATTTCACTGAGCTGACTACTTCAGAACGAGAGAATGAACGCTCCTTATTATACCGCTTCAAATTCCCGGAAGAAATTTCTTTGGGTGAAAATCTTACTGTCACTGAAGGGAAAGTATTTAATTCGAAAACAGGAGCGCCAATCGATGCTACCTTATCACTGGTGTCCCTGACAAATGATAGCACGCTCTACCTGTTCAAAGCAGATGGGAAAACCGGCGCATTCACCATGCTATATCCAGAAAATGCGATTTCTGGATTATATGTTGAGAAAAAAGGATTTCTACCCAAAATCTATAATGTAGATCGCGATCAAATCAAAAATGTGAAAGATCTGAAAGTTGAGTTGGTTCCCGTCGCTTCCGGGGAGGAGTTTGTTTTCGAAAACGTATTCTTTGAATTTGATCAGTATGACCTACGGCCGGAATCTGTTTCCTCTTTGTCCCGTTTAGTGAAGTTTTTGGCAGAAAACCCAAATGTGAATATTTTAATCTCAGGCCATACAGATAATGTGGGGAGCGCAACTTATAATATCAATCTAAGTTTGCAGCGAGCCAAAAGCGTCCAAGAATACCTGATAAATCATGGATTTCATGAAGCTAGAGTAATGGTAGAAGGAAAGGGAGATACCAATCCTATGGTGCCAAATACCACGGCGGAAAATCAAGCATTGAACCGCAGAATAACTATAAAAATTTTATAAAGAACTGAGGGACGGGCAGGTTAACTGTTTTTCAAAGGAAGTGCTTAAAATTATTAAGTTAATTTAATTTTTAACTACGTAGTTTTTTTATTTGATAAAAATCAATTATCCGATTATAATTCTATCTATTTCGCATTAAAGGCAATAATTTGACATGATTCAATGTGATTATACCTTTAAAATTTGGTGATTTTGGCAAAATCAGGAATATAAATAGGTATAGTTTTGAACTAGGTTTTAAATCCTGATAATTTTTATTTTAATAAAAAATTAACTTTTGTTAACATTAGAATAATGGAGGGAATGGACTCTATTCCCAAATTTTTATCCTCTCAAACCAATGAAAATTTCGTGCTAGACGTTAATGCCCAATTATTGTAAAAATGTTCAATTGCGGTTGTACGTAAATAATCAAGCCTTGGTTTTGCGATATTCCATCAATAAGAATATCATTGAGTTATAATATAAACCAAATCATAAAACTTATGAAGAAAATTTTACTCCTAGGGCTTTCGCTATTCCTAGTAAGTGCTGTGGCATTTGCACAGGGGCGTAAAGTAACCGGAATAGTATCTTCGGGCGAAGATGGTTCACCAATCCCAGGTGCAACTGTATTAGTAAAAGGTACTAGCGTAGGTGCTGCCACAGATATTGATGGTAAGTACTCATTGGACATCCCAGCAAATGGGACAGTTTTGGTGTTTAGTTTCATAGGAACTACCACTCAAGAGATCACAATTGGTCAGCAGTCTGTCATCGATGTTGTATTGCAACCAGACGTGCAGAGCTTGAGTGAAGTTGTGATCACCGGTGCTGCGGGTGTTGAGTCCAGAAGAATAGAGATGGGCTACAATGCTACCAGTATTGAGACTCGTGATGTAGCACAAGGACGTGCTGCTAACGTGGCGGCTGGTCTAACAGGTAAAGTAGCAGGTATGCAGATCAATACAACTGGTTCGGGTGTAAACCCTAATGTGCGAGTAATATTGAGAGGTAGCCGTTCTTTAACTGGTGACAACGAAGCGTTGATCGTAGTAGATAACGTGATTGTTCCAAATACTATTTTGGGAAATCTTAATCCTCAAGATATTCAAGAAATCACTGTTCTTAATGGTGCTAACGCAGCTGCTCTTTACGGTTCTGCTGCTTCTAACGGTGCATTGATCATCGTAACGAAAAAAGGTAAGTCCGGTGCTCCTAAAGTAACTGTAGGTCATACAGTTAATTTGGAGCAGGTAAGTTTCTTCCCTCAGATTCAGGATGAATTCGGTTCAGGATATGCTGGTGGATACCCTCAGCAGTACGTTCCTTATGAAAACCAGCAGTATGGTCCTCGATTTGATGGATCAATGGTAGAGATAGGAAGACCATTGGAAGATGGTTCTATCCAGACAGTTCCTTACTCTAACACAGGTTCTAAGAATGATTTCTGGGAGACTGGTGTTACAAACCAAACTGACGTTTCTATAAGTGGTGGTGATGACAAGTCAACCAACTTCTTCTCTGCTCAATATCTTAATAACGATGGTACAACTCCTGGCGATAATTACACCAGAGCTTCGATTAGGTTTAACAGTACTAGAAAATTCAATGACAAACTTGCCTTGAATCTCTCTACAAACTATGTTCAGAATAGATATGACATCACTACTGCTACAGGTAGTATGTATGATCAAATCCTTCAAACTCCTGCACATGTTCCATTGACTAGTTACAAAGATTGGAGAAATGACCCTTTTGCCAATCCGAACGGATACTATAACGAGTATTATGACAACCCTTATTTCCAAAAAGACAATAGCCGTCAAAATTCAGGTAATGACTATTTGGTAGGTAACGTAGAGCTGAAATACAAGCCGTTAACGTGGTTGGACTTTACTTATAGAATAGGTGTCTCAAATAGAACTAGATACAATAAAAATACGACTGGTCAGTTTACCTTCACTGATTATACGAAAAGTATTTCTTCTGCGAAGACAGATATCCCAGGTGGTGTATCTGATGGATCTGGGTACAGCAATCAACTTATCTCTGACTTCTTGATTAATTTGAAAAAGCCGGTAGGTGATAATCTATTCTTCAACCTATTGCTTGGTAATCAGTTGAGAAGAAATGAATCTAAGAGCGTAGGTGTTAGTGCTAATGGACTCGTAATTCCTGGTCTTTACAATGTTTCTAACCGTGTAGGCGAGCCAGGAGCAAGTGAAAGTAACGCCGAGTCTAGTCAAGTAGGTGTGTTCGGTCAATTTAAAATGGCTTATAACGACTACCTTTTTGTGGAATTGACAGGTAGAAACGATTGGGTCTCTGTACTATCTAAAGAAAATAGATCATTCTTTTATCCTGCTGCCAACGTTTCTTTTGTAGCTTCAGAGGCTCTGCCTGCATTGAAGAATAAGGTTATCAGTCAATTGAAGCTTAGAGGTGGTGTTTCTCAAGTAGGTCAGGTGAACCTAGGTCCTTACCAACTAGATCCTACATTTAGCCCATCTGGGGGATTCCCGTTTGGTAGCCTTTCCGGATATACGCTTGATAATCGTCTTGTTGCAGCAGATTTGGAGCCAGAGATCACATCATCTTTTGAATTTGGTACTGACTTCATCTTATTTGATGGTAAAGTAAATGGTTCATTCACTTACTATCAATCAGAGACAGAAAATCAAACTATATCTACTGGAGTATCAGCTGCTACTGGATTCACTTCCTATTTGCAAAACACAGGTATCGTATCTAATAAGGGATATGAGACTATGTTGAATGTAACAGCGTTCGCTAGAAATAACTTCCAAGTTAATATTGGAGCTAACTATACCTTCAATGACAACACTGTAAAAGAAATTGCAGATGACTTGGATAGACTTCAACTTTCTTCAGGTGGTAACGCTCAAGTGTATGCTATCGAAGGCAGACCATATCCAATGTTGATTGGTACAGTGTACAATAGGGATGAGCAAGGTAGAATTATAGTTGATGCTATCTCAGGTTATCCAAGTGTTGCTCAAGAGCAAGTGGAACTTGGAAATACTCAGCCAAGACACAGACTAGGTGTCAATGCTGAATTCCTTTACAAAGGTTTCAGATTGTATGCACTTGCTGAATACAGAGGTGGATACAATATTTATTACAGTGGTGGTGGATCATTTGACTTCTCTGGTTCTGGAGAAACAACTACCTACTTCAACAGAGAGCGTTTTGTGATTCCAAATTCATCTTATGAGAATCCTGAGGCTCCTGGAACGTACATCGAGAACACTAATATTACAGTAACTGACGGTGGTGCAGGTTTTTGGACGGATGGTTCATTTAGAAGAAACATTGCTGAAAACTATCTAATCGATGGTGCTTACTGGAAACTACGAGAAGTCGCTATTTCTTATGACTTCCCTGCTAGTCTAATGAGCAAGGTTGGATTCCTTCAAGGCGCTACTATTACAGCTCAAGGCAGAAACTTGTTGATCTTTACTCCGGATTCTAATATCTACACAGATCCAGATTTCAACTTCTCTGACGGAAATGCCGTAGGTATTGTAACTCTTGCTGCTACACCTCCTACTAGATTCTACGGTGGTTCTCTCACCCTAACATTTTAATTAGATTGAAATGAAAAATTTATTAAAAATATTTACCCTTGCTTCACTTATTACAATCACTTCTTGTGATTCCTTTTTGGGAGATAATGTGAATCCTAATGACGCGACTTCAGCAACTCCCGAGTTAGTACTTCCTAATGCACTAACGAGGACAGCATCATTGTTGCGTTCCTATAATACCAGTGCTATGTGGATCAATGGTTATACCGTTAATGCTGGTGGTTTTGGTGGATGGGGTTCGGTTGTCACATACAACTACACTACAGATTCTTATAATGGAACTTGGTCTGCGACATATGATGACCTAATCAACTATGAGTACATCATCAATACTACTGCTGAAGATCCTAGCAAAGCCTATTTCAATGCTGTAGCCAGAGTCATGAAAGCTTGGGACTTCCACATGTTAGTGGACGTTTTTGGAGATGTTCCTTATACCGAAGGGCTTAAAGGAGCTGAGAATGTCACTCCAGCCTACGATGATCAAGTAGCTATCTATCAAGATTTAGTAGCACAGTTGAATACAGCAATTGATTTGCTAACCAACTCATCTGGTGCTAATGGTCTTGGATCTGCTGATGTGATGTTCGGTGGAGATGTTAACAAATGGGCTAAGTTTGCTAACACGTTGAAATTGAGGTTACTTATCAGAATGTCTAGTTCTTCTGAGACTAGTGCATTTGCAGCAACACAGTTTGCTTCTATGAATACTAGCTTAGGTTTCATTACAGAAGATGCACAGGTTAACCCAGGTTATATTGCAACTGCTGGTAAGCAAAATCCATATTGGGATGTGTACCATACCTCTGCTGCAGGTGCGCTTTCTGGATCTGGACGTTCTGCTATCCCTTCAGAATATGTTTACTCATTCTACAATGGTGTTAAATTATTAGATGAAGGTCGAGGCGCTGCAACTTACAGAGGCTTTCCAGCAGGAACTCCTAAGGGACAGTTGGGTAACCTAGTTGATAATCCTGCTGCATTAGCAAATCAGACCGCATGGTATGTTGGTACTGGAACTGGAACCAACGCAACTGATGCTATTGGATTACTTAAAGGTAGAACAGCTAGCGTACCTATGATGCTTGCTGCTGAGTCTTATTTCTTACAAGCTGAAGCTTATATGAAAGGTTTCCTTTCAGGAGATGACAAAGCTGCATTTGAAAATGGTGTTATAGCTTCTTTCAGATACTTATATAAAGAGATCAATGGAAATGTGAAAGCTGGATTGGATCCTAAGGCTGATTTTGAAACTTACAAAATGGATAATCCAAACAGCTATCTTGTAAATTATAATCTTGCTACATCTAAAGAACAGAAGTTAGAAGCTATCATTACTCAGAAATACATCGCTTACAATTTCATCAATGCGCATGAGACATGGTCTGATTTCAGAAGAACTACTTATCCTAAAATAGTTAATGGATCATCTAATCCTACTGCGAGTTTTGCTTCAATTCTCTCCACTTCGCCTAGACCTGATGAGCTTCCTGTGAGATGGTTATATGCATCTTCAGAGTTCCAACTTAATCCTGCTAGTGTTCCATCTGGAGTGAATCAGTTTTCAACATTGATTTTCTGGCAAGCACAATAATTTAAAAATTAGATATAGATATGAAAAATATATTAACTAAAATTGGACTGTTTGCTGTTGCTATGGTGACACTTACATCCTGTTTGGATGAGGATCCTCTTTTCGATCCTGACAAAGTAGAAAATGTCGTAGAGTTCTATGACATTGGTCTAATCGCTTCCGTGAATAGTGTTTACCCACTTTATGTTAGTTCATTTAAGGCGCAAGAATCAGTTGACTTAGATATTATCGTAAGTTACTCTGGAGCTCAGGAAAACACTCGAGATATCAACGTTAAATTCAAAGTAGATGAAGCTGCTCTAGCAGAGTACAATAGCTCTGAGGGAACTAAATACGAAGTGCTTCCTTCAAATCTGTATAGTATTGATGCAATGGAAGTCACAATCCCTAGGGGTCAACGTCAAGTGGTGAAGACGATCAAAATCTTCACTAATAAGTTTGACTTCACTAAGAGCTATGCAATTCCATTGACTATCACTGAATCGTCTTTCGGTATTATATCTGGAAACTTTGAGACAGCTATTTATGCTGTGGGTGCAAAGAATAAGTATGATGGTATCTATGAAGTAACAGGTTCATTTGTTGATAGAACTAACGCGAACTTCAAACCAATCTATCCTTATGAAGCAGAATTGAGAACTATCACTGGTACTACAGTTCAGAGATGGGATCACTATTATGGTGGTCAGGATTACTACTTCAATACTGGTACTGGTATTAGCCGTTATGGTTCTTATTCTGCTATTTTCGGTATGGATGATTCAGACAATGTAGTTTCTGTAGTAAATGCTTATGGTCAGCCTTCTTCAAATGGTAGATCTGCAGCACTGGATCCTTCTGGAGTTAATAAGTTCACTATAGTTTCTGATACAGATAAAACACTAGTAGTAAGTTACTACATGATGCAACCAACTGGTACCATCAGATGTGTGTTCCAAGAGACTTTCAAATACCTACGCGAAAGAGATTAATCTCATTTAACATGTATTAGTTTAAACCCCGGTGAGATTCTCATCGGGGTTTTATTTTTTATGATATACTCGTTGAATTCGATATTCCGCATCTTCTGGTTAACTTTGCCGCCTATTCCTGTTTAGAGATGATTTACGTTTGTAGAAAAGAACACTTCAATGCAGCCCATAAACTTTGGAATCCAAAATGGTCTGATGAAAAGAATGTGGAGGTTTTTGGCCCCTGCGCCAATGTGAACTGGCATGGTCATAATTTCGAGCTAATCGTGATGGTAAAAGGCCTCCCAGATCCTGATACCGGATTTGTGGTTGACTTGAAAAAGCTCAGCACCCTGATCCGTACCTTGGTAATAGATAAAGTGGATCATAAAAATTTGAATGTCGATGTTGATTTCATGCATGGTAAATTGGCCAGTTGTGAAAATCTCATCATGGAATTCTGGAAAATTTTGGAGCCAGCTGTGAAAGAGATCACCGCTCATGGAGGATTGCATAAGTTGACGCTATATGAGACTCCGAGAAATTTTGTGGAGTACTTTGGGGAGTAATGAAAATGTGATTAGGGAGTTGTAAATAGTTTTTGTTGTAGATTATTTTTAAACAATTAGTATTATGGCGTATGTTAGTTTTTTATTATGAGCTCGATGTTTACAAGTTATCAAGGCAATTGGCTAAGGATGTTTATGTTATCTCAAAGAAATTTTCAATTGAAAAAAGGTATTCTTTGACCGATCAAATTAGAAGATCATCAAGATCTGTAGGAGCTCAACTTGCGGAAAGTTGGGGTAAGAGAAGATATGTAAATCATTTTATTTCTAAGCTTTCTGACTCAGATGCTGAGCAATATGAAACACAACATTGGATAGAGGTTGCTTTGGATTGCGAATTGGTCAGCAAAGGAGAACGAGACCTAGTTGTTAATACATGTGAGATCATCAATCCAAAGCTAAATGCAATGATGAATAAAGCAGATTTATTCTGTTCAATCGTTAAAAAGTAATTCTGTCTTTTTAATCATCATACCGTACAAAAGTTACTATTTACTGTTAACCACTCACCAAAATCATACTTGGCATTTACACATAAAATTTATATCATCTCCGGTGAGCGCTCCGGTGATCTTCATGCCTCCAATTTGGTACGATCTCTTTTGTCCAAACGGCCAGATCTGAAGATTAGAGGAATGGGTGGAAGCTATTCCAAAGCTGCAGGAGTGGAACTGGCAGTTGACTATGCTGAGGTGGCATTAATGGGTTTTTTGGAAGTTGTTCTTGGTTTTCGAAAAGTATTGAAATACCTCACGATTGTAAAAAATGATATTTCAGCCTATCATCCTGATGCAATCATTTTAGTCGATTACGGTGGCTTCAATATGAAGATCGCCGCCTTTGCCAAGGCAAATAATATTCCCGTTCACTATTATATTCCCCCAAAAGTATGGGCTTGGAATCAAAAACGAGCACTGAAATTAAAGGCGAATACTGATCAGATCTATTCTATTCTGCCATTTGAACCCGCATTTTTTCAGAAATTCGACATGCTTGTGCATTACGTAGGTAATCCACTTCTGGATGAAATTTCAAAATTTCAAGGACATGAGTTTTTCTTTCAAAAGAACGAATTGAGCTATCAACCCATCATAGCCTTGCTGCCAGGAAGTCGAGCTCAAGAGATCAATGCAATGCTCGATCGTATGATTGAGTTGGTGAAAGAGTTTCCAAATGCTCAGTTTGTAATAGCTGGAGTTGGAGACTTGGGCGCTGAGATTTACCGTCGTGGAGAGGCTGCTGGAATTCGTGTGATTTATGATCAGACCTACGATTTGCTTTCTCACTCCATCGCTGCTGTGGTTACCTCTGGGACAGCCACACTGGAGACGGCTTTGTTTCGTGTTCCTCAGATAGTCGTGTACCGTACCAGTACCATTTCTTATGCCATAGCCAAGCATCTAATTCGGGTCCCCTACATTTCATTGGTCAACCTGATAGCGGACAAAGAAGTGGTAAAAGAACTTATTCAAACTGATTTTTCTATTTCTAAGTTAAAAGCTGAACTTCAACAGATATTGGGAAACCACGTGTATAGAGGTCATATGCTGCAAGGTTATGATTTGATCAAAGACAGGATAGGAGAGACAAGTGCTTCTCAGACTACTGCTGAATTGATATTGGAAAGCCTTTCCAAAAAATAAACCCTGCCTCCGAAGAGACAGGGTTTGTGCTATTATGCTACTTGAAGTCGCTTGAACTTAGATTTATCAAATTTCTCCCGAGCGTATTTTTCATCAATGATCAATTCCGTAATGGAATCATCAGATGGGATGTCGTACATCGCGTCGGTGATGATTGCTTCGCATATGGACCTAAGACCTCTTGCTCCTAAGTTGAATTCCACCGCTTTTTCTACAATAAAATCGATTCCACTTTCTTCAAAAGTGACTTTCACCCCTTCGTAGTTGAGAAGCTTTGCATATTGTTTTACCAAAGCATTTTTTGGTTCGGTCAAAATCCTTTTCAAAGCATCGGCATGTAAGGGATCCAAATGGGTCAATACGGGAAGCCTTCCGATCAACTCCGGGATTAATCCAAACGCTTTCAAATCCTGGGCAGTCACGTATTGAAGTAGATTTTCTCTATCAGCCACCGCATCTGCGGCCTCTTTGCTGAATCCCATAGGCTGAGTGTTCAGTCGCTTGCCGATGTGTCTAGCTATTCCATCAAATGCTCCTCCGCAGATAAAGAGAATATTCTCTGTATTTACCGCGATCATTTTCTGGTCAGGATGCTTACGTCCTCCTTGAGGTGGTACGTTCACGATAGTGCCCTCTAGCAGCTTCAACATTGCCTGCTGCACTCCTTCACCGCTTACATCTCTAGTGATGGATGGATTGTCTGACTTTCTAGCGATTTTGTCCAACTCATCTATATACACGATTCCTCGCTCAGCAGCTTCCACATTGTAGTCCGCAGCCTGGAGAAGCCTAGTAAGAATGCTTTCCACATCCTCACCCACGTAGCCAGCCTCAGTCAATACTGTGGCATCTGCAATGCAGAAAGGAACTTCTAAGGTTTTCGCGAGGGTTTTGGCAAGGTAGGTTTTACCTGTACCTGTATCGCCCACCATGATGATGTTGGATTTTTCAATCTTCACTTCATCCTTCTCTTCCTTCTGGAAAAGACGCTTGTAGTGGTTATAAACAGCAACAGTCAAAACTTTCTTGGCATCTTCCTGACCAATTACATATTGATCTAGATAGCCAGTAAGTTCCTTCGGTTTTTTAAGCTTGATTTTTGGTTTTGGGCCATCCTTTTTCTTGGTTTTATCTTCCTCGCCAAGAATCAAATGGGCTTGATCAATGCAGAAATTACAAATGTGTGCAGATATACCTGACACCATTAGATCTACATCTTTCTTATTTCTACCGCAAAAGGAGCAGGTAACTTGAGCCATTATTTTGGTTTTTTAACTAGTACTTCATCGATAAGGCCGTAAGCTTTAGCTTCTGGCGCTTTCATCCAATAGTCTCGTTCTGAGTCTTTTTCAATTTGTTCAGGGGTTTTACCTGTGTGCTCGGATAGAATCCCATATAATTCCTCACGCATGGATAGGATCAACTTCAAGGAAATTTCCATATCGGTGGATTTACCTTGCATTCCTCCTGAAGGTTGGTGAATCATCACTCTAGAATGCTTCAGTGCGGATCTCTTGCCAGCTGCTCCACCTGCGAGCAGTACTGCTCCCATCGAAGCCGCTATACCCGTGCAAATAGTAGCTACGTCGGGATTGATAAATTGCATGGTGTCATAGATTCCCAGACCAGCAGTCACTGATCCGCCCGGGCTATTAACATAAAGTAGAACGTCTTTCTTAGAATCTACAGACTCCAGGAAAAGTAACTGTGCTACGATGATGTTTGCAATATGATCATCTACTCCAGTACCTAGGAAAATGATACGGTCCATGATCAATCTGGAGAAAACGTCAATCTCTCTGAAATTCTGAGGACGCTCCTCGATAACTGAGCGTGTCATGTTTTCGATATGTTGCGTGTACTGGTCAAAAGCAGTACCGCTTACGCCTTGATTGTGAATAGCGTACTTTCTGAATTCTTCTTTGTTGATCATCTTTCTAGTTTGTTGTGGTAAACAAAAATAAAAAAAGCCCTTGAATAAGAGCTTTTTTATGAGGATTTAAGCGAATTACTTCGCTAATAGTTCCTTGAACTCGTCAATGCTTAAGTCCTTTTCATTTACACTGATTTTGTCTAGGGCAAAAGCCAGTACTTTTTCATTCTGAATGGAGGTGAGCATGTTCATATAGTTCTGACCTTCTTCTCCTTTGAGGTAGTTGTCCACAAACATATCCATGCTGTCTTCCATCTGAGCTCCAAGGCCTGATGCTGCAAATTGCTCACGCACCATCTGCTTAGTTTTCTCGATCACTTCTTCGTGCTCAGCTTTGATTTCGTTCTTAGTAGCGATCTCATTAGAAATCAATGACCAAGTCAGCTGTTTTGCGTACATAGGAAATTCTTTCTCTATATCTTCTGCAGTCACCTTGCCATCATTGGCGATCATAAGCCACTCTTTCAAAAATGCCTCTGGCAGATCCACCTTGGCTGCATCAGTTAGTACTTTCTTCAATTCCTCCTCAGTGAATACTTTGGACTCCTTGTCATAATTAGCCTGAAGGGTCTCACGTACTTTAGTGACAAATTCCTCCTCTGATGCTACTTGATCTGGGCCAAAAATCTTATCAAAGAATTCCTGATTCATCTCAGCTCTCTCTTTTCTGTTGATGTTTTTCACAGTTAGAGTCAAGCTTCCATCAAGATCTTTAGTTTCTTCTTCATCTAGTCCAAAAGCTTCTTCCCACTGTCCTTTCTTCACCTCTTTTGCATCGAATTCTACGACAGCTTCTTTGGTCACACCGATGAATTTACCCGCAAGTTTTTTAGTGATTTTAGACAAGTCCAGAGAAACAGTTTGTTCAAACTTACCTTCATTGGCTGACAAGTCTCCATAGATATGATCTCCTTCTTCACTCACTTCAGGATTAGTGCTGTTGCCATATTGAGAGGTAAGGTTCTCAAGTGTTTCCTTGATCAACTTATCATCTACTTTAATAGCATATTTTGTGGCTTTGATTTTTGGATCAAGTGTCAGGTCAACATTCTCCACAAATCCGATTTTGTAGTCAAATTCAAAATCTTTTTGAGATTTCCAGTCGATGGTTCCCTGATCTTGAGGAAGTGGATCTCCCAAGATTTTGAAAGTTTGTTCTTTCAAGTATTTATTCAGCGATTCACTAAGGATAGTATTGATCTCTTCTACCAATACGGAAGTACCGTACATGTTCTTCACCATAGAGATTGGAGCCTTACCAGGTCTGAATCCTTTGATGTTAGCTTTTTTTGCAAAGTCCTTAAGTTTTGCGTCAACCTTAGGTTGGTAATCTGCTTCGTTTAATTTAATTTTAATTAAAGCTTGATTTGCTGAATGCTTGTCTTGTGTGATTTCCAAAGCTTAAAATTTTAGAATGAAGATTAACTAAAAACCCCCAATCCCTACCCTGTTGTTGAAGACAGTTGAGTGATTGAGGGTTCGGTATTTGTGCGGATAGAGGGACTCGAACCCCCATGCCTCGCGGCGCTAGATCCTAAGTCTAGTGCGTCTACCAATTTCGCCACATCCGCAATACGTACAATTGATAAATGAAAATTCTTCCAAATCCAATTGTGGATGCAAATGTAGGTACTATAAAATAAAATGCAATAGCATGAGAAAAAATATTTGTCATTTGATGCTAAATGGGCAGATAGCCCCATTTTTGTATTAAATTCCTCTAGTATGATTGAAGTGGATATAGAAGTAGAAAGAAAAGAAATACTCAAACGCTACAGACGGTTATTGAGACAGGCAAAACCAGTCCTCAAAGATGGAGACGCCAAACTGATTAAAAGGGCTTTCAATGTTTCTCTCGAGGCACACAAGGACATGAGGCGTAAGTCTGGGGAGCCTTATATCTATCACCCGCTGGAAGTGGCCCTTGTTTGTGTTGAAGAAATCGGCCTAGGTACCACATCCATCGTAGCAGCCTTGTTGCATGATGTGGTCGAAGATACTGACTGGGAGTTGGAGGATATTGAGCGAGAATTTGGCTATAAAGTCATGACGATCATCGACGGTCTTACCAAGATCGCAGGTGTATTTGAATATGGTAGTTCCCAGCAGGCGGAGAATTTCCGTAAGATGCTGCTGACTCTCTCGGATGATGTCCGTGTGATTTTGATCAAGCTGGCAGACAGATTGAACAACATGCGAACGCTATCCAGCATGCCAAGGCACAAGCAACTCAAAATAGCCTCGGAAACAATGTACCTGTATGCTCCACTGGCGCACAGACTGGGGCTATATGCGATCAAATCAGAGCTAGAAGATCTCTATTTGAAATATACCGACACGGCTACCTATAAGGAGATTGTATTCAAAATCAACGAATCGAAGTCCTACAGAAATAAGTTTATACGAAGCTTTATCCTGCCGATTGAGGAAGAACTGAATAGAACCGGATTGGATTTTACGATAAAGGGCAGGCCCAAGTCAGTTTTTTCGATTTATAACAAAATGAAAAAGCAAGGCATCCCATTCGAAGAGGTATATGACTTGTTTGCTGTTCGGATTATTTTGGAAAGTGATCTTGAAAGTGAAAAGGCAGATTGCTGGCAGGTGTATTCCATCGTCACGGATTTCTATAGACCCAATCCGGATAGACTGCGGGATTGGATCAGTACGCCGCGATCCAATGGTTATGAATCACTTCATACCACTGTGATGAGTGGAACTGGTCAGTGGGTGGAAGTTCAAATCCGTACAGAGCGTATGGATGAGATCGCCGAGCGGGGATATGCAGCTCATTGGAAATACAAGGATAAGGAGAATAGCAAAGGACCATCAGGTCTCGATGATTGGATTACCCAGGTTCGCGGCCTACTTGAATCCAACGATGGTAATGCGATCGAATTCATGGATGATTTCAGAGGAAATCTCTTTCATGATGAGGTTTTCGTCTTTACCCCTAAAGGCGACTTGAAAGTCCTGCCATTTGGTTCTACTGCATTGGATTTTGCTTTTGAAATCCATACAGAAGTAGGAGCAAAATGCATAGGAGCGAAGGTAAATCAGCGCCTAGTGCCTATTTCTCACAAACTTAAAAATGGCGATCAGGTAGAGATCCTAACATCTAACAAGCAGAAGCCTTCGGAGGATTGGCTGAATACCGTAGTCACGACTAGGGCGAAAGCTAAGATCAAGGATGCTCTGCGCGAGGACAAAAAGTCTGCGATATTGGATGGCAAGGAGATCGTACAGCGGAAGATGAAGCAGATGAAAATGGAATTTAATTCTGAATCTGTAGAGAAACTTCGTGCATTTTTTGAATTGAAGACGGCCAATGAGTTTTATTTCCGTGTAGGAATAGGAGCCATTGATCCCACTTCGATCAAGACATTCAAGGATTTCAAAGCCACCCAAAAACTTCAGAATAAATCAAGTCAAGAGAAAGTAAAGGATGAATCTACCTTCACGAAGGAGATTAAAAGTCTCAAAGGGTCAGATCATGACCAACTTTTAATCGGAGAGGATATGGATGTGGTAGATTACATTCTCGCCAAATGCTGCAATCCCATCCCCGGTGATGATGTATTTGGATTTGTAACGATCAATGAGGGCATCAAAATCCATAGAACTTCCTGCCCAAATGCTCTTGAATTGCTGTCTAACCACGGCAATCGGGTGATCAAAGCCAGGTGGACGAGCCATAAAGAGATCGCCTTTTTGGCCGGTTTGAGGATAATAGGTACAGACAGAGTAGGATTGATAAATGACGTAACTAAGGTGATTTCCAATGATTTGAAAGTAAATATGCGATCGATCACAGTAGATTCTGATGCGGGTATTTTCGAAGGTACGATCAAGCTATATGTCAATAGCACAGAGCATTTGGATAAGTTGATTGAGAATTTGGTAGGTGTCGATGGAATTTTAAAGGTTTCAAGGTTTGATTGATCCAATGAATCTTTTCTTACTTACAAAAGTTATATTTGAAAAAATACCCAACTAATGGCTTTGAATACTACTCACTTCGAAGAGGTAAAAAAGATATTTACAGCATATCTAGAGAATAAGAAGCTCCGAAAAACGCCCGAGCGGTATGCAATTCTCGAAGAAATCTATACTCGAACAGGACATTTTGATGTGGAGTCACTTTACATCAGTATGAAGAACAAGAATTATCGTGTAAGTAGAGCTACCGTGTACAATACGCTAGATCTATTAGTAGAATGTGATTTGGTCACCAAGCATCAGTTCGGTAAAAATCTCGCTCAGTTCGAAAAATCCTATGGCTTTAAACAACATGATCATTTGATCTGTACAGATTGTAATCAGGTGCTAGAGTTTTGTGATCCCCGAATTCAAAATATCCAGAATACCGTAGGGGAAATCCTGAATTTTAAGGTTCTTCATCACTCCTTAATTCTTTACGGCAACTGTCTCAAGGAGAATTGCGATAATAGAAAAGCGGAAACTATTTAAAATAAAAATTTCTCAAACTGCTTATCACCGATATTAGCACGAATCTCTTAATTGTCCAGTAAAAAACTTTATCAGTTAAATACCCGCGAGAAATTATCCTCACCTTGAGGTTTGATTATCTGACCTTTGAATAAAAAATCACGAGTGTATCCGCATTACTACCAATAAAGAGCCTAAAGTCAAGTAAGATTTGGTCAACTTTAGAATTGAGGCCACTTCAGTTACCGGTCTTAGGACTTTTGACGAGTTGAGCAAGGGAGTTTGGGATACTGGCAAGATTGCGGATAATCATAAAAAATTACATACATATGAAACTGACCTATAACACAAGCAAAGATGCGCTGGCGCATTATCTTTTTATTCAAGGGGATTTGATAGGGGATGAAGTAGGTCCCAAGTTGGTAGAGGTGGTTTCAGATGCTCTGGAGGATGGAGCCAAAAAATTTGTGGTTGATTTGAGCGGGGTACGATACATCAGTTCCAGTGGTATCGGGCTACTAATCACGATGCTGACCAAGATGCGAAATAAAGACGGAGAAGTTTACTTAACTGCGCCTTCTGAGCACGTAAAAAAATTATTGATCATCACCAAGCTGAATAACATATTTACAGTGTACGATTCTATAGAGGATTTCAAAAAGCAAGGGTAGTATTGGACTACATGATTACCTCATTCAGTTCTTGGATTGAATTGGAACGCGAGTTTTGTGAATACATTTTTTGAGCGCACGCTTAAATTCTTGTTTTTATTTTGATCTTTTCATGTCCTTCATTATGAGCACACTAGCAAAATCACAGGCTCTTAGAAACGTTGTAGATGTACGGGGATTGTTTTGAGGGCTGTCCAAAAAAGCTTTAATTCCACCAATACTATTTCTTCAAGTTTGAATCGAGGCGTTTTAGCAAATAGTAAAGAAGGTCAATCTATATCAGGAGAGTTATGGGAAAGTTTTCATCAATTGTAATCTTTCCCAAAAAATGGGAAACTTTTTGGGCCAAAACCGTTTTATGAAATCAATGATTTGATCGGGCGTGAAATTAACTCTCACGGGAAAATCATTACTTTTGCAGCATTTAATCACCACTTCATGTTTCTGGATATACTTGTCGCCATGCTATGGAGCATCTCTCCGTTTGGGGAAGCGAAACTAGGCCTGCCTTATGCCTTGTTGAATGATATAAATATTTATTTGGCTTTTGTGCTTTGCTTTTTTGCAAATGTGATGGTTTTCCCGGTGATGACATTTTTTCTTGATGTTGTCAATCGTTACCTGCTGAAATGGTATCATTATAAGAAAGCAGCGATTTTTGTTGGCCGCAGAGCTAAATCCGGAGCAGGAAAAAACGTGGAAAAATATGGTTTCTGGGGCTTGATGTTTTTTGTACTCCTGCCCATCCCGGGTACTGGTGTGTATGCAGGTACTATCGCGAGTTATCTTTTTGGAATGGAAAAGAAAAAGGCTTTTTTGGCGAATACCATAGGGATCTTCATCTCCTGTCTTATCGTGTGGGTGACCACCGTAATTGCTATTGGAGGCTTTAATTAATTGTCTCAATCTCACAAAAAAAGGTCTGGAATTTCAATTCCAGACCTTTTTTTCAATAGGGGGAGGCTTTATAAAGTGGGATTTTCAAAGCTACATAAACATCTGCCGTTTTAGAGGAGCTGGAAATCAAATTGGTCAAAATAGACCCAGACCCTACGGTCAGTGGCCCAGCTCTCAAGCCGAATCCCCATGCTAGGCTGGAGTCGTATTGGCGAACACTAACCGGGCTGTAAACACTTATCCATCTCATCTCAAATCTAGGCGTGACTGAGAAGGCATTGATGATATTACTAACCGGAATATCACTTACTTTTCTGACGGAAATAGCCCCCTGAGCACTTACAAAAAATCTGTTGGTAATGCTGTAATCAGCAAAAATCTGAATGGCTGTAGGTAAACCAAACTTCTTGTCTTGTAAGGTTTCTGTACCATTATAGTTGTTTTCTAGTACGTCTTCCAGATCGTATTCGTCAAATTCATTGGCATCAATAGTGGCATTCATATCGTATCGGAAGTCACTTGTTTCTTTATAGTTAATAGATCCAATATCGGTCACAGATAGTCCCAGCCTCAGTTTGTATGGATTTTCATCCCAATTGTCTGCATCTCTGAACTCATACACGATTCCCAAATCCGCCCCAAGACCACCAGTCACTTCGCTAAAGCTGATTTCTTCTGAGTCAAACCCTGAGGTAAACCCATAAGATAGCTCACCATTGGTTGCCAATATTTCAGTAGTCGCATCATAATTACCTCTCAACATTGGGCTCAATCCATAAACGCCGCCAGCTCCAACCAAATACTTCAAAGTAGCTCCGCCCTTGAGGAAATGTTTATCTTTTTCCAAAATCACCCGACTATACGTGACTCCTACCTCGCCCCATACATGAACTACGCCAGAGAGGTCTTCCATCGTTAGATCAAAGCTTTCTACCTCATCCTCACTTGCGGTGAGTTCATAGAGCTCTCCCGCGATATTGAGTAGGTTGAAAAAGCCCCTGGCCCGGGTGGTAATTGCGATGCTGCTTTTCTCGTTTAGGTTGAAAAGCGCAGAGGGTCCCAGGATATCTACATTTCCAAAGAAATTATTAGCGTTAGTTGGGTTCTTTTCAGTATCTGAGTCAAAATCAAAACCGTCTGAAAAGCTCTCGATGTCACTCAGATCGATACTTAGGTAATCATTTCCTACAAAAGCGCTGACTGAGAATAGGTTTAGGTCTAGTTTCATACGTGATTCAGCAGCATTCCCTGGATTAACAAGGATAGAATGAATACCAGAATAATTGTCCACCGTGCCACCAAAATAAGATTGGGCATGGGTGTAGTGCACGCTGCTCAAAACTAGCAGAGATACGAACAGTTTTTTTAGGTTGTTTTTCATGTGAGAGGGATGGAAAAGTAAATAAAGACTAAGGTTTGAATTATTTGTATGAAAAGAGTAATTACTAACTATATTATCCGCAATCTTGACTGTTTCCAAAATTTGTTCCCTTATCCAGACCGAAGACTCTTGGCTGCCGTTAGGCTGGTCTGTCTAAAGCGGCAACAATTCTTAAGCTTACTAATTTAGATAATGCCGTTGACTATTTTCTGACAACTATGTGGACAATCACATTCCTAAGATGATGTAATTGTGTCACTTGATAATTACGGGAAGATAGAATATGCCAATGATTGAATGCTTCAGGAAGTAGATTTTGGCAGATTTGAACTAGCTAGTGGTAGAATTGGCATAGGGTTTCACTATAAGGTAGGTGAATTTATTATGTCAGCTATTGAGCCAAACCTAAGTCTATTATATTTACCTGTAGAGGGAAAAATTCTGATCAAATCTTCCAAAGATCCTGATGAGGATATATTCAAATATTATCTAATTTCGGTGGAGGAGATCTGATTTTAGTATCAGATAATCTCCGCCTCGGATTGTCTCGCTACTCACTGAAATGATTTGGATGCTGCTAGCTTTTGCTGCGAGTGAAAACACTAATACCGGCAGTCAATCTCTCAATCTCCAAGTCTGTCAAACTTGAATCTCTCATTCTCTATATCTAACCTCGACGAATGTCTCCGCTTTCAGAATTGTTCTATGAAGCTATTTTGCTCTTAGTACGAGTTCCTAAAATCGACATGGAGAGCTGATCATTTTAGCTTGATATTGAGAAATTTATTAAGCATTTAGTAGATTGTAAAATGTATTTCAAGCTGCTATAATTGATTTGTGAACTAATTACAGAAATTATTTATAAAATAGTTGGATTAATCAAATAACGGTGGTGTATTACGTTATGAAATCGAGCATGGCACAAATCAAAAAGGTTGAGATTACTATTGCCACTGCGAGATTCTCCCGATGAAAAATCGGGACAGGCTATGTGACCATTGAAAAACAATTATTAGCACATGAAATTTCAGATGTGTTTTTCGATGGATTTGGAAGTTCTAACTAGCCTCTCTGCATGGTGCAAGAGGGGGTTAAACTTAACTTATGAGTACTTTTGAAAAAATTATTAATTGGAATAGCATTTAGCTTTATTTGCTTTTCCGGGTTTGCACTAACTGAAGATGGAGCCACATGGAATGCCTGTGGACAGGCGGATGTTGTGGTAGTTGCTATGGCAATGGGTCAGAATCTCTGCTCGGGGACTTACTACATTAAAGATATTTGCAATGGGGGTCATATGGCAACGGTAGTTATAGCAGATGATGGGCCAAATAGTAGTTGTGGTGGATTGCCAGTTATTCCAGAATGATAAGATTAATATTTCTAGTATTAATTTCCTTTTTGTGGGGATGCACTGAAGAGGGATCCTCTTCAGTGCTTAGTTACAAGATCTCATTCAGTGAGGAATTGAATATGGACTTTGGAGAAGTTGGTATGTCTTCAGAAATGCCTTTTTCTATTTCTCCATTGGACAAAAATAATGAGTCTTTCCTTGTTTTCAATACCTTTTATAGGAGGTTAGATACTGCTTTTTTTAGTCTGGAAAATAATAGAATAGTATCTGGCTTAGAGGTCTCAAAAGAGGGGCCAGGTGGTATTCCGTCCTTTGATATTTTTAGCTATAACAAGTACATTGGAGTGATCTACATGAATGGGAATAGTTTTTTTTATAATAAAGATGATTATACAGTTAAATTGAACATGACTAATGAACTAGATAATGGCAGTAGCTCAATTAAGTCTATATATGGTGCTGATAGAAGAAATGGTACATTTCAGATGTCTACATTTATGGGAGATAATTTTTCAATAATTATCCATGATAATGACACGAATGCTCATTTATTAATGAGTTATGATTTTGATTCGAACAATTTTCATGATTTACCTTTTTCATTTGATGATGATCAAATGATGAAACAGGATATGCAATTTAAAAACGAATCTGTAACTATTAGAAATACTTATGCGCCATATTTGACAGTATTTGATTCTTTACTGATTATCTCTTATCCGTTTTTTAATAAAATTAGTGTCCTTAGTTTAGAAGATTATAAGCAATCGGACTATTTATTTGAGTCAGAATTTTTTAAAACACAGAAAGACCTACCCGTCAAAACAGATAATTCAGATTATGAAAAGTTTGGCGAGGAGTTTACTAAATGGAATAATGATGTCCATTATGCCTCTATTACTAGACTCAATAATAAATTAATGTACCGTATGGTTTTTGAAAATATTAGTTCATGGAAAGTGTACCTAGAGTTATTTAACAACTCATTTGAAAAGGTTGGAGAATTTGATCTAACAGCCCTACAGCCTGACCTGAAATGGTTTCATATCACGGTAGAAGGGAAAATATTAATACAATCTTCCAAAGATCCTGATGAGGATATATTCAAATATTATCTAATTTCGGTGGAGGAGATCTGATTTTAGTATCAGATAATCTCCACCTCGGTGACTGTCTTCACTCAACGAAATTATATGGAGACTAGCTGATTTTGCTGTCAGTGTAAACACAAACAACGACAACGTGGAATCTCCCAATTCTCTAATCTCTTATTCTCCCAATCTCTAGTCTCTCAATCTCACAATTCCCAATTCAATACTCCATCAATTCCCTCAGTTTCACTTTAAACCGTTCCACAGGTAGAAACTGTATTTCTAGATTTGGTGCAAAAGGAACAGGCGTATCCAAACTCCCTTCCCGCATCACCGGCGCATCTAGATCTTGGAAGCAATGCTCGGAGATCCAAGCACAAATCTCCGCTCCGATTCCACCTGTCAGGCAATCTTCCTGCAGGAAAATAATCTTTCCAGTCTTTTTTACTGTCGCTTTTACCGCTTCTTGATCCCAAGGTAAAAGTGTACGTAAATCTAAAATATCTGCGGAGACCTCCATTTCTTCCACCGCTTTTAGCGCCCAATGAACGCCCATGCCATAAGTGATGATGGAGATCTGATCCCCGGTTTTAGCCAAAGCTGCTTTGCCGATTTCTACCGTGTAATAGTCATCCGGGATTTCGGCGCTGATGGATCTATACATGCCCTTATGCTCAAAATAGAGGTAGGGATTCGGATCTTCCAAAGCTGCATTAAGCATTCCCTTGGCATCGTAAGGATTAGATGGATAGACGATTTTTAGCCCCGGCGTGTGGAAGAACCAAGCTTCGTTGGACTGGGAGTGAAATGGTCCGGCAGCCATTCCTGCCCCCGTAGGCATTCGTACGACTACATCGGCATATTGTCCCCAGCGATAGTGGATCTTGGCGAGGTTGTTTATGATTTGATTGAAGCCTACCGAGACGAAATCAGCGAATTGCATTTCCACCATAGCTTTATAGCCTTTGATGGAAAGTCCAAGTCCCGCACCGATGATGGCACTTTCGCAAAGCGGCGTGTTACGAACCCGATCAGCACCAAACTTCGCTTTGAACCCATCAGTGATTTTGAAAGCCCCGCCATATTCTCCGATATCCTGACCCATCAGGATTAAGTTTGGATACTTTTCCATCGATTGACTCAGTCCATCTGAGATCGCATCGATAAATCGCTTTTCTGATTTTGGGGAGTTTGCAGGAGGGGAGATGACTTGCTGCGCAAAAGGAAAGTAAACATCCGAAAGTTCGGTTTCCAGATTTGGAGAAATTGCCTCTTCAGCAAAGGCGATTTCCAGCCCATCATTGATTGCTTTTTTGATTTTGGCGTTGATCTTAGTCTTCTTTTTTTCATCTAAAACGCCGATTTTATCCAAGTAAGCTTCATAGTTATCTACAGGATCAAGCTTCGCCCAGTCTTCCATGAGTTGCTTGGGAACGTACTTCGTGCCAGAAGCTTCCTCGTGTCCACGCATGCGGAAGGTTATGGCTTCCACAAGCACAGGCCTAGGATTTTGTCGGATATCTTCTGCTAGCGTTTTGATCGCATCATAGACTTCCAGCACATTATTTCCCTCCACTCGAACCGTCTCCATTCCATAGCCAGGGCCTTTTTCGGTAAAATATTGGAAAGCAAACTGCTCCTCACTAGGTGTGGAAAGCCCGTATCCATTGTGCTCAATGACAAAAATTACCGGTAATTTCCAGACCGCCGCCACATTCAATCCCTCGTGGAAATCTCCTTCCGAACTTGCGCCATCTCCTGAGAATACAAGCGTGACTTTCTTTTCCTGGGAAAGGCGATCTGCCAAAGCTATCCCGTCTGCGATTGCGAGTTGCGGACCCAAATGCGAGATCATCCCCACGATGTGATGTTCATTACTTCCAAAGTGAAAGGAGCGATCCCGACCTTTGGTGTATCCGGAGGCTTTGCCCTGAAACTGTGCAAAAAGCTTTTCCAAAGGCATATTTCTCCCTGTGAAAATCCCTAGGTTTCTATGCATGGGCAAGATGTATTCATCTGCAGCCAAAGCATTTACTGCCCCAATGGAAATCGCCTCCTGTCCCCAGCCGCTAAACCATTTTGAAATTCTACCTTGACGCAAAAGAATGAGCATTTTCTCTTCGATCCGCCTAGGCATCAGCAACGATTCATATAGCTCCAGCAGGATGTTGTCGGAGTAGTTTTTTCTGTCAAAAGTTAGTTTTTGAGTAGTTTGGTCGGTTGTTTCCATAGAATTGGGATTTCAATCCTAAGGTACAGGAAGGAAGTAAATTGCCAAAAAATAAAACATGACGTCCTGCAAAAGTGGCCCCGGAGTGACCCGGGGCTAAAAATAAATGCAAGGAGTTAAAAAGTTTGCTGTACGTCTCAAAAGTAGAGAAAAGGGGTTTGTCTAACTCATGAAGCGAGTTAAGCTTAGTTTAACAATGCCTGTATTGAAGTGATCTTAAGGTAATATTGGCTATGAGTATTAAAATTAATCCGTCCTATTTGGTTGATTTCCAAAAGAAAATAGAAATTGTAAACCTAACATTTACCCAAACCCCGACCCATCATGAATCATAAATCACTCGGATTTTTCTGCTGTTTTTATCTTTTTTCAGCACTTAGCGCTTTTACCCAAACCCCTCGTAATACGGTGGTCAGCATATCGTCAGATAAATTTTATATTAATAATGAATTGACCTATTCGGGCAGAAGTTGGAAAGGAAATCCAATTCAGGGTTTGCTGATGAATTCTAGAATGGTGCAAGGGGTTTTTGATGATCTCAACCCAGAGACGGTAAAAAACTGGATGTATTCAGACACCAAAGAATGGGATGCGGATCGGAATACAGATGAATTTGTGAGTCACATGGCAGCATGGAAATCCTACGGTCTGCTGTCTTTCACCATTAATCTACAGGGCGGAAGTCCTTATGGCTATTCACAGAGTCAGCCTTGGATCAATTCAGCTTACACAGAAAGCGGAGAACTGAGGCCCGCTTATTTTGATCGGCTAGAGCGAATTTTGGATAGAGCAGATGAATTGGGAATGGTGCCTATAGTCGGTTTGTTTTATTTTGGACAGGATGAAAATCTAGCAGATGAAAAAGCGGTGATCAATGCTGTGAGTGAGGTGATTGATTGGCTGCATAGCAAAGACTATAAGAATGTACTTATCGAAGTGAATAATGAATGTAATATTCGCTACGATCATGCGATTCTTCAGCCCGAGCGGGTACATGAGTTGATCGAGTTGGTAAAAAGTAAGGAGAAAAATGGCTATAGGTTTCTAGTGAGCACGAGCTATGGGGGAGGAGCGGTGCCAAAAGAAAATGTAGTGAAAGCTTCCGATTATATCTTACTGCATGGGAATGGAGTAAAAGATCCGAATAAGATTATCGAGCAAGTTGAGGCCACGCGAAATGTAAATGGCTACCGAAATCAACCCATTGTTTATAATGAGGACGATCATTTTAACTTTGATCAGGACTTGAATAATTTCACCGCTGCTATATCAGCCTATGCTTCCTGGGGATACTTTGATTACCGCATGAAAGACGAGGGATTTGAAGAAGGCTACCAAAGTGTACCGGTGGACTGGGGGATCAATTCCGAGCGGAAGAAAAGTTTTTTTGAATTGATGAAGGAGATCACGGGGTACTAAAAGAATTTAAAATTTGGGAATTTAGAATTTGAAATTTCTCTCACCGTTATTCATGAATTTTGATTTGTTCGTGCGGCGGCGCAGCGGATTATGGTTAACCTTTTAGGGTTTTTTGAACCTCGAAGATTTTGAGTAGGGAAAAAACCTCCCACCAAGTCGCCATACCGCAAAGAAATTATATAAGATTCGCATCGATCTTGCCAAGGGCAAGACCTATAAAAGCCCCGAATCCAGCGCTGCGAAATTCTGAGTAAAGTAGATGATAAATTGAGTCACGAGTGCCAACGGCACGATCAGTAAGTTAGCTGGTGTTCTATTTGGCAGTCTGAAGACTGCAATGTGAGGAGCACAAGCCTGCCTTGGCGCAGGCAGGTTAGAAAACTTGCGCCACGTGGTTCTTTTTACCGCTGAGGCGCAAAGTTCGCAAAGGAGAATCGCAAAGAGTCCTATTATGATCTAAAGATTATTAACAACTCTCTTTAGACCATCGACCATTTTGCTCACATTAAAATTCAAAAGTAGTCCAAGTTTGAGGTCGGAAAGTTTTAAATAGGTGAGAATCTGGGCTTAATGTATTTCTGAAAATTCACCGACAGCTTTAACCTCAATAATTACCTTTTTTTCAACAAGTAGGTCAATTCGATACCCTGTCTCCAGATTCACATCTTTATAGATTATTGGTAGGGCTAATTGAGTGTTCACTTCCAAACCTCGTTGCCTAAGTTCGTGAGCTAGACATATTTCATAGCTACTTTCTAAAAGTCCTGGTCCAAGTTGTTTGTGAACTTCAATTGCAGTCCGATGATTATGGATGATAATTCATTTTCAGTCATTTGAGAGGGTAAAAAGTGAAATTGAACTTCAAATATTTCTACCGATAAAACAATCAGAGAAATGCAATTAAATTGAAGGTTCAAGAAGTCTAGATTGATTTCTTTGCGTCATTCTTTGCAATCTCTGCGACTTTGCGGTAAAAGAAAAATTACAGTTACTTTTCCCTACCTTTGCCCCCTCAAAAAGTAGGAAAACTGTGAAAGCGAGAACTCTCAAAAAAGACAAAGTCAATATTGTAACCATGGGTTGCTCCAAGAATCTAGTCGATTCGGAGGTGCTACTTACCCAGCTTCGAGGCAATGGCATCAACGCCACCCATGAGTCTGGAACGAATGACAATAACATCATCATTATCAATACCTGCGGGTTTATTGACAATGCAAAGCAGGAGTCTATCGACACCATTTTACAGTATGTGGATGCCAAAGAGCAAGGTTTGGTGGACAAAGTCTATGTGACAGGGTGTCTTTCTCAGCGCTATAAAGACGATCTGGAGAAGGAAATTCCACAGGTCGATGCATTTTTTGGTACCAGGGATTTGCCTGCGATTTTGAAGAAATTCAAAGCAGACTACAAGCATGAGTTGGTAGGAGAGCGTTTATTGACACATTCTTCGCACTATGCGTATATGAAGATTTCCGAAGGCTGTGATAGACCTTGTTCCTTCTGTGCGATTCCGCTGATGCGTGGAGGACACATTTCTAGACCGATTGAGGAATTAGTAAAAGAGGCAGAGCACAAAGCTGCTGGCGGAACAAAAGAATTGCTGTTAATCGCACAGGATTCTACCTATTACGGATTGGATATTTACAAAAAGAGAAATCTTGCAGAGTTGATGCGCAGACTTTCAGATGTGAATGGCATCGACTGGATTCGCTTACATTACGCCTATCCAACAGGTTTTCCGATGGACGTGATCGAAGTGATGAAAGAGCGCGAGAATATCTGTAATTACCTGGATATTCCTTTGCAGCACGGTTCTACAGATGTACTGAAGGCTATGCGTCGCGGCACTACCCGTGAAAAACAAGAAAACCTAATTCACAGCATCCGGGATATTTTACCGGACATCGCGATCCGAACTACACTGATCGCCGGTCATCCGGGAGAAGGAGAAAAGGAATACCAGGAGATGGTTGACTTCGTGGAGCGAATGAAATTTGAGCGATTGGGTGTGTTTACTTATTCTCATGAGGAAAATACGCATGCTTATTCTATGGAAGACAACATTCCACAGGAAGTAAAGCAGGAGCGTGCAAATAACTTGATGGAGATTCAAGAACAGATTTCTTATGATTTGAATCAGGAGAAAATCGGCAAGACGTTCAAAGTCCTAATTGATAAAAAAGAAGGCGGTCACTTCGTCGGCCGAACAGAATACGATTCAGTGGAAGTGGATAACGAAGTGTTGATCGATGCTTCAAAATTTTATTGCCGAGTTGGAGATTTTGTAAATGTGAAAGTAACTGATGCTACAGAGTTTGATCTGTATGCGGATGTGGAGGAGTAATTGGATTTTGTTTTTGAAATAACAGAAAAAGCTAAATCAACGTATTAGTGAGAGTATTTCAAAATTATTATCTTTCATCATGCTGACAATCAATCCAAAGTATATTACTGATCAAGTTGGAAATAAAATTTCCGTGGTTCTTTCAGTGAAGGAATTTGAAACGATGGTGGAAATGCTTGAGGATTTGGATGATGTTCGTTTATATGACGAGGCTAAAAAGTCTGATGAACCTACCATTCCAATTGAGGAGGCATTTGAAATGATAGATGCTCTTAGAAAAGGGGAATAATGGCTTATCAAATCGTCATCAAGAAGACAGCGATTAAGTCTCTATCTAAGATACCCGAGCCCTATTTTTCTACTATAAAATCAGCAATTTTTAATTTGGCTGACGCCCCAAGACCGAATGGTTGTAAGAAATTGAAAGGTCGAGAGGCCTACCGAATTCGCGTCGCGGACTATAGAGTAATCTATGAAATCGCAGATAAAATTCTTTTGATTGAAGTAATTGCAGTTGGCCACCGAAAGGATATCTATGAATGATCTTTCTTAGTATCCTGCTTCTGGAGAAGCAGCACAGCAATTGATTTTTGCCCTTTCAGCCTATCTACCTAATTTAGCATTCTAAAATCACCCGAATGCAATTGATCGAAGTCACCACGCCAGCCCATCAGAAGGAGTTTATCGAGATGGCTGTGAGGTTATATAAAAATGAAAAAAATTGGATCCGGCCTCTTGATGCAGATATCGAGGGGCTTTTTCATAAAGAAACCAACAAGCTTTTTCGGAATGGAGCCAAAGCCAAGCGCTGGCTTTTGCAAAATGAAGCTGGAGAAACCATCGGTCGTGTAGCAGCTTTCATCAATCCAAAGATGAAGGAAAAACAACCGACCGGAGGCTTAGGATTCTTTGAATGTATTGACGATCAAGATGCGGCCTTTCTACTTTTCGACACAGCAAAAGCCTGGTTGGAAAGTGAAGGAATGGAAGCCATGGATGGCCCGATCAATTTTGGCGAACGCGACAAATGGTGGGGATTGCTAGTGGACGGCTTCACCGAGCCGAATTACAATATGCCGTGGAACTTCAAATACTACCAGAAATTTTTTGAGGATTACGGTTTCCAGATTTACTTCAAGCAGTTTACCTACGCGAGAAATGTTCAGGGTTTAGGCTTTGATGACAAGATGATTGCTAGAGCTAAGCTGGTCATGGATAATCCTGACTATGAATTCCATTACCTGAAGGGTAAGGAGCTGAAGGAAAAAGCGCCTGATTATTTCATGACAGTATATAATAAAGCATGGGCAAGGCACATGGGCAAATCACTTTCGCTAAAAGAAGCACAGATGATGTTTGCCAAGATGAAACCGATCATTGACGAAAAGCTGATTTACTTTGGCTTTTACAAAGGCGAACCCGTTTCCTTCTTTATTCAGATTCCGGAAATCAACCAGATCTTCAAGCATGTGAATGGGAAGATGGATCTGATCGGTAAACTCAAATTCCTTTGGTACAAAACCTTCTCACCGCCCAACAAAATGCTCGGTTTGGTGTTTGGCGTAGTGCCGGAGCATCAGGGAAAAGGAGTGGAATCTGCGATGATCATCAGTTATGACAAAATGAGTGGCAAGGCTGATTTTCAATATAAAACCATCGAGATGAACTGGATTGGCGATTTCAATCCAAAGATGATGCGTGTTTGTGAACAGCTTTTGGCAGATATTTACAAAACGCATCATACCTATCGATTCTTATTTGATCGGGACAAGCCTTTTGAAAGACATAGGATCTTTGATTGATGGGTTAATGTTGGATGCTTGATGACCGATGACAGAGGTACCTGAAAATGTACTAGCCGATGCTGAATTTTGAATGAAGGTGACTGATAATAGTCCAATCTTTCAATCTTCCAATTCCATCTACTTTGCCACCTTACAACTTTCCAACTTCTAGACCTAATCTTCCAATTTCAAAATAATTCAATTTTCCAATACAGCATAAAAAAATGAAAAAATACGACGTAACAGGCATAGGCAACGCCCTAGTAGATATAGAATTCAAGGTAAAAGATCAGTTTTTTGCTGACAATGCAGTCGAGAAAGGACTCATGACTTTGGTGGATGAGGAGCGTCAAAATGCATTGATGTCAGTGATCGATACCGAGCAGGCCAAAAAGCAATGTGGTGGTTCGGCTGGAAATACAGTGATCGCGATCTCTCAGTTTGGCGGTAAGTCCTACTATTCCTGCAAGGTTGCCAATGATGAACTAGGTCACTTCTACATGAATGACATGAAGGATGCCGGCGTTTCTCACAACTTGAATGAAAGCAGTTTGGCGGAAGGCATCACCGGAAAATGCCTGGTGATGGTGACTGAAGACGCTGAGCGGACTATGAATACGTTTTTGGGAATCACACAAACCTATTCCACTGCAGATGTGGACGAAGCCGCGATCAAAGATTCTAAGTATTTATATATCGAGGGCTACCTGATCACTTCTGAGAATGGCAAGCAGGCGATGAAGCATGCGAAGAAAATCGCTGAAGAAAATGGAGTAAAAGTAGCGATGACTTTCTCAGATCCAGCTATGGTGAAGTATTTCAAAGAGCCCATGTCTGAGGTAATCGGAGCGAGTGTGGATTTGCTTTTCGCAAATGAGGAAGAGGCAATGCTATTCACCGGGAAAGATAATCTGAAGCAAGCCCGTGAAGAATTGAAAAAAGTAGCCAAACACTTTGTGATTACTCAGGGAAAAAACGGCGCGATGATCTATGATGGAGATACCTTCATTGATATCGAACCTTATGCGACTACCGCAATTGACTCCAATGGAGCGGGTGATATGTTTGCCGGAGCGTTTATGTATGGAATTACGAATGGGCATAGTTATGCTTCAAGCGGCAAACTGGCATCCATGGCTAGTTCCAAGATCGTCAGTCAATTTGGCCCTAGGCTGCAGTGGCATGAAGCAAAGGATATTTTGGCAAAGCTAAATCCATAAAATAATGCCCTGAGAACTGAGTTTTCAGGGCATTATTTTTATTAATATTTTACCCTAAATTTTTAGATTTCGATTAATAGTATTTTTTTAGGGTAAAATTGTAATGAATGGTCTGAGAGTGACAGTATTACTTTTCATGGAGATCATACACTAGCTTTATTACAAGAGAATTAAATCCAATACACAATGATGAGAAAATTTACTGCTTTGGGTCTGATGGCTGGCATGCTGACTTTGCCCGCCTTGGCTCAGAAAAAAATCGAATACAAAGAGTTCGATCTAGACAACGGTTTGCATGTGATCATGCACCAAGACAATACCACGCCAATCGTGGTGACTTCAGTATTGTATCACGTAGGTTCAAAAAATGAGCAACCTGACCGTACAGGCTTTGCGCACTTTTTCGAGCATTTGATGTTTGAAGGTTCGCCAAATATCGAGAGAGGTGAATACATGAATATCATCCAAGCACGAGGTGGTACGCTGAATGCCTTCACATCAAGTGATATTACTTATTACTATGAGCTGCTTCCTTCCAACGAACTTGAACTTGCACTCTACATGGAAAGCGAGCGTATGCTTCAATCTAAAGTAGATCAGACAGGTGTAGATACGCAGCGGGAAGTGGTAAAAGAAGAGAAACGTCAAAGCTACGATAACCGCCCCTATGGAAGTTTGCTGATCGAAACACTCAAGAGATCTTATTCAGAGCACCCGTATAATTGGGCTCCTATAGGATCATTGGATCATCTGAATGCAGCTTCGATAGAAGAGTTTCAACAATTCTACAAGGATTTCTATGTGCCAAATAATGCTACGTTGACGATTGCAGGTGACATTGATTATGCGCAGACTGAGGAATGGGTAAGAGAATATTTCTCTGAAATCCCGAAAGGAACCAAGGAAATCTATAGACCTGATGTGGTAGAACCAAAAAAGACAGCTGAGATTCGAGACGTCATCTATGACAATATTCAGATTCCTGCGGTGATCCAAGCTTACAATCTTCCTAAGCAAACAGATCCGGATTCCTACGCACTTTCCATGCTTTCTACCTATCTGACGGGCGGAAATTCTTCTCTGATGACCAAAGAATTGGTAGATAAGCAGCAGATAGCTTTGGCCATTGCTGCGATTCCTTTAGAACTCGAAGATGGTGGAGTATTCATCATGTACGGCATCGCCAATATGGGCGTGGAGCCAGAGACCTTGGAGAAAGAGATTGACAAGCTGATCAAGCAGGTGCAGGATGAGGGTATTTCTGATCAGGATTTTGCAAAGCTTCAGAATATTATTGAAAATAATTTGGTGAGTGGAAATTCATCTATGGCAGGTATCGCTCAGAATCTTGCAGAATCGCATGTGATTTTTGGCGACACAGATTACATCAATCAGCAGATGGAGATTTATGGTAAAGTGACCAAAGCAGATCTTCAGCGTGTGGCAAAAAAATACCTAGACCTCACGGGGCGTGTAGTGCTGTATTATCTACCTAAATCTGCTGAGACTACCGAGTAATTCTTTCACCTCCAAACTATTAGAAAAATGAAAAAAATAGCAATAGCATTTATATTGACGCTTTTGGTCTCTGTGGGAAGTTTTGCCCAAGTGGACAGAAGTAAGCTTCCGGAATCTGGACCTGCTCCGGAGATCAAAATCGGTGAAGCAGAGACGTTCACGCTTGAAAATGGCTTGAAAGTATTTGTAGTGAAAAATGATAAACTTCCACGCGTCTCTTTCACACTTGTACTGGAAAGAGACCCCTTATTTGAAGGTGATAAAGCTGGTTTGACAGGTTTTGTAGGTCAGATGATGATGGCTGGTACGGATAGCAGAACCAAGGAACAACTCGACGAGGAGATTGATTTCATCGGAGCTAGCCTTTCGGCTGGATCTACTTCTATTTCTGCCTCTTCATTGAAAAAACACCAAGACAAAGTTTTGGAACTAATGGCAGATGTGCTTTATAATCCAAAGTTTCCTCAGGAGGAGTTGGATAAACTTCAAAAACAAACGTTGACAGGATTAGCTACCAGCAAAGATGATCCAAACGCGATTTCAGGAAGGTTATCTTCTGCCCTGGTGTATGGCAAGGAGCATCCTTATGGTGAGGTGGAGACAGAGGAATCTGTAATGAATGTGAAATTGGCTGACATTAAATCTTACTATGAGACATTTTTCAAGCCTAATATCGCATATATGGCCATAGTAGGCGATATGGATAAAGCGGAAGCAGAGAAGGTAGTGAAGAAATATTTCGGTAAATGGGAAAAAGGCGACGTACCTAGTTTTGAATACAATGACCCAACTCCTACCACTAAGACTATGGTTGGATTAGTAGATCGTAGTTCTTCTGTGCAGACGGTCATTGACATTGCTCAGCCGATTGATTTGACGCTTGGTGATGAGGATTACATCGCTAGTAGAGTTTTGAACCAGATTTTTGGGGGAGGATCTTCTTCACGTCTTTTTATGAATTTAAGGGAAGACAAAGGCTATACCTATGGTGCATACAGTTCGCTTGCAGCTGATAAATTAGTAGGACAGTTTTCTGCAAATGCCTCTGTCCGTACCGATGTGACTGATTCTGCCGTGGTGGAATTTATCTACGAGATCAATAAACTAGTTGATGAGGGTGTGACACAGGAAGAATTGGAAAAAGCTAAGGCGAGCTTAGCAGGTTCCTTTGGTAGATCTCTTGAGAGTCCTGCTACGATAGCAAATTTTGCCTTGAATATAGAGCGATACGGTCTGCCAAAAGATTACTATGAGACCTATTTGCAGAAAATGAATGCCTTGACTGTGGAGGATATTAATCAAACAGCGAAAAATCTAATCAATCCGGACAACTTGTACATCACTGCGGTAGGAAATGCAAGTGAAATCAAAGACAAATTGGCGCAGTTTGGCGAAGTGATTATGTATGACAACATGGGCTTTCCTGCAAAAGAAATGGCTGCTGTGGATGCGGATATGACTGTAGAGAAAGTTATTGATAATTACATAGAAGCTATAGGTGGAAAAAGTGCTGCAAGTGCAATCAAAGCAGCAAAAGTGACCATGGTAGCTGAAATCATGGGTCAGCAATTGACGATCGAGCAGGTATTCGACAATGCTAACATGCGCTACATGCAGAACACCCTTGTAGGTGGAAATGTGATGCAAAGTTCGGTGATCAAAGACGGCAAGGGATTAGTTAAAGTCCGAGGCCAATCTATGGATATGACGGATGAGCAGATGGACGCCTCAAAAATGGAAACCTATTATTTACCTGAGCTTTATTACGGTACCATGGGTTACACTTTGAAACTTGACGGTATCAAAGATGTGGAGGGAACCCCAGCTTATAAGGTTATTGTGACTACTCCGCTTGGTGCTACGGTGAGCAACTATTACTCAGTAGAATCAGGTTTGAAAATTAAAAACGAAAACCCAGTTTCCGGTGATACTTTTTACACCGACTATCAGGAAAAAAATGGAGTAATGATCCCGATGGCTATGACGATCAAGTCAGCTATGATTCCTGTACCATTGGAAGCGAAGGTGACAAACCTTGAACTTAATCCTGTTCTAACAGAAGAGGATTTTAACTAATCAATTATGAAAAAAATACTATTAGTAGCAGCTTTAGGCCTTCTAGCAGCACCAGTTACCACACAGGCTACTTTGGCAGAAAAAGAAAAGATAACTCAAGCTATCGTGGTAAACTCTGTCCAAGAAGTGATCGCTAATTATGTGAAAGCTACTGGAGGTGAGGCCAAAATGAAGGCAATTCACAACATGGATATGAATATGCAAGCGGAGATTCAGGGAATGGTACTGGATATTTCAAGCGTCATTGATCAGCAAAATCAGCGTTTGCTGAATGTGACAGAGATGAATGGTAATGTTATATCTAGAACCGTAATGAAAGACGGCACCGCAAAAGTATCTGCAATGGGTCAAGAACAAACCTTGACAGGAGAGCAATTAGAAGCAATGAAAAATCAGATTTACGCCTTCCGTGAATTGTATTTAGAAGAATTGGGAATTACTGCTACTTATGAAGGCACTGCTGAGGTGGCGGGTGAGCAAGCCCACAAGCTTGCATTCAGCACTGGTGGAGATGCTGATACGATAGAATATTATAGCGTAGCCACTGGATTGAAGCTACAGACTGAATCTACTACTGCTGGTACCGTTACTTACCAGGATTACAAAGAAGTGGATGGGCTGGTGATGCCGATGGTAATGATGATCTCTAACTCCATGCTACCTATGCCTTTGGAAGCTAAAATCACTTCAATAAAGTTTAATCAGGAGTTAGATTCGTCGATATTTAATTGAGGTTTAAATTTTATAAAGTTACACTACGGGCTGTCTGATTATTGGACGGCCCGTGTTGTTTTACCCAGCAATCCATCTAGCTCTTTTGGTGTTACTATTTTTAACTTGAAGAAAATAGTCTGCGAATAGAATTGACTCAGAAGTCGCCAATTCCACATTCATTTTTCGACCAAATCGGTTAATTGATAAGGTGATGCTCCCGTGTCTTAACTCTTGGGATACTACAAGATCACCCACCATTAGTTTTTTGTGGGCTTCACTTGCAGGATGGATTTTGATGATTTTACCATCCTCCTGTAATAGTATCCCGAAGTGAGATGCCAAATGATCTTCTCTGGCTTTGGTTTCTAATCCGAATCCTAGAGAGTCTAGATGTTTTTTTACTAGTGGGAAAATATCTTCTTTTCCCGCGATGTAGTCATCATAAAACTGATTGAAATAAATAGGATGGCTTGTCTTTGACAGGATGGCCTCCCATACTTCTTTCAGCGTATAACCAATCTTCGGTTTGCCAAATCTTCTCCATAAGATCTTCATCACTTCATGAAGTGAGGATTTTTCATCCAAAAGCATCGCATCCAGGCAAAATGCGATTAATGCACCGTGGGTATAAATACTCACTTTTTTGTCAGGAATGCCTGCCACATAGCCGTCTATCCAAAGGTCAAAGCTGGAGTCTAAGATAGATTGATTCTGCCAGCCAAAGTTTATCGCTTCTCTGTTGATTATTTTCTCAAAAGTTTCAACATATTCAGCCAAGGAAAAATAGCCAGATCTGAGAAGGAAAACATCTCCCATGTAGGTGGTGATTCCTTCTACCACCCAGCCCGCCTGGTGATATGCCTCAGTAGAAAAGTCGTAGGGCATAATTTCCGCTGGTCTGATCTGACACACATTCCAAGCATGATAAAGCTCATGGCAACTTACGCCCATAAGTTCGTTCATGTGCTTTCTATCTGATAGACTTTCTGCTGGACCAAAAGTAATGACGGTTCCGCGCTGATGCTCGACTCCATGATAATGCGGGTAGGGGAGAAGTTCATAGATGAAGTGATATTCCTCAACAGGGAATTCCCCAAATGCTTCCATTTGCTTTTGCGCAAACCCCTTGATATTTTCTTTAAACTCGGTTAAGTCAAAATGAATTTTCCCATGAAACCATAAATGAAAATTGACAGTCCCTTCTTGAAATGTTTCATGGATTAGGCTTTCAGAAGCCAGAAAACTACTGTCAGCTAATTGTTGAAAGCTATTGGCGAAGTATAGCTTATTTTCAGAGAGAAGCGTAGTGCAGGTTCGGAAATTCTCAGGGGTTTCTACCTGAACTTCAATTCTTTCTTCGGATTGACCCTCAATTTCAAAACAAAAGTTCACGAAATTCAAATAGATTTCCTCTTCATCCACCCAGCTGGAGCCTGCATCCATCTTCGCACAATAATATTCATAACTCACTTGATATTCACCCACATGATCAGGGCTGAATTCCCATAGATCTTTGGTGAGTTTGGCATTCGGAATCCTCTGTCCAGTGGGTGAGATCACGTGCAGACTTCGAATATTTTGAACGTAATTTGCGAGCTGATAACGTCCTGCACGCCAGGCTGGGAGTTGCAGTCTGACCCTCGAAAGATGCCTTACAGGAATATAGAGCGAGATTTGGATAAATTGAGATACAGGATTAATAGATTTTATATGATATTTAATCATAGGAAATTTTGGTGAATTCTGTCAAATGTTTTTTGGCTTGTTTGCATTTAAAGAAATGGTACTTATCTTTGCATTCCTTTTTGGGGAGCAATCCAAGGAGACTTAATCAAGCAAGCAATTAGATAAAGATATTCGATCATGAAAAGAACATTTCAACCTTCCCGTAGAAAAAGAAAAAATAAGCACGGCTTTAAAGAAAGAATGTCTTCTGCTAACGGTAGAAGAGTACTTAAGGCTAGAAGAGCTAAAGGAAGACACAAGCTTACTGTTTCTTCAGAAAAGACATTGAAGAAGTAATTCTTAGCGCTGTTTTTCGTATGTTCACATACGATTATAGTCCTTGTGATGAATTACAGACTCCGAAAAAGTGAGCGGCTTCATGCCGACAAGCTTATCAAGGAACTTTTTAACGAAGGTTCCTCTTTTTTTTTATACCCATTCAAAGTCCAATTTATTGTTAAAAAGGACCAAAATGGTGGAACCTCTCAGGTGCTTTTCTCCGTTTCGAAGAAGAAAATCAAGAAAGCAGTAGGGCGCAACTTCGTCAAAAGAAGAATGCGTGAAGCCTATAGACTAAATAAGTCAATCATTCCTACTTCAGCCCCAATTATGTCTATTGGCTTAATATATGTAAGTTCGGAGCTGATGGAGTTCTCAGAAATTCAGACTAAAATCATTTTAGCTTTAAAGAAATTAGCTAGTATAGTCGGTGAAGTCCCTTCTCAACCTGAAATTTAGAAAGAGTAAGGACGTCAACCATTGGTATGATTCCTTGGGCTGAGATTCTTCCTAGTTTATGAAAAGATTGGCTAATTGACCTTTTTAAAAAAAGTATTAACGTATGAATAAATCATTGAAAAAATCCCTTCTGATCTTTGTTTTGGGAGCTATGGTGCTCACAGGATTTTTTGCGTTCCAAGCTAAAAATGACAAGCTATTTGCAATAGCGAAGAATATTGACATTTTCGCCACTCTTATCAGAGAGTTAGACTCTTATTATGTAGATGATATAGACCCAGACAAACTGGTGACCATCGGAATTAATGCGATGTTAGAAGAGCTAGATCCTTACACTACCTATGTACCAGAGGAAGATTCTGACGATTACCGCATGATGACTACAGGGGAATACGCGGGGATAGGTGCGTTGATTGGAAATCGAGGAGAGGGTAGTATGGTTATTATGCCTTATACTGGTTTCCCAGCTCAGACCGTAGGGTTGAAGATTGCGGATTACATACTGAAGATCGATACGACTGACGTAAGTGACTATGGAACAGCAGACGTGTCTGCTCTTCTTAAAGGACCAGCAAACACACCTGTGCATCTGGTGATAAAAAGAGATCAGGATACGCTTGAATTTGATGTGATCCGGAAGAAAATTGCTATTAAGAATGTGCCATATTATGGTAAATTGGATGATAAAACGGGTTACATCAAACTAGCTGAGTTTACCACTAACGCTTCCACAGAAGTTAGAAATGCGTTATTGGATTTGAAAAGCCAAGGCATAGATCGGCTGGTATTAGACGTGAGAGATAATCCGGGTGGACTGGTAAATGAGGCTGTGGAGATTATTAATCTTTTTATACCTAAAGGAAAAGAGGTTGTAAAAACTATCGGGAAACTAGAAAACGTGAATTATACCTACAAAACTACCAAGACACCGGTAGATAAGGATATCCCGATGGTGGTTTTGCTGAATGAGCGAAGTGCTTCTGCTTCTGAAATCATAGCAGGTACACTTCAGGATTATGATAGAGCTGTTTTGATAGGTAGAAAATCCTTTGGAAAAGGTCTAGTACAAACCACTGTACCTCTGACCTACAACGCCCAGATGAAAGTGACAACTGCAAAGTATTATATTCCAAGCGGACGCTGTATTCAGGCCATCGATTATTTGCAAAGCAGAGAAAACGATGAGTTGTTTACAATTCCAGATTCTTTGAGGAAAGTGTTTTACACCAAAAATGGCAGAAAAGTATTAGACGGGGCAGGCATTGAGCCTGATGAAACTATAGAGCAAAAAAGCTACGCACCGATATCTTATAGTTTGGTAGCAAGAAATCATGTTTTTGATTTTGGTACGGATTATTTCTATGCTCATTCTGAAATCTCAGATCCAGCAAGCTTCTCAATTTCGGATTCAGATTATGCTGATTTCGTAAAATGGCTGGAAGGAAAAGAATACGATTACACCACTTATTTAGAGAAATCTGTGGAAGATATGCGTGAGAATGCCGAGAAGGTAGATTATTATGATGAGATCAAAGCTCAGATTGATGCTCTCGAAAAAAGAGTGCAACACAGTAAAGAGCAGGATCTCGTTACAAATAAGGAGGAAATTAAGAAAATTCTTTCCCAAGAAATTGTGTCTAGGTATTATTTCCAAGAAGGAATGATTGAGGCAGGATTGCAGGATGATGAAGTGGTGCAATTGGCTAGAGAATTTCTTCAAGACCCAGCCAAAGTCAAATCAGTGTTGACAGCTTCCTCAAAATAAAGCAGATGGCAGTTATTCTCTCTTTAGAGACTTCTACACCTATATGTTCCATCGCGCTGCATCAAGCGGGAATATTATTGGGAGAGAAATCATTGGATGTTCCTGGTGCCCATTCCGAAAAGTTAATGGGGATGGTCAGTTCTCTGTTGCTAGCATGCGACCTTGCCATAGAGGATGTAGAGGCAGTTGCTGTTTCAGAAGGCCCAGGGTCATATACAGGACTGAGAATTGGAGTTTCTGTTGCTAAAGGATTAGCGTTTGCCTGTGACATACCGCTAATCGCGGTTAGTACATTAGAGGCTTTGTGCTTGGGAGCTAAAGCGAGGCTGAATGATTCCGGGTATGTTGTAGCCATGCTAGACGCTAGAAGAATGGAGGTTTATAGAGAAATATTCGATTTTGATATGAATACCGCAGCTAAACTTGATTCCGAAATTGTCGATGAGCATTCCTTTTCAGAGCTGCTAGGTAAAGGGAAAGTATATTTCGTTGGGGATGCAGTGGAGAAAGTCTCTAAGGTTATTAATCATCCGAATGCTGTCTTTCTTGAGGTTCGTATTTCTGCAGATTATATTGGACAGTTAGCTTTTCATAAGTACGAAAGGAAGAAGTTTGCTGACCTTGCCTATTTCGTTCCAAATTACCTGAAGGAATTCAAAGCCCTTCAATCCAAAAAGAATTCATTGTTTATATGAGTGAGATTATAAATAGAGTTGCAATTAGTTCTATCGTTACGATTAACCTTGAGGATATATACCCTAGGGAAGAACGTGTGGTTTTTGACTTGAAGCCTTTTCTATTTCAGGAGTTAATTCTCAGAGAAAAGGAATTTAGAGCAGCACTTAAAGAAATTGATTGGACTCAGTATGAAAATAAGTGGGTTGCTATCACTTGTACTGCTGATGCTATTGTGCCTAACTGGGCATTTATGTTGGTGGCAACCTATCTACACTCCGTAGCTCTTGGCTTTGCTATTGGAGATTTGAAAGAACTTGAAGTGATGATTTCTCATGAAAGTCTTAGGAAACTGGATAGCGATTCATTTACAGATAGGCCAGTTGTGGTCAAAGGATGCAGTGATTTCCCTATCCCCTTATTTGCCTACGGCAAAATTATTTCATTGATCCAATGTCAAGCTAAGTCCATTATGTATGGCGAACCATGCAGCACCGTTCCTCTGTACAAAAAACAAAAGTCCTGATAATTAATAGACTGCGAGAAACACGGAATTTTTTTATGTTTTTCTTGTGGATCACTCTTGTCCTTAATCAAAAAAGGTAGATATTTGCACTCCCAAACGACGCACACGGTGTTAGAGGGATTAGGGAAAATTCTCTAGATTAGATTGAAAAAAAGAAATTTAAGCGTAGAGCTAGGAAGAGAAAAAAGAGTCCTTACCTTTGCGCACCGATCTAACGGATGGGTATAGAGAGAGGCGAGGGTAGTAACCTGAAAAACTTTCAAAAATAAATTTCGCGCTAGGTATTGCGGTTTAAAAATAACCTTTTACCTTTGCACTCCCTTCAGCAAGGAAGGGGAAAAAACGGAGCAGAAATCGGGAGATTGAGGCATCTGACCAAGACC
>NZ_JBDVMZ010000011.1:0-6545 GCF_039969895.1 Algoriphagus sp.
CGGAAATTTCCTGTATGTGCTTCGCCCCTATTATAAAGGCGGGGAATTCGATTATCTACTGAATGCCTCAGAAAATCTGGATCTACTCAAGGAACGCTTTATTGTCTTTGAACTGGACAACATTAAGGACCACCCCATCCTTTTCCCAGTGGTCACCATCATTATCATGGAGGTCTTTATCAACAAAATGCGCAAGCTGAAAGGCATCCGCAAACTCATACTGATAGAAGAAGCCTGGAAAGCCATCGCCAAGGAAGGCATGGCTGAATACATCAAATACCTGTTTAAAACTGTCCGCAAATTCTACGGGGAAGCCATCGTGGTCACCCAGGAGGTAGAGGACATCATCAGCTCGCCTGTCGTCAAGCAGGCAATCATCAACAACAGCGACTGCAAAATCCTGCTCGATCAATCCAAATACCAGAACAAATTTGACCAGATCCAGCAACTTTTGGGGCTTACGGATAAGGAACGCGCAATGGTACTTTCTGTCAACATGGCAAATGACCCCAAACGCAAATACAAGGAAGTATTTATCAGTCTGGGCGGCACCCTTTCCAAAGTTTACCGCACCGAGGTTTCCAAAGAAGAATACCTGGCCTATACCACCGAGGAAACCGAGAAAATCAAGGTCATGGAGTATGCCGAACGCTTTGGTTCCATCCAAAAGGGAATTGCAGCCCTTTGTGCTGAATCGGATACCTAACCCTCAACACTAAACCATTCACTTATGGAATCGACACTATTAAAATCATCATTAAACACACAGAGCAATGATTATTTTAATCGTCAAAGATTCCATCTGGACTTAAAAAAACAATTATAAACAGATGAAAATCAATAGAAAAATACTCCGCAGATCCCTGATTCTGACCCTGCTGTGCTCTTTCCTTACGCTATCCCCAAGGCAGAGTGAAGCAGCTGTCCCCTTGGCCATCCTTGAAATTATCAAAGCGGGTGTGAAAAAAGTGATTGTGGCCATGGACCTCAAGATCCAGCGCGAGCAGAACAAAGTGCTCTGGATGCAGAATGCCCAGAAGGTATTGGAAAACACCTTATCCAAACTCAAGCTGGAACAAATTGCCGATTGGACAGAAAAACAGCGGGATTTATACGGGAAATATTTCAATGAATTGCAGACTGTCAAATCAGCCATTTCAGGATTTCAGCGGATCAAAGAAATTTCCCAGAAGCAGGCACTCATCGTGTCAGAATACAAAAAAGTCTGGGCAGTCATCCAGCAGGACGGGCATTTCACCATATCGGAAAAGGAATATATGGCCAGGGTCTATGGGGGCATTTTGGCAACCACGGTGGAAAACCTGGACCAGATGGCCCTCCTGGTCAAATCCTTTACCCTGCAGATGAGCGAGGGGGAACGACTGGCACTGATCAATGAAACCGCCAACAAGGTGGATCAAAACTATCAGGATCTGATAGCCTTCAATCTCAGCAACGGGCAGCTCAGTCTGCAACGGGCTGCAAATACCAAGGAACTCGAACAGGTCCAATACCTCTACGGAATCACCCGCTAAAGCAGCACCCAATTAAACTACAAAAACATGAAACGACTGATTCTCATTTTCTATCTGGCAAGCATGTCCCTGCCTTCCCATGCCCAAACCTGGAATGAATGGTGGAAGCAGAAAGATACCCAAAAGAAGTATCTGGCAGAGCAGCTCATTGCCTTGAAAGCCTATGGAGCTGTGCTCAAAGAAGGCTATGAAGTAGCATCCAAAGGATTGGGTTTGGTGCATACCATTCAAAATGGTGATTACGCGCAGCATGAAACTTATTTCAGCTCATTTTCTACAGTCAATCCCAAACTCCAAAAGCATCCACAAGCAAAAAGCGCCATTGCTCTCTATTCCAAAACCAGACAACTGAGTTTAGAAATTCCCAATAGACTCTTTGCTGAAAACAGCTTCACAGCCTCAGAAGAAAAAACCATCCGCCATGTGCTTCAGTCCATTGCTAAAGACTGCAACAATATCCTGATTGAGCTGGAAACCCTGCTTGAAAATGATGAATTGAGAATGAGTGATTCTGAAAGGGCCATTCTACTCAAAAAAATACATGGAAGTATGCTGGAAGCCTACACCTATACCGTCCGATTCTACCAAAACTGCCAAAATCTAAGCCTTTCCCGTCAACATGAATCCCAGGCAATCGAACATCAGAAAAGTCTATTCCTTACATCCCAAGACTAAACGAGCTATGAAACCATTCCTAATTTTCTTAATCCCGATATACCTGTCAGTTGGGCTTCAAAATTCGAATGCCCAGGCAGAAGAGGCTGCTCAGCTCCTGCTCAACGTCACCAAACTGGAACAACTCAAGCAGATCCTTGCTGATCTGGAAAAAGGGTACACCACCCTGAGAACAGGCTATTCTCAGATTGAAAACCTGGCCTCGGGAAACTTCAGCCTGCATGAAGCCTTCCTCAATCAACTCCTCCAGGTCAGCCCTGCTGTAAAAAACTACCACAAAACAGCAGAAATCATCAGCTATCAGATCAAGCTGGTCAGGGATTACAAACGGGCATTTTCCAGCTTCAAAGCTTCAGGCCAGTTTACAGTAAATGAAATCTCTTACCTGTCTCAAGTCTATGGAAATCTATTTAAAAAAAGCCTGCAACAACTTGATGAACTGACGCTGGTATTGACTGCAGGAAAACTGAGAATGTCCGATGAAGAACGGCTGGAAGCCATAGACCACATTCACCTGGAAATACAGGACAAGCTGATGTTCCTGACCGCATTCAACCAGGAAACCCAGCTACTGGCTATCAGCCGATCCAGAGGCGAGCAGGAACTGGATGGAATAAGAAACCTCTATTAAAATAAGGACAACTAAGCCTGTCAAACACCATGAAAGCACTTCTTAAATCCATCACTGCACTTTCAATAACCATTCTTATCCCGGTGACTTCGCATGCACAGGTAGGCTATGACAGGGGACTGCATGGTGTATTGGAAGAGCTATACACCGAGATGATGCCGCTGTGCAGCCAGTTGATCAGCGTGGCACAGGGAATAGCTGGCTTTGGAGCTTTATGGTATATCGCCTCCAGAGTCTGGCGGTCTATTGCCAATGTGGAACCCATAGATTTCTACCCACTGTTCCGTCCCTTTGTCATCGGCTTTTGCATTCTTCTTTTCCCCTCAGTTTTATCCCTGATAAATGGAGTGATGAACCCTACCGTCACCGCCACAGCAGCAATGGTGGACAATTCCAATCTGGCAATCGAGAATCTGTTAAAACACAAAGAAGAGCTTGTCAAAGGAACCATTCAGGGAGTGATGTTCCGCAACAATCACCACGAAGGAGATTATGAAAAATGGCTCAAATATACCGAAGGATTACCTGAGGGAAGTGATTCAGGTAAATCCTGGTGGGAATCCCTCAGCAGCAAATTAGAATTTGAAGGTGCAAAATGGAGTTTCAACTTCAAGCACTGGATCAAGCAAGCTCTTGCAGAAATTTTACAACTGCTCTTTGAAGCCGCAGCGCTCTGCATCAATACACTGAGAACCTTCCAGCTGATTGTACTTTCCATTCTGGGTCCCTTGGTTTTTGGGCTCTCCGTCTATGACGGTTTCCATCACACATTGACGGTCTGGCTTGCCCGCTACATCAACATTTATCTATGGCTTCCCGTCGCCAATATCTTCGGTGCTATCATCAGCACTGTACAGGAAAAAATGCTGGTACTGGATATCGGACAAATCGAAAGCACAGGAGACACCTTCTTTTCGGCAACCGATACAGGGTACCTGATCTTTTTGATCATTGGGATCATCGGCTATTTCTCAGTGCCTTCAATGGCAAACTACATCGTCCACGCTGCCTCGGGAGGATCTCTGCCACATAAAGTGACTGGCTTTTTTACCAGAGGAACGACCAACACGGTAGCTGCGGCAGGAACAGGAGCTGTATTGGCGGGGAAAGGTGCCAGCATGGCTGCAGACTATTTAGGAGATCAAGCAGGCAAACTCCGTCAATCTATGTCCTCTCACAGCACTTCCTCGGGATATTTCAATGAGGGAAACAGGTATCAATCCGACAAACTCAAAGGAAACAACAGCTAAAAAGAACGACCATGTTTACCAAACCAAAAAATATCGATACTGCCTTCCGTCAAATCCGGCTGTTCACATTGGCTGTAATCATCGGATGCCTACTCTTTTCCGGGTTTACCCTTTACCAAAGCCAGCAACTGACTGCCGGATTGCAGCAAAAGGTATATATCCTGGCCAATGGGAAAGTTCTGGAAGCTTTGTTGACTGACAGAAGAGACAACCTTTCTGTTGAGGCCAAAGACCATATTTCAACTTTCCACCGGTATTTCTTCACGCTGGACCCCGATGATATTGTAATCAAAGCCAATACTACCAAAGCCCTTTACTTGGCTGATGCTTCCGCTAAAAGGCAATACGATAACCTGCGGGAAAGCAATTACTACTCCAACATCATTGCAGGAAATATCAGCCAGGAAATCCAGACTGACAGTGTGCAGGTGGACCTAGAGGAAACCCCTTACTATTTCAGGTACTACGGCAAGCAGGTTCTTACCAGAACCGGATCCATTGTCACCAGGCAACTGATCACAGAAGGCTACTTAAGAACTGTCTCCAGAAGCGGGCACAATCCCCATGGATTCCTCATTGAAAACTGGACTACGCTTGAAAATTATGACATCCAAATCCAAACACGATAGTTATGAACCATTCAAACAACCAAAAATTCCGGCAAAAGCGACAGCAGCTGCTCATGATCCCAATCCTGACTGTGCCCTTCCTGACCCTGACCTTTTGGGCATTGGGAGGAGGCAAAAATCCGGGTGATTTACCTGTTGGCGAAAAGCAGAAAGGCTTTAATCTGGAGCTTCCAGGAATAACAGAAGCAGGGGAAAAATCCCTTGATAAAATGGGGCATTACCAGCGCTCCTATACCGACTCCAGCCGATACTTTCAGGAAGTCAAAAAAGACCCTTATTACAGGATGGCATTCAATGCCGAAACAGAAAAGGGGACCAATCCATCACTGGAATCACAAGAGATAGAACCTAGATCTAATCAACACCTTTCCAATAACCTGTACAGTGATACCCAGGAAGAATTGATTCTAGAAAGACTGGAAGCACTCAACAAAACCCTTTCTGAAAGTCCTGAACCCGTGACTACAGCAGCTGCTTATCCTGATGAAGTCAGTACTGCTTCAATGCAATCAAACTCAGGATTGGATGCGGATCTGGACCGGCTGGATCAAATGATGCAGCAGATGCAGAGTACAAACGCTCAGCCAGATCCCGAATTTCAGCATATGGCAGAACTGCTGGACAAGATTCTCGACATCCAGCATCCAGAGCGGGTGCAGCAACGGGCTGAAGCAGAACGAAAAGCAACTTTATCAGATCAAACCCCAGTCATTTCACCAGTTTCCAACCCCCAATCCACAAGTCTGCATAACTCATCACCGAATGAAATTCAAAATGAAAGCCTAGCCCAAAACGGCTTCTTTGGATTGGAAACCAATGAAACAGAACCCAAGGTCTCCCAATCAATCCAGGCGGTAATCCATGAAGAACAGACACTGGCTTCCGGAGAAACGGTCAGGTTGCGGTTAACCCAAGAAACCAACATCGCAGGCAACTTACTCCCCAAAGACCAGCTGGTGTATGGGATAGCTTCTTTGAACGGAGACCGGCTGAAGATTTCCATCCGTCATATCCGGCTATCCGATGCTATTATTCCAGTAGATCTCCGCATCCATGATGCCGACGGCATGGAAGGAATACGGATTCCCGGTTCCATTACTCAGCAAGTCAGTTCGCAATCAGGAAATCAGGCCTTACAGGGACTGGGGGTTAGCAGCTTTGACAATTCCCTGGAAGCCCAAGCTGCCAGTGCCGGGATAGAAACCGCAAAAAGCTTCCTGGACAAAAAGATCAGACAGGTCAAAGTAAATCTCAAAGCAGGCTATCAGGTCTGGATTGTTGAAAACAAGTAATTATTCCCCGACTCCTTAAATCTAATCACATGAAAATTACCCATCTCATTTTATTTGCAGCTTTGGTTCTGCTTACTACTGTTGATTTAAAAGCACAGGGTATTTCCAGAGGTTCCTCACAGACCATTCCTGCCTCCCAGCTCCAAATCAGCGATCAGATGACCACCAACCTGATTTTTCCCTATGCAATAAAAAGCGTGGACCGGGGAAACCGGAACATTCTGGTCCAGAAAGCCAGTGCTGTTGAAAACATCCTACAGGTCAAAGCTGAAAACAGTGAATTGCAGAACAGCAATCTTACGGTAATAACTGAGGACGGCAGCTTCTATTCCTTTGCGGTGGAGTACCAAGAAGTCCCGCAAAAGCTCAATCTGAGAATCCTGCAAACAGGTAATTCAGACTTGGCAGATTTTGGGAATCAGATTCAGGCAGAATCTGAACTGGCAGAGACAGCAAGAAAAGTTGCCACAAAAAACAGGTCCATGCCCGCCCTCCGCCAGCGGAGGTTTTTGACAGGGGTTGCTCTGACCGGA
>NZ_JBDVMZ010000012.1:0-1188376 GCF_039969895.1 Algoriphagus sp.
TTCCTGATGCCGCTACTGTCAACGCAGTCGCTGTTGCATCGATACAATAGGTCGCCCCTACTGGTGCTGTTGTTATTGCTGTCGCTGGAGTAACCTCTACCGCTACTGCTGCTGAGGTTGCTGGCTTACAGTTACCATTTACAACCACGTAATAATATGTAATACCAACAACTGAAGCGCTTGGCTTGTAAGTAGAAGTCGTTGCCCCGGAAATCAATTCACCCCCAGTATTTGAATTAGTAGTATTGCGATACCACTGATATGAATTGGCTCCTATTCCTGATCCTGTAGCCGTAACGCTCAAGTTGGTCACATTTCCAGGCAAAGTCCCTTGACAATAGGTAGCCCCTACTGGTTGACCAGTAATCACCACTGCGTCCAAGTTATTAGTGTCTGTGATCGTAATCTTATAATCCTCTACCTCTCCATTGTCAGCCGTGCCTCTAGGTGTCAAATTATTGACTGTACTGATTCTTACTCGTAAATAGGAAGTTCCTGGCACTGCGTCACAAGGAACTGATACAACCACAGAATTATTTGTATTTGAACCTGAAACAGATTGGTTAACAATAAACTGCTCACCAACATCCAAAAAATCACCATCACGGTTCCAGTCTATCCAGCCGCTCATAATACCTGTGCCCCGTGTATTCACTCGTATTGTTTTTGTACCTCCTGCATTGAAGGAACCACTTAGAGTAGATCCATCCCCATTGAATACCCCATCCTCATCATCTACATTTCCAATATTTGCTAAATCTACCGATGAGTTATCATCCCCGTCTGCATTTGGTGATGGTAAAGCAACTGGCTCCCTATCTACAATATTCCCAAATCGCGGGGTTGAATTAATATTTGTACTATTTGAAATTAAGTGATTTGGAGCACCATAAGTGACAGGGGCATCACTGTAATCCCCTTCTGCAGGTACAAAACCAGGTATACATAGAACATAAAACGAGAAAAGTCGGTCACTCTGAGTTCCCGAACCAGTACCTCTATAATTAACACCAAACTTCCACTTGAAAGAAGAAACATCTGTAAACTCTATTCGGACCATTCGGTCAAAAACGTTAATTGGAATACCATCAGCCGAGCCCTGCGTCTTATCCTGATACCTGTTTAAAAAAGGTGCCGGGTCGGTCAACGTCTCAATATTCGCTGCTGCACCTTGTCCAAAAGTAGCTGTTCCACCACCCGTGACCGCCTGGAATTCATTCACAGAAGAAACTCCATCCACATCGACCAAATAGGCATTGAAAGCGGGGATCTGAATAGGTGAAAAACCAGTTATTTCGCCTGTTGACGTGTTATAAGTCCCAGTCCCAAATTCAAAGTTGAAAATACCAAAGCCTTGTCCTGAACTCGTACTGGAATTAGGTCTAAAAGATGGCTGCAATGCACTTGGATAACCAGCACTGGTATTGTCAAAAAGCGAAATTTGACCATTTGTCTCTTGCTCAATAGTAACACGGGCGTGAACTACAATATTCCCCGGTAAGGTGACAACATTCCTAAAAGTATAAACATCATTGACTTGATATCGACTTGATAACGAAGAAGAAGACGGATTCCCAGAACCCAAAACCTTTATCCCATTCTCAAAATTCAAATTAAAAATCCCTTGACAAAAATCAGGAAAGTCTTCCAATAACCTCGCATTTGTCTGATTCGAAAGCATCCTCGCTCCCGATCGATTATTCCCCAAATTTTGAAAATCAACATAAGGAATGACATCCTTTTCTCCTTCGGATGATACTAACCCTTTGGTTTGAGCCTGACCTAGCACAGGTAAAACTATCCCTCCCAAAAAAATCAACCAAACAGCTAAAAGTTTGATAATTCCTGAAAAATTTCTAGCCAGAATACTTAATCCTTTTTTATCTAGGCTTGGACTAGTGTGACAATTGGATATAATGTCCATATCGTAAGTTGTTAAAATTTCGATTTTGTAAAATCCTATCAATAATGAATTCTATCAGAATTATAAAACACTGAAATGCCTTTAAACAGAATAAAATTTCTATTCCAAGATCAAAATAAAATTTTATAAAGGTTCAGACCCATGGGTTCCGCTGCTTTCATTAAAACAATTGGCAACAGGTCACCACTATTTTGCCATAAAAATACAACTTATTGTATTTCATATACAAGTAAGTAACAGAAAAATTTATTTGAAATGCATTTTTATGCATACTTTCTATTTCTTAAAATTTATGATTCGGTAGAAAACTAACTTTCTACCCATAGTTTTTAAACCCAAAAAAGGTTGGATTATGACTGGCAAAGAATTCTGTACCTTTATTATCTAACCTAAAATCATTTTTCTATTATGATTGACCAGCAAACGACAATTTCCAAACAAGACAGTGCAAAGGAGATTTTTCAATCCCAGAAAAAAACCGCTTTGGACTGGCGGCTTTCTACCTTTAAAGAAAGAATAGCTAGAATAAAGCTTATTCGAGATTGGGTTAAAGAGAACAAAGTAGATATCCAAAACGCAATTTTCGAAGATTTCAAAAAACCAGCAGCAGAAACAGACCTATCTGAAGTATTTCCAATTACCTCGGAGATCAATCACACCATCAGTAAATTAGGATCATGGATGAAGCCACAAAAAGTGGGAACCCCACTTGCAATGATTGGCACAAGTGGTAAAATAATCTATGAACCAAAAGGAGTTTCGCTGATAATTGGCCCTTGGAATTATCCATTTAACCTGACCATCGGCCCTCTAATATCCGCATTGGCTGCAGGTTGCCCTGTTATTATTAAGCCTTCGGAGCTCACACCACACACGTCTGAGTTGATCCATAGAATGATCTCTGAATTATTCAAACCTTCAGAGGTCATGGTTTTTCAAGGTGGAGTAGATATGGCGAAGTCTCTTCTGGCTTTGCCTTTTGACCATATATTCTTTACTGGTAGCCCAAGTGTAGGAAAAATAGTCATGGAAGCCGCTGCCAAAAATCTTACTTCTGTGACTCTCGAGTTAGGCGGGAAATCTCCGGTTATCATTTCCCCTGAGGCAGATCTAAAAGATGCCGCTGAAAAACTAATTGGGGGTAAGTATATCAACGCAGCTCAAACCTGTGTCGCTCCAGATTATATTTTTGCTCATTCTGAAGTAAAAGAAAGACTCATTCTAGAAATGAAGTCAGCTATTCAAAGAATGTATGACCCAAACTTTGAAGGCATTGAAAAATCCAAGGATCTCGCCAGAATCATCAATGAAAAGAATTTTGATCGATTGAATGCTATGCTTAAGGATGCGATTCAACTTGGAGCAAAGATCGAGTTTGGAGGAAGTGTAAATCAACGGGATCGATTCATTGAACCCACCTTGCTGACTAATATCAATCATTCTATGAAAATCATGCAAGAGGAAATATTCGGGCCACTCCTACCAATACTGGAGTATTCAGAGCTAGATCATGCCATATCCTTTATCAATGCTAACCCGAAGCCACTTGCACTTTATTATTTTGGAAAAAAGGGCCAGGAATCATCCAGAGTTCTAAAAGAAACTAGTTCTGGAAACGCGGTATTAAATGATTGCGTGATACATTTTCTTCACCCAAACCTACCGTTTGGCGGAGTGAATAACAGCGGGATTGGTAGCGCTCACGGACATTTTGGGTTTCTTGCATTTTCTCACCAAAAAGGTGTTTTATCTCAAAGGGTGGGCTATAACAATGTATCCTTAATGAGACCTCCCTACACCACCGCAACTCGAGAATTGATCAGCAAGCTGATCAAATGGCTTTAATCATCTCTAAACTATGAATGGGGTTTTTCAAAAAACAAGTTTAATTGCAGTAGTTGCTCTTTTCCTATTGAGTTGTGACAGGAGTACTGATGCTTTTCCAGATGAAGCAACTGCAATCGATCTGTTAGATCAACCTTATGGGGCAAATCCTCGGCAAAAAATGGATGTGTATTTGCCGGCAGGCAGATCTCAGAAAGACACCCCGCTACTAATCTATATACATGGAGGAGCTTGGATTGAAGGCAGCAAAGAGGAATTTAATGAATTTAGATCAGCCCTTTCTACAGCCTTACCGGAATATGCATTCGCTTCTATCAATTATAGCTTATTCAACTTAAATACTGGTGCTAATAAATTTCCTACCCAAGAAAATGAGATAAAAGAAGCCATCACCTATATCCAAAGCAAATCACTTGAATGGAATATTTCAGACACTATAATACTTGCAGGCGCAAGTGCGGGTGGACACTTAGCTTTATTACATGCCTATAAGCATGCGTCAATAGGAAATATTAAAGCGGTAGTCGCCTTTTTCTCCCCTACAGACTTAGCAGAATTGTATGACTTTAATTTTCTTACCGTCGCTGGACTTAGAGGTTTACTCGGAGGAAATCCATCAGAGAACCCCACTGCTTATGCAGAATCCAGTCCTATTACCTTTGTTGACGAGCAAGCTGTGCCCACCATATTTTTTCATGGGACAGTTGACCAGGTGGTTCCTATTTCACAAAGTGAACTGCTGGCCATAGCACTATCTGAAGCTGGGGTGCCTCATGAATTTATTAAAGTACCCAATCAAGGGCATGGCTTTACGCCCGAAACCTATTCAGCTTTATTTCAGCAAGCTGCACACTTTTTAGCGGAATTTTTAAACTAAAAAACCCTGCAATTGCGGGGTTACCATGCTTTCAGACTCGCTCGAGTCCCGTAGATTTTGCGCTCATCTTGATGGCTCGTACTACTTTTTCTGAAGGTTGAAGCTGGATTTGATCCATTTGCTCTATTGTGCTCAGCATCTCCACATATTCTTGCATCAGTGAGTCATCACTATGCAAGGCTTGCACTAAGAGTTCTTGCTCTACCTCCGGCATTTCTTGGTAAATATACCTTACCAAGTCATTTGGGGTAAATGGTTTTATCATATGCGAAATTTAGTTGTTTCATCTTCTTCCTTAAGTGAATAAGCGCGTATCGCATTCTTCCTAAGGCGGTATTTATACTCACTCCTGTCTGATCTGCTATCTCCTGGAAACTCAAATCCAAGTAATGCCTCATGATCAAAACTTGCTTCTGAGCATCAGGAAGCTCTTCTATCAAGCGCTTCACCAATTCAATATTTTCCTCTCTAACTTGACGGTCTTCTACATTTTCTTCGGCAAATTTCAACGAATTGAAAATGTTCGAACCATCCTCCATCAGAATAGTCGGATATCTCTTGGCTTTCCTGAAATAGTCAATGGCCAAGTTATGAGCTATCCGCATCACCCACGGCTGGAACTTCCCTTCCTCATTGTACTTGTCAGAGTTGAGAGTTTTGACCACTTTGACAAATACATCTTGCAGCAAATCCTCGGCTACCTTCTGATCCTTGACGATCAGAAAAATGGTGGTGAACATTTTACCTTGATATCGATCTACTAATAGATCAAAGGCAGCATCACTACCATTACGATACTGTGCTATCAATTCGCTGTCCTTTGGACCAATTCGTTTACTCATTTTTAGTTGGTTTATTATAAACGTAAAGGTCTAGGCCATAGTATTCAATAAGAGTGAAAGAAAAAGATTATGCTTTAAAAGTAGGACTTCAAAAACAACTGTCCAAAGAAAATTTGAGGATTTTAACTCAAAGAGTGAAGTCAAAAGACAATCCAAATTATATTTCACAAAGTTGACTAAATGCAAATTATAACTAATAGAAATCAACACTCCAGAGCCTACAATTACCAATGTTTATGCCAAAAAGTATTATCATCAACTTCCAAGAGAAAGTAATTTGAAGGGAATCGAGCAGAACAATTCGAGCGCATTACCTATCTTCGCGGTGACAGAAATAAAAAAATACGACAATGGAATTGAGTGGAAAAGTAATTCAAAAACTACCCGAAGTAGGTGGAAATTCAAAAAGTGGAAATGCCTGGAGAAAGCAGGAATTCATCATTGAAACTGGGGGACAATACCCTAAAAAAGTCTGCGTGTCTCTGTGGGGAGATAAAATCGATCAATTCTCAATAGCTGAAGGTGCCAACGTAACTTTGGGCATAGATGTCGAAAGTAGAGAATACAATGGACGCTGGTACACGGAAGTCAAAGCTTATAAGGTAGAACAAAGCGGAGGCAGATCAGCTGCACCTTCAGATATGCCAGAGATGGACACTTTTCACTCTGATGGAGAGGAAGACAAGTTGCCTTTCTAAGACTTAACTGCCATGTGGGACGATGACGATGAGGCTGATTGGGATGAAGATGATGAGTATGATGCGCGCAAGGAGCATGAGAAAATCTATAAACATCCTTTGATGAAGAAAGCCAAAGATATTTTTGCCTTGACCCGAGCTCTGGTAGGAAGTCTAGATGAAGCAAGGAAAGAACTCTATGGCAACATCATGATGGAAGATGCAATGGTAATGAGTGCCAAATTCGCAGGTGCCGAATCGATCTCTGATTACGTATTGAAGATGGAAAAGGCCGTAATCATGAAAGTCCACGCAAAAAGTCTCAACTCTATGACTTATCAATTGGCGATGGAAGAAACCCACGCCGAAGAGCACTTGGAGCTTCTCCGAGAGGCTATTGAAGAATATCGAAAGTTATTTCTCGAGTGGCAGAGAGGTTTTGACCGTTCGGAAAAACTTGATGATGGCTGGGGAATCTTTACAGATTAGCCTCTTCCAAATTGAAAACCAAAATAGGCGCCGAGTACCATCAATACTAGTGTGATCACGCCCAGAAGAACGAGTACATCCAGTGGCACCTCCCAAGGCACATCTCCAATCTTAAATTTTATTATCCTCTTCCAGTTCATGGCAATAAATTTAAAATGCGGCTCCATAGCCGCATTTTCTATTTATTAAGTATTTCTTTCCAACCTTTCGCTTCTAACAAAGCTGCTGATTCTTCTACCTTTTCTTTCAATGTCTTCTTATAGGCGTCCAGATTTTCTCCTACTCTAGTATCAAAAGCTCCTACCATAGAGGCTGCTAGAATTCCAGCGTTTTTCCCACCGTTCAAAGCAACAGTAGCAACAGGAATACCGCCTGGCATCTGTAATATCGACAAAATACTATCCCAGCCATCGATAGAATTCGAGCTTTTAATCGGAACTCCAATCACAGGCAAACTAGTCATAGATGCTACCATCCCTGGCAAATGAGCCGCACCACCTGCACCGGCAACGATTACCTTAATTCCTCGATCACGAGCTGAATGTGCATAATCTATCATCCTCTGCGGTGTACGATGTGCCGAAACTACTGTCAATTCGTACGCAACACCTAGCTCTTCGAGCATTTGTGCAGCCTCAGCCATGATCGGCAGATCTGATTGGCTGCCCATGATTATTCCTACTTGTGGATTCATTGTATCGCTTTGATTTTAATTAATTCTTTGATTCGTTGTGCTTTTTCCTTTAAATCTGAAACCGAATCAGACAATAAGGTGACATGTCCCATTTTTCTAAAAGGCTTAGTGATCTTCTTTCCATATAAATGAATATAAACACCCTGCTCAGCCAGCGCTTCTTCTTGACCTTCCACAAGCACGGGACCCGTGAATCCATCTTCTCCCAGCAAGTTAATCATAGCTGCGGGACATCTTAACTCAGGATTGCCAAGTGGCCAATTCATCACAGAACGTAAGTGCTGCTCAAATTGGGAAGTGAAATTCGCCTCAATTGTATGGTGACCGCTATTGTGCGGACGCGGTGCCACTTCATTGACTAGAACTTCTCCTTCTTTGGTCACAAACATCTCAACAGCTAAAATACCCACCATGCCTAATTTTAAAATCACATCCTTAGCAATCTCCTCTGCTTTTGTGGCGATCTCCTGAGAGATTTCAGCTGGCGCAAAAAGAAATTCCACCAGATTAGCTGTAGGGTGAAAAGCACATTCAACTGCCGGATAGGCAATCAAATCACCCGCTTCATTTCTTGCCACCGTAACAGCTATCTCCCGTTCGAAATCAATCAGCTTCTCAAGCAAGCCTGGCGCATCAAATGCATACTCCAAATCCTTATCACTCCTCAATACCTGAACCCCTCGACCGTCATAGCCTTCCTTTCCAAGTTTATTTACCGCTGGAAGAAAATCAGCATTGTGGATAACTTCAGCCTTATTTTCTGTGAGGATAAAATCAGCTGTTGGAATATTGTGTAGCTGATAGAATTGTTTCTGTTTCCGTTTGTCTTTGATAAGACTAAGAATATGAGGTTGTGGATAAACCTTTTTTCCTTCACGCTGTAATTGCTCAAGCGCTTCAGTATTAACGCTTTCAATCTCCACCGTGATCACATCACATCCATGACCAAAAGCATAAACGGTATCGTAATCTTTCAGCGAACCGACAGAGAAACGCTGAGATAAATCTTTGCAGGGTGCATTTGGATCGGGATCCAAAATGTGGATATCCTGATTGTAGTTGATCGCTGATTGAATAAGCATTCTGCCCAATTGACCTCCTCCGAGGACTCCCAATATGCGTGGTTGAGATGGTATTGCCATAGTGTTTAAGTAATCAAAAATTGAACTAGTATATCTGAATGAGCGTATCCGTGGCTAGTTATTAAAACGAATGCCCATCAATTCCATGAGTTTATGCGCATTAAAACTAGGACATGCTCCTCGTTTTATTTTGTAATCAAAATCAATGGTCTGATCATGAATTTCCGAATGAAAACTGTAATTCTTTACGGTATCCATACGAGTTTCCAAGTCGGCCAACTCAATATCATGTGTACTGATGATACCCATCCCACGAGTGTTATTGACTTGGCTGATGAGCGCTTCCGATCCAGCTATTCGATCTTCTGTATTAGTGCCTTTTAGAATTTCATCTAGCAAAAAGAATATCTCTTCGCCACTTTCTATTCTATCGATAAGCTGTTTGATCCGGCTTAGCTCAGCATAAAACGAACTCACACTTTCACCAAGATTGTCCGTATTTCTCATACTCGTATAGAGTTGAAAATTACTGAATCCAAACTCCTCCGCAAAAGGACTCAAGCCTAGGTTCACCAACACACAATTAACCCCCAGCGTTCGCATGAAGGTCGTTTTCCCACTCATATTTGCGCCCGTAAGTAAAATCAACTGTTGGTTGGCATTGATCATGAAGTCATTCGCTACCGCCACCTGAGGGTGAAGTAGCGGATGAGCAACCGCCCTACCAAGCAGCCCTTTTTCCACGGAAATCACTTTTCCCTTACCCCCAACTTCATATTCGAAAGCCCCCAGGGAAATCATGACTTCCCACTCGGTCAGTTGAGCTGGAAAATGAGCAACCACCTGACCGTGCTTCTTTTTCCAAGAAATCAGCCTGAGAAATAAAAATAGATCTGTCCAAAAAAGTAGGTTCAATGGAATATAAAGGAGGTTAATTCGATTCTCCACCCAAAGCCCCAAGCTATCCAACTGATCAAAAAGTGTGGAAGCTTTGAGCCCATCGGTAAGAAATGGAGCTTGCATTTTTTTTAGAAGAGACGATTCAAACTTTTCACCCTCCAGAATTGCCAGCCAATACCGGTAGGTTTTTAGCTGATTTCTACTTGGCAAAGACTCTGAAGCATTTTTTAATGGGTTAAAAACCAAGCCTAAAAACACCAATCCTATCAAAACCCACACCCCAACCAATGCGCCTGGAATAATGCCTAGAAAACTCAAAACTAAGACCGAAATCCCCCCGAGTGGCCCTACAAATGCAAAAATGGAAATTAAGAAGGTACTTTTCTCCTGCTGATTGAGCCAGTTGACCCAACCTGAATTCACTTTTTCCTCAGTATAAAAAGCTAACCCAATACTTTCCATTGCTTGGAGAACTCTGGGTTTTGTGGACAATTCTGAGGAGGCCATTCGAAGCGGATCTGCTTTCTTCAAATCAAAATCTGCCTTCATTTTGGCTGCAAGCGATTCCTTCCCCTTTTTGGATACCGTATGATTGAGCAGTTGAAACAAAGAATGGTCACCAAACAAGTCCAAGTCATTGGAAAAAGGATGTTTCTTATCTTGAAATTCACTCCCCATTTCCAGGTCATTCAGCTTCCTTTCTACTCGCATTGCCCTGTTAAGATTCATTGTCTCCAGAGCTAAATAAATAGCCTCTTGATCTTTCTGAACATTATATTTCCTGATCAAGCTGATAAAAGCATATGCCGCAGCCAAAAAACCAAAAAATAAATAAGGACTCTCAGAAATAGACAAAACGAACAACGCACCCATTGCAAAAAACACAATCAACCGCAATAATGATAGTGTTGACGCCTTTTTTTTTACCGTTTTCAGCTTCTCTTCGAGACCAGAATTTTCAAAATCAAACCCATTCATGCCCAAAGATAGGAATTGAACCAAGCTTAGTATTGAAATTGGCGCAATCCTTGCCACATATTCAAATTTTAGCCAGGATGAGTCGTTTGTACAGTATCAAAAAGAAAAGGCATGAAAAAGAAAAACGATAAAAAAGAAGCAGAAAAAGAAATTGAAATCGAAGATTGGGAAATGTCTGAAGGAATGGGAATTTTACCTGATGATGTCCCATTTACTCAAAATATCGGCTGCGTAGGTGGAAGTACCAAAGTCCCCACCAAAAAACCTATAAAGAAAAAATCATAAATTAATCTCTCATGAAATCGAGCATGACGAATAACGTTACACACTGGGATGATTATAACCATGCGAGATTCCATATGGCCATTAAAGTTAAAATTATAAACATATGAAAAACACCCCTAAATTTCCATTTTTGGCTTGTGTGCTTATCGCATCAATGCTAGTGTTCAGTTGTGACATGAACGATAGTCCAGAGGCTCCCGTACCTGAATTATCTGTAGTCGAAGAAAATAGTCAGGTAATCAGCACTTTCGAAGACGTCGATTACATCACTCTTTCTGCCTTAAGTAGCTCTGGACTAAACGCCAGAACAACCGTGGATCTTCCTGGAGGCAATCTATGCGAAGGGACTATCATCAAACTAGATAATGCTGCCAAATTGATCACCATTGATTTTGGAGCTGGCTGTACTAATAACTACGGCGTGGTAAGAAAAGGAAAAGTGAAAATAGCCTATACAGCCAACTTGCTTTTTCCTGGCTCAGAAATCACCACAACTTTCGAAGGTTATGAAGTAGATGGCCTGAAAGTAGAAGGAACTAGAAAAATCACAAATAAAGGTGTAAACGGGGGGAACAATAGCATTACCCTGGGCGTCTCCATTCAGAATGGAAAAGTGACTTGGCCGAACGCTACCTTTTTTACAATCAATAGCGAGCAACAGCGGGTTATTACACTTGGAACTCAAGGTGCATACGAAGTTTCTATCACAGGAACTGCCGCTGGAAAGAGCCGAGAAGGGGTTGACTATATTACATCCACCAATGAACCATTGATCTATACAAAAAACTGCATGGATTCTGGCATTACTTATCCTATCGGTGGAATTCAGAAATTTCAATTCTTAGGTATTGAAGTCTCAGTAGATTACGGTGATGAGACATGTGACAAACTCGCCACAGTCTTCTATCCCGGAGGATCAAAAGCGATCACACTAGACTAATTCTCTCTAATATCTTAAATCAAAACGGCTATCTTTCGAGGTAGCCGTTGTTGTTTATGGAAAAGAAAAAAATTGAGGGTTTTGAGCATATTCGGTATGAACGTCCGCAGCTCAGCCAAGAAGAAATGATCCAGCGCTCCGAGCATTTTTATCAAGAAATGGATCAGCGACGAACCGTTCGGGAGTTTGACCCCAGACCTGTTCCACTAGAGGTGATGGAAAATATAATCCTCACAGCTAGTACAGCCCCATCTGGAGCACACAAACAGCCTTGGACTTTTTGCCTTATTTCTGATCCCAGTATCAAAAAGAAAATCAGAGATGCAGCCGAAGAGGAGGAGAAAATTAGCTATTCCACTCGGATGCCGGAAAACTGGAAAGCTGATCTCAAACCTCTAGGTACCAACTGGGAAAAGCCATTTTTGGAAGAAGCTCCCTATCTGATAGTAGTTTTCAAGCAATCTTATGGATTGGAAAACGGCCAGAAGTCGCAGCATTACTATGTCAACGAATCGGTGGGAATCGCCTGCGGTTTCCTGATAGCTGCAATTCATCAAGCTGGGCTGACGGCTGTCACACACACGCCTAGTCCCATGAATTTTCTCAGCGAAATACTTGAACGACCATTCAATGAGAAACCCTATCTATTAATTCCTGTAGGCTATCCAAAAGCAGAAACCTATGTGCCAGCTATTGAAAGAAAGCCGCTTCATGAGGTAATAAAAAGATTCTAAACTAAAAAAGGCGATCAATAGTGATCGCCTTTTCTAGTTTAGAATGAGTTTTTAAGAGTTGGCTTCCTCCTCGGCAGCCTTCTCTTTGATTTGATGTACCACGCGCTGAGGGAAAGGAATTTCTATTCCTGCCTTCTCAAATTCAGTATTTATAGCTTCCATCCCATCAAAATAAACTGGCCACATTTCAGAAGATTTTGCCCAAACTCTCACGACCATATCAAGTGAACTATCTCCAAAATTTTGTAAAGCGACAAATGGAGCAGGATCTTGCAATACCCTAGGATCATTATTGAAGATGTTCAGAATAATTTCTTTAGCTTTTTTAATATTGGTACCATAGGCTACTCCAACTTTGATTTCAGCTCTCCTAGTTTCCTGCGTACTCATATTGACGATATCGGAATTCGCCAGACTACCATTTGGTATGATCACTTCCTGATTATCAAAAGTCATCAGATGGGTATAAAGAATCTGTACTCTGTTCACGGTTCCGGTATGTCCTTGCGCCACGATAACATCCCCAACTCTGAACGGCTTAAATGCTAAAATGAGTAGGCCTCCGGCAAAATTCGATAGTGATCCCTGCAAGGCCAAACCAATGGCTAAACCGGCAGCACCAAATATGGCTAAGAATGAACTTCCCGGTACACCCAAAATCATAAGGACACCCACAATTAGAATAGCATAGAGCAAAATTTTGGCAAAACCATATAGAAACTCATTCAATGAGGGAGAATCGTCTCTTCGCTCCAAAAATCTCCTTAGCCCTATCAGCAATTTTTTGATGATAGCTCTCGCTACAAAATAAAAAATCAGTGCACCAATAATACTCAGTGCGATTGAAACTGCTAGACTTATCCCATCTGCATATAATGCATCAGCTGTTTCTTGAGATATTCCAAAGTCTTCCATTGTAATATATTTTTTGGTTGAATAATGATTTTTAATAGGTATGACTATCCGTAATAATTCCAATAGCTAGTATTCCCCAACTCATCCGGATAGAAGTCCGAAGACAGGGGACCAAAGAGGCCTCAACTCTTAAGTTAAGCAAATCCTATCTAACTTTTTGCCTTAGACATGACTGGTGACAAAGTGGATATACATGCATTAAAATATAATATTCACTTGCCAGCGAAAAGCCCAATGCCAGCTAATTTCATAGTGTTTGATTTGGGCAGCTTTCAAAATCCTTTCCCAATCTGACCTAGAAAAGCTCCTCAATACCGATAAAGAGGCGTCATGCTGGACCATCTTTGATTTGCTAAATACCCGCGTCAGCCATTTGATGCTGTAATACGCAAAAGGATGGCGGTGCAAATCGTTGATCACTATTCCCAGGCGTGATTTTTCTCGTAGGGATTTTAGTAAGGATACTAGCTCGCTATCGTTAAAATGATGTGTAAAGAGCGTACAAGTAGAAATATCTACTTTTTCTTCTGAAAATTCAACGTCAAAAACATTTTGAACCCTCCAGGTAATTTCGGGTAAGTCAGCTAATCTAACCGCAGCAAGTTCAATAATGTTCCTGTTGGCATCGATTCCTGTGAAATTGAGTGCTTTTTGGTGGTTTTTCGCCCAGTCATCCATCACCCGAATCATATCCCCACCTCCACATCCTATATCTGCTATGTAATAAGTTGGTTGTGGAAAACTCTTGAAAACCTTGGCCAGTCCGGAAGTCGTCACATAGTTCCCACCCAGCCAGCGATTGATGGTTTTCAGCTCACGCAAGGTTTGATTTAGCTCTTCACCCGAGCAGTTGAGGTCATCCATGAGTTCTTTTTCCTCACTTCGCTGCGCAAAAATACTCATGACTTATCCAGCAGTAGAGTTTCCAAAGTAAGCCCCGGCCCAAATCCCATGGAGAGTATTTTTCCCTGAATCTCATCATCGTGAAGCATTCGCTCCAGGACAAAAAGTATGGTAGCCGAAGACATATTACCAAACTGATCTAGTACTCGCATCGCATGCGCATTCACGGACTCAGACAAGCCAAAGGCTTCTTGCACCTTATTCAAAATCTGTTTGCCACCGGGGTGAATGGCGAAGTTATCCACAGAGGACAACTGGAACCGCTCTTCGAAGTCTGCCTTTAACTTGCCAATGCCCTGATCCAGAAGGCTAGGAATATACTTGCTCAGCCTCATCTCAAAGCCAAAATCACCGATTCCCCAGGCCATATCTTCTTCGCCTTCCCGTAGGACCTGGCTGAGATAGGAGTGAATTTTCAAGCCAGAATCAGAATTCATCACCAAAGCCGCGGCGGCTCCATCCCCAAAAAGTGAATTAGCCAGAATATTATCTTCCACATACTCCTTCTGAAAATGTAGGGTGCAAAGCTCCACTGAGACCAGCATTACCTTGGCAGCAGGCTCTGCTTTCACTATTTTGTCGGCAAGCTTCAATCCCGTGAAGCCTGCATAACAGCCCATGAAGTGAATACAATACCTCTCCACCGCATCATCCAAATCCAAAAGCTTCATCAATTCCAACTCTACTCCTGGTGCTACCATCCCCGTACAGGAAACCAAAATAAGATGGGTAATTTCTTCGGGTTTGGTTTCAGTTTTAGCGAGGCAATTGGTCACTGCATCTCTGCAAAGCTCTGGAGCCGTTTTCCTGAAAACTTCCATTCTAGCTTTGGTACTGGGAAAAGGCTCAAAGTCTTTACTTTTAGGAAAAAAAGTAAAATCCTCCTGATCAGATTTTTCAAAATCACTCAAAACAGAATGGCGACTGGAGATTCCAGATTTTCTATAAAGAAAACTCAACTTCCTAGCTTCGAGCTCATCCAGTTGATGGGCTTTCTGCATAAAACTAGCAATAGAAGATTGAGCTATTGGTTTTCCGGGATTCGCCAAACCGATACTGACGATTGCTGTACTCATATATAAAAAATTGATCGGTGAGAAAGTATGACCATGGTTTGTTTTTTAGTGGTTTAGGTGAAGTTCAATTTCGAAAAAGATGCCAACTTATCGCTAGATAAGTTCCCGTTGTTTCAATCAAGTTAATCGAATATTTCTAAATTGGCTGAATACAGGTAACCATCTCTCTCCAGAAAAGTTATTCTTCCAACTCACTTACGACATGATTACAACTTCTAGCCTTAGGCATCTCCGCATTCCTTTTTCTCTATTTTTGATGCCTGTCTTCTTTTTTGCGCTAGCACTTACGCCTAATCACAATGAATCCAGAATCTTATGGGTTTTCCTAGCCCTGCATCTTTTTCTATATCCTTCGAGTAACGGCTACAACAGCTATTTTGACAAAGATGAAGAGAGTATAGGTGGACTGAAGCATCCACCAAAAGTCACCAAAGATCTCTATTGGCTTTCCCTGGTATTCTTCCTAGTCGCTCTTGGAATAGGAGCCACGATTAATTTCAGTTTTGCAGGCATGCTGTTGGTCTATGGCTTGGTGAGTATGGCTTATTCTCACCCCAGCATTCGTCTCAAAAAATACCCTTGGCTGAGCTGGTTCATCGCGGGTTTATTTCAGGGATATTTCACGTTTGGGATGGCTTATGCCGGTCTCAGCAATCTAAGTTGGGATGTGTTGACAAAGTCCCATGTGCTGCTACCCGGACTATTGACCAGCTTGATGCTGTGGGGAAATTACCCGCTGACACAGGTCTATCAGCACGGGGAAGATAGCCGTAGAGGAGATCGTACGCTGAGTTTGGTGTTGGGAATCAAAGGCACTTTTCTCTTCGCAGCTTTGGTTTTTATGTGCACCGGAGCTGCTTTTGCTTGGTATTTTTTAGCCAGAAATCAGACTCAAATCCTTTGGATCTACCTTGCCGCCATGACTCCCATCATGCTATACTTTTTGACTTGGTTCAACTTTGTCCGGCTAAATCCTGAGAAATATGCCAATTACTCCTGGGCCATGGGCATGAATTATTTCTCTGCGTTGGCACTCAATGCATTCTTCATTTATTACTTTCTGAAAAACACGCAGATCTTACAGGCGTTGGGAGTTTAAAAAGGTTTTCCATGAGTGTTTTTGATGAGTTGGCCTGCGGCAAAAGGCACGTATTGAATAAGCCTTCGCGCAAAAATCGAAGCCTTTGTAGTTCCAAAAAGCCGTTGTATAGTTCTTCCCAGCCAAAGCCTTTGCTTGAAGAATGAATTCCATGAGGTCTCGTAAAGTGCCTCCACTTCCGCTCTCTCTTTTCCTGACAAAATCGCTTCAGCCGCTAACTTTCCCGATTGAATCGCCATAGCCATGCCATTACCACAAAGAGGCGTGATTAATCCAGCGGAATCTCCAGCCATCAGGATGTGATTCTCCACTGGATTTTTTCGCTCGAAGTTCACCTCATTGATTACTTCAGGCTTTTCAAAAAGAAAATCACTATCCAAAAAATAGTGTCTGAGGTTCGGATTTTTCCACAACACCTCTTTTTCTAATGCTTGTATAGAACCATACGCCCTCAATTGATCTCTGTCTCCCAGATAGCAAAGGTTTACTTTCCCATCCTCTATGGCATTCAGCCCACAATATCCACCGTCAAAATTGTGGAGCGCAACAGAAGAGCTATCAAAATCCGTTTTGATGTGATATTTCACTCCTATATACGGGCTGCGCTTTTGGATAAAACTTCTTTTCAAAACCTTATCCAATTTAGACCTTTTGCCAAAGGCACCAATCACATAGTCCGATTGATACGTATCCCCTCCCGCTACCTCGAGGTGGAAAACCTGACTATTTTCATCAAAATCAACAGACTCCACCTGAACACCCGATTTTACTTCCCCTCCTTTTTCCAAGACCCTCTGAAAGAGATGCTCATCCAGCACGTATCGACTGATTCCAAAACCTCCCAAATCTAAAGGGGTGGATACACTTTTGCCTGTGGTATCCGAAAAAACAAATTTGGTCACCTGGGGAAATGCATAATCCGGTGGCAGCAGATTTTCCCGAGTCAAAAAATCGAGGACTTCATTTGACAGATACTCTCCGCATACCCGGTGAAACGGGTACGCCTTCTTTTCAATCAAAAGAACTTGATGTCCGCTTTTGGCTAGCAAATAGGTAGAAATTAAGCCCGCTAAGCCACCTCCAATTACTATCGTACTGTACTTTTTCTTCACATTTTAACCTTTAAATCCACAATTACACCGCTCATCAAATATGGACACTCCTTACAGATGCTTTAAAGAAATTCACGGTTTAGAAATCAAATAACCAAATAATAACTATGAGAAATACCCTACCCAAATCACTGAGGAGATTGACATTATTCTTAGGTGCGATGGGTGTGATGTTTTATTCTACGGATACTTTTGCTCAGAAAAAGAACAAAAAGGACGCAAAGAAAGAAACAACCACTCCTGCAGCTCCTGCCAAACCAAAAGGTAACGATTCAGATCCAAAACCTTACAAAGAGGTAATCACTGCTAAGGCAAAGTCCAAGGATGGCCTTTTCAAGGTTCACCAGATTGAAAACAAATACTACTACGAAATCCCTGATTCTTTGCTAGGCAGAGACATGTTAATGGTCACTACGATCGCCAAAACTGCCACTGGGATTGGTTATGGCGGTGAGCGTACCAACACGCTGATGCTTCGCTGGGAAAAGAACAACAACGATATCTTCTTAAAAGTTATCTCTGTTAACAACTATGCTGCAGATTCGCTTCCAATTGCATTGGCTGTGAAAAACTCCAACTTGGAGCCATTATTGCAGAAATTCCCTATCAAATCCCTTGGAACGGACTCTACTGGCATCGTCATAGAGGCTACAGATCTATGGGCAAAGGACGTACAAGCGCTTGGTTTGCCAAAAGGACAGCGTACCCAATACAAAGTGAGCCGTTTGGACACAGACAGATCTTACATCGAGCATATCCATACTTATCCGATCAACATCGAGGCAAGATATGTGATGACTTACCTGGCTAGTGATCCTCCTTCAAATAGCTCTACTGGATCTATCACTTTGGAGATGAACTCTTCCATGCTGTTGCTTCCAAAGACACCAATGATGCAACGTCTGGGAGACCAGCGGGTGGGTTGGTTTAGCAGATCTGTGGTAGATTATGGAGCAGATGCTCAGAAAGCTGCTAATCGTACCTTCTTGGATAGATGGAGATTAGAAGTGAAGGATGAGGATATGGCCAAATTCAAAGCAGGTGAGCTTGTAGAGCCGAAGAAGCAGATCGTTTATTACATCGATCCAGCTACTCCTAAGCAGTGGGTTCCTTACTTAATCGCAGGTGTAAATGACTGGCAGGTAGCTTTTGAAGCGGCAGGTTTTAAAAACGCCATTATTGCCAAAGAAGCCCCTACTAAAGAAGAAGATCCAGATTGGAGCCCGGAAGATGCTAGATATTCTGTGATCAGATACTTCGCTTCTGATATTCAAAATGCGTATGGACCGCACGTATCTGATCCTAGGTCAGGCGAAATCCTAGAATCTGATATCGGATGGTATCATAATGTGATGAACCTTTTGAGAAACTGGTTCTTTATTCAGACCGCAGCTATCAACCCAGATGCGCAGAGCGTACAATTCAAAGATGAAGTGATGGGAAGATTGATCCAGTTTGTTTCTTCTCACGAAGTAGGACACACTCTTGGACTTCCACATAACTTCGCTTCTTCTCATGCTTACCCAGTAGAGAAATTGAGGGATGCGGACTTTACCCAAGAATATGGAACTGCGCCATCTATAATGGATTATGCTAGATTCAACTACATCGCACAGCCAGGCGACAAAGGTGTAAGCCTGATGCCAAACGTAGGTCCTTATGATAAGTATTCTATCGCTTGGGGTTATAGACCTATTCCTGATGCTGCTACTCCAGAAGACGAATTAGCGACTTTGGACAAGTGGATCTTGGAAAAACAAGGTGATCCAATTTACAGATATGGACGTCAGGGAAATAGCTATGACCCTACTGCACAAAGCGAAGACCTAGGTGACAACTCCATGAAAGCTTCTGAATATGGTATCGCCAATTTGAAGCGCATCATGCCCAACCTAATGGAGTGGACTGCTGAGGACAATAAGCCTTATAAGGACTTTGATGATTTGAAAGAAATGTATGGTCAGGTGATCACTCAATTCAATAGATACATGGGCCATGTAAAAACCAACGTGGGTGGTGTAGCTGAAGTCTATAGAGCTACGGGTCAGGATCTTCCTGTTTATACCCATACTTCCAAAGACATCCAAAAGTCTGCAATTTCCTTCCTGAACAAAGAACTTTTCACTACTCCTGAGTGGATGATGCAAGATGATATCTTCGCTAGAACAGAAGATTTTGGTGCATTGGAAAGAATCCGTGGCGTGCAAGCAGGTACTTTGAATTCGGTTCTTGACCTGGGAAGACTTGGTCGAGTGATCGAAAACGAAGCTCTTAACGGTGATAAAGCATACAAAATGACGGAGCTATTTGACGACCTGAGAAAAGGCATCTGGTCTGAACTTCCTGCTGGCAAAACCATCGATGTTCACAGAAGAGCATTGCAAAGAGCTTACATTGAGCGTATGGAGTACCTGATGACAAGCGATGGACCGAACATCCCAGCTGCAGCAAGAAGCTTCTACGGCCCTCAAATCAACGCCTCTCAGTCTGACATCAGACCTATGGCTAGAGGAGAATTGAAAATCTTGCAGAAAGACATCAAATCTGCAATCTCTAGAACCTCAGACAGAATGTCTAAGCTTCACTTGGAAGATGCGTTAGAAAGAATAAACGCTATTCTTGATCCTAAGTAAGGATAAAAGCTGGAAGACCGAAAAGGAATGACTGAACTAAGGGTAAACTTAATGTTTTACAAAAAAAGTCTCTTTTAGCCTTGTAGGTTTAAATCTAGATTTATTCAATTAGTTGAATGGGCGCCAGAAAATGGTGCCCATTTTTTTTAAAAAAATCTCTCAACGCCGCAACTGCGTGATCTTTTTTGTTTTAACAGCTGCCTAGAATATTAAATTAAGATTATGCCTAAAGGGTTTTGAAAAGAATATTTTTGAGTTTTTAAAGCTAGGACGCCGGGAGTCTAGTAGTCATGTAATCTGTTTCAAAACGTTGCGCCGTCGCGTCGTTGCGAGAAAGAAATCAATTTTTGATTAGTTTTGTTTCAAACCCATGCCTATGTCATCACCACTAGCTATCCTACAAAGTCACAAACTTCGCATCACAGATTGCCGCCAAGAGATAATTCGTGAATTTTTAGATAAGCAAGTTGCTTTGGCACATTCGGATCTTGAAGAATCTCTGCAAAGCCAGTTTGATCGGGTAACGATCTACCGTACGCTAAAAACTTTTGTGGAAAAAGACGTGGTGCACAAAGTACTAGACGACAGCGGTGCAACTAAATATGCGCTTTGCTCACATGATGAAGAAGTCCATAACCACGAGCACGTTCATTTCAAATGTGAAGTATGTGGGGAAACGACTTGTTTAGAATCAACCAGTTTACCGTCAATCAAACTGCCTAGTGGCTTCAAAAAGAAAGAAGTGAATCTACTAGTGCAAGGGATCTGCAATAAATGCCATTAAAATTCCACCGGCTCATGAATTCTTGACTTGGGCGAATCACTAGGCCACTGCACTCCAGGTGGTAGATCAATTTTTGGAGGAGTAAGATCCTCAATTCCGCCATCACCATCATCCTCGCTGCTCCCCCCTTTTTTTATAGAGTTGTGGGTCATAGTGGCCATGACATAAATCAGAATGACATAAGCCAAACCACAGAGGATCAAATCAATTACTAGACTACTCATCGCTAAAAATTTGAGATAAGATAAATGAATACAAGATTTAAATCAATGGTAATGCCGATTTGTTTCTGGAAAAGTACATTTTTATGAGTTAGGCGGACTTGTTAAATCCCCCGGATAGGTGGATATTTGCGCTCTGAAAAAGACAAGTGATGATCGTAAAAACTAAAAAATATCAACTCCCAACTGGCACCTATATCAAAATGGCCCTCGTAAATGTGCTTAAGGAACAGTGGTGGGTAATTCCAATCGCACTCGTAATAATGTGTGGTTATTTTTGGATTCCTTCCATCTGGTGGATAATCGGCGGATTACTAGCTTACGGCTTATACGTGCTTTTCTGGGCGATTCAATTCACTGGAGTCACCCAAATGGAACAAAATAAGGTGATATTTGATAAGATGGCTTACGAAATCGACAGCCGTCAGATTTTAATGAAAATCAATACAAAGCAAGGCATGCCTGTGCAGTGGAATATGATCAAAAACGCTGAGGTTAGAAAAGACGCCTATGTACTTTACATGTCCAAAGCACAATTCATCCATCTTCCATTCCGAATATTCAATTCAGAAAATGAGCGAAAATTCATGGAAACGATTCTAAAGCGCAAAGAACTGATCAAATAAGTAGATCCCCAATACATAGCAAAAGCCTCCCAAATCGGGAGGCTTTTTGCTTCAATAGAATTTTGAGGGGAGTCGATTGATGTCTTTAAAAATCTTCTCAACCTTGCCAATACCCGACATGTCTAGGCTTTTCCAGACAAAAGACCGGTAACGCTAGCGGCCTCAATTCTTAAGTTGACCAAATCCTATTGTATTATAGGCTCTATATTGGAAAAAAAGCGGATATACATGAAATATAGCTGTGCAACTTTTTGCAGCTTGAGCATCCTGACTAGGGATCTCCTAAAACAAGGCAAAAAAAGCCTGTCCAAATGAACAGGCTTCCTTAATACAAGATAAGTCTTGAATTACATTGATGGCATGATAACCGTATCGATCACATGAACCACACCGTTATCAGCTTCAATATCAGCTGTAGTTACAGTTGCGTTGTTAATCATAGCTTTGCCATCCTTTAATGTTACCTTGATAGAGCTTCCTTCTACTGTCTTCGCCATTTGACCGTTTTTAAGGTCTTTTGACATTACTTTTCCTGGCACTACATGGTAAGTAAGGATTTTAACCAACTGAGCTTTGTTCTCAGGCTTCAATAAATTCTCTACCGTTCCAGCAGGTAGCTTAGCAAAGGCTTCATTTGTAGGTGCAAATACTGTAAATGGACCATCTCCTTTCAATGTACCCACTAAATCGCCAGCCTTCACTGCTGCTACTAAAGTGGACAAGAAATCCTGTGAGATCGCAAGGTCAACAATATCAGCGTCGAATTTCGTCTCATGCACTGAAGTTGTTTTGGTGGTGAAAGAGGATGCTAATACGAGCATCGCTAGCATCATTACTAATCCTAATTTTTTCATGGTTGTTAATAGTTAGTTGTTGTATTTGGTATAATGGGGTAATAACACAGCGGGTGTGTAATTGTTTTCATTTTTCTGAAGCAGCACTACCCAACAGCAACTAGGTCACTCACATAACCTTCTAGGACAAACTCACCTATTGATCTAATCTATACATAGAAATTTTGGATATTTGAACATGCAAATCAAACTGATAGCCATCGGCAAGACGGATAACAAAGCCATCCTCACCTTAATAGAGGAGTATAGCAAGCGATTAAACTTTTACATCAAATTCGATTTTGAAGTCATTCCAGACTTGAAAAACACCAAGTCTCTTTCCGAACTACTTCAAAAAGAAAAGGAGGGTGAGCTGATTCTAAAAAATATCATCCCTTCCGATGAAGTGATTTTACTAGATGAGCGAGGCAAAAGCTATAGCTCGATTGATTTTTCCGAGTTTCTTCAGAAAAAAATGAATGCTGGGCTAAAACAACTGATTTTTGTAATCGGAGGTCCATATGGCTTTTCAGACCAAGTCTATGCTCGAGCAAATGCTAAGCTGTCCATCTCCAAGATGACCTTCTCTCATCAGATGATACGCCCATTTTTTATAGAGCAAGTATATCGTGGATTTACAATACTGAGAAATGAACCGTACCATCATGAGTAAGCAGGTTGCAGTCGCAATGATCAGCACTCAGATTCCAAAGACTGTAAGCTGATCACTGAATCCTAATCTCCTATCATTTCGCTCATAATCTTCGCAGAAAGCAAACAAAGCGGAATTCCACCTCCAGGATGTACAGAACCTCCACAGAAATACAGGTTTTTTATCGAAGAGGAGTAATTTGCATGTCGGAGAAAGGCTGCAAACTTGTTGTTTGAGCTATTTCCATAAAGTGCCCCTTGGGCAGAGGAAGTTTTCGATTCTATAGTTCTAGGATCCAGAATTTCCTCCACTTCGATCAGCGATTCTATGTCTGTTTTGAGTATTCGATTCAGCTTGTGAATGATATTCCGTTTAGCTTCAGCGATCAAATGATCCCAATCCTGCCCTTGATTATTGGGCACATTGATCATCGTAAACCAATTCATTCCTCCCGGGGGAGCATCATCAGCTTTGTGTGTAGAAGTGATATTCACATAGATGGTAGGATCTTCATAGATAGTCCCACGATTGAAAATATGGTCGAATTCTACCGGATAATTAGCTGAGAAGAAAATATTATGAAGATCTAATTCAGGGAAGTCCCGCTTGATCCCCCAATAAAAAATTAACGCAGAGCTGGATTTTGGCTGGCTGAGCAAAAGCTTGGGTTGCTTCTGATCTTTAAGAATGGTCTTGTAGGCATTGACCATATCCATATTATTTACCACCAGATCTGCGAAGCGGTCTTCCCCCTTTACTCGAACTCCTTTTGCCTCGCCGTTTTCAACCAGAACCTTTTCCACTTTCTGCCCGAAATGATACTTGACTCCAAGATCCTTTGAGAGTTTGTATAAGCTCATCGTGATATCGTGCATACCTTTTTTTGGAAAAAAAGCTCCGATGTTGAACTCCAGATGAGGAATGATATTCAGCGTGGCAGGAGTTTCGAAAGGGTTTGACCCGTTGTAAGTAGCGTATCGATTGAAAAGCTGAACCAGTTTGGGGTGGTTAAACTGCTTTTTATTTGCTTCATTCATGGTGGAGAAAATCCCCAGTTTCCCCATTTTCAGATAAGACTTCATCGCCTGGGGATTTGTCCAAGTATTCAACTTGTGCAAAGAGCGATTCATAAAAAGTGGAGCCAGACTATCATAAATGAATGCGGATTTTCGAAGTGCTTCTCGAATATGCCCACTTGGTTCGCCCAATTTTGTTTGTACTTCCTCAGCAAAGAGATTCAGATCAGCAAAAGCTTTGAGCCTTGTCCCATCTTCCCAAAAATAATGACAAGCCACCTCAAGCTTTTCATATTCGAAGTAGTCTTCAGGCTTTTTTCCCGCCAAGCGAAAAAGTGCATCCACCTGCTCGGGAAGTGTGAAAAGTGAAGGTCCTGCGTCAAATCGGTAACCTCCCAAGGTTATCTCGCTAAGTTTTCCACCTGGATAATCATTCGCTTCATACACTTCGACGGCGTAACCTTTTACTGCTAGTCGAATAGCTGAAGCTATCCCTGCGATACCTGAACCTATGATAAGTACTTTCTTTGTCATCTTAACCTTCTTCAACTCAAAACTAGCATATTTAAATATTGTTAGTTTACTTATAGTAATCATCCGTTCGCATTTGTACTGATCTTACAATTGAATCCCTTTTATGAAAAACATTCTACACCTCTTTTTATTAGGATTTATGTTCTTTTCCTGTGAAAAACTCGATGAACCCGAGATCTTAGGAACTTATGTCCATAGGATGGAAGGCTGCGAGCCGAGCGGCGGCCTTATGTTTCCTTGTAGTAGAGTCATCACGTTCGCTGCCGCCGGAGTAGCTGATGTAGTTGGTGGAGATATGATTTCCCGAACTTCCTATAAGATCGAAGGAGATAAAATCAAAGTTGAAAAAAGTGATCAGTTTGGATTGGAGTTTATTTTTAAACAACTGAGTGACGGATCACTCCAAGAGGAAAGTGACAAATCTATCTGGATAAAGCAGTAGAATAAAACACTTAAAATCAAAAAAACTCACAGCTCGTTTTCTGCGGCTAAACTGTGAGACAAAGCATTTCCCTACGGTACATGAAAAAGCCCGTCTGAAGAATTCAAACGGGCTTTTTGCATCGGTCATCGGACATCAAGCGCCCGACCTTAAAGCTTCTCAAACACTCTTCTGAAACTTGTCGCTTCAGCAATTCTTCCATGAAGCTCAGCGATAGAAACTCGCTCCTGCTCAGTTGTGTCACGATGACGGATAGTCACGGTATTGTCTTCTAGCGTCTGGTGATCTACAGCGATACAGAATGGAGTTCCGATCAAATCCTGACGTGCATATCTCTTACCGATGGAAGCCGCATCCTCATAGATGATATTAAAATCATATTTCAACAACTCCACGATCTCCTGACCCTTTTCAGGCAAACCATCTTTTTTCGTGATCGGAAGAATTGCTGCTTTCACAGGCGCGATAGCTGGGTGAAGTTTTAAGAAAGTTCTGCTTTTCTCCTCTGTATTCTCTTCAGTATAGGCGTTGCAAAGTGTCAACAAGAACAAACGATCTGCTCCGATAGAAGTCTCGATCACATATGGAATGTAATTCTGATTCACTTCCGGGTCGAAGTATTGCTGCTTCTTTCTGGAGAATTCCTGATGCGACTTCAAGTCAAAATCAGTTCTGGAGTGAATACCTTCCACTTCTTTAAAGCCAAATGGAAAGTCAAACTCTATATCCATGGCTGCATTTGCGTAGTGAGCTAGCTTCTCGTGATCATGCTTGCGAAGCTTTTCCGCAGGAATCCCAAGTGCCAAGTGCCACTTCATGCGCATATCTGCCCACTTCTGGTACCACTCCAACTCAGTGCCGGGGCGCACGAAGAATTGCATTTCCATCTGCTCAAACTCACGCATACGGAAAATAAACTGACGAGCTACGATCTCATTTCGAAAGGCTTTACCAATCTGAGCGATTCCAAAAGGAACTTTCATCCTGGCAGTTTTCTGCACGTTTAGGAAGTTCACAAAAATACCCTGAGCCGTCTCGGGTCTCAAATAGATAGTCGTAGAATCTTCCGCCACAGACCCCACTTGAGTAGAAAACATCAGGTTGAACTGACGAACATCTGTCCAGTTGGAAGTCCCGGAGATAGGACATTTGATACCTTCGTTGGTGATCAAATCTCTCACGCCATCCAGATCTTCAGCTTCCAGTAATCTCGCCAAAGCTCCTGTCAAAGCATTCGCTTTTTCCACATCTCCTGCTCTTTCAAATACTGCAGCATGCTCTTCGACAAGGACGTCAGCTCTGTATCTTTTCTTAGAATCCTTGTTGTCGATCATCGGGTCGTTAAAGGAATCCACGTGACCGGAAGCTTTCCAGGTGGTAGGATGCATAAAAATCGCTGCATCTATCCCGACGATATTGTCCTGCACTCGAGTCATGGTCTCCCACCACAGACGCTTCAGGTTGTTTTTCAACTCTACGCCATAGGCACCATAATCATAGACAGCTTGCAAGCCATCGTAGATCTCAGAGCTAGGGTAAACAAATCCATACTCTTTGGCATGGGAAATAATATCTTTCAATTGCGCGTTTTCCGCAGGAGTTGCTGTTTTTGCCATAGCGGCAAAATTAAGGAAACTAATTGAAATCTAAGGGCGGTCAAAATTTCAATTTCTTCAAAACATGCTCAAATACTGATTCAAAAAATAAAGGTCAACTCATCGATGAGTTGACCTTTTTGGTTGGTGGTGGTTTTATTTTTTCATCTGAAGGTATATTTTACTCCAATACCCCCTCTGAGGTAGGTATCGTGGTGATTTGCAATTACCGGCGCTGCTTCAATTAAAAAGCCTAAATTCTTGGTATCAAATGGAGTAATCAATACGCCTACTGGTATAGCGACATAGATATCATTGTGATCTTCATGATGCTTGTGGTGCTTGTGGTGATGGTCTCCCAACAGGCCCAATCCTAAACCAACATAGGCATTGACCTCGCTTTTTCTCATGAAATTATAGCCTCCCATCAATTCAAGACCGATATCGTGGCCAATGCCTAGTCTTGCTTCTCCGAAGAATTCATTATTGGGATCAGAGCCTACGGTGATAAACGTATCAGAAGTCTGGAAATTGATACCAACTGCTACTTGCCCTTGAGAAATCGATATACATGCAAAAAGAGCAAATGCTAATAAGAATACTTTTTTCATAATTCAGTTTTTATTCTGAATCGACGTATCCAAAACTTCAGCCAAAAATAGCCAGAATTACCAGCCTCCTTCTTCTCTGGAAATCCTCATACCTAGTTCATTACTCTTGAAAGAGGCCTCAATTATCTTCAAAACGCTGATGGTCTGTGGTATGGTAATGTGTAGGGAACTGCCTTTCAATATAGCGTCGGCAACATTTTGGTAGAGAATTCTATAATCTCCCGGGATTGTTTCGTAAGCTTTGGTTTGATCATTGAGAAACAATTTCCCCCACTTCTCCTCAGTCTCTACACCCCAAGTTGTTCCATGTGGCTGTAGCCCGGCTTTGAAAGCTGCTTCTTGCACATCTAGCCCAAACTTTTGGTAGGAACCTTTTTTCCCTAAAAGCAAAAACTTGGGAGTCGGCACATTGACGAGAACACCCGCAGTCACCCTTGCTTTCAAAGAACCATAATCCAAATTAATATCGAAGTAATCGTCAGCTATAGCTCCAGTTCTCTGCTTGCGAATATCCGCTTGGATCCAATTAGGCAAACCAAAAAGTAAGACAACCTGATCAATCAAATGCGATCCGAGATCGAAAGTTATTCCATTTCCAGGAACTTCTTTTTCCCTCCAATTCTCTGTCACTTCTGGACGGAAGCGGTCAAAATGAGACTCCAAATAAACCAAATCTCCAAGATCACCCTCTCTTACTAACTTCTGCAAAGTCATAAAATCCCCGTCGTAACGGCGGTTATGAAATACCGAACAAATCAAGCCTTTCTTCTCAGCCAATGTATTTAACTCCTCCGCTTCATGGGAGAAAATAGTGACAGGTTTATCTACGACCACGTGTTTACCAGCTTCCAGGCATTTTTTTGCCATCGGGAAATGGAATTCATTAGGCGTTGTGATCACGATCAGGTCTGCTGCATTAGCCTCGAGCAATTCATCCAGGCTTTTAAAAGTGGTGATTCCCGGATAGATCGATGCACATTTGGCAGCATGGCGCTCTACAGTAGCTACTAGCTGAAGTTCAGCGCAGACATCGATTAGTGGTGCGTGCATTTTTTCGGCTACAGAACCGAAACCTACAATGGCTGTTTTGATCGGGTTGCTCATTGGTAGAGGTTCATTTCGTGGGCTTTGTTTACCAGCTCAATCCGGGAACTGACTTGTAGTTTAAGATGGATGTTCTTGCGGTGCGTCTCTACGGTCTGCTTGCTTAGGTTGAGCAAAACCGCAATTTCCTTATTTTGGACTCCGTCTTTGATGAGGTGGATGATTTCAGTTTCCCTTCGGGACAGCTTATATTTTACACGAAAGGCATCAAAATACGCTCCTTGAAGTGCTTGCTTTTTGACTCGGTCGAAATTAAGCACATGGCGACCTTCAAAAACTTCACGAATGGTAAAAATCAACTCGTCTGGATCGGCGTCTTTTAGGATAAAAGCATCTGCTTTCAGATCAATGCATTGTTTGTAGATTTTCTCCTCGTCGTACATGGAGAGCACAACCACCTTCAGCTCAGGGTGAGCTTCCTTGCAGTGATTCAACACGCCAAAACCATCCATTATCGGCATATTCAAATCTGTCAAAACTACATCAATCTGATTTTCAGCTATGTAGTCACAAAGATCTTTGCCGTTAGGAAAAACGCCAACAACCATCAGATCAAATTCTTCTTCCAGAATTCCTTCTATTCCTTTTGCAAATAATTTATGGTCATCAGCCAAGGCAATCCTGATCATTAGTATTAGGGGTTTTGAATTTCGAGGTGAGTAGTCTAAAATTATACTCTTAATTCTAATTAGGCAAGGTTAAATTGATTTCTGTACCTTTTCCGACAACAGACGTCAAGTCAAATCCACCTCCAATCGTCTCCATTCTCTTTTTGAGATTGTACATTCCACTACCATTTGATTTTTGAGTGGAATCAAATCCCTTCCCATCATCTTTAATCAGGATTTGTCTTTTACCATCAATAGATCTCATTTCAATCTTCAGATGATCTGGAGATGCATGTTTTATTGCATTATTCAGCGACTCCTGAATAACCCGAATTAGGACAAGTTTTTGATCCTTGGGCAAATCAACCAAGTCAAATTCTGCCTCTAAGGTAGTTTCACAGAAACCTGTGTTCTGGATTTTTGTGAGCTGCTGTGCTACAAACTCGTTGATGCTGATGGACTCCACCCAATCTAAATTAAGCTGTTTGGATAAGCCGCGCACTTCTTGTATCGCCTGGCTAAGTATATTTTTTCCCTCCTCTTGCTTCTCTGGCTTAATAGAACCAAAATTTAGCTTTGCCAAAGAAAGTAGCTGACCGATGTTATCATGGAGCTCACGACCTATATGAGTGAGGGTCTCTTGTTGAATTTCATTCTCAATATTCAGCAAGGTCTTCTCATGTTCAGACTTGATATGATCGAGTTTCTGCTGGTTTTGAGCTTGCCGCTGCCTATGGATAAAGACCATGGATATCACGAATGTGGACATGATACCACCCAAAAACAACGTAGAAAAGATTATTATGTAAACTTGGCTCTCAACTGAATCCATAAATTGGCTCTCTTTCAAATAGTTTAGGAAGCTTAGGCGAAGCGATTGTCAGCAGTAGGATAATCTTAGTTAAAACTCCCAATACAATATCAATTTGTATAAGAGATCTACCTAGATCTTCATTAAATGTTAAAAAAAATTCCAATGCTATAGAATTAATGTAGGATAAGGAATAGGTAAATAACAGAAATGTCATCTGCCAAAAGGAGATCAACTTCAATGGATTGGAATTTAGAAATGTTTCATCAGTGATCAACCCAATGAAATAAAGTCCGATGCCTATAACCATCATATTCGCACCTATTGCAAATATGATCGGCTGAAATGAATAAACAGGCTCTATATCAGTGATTTGAAAATAAAATGCAACACTTATAAAAACCACAAGCATCCAGGTGATATATTTCTTTTTAGAGGGTTTAAGCCAGGATTTTATTAAAAAGAGATACAAAATTGTACTGATTTGCTTATTGGCAATGTTGTACAACCACAGATTGTATCTAGGATTCTCAGTGTTCCCAAAGAAAGCATTTACTTCCTTATTGAATGCTGTATTATAATTGCAATAGGCCCCCATGTTTTCAAAAAAACATGTGAATAATAATATTACCAAAGGCAGCCAATAACTAGTATTGGCTTTTTGTTCCTTTGGCAACATGCAGAAGTAGATGATTCCAGTTAATGAAAGTATATCTAATACAACTAAATATGGCATTAGAAAAGCTTCGAAAAATCTAGGCTCCATTTTTAAGTATCAGTAGGTTCTGGTTCACAGTGATAAGGACATTGAACCCCATTATTTTGGTATTCATCCTCTTCTCCTAATTCAATTTTCACAAATTTATTATCCTTCAGGTTTGCAGCTCGCATCACTAAAGTCATCTGACCTGTATAGGCAGCTGCCTCTTTAGGATATACTTTCTCTGCAGTTTCTTCTGTGTACTGAGTGAAATAAAACTGAATTCCACCAATACTGGGATCATTGTCAGTTTTAGCCAATAAATTTTCTAAGGTACCTCTGTCAAAAAATATCCAGCCGGTCTGGTTATCCTTGTCTTTGCCATTCTTTCCTTTGCCTGCCTTACCTTTTTTGACTTCCTTGTCATATTTAGCTTTCATGCTTTCGAAGTCTGCTTTGCTGATTTTCATGGAAAAGTGATTTTTTAAAATGTGGATTTTAACTGTGGAAATAATACCCCAAAAGATAAGCATATTATCTACCACTAGGCAATAAAAAAGGAGTGAGATTATGTCTCACTCCTTTATGAAAAATAACAATGTATTTAATTAAGCAACTTTCTTCGCTTCTTTGGATGCATTCTCGTTGTCGATTTCTCTTTTCATCAGATCCACTACGATCGGCGTAGCGATATAAATGGAAGAATACGTACCAACCAGAATACCGATGAACAACGCAAAAGAGAAACCTCTCAATACTTCACCACCAAATATCAGCAACACAATCACTACAATCAAGGTAGTGAATGAAGTGATCAAGGTACGACCAAGCGTCTGATTGATGGCATCATTGAATACTTTCACCAACTTATGAGTTCCTCTATTCTCGATATTCTCACGAATACGGTCAAACACGATCACGGTATCGTTAATCGAGTAACCTATCACCGTCAATACCGCCGCTATGAATACCTGATCAATCTCAAACGTAGCTCCAAATGCACTTGCGATAGCAAAAGCTGCAATCACAAACAAGGTATCGTGAATCAAGGCTATGATAGAAGCCAAAGAGAACTGCCACTTACGGAATCTCAATAAGATATAAAGGAAGATAGCAACTAGAGCTACGATCATCGCTTCGGCAGAAGATGCTTTGATATCATCTGCCACAGTAGCGCCTACCTTGGAAGAACCAGTGATAGCGAATTGTCCAGAAGTTAATGCTTCTGCGTCATCTGTATAGGTCAATCCAGTCACAGAAGCAATTCCTTCTTTCACTTTGCTTTCTACTTCAAGATTTGACTCAGCATCATCCTCATTTACCAAGTAAGATGTAGTCACTTTCAAAGTATTGTTAGCTCCGTAAGTTTTCACCTCTACCGAACCGTCAAACTCTCTATCCAAACCTGATTTCAACTCAGAAGCGGCTATCGGCTCGTCAAATGCAACGATGTACGAACGACCTCCAGTGAAGTCAACACCGAACTTCAATCCATTGACAGCAGCGATGCCTAGACCTACTACGATGATGGCAGAAGAGATCAAATAAGCTACTTTTCTTTTGGCCAAGAAATCAAAATTCAATGTGCTCAATGCGTTCTTAGCAAAAGGAGAAGCAAAGCTAATTGAGCTATTGTCGCCTTTTTTGCTCATCCATGACACTATCACTCGAGTGATAAATACGGAAGAGAAGAAGGAAGATGCGATACCAATCATCAATACGATGGCGAAGCCTTTCACTGGACCTTGTCCCAAAGCAAATAAAATCGCACCAGTAAGGAACGTCGTAACGTTGGAGTCAAGAATAGCAGAGAATGCTTTGTTGTAACCTGCATTGATCGCGGCGATCAAGTTTACTCCATTACGAAGTTCTTCTTTGATACGCTCAAAAATCAACACGTTAGCATCTATCGACATACCAATAGTCAATACTATACCAGCAATACCTGGCAACGTCAACGCTGTTCCTAGCTGGGCTAGAATTCCTAGGATGAAGAAGATGTTGAAAACCAATGCTGCAATAGCGACAAAACCACCCTTAGCATAATACGCTACCATGAACAAAACCACAATAACTAAACCTGCCACCATGGAGATCAAACCTTGGTTCAATGCTTCTTTACCCAAGGTTGGGCCGATAATGCTTTCCTCTACAATCTGTGTAGGAGCTGGAAGAGAACCAGACTTTAGGATGTTTGCCAAATCCTGAGCTTCCTGTAAAGAGAAGTTACCAGAGATTTCCGATTGTCCCGTTGGGATCTCACCATTTACCACAGGAGCAGTATATACATAGTCATCCAGCACTACAGCAATTCTTCTCCCGATATTCTCAGCAGTTAGTTTTCTCCACTTTCTAGCACCTTCTGCATTCATTTGCATAGATACAGCTGGTCTTGATGTTTGATCTAGCGTTTGGCGAGCGTCAGTGACTACATCACCTTCAAGCGGAGCTTCGTCAGTTCCTCTCTCAGCTTGGATAGCATATAGCTCCAATGTCTCCGTTCCATCTTCTGCTTCAAATGGCTTTACACCCCAAAGCAACTTGATATCTCTTGGCAATAGTGACTTATAGTCTGGATTTTTGATGATCCTGTTGATAGCCATGGTATCACGAAGCTCATATGCCAAGCCATAGTTAGGCTTCAACAAGCTAAACAATGGAGAAACGCTATTGTCTCCAGAAGCTGGATCGATCTCTGCCAGTTGTTTTTCAAGCGCATTTCTTAATGAATCTTCTCCCGTAAGCTCTTCTGTAGAAACTGTATCAGCAGCAGCTGGCTCGGAAGATGCATTAGCAGCTACCCAAGCACTGTTTACTGTTTCCAGTGCAGCACCGATTTCATTAATTTCTACTACTTGCCAGAATTGAAGTTTAGCTACACCCTGAAGAAGATTTCTAACTCTTTCTTGGTTGTCCACACCTGGCAATTCAATCTGAATACGGCCAGAACCTTGAATTCTCTGAATGTTTGGCTGAGAAGTACCAAATCTATCGATACGAGTTCTTAGGATGTTGAATGAACGTTCGATCGCATTTTCTACTTCATTATCGATGATCTCAAGGATCTCAGAATCCGATGATTCCAAAGAAATTCGACCTCTGTTAGCAGCAGTAGCGAAAATTGAACTTAGATTCTTACCTGCACTATTTTTCTGCCAAGCGGCATAGAATAGATCCACATATTTGGTGGTGGAAGTTTTTGCTTCTTCACGAGCTTCCTCTACAGAAGCATTGAAAGCAGCATCTTTAGGATTACCAGCCAGTCCTTTTACAATTTCCACTGGGGAAACTGCCAAGGTCACGTGCATACCGCCCTGAAGATCCAGACCCAATCCTAGTTCGGTTTCTTTTACCTCTTGGAAAGTATAATCTGCCCCTAAGAAGCTATACACCGGAGCTCTCCAGATGGAATCCAGATAGCTTTGTCTTTTAGAAAAATCCACGTTGCCAGACGCATCTGTTGCGTACTCTTGCGCATCTTTTTGGATATTATTTGATACAAATGTGAATGACAGATAGTACAGACAAAGTGCTGTAACGATCACTGTCAAAAACACAATGACACCTTTGTTTTGCATGAGAAATTGAAATTATTTATTGATTGTAAATACAGATAAATGGCTTCACTGTGAATCAGGAAGCACTAAGGAAATTCAGAATTGAAGAGAAATCAGGGTCCTTTGGTGGATATTATTCGCTCAAAAAGTATTTCTACGAGCTGATTCGGCTGAAAGACAGAAGTTGATTCGGTGATGAAAGTAGCCCCTTCAAAACGGATAATTTCATAAATAAGGTAGAAGGCGTTATGCGATACGTTTACCACAAAAGGCACTACGGCATCCAACGCTACATTCAAAAAAGTTTGATCCTGGTCGTTAGAAGCAGCTTTGTCTTGATTTTCTACTTTCGCTACTCCACTGTTTTCAGGAATATATTCTACACTGGAAATAAACAAACATAGTAGCAAAGCCAGCACCACCGTTAGGCGTTGTTGGAATAGGTTGCTATTTCGTTTAGTTTGTTTCATGCGGGGCAAATATAGCCAAATATTTAAAAGGAGTGTTTCAACGCTAAGATTTTCTGATAGTCCAACACAAAATCAATAAAGGATATGAAAATGAGCTGACTATCGCTAGTCTGGCTAACTGTTTCAAGCCGTTTTCGCTCTCAGATAAGTACGAATGACCTCGAGTGCTTTGTCAAAATTGTGATTATTTGGCACAATCAAATCGGCATCATTCATAAAAGGCTTGATGTACTTCTCGTAAGTTGGCATCACATGCTGCTCATAGCGATAAAGCACATCATCCAGATCATAGCCCCGCTCCACTTTATCTCGGATGATCCTACGCTTGAGTTTGATATGATCCTTAGCATCGATGAAAATCTTAAGATCAAGCAGATTAGCCAATTCTGGATAATACAACACAAAAATCCCTTCCACCACTACGACGGGTGCTGCTGTGAAAGTTAACAGCTTGGGCGTTTTGGCCGCATTATTAAAAGTGTATTCCTCACGCTGTACAGTCTCTCCAGCTTGGATCTTGCGAATGTCTGAAGCATATTCTTCAAAGTCTATGCTCTCCGGCCTGTCAAAATTATGAACACCATGCTCATCAATCGGTTGTAATTCTCGAGGTCGGTAATAATTGTCCTGGGAAATCAAACAAACCTCGCCTTCATCAAAGGAATTAAGTAATCGCTCTAAAAAAAGTGTTTTTCCGGAGGCCGATCCGCCTGTAATACCGACGATGAATGGTTTTTGCATGGGGCAAAGTTAAACTGATTTTCTGCTTATTACAGAATTATCTATGGTTAAGAAAGGTAATGAGCTCCGCGACAGCTTTCCCCCGATGGGAGATCTGATTCTTTTGCTCCATAGTCAATTCGGCAAATGATTGGGTATATCCAACAGGACGAAATATGGAATCGTATCCAAAGCCTCCATTTCCTGTGCGCATGGTAAGTATCTCTCCCTCTGCTACGCCCTCAAATTTGTATTCATCACCCTCAAGTAGCAGTGCAATGACGGTTTTAAATCGTGCGGTCCGTAACGACGTATCTCCTAGATTTTTTAATAACAAATCAATATTTCGTTCGTCACTTCGAGGCTCACCGGCATATCTACCAGAAAAAACTCCCGGCTCCCCTTGAAGCGCATCTACCTCCAACCCAGTATCATCTGCAAAGCAATCCAACCCAAAATGTTCCTTCACATACCTAGCTTTTTGAAAAGCATTGTGCTCAAGCGTGTCTCCCGTCTCTGGAAGCTCATCCGAGCAGCCTATATCTTTTAGAGAAACTATCTCAAAACTATCTCCCAAGGCAGCTTTTACCTCTTCAATTTTCTTCGGATTGTTGGTAGCAAAACATATTTTCATGATTCAAAAATAGCGTTTAATGAATACTTGCCATGATGCCGTTAATATAATTACCCTAAATGAAGGGCTAACAGACCGAAATCGAGAGACCGAAGCTGCTTCAACAGTAGTGTTTACTATCGATAAAGAGGACCTTCTTGATACTTTTGAACACTTTTTTGTTCAACTCTAAACCAAAACACTATTTCTTCCATAACCATTAAGCTAGTGTAAAAACTTCCTTGAGCCTGTGCATTAAAAAATAGAAACGAGTAATTTCGAATTTAACGTTGAATTAAATCCTATGAAGAAAATCACCATTTACTGCGGTTCACGAAAGGGCGATAATAAAGTCTATGAAGCGGGCGCACGTGCCTTGGCGCAGGAAATGATCAAGCGTGACCAATCCCTAGTTTATGGAGCCGGAAGAGTGGGATTGATGGGCGTGATAGCGGATGAAATGCTAGGTGCTGGCAAACAGGTATTGGGAATAATTCCTCAGAAACTGGTAGATAGAGAAGTGGCTCATCGTGGCTGCACCGAATTGATTATCGTGGAAACGATGCGTGATCGCAAGTGGCTGATGGCCGAGCGTGGTGATGCTTTCATCGCGATGCCAGGCGGTATCGGCACACTGGAAGAACTGTTTGAGATCATGACGCTGAACCAACTTCACTACATTCAAAAGCCGCTGGCACTGTATAATGTGAATGGATATTACAATAAGCTAATCGCTTTTTTGGAACATGCGATGAAGGAAGGATTTATGTATCCGGAGCAGGAAGAGCTATTGATTGTTTCCGATGATCCTGCTGATTTGTTGGATCAAATTGATAAATATGAGGCGAGACGGCCGGCAGATTGGGGATGAGATGCTGGGTGCCAGATGCCCGATGTTGGATGTCTGGTAATTGATGTTTGCCTGAGCGAAGTCGAAGACAGTCTAGAAACCCAAATGAGGATAAAATTTTGATCTTTAATGTCCTGCTTCTGGAGAAGCAGAACAACTGTGAGATTTTTACTAATGAATGTAAAATGTTGGAGTTTCGGAAAGGCACCGGGCATCCGACACCTAACATAATAAACTATTTAAAACCATCTTAAAAAGATAATTTCTTATTTTTGCCCAGGCATGATCCAGAAACTCTTTCCATTAGACAAAAATTACATCCTTCGGCAAGCGCAATCCGTGCTTGAGGAGGAATTAATTGATCGAATGATTTTTGAATTGAAGCGCTCCTATACTTCTCTGTATAATCCGCTTCGGTTGATGGATGCCACCTATGCTCAAATTCTTGACACATTTGATTTTCCTCGAGATCGAGTTCGCATGATTTACCGTCAGCTTTGCGGTATCTATCGTTTTAAACATGGAGATAATCAGCTCGAGATGCTTTTTGATGGGAGAACTCATCTAGAAAAATTCCAAGAGGATTGGTCTGCAGCTCTTGTGGGATATGTGAACGAGCTAGGGATTTACGAGCAATATGTCAAGACAATGCTTCGGATGACCATTCTTTTTGATTCGGATTCTCGCGCTGAATGGGCCGAAAATCATTGCAAAGCTTTTATCAATCAGCACTTCGATCTGAAAGTGGTGAAAAGACATGGCGAACTTCGCCTAAAAGTAGGATAGGTTTTCTCAAGGCGACAGACTACTTCAAATTGATCATTTTATATTGATCCTCTTTCTGAAATCGTTCAGGAATTGACAACAAAATTGATTTTCGAATAGCGTGTATCAAAACATTCTTGGTGAAGTTTTTGGTCACTACTAAGCTGATTTCCCGTACAGGTTCGGGCGAATCAAATCGTTTCAAAACCTCCGATTGTTTCTGATCTATCACCGCCATCTCCGGGACTAGTGTATAACCGACGCCTTTGTCCACCAATCGCTTCAGCGACTCTATGGAGCCACTTTGAAACTCAAATCCGAAGTTATTTTTAGTCGCTTTAGCATTGCAAATAGAGAGAATCTGATCTCTAAAGCAGTGGCCTTCGTCCAGCACTAGGACTTGATTAGGGTCCAACATCGCTGGGATAAGATGCTTCCTTTTCAAAAAAGGATGGCCTTCCGGTAGGTACAAAAGAAATGGCTCGTAAAATAAGGGAACTTCCCGGATGGATTTTTCCTCCAGCGGAGTGGCCAACAGCCCGATGTCTAGCGTTCCGCGTTGCAATTCCTGAATGATTTCGGTGGTCTGCATCTCGCGAATGATCAACTTGGTCTGCGGATTTGCTTTAACAAACTCGGGCAAAAACAGAGGAAGCAGGTACGGAGAAACAGTGGGAATCACACCAAGGGTAAACTCACCTTCTAACGATTCCTTCTCCGTGAGCACGAATTCCTTTAATTCTGAGACTTCTTTAAGAATTTTTCTGGCTTTCATCAGTATCAAATTGCCAGCAACTGTCGGACTGAGTGGTTTTGTGTCGCGATCGAAAATTTTGACACCTATCTCTTCTTCCAATTTTTTCACCTGTGTTGTCAGGTTTGGCTGAGAGACATTACAGCTTTCTGCCGCAGTGACAAAATGCCTGAAATTGTCCAGGGCTACAATGTATTCAAGTTGGGCTATGGTCATATAACCCAAAGTTATAAATAGATAAGAATTATTAATTTGATTGATGAGAAAATGTGGAGCAACTTTGTATAACAATTTTGAAAACTAAACCTTACAATATTATGACAAGCCGTATGCTTGGTTTGGGAGCTGAATTCCCAGCCTTCGAAAAAACCGCAGTAGTATCAAGAGAAAAAGGACAAGAATTCAAGACGATCAGCAATGATATCCACACTGTCGATGGCAAATGGATGGTGATGTTCTGGTGGCCAAAGGATTTTACTTTTGTATGTCCAACTGAAATCGCTGAATTCAACAAAAATGCAGGTGAATTCTCAGACAGAGACGCTGTTTTGGTAGGAGCTTCTACTGATTCTGAATTCGTTCACTTGGCATGGAGAAACAACCACGAAGATCTTCGTGACCTTAAATTCCCAATGCTAGCGGATACTTCTAAGTCTCTTGCAGAAGAACTTGGTATCCTGGAAGCATCTGAGAAAATCGCTTACAGAGCTACTTTCATCATCGATCCTCAAGGAATCGTTCGTTGGGTATCTGCTTACGATCTTTCTGTAGGAAGAAATGTAGAAGAAGTATTGAGAGTACTTGATGCGCTTCAGACTGATGAGCTTTGCCCTTGCAACTGGGAAAAAGGAGAAGCTACGTTGAACCTGAACTAATTCAGATCTCAAAATTATTTGCTGCAAAGGAGGTCTCAGGATCTCCTTTGCTTGTTTCAAACCTTAATCTGACACCATGGAAGTATTAAATATTAATCAATCAGTAGCCGAACTATTAGAAGTAGTTGGCTTGAATGAAGAATTTACCAATGAATCTTTGAGAAATCTGGGCGATGCTGATTCCAGATATGTGAAAGATTTGAAACTTAACTTCAAGACTATCCTCAAAGGCGATAAGCTAAACCAAAAGGAAGTTGCTTTGATGGGCTTGGCACTTGCAGCTAACGCGGCAAACAATCCCCTCCAGATATTTTTTAGAAAATTAGCCGAGGAAAACGAAGCTACTATTGCCGAGATCGGTGAAGCGGTAGCCTGTGCTTCTTTGCTTAGCAGCAATAACGTTTTGTACAGATTCCGCCACTTTGTGGAAAAGGAAAAGTACGGTCAAATCCCTGCCAGACTTCGCATGAACATTATGATGAATCCTGTGTTAGGCAAAGAGTTCTTCGAATTGATCTCTACGGCAGTTTCTGCAGTAAATGGCTGCCAAATGTGTGTGGCTTCTCACGAGAATCACCTAATCGAATTGGGAACTAGTGAAGAAAGAATTTTTGAATCTATCCGTATGGCTTCTGTCATCACGAGCATGGTAAAAGTGATCTATTAAGAATTATAGTCCGGTATATAAATGCAAAAACCTCCTGAGCGATCGGGAGGTTTTTTTGTTGCTTTAACCGCAGAGAGCACAGAGGTTTCGCAGAGAGCACAAGGAGATATTTTGTAGCTGTTGTCCTGCTTTGCAGAAGCTGGAAACCACCAATCTCTAAAACCTATCTTTCATAAACCGAGGTACTTGGAATGAGTAAATTCAAGTTCCGGCTACTACTATCCTAATTTTTATACAGCCAACAGCTCTTTAATGTCAGCTTTTTGCTTCGGTAAATGATTAATAAGAATCGACCAGATGTTTTCATCTGATATATTGTCATAGGCATGAATTACTTGATTTCTAAGTCCAACAATGGATCTTGCAGTTTTGATTTTATCTTCAAAAGAAGGATCTCTTTTCAAAATGCGATTAAATGCTTCACCAATTATTTCAAGATGTCTCTCTACAACTCTTTTTCGCATTGAGTTTTTCCTAAAATCAAAAAAATTCTATTCTTCAGATGGGAAATAACTCTCAATTTCCTGAATCGAAAAATGAATATCATATAGCCATTTTTCAATTCTCTCATCCATATATCTGCTGCTTATTGCGATCGATTGACCTTATTAGTACTGGGTTTTTTAGTGTTTGTTCTTCGACTAAGTCAACTTTTCGTTTGAGCAGCTTCTCCAATTTATTTTTCAGATCTAGGTAATTGTCAAAATAATTGAACAAATCTATCTTTTGGAAGGACACCAGTAGATCAATATCACTTTTGGGATTAAAGGAATCAGATACGACAGAACCAAAAACATAGAGTTTATCTACTTTATGGCTGACACAAAGCTGATTGATCTTATCAATATTGGTTTGGATAATTCCCATGCTTAAAAATACGAAATACTCTGAAATAGACTAAACACAAAAGCTCGCCAATATTTTTAGCGAGCTTTTGCATACTGTGACTGAAAACTGATCACTGACCACTGCCAACTCCTATTTCCCCCATTCCGTATGGAAAATTCCCTCACGATCAGTTCGCTCGTAGGTATGTGATCCGAAGTGATCTCGCTGAGCTTGGATCAGGTTAAGTGGAAGTTTTGTAGAGGTATAGGCATCAAAATAACTCAATGCAGAAGATAGTCCCGGAACAGGAATTCCGTTTTTCGCAGCAAAAGCAACTACCTCACGAACTGCTGGCAAAGTACCTTGTACTTTAGGAACGAAAGAAGGAGAAAGCAGCAAATTTGGAATGGAATTATCCGCAGTGTAAGCTTCCGCGATATCGGCCAACAATCCGGCACGGATAATACAACCTGCTCTCCAGATCTTAGCAATGGTGGACATATCCAAATCGTATCCGTACTCCTTCGAAGCGTACATCAACTGATGCAAACCTTGTGCATAAGCGATGATAAAAGAGAAATAAAGCGCTTGTTCTGCCTGAGCGATCAACTCTTCTTTTGCGATATGCGCTACTTCAGGGCGGGAATACAATTCGTCCGCCTGGACTCTCTCGTCTTTCAACGCAGAAATCTCACGCATACTTACCGCCATATCGATGGTCGGAACAGGAATTCCCAAATCCATCGCATTCTGAGAAGTCCATTTCCCTGTTCCTTTTTGCTTGGCTTTATCTAGAATCATATCCACCAAATCAGCTGAAGTCAACTCATCTTTTTGTGTGAAAATTTCCGCAGTGATTTCTACTAAGAAAGATTGCAAACGGCCTTTGTTCCACGTGTCATAAACTTGGTGAAGTTCTTCATTCGATAGATCACAGGACTTTTTCAGCAGGTCATAGATCTCAGAAGTCAGCTGCATCATGGCGTATTCTATGCCGTTATGCACCATCTTGACATAATTTCCCGCTGATTTCGGGCCCAAGTAAGCGACGCATGGTTCGCCTTTGTATTTTGCAGAAACTGCTTCGAAAATTGGCTTCACATACTCGTAAGCTTCTTTGTCCCCACCTGGCATGATGCTAGGACCTTTTCTAGCACCCTCTGCTCCACCAGATACTCCAGAACCGAAGAAGTGAATTCCCTTCTCTTTCAAGTAAGCTTCTCTTCTGTCGGTATCGGTAAAGAATGAATTCCCTCCATCTATGATGATATCACCTTTGTTCAGAAGAGGCAAAATATTCTCAATCGCATGATCTACGATTTTCCCTGCCGGCACTAAAAGCATGATTTTCCGTGGAATAGACAAAGCCTGAATAAATGTTTTGACATCCGTGGTAGCTTTCACATTATCCATGCCCTCAGCCTCCACTTCCATAGCTTTCACCTGACCTTCGCTGAGGTCATATCCAAAAGCTGTGAAATTATTGTCAGCAACATTCAAAATAAAATTTCGCCCCATCACCCCAAGACCAACTAATCCAAAATCATACTTGCTGTACTCCATCGTTTCTATTTGTTGTTTTTCAAATTTTATTCTAAGCCCATACTGCTTGCAAGGTTAGAAATAAATATGCGTTATTTTTGCTTCTCTGCCTTCCAAAATTAATGGATTGACGGTTGGCATTGTAGTAAGATTGATAAATTTGTGCTCACCCAAAGTCGGGTTTTGATACAAAAACCTTAAAAATAAGTCCCTACCAATGAAAAAAACACAAAACCAGATGCTTATTATTTTTGGAGCATCAGGTGATTTGACTGCACGAAAACTGGTTCCGGCTATTTATAACCTGTACAAGGGTAAACACCTTCCTGAGAACTTCGTGGTTTTGGGAGCAAGTAGAAGCGCGATGACGGATGAGGAATTTCGTTTGAAAATTATTCAGGAAAGTAAATTCTTGATCGATAAAATCAGCAAGGAAGAAAAGGCTTACATAGCTGCTTTTGCTGAAAAAATGTTTTATGAAGATCTTGGCGATGCTTATGACAGCGAGTATAGTGGTCTAGCTAAAAGAATCAAAAAGCTGAATGATGAGAAAGGCTGTGAAGAGAATTATATCTTCTATCTCTCCACCCCTCCTAGCTTATATGAAGTTATCGCTAAGAATCTGTGCGAAGCGGGTCTTACGACGGAAGAAAATGGCTGGAAGAGAATCATCGTCGAGAAACCATTCGGATACAGTCTAGAGACGGCGAAGGAATTAAACGAAGGCTTGCATAAATATTTCAATGAGCAGCAAGTGTATAGAATCGACCACTATTTGGGCAAAGAAACTGTCCAGAATCTATTAGTAACTCGTTTTTCTAATTCGCTTTTCGAGCCTATATGGAATCGTCGATACATTCATCATGTGGAAATCACCAATGCTGAAACCGTAGGTGTAGAGAAGCGTGGAGGCTATTATGACAAGTCAGGGGCTCTTCGGGATATGTTTCAAAGTCATTTGCTACAGGTCGTATCACTCATCGTGATGGAGCCACCGATCAATTCGAGTGCGGAAGAAATCCGTGATGAGAAAGTGAAGGCGCTGAAGTCGCTTCGAATCATGGCTAGTGACAAAGAGCTATCCACGCATACGATGAAGGGACAATATGTCGCATCGACTATAGATGGTCAAAAAGTAAAAGGCTACCGAGAAGAAGATGGAGTTGATCCGGATTCTAAAACGGAGACTTTTGCCGCGGTTAAGTTTTTTGTGGACAACTGGCGTTGGAAGGATGTACCATTTTACGTGCGAACTGCGAAGTACATGCCTACCAAAGTAACTGAGGTGGTGATTCACTTTAAGTCTCCAGCACATGAGGTGTTCAAAAGTCAGGATGTGTACAAGAAAGACAACAAAATCATCATCCGAATTCAGCCTGATGAAGGGATCTTGATTAAGTTTGGGGTGAAAGTTCCTGGCTTGGGCTTCCATGTGGAGCAGGCAAATATGGATTTTTATTACTCGGATCTTGACTCGGCAGAAATCATGGATGCTTACGAAAGACTGCTCTTAGATGCGATGCAAGGCGATGCGACGCTTTATGCAAGAGCGGATGAGGTGGAAGCAGCTTGGAAATTCGTAGATCCTATTTTGAAATATTGGGAAAATGAAGATGTGCCTACCTACGGCTATGCGGCAGGAACTTGGGGACCAAGAAACTCAGACGACATGTTCGATGGACATTTCGGTTGGAGAAATCCCGGTAAGCGGTTGACTGACGAGACCGGATTCTGCATACTCTAACTTATTTTCCTTTCTTTAGTATCAGATATATCCGCTGTATCATCAGTAAAGAAGCAAAAGTAACCTATAAAAAATCAAACTTAAGAGTTGAGGCAGCTTCGGTTACCGGTTTTCACTCTTCCTATAGGATTGGCAAGGAATGCAAGGAGACTGGCATCATTGAGGATAATCAGAATTAGTAAGTAGTATAAATCTCTCACCAATGAATATTATTGTTTCCAATACCAAGGAAAGTCTGGCAGAAGAAGTTGCCTATCTATTAAAAGATATGTCCGATACAGGCGAAAAAATCCACGTGGCGCTGTCTGGTGGAAGCACCCCTAAAGTGATTTTCGATTACATCGCAAGAGAACTGAGCGAAGAGATATTTTGGGATAATATCAACTTTTATTGGGGAGATGAGCGCTGTGTTCCTCCCACTGATACAGAGAGTAACTATAAGATGACGGTGGATCATTTGCTTTCAAAAATCGATATGCCTGAAGAGAACATTTTCAGGATTCAGGGGGAAAATGACCCCGAAGAAGAAGCTATTCGCTATGGTAAGCTACTGAATGAAGAACTTCCTACAGCGAATGGGATTCCTCAATTTGACCTAGTCATGCTTGGGCTCGGCGACGATGGACATACCGTTTCTATTTTTCCAGACTCTATACAGCTATGGGATGCTAAAGCAAACTGTGTAGTGGCAACTCATCCTGAATCCGGCCAAAAAAGAGTAACCATCACAGGAAAGGTGGTCAACAACGCCAAAACAGTTGCATTCCTAGTCACTGGAGCTGCCAAGGCCGAAAAGGTCAAAGAAATCATCAAAAAGGAAAAAGACTTTGCCCTTTATCCTGCTCACCTAGTTCAGCCCTCAGATGGGGAATTGATCTGGTTTTTAGATGAGGAAGCAGCCCGAGGGATTAGCTGAAAAACCAGCTTTTGGTTTGATTAATTTCTTTTACCCCGTAGGATGAATTTTGATAAAAGGATCTTCATTTAGGCCAAGTCGAGATTCAAAAAAATATTTCAGCTCTACTCGATCATATTTTTACTGCCTGCAGACCAAGTGATGGATGAACTTCATTTTCTCCACCACGGCGTGACTCACCACGAAGGGATAGGCATCTGGAATCCCCATGGAGCGATTGAGGCTATTGATGGAAAATGAAATGGGAGCCCAAGCGTTGTAAATAGTAAGGAAGTCTTGAACGGTGTAAGGATCAAAATCAGCAGATCCTCCCAGTGCCATATTCTTCACCTTCGGACGTACAGCTATCCCAAAATAATAAGCAGTCTCGGTCATGTCCATGATGTGCAAGTAATGCGCCCAAGTCTCAGCCCAATCTTCCCAAGGATGAGAGGTGGCGTACTGACTGATACAGCTATCTTGCCAGTTTTCAGGAGCTCCATTTTGATAGTACGTTTTTAGCGAAGCAGCATAATCTGCTTGTTCATTTCCGAAAATAGCCCGAAAATCACCAAGTACTTTTTGGTCTCTATTAATTAGTCTATCCCAAAAGTAATGTCCTACTTCATGCCTAAAATGTCCAATAAGCGTTCGATAAGGCTCTGAAAGCTGCTTGCGCATCTGCTCTCGATGAACCGAATCTGCCTCGGAAAGTAGGATAGTCACTACACCATTGGCATGGCCAGTCATGATTTTGGAATCTCCCTGTCTGGCAATAAAATCAAAGCATAGTCCAATTTCAGGATTCGTCTCCTGCGGCAGTATTTCTAATCTAAGAGCAAGCAGTTGATAGACCAAGCGATGCTTGGCCACTTCTAGCTTTTGCCACTTCGAGAAATTCTCGGAATCACTTAGGTTGGGAATGGTCCGATTGAGCTCACAGGCAGGGCAAAACTCTCGATTATCTTCTGCAGGGATCAGCCAATTGCAAACTCCAAATTCCCGATTTTGGCAATACTTATATGCTATGCCTTTTCTGTCCGAAACTAAAGGATGTGTGTTAGGCTGAAAGGTCAACATCTCCGCACTGAGATGATCGTATCCTGTGAGGTGCCCACATTTCTCACAACTTAAGTTTTCGAAAAAAAGCGTGTGGGAGCAATTTCCGCATTCAAATAGTTTCATTTTTAGCCGACGGTTAGATGAAAGATAAGAAGAAGTTTCACACAGGTATCAGGCCAAATGGATGAATTCTATTTTTAAAAGCATTGTGAAAGCCTCTACCAGTGAAAACAGTATGATGTTAGGTTCAGTGACATAGGTAGTGAAGACATTTGTGTTTTTAACGATTACTCTGAGTTCTACCTATCCCAAATCCCCAGCTGGATTTGATGGATTAGCAATTAAAGTAGTTCATGTGCTGCTACATGTTATCCATATTTCTGTGAGAAATATTTCTGTCAATCCTGCTATAAGCACTTCTCCAGCCATTTTTGCGGGAGGAATCAAGTTAAAACAAGTGTGGTGGTTTTGGCTGGTGTTGGTTATAAATACCACTCCGCAAATGAATAAATTCTTAAAAAAGCTAATATTTGTGAATCGATAATTTCAAACTATTATTTAACCCTTATTAATATGAAGTATTTAAAGATTTTATCTCTAGTGTTGTTTTTTGCTCTAGTTGGTTCACTTGAAAGCCACGCGCAAGAGCTGGGTATTAGATTCGGAAACTTTGCCGGCAACAACGTCGCAATCGACGGAGTGTTTGAGTTAGGACAGTTCAGCAGAGTACATGCTGATGTTAGTTTTGGTAGTAACGGCGTAGGAATTGATGCTTTATGGGATTTCGTTTATAGACCTATTGGTTCTAGTGATTTCGATTATTACATCGGTGCAGGACCTTCCTTATTTTTAGGTGATCCTTTCGGATTGAGTGCAGCTGGAGAAATCGGTGTGGAATATGCTTTTCCTGATGTACCTCTTGCCATTGGATTTGACTGGAGACCTACCTTCAGGATTGTTGAAGACACGGACTTTTTTGTTGATGTCTTTGGATTAAACGTTCGATACGTTTTCGGAAGAGTAACTGGGAATTAAATCTCAAAAAACCATAATTTAGAGCAGGCCAAAACCTGCTCTTTTTTTATGCAGCTGATTGTAGAAGGACCACACATACTCGAAAAATTCCCTGGTAAAGGGGGATGGACTTACGTCAAAATCTCCGGAGAACTCATCACTACAGGCAAGGCCTTTGGTATGATGGAGATCTCCGGATCACTAGACAACATTACTTTTGAGAGTAAACATTTGATGCCTATGGGCAATGGTTATGTTTTTTTGCCTGTAGCCAAACCTATCCGAACAGCTCTAGGTAAAGAAGAAGGTGACGAGGTATTTATTAGATTTTTTAGAAAAGAAATCCCTAACATACTTCCGCAAGAACTAGTCGATTGCCTCAATGATGATCCAGGAAAGCTAGAGTTATTTGAAAAACTACCCAAAGAAAAGCAGCAACACTGGATCGAACACATCTATGAGACAGGAAATATCGAAGCCAGAACTGCCAGAATCATCCGATTACTCGCATCGCTCCAGCACTAGGATCAAAACTCCACAATGATTCCGACTGTGGGAAGAACAGTCCCTGCTGGATTTTCTAAGTAGCGCAAGAGATAGCGACTTGGATCTGATGGATCTACGAGGATATTTCCTTCCATATCCCGCTCAGGCACGAGCGAGGGTGGTTGCTCAGCCTTGAAATTGTAGGCATTTTGGATGTCTATGTACCAATTCAGATTCCATTTTTTGAAATAATATTTTTTATCCAATCTCAAATCGAGTTGATGAAAACCACCCAATCGAACTGCATTGATCTGAGTGTAATCTAGAATTGGCTGATTTCTCAAATCCCAATTCGAAATCAAACTGGACTCGTCATAATCAAAAGGAGTATAAGGCGTACCCCCTACAAAGCGCCATCTGGCTCCCAGTTCCCAATTGTTACCAAAACGTTTTCCGGCAGTGAGACTGACGATCACTCTGTTGTCCCATGAGCTAGCGATGTATCCGTCCGTATTCGGATTGGTAAACTCACTTCTAACCAGCGTAAGGGATGCGATTCCATAAAAGTTATTGAAAAGACGTTGCTGTGCCAAAAACTCCAAACCGTAGGCTCTGCCTTTAGAATTGGATTCTACGGGTTCATTACCAATCACTCCAAAATCAGCCCCCAAATTAGCTAATGAGATCCCATTTCTGATGGATGAGGGGTAATTGCTGTAGTATTTATAAAAAGCCTCCGCAGTAAATCTTCGGTTTTTGGAAGGAGACTGAACCTCAATCCCGGCGATCAATTGGGAATTGCGGATGAATTTCACATCATTATTCTGATTCACCAATTCCCCTCGCTCACGATATCCTAGCACGGTGTAAGGGGGCTTCTGGTAATAAATACCTGCGTTGGCGGTTAGGAAAAGATTGGATCGAAGCTGGTAAGAAGCTGAAAATCTCGGACTGATCTGATTTAGTGGATTTTGGGCTGATTTACCAAAATCCGACCCATCCATTCTAATTCCTCCCGTCAATAACAGTCTTTCGTCGAGTAGAGATTTACTTCCAGAGACAAATGCACCATAGGAATTAAAAAATGAAGTGGATCTTTCTATCACCGTCTCTCCCTGAGAAGCTAATGTAGCTCTGTCAAAATTCCGGATGTAATAGCGAGAGTATTCATAATTCCCCCCGTATTTCAATGTATAGCCATTCCCAAAAATGCTGTTTTCTGCTCGGAATTTATTCTCGGATTCTTGTGAGGTATAGTTGAAAAGCAAATTCTGTTCAGAACTTTCATCATTTCCTGCATACTTCACGGACTCATTATTCAGCATATTTCTACTGAGCACGAAAGTCCAAAACCCATTTTCTCGGAAGCGCTTTAATCGAAGTCCGGTCGTGTAATTCCATTGATTCTGAACAGGTAAGACACCAAGCAAATAGAGCCGATCATCTCGCTCATCCTCCGTCTCATTATCTGGTACGTCCTCATTCAGTACAAACTTATCTATAGCGCCTACACCTATGAAAGTCAGTTCTGTTTTATCATTGATCTTGGTAGTGGTCTTCAGTTGAAAATCATTGAACGTAGGCAAAAAAGGCAAACCAATTACTCTAAATAAACCCTGTAAATAAGAGCGGCGTGCCGAAAGTAGGTAGGTAGTCTTCTCTCCAATGGGACCTTCGTTGGAAAGTGTCAGTTCCGAAGCTCCAACTGTCAGCTGGGTAGCCATCTTATCCCGGCGACCTTCTTTGAGCTGAATCTCAAAAAAGGAACTAAGCGCATTCATCCGGTTAGCTGCAAAGCCACCAGCCACCAAGTCCATGCTTTTGATTAGATTCACATTCAATATCCCCACCGGACCGCCTGACGACCCTTGCGTAGCAAAGTGGTTAATCACCGGAACCTCTATATCATCTACGTAGAACTTATTCTCATTTGGCGCACCTCCACGGATCAAAATATCATTTCTAAAACTTGGGGTACTCGCCACTCCAGGCAATGCTTGAATTACTCTAGAGATATCTCGATTGCCACCAGGATACCGCTCAATTTCGTTAGCAGTCAGCTTTTTCACAGAAATGGGTGTTTCTTCGGATCTAGAAAACTCTGAATTCACCACCACTTCCGAAAGCTCGGACGCATCTTCTTCTAACTCGAAATCCAGTTGCACAGGACGGGCTAAGGTCACACTTATCTCGAAAGTTGTTTTGGGTTTGAACCCTACGAAGCTGGCCCGCACATTGTATAATCCCGTTGGTACATTATTTATTTCATACAAGCCGTTTTCGTTTGAAACTGCTCCTAGTTCTGTTCCCAGTACTAGCACATTAGCGAAAGCGACCGGCTGATTATTTACAGGATTGGTAATTTTCCCACGAATAATTCCTTGCGAAAAAGCATGGAAAGAACAGAACACAAGTGTTAAAAGAAGTATATACGATTTCATTAAAACAAAAGGGATTAAGAAGCAGATTCTTTCACACGCCACAGTCTCCACCACGGAGTTCCTGGAGAATCATGATGTTCGTAATGATAGCCAAAGAAATAACAAGTAATAAATGCCCAAAAGTGGTTTTTCGGCTGAGTAGATGAATGGTGTTTATTGAGATTCTCTCCTTTGTGCGGTATATAAGTACCAAAATAGAAAAGCTGAAATGTGGATAATACGGCAGGGAGCATCCAGAAAAGGATTAAGTTTTCCACAGGAAGGAAAAGCTTCAAAATATTAAAAGTAACCGCCATCAATATGAGCTGCCAGATGCTAACGTACTGTTTGATAAAGCTGAAATACCAAAGGAAGAAGTTGCCCGAGGCATGGTAATCAGGATCTTGGTCAGTGGCGACAAAGCGATGATGCTCATGATGCTTTGGGAAAAGCCTACTGTAGAAATTAAAGGAGAACAACAAAGCAGTGAACCATCCAAAAGCAGTATTTAGCGGTTTGTTAGAAGACACCAAGCCATGCATGGCATCGTGTGAGGTAATAAATAATCCTGTGTAAAGGTGCATTTGTACCAACACTCCCAAATAAACCAATGGATCTGTCCACCTAATCTGGTAATTCAATAAAAAAATCAAGCTAGTAAACCACAATCCTATAATAATCAATGCGATTAAAATTCCTTTCGGGTCAACTGGCAGACGTGCTTTTTCTGAATTCATAGGGACAAGTTGGGAATGTTTTCTCAAAAAGTCAGAATCCTTTCCTTCACTTGCTCCATTAACCACATCGGTGTAGAAGTGGCTCCGCAGATTCCTACGCGATCATTTTCAACAAACCAATCAGGTTCAATCTGATCAGAATTAGATACAAAGTAGGTATTGGCATTAGTATCCTTGCAGACATTGAAGAGCACTTTCCCATTAGAGGATTTGGTGCCACTGACAAAAACAATTTTGTCAAACTTGGTAGCAAAATCCCTTAGCTCTTTATCTCGGTTAGAAACCTGCCTGCATATCGTATCATTGGTATTGACTTCGATATCATTGTCCTTCAACACCTTATTGATTTCATAAAATTTGTCTGTGCTCTTGGTAGTCTGGCTGTAAAGCGTGATGTTTTTCGGGAGTTTATCCAAGTCCAACTCCGAAATATCCTGAAATACTACCGCTTCGTTATTGGTCTGACCCAGCAGACCAATAACTTCTGCATGGGCATGCTTTCCATAGATATAGATGGAGTCGCCCTTATCGAAGGAATTCTTGATCCTATGCTGTAGCTTCAACACTACTGGACAACTGGCATCGATCAAAGTCAGGTTATTTTTGATTGCTAATTCATACGTAGAAGGAGGCTCGCCATGAGCACGTATCAGTACTTTTTCATCCTGCAAATCCTTCAAAACTTCATGGTCAATAATTCTCAGACCCTTTCTTTTGAGTCGATTGACCTCCTCATCGTTATGAACGATATCTCCAAGGCAATACAAATATCCATCTTCCTCTAGCATGTCTTCTGCCATTTCTATGGCATAGACTACCCCAAAGCAAAACCCAGAGTGGGTATCAATATGAACGTGAAGATTCTTCATAAGCTGATAACCTGAAGCCTGTTGAATTGTTTTCTAATTACTAAATATCCTGATTTTGACTCATTTAATGCACCGAAAACCCAATATACATTCATATCCGTCAATTGACAGCTAATTTTAAAACCTGACAGATCAACAAGTGTAGAAAGAGATTTTTGAGAATTTTGAGCCTGAGTAGTTTCATTTCCACTTACTGAAACGGACTTCCTGCAATTTGTGAATGTCAATAGGTCACCACGATTATCGTCCGCTACCTGAATTAGATTTTGAAGAATTACTTTTTGAAAAAAACTTAACGTGTAATCCGTAGGAGAAAAAAAGGATAGAAGAACTTCACGAAGAGTTAAGAGGATTTTACTGGCAGATCTGAAGTCAATCCCAGATAAAGTAGGGAGGAGCAAAAATCTTATGAAAAGTACTCTGCCAGTAGGTGGATGCTTTTCCATAATCAACTTAATCCTAGTTTGCTTCCAAAATAGGTTCCAATTAACAGAGAGAATTTCTGAGAATTGGGGATTCGGATTCGCTCATGCGTAATCGTATCAGCTGAAAGCCCCTTGATTTTGTCAAACAACTTTTGGTAATAAAGGTAAGCTACTTTTACCCCAAGTTTAGCTCCCTCAGGAAGTTGTTTGATTCCTATTAAAGATTCGTCAAAATCATGCTGAATGTCTTGCTCGATAAGAACTTTTTTAGATTTATCAAACTCTTCAAAAGAAACCCCAGGGAAATACACTCTGCCTCGCTCCTCAAAATCGCTTTTGATATCTCGTAGAAAATTGACTTTCTGGAAGGCCGAACCCAACATTTGAGCCGGCTTTTTCAACCGCTGGAACATCCCATCATCTCCTGCCACGAACACTCTCAGACACATCAAACCCACCACCTCGGCAGATCCATAGATGTATTCTGCATAACGGCTATCGTCATACGTGCTAAAATCCAGATCCATAGCCATGCTTTTGAAAAACGCCTCAATAAACTCAAGGTCTATAGCATACTTGTTTACCATCAACTGAAAACCATGCAACACAGGGTTCAGCGATAGTTTGGTTTCTATTGCTTTGTAGGTTTCTAATCTAAATTCTGCTAGGAGCTCAGCTTTGTTGTGCTCGTGAAAAGTATCAACGATTTCATCTGCGTAGCGCACAAAACCATAAATTGCATAGATCGGCGCATGGAATTTTTTGTCCAGTGTTTGGATACCCAGCGTGAAGCTGGTGCTGTAGCGCTGGGTGATCAGCTTACCACAATCCAGACTTGTTTGGTCATATAACCCCTTTGCATCCATAAGTTTTAATATACTATAATCTTAAGAAATTTCCTTAATTACTTCATTGGCAACAACATATCCCGAAATAAGCGAAGGAGGTACTCCTGGGCCTGGAACTGTCAACTGTCCCGTATAGAACAGGTTACTCACTTTTTTATTTTTCAATGAGGGTTTTAAAATCGCTGTTTGCTTCAATGTGTTTGCCAATCCATAAGCATTCCCTTTGAATGCATGATAATCGGACTTGAAATCAGAGTGGGCATAGGACCTTTTATATACCACATGAGAGCGAATCTCTTGACCGGAAAGCTTTTCCAATCTATCCATGATCATCCCATAATACTTCTCTCTAATCTCCTCTGAATCCTCCAAATCCGGTGCAAGTGGAATGAGCAAAAATAAATTTTCCATTCCTTCCGGAGCTACTGTTGAGTCAGTGACAGAGGGTACACAAGCATAGAACAAAGGAGCTTCAGGCCATCGGGGATGGGAGTAGATCGCATCTGCATGAGGTCCCAAAGGTTCATCAAAAAACAAATTATGATGCAGCAAATTAGCTAATTTCTTATCGACACCTAAGTAAAAAAGCAAGCTTGAAGGTGCCAGAACGCGCTTGTCCCAGTAGTCCTCACTATAATTGCTGTACTTTGGATTGATCAAATGCCTATCTACGTGGTGATAATCTGCCCCAGCAATGACTACATCCGCAGTGATTCTTTCACCAGAAATTAACCTAACTCCCTTTGCTTTTCCTTGTTCGATTTCGATTTCTTCTACCTCAGCATTACATCGGATTTTCACACCCTTTTCTTGAGCGAGCTCTACCATACCCGAGATGATCTCGAACATACCGCCCTTGGGATACCAAGTGCCCAAGGCTATATCTGCATAGTTCATCAAGCTATACAAAGCAGGAATGTTTTCGGCCGTTTCCCCAAGGAAAAGAACCGGAAACTCCATCAATCGGATTATTTTATCAGACTTGAAGAATTTGCGAACATGAGCTGACATAGACTGAAAAACATCCATGCGTAGTACATCCTTCAGCAGTCCCAATGAAGCAAACTCCATCAGAGATCGACTAGGCTTCTTGACCAGGTCATTTATTCCTACCTCATATTTGTATTTGGCTTGCGCCAAAAAGTCATCCAATTGAGAGGCTGCCCCTGGTTCTATTCGTTCTAGCATAGCCTTGAATTCATCCAGATTAGCAGGAATATTCAAAACTTCATCCTTCCCATAAATCACCGCATAGGATGGATCCAAGCGAATTAGGTCATAATAGTCAGATGGTTTTTTGCCAAAGTGGGAGAAATAGTCTTCAAAAACATCGGGCATCCAATACCAACTGGGCCCCATGTCGAAAGTAAAACCATCCTTGGTAAATTTTCTCGCTCTTCCTCCAGGAGATTCATTTTTCTCCAAAAGTGTAACTGAGTAATTATTGGCAGCGAGATGTGTAGCAGCAGATAGTCCTGCAAACCCAGATCCTATTACTACCGCATGCTTTTGATTCATTTTATTAATTTACGTGCTTGTAAACACTCAAATCATCTTTGAGGTACTTTCTCGCAATATGAATTCTATTTTTTACCGTTCCAATAGGAATATTAAGACGCTCAGCGATCTCATGATACTTAAATCCTCTGTAATATAGTAGAAACGGCGCACTGAATATCTCATCTAGCCTATCAATAGCACTGTATATATCTTCTATCGCAAAATCTCCATAAGCAGAATTTTCAATTAGACTTCCACTAGAATTGATGAAGTGAAGATTGTCTGTAGTATCTACAAAGGTTGCTCTTCTTACCATCTTCTGGTAGTTGGTAATAAAAGTATTCTTCATAATGGTATAAAGCCAAGCCTTCAGATTGGTGCCTTCGGCAAATTTATCCTGATTGGTATAAGCTTTTACCATGGTGTCCTGAAGCAAATCATTCGCATCATCCTGATCTCTTGTCAACTTCATTGCAAATGGCTTCAGAACACTGGAGAGCTGGTTTAGTGAGTAACTGAATTCTAGTGTGGTCATGATCTAGTGATTTTGTTTAAACAAACTTACATATGGTTAAACGGAAAAACAAAAATTTGTTTAACTTTTTTTCACTATTGATAAACAGAATATCTACAAAATGTATCAGTAACGGCCTAATAAGACTTTTTTAGCACTTTTAGGGCATAAAAAAAGTATTCCGAAGAATACTTTTGTTTAAATTAAATCAATAAAGTCTAAACATTAAGCACTTCCATTTGAACCAAAATGTTCTTGATTTCCTTTGCATAGGTCAACAAACTCACATTGGAAGGAATAGAAAGAGATTCATCCAATACCTGAAGACCAGAGATGAAAATTTCCGAGTTTGCAAACTCTCTTGAAAGGAAGTCTAGGTACCCTTGGATTTTGTCCCCAGAAGGTGAGGTAGTAATAACGGTCAGTAGGTAATCAGGTTTGTGCATAGAATACACGGCAATCAGATCTTGCTTTGGAGTGCTTTGTCCTAAGTAGATGACCTTATGCCCATGCTTTTTGATAAGGTAAGAGCTGAACAATAATGAAATCTCGTGGAGTTCACCTTCTGGCAGAAATAACATAAAGGTCTTTCCATAGGAAGTCCCCACTTGTCCATCTATGGCTACTATGAGTTTCTGACGTATAAGGTTAGAGATAAAATGTTCCTGTGCTGGACTAATCGAGCCTGTTTGCCAGAGGATTCCGATCTTATTGAGAAGGGGATACACAACTTTGAGTATAGTATCCTCAAATCCAAGCTTGATGATATTGGTAGAAAGTACCTTTTCAAAACGGTCCTCATCCATTTCTATCATACAGATGGTCAGGGCTTGGATCTGATCGTTATGATCCATAGACTGGTCGGTGAGTTTGATTATTTCCTGAGAAATATTCTCACTGCTCATCGCAGCAATCTTACTGATTTTCATCCCATTGGCATTCAAGATAGCCACATTGAGGATCAATTTCAGATCGCTATCGTCATAATAACGAATATTTGTATCTGTCCTTTTGGGACTTAGGAGGCTATACCTTTGCTCCCAGATTCTCAGTGTATGCGCTTTGATACCAGACAGTTGCTCTAGGTCTTTTATTGAATAGTTACTCACTTTTCGATGTTTTTAAAATATTTCTTTGGTACCCAAAACAGCCCAAAGGATACTGCTCCCTCTTTCCTTCTACTCTGATGATGCGCTTGATGGGCTTTAAAAATACCCTTTAAAAAATTCCCTCTTGGGCGATCCATCCATTTCACTCTGCGATGAATCAACACATCGTGAAGAAAAAAATAAAGCATCCCATAGACACTGATTCCAATTCCCATCCAAAATCTATAGTCTAATTCCTCTACTCCCAAGAAAATCAATACTAGTGAAATGCTTCCAAACAGGAGTGAAAATAGATCATTCAATTCGAAAAAAGAATCTGAATGCTCGTGATGGGTTTTGTGAATCATCCACAGAGGCCCGTGCATCAAATATTTATGAATAGCCCAACCAGACAATTCCATCAAGACAAAACCCAAAATGGTAAATCCAATCGCTTCAATCATTAGAGACACAACTTACGCTGTTTGTTTATTGTTTAAGATAATTTTGTTAAGCTATCATTTTCAGAGCAAATCACAGCTCAAGGGTGAAGTTAAGTACAGTGAAGAATAGAATCATCGAAACGAGTACCCATACTGCCAAAGGATTATCTCGATCAAAATTCGTCTTTCTATAAATCAGGTGTATCAAAAACGCAACACCAAACCAAGCAAAATAATTTTCCGCAGGAATAATATCCAACTTCCAATACCACATATCCAACGCCACAGCCACCGGCTCCATGATATAATCTATGACAGTCATGGCGGTGGCTCCCAGCAAAGCAGCATAGTAGTCGTTGGATGTGACCTTATAGAAAGCCGCTCCGGTCAAGTAAACCAAAATAAACCAATTCACACCAATGAGTATAGGCACTTCCCAGAGCATGGGGCCCAAAGTAGGTCCATACACGTAATCGCCAAATAAATACCCCGTGTGAATACCAATCAACTCTGCTCCAAATCCTATCCAGAATGCGGCGGCGGCAAAGATCGGAAAGGAATCAGTCCAACCCCGATGAAATCCTAGCAGCAAGCCTAACGTGAGCAGGAGTTGACCTGGAGTAAGCATCAGAAAGTACTCCCGAAATTGCGGTAAACTCAATCCAACCGCTCCAAAGAAGTACAAGGCCACCACCAGAATCTTCGCAATAATCAATCGCCTATTTTGAACTAGTGGGGGAGCTTGAGCTATTTTGTGCATAATTCGGGGAGCTTTGGGTGAAGTAATTCAGATTTTCGGGTTTGGATCCCTAACTTTGAAAGTTCAAATCTGTTTGCAAAAAAACTAAATTCCCGCCAAAATTCCCCGATATGATTCTTTACAACATCACTTTTACGGTTTCAAATGAGATAGAAGAAGACTTTGTCCAGTGGATGAAAGGCACGCACATTCCGGATATTTTCGCCACAGGACTATTTGTAGAGCATAAGTTTTTCCGCCTGCTGAATAGCCCTGATGACAGCGTTACGAACTATTCTGTTCAGTTTTTTGCAGAAGATACCAAGAAGCTTATCGAGTATGAAAGTAGATTTGCACAACAATTGCGCTTTGAGACCCAAGCGAGGTATGGCGAAAAGGCAATGCCATTCAGAACATTGATGGAGTCGGTGGGGTAGAGAGGCAGCTATTTCTTTGAATAAAAGGAGATTTTTAAGAATAGTAATTGGAAAGGTATCCCAACTAGTTTCGCCCCATTCGGGGCTTTCAAGTACATTTTTTCGTTAATACCCCCGGCTTCGCCGAGGGTCATGAATAGTTTCAATCCTTCGGATCTTTTTCGGAAGAAAATATAAACTTAGACTCGGAGAATAGCTCCAAAGGAGCGCTACGATTCATAACCCCGTACGCAGTGAGAGGTAACAGACATGTTGATTTTCCTAAGCCCCGAATGGGGCGAGACAAGTGAGTTTCGCCTTTTCAGGGTTTCCATGTCTGGTAAATTCTACGTTCCCCCAGCTTCGCCGAGGTCATGAATAGTTTCAATCCTTCGGATCTTTTTAATAAGGAAATATATCTTATACTCGGAGTATAGCTCCGCAGGAGCGTTACGATTCATGACCCCGTACGCAGTGCGGGGTAGGTACCAGACATGTTGATTTTCCTAAGCCCCGAATGGGGCGAGACATCTATTTTTCAATCCCCCCTAGAAATCAGAAAGTAAAAAGCTCTAATCATTTACGTTAAGAAAACTTAACTAATATTTTTCTCTATTATTTATTATTTTTCATTCTTAAACTTTCATAGAATGAAAAAAACTCTACTTTTCTTTTGTCTCCCACTATTTTTTTCCTGTGGAGAAAATAGCAACTCTGAAAAAGCCGAATCAGAAAATATCCTAGATAACCTCACGTTCACAGTCGATACACTGATTCTTGATGTAGGTGAGGAGATTTTCAATCCAGGCGCTTACTATGGGAGAGATCTCAACGAAGATGGCGAGATTGCTTATTGGTTTTACGAACCTGAGAAGCAAATCCACGAATATGACCTAGCAAACCTCAAGCTGAAAGCTATTCACTCGTTTGAGACAGATGGTCCTAATGCGATCCCCTCCTATCTCAACAATTTTCAGGCATTACCCAATCAGGAGTTTTTTATGGCAGATTATGCCAAAACAGGTGTTTATTCCTTGGACGGAGCACAAGTACTCAACCTGCGAATCCAATTGGAAAACATCGCTGGCTTTGATCCAGAAGCTACTTTTTCCCTAACAAATAATGTACATCTCAGTCCAGACAAAAAGAAAATCCTCAGCCTACCCAATAACTTCGCTGGTCCTGTGGAAGGTTTTGCCGTGATAGACAGAGAAAAAATGACTGGTAATCTCCGGCAACTTCCAGCTTTGGAGATAACCGATAAATATAACGTTTCATTCGAACAGGGAAATGGTATCTCCCGCTCTGGAGACTTTCAGTCACTTCAGTATCTAAATGAGCTTTTTTTCATTTACAGTGGAGCAACTTCAGACATCTATACATACGATTGGAAGACCGACTCACTCACCCTTCACTCCTTCCCACATCGGCTAGTGGCCAAGTCAAAAACGGGTGATTTCGCCACCCAAGTAGATTCCAATGAGCGAAGATGGGAAGTGGGAAAAGAAATGAGAAAGCAAATTACGTTTGGAAAATTCTATTGGGACGAGTCCCGGTCCATGTATTTCAGATTTGGAAGCATGACCAATGAGAACGATAAAACGACGGTATATCTCTTTGCCTACGATGGTAAGCTGAATCTACAAGGAGAGACGGCAATGGAAGGATTAGAAAACATGTTCTATCAAGCTTTTTTCCGAAAAGGGAAGCTATATAACTATTCGATAGTAGGCGAAGACCCAGCGCTTATTGAATACTCATTTGATTTTTAACAAACTTTGAAAAAACTAATCCCACTTCTATCCCTCGTCCTTCTCGCTGCCTGCGACAAAAAAGAATCTTCTGAATCCGGTGAATCTGAAAATATCCTGGAAAATCTGACTTATACCGTGGATACGGTGGTAGTGGATGCTGGGGATGACTTATTCAACTTAAAATGGGGAATGCGATGGTTTGAGCGATCAGCAGATGGAAAATCACTGTTTCTGCACGACTCTGACCGAAGTCTCTTCCAGGAAATAGATTTGGAGCAAATGACTCTAAAGGAAAATTATCCCTTTGATCAAGTTGGCCCAAACGGCACAGGCAGAGTCAATTCATATCAAATACAACCTGATAGGTCCATTCTCATTCCTTCGTTTCAGAACCCTGGGATATTCAACTTACAAGGAGAGCAGATTAGATCTTTTAATCTAAAACCGATCGAACTGAAAGGAGCGGAAGCGATAAATGGCTTTGCCATTCTCAACCAAATGCGATGGAACACGACGACTGAAAAGCTTTACTCACTACCTGGTGATATTACCACTGGTAAATTTGAGTTTGCGATTACAGATCCTAACGCTCAAACTGTGCAGATCTTTCCCTTGGTGGATATGGAAAAATCCCAAAAGTTCCGCGTCACACAGGTAGAAGGGGATGGTGGAGCGGCTTTTACAGAAATCTATAAGCTTACCCAATTCAAGAATAATTACATTATTACCTGTAGTGTTGGCAGTGGGATTTATCTCTATGATACTTCCTCGGATAGGTTGACCTATGTAGATTTTCCACACAAACTGATTCCCAAAGAGAAATCCGGTGAAATCAAAAACGATGTAAGCTCCTCTCAGGAATGGTATGAGGAATACAGAAAAGTCGTAGGGCAGATTACCTATTGGGAAATGAATTGGGATGAAGCTAGCTCCAAGTTTTATCGATTAGCGAGTCGTTCTCTCCTTGGAGAAAATCGAGATGATCCTTCATCGTATGAGGTCTATCTGCTTATTTATGATGAGAAATTTTCCCTTTTAGGTGAAACCAGACTAGAGGGTTATAATGAATTTCCAAGAAGTTATTTCTTCAAAGACGGCAAGCTATATTCCTATGTCAATATCGAAGACGAGCTTGGCTTCGCAGTATTCACATTTAATATTTAACAAACTATGAAAAAACTACTACCACTCCTATCACTTATCCTACTCGCTTCTTGCGGTGAAAAAGGATCATCGGAATCCAGCGAATCTGGAAATATTCTTGAAAACCTGACTTATACTGTAGATACGCTTGTGGTGGATCCGGGTGAGGAAATCATTGACTTGTCAGGTGGATTGAGAACTTCCAGTCTCTCAGACGACAAGAGCAAACTCTATCTCTACACCCAAAAGGAGCATCAAATCGCCATTGTCAATCTAGACAAATTGGAGTTAGAGGAGTTTCTACCCTTTGAAGTGGAAGGACCCAATGGCATAGGGCAATATGTGGGAACGATGCAGAAGTTGGACGGCGAAAAATTTATGTTTTCAAGTTTTCAGACTTCGGGGATTTATGATCGGAATGGTGTCAAAATTCAAGAACTAAAGCTCAATCCTACTGATTTCGAAGGAATTGACATAGAAGATGATGCCCCGATGAACTACAACCTGACTCAGTCAGCTGATGGTAACTTCCTTTTTTCACTTCCAGGCGATTTCATGGAAGGATCAAGAGATCTGGCCGTTTTAGATCCGGCAAATGGCTCCGGCAAAATCATCGATATACCAGCAATGGACAAAGCGTCAGAGTTTAGGATTATTCTCCAAAGTACCGAGATGATGTCCATCTATATTGAAGAAGTACGTTTGCAGGACATCGGAGGGCAGCTTTACATCAGCGCATCCGCCACTTCGGATATTTATCGCTACGATTACAAAAATGACTCCTTACAGCTTTTCACTTTTCCGCATCTCTTGGTTCCGGTAGCCAAAACAGGAACTATAAAAAACAAGGTGTCCTCTGAAGAAGAATGGAGGAGCGAAATGGAAAAAGCCTCCAGCCAGATAGGCTTTGAGAAATTGCTTTGGGATGATAGCAGCAAGAGATTCTTCAGAATAGGTAGAAAATTACTCCCAAAAGAAAACGACGAAGCTCCCACCAAAGCTGAGGTATATCTCTTCGCCTACGATGCTGAGTTGAATTTGATCGGTGAAAAATTTCTGGAGGATATTGACCAGATTCCTTCCTCTCCTTTCTTCAAAGATGGCAAGCTCTACTCTTATGTCAATGTAGAAGACGAGCTCGGCTTCGCAGTATTCACTTTCGATTTTTAATAGCTATGAGAAAACTACTCCCGCTACTATCCCTCATCCTTCTCGCTGCCTGCGGTGAAAAAGGGTCATCTGAATCTGCCAACTCCAATAGTCTAAACTTGATCGTAGAAATAGACACGGTGCAGATAGACCCCGGCGAGGAGCACTTCATCTACCTATCGAACTACCTCAATACCACTTCAGTGAGTTCCGACAAAAAAACACTTTACAACTTCAACGCCACCGTGCCCGAACTCGAAGTAATTGATCTCGATAAGTTGGCGCTCAGCGAGGTGATCAAACTCGAAAATGAAGGCCCAACGGGAATTGGAGCGGCCAATGCTTATATCCCGATGATGGATATGACCGATAACGGCGACCTATACCTGAATACTTGGTCGTATATGATCAAGCTAAACGCTGCCCGCGATCAGGTGAGCAAGTATTGGTTTACTGCGGACTCTTTGAAAGGAGATCCCATTACCGAAGAGGAAAAAATATATCCTGAGGGACTTATCTCCGATGACGGAAACTTCTTCTTCAGCACTTACGGGCCTGTGAACAATGGTCCCAAGCAAGGCATAGCAATAGTAAATCTCAGCAGCATGGAACTACAGAAAGTGCCGATGGATATTTTTGAGAAAATCGATAAGTTCTCCATCGTATTCAGTCCAGAGCCGAATAGTAAAATGGCTGTGACAGAGTCGGTTTTCTTCGTGCCGTTTGAAAACAAGATTCTCATTTCCTCCACTGCCTACAATGAAGTCTTTACGCTAGATCTCTCCAATGGAACTGTAACACAGAAGTCCTTTCACTCCGAACTGACCGATGATGCCAAGAAAGGCAACTACGAGAAAAGGGCCAATTCCCGGGAAAATCTTTTTGAACTCAACAAGGAGAAATTGAAGGAAGTGACTTTTGGCAAGCTGCACTTTGACGATCAAAATGAGAAATTCTGGAGATTCAGCAGATCATTAGATCGTATGATCGGAGATTCTGCGGCCTACCAATCCGTACTGACCATTTTTGACAAAGACCTTAGCCAGCTCCATGAGCAGCAGGTGAATTACTTCCCGATGAGTTCACTTTCCTTCTTCAAAGACGGATCGCTCTATTCCTACATTAACATGGAAGATGAACTTGGCTTCGTCCGAATCAAACCGACCTATGATTAAACTCAGATTCCTATTTCCAACTATTTTGATTGCCTTAGCTGGCTGCGGTTCTCAAGAAAGTGCTGAGAATACACAGGTCAATGCAATCAATTTTAGCTATGAAATCGACACGGTTTACATTGATGCGAAGGATGAGTTTCTATTTCTGAATATGGGTCTGTATATGTCAGATTACGACCCCAAGTCAGATCTTCTCTATAATCTCAATCCGGAATCCAGCCGGATGGAACTCATCGATATGGAAAAGGAGGAACTTCGAGAACTAATCCAATACGATCAAGACGGCCCCACTGCAGTCAAGGAAATGTTCACTTCTGGAATCAAAATCACAGATTCGGGCGAAAAGTGGTTTACAGATTTTCGATCACTTATTCATCTCAATGCAGCTGATGAAAAAATCGGACAATTAAGTCTTAGTAATACGAGCTTTTCAGGAGATACGCTTCCGGAAAAAATGGAAATCGACGGCATGGGAAAAATCACCCGCTCGGGGAAATACTTCGTCAGTCACTATGGAGATTATCTACTAGATGGCGATGGGCTTCAAGGGCTAGCTATCCTGGACTTAGAGAAGCAAAGCCAGCGACTGATTCCTTTGGACGTATTTCAATCATTAGACAAGTACGAATTGTCATCCCCAGACGGCGAGCGAGCTGGCGCGAGGGCTGGAGAATGGAGTTTTATTACGCTTACGGAAACAGAAATTGTACATTCCAATTCTGCTCAAAACCAACTCCTAAGCCTAAACTTAGCTTCAGGAGAGCAACGTGAAGTAAAGCTTACAAGCGAGCTGCTTTCAGATGAGAAGCCAGGATCTTAACCCAAAAAGGCAAATTCTATAGCCCAGTTCGATGAATTCAATACGTTGAAAAAGCAGGAATTGACTTTGGGCCCTTGGATTCATGATGCTGAGCGAGGCTACTTCTGGCGAATCAGCCGGGAGAAAAAGGGAGGCAGCGTAGCCAATCCTGTCTTCTCCTTAGTGATTACAGTACTGGACAAAGATTTGAATCTGATAGCCGAAACTGAATTGGACGAGGGGGCTACTTTGCCATTTGATGGATTGCCTTCTCTTAGTTTTTTCCGAAAAGGAGACTTGTATATGTATCTGAACATCGAGGACGAACTGGCTTTTGTACGGCTAAAACCTAGCTTCGATTAGAATCAGATTAGATGGTCAGACTCTCTACACAGCATAAAGCTTACGGAAAATAGCTCGCTTATTCTCCCCAAAAATGCGGTAAAAAATATTGCTAACGCCGAGGTTCATGTTTCCACGAGCATTACCCTTTGTTTCCATTAAGTTGGCTTTTTGGATTTTTGAACCTACTTTTTAGGACATGAAGCTTTATAAATCTGCATTTCTTTTTCTCATACTGATCTCCTGCGGAGAAAAAACAGTAGAAGTCCGACTGCCGGTAGCAAATGTATTTCCAGATTTCAACTACGTCCTTGATACCGTATTTATCGATGCTGGCGAAGAGCAAGTTTACTTGGACATGGAGCTAAGCATGTCTGATTTTGCGGTGCATGAGGGACTTCTTTATAATTTAAAACCTGAAAATGGGCGGGTGGAAGTCATTAATTTGAACACACTAAAACTCGACAGCGTGATCAACTTCGATGTTCGGGGGCCTAACAGTGTGAAGCAATATTTCCCTTTTGGGCTCAAGAAAACCCTCTTTGGAGAAACATTTTTCAAAGAATACCGAGTGATCCATAAACTTAATTCGGCTGGAAAGAAAGTGGATTCTTACGAACTCATCAATCGAGAACTCACTGGAGATCGCCTGCCTTTTGATACGGAGATTGATGGTTTAGGAGAGATTTCTACCGACGGTTCTTATCTGGCGAGCTTTTATGGCAACTTCAAAATCGGAGGATCTGTGCTGGGAATAGCCAAAGTAAATCTCCTGGATAAGTCTCTGAAGCTGATCCCTGTTGACTTTTGGGAGCAACTCAGCAAATATACCGTCACGGTGGATTACGATATAGCCCGGAGAAATAGCTCTCCTGAGTTGAAATACCTGCTTCTCAATGGACCCGATATTATTCTCTCTACCTCGGCTAGCAATGAACTGTGGTATTACGATTCAGAATCCGATTCAGTTTTTCATAAGCGATTTCACAGTGGAATAACTGCAGATCAAAAATCAGGAAAGTACCGACAAGACATTACCGATCAGCGACTCTATATGTACTGGGTGAAGCGCAAAAATGACGAGGTGGTTTTTGGCCCGCTAGTCAAAGATCATCAGGCGCAGCGGTTCTATCGATACAGCCGCGAATTGGACAGCAGTGATCCACAGCGACCATATTATGTGTATGTGTTGACTGTTTTTGACGAAAAACTCGATCAAATCCATGAGCAGAAGCTGCAAAACAGCATTCCGATCATGGGCAAATACTTTGAAGGAAAAGCCTTCGTGCATAAAGGCTCGATCTATTCCTTTCTCAAACATCCTAATAAACTGGCCTTCATTCGCTTGAAACCTAGCTTTGGAAATAACTAAGGAACTCTTGCCAACGACAAGTTTTGGCGAGGTTTCCCTTTCTCTATTGAAGTCAATTCGGCCAACACCCAAAAAAACTTCAATTTCCAAATCCAGGGGTTAAAACCTCGAGCTACTCAATGGCCGTCCTTACAAGACCTTTTAACTATCCAAGGGTAGCAATGTCAAACCTTTAGAGCTGCGCCCTCCGCGAAAACTCCGTGTCCACCGCGGTTAAAAAAAACCGTCGATGTGCATGTCTTAACGAATATCAATTTTCCGGTCGTGAGACACGAACGGAGACACGACGCCATCCGTGTTTCTCTCCGTGACGAACGCGGTTCAATAAATCCTGACGATTTCCTGAACCTTCATCTCGCTCACGTGTTCTGAAAATAATGACAGTGAGCAAACAGCAACATCAAACGCTTCTTCAACGCATAGAAAATCTTCACCCGTACGAGACCATGCTTTATTTGGGCATGTTCGGATCTGGATTGATCTTCCTATTTCTCACAGTAGCCTTCCTCTTTTCATCGAGGAATTTACTCGCAGGAATGAACCAAACTGTACCCACAGCTTTTCTTGTTTCCACATTTCTGCTAGTTGTGAGTGGATTATCAGCCACTTCTATCCGCCATGCCTATCAAGAAGAGAATTCAGAAAAACTGCTAGGCTCGCTCAGGGTTACCGTCATTCTAGGATTGCTTTTCACCATCTTGCAAGTAGTCGGCTGGTTTGAGCTGAAGGCAAAAGGGATAGAATTCACCGGGATTCCTAGTGGAAGCTTTCTGTACGTCCTGAGTGGGATTCATATTTTTCACTTGCTAGGTGCCATGATTTTCGCTTTGATTCTCTATGTTCAGCTGGCCAAAAAAAGCAAGGATGTAGTGGACAAATTAATCCTACATACCAATCCATTTGAAAAAATGCGGATTCGCTTGTTCACTTTTTACTGGCATTTCATGGATGCGATATGGCTGATTCTTTTTTTGTTATTTGTACTTAGCTTCTAGAGAAAATGAAAATCAACCTTTCTACCCCTGTCAGACAAGATTACCTTTCGGTTAAAAATGGCTTTGACGAGACGCTGTTTACTAAGCTCAGCCCGCCGTTTCCCCCTGTGAAATTGGCGAGATTTGATGGATCTGAAGTTGGAGATTTAGTTTCTCTAGAATTGAATTTTTTGCTTTTCAAGCAGCGATGGACTAGCGAAATCACAGACAGCCAAACAGATGAACACGAATATTTTTTCGTTGATGAAGGAATTAAACTTCCTTTTTTCCTTAAAAAATGGAGACACAAACACCGGGTAATTAAAGCCGGAAATCAGGCGATTATCAGAGACGAGATTGAGTTCTCGGCACCTTTTGGATTGGCCACTTTGCTTCTATACCCAGCGATTTACCTGCAATTTTTGTATCGCAAACCTATTTATAAAAAGATTTTTTCAATTAAATAGCTGTAGAAAGCAGGGAATTCTACACAGAGCTAACAACTCTTATTTTAAGTTGGGATGAGCTATAAAGCGAATTAAGACTCGCGATTTCCGTGTCTCTCTCGGCGCCCACTGCGGCTAGAAACCGCCTAAATCATCTCTAGATTCTCACAGTTTGCAATTTCGCAATCTCCGTAAAGCACTAAGGAGTGACTCGTGATGGAGGATTTGAATGATTTTCCGATCTCCTCCTTGATCTCATTAATTTTCGGATCGGAGAATTCCCGGATTTTACGGCATTGATTGCACACGTGGTGATCATGATGCTTGTAGGTGAGAGCCTGTTCATAGAGTGCGACTTTATCTTTGAACTGGTGTTTTACGGCCAACCCACTTTCCACCAAAAGGTCAAGCGTATTGTAAATAGTAGCTCTACTGATGGTATAGCCCTTGTTTCTCATACTGAGAAATAGGCCTTCCACATCCATATGTTCATCTTCTGGAAGGGAGTAAAGTTCATCGATAACCGAAAATCTTTCAGGAGTTTTCCTGCTTCCCTGCTTTGAGAGAAAGTTTTCAAAGATCTTCTTAGCCTTTTCTATCAGGGCCTTGTCTGCCATAGGGTCAAAATAATTTCAATTAAAGATGAGTCTTAATCCATTTTTTGACAAGCTTCAGAACCTAATCTCCTTAATTTGGTTTCAATCTAATTAAAACTAAATCGATCAAATCCGTAAACAGAAGTACTGTACGTGCTGGTATTCACGAGAATCCCTCTAATTTTCCTAAATCAGAGTAACTTATTTCTGATATCTCAGTTTTCAACATTCTATGTTTAAAGGCATCACGCTTTTCCTTCTGGTTTACTTCTTGACACAGCTGTTGTCCGTTGGACAAGTGCCGGGATTTTTCATGAAAGAAGAAAAGCGCAAGGTGACTATTCCCTTTAATTCCTCCAATAGTCTAATCATTATCCCCGTCTCGATCAACGGAAGTCCTCCTCTCAATTTTCTGATTGACACAGGTGTGCGCTCCAATATCTTATTTAGTAAAAACTTAGGTGATGCCTTAGAATTGGAATACACGCGGCGGATCAAACTGGTAGGCGCGGATGGGACAGATGATCTATGGGCATCAGTTTCCCCTATCAATCATTTTGATTTAGGACCGGTGGAGGGGATATTCCAAAGTTTGCTCGTCTTGGAAGATGAATTTCTAGAATTAGAATCTGTGGTAGGGGTACCGATTTACGGAATTATTGGACATGAATTTTTCAAGTTTAATCCGATAAAAGTGAATTACGATGATGCGAAGATGCTTTTTTATAGACCTAATGCACTGAAATGGAGGCCTCTTTTATACAGAAAAGTGGATATGACCATCTATGAAAACAAACCATACATTACTACTACAGTAAAGCAAAAAGACGGATCATTTATCTATCCCAAATTACTCATTGACACTGGAGCAAATCATGGATTGCTGCTCAACAGAGAGACATCAGATCAGATTAATATGCCTCCTTTAATTTTGGAGTCATCTTTGGGTCAAAGCTTGGGTGGCGTGCTGTATGGATACATAGGTAGAGTCGATTACATGAAATTTGCGAATTATAAATTAGATGAAGTCCTTACCTCTTATCCAGATGAGACTCCTTTCAGCTACGTCATCAAAGAGTCAGGTAGAATGGGTAGCTTAGGAGCTGAGGTTTTAGGGAGGTCAAGGTTAGTATTTGATTATCCTAGAAACCGTCTTTTCGTGCGAAAGGCAGAGAATTTTTACGCTCCTTTTGATTACGATATGAGCGGAATGGTTCTGAAAAAAATCCCAAACGACGACAACCGTATCTATGTGTCTGAAATTAGACCCGGATCTCCCGCACATCGTGCCGGATTAGCTGTTGCCGATGAAATCCTCACGATCAACAAAGTGCCTACCTTTATATGGGAGCTCTCTGAAATCAACAAATTACTAAGATCTGAGGCAGGGAAGGAGATTCTACTTGAAGTCCGACGCTACGAAGGAAACGACCTCACTCAGTGGAAAGACCAGCAATTCTCCTTCGTTCTGAGAAAGCAGATTTAAGAGTCTTTTGAGCTCATTTCAGATAAAAGCGGTAATTTTGAAAGAAGCAACGGTCAATAGATCGAACCTCTTTTTCTTAAATTCGTCAGTATTCTAGTTTAAAAAAATCAATCCTGAAACATGAAAAAATTCTTAATTCCTATTGGTATCCTGTTGGTGCTCGGTATTTTCATTTACACCAAAGCCGTAGGCACCTACAATACTTTTGTGCAAACAGAAGAAGTGATCAATGGCCAATGGGCTGAGGTAGAGACTCAATACCAGCGTCGATCTGACCTGATACCAAACTTGGTAAATACAGTCAAAGGCTATGCGGATTTCGAGCAGGAAACCCTAACTGCAGTAATTGAAGCCAGAGCGAAAGCAACTTCCATGAATGTAGATGCTTCTAATCTTACCCCAGAGAAATTGGCTGAGTTCCAAGGAGCACAGGACAATCTTTCCGGCGCACTAGGCAGATTATTGGTAAGTGTAGAGCGCTATCCTGAATTGAAAGCGAACCAAAACTTCTTGGAGCTACAAGCTCAACTGGAAGGCACAGAAAATAGAATTGCCGTTGCGAGACGTAATTTCAATCAGTCTGTACAAGACTACAACTCTAACCTCCGCACCTTCCCGAACAATATCTTTGCAGGCTGGTACGGATTTGAGCAGAAAGGCTACTTCGAGGCATCCGCAGGAGCCGAAAATGCACCTTCAGTTCAGTTTTAATACCACTTATCATGGCTGAGAAATTATTCTCAAAAGCAGACCGGAAAGCTATAGTAGCAGCGATCCGGTCTGCTGAAGTTTCCACCTCTGGAGAGATTCAAGTTCACATAGAAAGTCGCTGCAAAGGCGAAGTCCTCGATCGGGCGGTGAAGGTATTTGACACCCTGAAAATGCACCAAACCCAAGATCGAAATGGCGTATTATTCTACCTGGCCGTAGTCGATCATCGCTTTGCGATACTGGGTGACAAAGGCATAAATGAGGTAGTCCCAGTAGATTTCTGGGAAAAAATAAAAGAACACATGACCGGCCTATTCAAGCAAGGTCAATTTACACAAGGTCTGATCGACGGCATTCATATGGCCGGCGAGCAACTTGGAAAGCATTTCCCGTATCAGGGTGATTCAGACATAAACGAACTTCCTGATGAGATTTCTTTTGGATCCTAAGATCCTATTTATATCCTTTATTTTATTGGCTACCACCTTCGGGCTACAGGCTCAGGACTTCCCACCTGCGCCCAATCCTCCGAAGCTGGTAAACGATTTTACCAACACACTTTCCACCGCAGAAGTGGCACAATTGGAAAGTAAGCTGGTGGCCTATAATGATAGCACGTCCACCCAGATTGCTATCGTCATGATGCGGTCTGTGGGTCAGTATGACATTTCAGATTATTCCTTTCAACTAGCGCAAAATTGGGGAATAGGTGGAGCAAATAACGATAATGGGATCCTGATCCTTGCTGCGATGGAGGATAGAGAAGTATTCATTGCAACTGGATATGGAATGGAAGGGGCAGTGCCTGATGCCTTAGCAAAGAGAATCGTGGAGAACTTAATCCTCCCCAATTTCCGTCAGGAAGCCTATTATACCGGTCTCAACGAGGCGACAGATATGATCTTCAAATTGGCTTCTGGGGAATACAAAGCCGAGGATATAGAATCCAAAGGCAATGGTGGTGGCGCGATATTCGTGATCCTATTTTTGATTTTCATCTTTGTGATTCTTCCTCTTTTGAAAAATCGAAATGACAACGATAACCACATGGGTGGTAGAGGGGGAGGAGTAGATCTCTGGACTACCATCATGCTCGCCAATATGCTTGGTGGAGGTAGTAGATCATCTGGCGGCTTCGGTGGAGGTGGAGGATTTGGTGGCGGCGGAGGAGGCTTCGGCGGGTTCGGTGGCGGTGGCTTCGGAGGTGGTGGAGCTGGCGGAAGCTGGTAAGGGCTATATGTCTTATTCAAAATTAAAAACGCTTTCAATAGCGTTTTTTTTTGCGCCAATATGCCAGATTTTAATTGGCCAAATGGGATTTTAGAAGAAGATTTCTTTTTCTCCTAAAAAAAATACGTAGAAAATTAAGTATAAATACGTATTTATTCATAAGTTTAGACTTGACTTTACAAAGAGATGATTTCAGTTTTTGAAGCTTTAGATTTAATTGAAACGCACAGCAGACCACTGCCGCCAATAAAGATGCTACTTAAAGACTCCTATGGATGTTTTTTGGCAGAGGACATGTTGGCGCCCATCAGCTTGCCTCCGTTCAGGCAGTCAGCGATGGATGGTTATGCTTTTAGAGCTGGAGAAATCAGTGAATTGGAAGTGATTGGAGAATGCAAGGCAGGAGATGTCCGGGAATTCGAGCTGCTGAACAATCAGGCAGTACGTATCTTCACCGGCGCGCGAGTACCAGATCAGGCAGATACGGTGATTATGCAGGAGCACGTAGAAGTGCAAGGCAGTAAAATCATCATTCAAAAGATGCCTGAAAAAACTACCAATGTGCGTGCAATAGGCGAACAAGTGTCGGCAGGCGAACCAGTCCTTCCTGCAGGGACAAAAATCAATGATTCCATAATTGGCTTTTTGGCAGGGTTTGGAATCTCTGAGGTTTTAGTCATTAACAAACCCAAAATTACCCTTATTGTCACCGGAAATGAGCTCCAGGAGCCTGGCACTCCACTGAGGCCAGGAGCAATTTACGAAAGCAATGCCATCATGTTGGAATCCGCACTGAAGTCAAGAGGTTTTGATTCGGTGCGGGTTCTGAAGGTAGAAGATAATCTTGAAGCTACCACGCAGATCATTTCCGATGGGCTGAAAAGTGATGTGCTTCTGCTTTCCGGTGGTATTTCTGTTGGAGATTATGACTTCGTCTATGATGCACTGAAGGCAAATGAGGTACAGGAGATTTTTTATAAAGTGAATCAAAAGCCAGGAAAGCCACTTTGGTTTGGCAAAAGAAAAAACACGCTTGTATTTGCGCTACCCGGCAATCCGGCATCTTCGCTGACCTGCTTTCTGATCTACGCACTTTCCGCTTTGAAAATCATGTCCGGCAATCCAGATCCTGACTTAAACTTCCAGACCGGCGTGCTCAAGCACCGCACGTTTAACAAGTTTGGAAAGACACTTTTCATCCTCGGAACAGAGAAAAATGGTGAGGTAGAAATATATCCCAAACAAGCCTCCAGCATGTTGATTTCTTATGCATTGGGCAATGCACTGGTGTTAGTTCCAGCAGATAGAGAAGTTTTGGACGCAGGGGAAACGGTTCATTTCCTCGCGGTAAACAGAAATTAGACATAAAGCTGACGAGGTAAAAGAGCTATGAAAAATTCAGCAAACCTATCAGCTTACATACTCTGCGGAGGAAAAAGTACTAGAATGCGGTCTGAAAAAGGGTTGGTTTTCTACAAAGGTAAACCCTTTATCCGCTGGATTATTGAAGCGATTATGCCTGTTACTTCCAACATCATCTTAGTGACCAGCAATGGGGATTACAGTTTGGTAGGCTTGCCGATGATAGAGGACGTTCACTCCAATATGGGCCCAGTTGGAGGAATTTATACCGCTTTAAAGCACTCGGATACCAAGCAAAATCTAATTCTCAGCTGCGATGTACCAAAAATCACATCCGCTCTTCTTCGGAAACTGGCTGCAGAATCCGAGAAAAAGGATGCTTTGGCTACTTTTTTAACTGATGGAAAAAATGATTATCCACTCATTGGCATGTATCAAAAAAAGGCAGCAAACGCCTTTTCCGAAGCCATTTCTGCGGATAAATTAAAGCTTTGTCCTTTGGTAAATATGATATCCCATCATAAAATAAACATCACCCAAGATGAGAAACCACTCATCAGAAACATCAACAGTAAAGCAGAACTACAGATTCTTAACCAAGGCGACCTATGAAGACTATAACTGGAAAATTACCCAAACTAACCCTTCTCGGAGCCGGTCCAGGAGACCCGGAACTTCTTACGCTGAAGGGTGTCAAGGCTCTAAATGATGCTGATGTGGTGCTTTACGATTCCTTGGTCAATGAGGAAATTTTGCAGCACGCCAATCGGGCATTACTTGTTTTTGTAGGGAAAAGAAAAGGCAATCATAGCCATACACAAGACCAGATCAATGAACTCATGGTGAACTATGCCACAGAATTTGGCCATGTAGTTCGCGTAAAAGGCGGTGATCCCTTCGTATTTGGCAGAGGAAAAGAAGAGGAAAATTATGCATTGGAAAATGGAATCGAAGTGAACGTGATTCCTGGGATATCATCCAGCGTGGCAGTACCTACATCAGTAGGGATTCCGGTGACCGCGAGAGGAGTGGCCGAAAGCTTCTGGGTCATCACTGGTACAACGAGCAAGAGGGAACTTTCCAAAGATCTAAACTTAGCCGCTCAGTCCTCTGCTACGGTAGTCGTGCTGATGGGAATGAGCAAATTGAAAGAAATTGTAGAGATTTACACCTCAGTAGGAAAAGCAGATTTGCCGGTTGCAATCATCCAAGACGGCACCAAAGCGGAGCAAAAAGAAGTAATAGGGACGATTGAGAACATTTTAGAAATCTGCACTAACCAAGGAATCAAATCACCCGCAGTCATTGTTTTGGGCGAGGTAGTACATCTGGCAAGAGTGAAAAAGCAACTCAAGGAAGACTGGATTTTGGAAGATGAGTTTATTTTCCAAAACCTGAATACCTTGCCTTTCAGTAATTAATCCTAGATATCTGTATTATCTTCAAGCTATGATTACAGTAAACTATTTTGGAAATATCGCAGAAGCGGTTCAAAGTGACTCTGAAACCCTAGCGCAAAAATCCATGAGTCTGACAGACTTACTGGCTCTGCTGGATTCAAAGTATGCCATTGGACACTTCCCATTTCAGGTAGCTATCAACCGAAAAATCGTTTCAAAAAACCAAGCCGTGACTATTTCTGAAGCAGACGAAGTAGCGCTGCTTCCACCCTTTGCAGGAGGTTGAGATGGAGAGATTCCAGCGACAAATCATCCTACAGGGAATTGGAATTTCCGGTCAACAAAAGCTAAAAGCTAGTCGTGTTTTGGTGGTGGGAGCAGGTGGTTTGGGCTGTGCTGTTTTACCCTATCTGGCTGCAGCTGGAATCGGCAAAATCGGGATCGTGGACGGAGATAAAATAGAAGAGTCCAACCTTCATCGGCAGATTTTATACTCCACTGAGCAAGTTGGCTTGTACAAAACTTCAGAAGCTGCACAGGATTTAGTCAAGAAAAATCCTGGCCTAGAAGTTTTGGTTTTTGAGGAGTTTTTAACTGCTAAAAATGCCGCAGAAATCTTTTCAGACTTTGACCTAATTATCGATGCCACGGATAATCTGTTTATCAGATATGTCATCGACGATACGTGCATAGCCTGTGGGAAACCCTTCGTCTATGGCTCAATACATCAATTTCAAGGACAGGTTTCCGTTTTCAATTTCGAAGGAGGACCGACTTACCGGGATATTTTCCCGGAGGATAATAAATCAGCTCCGAATTGTGCAGAAGCAGGAGTATTGGGTACGACGGTTGGCTTGATCGGAATGCTTCAGGCAAATGAGGCCATGAAGATCATTTTGGGAATCGGAGAGGTGCTTTCCGGCAAACTTCTGATTTACAATTTGCTGAACAATACACAGCAAGTATTTGAATTTGGTAATGTTCCCAAGCCAAAAAAGCCTCATATTTCTGAATCATTTGAAATAATCTCTCCAGAGGAGGCCCTTTTGGGAGATTCAATTTTGCTCGACGTGCGGGAACTCGGAGAATTGCCCGAGGTGAGTTTGGAGACTGTGCTGCACATTCCGCTTTCCACCTTGGAAAAGGAATTCAGTAGCTTGGATAAAAGTGCAGAAATTCGAATCTTTTGTCAATCTGGAATTAGGAGCAGAAAGGCAGCTGATTTGCTGGCCCGAAAAGGATTTGAGAAGTTGAAGCTAATCCGCGGAGGAGCTAAGGATCTGTTGAATGCAGACAGAAGCCGGAAGACCGAAAAGACGTCATTTTAAAATTTAAACAATTTCTGCTGTAGTTTAAACTGGTAGATTAATTGAGAAACAGATGAAAAAAGTATTTCTTGAGGGAGCGATCTCCCCTGAATTTATAGCTGATTCCATTGCGAAGCATCAAGGCAAGCATAGCATTGGCGCACATAACATTTTCCTTGGACAGGTTCGTGGAGATGAGGTGGGTGAGCAGAAAGTGGTGGCCATAGAATACACTGCCTATGAGGAAATGGCCAATGAGAAGTTACATGAGATTCGAGAGGCAGCTTTTGAGAAATTTGATCTGACTTGCCTCCATATTTACCATAGTTTGGGTACGGTAAAAGTCGGAGAGATTTGCATTTTTGTCTTCGTTTCCTCACCAAGAAGAAAGCAGGTTTATGAAGCCACCGAATGGCTAGTGAATCAAGTGAAGGAGGAGATACCGATCTTCGGCAAGGAGATACTAGACAATGCCGATCATCAATGGAAAGTTAATAGCTAAACAAAAACATATCAATCTGCAACTCCATCAAAAAAAAGACTAATGCGACTTATAGTACGATGAAAGTTATCATTTAGGCAACTTCGATCACCGGTCTTGGGTCTTTCAGCAAATTAAACAATGAAAGTACGTCAAGGGGCATATTTGCAGATAATAAGGTAAACAAATGGTAGATATCACACATAAAGTCACGACACTTCGCACGGCAAAAGCTCAAGCGATTGTACAGGTCAGTTCTGGAGAGACCATTGCAGCGGTAGTGGAAAATCGTGTTCCAAAAGGCAATGTCTTCGAAATGGCTAAGGTGGCTGGACTTTTCGCAGTGAAAAACACGCACATAACCATTCCCGATTGTCATCCGCTTCCTGTGGAATACACCGCAGTGGAATATGAGATTGACGGACTTGAGATACGGATTTACATTACGGTGAAGACCGTTTACAAAACAGGTGTAGAAGTGGAAGCTATGCATGGAGCTTCAGTGATTGCCTTGACGATGTATGATATGCTGAAGCCTATCGATAAGGGAATTGTTATCCGTGAGATCGGGTTGGTAGAGAAGACAGGTGGCAAATCCAGTTTCAAAGACAAAAACCCAAAGTTAATCCAAGCGGCGGTGGTAGTTTGTTCAGATTCTATTTCAAAAGGGATCAAAGAAGATAAGGCCGGAAAAGTGATTGTGGATAAGTTGAAATTGCATGGAGTTGAAGTAGCTTCCTATGAGGTCATTCCGGATGAATTGGAACAAATACGAAACAAGGCTTTTGAGCATACTGAAAAGAATCAGCTTGTAATTTTCACAGGTGGTACTGGGCTTTCAAAACGGGATGTGACTCCAGAGGCTTTGGAGCCAATTTTGGAGCGAAGAATTCCTGGTATAGAGGAAGCAATCAGAAGTTACGGACAAAAAATTATGCCTTTTGCGATGCTTTCCAGATCCGTGGCAGGAACCATTGGTGACAGCATAGTTTTGGCTTTACCGGGATCGACAAACGGAGCAAAGGAATCAATGGATGCGGTTTTCCCGCATGTGTTGCATGTATTTAAAATTTTAAAAGGAGCGAATCATGACCCAATCGGGTAATATTCAGGAGCTGAGAGATAAGTTTGGAAGAGTCCACAATTACCTGCGGATTTCCCTGATAGAGAAGTGTAATCTGCGCTGTAGCTACTGTATGCCTGCCGAGGGAATTCCACTTAGTCCAAAAGCTCACTTGATGAGCGCGGAAGAAGTGCTGGAGTTTGCCCGGATTTTTGTGGGCTTGGGTGTGAATAAAATTCGTCTCACAGGCGGAGAACCTCTGCTGCGCAAAGATATAGGGGTTATTCTCGAGGGCCTTTCACAAATGCCAGTCGATCTTTCCATTACCACGAACGGTTTGCTAATGGATAGGCATGTGGATAACTTCCAAAAACTAGGAATCAGAAAGATCAATTTTAGTCTGGATACGCTAAAAGAAGAGCGCTTTCAAGAACTTACCAGAAGGACAGGTTTCCAAAAAACGCTGGAGAATTTTAAGCTGCTACATGACCACAACTTCGACCTAAAAATCAATGCAGTTCTTATCAAGGGAATCAATGATGATGAGTTGATTGACTTTGTGAAGATGACCAAAAACCATCAAGTTTCGGTTCGCTTTATAGAGTTCATGCCATTCGATGGCAATCGTTGGGACAGGTCAAAGATGGTTTCCGAGCAGGAAATCCTCGATCAAGTAAGTTTTTACTTCGGTGCTAGCCAAGTTACTTCCCTGCCCAACGAAGAGAACTTCACCGCCCGAAAATTTAAGATTGCCGGATACAATGGAGATTTCGGGATCATCTCTTCGGTGACCAATCCCTTCTGTGGAAGTTGCAACCGGATTCGTCTGACGGCAAACGGACGCATTAAGAATTGTCTTTTTTCCAATCAGGAAACCGATTTACTAGCTGCAATGCGTGGGGGTGAAAATGTGGAAAACCTGATTTTGGAATCCATTCTCAACAAAAAAGCCGTTCGTGCTGGCATGGATAGTATGGAAAAATTATCTGATCCTGCCCTGCATTCTGATAACAGGAGCATGATTGCGATTGGAGGGTGAAGGTTGACTTCAAAAATGCCTTTACCTGCGTTTTCAACTGCCATTTAATAATAATCACTGAATACTATCATTGTAGTGTCCGCTTCAATAGTAAATTTTATGCTTTGGTCAAGCGAACCTCCAACCGTGTAATATCCAGCTTGAAGTAATTCAGTTTCTCCATTTGCACGAGTATAAGTTAGCGTATAACCTCCATCCAATTTATTTTTCTCCATTGATAAAAAGTCATTTATCTGTTCTTTTGGCTCAATTCTGTCAATTCTAATTACTTCTAGGTTTTCGGTTGTAGAGAATTCCAAGTTTGTAATAGGCTCGTTGGATTTATTTTTGATCGCTACTTTGATACCGTTTTCACCCAGGAGGTAACACGAATTCAACGTCAGAATTAATAGAATAGGAATTGCTCTTTTCACTAGATTTTTTGTTTGGTTTAGATAGCGATATAAACAAAGTAATGATCTGGTATCTTCCAGAAGTCTCTACCCACTACACTCTTAATTACTGTATTTTGGCAAGTTTGAGCTGTTTCTTTCTCCTCATCAACAGCGTAATATAAACCAGATCCGTCGCAAAAATTATCAAACCGATGTAGAGAATTGGCTCGTGAACTCCTCCTGCTGTTTTGGAACCAATCATACCAAATAAGATGGTCGTAGAGAATGTTCCTATGCATTTGGGAATAGCAATCCACAATGACTGCCCTTGCAGCTTCGGTCTTCTAAAGTACATGCGGATAAAAAGGAAGGACATTAGAAAATTAATCAGATACCCCACGTAAAGTGCTCCATGGATTACCCCAAGCTGCAGGAAAGCAAGATGCTGAACGATCATACAGAAAAGCACCAAAGCTCCAGCTTGAACATAAAAAGTGGTTTTGCTAGTGCGGACTTCCTGATGCCCATACTTGAAGTAGGTGTAAAGAATTCCCACGTCTATCAAAACCCAAACACAATTGACATAAGTAGAGACATGGGATCCAAACTCTAAATATCCTTGATAAGTGTAGTAGATTTCCCATGTGAAATTGAGTGCAAGCGTGATAAAAGGTATGCCATAAGTTTTGTCCCGAAACCCAAGACGCAAAGCTTCCACATAGGCTATGATCCAACCTAATCCACAGAGAGCAATGAAAAATGAACTAACTGTCATAACCAATTTCAATCAGTAAAAGTGAGTGAATGCTAGCAGCGTAAGTTTATCTGAAAGAAGAAAGTCAGACTTGACGCTGCCAAAAGTCCCAAAAAAATAAGGGAATTTAAAACGCTATCTTTACCTAATGTAATAAATGAAGTGCTTCCACGTGATTTTAGTCAGCAAAAGCACTTTTTCCTACCGCTGAGCATTATCTAGGTGGATTTTCTGGAAGATTTCAACGTATTTCACCGAATAAAAATAAAGTTGACGATAAACCCTAAACGGCAACTCACCTATGCAAAACCAATTGAATAGCTTTCTCACCCAATTGCTGGAAAACCAAGCAAATCAGAAAGGGCTGGACTGGCTTCAAAAACAAATCGAGCGAATCAGTTCTGAAAGTCAGCCTCAGAAGTTTTTTCTGGCATTCAGCCAAGCTTCCCGTTATTTTCCGAAGGAAAAACTTGAGGTATCAACAGCGCAAATAAACCAGGCAGATAACCTCATCGCTGGCTTCCAACCGCACTATTGGGATCAACTGCAAACGGCCCGTACGGTTTTACTGCTAAGTTATCCACAGAATAAAGAGGTGTGGTTTACTACTATGAATCAGCTATTTGAAACAGCCGATATGCATGAGCATCAGGCACTTTTCGCCTCCTTGCCTTTAATGCCTTTTCAGGAAGATTTGATTCCTAGAGCGATCGATGGATTACGTACCAATATTTCCTTGGTTTTTGATGCAATTGCATTGAACAATCCATTTGCTGCTAAGTTTTTTCCTGAGGCAAACTGGAATCAGATGGTTCTAAAGTCCATATTTATGCAGCGCCCTTTGTATAGGATTCAAGGGTTGGAAGAAAGAAGAAATCCAACTTTGGCAGCAATAGCACGTGATTTTGCGCATGAGCGTTGGGCAGCAGGCAGAGAAGTAATGCCTGAAATATGGAGATTAATTTCTCCGTTTATCAATGAGGAATACCTCGAAGACCTAAAGAAAGTATTGGCTACTAAAGATGAGCTTCAGATAAAAGCTGCTCTTTTGGCTATCATAACCTCTGCTTATTTACCTGCCAAAGAAATCCTGGAATCCTACCCTACTCAAGTAGCGGCACTAGACTTAGAGGCCGTGGAATGGGAGAAAATTGGAACAGAATTTCAGCAAACCCGCGTTTAAATCCCGATTTTAATTTCATTCATTTTAAATTCAGAACTCATGTATATAGATCCACATATCCACGTCGTATCCCGTACCACAGATGACTATGAAGCCATGCAAAAGGCTGGAATAGTTGCGATCATCGAGCCTGCTTTTTGGTTGGGTCAGCCCAGAACGGAAGTCGGAAGCTTCAAAGATTATTTCAGCACCTTAGTAGGCTGGGAGCGATTTCGAGCCAGTCAGTTCGGGATTGTGCATTATTGCACTATGGGTCTGAACTCGAAAGAAGCGAATAATGAACCCTTGGCTGAACAGGTGATGGAGCTTTTACCGCTTTATGTAGGCAAAGAAGGTGTAGTAGCAATAGGAGAAATAGGTTATGATGATCAGACGGCAGCCGAGGATAAGTTTTATCGGCTGCAATTGGAGTTGGCCAAAGAAGTAGAACTTCCTGTACTTATCCACACGCCACATCGAGACAAGCGAAAAGGTACACTTCGAAGCATGGATGTATCTGAAGAGCATGGAATGGATCCTAAGATGGTGATCGTAGATCATAATAATGAGGAGACGGTGAAGGAAGTTTTGGAGCGTGGCTATTATGCTGGATTCACTATTTATCCACATACCAAGATGGGCTCGGAGCGCATGGTAGAAATAGTGAAGCACTATGGACCAGAGCGAATAATCGTCAATTCTGCTGCGGATTGGGGGATTTCTGATCCCTTAGCCGTGCCAAAAACTGCAGATCTTATGCGTAAATCTGGGATTCCAGAAGAGCATATCAAGTTGGTAACTTACCAAAATGCATTAACCGCATTCGGCCAAAGCGGACAAATGGATGAGCAGGATTGGCTAAATGCAGCACCGCTAGATCAGACCAAAAAAATGAGTGGAAATTCAGTTCTTCGGGGCGGACAAACACCTCGTGTAGAAGGTTCTTCAGATTTTGTAGAAAACTAAACCATGAATACTTCTCGGCTGTTCGCCTATTTACAACTCACCAGACCGGCAAATGTCGTTACAGCCATAGCTGATATCTGGGCAGGATTTGCGATCGCTGGCGCTTGGGCATTCATACTTTCTGATTGGGGCTCTGCATCAAATGAATTCCTAGTAAACTTAGCTTGGCTTTCCTTGAGCACCATTGGATTGTATGCAGGTGGAGTTGCATTCAACGACGTATTCGATTCAGAACTGGATGCAGTCGAAAGACCAGAAAGGCCCATTCCTAGCGGAAGAGCCAGCAAATCTGGCGCAGCTTGGATGTCCTTAATACTTCTTGCAGTGGGTGTGCTTGCAGCAGCTCAAGTGAATTTAATTTCCGCAGGAATAGCTCTTGCAGTTGCCTTATTGGCTGTTCTGTATGATTATTGGGGAAAGCACCAAACCATCCTTGGCCCTATCAATATGGGACTTTGTCGTACTGGAAACTTACTTCTAGGGGTATCAGTCATACCTGAGACTTTAGCTACATTTTGGCCATTGGGATTAATTCCTCTGATTTTCGTAGCTGCGATTACTATGATCAGTAGGGGTGAGGTGCATGGAAAAAATAGAAATGCATTATTCGTAGGGCTAGCCATGTATGTATTCGTGATAGGGATAATTGGCACTATGCCGATCCTCCACGCAACAGCACTCTGGGAAGTATTGCCATTTTTGGCTCTTCTCAGCTACATGATATTTCCTCCCTTAGTAAAGGCCATACGCAGTCAAAACCCCAAACTCATAGGCAAGTCTGTCAAAGCCGCTGTAATTTCCCTAATTATTGTCAATGCTTCCATCGCAGCAGCTTTTGCAGGATGGAAGATTGGAATAATAGTCTTATTGTTGCTTCCAATTTCTCTCTGGCTAGCCAAAAAATTTGCTGTCACCTAAGACAAAGAACTATAAGCCAATTGGAAATGTATTTATTCCAAAGCCTGCTTTAAGCCTATACTTTATTGATTATGAATACGATTATTGAACAATCCTTTTCTGTCCCATTTACCTATCAAGTGTGTTTTTCAGAGGATATATTCTCCGTACAAAACACACTGTTTGTGGATCTTTTGGCTACTAAACGGCACGCAAAAGTTCTTTTTATCATTGATCAAGGTGTTTCAGATGCTCATCCCAATTTGACTAAGCAGATTTTAACCTTCGCAGAGGCGAATTCGGAGATGTTTTCTATTCCCTGTGACCCAATCCTAGTAATAGGTGGAGAGGAATCGAAAAATGATGAATCGTTGTACAAAAAGATTGTTGAAGCGACGCACTTATACGACATAGATAGGCATTCCTATATTGCTGTCATAGGTGGAGGAGCAGTGATCGATATGGTAGGTTTTGCAGCAGCGATTTCTCACAGAGGTATTCGCTTGATCCGAATTCCTACCACAGTTCTATCGCAAAATGACTCCGCAGTCGGTGTAAAAAACTCAGTAAATTTATTTGGTAAGAAAAACTATTTAGGCACTTTCACTCCACCTTATGCAGTTCTAAATGATTTTAACTTTCTTAAAACCTTAGACGACAGAGACTGGAGATCTGGAATCTCTGAAGCCATCAAGGTGGCCTTGATCAAGGATTTGAGCTTTTTTACATGGATTGAGGATCACGCTGCTTCGCTTGCTGCCCGTGATATGACTCCTATGAAAGAGCTGATCATTCGATGTGCACGTATGCATCTAGACCATATTTCTGGTAAGGATCCTTTCGAGTTTGGCTCTTCACGCCCATTGGACTTTGGACATTGGGCTGCGCATAAACTGGAGCATTTGAGTGATTTTAGAATTCGGCACGGAGAAGCAGTAGCTATAGGAATAGCTTTGGATTCCACCTACTCCTACCTGAAAGGATGGATTTCAGAAGATGATCTCTCCAGGATTATTGCTGTTTTTAAGACCTTAGGATTTGAACTTTTTGCTCCAGAATTGGGTGGAGACAATCTCATCAAAGGGTTGAAGGAATTCCAAGAACATCTTGGAGGTCAGCTTACTATTATGCTTTTGAAAGATTTAGGCAAAGGCGAGGAAGTACATGAAATGAATCATGAACTTATCTGGAAATCAGTAGATCTCCTCAAAAATTTTAACAAAGAGGAAAATCTAGTTAACAGTTAAATATGCTCTTATCATGAAAGTCCAAGATTTTCACCTTAGTTATTGCAGCAATATTCACCCAGGAGAAAGTTGGGAGGCGACCTTTGAAAACCTGAAGAAATATATCCCAGAAGTAAAGGAGCGATTGAAGGTGCAGCAGGCTTTTGGCATTGGGTTAAGACTTTCACATGAAGCAAGTTTGGTTTTGGAAAAGCCAGATCAACTGACTCAATTCAAGAAGTGGCTTGAATCAGAAAATGCCTACGTTTTTACGCTAAATGGCTTTCCATACGGAGATTTTCACCGAACTACCGTCAAAGATCAAGTTCACTTTCCTGATTGGACTACTACAGATCGACGGGATTATACCATTCGATCTTTTAAAATTTTAGCTGAGCTGTTGCCAGACGGAATGGACGGTGGCATCTCCACTTCGCCTATTTCCTACAGACATTGGTTCAAAAACGATAGGGAGCTAACTACGGGAATGGAAACAGCGACCAAGCATTTGCTGGAGGTGGTAGCAGTATTGGCAGAGATCAAATCCCATACAGGTAAATCACTTCATCTGGATATTGAACCGGAGCCAGATGGGATCTTGGAGAATTCTGATGAAATGGTGTGGCTATTTTCAGAGTGGTTGCTGCCAATTGGAAAACCATGGCTTGTTGAGAAATTGAAGATTTCAGAAGAAGATGTCGAAGAGGCTTTGAAAGAGCACATTCAGGTTTGTTACGATGTCTGTCACTTTGCAATTGTCTATGAAAAGCCAGCTGATACATTTGCCAAATTTGAGAAAGCAGGAATCAAAATCGGAAAGATTCAAATTTCCGCAGCGCTAAGAGTAGTTATCCCCCATGAGCCAGCAGCTCGAGATTTGCTCAAGGTAAACTTGCTTCCTTTCGAAGAATCCACCTACCTCCATCAAGTAGTGGCGATGAAGAAAGATGGAATGCTTCATTCCTACTCAGACTTACCTGAGGCACTGAAGGTTCTTGAATCAACCGAGGAAAAAGAATGGAGGATTCACTTTCACGTACCGGTTTTCTTGGATAACTATGGTGCTTTAGCCTCTACTCAAGATCAGATTTCAATTGTGCTCAATGAAATTTTAAAAAATCCTTCTTTGACTAATCACCTGGAAGTAGAAACCTATACTTGGGAGGTTTTGCCGGAAGATTCCAGACTTAACTTAGGTGAATCCATTTCCAGAGAACTAGCCTGGGTCATCGGAAAATTAAATTAAAATGAAGAAAACCGTCGTCTTAGATATTGTAGCCTTATCTCCTAGAGTAATCGGTAAGTACACTCCTTTTTTGAAAAAGTGGATAGAAAAGGGTAAGCGAGCGGTGGTAGAGCCAGTTTTGCCAGCTGTCACTTGCTCAGCCCAATCCGTTTATCTTACTGGAAAAATGCCTAATGAGAACGGCATCGTAGGAAATGGCTGGTACTTCCAGGATGAATGTGAAATCAAATTTTGGCGTCAGTCAAATAAGCTAGTACAAGCTCCGAAAGTTTGGGAAACTCTTAGAAAAGAGAATCCCGATTTTACTGTGGCTAATATGTTTTGGTGGTATAATATGTATTCCAGCGCTGACTTTGCGGTGACCCCACGACCACTTTATCTTGCAGACGGGCGTAAGGAACCTGATTGTCACAGTCAACCTATGGAGCTTCGGGATAGGCTTCAGAAAGAATTGGGTCAGTTTCCTCTTTTCTCTTTTTGGGGCCCAAACGCAAATATTGCCTCAAGCAAGTGGATCGCAGAAGCTTCGAAGAAAGTCGATGAGTGGCACAATCCAACTTTAAACCTGATTTACATTCCACATTTGGATTACTCCCTTCAGAAGTATGGGATTGATTTTGACAAAATCGGAAAGTATTTGAAAGAAGTGGATGAGCTAGCCGAGGATCTGATCACCTACTTCGAAAATCAAGGTACACAGGTGATTCTGCTTTCAGAATATGGGATCACTTCCGTAAGCAAGCCTGTACATTTGAATCGGCTATTTAGAAAGCAAGGCTGGATTCAAGTTAAGGATGAACAGGGTCTGGAGACGCTTGATGCGGGAACTTCTAAGGTTTTTGCGGTAGCTGATCATCAGGTTGCGCATGTACACGTGAATGATCCAAGGCTACTGCCTGAAGTGAAAAAGTTGCTGGAAGAAACTCCTGGAGTGGAACTGGTACTGGATGAAGAAGGAAAAAAGCAACATTTCATCGATCATGAGCGATCTGGAGATTTGGTTGTAATGGCAGATAAAGATTCTTGGTTTACTTACTATTTCTGGCTGGATGATGCCAAAGCTCCCGACTATGCCCGCTGTGTGGATATTCACAAAAAGCCTGGGTACGATCCTGTAGAGCTTATTTTGAACCCAGAGATCAAAGTCCCCATGCTTACAGTTGGGTCAAAAGTTCTAAAGAAAAAACTAGGCTTTCGCTACCTGATGGATGTAATTCCTTTAGACGCAACATTGGTGAAAGGTGCTCATGGACGGCTGAGCGAAGATGACTTGGATAAGCCTCTGCTGGTATCTCAGGACAAAACCTTGGTGAATTCAGAGGCGATTAAGCCTACTGAAGTTTATGATGTTTTATTGAAAGCGGTGCGGGGAAAATAATTTGAAATTCGAGGTTTGAAATGCTTAAGGCTAACTCCATCTCAATGCTTATTTTTGTAAAAAATTCTACATGATTCATTTTACTCGCCGATATCTTTTCTTTTCACTTTTTCTGATTTTAGCCTTTGCCTGCGGCAAAAAGGAAACCCCTTGTGAGCTTTCATCAGACATTTTGAATCAGGATGTGAATCTTCAAATCACCAGAATAGATAAGGAGTTTTTTGATGCGAAAAGCACCGGGGATTTCAAATTCTTGATGGAGGAGCACCCAGAATTCACGAAAGAATACTTGCAGTTAGACCTTTACCCTAGCCCTGATAGTTTGGCAGCAGAGCTTTTGGCCATACATCAAGACTCCAGCATGCAAGTTCTATTTGATTCTGTCCAGCAGGTTTATGCAGATTTTTCTGACATTGAAATAGAGTTAGAGACAGCATTCAAATCCATAAAATACTATTTCCCTGAGTTTCAAGTACCCAAAGTGTACACCTTCGTATCCGGATTCAACTCAGATCTGATCGTCACAGATGAGATAATCGTCATCGGATTGGATTATTTTCTACCGCCAACGCATGCTTTTCAGCCCGAACTTCCTCGGTACATGGCTGAGCGCTATGACAAGCCCTACATCGTCCCTATGATTGTGATGGCGATTTCTGCTAGATTCAATGAAACAAACCCGCTGGACAACACGCTGCTGGCTGAGATGATTTATTACGGCAAAACCTATCACTTTACCAAGGCAATATTACCCTGCACTTCAGACCAATACATTATTGGATATACCCCTGAGGCAATTTCTGAAAGTTTTGACAACGAGGAACTGATCTGGTCCCACTTCGTGGAAAACGAGTTGCTGTATGTCACAAACCCTTTTGAAATCAGGAAATACATAGGTGAGGCACCCTTCACGGACGCCATCAGCACGAATGCGCCAGGACGCTTAGGTAGATGGCTTGGTTGGAATATCGTCGATGATTACCAGATGAATCAAGGTGTCTCGCTGCAGGACCTTATGGCAGAACCAGATGCAGAGAAAATCTTCAGAGAATCTGCTTATAGACCACGACCAGCCGGTTCATAGCCTCTGAAAAAAGTATCAAGAGCGGGACAGCTGAAAATGCCCCAACCCCAAAAATCGAGACTTCTACTCAGCACTTTCCTGATTAGTATGACTTAAAGAAAAAAAAGGCGAACTCCTTTCGAAGTTCGCCCGAACACTAAACCGACTAAAAATTATTCTGGAAGTAATACTTGATCAATCACGTGGATCACTCCATTTGTAGCATGAATATTCAGCATAGAAGGAACTAATCCGCTGTCGTTAATCTCCAAATTTGGAAGATCAACTGATAAAGTTTTACCTGTCAAAAGAGTTGGAAGGTTAGCCCCATTTCTCAAATCTTGAGAAAAAGCTCTAGCGGGTACTACGTGATAAAGAAGCACGTTAGTCAAGGTTTCTAAAGGGATATCATTGATACCTGACACACCAAGCGCATCGTATAGTGCTTCAAAAGCAGCATCTGTAGGGGCAAATACTGTTAAGTTGTCAGAGTCACCTCCACTTACCGCACCTACTAAGTCAGCTCTTACAAGAGCAGCCACTAGCTGTGTGAATTGAGGAGTTGAAGATGTACTTAGACCTACCGCTATCTCAGCTATATTTTGAGTGGGTTCTGTAATCACATAATTCAATGTGTGGATTACACCGTTACTTGCCATTTTATCCACAGCTGTTACCCTTGTATTACCATTGATCCAAACTCCACCGTTAGGATCTATACTCACATAGAATTTGCTTCCTTCCAGAGAAGTCACCGGACCGGCAGCTACTTGTCCTGAAGTTACATTTGCAGGTACTACGTGATACGTCAAAATGGTCGCCAAAGCAGGGCTTGCCAGAAGGCCACTCGCTGTCAAATTATTGGCCGCAAGAAAATCATTAAAAGCAATGTTATTAGGAGCGAAAACTGTAAAAGGACCGTCTCCACTTAGTGCATCAGCTAGACCGGCAGTGGTTACAGCAGTAGTAAGTGTAGAAAAATTAGAATCCTCTAACAACACATCTACTACAGTGTTTGTCTCTGGCATAGGCACTTCTACGATATCTTTACATGAAGAAAATCCTAAAAGTAGTGCGAAAGGGAGGGAAAGACCCAACACCCTTTTGGTGATAATGTGTGACTTTTTCATTCGAGTTGGTTTTTGGTTAAGAATTGATAATTGAGGAAAATCAACAAAATTGTAGGAAACAATAGGGTATATGGAGTAGGAGAATTTAAAAAAACAAGCCTAAAAGTTAGGCTTGCTTTCCACAATTAACCCTTCCTAATTATTCTGGCAGTAATACTTCATCGATTACATGGATCACGCCGTTAGTAGCATGAATATTTAACAAAGAGGCTACTAATCCACTGTCGTTGATTTCCAAATTTGGAAGATCTACAGCTAGTGTTTCACCTGTCAATAGAGTTGGCAAATTTGCTCCGTTTCTCAAATCTTGAGAGAAAGCTCTAGCTGGTACGACATGATAAAGAAGTACGTTGGTCAACGTTTCCAAAGGAATATCATTCACTCCTGACACACCTAAGGCATCGTATAAAGCTTCAAATGCAGCATCTGTAGGAGCAAAAACAGTAAGGTTATCAGAATCATCACCGCTAACAGCACCTACCAAATCTGCTCTAGTCAAGGCCGCAACTAGCTGCGTAAACTGTGGAGTAGAAGATGTACTTAAACCCACCGCTATTTCAGCAATATTTTGAGTTGGCTCAGTGATCACGTAGTCAAGTGTATGGATTACACCGTTACTTGCCATTTGATCCACTGCGGTAATTCTTGTATTTCCGTTGATCCAAACGCCTCCTGTTGGATCTACACTCACGTAAAACTTGCTTCCTTCCAAAGAAGTGACAGGACCGGGAGTCACCTGACTTGAAGTTATACTTGCAGGTACTACATGATACGTCAATGTACTTGCCAAACCTGAACTAGCTAGAAGCTGATCAGCTGTAAGACCATTATCAGTTAGGAAATCTCCAAAAGCTGCATCTGTAGGCGCAAAAACAGTAAAAGGACCTGGTCCCATTAGTGCCTCATCTAGATCCGCTGTGCCCACAGCTGTCAGCAGAACTGAGAATTCGCCGTCTTTTTCAAGTACATCTACGACGTCATCTGCCTGCGGCATTGGATCATCATCGTCATCGCATGAGGAGAAACTGGCTAGCGTAGCGGCAGCTAAGGCAAGCGTAAAGAGTCGTCTGGTGTTTAATTGAAAATTTTTCATATAGTTGGTTTTGTTGGTTGAGTAGGGTGAACAGGCTGATAGCAAAAAAGTTTTTGGAAACTTCAATTTTTTTGTTTATTGAATTTTAGAATAGAAATCGAATTCAATCGATTGAATGATCACTTTTAAAGAAAAAATGTTGGTTTAAATAGTCCTAGAAGAAGAAATTACCACTATTCATCCCAAAAAAAATGGATGAAAATTTCTATAAAAATTTTTTGAAAAAGGGGATCAACCGGTGATCATAAAGGTATCCTCTTCGGAATTTTCCACAGATTTATTCGGCTCAATTACCTTACATAAATGAGCAATCGCCAATTCTTTGTGAAAATATTGTTCCGCCAACTTCCGAGAATTATTGCCCATTTTCTCCAGTTCCCTGGCATCACTTTCGATTTTTTCCAGCTTCGCAAAAGCTGAATTTATCTTAGAAGGCAAACAGGAAATCCCAAGCTGGTGGGTCTTCACCAAATCATATACCCAGCCCTTATGATTGACCAGAATCGCTTTCCCAGCAGCCAATCCATCAAAAAATTTATTCGGACTATTGGTTTTCAAAACCGGCAGATGCGCAAAAGATATCCAGGCAAAGTCTGCTAGACTGAGCACTTCATTTACTTTTTCTTTGGCTCCAAAAGGTATGAAGTGAACATTGGTTAGAGATTTTTGACGTGCAGACGCCTTGAGTTCATTCTCATGACTTCCTTCTCCCATGATCAGAAACTGCCAGTTTTTCCCTTTCCGGTTTGCCATTTCAGCTAGGTTCAGCAATTCATCCACGGCATTCACTTGACCCAAAGCACCAGTATAAGCAATAGTCAGCTCATCATTCAACCCGTATTTTTGAAGTAGGCTACGCTTTTTTTCCATTGGGAAAAAGCTATGTAAATCTGAGAAGTTTGGGATCAAATGAATTTTCTGACTTGGTGTGACCTGACGCAGATGATCAGCTATCCCTGGAGAAAGCGCCACCAAACTCATGGCACGCTGATAAATCCTTTTCTCCAACCTTTTCAAACCGCTTTTCAACAGGGGGTTTTTGATAGCTCCAACTTCTATAGGAGCCTGCGGCCAGAGGTCACGAACTTCAAAAATATAAGGAATCGCGAGCACCTTCTTAGCCCAAAGCCCAAGCAAACCTGTAGTCAACGGCGTAGATGTCACATACAGCAAATCTGGCCTGGTTAGTTTCTTGATCAGTTTTTTGGCCAGATGAATGTAGCTCAGGAAAGATACTACTCGCTTGACAAACCCAAACTTCTGATCATAACCCACCGGCAGGTAATGAACCTTAATCCCTTCTATCCATCGCTGATCGTATCCATCTTCAGCCCCACCAGTGATCATTTCCACTTCATGCCCGGCATCCACCAGTCCTTTGGCCAAATGGAAGGAACGCACCGCGCCCCCTTCTGTTGGAGTTTTGAAATATTGATGGATGTAGATGATCCTCATAGCTTGTGCAATTTCACCCATTCTGCGAGAAGAAACAGATTGTAAAGAATCAAAAAGTGATCCTTCGCACTAAGCTCCGGCCTGCTCGCTAGCTTTCTCATTTCATCCGGGAAAAACTCGCCATGGGTATTCTCAAAAGTTCTAATGGAACTGAACACACGCTTCGCAAACTTCCCCTTTTCCGCAAACCATTCCTGCAAAGGCAATCCAAAACCCATCTTTTTTCGCTCAGTGACCCATCTGAGGTCAAGTTCTTTCAATGCTTGCTTGATCCATGGCTTCCCTTTTACCAGCGCTTCGTCTCCTACTCTTTTCCACATTTCCACCATAGAAATATCTAAATATGGAGACCTTCCTTCGATAGAATGCGCCATCAACGCATTATCCTGAATCTTCAGTACGTCTTGCACCAAATATACTTGTCGGTCAAAGTCAAGCATTTGGGTATATTCAGGAAGATTAGTGTCGAAAATCCTGACATAATCCTCCACCAAATCCGCCGGTATTCTATCTAATCCGGAGAAATTGAGGAAGGTATTTTGAGGGGTTGGATCAATTGCCGAAATGAACTTTTGGAAACTTCTACCCAGCGGAAAGTTTCCCAAAACCCCTTTAAACCTCAGCAGTAAATCCTTTCTCTTTTGGTAAATCGCAAACGCCTTATGTCGCTGATATCCTCCCCAAAGTTCGTCAGCTCCAGCCCCTGAGATTAGCACTTTAACAGACTTTTTGGCCTCTTTTCCGATCATCCAAGTTAGAAATCCAGCCGAATCGCCGATAGGCAGATCCACGCTCATGAGATACTCGTTCCAGTTTTCCCAGAAAACTTCCTGAGTGATTTCTATCAAGTGATGACTTGATGGAATTTGCTTTGCCAAACGACTTGCAGCATCTCCATCCGAATATTTTCTCCTATACTTTTCTTCTACCTGAATGGTATAGGAAGGCAGCATTTGGCCTGTTGATTTGTACCAAAGCGCATAGAGAAGCGAGCTATCTGCACCACCACTGAGCTGAACTCCTACGGGTACATCTGCGTGAAATTGCCTTGAGATCACATCGCCTAATGTCTTTTTGAATCCATCGAAAGTTGGTTCAGACTCGTTCTTTCGAAGGATAGAAATCGTATTCCAATGGAAGGCCGAATGACTCAAAAGCTTGCTGTATCGCTCAGGCTTCCATTCATGAATGCCTTTGAAAAAAGTATTTCCTAGAAGTGGCGCTCGCAGGTAGAAATAGGATTCTAGCTGCCTGCCGTCAAACGCCGAATCTTTGAGTCTTTGAATGCTTCGGCATTCGGAGGAAATGATCAAAGTATCAGGACTTTGAGCGTAATAAAGTGGTTTTTCTCCATTGGGATCTCGGGCGACCAGTACAGATTTTTCGCTGACATCCACATAGATTAGAGCAAACATTCCCTGAAGCCTCTCCAAGCCTTTTTCCCCAAAAACTCGAAGAAAATGCAAAACCACTTCAGTATCTGATTGAGTGATAAAAGTGATCCCCAAACCTTGAAGTTGCTTTCGCAACACTTGATAATTGTAAAGCTCACCATTCCAAATCAAGAGTGATCTTCCGTCGGGACCCCATAAAGGCTGGTCGGCTTCCGATCCTGTATGCAGGATTTTTAGGCGATTCACTCCTACCCAAAGTCCAGGCCAAGGACTAAAACTGCCCTGCTGATCCGGTCCACGGTGCTGGCTTTGCTGAAGCATAGTATCTATTGCTTCTTCATTAGCTCCCTTGCCCCAGATCAGATGAATTCCACACATTATTCCTCGACTTTGGAGATTTTTCCCTGATTCTTTTCAAAATACTTGCACAGGTGGGTCAATGTGCACTCTTCACACTTTGGCCTGCGAGCCAGGCAAACATATCTTCCATGCAAAATCAGCCAATGATGCGCGATGTGCACATACGCTTTCGGGATGTGACGAATGAGTTGTTTTTCCACTTCCAGTGGAGTTTTGGCTGTCTGAGATACCAATCCGAGTCTTTTCGAAACTCGGAAAACGTGGGTATCGACAGCCATATTGGGCTGATTCCAAACGACCGAAGTGATCACATTTGCTGTTTTCCGCCCCACGCCTGGAAGCTTGATCAATTCTGGAATTGTAGAAGGAACCTCACCGCCAAAGTCTTCCACCAGCATTTTTCCCAAACCCAACAAATGCTTGGTTTTATTATTCGGGTAAGAAACAGTCTTGATGTAAGGAAAAAGCTCATCAAAATTAGAAGCTGCCAAAAACTCCGGTTCAGGGAATTTCTCAAATAAGGCTGGCGTCACCATATTGATCCGCTTGTCTGTGCATTGCGCTGAAAGTACTACCGCCACCAAAAGCTGGAATGGATTCTCATACTCAAGCTCCGTCTCTGCGATAGGCATATTTGTACGGAAATGGTTGATGATGGCTTCGTATCGTTCTTTTTTGAGCATGACTTCAGAAATATTTTAGGCTTTGAAGATAGTTAAATTGAAAAATTTGAAACATGATAATTGAAATATTAGGTGGAATTTCTTGAAAGTTTAAAACAAGGCATTTCTGAACTCAAATCTATGATGACTAAAAAGTAAATTATTTTTTTCTAGTACCGTATTCACAACTTAGCTTCCAGAACAAAAAGAAATAAGCCTCTTTTCTTCAATTAAATGCTTATCAATTTATATAGGAGAAAAAGGCTGAAAATGCGACTAACTAACTGATTTACAATTAATTCTAAAACTGCAAATCGAAATCCTATTTATGCACGATTAGTAAAATAAGGCATTTGCCTTATTTAAACTAAAGTTTACTCCCCACAAATTTGAGGACTTAACCTATAAAATTATGAAAAATTTACTATTCGTATTTCTCCTCCTATGTGTAGGGTTTGTACCCAACTCAGTATTGTCCGAAAAAGACATCAAGATTACCAGCTATGAAAAAAAGAAGCAAGGATCTAAGGCTCCCAAAAAAGTCTTCATCCGAGGATTCAATGCGCTTTTTGAAGTGTATGAGGAAGCTTCAGCCAAGACTTCAGGCTCCAAAAATGAAAGAGCAAACCGCACCACATTCACTTCCGGCACCTCCACTAGTTTAGGGGTTCAAATCTCCGGAGTCGATGTAGACGATTTCCAAAAAATGATTGACGATGCCTATGCCTCATTTACATCACAGCTGGAGAGTCAAGGCTATGAAATAATTTCCGCTGACGAAGCCAGTACCTATGAATATTTCGAAGGATGGACAAAAGTAAAAGGAGGGGCATCTTCTGATGCCCAGGCTCAAGGGTATGTGATGGTTACCCCTCAAGGATTTGAATACTTGGTAAAGAGTATCAGCAGCAAGGGAAAAGAAAAAAATGGAGGTAGCTTCTTAGACCCCACCCCTAAAATGTCCAAAGCCTTGGATGATATGTTTATAGCCGATGTGAATTTTGTGTTCCCATTTGTCACTTTGGATGCAGATGCTTCCACTTGGACCAATTCCACCTCTGTCAAAGCAAAAATCAATTATAGAATCGATCCGATGGTTGATCCAGGAGAAAACAACAAGTCTCTAATTGGTAGTGGTCCAAACATGCTTTCGCAGGTAAGATTTGTTTCTGGGCTGGATATCGGAAACAACCCTCTATTTCATGCCAAAGTGGAACCAAAAAAAGCTGTTTCTTTTGAAGGAGTTTTCAAAGACAAAAAGATTACAGAAACTACCCAAGCCCAATCTGATATGTTTTCAAAAACCGGCTACACCCAATTGGTCATGACTTCCGGAGACCAAAAAACAGTTGCTTCTCACTTTGCGGAATGCGATCACGATGCCTATGTCAGTTCGGCCTCAGGTGCCATGAAAGACTTGATTGATACTGGAGTCAACAATTTCCTTGAAATGACAAAACAATAAGAAATCGTTAAAAACTCGATTAATTCAAATTGGAAAGGTCTGGCGATGTCAGGCCTTTCCTTTTTTTTGTCTCAAAAAGTTAAGCTTAATTTAAATGTGAACTACCCACTCGTTAAATTTGACTTAGCCACATGAAACACGTTATCTCTACATTTCTCTTAATTCTTTTTGCTATCACTGCTTCTCTGGCCCAAACCAGGCCCAGGCAAGCAGGAATCCACTTTGGTATTTTGCCTACAGGTTCGCTCAACGCCATCACCGACGTACCAGGTGTAAAAGTGGGTCATTTCACCAAGATAGAAGGAGAAAATATACGTACAGGAGTCACGGCAATTCTACCTCATGGAGGCAATATTTTTCAGCAAAAAGTGCCCGCGGCCGTTTACGTGGGAAACGGTTTTGGAAAACTAGCTGGGGTAACTCAAGTGCAGGAATTGGGAAATATAGAAACTCCCATTATTCTCACTAATACGCTTAGTGTGGCAGCAGGAATCGAGGGAGTAGTTCGGTATTCCTTGGAACAAAAAGGAAATGAAAATGCCCAATCCGTAAATGCGGTAGTCGGAGAAACTAACGACGGCTATCTGAATGATATACGTGGCATGCATATTTCTCCCGAAGAAGTAATTCAATCAATTACCTCAGCAAAGTCAGGAAGAGTCGAAGAAGGAAATGTGGGCGCTGGCACAGGAACGGTATGCTTTGGATGGAAGGGTGGAATAGGAACTGCTTCGCGCAAGCTACCTGAGAGCTTGGGAGGATATACTATCGGCGTATTAGTTCAGACCAATTTCGGTGGAAATCTACAGGTAGCCGGAGTGGCGGTCGGCGAAGCGCTAGGGAAGTACCCCTTCCGAGACGCCATGGAGAAATCTGACGGGAGCTGTATGATCATCGTAGCTACTGATGCGCCAGTACTGGAACGGAACTTGGAACGGATGGCTAAGCGCGCGATGATGGGTCTAGCAAAAACAGGGGGAATCGCTTCCAATGGATCCGGAGATTATGTGGTCGCATTCAGCACGGCAGAGGGACTTCGGATTCCCTATTCAGCTCAATCGGGAACATTCGAAAACGCCGAATTTATTCGAAATGACGATATGAGTTCTTTATTTATGGCAGTGATCGAGGCGACCGAAGAGGCGATTATTAATTCACTTTTCGCAGCGGAAAGCATGGAGGGAAAGGACGGTCATGTAGTAGAAAAGTTGCCGTTGGATCAGGTGATGAACTTGATGAAAAAAAACTAAACCAGATTTATGGGGAGTACCAAAAAAACCCAAGTTGAAAGTGATTGCTGTTCGGTGGAGGAGAATGTAAATCATGTCCACACGGAGGAAGACGGGCATGATCACGATCATTCTGTTGCCGAAGAGGAGAGCATGCTAAGATTCTTTGCGCCTGCTATCTTTTCTTTTTTGGTGATGATGATCGGGCTTGGGTTAGATTATCTTTTTCCGCAGGAATGGTTTCAAGGGTGGATTCGATTTGTCTGGTATTTCGTAGCTTATTTGCCAGTTGGTTTCCCCGTTTTAAAGCAGGCATGGAAAAGTATCTTGAAAGGTGATCTTTTCTCAGAGTTTTTTCTAATGGGGATTGCAACACTTGGCGCTTTCGCAATCAGAGAATATCCGGAAGGTGTGGCAGTGATGTTGTTTTATTCCGTGGGGGAAGTTTTTCAAGCTATGGCTGTTACCCGAGCGAAAACCAATATCAAGGCTTTGCTAGATCAACGACCCGATGAGGTGACGATTGTGGAAGGGAATTCTACCAAAACAATCAAAGCTGAAAATGCCAAGATTGGCGATATCATTCAATTGAAAGCTGGAGAAAAACTTGGTTTGGATGGAGAGCTACTTTCGGAGAAAGCCTCATTTAATACCTCAGCTTTGACTGGAGAGAGCAGTCCTACCTCCAAGGAAAAAGGCGCCGAAGTCCTGGCTGGCATGGTCAACCTGAATACCGTATCTCAAGTCAAAGTGACTACAGCGTACACCGATAGCAAGCTATCAAGAATCTTGGAATTGGTGCAGAATGCAACTGCCCAAAAGGCTCCTACGGAATTATTCATCCGGAAATTCGCCAAAATCTATACGCCTATTGTCGTTTTTCTGGCGATTGGAATTTGCTTTCTTCCTTTACTATTTGTGGACAATTACGAATTCAGTGACTGGCTCTATCGCGCACTGATTTTCTTGGTGATTTCCTGCCCTTGTGGATTAGTGATCAGTATTCCCCTAGGATACTTTGGAGGCATCGGTGCTGCGAGCAAGAATGGAATTCTTTTCAAAGGAAGTAATTTTCTTGATAGTCTTGCTGAGATCAAGGAAGTGGTGATGGACAAGACAGGCACCATGACAGCAGGTGTCTTCGACGTTCAGGAAGTACACCTACAGCCAGAATTTGAAGATTCCCGAATACTTCATTTTGTCAATGCGCTGGAAAGCAAAAGCACGCACCCAATCGCCACAGCTATCAAAAATCATGTAGGCGAGATAGATACCAGCATTCTCTTGGAAAATGTAGAAGAGATTGCCGGGCATGGTTTGAAAGCTCAGGTAGAAGGCAAAGAATTGCTTGTGGGGAATTTCAAGTTGATGGATAAATACTCCATACCCTATTCCATCGATCCTTCTGGTATAGTTTACACCTTGGTGGCAATAGCCTATGATGGAAAATTTGCTGGCTATTTGACAATTGCAGATAGTATAAAAAGTGATGCGCAGTACACCATAACCCAGCTGAAGTCTATGGGCGTGGGCATCACGATGCTCAGTGGAGATAAAAGCAATGTGGTCAAGTTTGTCGCAGACAAGCTAGGCATTCCCAATTCATTTGGTGACTTACTTCCGGAGGATAAAGTAGAAAAAGTCAAAGAGATCAAAGCTCAAAAAGGAACGGTAGCTTTTGTCGGAGATGGAGTAAATGATGCTCCCGTTGTTGCCATTTCTGATGTAGGAATAGCAATGGGTGGATTGGGAAGCGATGCAACTATTGAAACAGCCGATGTAGTGATTCAGGATGACAAGCCAAGCAAAATCCCGATGGCGATCTCCATAGGAAAAAAGACCAAGAAGATTGTCTGGCAGAATATAGGATTCGCTTTTGGGATCAAAGTCGTGGTGCTAGTTCTAGGAGCACTAGGTATGGCGACGATGTGGGCAGCAGTCTTTGCTGATGTAGGCGTGGCATTATTGGCCATTTTGAATGCGATAAGAATTCAGAAAATGAAGTTTGATTGAAAAAGTAAGATGTTGGGTGCCGGATGACCGGTGAAAATTAACTTAACCATGAACTCCTCCAAAAATAAAGAAAACGCGATTGCTTTTTATAAGACCGCTTATGAAGGTAATCCGCGTAAAGCTGTAGAATTATTCACAGGAGCAGATTACATTCAGCACAATCCAGCCGTAGGTGACGGAAAAGAAGAATTCATCGCATACTTCGAGCGAATGCAAAGGGAATATCCAGACAAGTCAATTTCGTTCGTCAGAGCAATAGCTGAAGGCGATTTAGTTGCCCTTCATACACATCAAATTTGGCCGGGAAATGATCAGTATGTGACCATGGACTTTTTTAGATTTGACGAGTCTGGTAAAATCGTCGAACATTGGGATTCCATTCAGCAGATTCCTGATACTACAGCCAATGGCAACACCATGTATTAAATAAGCTTATGGAAAAAGTAAATATTAACGAGAAATTTGGCTTGATAAAGGAGCTTTGGACGCCAAAGATTATCGGAGAACTAAACGGTCAGGATGTGAAACTGGCGAAAGTGAAAGGTGAATTTGTTTGGCATAATCATACCGATGAGGACGAGCTTTTTCTACTAGTGAAAGGCTCATTAAAAATTGAGTTTGAAGGAGAAAGCGTCACTCTGAACGAAGGGGAAATGCTCGTCGTTCCGCGTGGAGTAGAACACAGACCAATAGCTGAAGAGGAAGCTTGGATCTTACTTTTTGAGCCTCAAAACACCAAGCATACTGGCAATGTCAAATCCGATTTGACTGTGGATAAGTTTGAAAAAATATAGGTTTACTTCTACTAGTTAAAGCCTTATTTGATAAGGGGTTAATGGCTATTTTTCAAGCAAATATATATATTCTATTACCCTATTAATTTACTAGGATTTACCGTAAAATTGCAGCTTAATTAGCCCCATTGAAAGCAGTTGCATTTTCCTCCCTTTTCTTATTCCTGAGTTTTTGGCCAAAATTAACATTTGCCCAAAAGGATGTCACCCATCAGCAACTCATCTGGTATGGTTATTTTCTCACTGTGCCAATAGATGAAAATTGGTCCGTGGTAGCGGAGATTCAGGAGCGACATTTTGTTCACCCTTTCGCGCAGCATCAATGGTCTCTAAGAAGCCACCTTCACAGAAAATTGGGAGAAAGTGGCTGGGAAGCATCAGCAGGTTTTGCTTTGTTTTTCCAGAGTGCAAACAACCCTCGCTCTGAGCTGGGCCTAGTGGAGCCCGAACTGAGAGGACACTTAGAAATGGCGTATAAGCAGAAGTTGGGCAAGTTGACTTTTGATCACAGATACAGGGCAGAAGCGCGGTATTTCCACAACTTGAACTTACTAAAAACAGAACTCACAGATGGCTACTTTTTTGGAAGTTTCAGATTTCGGTACCGCATCATGGCTTCCTATCCTATTTGGCAGAGAAAGCAAAATCAAGTGCTCAAGGTGATCGCAGGGGATGAACTGATGGTGCAGTCCGGAGAAAAAGTGGACTATGTCTTCGATCAAAACCGGCTGATCGCAGGATTCAATTATGCTTTCTCTCCAAATCTGAACGTAGAAGTAACCTATCAAAAGTGGATAAATCAACGTCAAACAGGAGGATATTTCAATCGAGATATCCTCAGAATCACTGCGAATCACAGATTAACTAACTAGTCCTCAAAAAAGGTTTCTTACATATTCCCGCCGAGAGCCAGATAGAGATTAATTCTCTGCGTGATCTTCTCTCCCCGCACTCTCAGCAAGCTAATCTGGGTGGAAAACAAATCCATTTGCTGACGAATGACATCTCTCATATCAGTTTTCCCTACTTCAAAAAGTTGCTGCTGTAGCTCAAATGCTTTCTGATTGCTAGTGACTGCCGCTGCGAGAAATTCCTCTCTGCTATCTACCGTTTGTACCGCATCTAGTGCATTCTCCACATCTCCGATGGCATTCAAAACAGTTCTGCCATAGACTTCAGCCGCCTCTTTTTGCTGGGAGTTACGGATTTCTACATTCGCTTTCAACGCACCGCCTTGGTAAATCGGAGCAACTAATTCTCCGCCAAAATTTCGGATAGGATTGGAGAAATCTGGCCTTAGCGTGATTACTTGGCTATTGATTGCACCAAAACCTGCCGTCAGAGATAATCTTGGTAATCGGGCAGCTTTTGCTTCCCCCACCAAATAAAATGAGGCGTTGAAGCGCTGCTGAGCAGCCAATACATCCGGGCGCCGTTCTAGAATCTGAAATGGAATTCCTGCTGGGATGACTGTGGAAATCTCCATCAATTCACTGTTCACCTGTACTTCAGCGGCCGGATATCTTCCTAGCAAAATTTCCATTGCTCGAAGTTGATTTGCATAAGCCAATTCCAACTGCAATAGCCCGTCTTTCAGGTTATTTAGGTTTGCCTGAGCTACAACCAAATCTATCTCTGTTCCTATGCCGATCTCCAGCCTTTTGGTGGACACATCTACCATCATCTGTGAAATGCGAATCATCTCCCTGGCCAACTCTGCTTCCAGATAAATTTCCGTGGCCAGATAGTAGGATCTGGATATCATGGCGGCGATGGAAAGGTGCGCAAAGGAAACCTCGCTCTCGAGTGCAAGTAAATTTGCCTCCGCAGCATTTCTGGCATTTCTCAACCTTCCCCAAAGATCAAGCTCCCAGGACGCTGAAAAGACAGCCCCGTTCAGTCCTCCTCCCAAATCGCCACCAAGCTTGGTATTCTCTCTTCCAAAAATAGAAATTGCAGGTCTTAACGCTGCCTGAGCTACTTTTACATAGTCCATTGACTGATCGATCCGTAGGCAACTAATCTTGAGATCATAATTATAAATCAGCGCTTCAGCGACTAAAGAATCAAGTTTTGGATCATTGAAACTGCTCAGCCAGTTGCCAGTGAGCTGAGTGGAATCAGATTGACCAGCGCTACTTTGCTGCCAGGTAGAGGGTAAGATAAAGTTGGTAAATGCCTGCTCCTGCAATTCCTCACTTGCAGGTGGAGCTTTCACTGCACAGCCTGCAATACCTGCACTGGCAATTGCTAGAATGAAAAACGATTTAATAACTGAGTAAAATGCTCGCATCTTAATTAATGGAGTTTTAGTACAAGCCAATCCATCTTAGTACCTACCCGAAGGATTACTTTCCGCACCAGATGGATTATCCTGCCATGCTCGGTATAGATTGCTCCTTGTCCCACTGCACCTGAAGCGAGAAATAAATCCTGATCTTCCTCAGAAATAATCAACCGCACCGCAAATCTGCCTTCGTGGAATTCTGTCTGCTGCGTGTCGGGAATCATCCCGCTAGCTGTGAGCTGTCCCTGCGCATTTGCCCAGACGATATGATCTACTTCGCACTTGATGATTCTGTTTGGATAAGTTTTCAGGGCGATTTCAGCCTCGTTTCCATCTTCTACCAAGCGCAATTCATTCTGATGAAAAAGTGCAGTCACCCATTGTTCATCCTCCACAAAACTCATCACCGGCTTGATAGGAAATTGAACTGCCATGGCTCCTGGCCGGAGTTGTAAGTTAATCACCCGGCCATCCGCAGGAGCATAAAAAGTAGTCTGGCTCAGATCCCACTCAGCTTGCGCCACCTGAGCTTTTGCCTGCTCCAGATCTGCTCTAGCCTGGGCAATCTCAGACAATTCCCCGTCTGAGGATGTGGCAGACATTTTTTGTAAAACCTGTGATTTTTCTGCTTCTGCCACAGCAATTTGAGCCTGGAAATTGGCCAGATTTGTTTGGGCCTGCTCGTAGTCAAACTTGGAACCAGCGCCTGATTCTGCCAGCACTTTATTTTGTTCCAACCGCTTTATCGCTAAATCCAACTGGGATTGAATCACCTTTATCCTACTATTTGCAGTAGCAAGCTGAGATTCCAATTCCCGATCATACGCCCGAGCGCTAATCACTTTGGCCTCCAGCATAGGGATGCGGGCTTCCAGATTTTTGATCTTCAACTCGAATGGTTCTGGATCTATTTTGAAGAGCACATCACCTTTTTTGACATGCTGATTAGGCTCTACCGGGACCTCGATCACTTGTCCTGTCACGGTGGGCACGATCTCTACGGTGTAGTTCATTACCCGCACGTCATGAGAAGATGGGGCATAAATATTCAGAAGCAAGATCAGCATGGTGATAGCCACCACGGGAATTGTGATGACGATCACCTGCGAAACCGTATTCCAAGGCAATAATTTGAACTTGAAAAATATCAGCCAGACAATTCCGCTGTAAATAATGAGTAATAATATTTCCATGGAAGTATAGTTTCAAATGAAGAAAGTCTTTTTGCGGAGGGGTAGAAATTAGCTTTTTATAGAATCCTCATTCCTAGCTTTTTCCTTCTCCAAATCCTCCATAGTTTGTTCGTGATATTCACCTTTATCCGTACCATAGGCCATTTTATAAAAAACGGGCTTGGAATAGGTCCAGAGCCAAGCTAAAGGCCAAAGTAGCCCTCCAAAAAACAAGGAAAGTATGCAAAGAGTTTTGATCGCTTCAGCTTGGGGATGATTTCTCTTCTCTGCTATTTTTTCAGGTAGTACGTGAACCATCAGAAATACGATGATTATTCCGATAGGTGCTACAATAATGGCAATCCAAGATACCACATCTGCCATTCCATCTTCGAAATCACTGGCGTCAGCGGGTCTAGATAGGAGAAGAAGAAAACCAAGAATAACCAATGGTATCACCGATTTCATTTTTGGTGAAAGAAATTTAGTGGGCATTTTAAGTGAGGTTTTGAAGTACGTATCCTAACAAATATAAATGTTAATGAATGATAATTAGCTATTTACCACTAAGAGGATCTTTTCCCATTTTAAGAATATCAACAAGGTTTTCTATTTTGCCTCATTAGCATAAGTTGACTTTTTATGGTTAATTCATCCCATGAGCCTTATTCCCCATCTCTCTCTAGAATTCATTCTTTCAAATAGTAGCAGGTCTCTACCAAATTTCACTAACCTCTTTTGAAAAATCAACCCCATGAATAAAAAGATAGAATTCACTTTTCTCATTGCGTGTTTTATCCTATTTCCCTTAGGAATCACTTCAGTCCATGCCCAAACTTACGCGCAAAACGGCATGGTCGTATCTGACCATGTGATTGCCTCTCAAGTAGGAGTGGATATTTTGAAAAAAGGCGGAAATGCCATCGATGCTGCAGTTGCCACCGCCTTTGCCTTGGAAGTAACTCATCCCGAAGCTGGAAATATTGGCGGCGGAGGTTTTATCGTTTTCCTGAATGCAGAAGGTAAAGTGACGACTTTTGATTTTAGGGAAAAAGCTCCACTTGCTGCCAGTCCCACTATGTTTTTGGATAAAGATGGAAATATCAAGGACAATTCCAATCACCAGGGATTGCTGGCTGTGGGTGTTCCTGGGACTGTTGCCGGGCTATATCAGGCGCATCAAAAGTATGGGAAATTACCATGGGCTGAGCTGGTAGAACCCTCCGTGAAACTGGCCGAAAATGGCTTCACCATGTCTTGGGGTCTATACAATGCTGCTGTAAATGTGACCGATCAAGATCCCGGTGAGGACATCATGAAAAACTACTTCAAAGGTCCCAACGGAGAAATCGTAAAACCTGGAGAAACCTGGAAACAACCTGCCTTAGCAAAAACACTAAAAGAAATCCAACAACACGGTCGGGATGGATTCTACAAAGGCTGGGTAGCTCAGGAGATCGAAGATTACATGAAGGCCAATGGAGGAATTATCACTAAGGAAGATTTGGAGAAATATGAAGCTGTGGAGCGTGAGCCTGTAAAGGGAACCTTCAATGGCTATGATATCTACTCCATGCCTCCACCAAGTTCCGGCGGAGTCGCGCTAATCGAAATGATGAACCTGATGGAAGAGGCAAATATTTCAGCAATAGAATTCAACTCTACCGCTTATGTTCACTTGGTCGCTGAAGCCATGAGAAGAGCTTTTGCCGATAGAGCAGAGCATCTAGGAGATCCAGATTTCAATTTGGATATGCCCTTGGATAAATTGCTTTCCAAGGATTTTGCAAAAAAGCGCTTTGAAAACCTCGATATGAGCAAAGCCTCCACCTCTGATCCGGCACAATTTGGACACCCTTATGATGGAGAAAATACGACGCATTTTTCAGTGGTGGACAAGGATGGCAATGCTATTTCCATGACTTACACACTGGAAAATTCCTATGGAGTCAAAATGGGCTCAGAGAAATTGGGTTTTATTTTCAACAATGAAATGGGAGATTTCAACCCTGTTCCTGGAAAAACCACCAGTACCGGCCAAATCGGATCTAATCCGAATTTGGTAGCTCCAGAGAAAAGAATGCTGTCCAGCATGACACCTACCATCGTAGCTAAAGATGGCAAGCCTTATTTGGTCATCGGCAGTCCGGGAGGAAGAACTATTATCAACACCGTTTTTCAGACAGTTTTAAATGTGTTGGCTTATGACATGCGTATTGACCGAGCTATCGAAGCGATGAAAATCCACCATCAGTGGCTTCCTGATCGCATTTTGTATGAGCGAAATTTGCTTTCTCCTGATACGAGAGATGCATTAGAGAAAATGGGACATACACTCACTCCAACTACAACTATTGGTGTACTCATGGGAATCACCTATGATGCTTCCAAAAAGCTTTACACTGGTGCGGCTGATTCTTCCAGCGAAGATGGGGGAGCTAGAGGGTATTAAGTAGGATTTAGAAATTTATGGAAAAAGACACCGAGTTAAAACGGGAAATCGGGCTGTGGGGGCTCTCAGCTAATATTGTAAATATCATTGTCGGTGCAGGCATCTTTGTTTTGCCAGCTATTGTAGCTGAGATAATGGGCTCCTCAGGAGTAATCGTTTACTTGTTTTGTGGATTTTTGATAGCGCTGGTAATGCTGTGCTTTGCAGAGGCAGGAAGTAAAGTAGCGAGGTCTGGCGGCGGATATGCGTATGTAGAGACTGCCTTTGGGCCCTATCCGGGTTTTCTCGCAGCGGTATTTATGGTGATAGGAAGCGCCTTGTCTGATGCCGCTGTGGCCAATGCCCTGGTGCAATTGATGGGGCTAGCATTCCCTTCATTTACCCATCCATTAATACGAGTGCTCGTCTTGCTCTTGATTTTCTCAGGATTGGCATACCTCAATGTGATCGGGGTAAAGCAGGGAATAGGCTTAGTGAAAATAAATACCGTGGCCAAACTTACCCCTCTGGTACTTCTGATATTTTTCAGCTGGAAGGATGTTTCCTTCAGCAATTTATATTGGGAGACTGCACCTACATTTGAGAATTTTGGTGCGGCTTCGCTGATCTTATTCTTTGCATTTCAGGGAGGAGACGCTGGTCTTACCGTAGGCGGTGAGATCAAAAACCCTCAGAAAACCGTCCCAAAGGCTATTTTCATAGGAATCACTTTTGTGCTGTTCCTTTACATCCTTATCCAAACTGTATCTCAGGGAGTATTGGGTGATGAGCTACCGGCCAATACAGAAGCTCCACTAGCGGCGGTAGCCAACATCGTTTTCGGGCCTATTGGCTACAGTCTATTACTCATCACCGCTGGAGTGTCCATGTTTGGTATGCTCAGTGGGGAGATCTTAAATATGCCTCGGGTAGTATTTGGATTGGCAAGTGATAGAATTATTCCATTAGATAGATTGGCTGCTATTCATCCCAAATTCAAAACTCCATATTTATCAATTTTGCTCTATGCAGGGATCGGATTTACGCTGGCGGCGGTAGGCGGATTTCGACAGCTGGCAGTGATAGCTTCAGCCAGTATGCTGTTGGTATATTTTGGAGTAACTTTATCTGTGATCAAACTGAGAAGGATGGACAAAGGCAGTGGTGAAAGCTTCAAGATTCCATTTGGATACACGGTACCTATCCTTGCCGCGGGAATTATTCTCTTTTTTCTTTCTAATTTGACAGGGTATGAGAAGACAGGCATTCTGATTTTCATTGCTGTTCTTACCACTATTTACTTTTTGGTGAAGTTATTACCAAAAAAATCCAACTAGACTAATAACCCTTTCAATCCAAAATACTATGGGACTCTTTTGGGATCTAATCCAACAAAGCCAAATCCAAGACCATAAAAGCAAAGCCGAGAGCCTAGAGGTCAGGGTCAGGAATCTTGAGTGGGAGTTGGCACAGACGAGAGAATTGCTGATCAAAACACTAAAAATCCTCGAAGAGCAATCAGGTAAGGATATAGATGGTGATGGGAGAATAGGTTGAGTTGAATTGATTGAGTTAGGTCAAAAGCTACAGATCAGCTGGCGTTCAAGTTGTCTTAACTAATAGACCAGCGATCCTCTTTTGAAAATATTCTTATTTTGCCTTTCGCTAAGTCACAATTTTTAAAATTTCCTCTGCATCCATGGATTTTATACTACTGATCATTGCCTTTCGATTTTTGCAAAGGCATCCACTTACCAAACAGGAATATCCTGAATGGCAAAGTATTTTCATGAAAGCCCTTATTGCAGCCTGTTGCTTTTTGGCTATTCAGCTCATTTTTGATAGAACCGATGGAATCATACGTTGGATTGCACATGGTATCAATGTGTATGTCTTATATGCCACTTATAATCGGCCGGTTTTTTATCCGTTGAAGCCCTACGTTTATGCTTTTTTCCCTGTAGTCCTCGTTCACATCGTCCAGGATCTGGCGAGACTTATCATGCCGGAATTTTACCGGAGTTGGAATGAAATATTCGAAACTGCAGAGCTTTTCGCCTGGATCTGGCTCGTAGCTCAGTTTATAATCAACCACCGACAGCGAAAGGCTCTGGAGGTGGAGAGAATCAAGGCTATTCAGAAGGAAATAGAATATAAAAAATCTCAAAAACTCAAGGACGCCCTTGAAGTACAAGTCGCCGAGCGAACCGCCGAGATTATGGCACAAAAAGAGGAACTACTCCAGACTATCACCGAACTGAAATCCACCCAATCACTTTTGATCCAATCCGAGAAAATGGCCTCCCTGGGCGAGCTGACAGCAGGAATTGCTCATGAAATCCAAAATCCATTGAATTTTGTCACCAATTTTTCTGAGCTGAATAAAGAACTTCTGGAGGAACTGAAAATAGAACTTGCAAAAGGAGACTTGGAGGAAATTAAACTCCTGGTAGGAGACTTGGAGGCAAATGAGGAGAAAATCCTACATCACGGAAAACGGGCAGATGCTATCGTCAAGGGAATGCTTCAGCATAGTCGCTCCAGCTCTGGTGTGAAAGAAGCTACTGATATTAATGAGCTGGCAGATGAGTATTTGCGCCTATCTTACCATGGCTTGCGGGCAAAAGATAAGTCTTTCAATGCGAGCATAGAAACAGACTTTGACGAGAAAGTAGGAAGTGTACAGGTGGTCTCTCAAGAGATCGGACGAGTGATACTGAATTTGGTCAATAACGCCTTTTATGCAGTATCAGAGAAGAAAAAGCAAGTGGATGAGTTGGGCGACTCCTCTCAACTAAGCACCTATACACCAACTGTTTGGCTGAGCACCAAAAGAACCCACAAAGGCGTAGAAATCCGGGTGAAAGATAACGGAACGGGTATGCCCGAGGCGGTGAAGGATAAGATATTCCAGCCGTTTTTCACTACCAAACCTACAGGGCTCGGGACTGGTCTTGGGCTTTCGTTGAGTTATGACATCGTCAAATCCCACGGAGGTGAATTGACTGTTTCCAGTAATCAGGCAGCTAGTAAGAGCAGTGAAAATTCCTTTACTGAATTTGTTGTTTTCATAGCTTCCTGAGCTGATTTTTCTTAGGCTCCTAGAAGCAGGCTCTGCCTGTCAAATTGTATTTTTCAAATTTACCTTTTGTGAAAAAATTTGAATTTAGGTGAAATAGCGCCTTTCTGAACAATCAAACTTTCTAGGTAATTATTGAAAAAGTGCAAAAATTGTTTTGTGTAAAGCATTTTATCTGGAGCAAAATATATCTACCTTTTAGAAATCTTTTTTGATCTACTAGGCCTACAGCGTTACACCAACTACAGTTTTACGATGAGAATTTTTCTCTTTTTTGTGGGGAGCATTTTATTTCTTTTTTCCTGTCACACGCCACAGGAAATCAAAACCGTACCTTCTACTACCACTGTTTCACTCCCCGAACAAATTTCTCTAAGCGAGTTACCAGATTCTCTGCAGCCAATTCATGTGGCTCTAGCTGATGTAGGGCCAGCCCTGCGAATCAAGATCCCAACTCAATCCACAGGTTCTTACACCCATCTGAATGAATCTGGAATGCTGACTAGGGTAAATTTAGAAGTTCCAATTACACAGCATTTACCCTATCTGCTAGATGAGAATGGCCAACTGGTAAAAGATGCTCAGGGCAAACCTTTTCTTCAAGGTGATGGGGGACTTTCACAATTCAAAAACTACAGTTCAGATAATGGTCTTGCCCTAGATGCAGTGAATAGTGCGGTTTTGGACAGTAGAGGCCATCTCTGGTTCGCGACCAATGGTGGGGGAGTCAGTAGGTACGATGGAGTTATTTTCACCAACTATACCACTTCACAGGGATTAGCTGGTAACACCGTCAGAGTAGCGCTAGAAGATAGCCGAGGTGTACTTTGGTTTGGCACGGTGGGAGGAGGGGTGAGTAGCTATGACGGCAATGTGTTCATCACCTATACCACAGAAAATGGCCTAGCTAATGATGATATCCTCAGCATTATGGAGGATTCAGAGGGCAATATTTGGTTTGGTACCTATGGTGGAGGAGTGAGTCGATTTGACGGAAAAAACTTCACAACCTATACCACTGAGCAGGGCTTGGCGGATGATGTAGTCATTAGTATAGCTCAGGATACTTCAGGTAAAATTTGGTTTGGAACTAATGGTGGCGGAGTGAGTCAATTTGATGGAAACTCCTTCGTCAATTTCACCATGACCGAGGGTCTGCCATCGAATAGAATAAGGAGTATAAAGCAGGATCAATCGGGAAATATCTGGTTTGGTACGATTGGCGGGGGAGTGAGCAAATATGATGGGAAAAACTTCAGCACCATCGGGTTGAGTGATGGGCTCGCAAGTCTAGTCATACGCACGATCGTAGAAACGAGCGACGGAGTACTCTGGTTTGCTACAGAAAATGGCGCTAGCCGCTATGAAGGCGATCAAATGACTACCTACACCCGTGAGCAAGGCCTGTCCAGCAACAGCATTTTGGATATCGTAATAGGCGTGAATGGCAAACTATGGTTTTGTACTGATGGTGGAGGCGTGAGCAGATTTGAAGGCAGAAGTTTCACGAATTTCACTACAGCTCAAGGCTTAGGGGGAAATATAGTATTGAGTACTGTGGAAGACCAGGCAGGAAATCTTTGGTTCGGTACAGCCGGAGGAGGAGTTAGTCGATTTGATGGGGAGAAATTTACTGGATTCACCACAGCCCAAGGCCTGGCTGGAGACATCGTAAGCAGTAGCCACCGAGATCAAAAGAACCAGCTTTGGTTTGGTACTGGTGGCGGAGGCGTAAGCAGGTATGACGGTGAAGCATTCACCACTTATACCATAGACCAAGGCTTAGCCGCAAATGAAGTCTATAACATTGAGGAAGATCACCAAGGAAATTTATGGTTTGGAACGGATGGTGGCGGAGTTAGCAAATTTGATGGTGCTGGATTTACTACCTATACAGCACAGCAGGGCTTAGCTGGGGATGTGATTTTAGGCATTGCAAAGGATAACTTCAACAACCTTTGGTTCGGTGCTGCAGATGGGGGATTGAGCAGATTTGATGGCGATACATTTACGAATTTCACCATAGACCATGGGTTGGCAGACAATGCCGTGATACGTCTGGTAAAAGATCAGCAAGGAAACTTATGGGTAGGTACAGAAAATGGATTAAGCATCTTAAGCGCTAATCGGATCAACCAAATCGAAAGCACTACCTCAGCTGAAGACTTCAAATCACTTTTCCAAGATTCTATATCTTTTATCCAAACCTTCACGAAGGTAGATGGACTGCCAGATAATGTAATCCTACAAATAGCCGAATTACCGAATGGAAAAATGGCCGTTGGGACTAATCTTGGCATTGCCATTTTTGATGGAGCCACTGATGGACAGTCACTAGCTTCACTGAGAAACTTGGAGATTTTTAACTCAGAGACGGGATTCCCGGTAAAGGACCTCGTGGATGGGCAAAATGGCATGTATGTGGACAAAAAGGGCATACTGTGGGCAGGAACTGGAAACACCAAAACAGCACTCGTTCGATTTGATTATAGTAAACTAAAAAGGAACTCACTTCCTCCATCCGTGCTCATCAAGGAACTACGGCTCAGTGAAGAGATTATTTCCTGGCATAGCTTGAGCAAAGAATATCAGAGCGATACGGCAAATACTTTCTCCCGGACTATGGATGAACTGGTGGTCTATGGGAAAGAATTGAGTGATTCGGAGAGAGAAAATTTGCAGATAAAATTCAAGGGAATAGAATTTAGCCACATCTCAAGCTTTTATCCTTTACCACAAAAACTGGTTCTCCCTTATAAAAACAATGATATTAACATAGATTTTGGTTCTAATGAACTTGCTAAACCTTACCTGGTAGAGTACCAATACATTTTGGAAGGATATGATGAGAAATGGAGCCCTGTTTTGAAAAAAACTACTGCCAACTTCGGTAACATCCAAGAAGGTACTTACACGTTTAAGGTAAAAGCCCGATTTACGGGTGAAGTAGAAAATGCCGCCGGAGCGTGGACTACCCCGATCAGTTATAGCTTTGAAGTGCTACCTCCTTGGTATCGTACGTGGTGGGCTTATCTATTTTACGGTTTATTGTTCATTTCTCTGATCTACCCTATCACTATTTATCAGAAAAATCAAGTCCTCAAAGCCGAAAACGAGCGAACCAAAGAACGTGAGCTGCAGCATGCAAAGGCGATAGAAGTAGCCTATACAGAGTTGGCTACCACACACGAAAACTTGAAAGACACCCAGGCTCAATTACTACATTCTGAGAAAATGGCCTCCCTAGGTGAGTTAATGGCAGGAATAGCCCATGAGATTCAGAATCCTTTGAACTTCGTGAACAACTTCTCCGAAGTGACCAACGAATTGGTCAAAGAAATCAAAGAAGAAAGAGCCAGACCTGAGGCAGAACGAGATCCAGGCCTGGAAGATGAAATTCTAGAAGATATTGAGAGCAACCTGGACAAAATCACCAAGCATGGCAAACGTGCAGGAGCTATCGTAAAAGGCATGCTTCAACACAGCAGGAGTGGAAAAGGATCTAAGGAACCTACAGACCTCAATGCGCTTGCAGATGAATATTTAAGGTTATCTTATCATGGCTTACGTGCCAAAGACAGCTCATTCAACTCAGACTTTGAAATGGACTTTGATGCTGACCTTCCACTATTGCCGCTGGTGAGTCAGGATATCGGTAGGGTTCTGCTCAACTTGTACAACAACGCCTTCTATGCCGTCAATGAACAGAAGAGTGAAGCTGGAGAAGGCTATAAGCCACTGGTGGCAGTTAAAACCTCGAAAATTGCATTGCCCAATGATAAACAAGCCATTCAGATCAAAGTAAGTGACAATGGAAAGGGAATGCCCAAGTCTGTGGTGGACAAGGTTTTTCAACCCTTCTTCACCACAAAACCAACGGGACAAGGTACTGGCTTGGGCCTCTCGTTGAGTTACGATATCATCAAAGCACACAATGGTGAGATTCAGGTTGAATCGCTAGAAGGAAAAGGTACCGTCTTTACCATTACCTTACCCATATCACCCTCCAATGCAGGCTAATTATGAAGAAAAGCTACCTCCATATCTTTACTTATTTTCCCATTTTCTGTATGCTAATGCTTGTCACTTCATGCCAGAATGGGGATGAGGTTGCTTTTCCAGAGAATCCATCAAACTATCAGATTCCCAGCACCAACCCCTTTGAGCTACCGGCCGGCAAACCGCTTACTTGGAATAAAATTCCTTCTGAGAAAGTCCCCAAAGCAGTAAATCACCGCATAGATTTCAGCAAACTCCCTTCAAAACCCTTTGACATTTTAGACTTCAAACCCATAAATGAAGCTCCTTCAGCTATTCCTATTTCATGGCAGGATGAGCAGGAAATCAGTTTGGATACCATACCAGGGATAACTATTCCTGTCAAAAAACAACTTCTACTCGAGCCACAGATTACCAAACTGGCTTTTCTCTCCAAGTCTGACCTTACCAACTCGGGGGTTTTAAGAATTGGGCAGACCGAGGGATTAATTGGAAATAAAGTTTTTGCCATGGTAACTGATCTGAATGGCATGATTTGGATTTCCACGGAGCGAGGACTTTCCAAGTTTACAGGCGATCAATTCGAAAATTACAACGTGCTGCCAAGAAATCCTGATGGGCTCATTGACAACATAGTTGACCTGGAGATAGGAAACGATGGCAGTTTGCTGATTTTATCTCAATTATCCGGCGTTTATGTGTTGGATATCAATCACAGCTTGCTCACCAACTATCAAATAGGAACTCAGTTTGCGAGAATATATCAGGATAAAACAGGCCTATTCTGGCTAGGAAATCTCAATACTGGGGTACATTTTCTAGATCCCAATTCCAAAAAGCTACATTCCTTGAAGTTCCTAAGTCCTCCCAATAAGCTAACTGCCGCTGGAATTCATTTGGATAAAGCCAACAATCTTTGGTTTGGACTAAGAGGCAAAATTGGAGTTTTAAATCCCGAGCGTAAGTCTGTCAGATTTATCAGTGAAAAGGCGGGTATCGGTTCTACCTCGTTTTTCTATGAATTTACCGAAAACTCAATTGGTGAAGTGTGGGCATCTTCAGTAGAAGAAAAACCTATAGCTTTTTCCTTGGAGGAAAATACACTTACGAGACTTGGACCAGACCAGGGCTTTTTTGGCAAATCCATGTCAGTGACCTTTGATCTGCATAATCGAGCCTGGATTACCACTAATGACACGGTCAGCCTGTATGATCCAGAAATTCAAAAAATCAAGAAAATCCATACCGGAGCTGACTTTTACGGAACTGGCTTTCCTTCTGCTACCATGACCGATGCCAAGGGAAATATATGGATCGGCACAGAAAATACAGGGGTGCTTCTAATCAATCCAGAAGGAATGCTAGCCCAGCACTTCAATGCTTCCAGCGGCTTGGTAAACGACGAAGTTTGGGGAATTCAGGAAGGTCCAAACGGGATGGTTTGGATGGCTACTTATGAAGGAATCAATATTTATGATCCGGAGCAGGAGCGCATCTATCTACTGAAGTTCCCTGGCAACCCCAATACCAATAACCATCGGTCTGTCTCCAGACTATCCGATCACGAATTGCTTTTCGGAAGTTTCGGTGGTTTTACGCTCATTGACCTGAATAGTAATATAGCGTCTGTGTATGAGCTAGACCCTGCGGTGTCCCGTATCGCCTGGAAATCCATCCGCGATTCCAAGGGTAATGTACTGTTAGGAACCGTGGATGGAGTACTCAAATTCAATTCAGACCTGAGCGCTCTCGAGAAAACGGATGAATCTTCAGGACTGGCGTCCAGCCGAGTATGGCTGATAGAAGAGGATAAAAATGGACGATTATGGTTTGGCAACGATATAGGAGTGGATGTAGTGGACCCATCTACGAGCCAGGTGAGCTATCTCAATGGAAGCTCAGGATTGACGAGCGACTATACTTCTATGATGATCAAAACAAAACGAGAGGAAATAGTAGTCGGAAGTGATGCAGGGATCTCCATCATTGATTTGACCACAAATACCATCACTAATCTCACTCCCGCTCAAGGTCTAAATCCTCCTGTGGTCTATGACATGGTGGAAGTAGGAAACGACCTGCACTTCGGGTCGGATAATGGCATAATAGTAGCCAAACGACCTATTTCGGACAATCCTAATTCTATTTGGCATTTTTATAACTATGGAAAAAGAGAAGGTTTTCCATTCAATGACTACAATCAAGCCACAGCCACATATACCTCCAACGGCAACGTCTGGTGGGGAGCCGCACCCATTATGTCTGTCAATACCCAGATCCCTCGAGTGGACACACTACCTCCAGTGGTGGTACTCACCAAGATCAATATCATGGATCAAAACCCTGATTTTCTGGGGACCAATTTCATCAAAAGTCTATTCACAGAAGAAGACTCTATTTGGAATACAGATCATACTGAATTTTATACCAAAAAAGACATACCTAACGACAGCAGCTATTTGGTGCAGAATCAGATCTACTGGGACAGTGTCAATTTGGTGAGTAAGATGCCTGTGGGCTTAGTCCTGCCTTTTGATCAGAACTCGATGAATTTTTCCTTCATGAATCAGGATGTATTGGGTAGGGACAAAATAGTGTACCGTTACATTTTGGAAGGGGAGGACGATGCCTGGTCCGAAATAAACAGTAGAAGCACCACACAAAACTACTACAACCTTCTACCTGGAGACTACACCTTCAAGGTAGCCACACGTGGCTTTAATGGGGTATGGAGTGAGCCCGCAAGTATTAAGTTTACTATTTCACCCCCTTGGTGGCAGACATGGATAGCATACTTGGTTTTTGCTTCCTTGCTGGCCGCATTTATCTACGCCATCGTTCAGGTACGTTCCAAATACCTGCAAAAGGAAAACCGCATCTTGGAGGAGCGAGTATCTCATAGAACCGCCCAGCTCAAAAAGAGCATTGATGAGCTGAAAAATGCCCAAAGTCAACTGGTCCAATCTGAGAAAATGGCTTCTCTGGGTGAACTGACGGCTGGAATAGCACATGAGATTCAAAACCCACTGAATTTTGTGAATAATTTCTCAGAGGTGAGTGGTGAGCTGCTGGAAGAAATGCGCGAGGAACTAGACAAAGGCGATATAGAGGAGGCCAAAGCTATCAGTGTGGACATTCAGCAGAACCTGGATAAAATTAATCAGCATGGCAAGCGAGCAGATGCCATAGTAAAAGCCATGCTACAACACAGCAGAATCAGTGGCGGCAATAGAGCAATGACAGATATCAATGCCTTGGCAGATGAATACCTGAGATTGGCTTATCACGGCTTACGAGCAAAGGACAAGTCTTTCAATGCCACGATGAAGACTCACTATGACCCCTCGGTAGGACAGATACAGCTAGTCGCCCAAGAACTGGGGAGAGTCTTACTTAATCTGATCAATAACGCCTTCTATGCCGTGACAGAGCAGAAAAATGTAAGTAAAAGTGAGTATGAACCACTCGTTCAGATCAGTACCCAGCGCTTAGGTAAGTGGGTGGAAATAAAAGTAAAAGACAACGGCAAAGGAATGCCTGCCTCTGTCAAGGAAAAAATATTCCTTCCATTTTTCACCACAAAGCCAACTGGTCAAGGGACGGGCTTAGGTTTGTCAATAAGTTACGATATTGTAAAAGCACATGGAGGTGAAATTCTGGTGGAGAGCACAGAGGGAGAAGGAACAGAGTTTTGTATTCGATTACCAATAGATACCCAAAACTATGGATAAGGTACAAGAAGAATGGAGTGAGAAAAATAAGGAGCTGAAGCGCTTGCTCGCTGCACGAACACTAGAACTGGAGAAATCTCTTAAGGATTATCAGGAACTTCAGAAGCAATTACTCTTGCAGGAAAAACTCGCGAGCCTAGGTCAGCTCTCCGCAGGAATAGCGCACGAAATCAAGAATCCCATCAATTTCATCAACAACTTCTCGGAGCTGAGTATAGAGTATGTGGAGGAAATCGAAGAGGAGCTTCAAAAACTTGCTCAAAATGATACCCTCGCTGACATCGATAACTTACTCCAAGACATAAAGGCAAACCTTGAAAAAATCCTTCAACATGGCAAGCGGGCAGATGGCATCGTGAAGTCTATGCTGATGCATTCCCGAGGTGGACAAGGGGAGTTTTCCCCAGCCAATATAAATAGTCTGCTCCAAGAGTTTGTCAACTTGGCTTTTCATGGAATGCGAGCTGGGAAGCATCCCATCAATGTAAGTTTTGAGTGGGAGTTAGACCAGAACCTTGGGCAAGTGTCTCTTATAGCAGAAGACTTTAGCCGAGTGATCGTCAATCTCTGCAACAACGCCTTTGATGCTATGCGCGCAAAACTCGATCTACTGGCAAACACAGATGCCAAGCATGACTATCAGCCTAGGCTATTGATCAAAACCAAACAAAAAGGAAATCAGCTCATCGCCCAAATAGAAGACAACGGCGCGGGAATACCCGAACCTATTCTAAATAAAATTTTAGAACCATTTTTCACCACTAAAAAAGGCAAAGAAGGTACAGGTTTAGGTTTGTCGATTACCCACGATATAATCAAGGCGCACAAAGGCAGCTTAGCCATTATATCTCAGGAGGGAGACTTTACACGATTTGAAATTTCATTACCACTCATACCAGCTAAATCATGATAAAAATTTTAATAGTCGATGACGAACGAGACGTAGAATTACTTTTTCGCCAGAAGTTCAGAAAAGAAGTCCGCAGTGGCGCATTGGAACTAGCCTTTGCTTTTTCGGGTGATGAAGCGCTGAGGTTGCTTGATAGCGAGCATCCCCCAGAGGTGGTTTATGTATTTTCAGACATCAATATGCCTGGAATGACAGGACTGGAACTGTTGGAAAAAATTAAAAGCCAATTTCCATCTATCAATGTGAGTATGATCTCAGCGTATGGAGATACGGAGAATTTTAAAAAAGCAATGGACTCTGGAGCAAAGGAGTTCTTTACCAAACCGATTGATTTTGATTCACTTAGAAAAGAAATCGGTCTAATTATCAACCAAGGATAGATCAATAAACTATGTCTAAGATACTAGTAGTGGACGATGAGGCAGATTTGGAAGTTCTTATCACTCAGAAGTTCAGACGAAAGATTCGAGCAGGTGAATACAATTTTGTATTTGCACTGAATGGTCGTGAGGCATTAGAAATAATGCAAGAACAACCCGATATCGACATGATCCTAAGTGACATCAATATGCCGGAAATGGACGGGCTGACCTTACTCACCAAAGTAAAGGAGCAGCATCCCCTACTCAAATCCGTGATAATTTCTGCTTACGGAGATCTGGAAAATATCCGTACCGCAATGAATAGAGGGGCATTTGACTTCATCACTAAACCTGTCGATTTTCAGGATTTGGAGATTACTATTGAAAAAACACTCCAGCATATCCATCAGATCAAGTCTAATATCACAGCACTGAAGGAAAATAATATCCTGAAAATGTATGTGGATGAGACGGTGCTGAACTTCATGGTAGGCAAGGAATTAGAGACGTCTTTGATGGAGAACGAGACGGTAGAAGCTACCGTGGCATTTGTGGATCTTTGCGGCTTCACCAAAATATCAGAAAATGAAGAGCCGAATGTGGTGGTCCCACTACTGAATGAATATTTCGACCTAATGGTGCGCGAAATCATCGATCAAAAAGGAGCCGTGGACAAATTCATTGGAGATGCGGTAATGGCAGTGTTCAAAGGAGAAGATCAGGTGGAAAGAGCTTTGAAAGCCTGCATAGCAATCCGAGACAAAATGAACGCTATGCCTATGTATTCTGTCCAATCAAACTTCAGCCCAAAGGTCTCCATAGGATTGAATTCTGGAGAGATGGTATCAGGCAATATCGGCTCCCGTTCCTTGAAAAGGCTAGATTACACGGTGATTGGAGATGCCGTGAACGTAGCCTCCAGGCTCCAAAATGCCGCCTCACCAGGCCAAATTCTAATTCTCGAAAAATGTACCACAGGAATTACAGACAAGTTCACTTTCCAGAATCTAGGAGAATTCACGCTTAAAAATAAAGCTAAGCCAGTGTCGGTTCTCGAGGTTGTAAAATAGTCCAAACGGATTGCATCTTCGCTGCCCTATACCTTACTTCACTGCGTGAAAAATAATCTGATCACGGCGATTTCATTTTCTAAGCTGCTGACATTTCAGAAAATCTCTAACTATTTGCTGTTAGCAAGTTCGTTTCAGCTTTCTAGAATAGTAGGCCGTCCTATCCTTTGGGGTCATCCAACTACTCTTTCCATAGAACCCACCACCAGCTGCAACTTAAGGTGTCCAGAATGTCCTTCCGGATTGAGAGAGTTTTCGCGACCTACGGGAATGCTTCAAGAGCAACTTTTCAAGAAAACAATAGATCAAGTACAAGGACATCTCACCTGGCTACATTTATATTTTCAGGGCGAACCTTTCCTGAACCCTCGCTTTTTGAAGATGGTAGCTTATGCTGATTCCAAAGGTATTTTCACCTCCACTTCTACAAACGCCCACTACTTGAAAGAGAAACAGGTAGCCGAGGTACTCCAAAGTGGGCTGAAACAGTTGATTGTCTCAATGGATGGAATCACTCAGGAAATCTATGAAAAATACCGCGTAGGCGGTCAGCTGGAAAAAGTACAGGAAGGAATCCAATTACTCTTGTCCCAAAGAAAAAAATCCAAACAAGATTTCCCGCGTGTTGTATTGCAGTTTTTGGTCACAGGACAAAATGAACACCAACTTCCGGAATTGAAGCGATGGGCTGAGAAAATGCAGGTGGATGAGCTGCAACTGAAAACTACGCAGATCTATGATTTTGAAAATGGTTCTGAACTCATACCCGCTGATTTGGGCTATTCCAGATATATACCAACAGGTAATGGCAAATGGAAACTGAAGAAAAAACTACAGAACAAATGCTGGAGGATGTGGCAAGGGGCAGTTTCTACATGGGACGGAAAGATCGTGCCTTGCTGTTTTGACAAGGACGCTGAGTATGTCATGGGCGAATTGAATTCTCAATCCCTTGCTTCAATCTGGTCTTCACCTCCCTACCAAAACTTCAGAAAACAATTGCTCAACGATAGAACTCAGATCGAAATTTGTAGAAATTGTACGGAGTGAGTATAAAAGTCATAGCGTAAGAACTTAGCTTTTTGGAACTATATTTGGTAGAATTAAGAAATTCATGGATTTTTAATCTCCATCTTTGTCCCTGATTCACCTAGGACTCCATTTTCTATATGATTTCAATTATACGATTTACCTACTTTTTCATATTTCTAGCCTTTATGGGCTGTCTAGTTCCTGAAGCTATAGCGCAGGAAATGAATGAAGCCGACAAAATTAAAGTCGATCAGCTTTCTGACGTTCAGATCCAAGACCTATTAGACCGAGCTTATGATGCCGGACTCTCCAAGGCTGAGTTTCTCAAAGCATTGGAACTTCAAGGAATGCCACCAAGCGAAGTGGCGAAAATGAGAGTTCGAATCAACGAACAAGAAGAATCCGGCCGAAGCACCAAAATCTCCAAGCGTGATGCGCGTGAACAGGAAGATATGGATGAAATTGCTCTTGGGATGTTTCAATTCTCGGATTATAGCCCACAGATCGCTGACCCGAATGAAATCTTTGGCACCTCCCTTTTTTATCAAAAAAACAGACGTTTGAGCTTCGAGCCTAGCCTGAATCAAGCCACTCCAAAGAGCTATGTGTTGGGCCCAGGTGACTTGATCTATGTAGATATCTACGGGCAATCTGAGCAATATTATGAAGCCACTGTAAACCCTGACGGGTTCGTACTTTTGGACAATATCGGGCCTGTGAATGTGTCAGGAAAGTCTATCGAAGAGGCTACAGGAATTCTGAAAAATAGAATTGGGAAATACTATACCGGGCTCCTGGGAAGCAATCCCACTACCTTTCTTCAGGTAACTTTAGGGAATGTTGGATCTATAAAAGTTAACATTCTAGGGGAAGTTCGCCTTCCAGGCACCTTTACGCTGAGTGCTTTTTCCACTGTTTTCAATGCGCTCTATGCAGCAGGAGGACCGTCTGAAAATGGCTCCATGCGAAAAATCAAATTGATGCGAAACAGCAAGCAAATCGCAGAAATCGATGTGTATGATTTGCTGATAAACGGCACTGCCCAACTAGACCTGAAGCTTCAGGATCAGGATGTAATCCTTGTCCCTCCCTATATTTCTCACGTCAAAATCACTGGAGAAGTAAAGCGGCCGATGGTTTTCGAGGCCACAGAAAATGATAATTTCTCTGATCTTTTGCGATACGCTGGTGGATTTACAGATCAGGCATTCAGGGACCGGGTGGCGATTTCAAGAATCACCGGCAATCAACGTTCGGTATCCGACGTCTATCAGAATCAGTTTGACATGTTCCTACTGAAAGGAGGCGATGAAATCACCGTGCAGCGCATCCTAGATCGCTATTCCAACCGGGTGCAGATCAAAGGCGCTGTCTATAGAGCGGGTACTTTTGCTTTGGAAGAAGGGCTTACACTGTCACAATTGGTGAAAAATGCTGAGGGGCTTCGGGGCGATGCTTACACTACACAAGCAAGTATTCTTCGCACCAAAAATGACCTGAGCACAGAAATGATTCAGGTAAATCTTAAAGATGTACTTGATGGAACAGCAGCAGATATTCTCCTCCAAAGGGAAGATGTAGTCCGCATCGCCAGTATCTATGACATCAATAACGAGCAATATGTACAGATCCTAGGTGAGGTAAAACGGCCAGGAACTTACCCCTTTTCTGCTGAAATGAAGGTGGAAGATCTCATCGTGATGGCCGGTGGCTTTCAGGAATCAGCGAATTCCCAAGACATAGAAATCGCCAGAAGATTAGAAGATTCGGACTTAGGAACATTAGCAGATATCATTCCTACTCAGGTAAAACCTGACTTGGGCTACAATCCAGATTCCCCTTCTCTAGTGCCTTTTGACCAGGTGATCGTAAGAAAGAAAGCCAGTTTTACCATGCAAAAATTAGTAGCAGTGGAAGGACAGGTCAATTCTCCTGGAATCTTCGCTATCCAAAGCAGTGGTGAGCGCATTTCTGACCTGGTGAAAAGATCAGGCGGTCTGAATCAATTTGCATACGCTAAAGGAGCTACACTTATCCGTCGTACGGAGTTTTTCAATACAGAATCTGAGCAAATACGCCGCCAACGAAATCTGGAAGGCCTGCAAATGAAACTGGCAGAAGATCCAAGTAACTCAGAAGCTCAGGCGGAATTGCTTCAGCGCCTATTGAATGATTCTCCTAAAGCGATTTCTCCTGTGGACAATCAACTGGCTCAGACCAAGAAAGAGTCTTTGGATCAAATAGCCTCCGAAACCCCCGGCTTTGCTGTGAAACTGAAAGAAACAGAAGCTGTAGCGATAGATTTGGAGGAAATACTTAGAAACCCTGGCTCTGAAGATGATATTCTTTTGGAAGAAGGTGATATTCTCTCTGTTCCCAAGCTGTTTCAGACGGTAAGAATGCGTGGCGATGTAGTCTATCCAACTACCCTTCGTCATGAATCAGGCAGAAGTTTGAAGCACTACATCAATGGGGCCGGTGGATTTGAGCGTCGCGCCAATAGAAAGCAAACTTACGTGGTATATGCCAATGGGGCGGTGAAGCGCACCAAAGGATTTTTAGGCATAAGAAATTATCCTCCGGTAGAACCTGGTGCGGAAGTCATCGTGCCAACCAAAGGTCCAAAAGTACCACTTCGACTTGGCGAAATCGTGGGCATCACCACCGGGCTAGCCACGCTGGGATTAGTCATTTCACAAATCAACTGGTAATGGCAGGATCAAAGCATTTCACAGAGAATCAATTCACGATCAAGGAAGTCATTCAAAACTTCTCCAGTTGGATCTCTTATTTCATTTCCCAATGGAAAATCCTTGTCTTAGCCGGAGTTGTAGGAGCAGGATTGGGGGCGATGGTTTCAATTTTTAAAAAGCCTGTATTTGTAGCTACGACTTCATTCGTGTTAGAGGATGGGGACTCAGGAGGAATGGGCAGTATGTCTGGCTTAGCTTCATTAGTGGGAGTGAACTTAGGATCCATGGGCGGAACTAGCGGACTCTTTCAGGGAGATAACATCATGGAGCTGTACCGCTCTGAGCGCATGTTGGATGAGGCTTTATTGAGTCCTTTTGATGAGAATCAACTTCTAATTGACCGATTTATTGCATTTGAAGAAATTGACAAAAAGTGGGCCTCCAAGGTGGATATTGCGGAGATGGACTTTTCTGTACCCAGAGAAAATTTCACAATAGCCCAAGATTCTGTAGTGAAAGAAGTTGCGCAGTTGGTACGTGAAAATCAGCTTTCAGTGGCCAAACCGGACAGGAAGCTTACCATTATCCAGGTTTCGGTTTATTCCAAAGATGAGGCTTACGCCAAAGTATTCAACGAACGACTGGTGGAAAATGTAAATGAGTTTTACCGAGAAACCAAAACCAAAAAAACGAGCGAAAACCTCTCCATCCTACAATCCCAGGCAGACAGCGTACGCAAAATATTAGATGAGAGCATAGGTGCTTTTGCCTCAGCGACTGACCGTGTGCCCAATGCGAACCCGCTACTTTCTTCTGCAACAATAGAAACAAAAAAGCGTCAAATCGATGTGCAAGCCACGGGAGCCGTCTATGAGGAAGTGGTCAAAAATCTGGAAATTGCAAAGGTCAATCATCGCAACAATTCTCCTTTGATTCAAATCATCGATTCACCTAGATTCCCTTTGGAACGCTCTGAGATTCGTCTGGTAAAAGGGATGGTTTATGGCGGCGTGATCTTGGGAATGTTCGCTATCGCAGGACTTTATTTCCGAAGGCTATACCAAAAGCATGTGAAGGAAAGCTAACTACCAGCTGCCATGCTAGAAAAACTCGGGCTAATACCTATAGGTGATATCATCAAAAATAAATCCATCCAGAATTTTCTGTTTCTGGCGATTATTCAGTCCTCCAATATTCTGATCACCATCATATCCATGCCGCTGCTGATCCAGGGAATTGGAGTCGATCAATTCGGGCTGGTGAATCTTGCGCTCTCTATTATTGTCCTGCTGAATATTATGGTTGGGTTTGGGTATAATCTGAGTGCTCCACGTGAGGTGGCTATCAATCAAAACGACAATACCGCACTCTCTCATCTCCTTTCCAATATTTTTTCTGCCAAAATCCTACTCGCTGCTTTTGCCAGCTTATTGATTTTGGTTGGAGTATTTGGATTGAATCTTTTCAAAGAATACCAGATCATCCTCGTCTATTCCGCATTACTTCTGTTTTCAGAGGCAACTTTACCCCTTTGGTTTTTTCAGGGGATGGAGAAAATGAAGCTTGTCAGCATAGCGAATATCTTCAGCAAGCTTCTTTTCCTGATGGGAATTGTCTTGTTTATCCACAGTCCTGAAATGAGTAAATGGGTGAATTTCATGATGGGATTCACCGGCTTGATGATCAATTTGTTTCTGTTGGCCTACATCCACACCTTTTTGCAAATCCGCTTTTATAGGCCACAGTTCTCTGCGATTTGGGGCAGTCTGAAAGAGAATAGTTTGTTTTTCTTCAGCAATCTGACTGGCTACTTTTCCGTCAATGGTGGGTTAATCATTTTTAGTTTTTTTGCGGGAGCTGAGACCCTGGGAATGTACAGTCTGGCAGAACGCGTAGTGATGGTTTTGCGTCTTTTCCCGGCAATTATTATCCAAGCGATTTTCCCCAATGCTTCCAAACTTTACAAAAAGGACTCACACTCTTTTTATCGATTTCTGAAGCTAGTATATATCCGAGTTTTGATCGGAGGTGCTCTCATCGCGCTTTCAGCTTATTTTGCTGCACCTTGGATTATTCGCGTGCTTTCCAGGTCAGAATTGAGTGAGTCCGTGATGTATTTGCAGCTTTTATCTCCTCTTTTGTTTCTCTCGTGTTTGAACATTCCCAATATTAGTATGATGTTGGTGGCAGACCTGAAGAAATTGCTTTTCAAAGCTAGTTGGATGATGTGCCTGTATATGGTGGTCGTCACTACTGTGCTAACTTACTATTTCGGCGGCAATGGACTTTGTTTCGGCATTTTATCCACAGAAATTGTAGGCTATATCATCTGCATGGTGCTTTTGCGAACCCAAAATCCTACGCTCTTCCATGGCTTTTACTCATGATCCATCTGTTGCAATAATCCTGGTAAACTGGAATGGGTATGCATTCACGGCTGCCTGTTTGCGCTCGCTCAGATTGGTGGATTTCCCTGATTTTAAAGTAATTCTGGTTGATAATGGATCCGAAAATCAAGAGGGAAAAAAGCTAAAAGAAGAATTTTCTGAGATTGAGCTAATCGAGACCCATTCAAATTTAGGGTTTGCAGGAGGAAATAATGTTGGCATCAGGAGAGCACTGCAAGATGGTTTTTCGCATGTGATGCTGTTGAATAACGATACGGAGGTAGAGCCGGATTTTTTGGGTCTAATGCTTCTAAAATTCAATGGAAAATCCACCTTAGGCATTGTTCAGCCTTTGATTTTTTTCCTTCATGAGAAAACAAAAATCTGGAGCGCTGGAGGTAGTTGGAAACCTTGGTCCTGTAGAGCAATCACACGCGGAGACAGGAAGGAGAATGCGCAATACCAAGCGCAAGATGGGGAACTAGACTGGGCGACGGGTTGCTGCATGCTTATTTCGCGAGAGGCATTGAAGGAAGTTGGCTTACTCAACGAATCCTATTTCACCTATTTTGAGGATGTGGAATGGTCTCTTCGCTTTATTGAAAAAGGGTATAGCATCGAATTGGCTGCTGATGCGGTGATTTATCATGAAGCCGGCGCTTCATCAAAGAAAAAGCATGCGGAGGGGACTTTGAGTGCTACGGTATTTTATTTCCATGTTCGCAATCAGTTTTTTCTAGTTCGCTCCCAGGCAAAAGGTCTTCAGATTCTCCTAGCTTCGTCTTATCATCTTTCCCGGTTTCTACTCTGGATAGGTTATTTTTGTGCCAGGGGTAGGTTCAACAAGCTAAAAGCAGTGGCCAGAGGAATAAGAGATGGCTGGAGATTACCCTTGCAAAAAGCAGAAGTATGGGAGTAATATTTTTCATTTTAATCGCATTTTCAGTAGCGGCTGGATTTCTCTGGACGCTTCAGGAAATGATTTTCAAAGGAAAATGGACCTACTTTATCTTTTTTCTAGCTGCATTTCTGCCGTTTTACATCACCACGCTTAGTGTTACATTTTTGGCAACTGGCTCGGCGGCGATTGTGAGTTTATTCCAGATTAGCAAAGAGTTGATCGTACTAATAGCAGGGTTGGTTTTTGTGATTTATCAGAAAAAAATATTCAGCTATCCCTTAAGAATGCAAGCAACCGATTGGTTTATGCTAGCATTTATTGGTTTGGCTCTGATCTTCCTATTTCTCCCCATAGGTCAGGCGAGTTTTACCAACAAGGCATTGTACTTCAAGAGTATTTTGATCCCGAGCCTGATTTATTTACTGGGGCGAAACACGCCATTCGGAGACCTCGAACTGAAGTCTTTATTTCAGATTATTTTTATCATAGCCATAGGTGCTTTTTTGATGAATCTGGTGGAAAATTACCTCCTGAACGCCCACCTGCAACAGTTTACAGGATACGCGCTTTTCAATCAAGAAATCAATGACATAGAGCCGCAGGGAAATTACAACCTGACTTGGACCTTCGAAACAACCAATGCCATGAAGCGTTTGGGAAGTTTTTTCTCAGACCCGCTGGAGCTGGCCAGTTCTGTGTTGATGGGCTTTGCAGCTGGATTGATTTGGTTTTTGACTTCCGAGAGAGACCAGCAATGGAAGTATTTACTCGTGATGCTTTGCTGCATCGGCAGTTTGGTGTTTGCATCCTCCCGAGCATCGTTCGCAGCATTTTTCCTGATGATTTTTTTCGTGGCTTTGGTTTTCAAGCTTTATAAGTTGATCGGCATTGGAATCTTGAGTTTGCTACTATTTGTAGGGTATGTGATATTCTTTGCCCCGGAGGATTTCTACTTCTACGTGGTGGATACCTTGACACTTGCGGATTCATCGAGCGTCGGGCATGTGGTCGAGTGGGTGCTGGCCTTGAACTCCATGGTCACAAATCCCATGGGAATTGGCCTGGCGATGAGCGGGAATTTCGGCTCTGTGACTGATGAATTGCGAGTGGGAGGAGAAAATCAATTTCTCATTTATGGAGTGCAGCTGGGTTGGATGGGTATGTTTTTGTACATCGCTACACTGTTCTCCGGTATTTGGACGTCGATTTATGTATTTAAAAATTCTGAGAATCTGAATCTGGCAAGAATGGCCTTCGTAGCTGGCACGGTCAAAGCTGGTTTGTTGCTTCCACTTTTCACAGCAAATGTAGAGATCTACACCTACGTATCCTGGGTTTCTTGGTGGATGGTAGGACTAAGTGTGCGGGAATATTCCAGACTACAACTGGAAGCTTTCAGGGAAGAATTAGCAATTTAATGGTATGATTTTATATAGAAGTTGCCCACTATGCGGGTCTGAGAGTCTCAAAGGTTTTGCGATAGATACGCAAAGGAAAGGCCCACATATCTCCAGGGTACAGTGCAGAAGTTGCGAGTTGGTTTTTGCTAATCCTATGGCGGACAGTCAGGAATTGGCTGAGTACTATACCAATTATTACGAGAAAGATCATTACGAGTCTGTTGATTATAAGAATCTGATCATAAATCACTTTCAACGAATTTCTAAGCTAACTGAGGACGAAATAAAGCAAGAGGCTAAGTTCCTCAAGAGGTTAAAGAGCGAATCCAAATTTCTGGATGTTGGTTGTGGTTTAGGGTTAGGTTTGGCTTACGCAAATCAGCTGAACTGCGAGCTTTATGCGACAGAATTTGATATAGGGGCACTGGAATTTGTGAAAGATCATTATCCAGTAAGCACATTTCAAGGGGATATATGGGAGGCGAAGTACCCAGAAAATCACTTTGACTTTATCCACATTTCTCATGTGATAGAGCATGTACTCAACCCAAAGGGTTATATCGCTGAGATGAAGCGGATATTAAAGCCGGGGGGATTTTTGGCTATCGGTACTCCGAATATGTCAAGTAATCTATATCGTTTTCATCGCTGGTCGAAAATGGTACGCATGGATATACCTGATGTGATCGATGGGCTGGAGCATACGTTTATTTTTCCCAAAAAGCTGCTTAGAAGTGTGTGCGAGGAGCAAAAGTTAGAAGTGGTGGAGCAATTCACGCACAATTTTGGCGAGAAGTTGAGCAATCTGATTCAATATAAAATGCCGCTTAAGAAAAAACTCAATAGGCTGATTCAAAATGCTTTTCAGGTGAATCAGTGGATTGTGTGTAGGAAGTAGTACCTGCTATTTGACCTGTGAAAACTAGTGATTCACCGAGTTAGGTTTAACTTTGAGTAAATGACTGATTATGACAGAAATTACCTCAACAATTCTAGAATAAAAGTTAAAATTCTTAATGGAGTTGATCAAACAGCTCGATTTGGAATTGGCAGGATCTAATGAGATACCCGAAGAGCATAAAGAAATAGTCCGCAAAAGAATTCAGATTCTTCAAAATTACTTGCTTGGGCAGAGGTGAGAAAAGATTTAAAATATAATGACTTTTGAATTGCTCCTAGAACCCTCTGCCAAAGAGGATATCCAGCAAACAATTAATTTTTATGAAGAAAAGACAAAGAGGTTAGGCAAGAAATTTGAACTAGAACTTCATCACTATTTCCAGTTATTATAAACCAATCCTTTTTTCCAAATCAGATATGACTCAGTTCGCTGCTCGCCTCTGAATAAATTTCCTTTTATGATTCATTACACATTAAGCGAGGAATATAGAAAGGTGGTGATTAGAGGCATATTTCACACTGCTAGAGATCCGCAAGATTGGAAATTTCGCTAAACTGACAGAAGAATCCACCAAATGAAAGTTCTCCTCGATCTACAATACCTCAATGTCGCCACCACAGGCATCAAAACCTACATGATGGAACTGGCGCATGCTGCAATTGCCCATCCACATCCGGACATTGAGTGGGTTTTCTCCCATGATCCCATAACCCAAAGTGCTGATCAGACTTTCAAAGGGACACAGACTAAGATCCAACGATTGAATTATCACTTGGATTACTTTCGGTGGAAAGAATTTCAACTACCTGACCTAGTCAAAAAGCATCAGCCAGATGTACTCATTTGTCCAGATTTTGTCTCGCCGGCGGCGAGCTTATCTTGTCGGAGATTAACTGTCATTCACGATGCATTTTTCTGGCAAATGCCTCAGAATTACCCCAAATGGTGGAGAACTTACTTTCTCAGTCTTATCCGGAAAGGGTTGAAGGAGAACACAGAAATCATCACCACCACAGAATATTCCAGAAAATCCCTCTATTCTTACCTGAAGAAAATCTATCCAATGACCGTAATCTATCAAGCTCCAAAACAGCTTTCAAATGGGATGGATTCGATGTATTTGGAAGAAATCGGTCTTCAGAAGGATGGCTATTTTCTGCATATAGGCACTTTTGATAAGCGTAAAAACCTCCCATTGCTTGTTCGGGCTTTTGCACAGTTCCTCAAAAAAACCAAGCGAGAGTTCAAGCTGGTCTTAGCTGGTGGAGCAGGCCAAAGTTCTCAGATGAACGACTTCCCAGTTGTGGAGAATCTCATCAAAACCCTTGGATTACAGGGAAAAGTGCTACAACCTGGCTACGTAAGTGACAGCCGGGTGAAAAGTCTCTATAAAAATGCTTTTGCCTATGTATTCCCTTCAGAGAACGAAGGCTTTGGAATACCTATACTAGAAGCGATGGGCATGGGAATTCCCGTTATTCATTCGGATCAGCCTGCGCTGATGGAAGTTGCCGGAGATGCTGGGCTTTCCTTCCAGACTGGAGATCAGCATGATTTGATGGAAAAAATGATACTTTTGGACTCCAATCAAGATCAAGTAAAACTAATGATCAACAAGGGTTTGGAGCAAGCCACAAAGTTTTCATCTCAGAAATTTATTGAGGGTTTTCACCAAGTCATCCTTCAAAACTAGCAACCGAATACCAATTGACAGTTCTCTTCCTCAATAGCTCTTCAGACTTGTATGGATCTTCCAGAATTCTGATAGAAGTGGTGAAAATTTATAAGAATGCTGGTCTGACACCCGTGGTGGTCATGTCAGAATCCGGTCCATTACAATCCCATTTAACTGACTTAGGAGTAATCGTTCGGATTCAAAATCTCGGCATCTTACGGCGTAAATATGTCAGCCCTTCGGGAGTGGTGAATAGGTTAGTGAAAAATTTCAAAGCTTATAGATTTTTAGACCAGCTCCATCGGGAATTCAAGTTTGACTTGGTCTATTCCAATACGCTGGCCGTAGTAGTAGGCGCGCAATGGGCCAAATGGAACAACCTTCCGCACTGTTGGCACATTCATGAGATGCTTCTTGGCTCATCGCCTTTGGTCAAGCTCCTGACGCGAATGCTGGACAATACCACCCCAGCTCCCATTGTTGTGTCTGAGGCGGTGAAAAAATTATGGGAAAAGCGGCTAACCAAGTCAACCCCAAGAGTTATCCACAACGGCTTGCCTTATGATAATTTCCTCAATGCGCCAGAAATCAGTCTTCAAAAGCTTTCTATCCCCGAAAACAGCCTAATCATTACCATGGTGGGAAGAATAAATCCAGGCAAGGGGCAACTGTTTTTTTTACAACTAGCCAAAGAAATTCTAGCGTCTTATCCACATTGTCATTTCGTTTTGATAGGAGATCCCTATCCAGGATATGAAAGTATCGCGATAGAAATAGAAAATTTTATCACTGAAAATAAGCTGGAAAAGCAGGTCAGCAATCTGGGTTTCAGAGAAGATGTAGCCTCCATTTTGAAAATCACAGATATTTTTGTCCTACCTTCTATCCTGCCGGATTCCTTACCCACAGTTATTCTAGAAGCCATGGCCTCCGGATGTCCGGTGGTAGCAACTCGCTCGGGCGGTGCTGAGGAGATGGTTCTGGATGGAAAAACTGGCTACTTAATTCCAATAAACGAGTTGGATCAAGGCGTAAATGCACTAATTAAGTTAATTTTGGAGCCAGAATTAAGAGAAGCGTTCGGCAAAGCTGGGAGAAATCGAGTTCTGGAAAATTTCAGCTTAGAGAGTTTTAAAACAAACATTGAAAACCATTTATGGCAGCAACTAAGAAAAAACTAAAAGTAGCCATAATGGGGGCCAAAGGTTATCCCTACGTGTACGGAGGATATGATACCATGGTCAAGGAGCTGGGTGAGCGCCTGGTAAAAAAAGGCGTCCACGTGCGAGTTTACAATCATCGGGCACTTTTTCCTCAAAAACCCAGATTCGTGAACGGGATAGAGTGTATCTACACACCGGCGATCGAATCCAAGCAATTGACGCAGCTCTCGCATAGTTTCTTTTCGATGCTCCACGCTTGCTTTTCCGATGTGGATGTGATTTTTGTGGTAAACTCAGCCAATGGCCCTTTTGGATTGATCTCTCGGATATTTAGAAAGAAGACAGTAATCAACGTAGATGGTTTGGAGTGGCTTCGCCCAAAGTGGAAGGGACTTGGCGGTAAGTACTTTTTCTGGGCTTCTAAATTGGCTACCCGATATTATGATCAATTGATCAATGATTCGGATGAAATGCAGCGAGTTTACAAGGAATTATTCAACGCAGAGTCTAAGGTGATCGCTTATGGAGCAAACCCCAGAGCCGATGTGGAAGCTGATCACATCGAAAAATGGGGTATGAAATCGCGAGACTATTTTCTGATCGTAGGCAGGCTGATCCCAGACAATAATGCAGATCTGATCATAGAAGGTTTTTTAAAATCAGACTCCTCCCGCAAGCTGGTCATAGTGGGAGATGTACCCTTTGATGATGAATATGCGACAGTATTAAAAAATAAAGAGGATGAAAGGCTGTTGTTTCTGGGCTATGTCACAGACCAAAATGAATTGGCCGCGTGGTACTCCCATTGTTTTGCCTACTTCCATGGTCACGAATACGGCGGAACGAACCCGGCGATGCTCAAAGCACTCGGGTTTGGTTGCGCTATTTTGGCTCTGGATACACCTTTTAATCAAGAAATGCTTCAAAACGGTAAGCATGGCTGGTATTTCAAAAAGACAACTGAATCAGTTCAGGATATAGTGGAAGCCGCAGAAAGTAGCACTGAGCGCATGGCATATTTTCGAAGCACTGCGCGGGAAGGCCTCACTCAGCGGTACAATTGGGAATTTGTGACTGATCAGTATTTGGAGGTATTTCAGGATTTGTCAGGAAAAAAAGTTTCCCAGATTCCTCCTGAGAAACCCAAATTGGAGAAAGTAGAAAATTGAAAAAAACCATTTCGAGCGAACTTTTAAATCTATATTCACCTTCTAATGCTATAACTTTTAACCCTAAAAATTTTCAGCTATGATCAGAAAAGCAACCGCCGTATGGCAAGGAACAGGTAAAGATGGCAAAGGTAAGTTGACCACGCCAAGTTCTGTACTAGACAAAACCCAATATTCATTTGGATCCAGATTTGAGAATGGGGTCGGTACTAATCCTGAAGAATTAATCGCTGCTGCTCATGCAGGATGCTTCGCGATGAAATTGAGCTTCAACCTACAGGAAGCAGAGTACACAGCAGAAGAATTAGATGTCACTGCAAACATCACATTTGAAGATGGCGTACTAAGCAAATCTCACTTGGTACTAAAGGCAAAAGTAGATGGGATCTCTCAGTCTAAATTTGATGAATTAGTGAAAGATGCTGAGAAAAATTGTCCGATTTCCAAAGTACTGAATTTGGAGATCAGCGTAGAAAGTACGTTGAATTAAGTGGCAAAATTTAAGACTTAAAAACGGCGCTTTGTTTCTATTCAAAGCGCCGTTTTTATTACCGTAATTTTAACTTACCAATCCACAACTTTGTCATTCAATTACCATCTTCTCTTTTTCCAGCTCTCCTGTTGCTCAGGATTTAGAAAGGTCCAGGCGATAAATCTACTTTTCTTATTGCCAAGTGTCATATCGTAAATCTTACGATCAGCAACTCGCGCTTTTTTCAATGCCAAAATGAGCTCTTTCACATGCTCCTCTTTCGATACAATCGAGGTAAACCAAAAGCAATTGTATTTGTACGTGATACTTTCTCGGATCATCTTTTGAATAAAAGCTGACTCTCCGCCTTCACACCAGAGCTCGTTGGACTTTCCTCCGAAATTCAGAGTAAGCTTCTTCCCAACTTTTCCTTTAAGGTTTTTCACTTTTCTGCTGCTTGCAGCTTCTGCCGCAGCTTGCGACTCGTGAAAAGGTGGATTACAAATCACCGCGTCAAAGACATCGTCTGACTTGATGATTCCCGCCAGGATCTCCTTGGGATTCTCTTGAAGTCTCAAGGTCACTTTCCCTCGAAATTGAGGATTTGCATAAAGATTCTCCTGTGCAGCATCCAAGGCTATTTCGTCTATCTCCGAGCCTATAAAACTCCAACCATAAATCGAGTTTCCAAGCATTGGATAGATACAATTTGCGCCTGTACCTATATCCAAGATTTTAATTTCTTCCCCATTTTGAAGCTTTTCCCCATTGCTTTTAGCTAGCAAATCAGCCACATGATGAAGGTAGTCTGCTCTGCCAGGAATAGGCGGACAAAGGTATCCATCTGGAATATCCCAGGATGAAATCTTATAAAAGTGCCTAAGTAAAGCCCGATTAAGCTCTTTGACAGCGTTAGGGTCAGCAAAATCAATACTCAAATCTCCGTATTTATTTTCTCCGACGAATTTACCCAACTCCGGCTGGGTGCCAATTAAGCTTGGAAAATCATAACGCTCGCGATGGGCATTACGAGGATGAAGGGCCGTTTTGGTAGTATTTTTCTCTTTCACATCAATTCAATCTGGCACAAAGATAAGCAGCTAGGCCGAATGATGATTTTTTTCTCCCTATTGCATAAATCAGCTTGGAGAACTAGCACTCAAAAAAGTTCGATGGATTGGATCTCCAGACGAAAAGACTGTGGCTTTTTGTTGCCGATTAAAAATGCCATTTCTTCGATCTTTTCTTTATCGAAATTGGGGATAGATAGATTTCTTCCCCGATAGGCTGGATACATCGCTGATAGCTGAATATCTATCGTTTCCCATCCCCCAGACGTCTGGAAGTCAGCGATATAGGAATGACGATCGTTGGCGCTTGCTTTTACGCGAAACTGATAGCTACTTCCATCTCCCTTCAATCTGATTTTTATGGTTTTCCTAGCTTGAACCTGAAAGGTAGCTCTGTGTCTGACGGAAGAAAACCCTCCGTTATTCTCTAAGGATACTGTCCCTTCAAACACGCCATTTCCTTCCTTAGATATGCTAAAGGATCCATCAGACCTTCCGCCCATCACTACATCATCGACAATTCTCCAATCTGAAGGCGAGGAATTTTTGTCAAACTGATAGAGCATAAGCGAAACGGAAAATAAAGTCATTAAGAGTGTAGCTTTCACACCTTATAAAAGCTGTGAGATTCAAAATTGTTTGGAAACTAGGGTAGTTAATCCACCTCAAAAATCAACTTCATCGTAATCGAAGCAGTTTTGTTTTTGTCGGCGGTGTTGAATGTTCCGCCCCAAGAATAGTCTTCGCCGGAGTTTTGGCCAGTGATCTGAAAGATCCCCATATTGGCTGAGATCAGATCGCCGAGGTCACCTTTGGAGTTTTCGGCGATTCGCTCGGCTCGGATGCGGGCATCTTCTGTGGCCTTGGCGATCATCTCCAGTTTGAGAGATTCCAACTCAGTGTAATAATATCTAGGCTGCTGTGAGTAGAAGGCTATTCCCTGATTCAGCAGCTCAGTGATCTCACGGGAGATTTTCTCTACTTTTTCTACATCGGTAGATTCGATTTTTAAGGATTGATTCAAAGTATATCCATCAAAAGTTTGTCCTAGGTAGCGGCCATCGTTGGAATAATTCTGCTGATATTTTGGATTGGTATTTACTGCGTTGAAGATCAACTTCTCAGCGGGAATACCATTGGAAATTAAATAGTCTGATACCAGTTTGCGGTCTTTTTCCAGATCAGCATAGGCAGATTTCAGATCGAAGCTTTCCCGGCTGAAGTTTCCCTCCCACACGACTAAGTCAGAAGTGAAATTGCTTTCTCCCAGACCTGTGACATTGATTGTGCCTTGAGGCCGGTTTCGGTTGATAATAGCGTTTCCCAATACGATAGATGCAATGACGATCGCAACGGCGAAAAGAATAGCGGACAGATTTTTTTTCATGGTATTTAAAAATTAGTGATTTGCTGGAAAAGTTAACAAATAACCCGCCAAGAAGCAGGTTAAGGTATAAGATTCAGGGATTTTAAGATTTAATAGACTCTTTGCTTAAACTCCTGATCTTTTGGATTTTCCAAATCAATCAAATAGCCATTGACAACCGCATATTTTCTCAGTCCGTCCTTCTCCAAAAAGAAATTGGTGGGTTCTCCCGTTTTCCATCCTGAGGAGAATGATTCAGTACTTTTCAACACTAAAATTGGAAGGCTATGAAGATCGCCTTTTACTCCATTCTTTACTTTCACTGCCAAATATCCTTGCTTCAAAAGCTCTAATGTCTTCGCCTTATCTATAGCAGATACCGACTCAAAAGCAGTTTCATATACTTTTCCCTCCACGTACTTTAACCCAGAGGCATCAAATTCCTCCAGTCCATAGTACACCTGAAGGTCTCCCAGATCATCCACCGAAGCAGACATGTAATAGGTATTGCCAACTGTCATATCCCTTCTTCTGATTCCCAGATCTACTGGGTAATATTTGCCGTTAACTGGTACCTGAACTTCATTGATCAGCAAATCGACCAATTGCAGGTCATTATCAGGAATCTCGAAATACTGATCCACGGTGTATCGCTCGTAGCTTTTAGTGGCGATTTGTTCTAATGCATTCAGGATAATCATAAAGTTCAGCTGACGAATGAATTGCTTTTCCGGGTCATTTGGATATCCTCCAGACTCAATCAAAATCGTACTCGTTCCCCATTTGGTGATGTTGTCCCCAAAGGCCCTCGGCTCAAAGGCATCATCATATCTTCCCACATGGCCCGGTACCACTTCCTGTAGTATTTCGTTCATTCCTACGATGGTTTGCATCGCTTTAATCCGTACGGCATTGATATCCGTAGCATAGTTATAGGCCGGTGCCAAAACGGAAATCGTAGCTTGTTTTGGCGTACCAGATGCATTGTAATAGATCTGCTGATCGTGGAGATTAAAACCGAATTCAGGATCAAAGTCATCCCGCACTGCTTTCAAAATGACTGCCTCAGGAGATATTTGGGAGATTGCATCTCTATTCAAATCTATATCCAACGCATTCCTGCGCTTGAATTGTTCGGCTCCATCGGGATTAATCATGGGGATGAATTTAAGATGGAGAGTAGATCTTAAAAGCGTACGCAGTTCATCGTAATCATCTCCGCTGCCCGCCAAGAAATTAAACAAATCAAAAAGGGACATGGTAGCCGTGCTTTCATTTCCATGCATTTGGGACCAGAGCATGACTTTCGTCTTGCCATCCCCCCAATCCAAACTCGAAATGCTTCTTCCCTCCACAGATTCCCCTAGCTTTTTCACCTCAAAACTAGCTGAATGCTGCTGAATCAAAGGCTGAAGGTCTGCATGCTTAAACCTGCGATGCGTAATAGCACCTTCCTCATACTTCGAATAGGCATCCTCCAGCCGAGCGGGGGAGGTAGAAGTTGAAGTTGAGATATTTGCTGTTTTACAACTAACTACTGAAATCAAAAACAGCAAAAACAAGCTGATTGAGCATTTGGAATTGGCTTTCATAATTATTTCTATTTACCTTCAATAAAATGTAATACTACCTATCAATCAAGGGAAATACACGTTATTTTTGCCTTAAATCGAATAATCTCCAAATGAAATTATCCTATCAAGTAGTCGATCTCCCACTTAAACACACCTTCACTATTGCTCATCAAAGTCGTGATGTTCAAGATACCATCATCGTAAAACTGCAAGATGAAGCATTTTATGGATTAGGAGAATCTACTACCAATCCATTTTACGGCATGACGATTACTAATATGTCGGAATGTTTAGAGAAAATCAGACCTATCGTCGAAAAAGGTGATTGGGAGACTCCGGAGCAACTCTGGGAACTGGGCAGAGAAGTCTTTAAGGAAAATCCTTTTGCCCAATGTGCACTGGACATGGCTGCTTGGGACATTTATTCCAAAAAGCAAGGGAAAAAATTATACGAGCATCTGGGATTGAATCCTGCTACTATTCCGACTACGAATTTTACGATTGGGATAGATACGCTGGAGAAAATGGTGTCGAAAATGAAAGAGGTTCACTGGCCTATTTATAAAATCAAACTGGGTACTTCGGATGACTTGGCGATCATTCGTGAATTGAGAAAACATACGGATGCTGTTTTTAGAATAGATGCCAATTGTGCCTGGACGGCTGAGCAAGCCATTAACTATTCGGTGGAGTTGGAGAAATTAGGTGTAGAATTCATGGAGCAGCCACTTGGAAAAGACGATTTGGAGGGCATGAAAGAAGTGTACAAACACAGCAAATTACAGGTGATCGCCGATGAAAGCTGTATCGTAGAATCTGACGTGAAGAAATGTCATGGCCTATTTCATGGAGTAAATGTGAAGCTGGTAAAAGCTGGCGGAATCACTCCAGGTCTCAGAATGATCCATGAAGCCAAAAAGTTGGGAATGAAAACCATGGTCGGATGCATGACCGAATCATCTGTGGGAATTACTGCTATCGCCCACATCGCTCCACTCTTAGATTATGTGGATATGGATGGCGCAATGCTACTTTCCAAAGATCCGGCAAAAGGCGTGGTCATTACCACCGATAAAGTGACATTTCCTGAAGGAGATGGAATCGGGGCTGAAATGGTTATTTGAGTTATGAGACTTTAGACGTTAGTATCAAGATAGTAGAATCAAGATTCCAGAACCGAGAAACTAGGGTCAATACTTAAGAACAAGTATGTTGAAGTCGATCAATAAATTGAGATAGTTTGCTTGTTAAGATCAGGGCTGAAAGCCCCGAATAACTTAACCCAGCTCAATAGGGCTGGGTTTATAATGAGAAAATCTTTCCTGCAAGCTCTGAAGGAGCGAAATAATGCAGCATCCCTTCTAACCCAAAAAGCCAGCGCGACTTACATCACGCTGGCTTTTTTTGAAGATTCAATTATATGCTCAGCAACACCGAACATCGGTCACCAAACATCCAATAACTAGTTAGCCCTCACTCACGATCAACTTAAACCCTTCACCGTGAACGGTAATGATCTGTACATTTGGATCATCTTTTAGAATCTTTCGGATCTTGCTCAAATACACATCCATGCTTCGAGCATTGAAATAACTGTCGTCACCCCAGATTTGCTTTAGCGCATGACTTCGGTTGACCAAGCTATTGATCTCTGAGGCAAGTAGGCGAATCAATTCATTCTCTTTGGAGGTAAGCTTATGGCGTCCCTTAGGACCGTCCAGGTATTGTTCATCATAATGCAGAACAAAACCTCCAAATGAATAGACCTTTAGAGGATTGACATCCTCGCTTTTGTGGGTTCTTCTCAAAATAGCGTTCACACGAAGCAACAATTCTTCCATGCTGAAAGGCTTGGTCAGGTAATCGTCAGCGCCAATTTTGAGACCTTCTATGATATCATCCTTTTGGTTTTTGGCAGTGAGAAAAAGAATCGGAAGGTTTTCTTCTACTTTCTTAATTTCCTTAGCCAGCGTAAACCCATCTTTTTTAGGCATCATGATATCTAATAAGCAAAGGTCATATTTACCCTTTTTATACTTATTCCAACCTTCCTCCCCATCACGGCAAAGCGTAGGCTCATACCCTTTCATTTCCAGATATTCCTTGAGGATGTCTCCCAAATTTGGATCGTCTTCGACCACTAATAGTTTCGCTTTACTCATTGTTTCTTTGGTAAGTTTATGGTGAATGAGCTTCCTTTTCCAAGTTCGCTACTTACTTTTATTTCGCCTTTGTGCGCTTCCAACATGGTTTTGACATAGGAAAGTCCCAGACCAAAACCTTTGACATCATGCACGTTGCCAGTAGGAACACGATAGAATTTATCAAAAATTTTCCGCTGGGCATCCTTATTCATCCCTATTCCTTCATCGGTAATGGTAATATAGACCTGATCAGCGTCATCTTTGGCTTCAATTCTGATAGTTGGAGCATCAGGCGAATACTTATTTGCGTTGTCCAGCAAATTGTTAAATATATGAGTCAAGTGAAATAAATCACCTTGGATCATAGGCTCATTCAGCTCATTGACAAAAATGATTTGCCCACCTTTCTTCTCTACTTGCAGCCCAAAATGATCTACCGTAGTTTCCAGAATCTCAGCTAAGTTCACCGCCTCAATTTTCAGTTTGAAGTCTTTCTTATCCAACGCGGCAGCTTGAAGAACGTTTTCCACTTGAGAAACCAAGCGTTTATTTTCGTCTTTGATAATCCCCAAATACCTTGCCCTGAATTTATCCTGACTAGAAAGCTCAGGATCTTGGAGTGCCTCTACTGCCAGACTCACCGTAGCTAGTGGAGTCTTGAATTCATGGGTCATGTTATTGATAAAGTCGTTCTTGGTATCCGAAAGGGCTTTTTGCCGGATGATCACCTTGATCGCATAGATAAAACACGAGATAATAACTGCTATAAAGAGTATGGAGCTAGAAATGGGAAGCCAGACTTCACGGATCACGTGATTTCTTTTCTCCGGAAAGTACAGGTAGAGGTAATTGTTTTTACCAAGTATATCGTTGGGGAAAAGCTTAGCCTGTATGCCCTTTTGCACCAAAGTAAACTGTTCCTTGACGTTGCCAATAGGCATAATCAACCCGTCCTCTTTCATCAGCCCGAGCTCAAAATCTTCTAAGATATTCTGCTCAAGCAAATACCCTTTGAGCAATTTCCTTACCTGCGCAGTATCTAATCTATCGAGAATCGCCTGCTGACCAGCAGCCATCTCTTCCCACATTTTATTGAAAAACTCGATCTTCCGATTGGCTTTTGCGATTTTTTCTATGGCATCGGGATTCAAGTTTAATTCAGGAAATCCATACTGGAAATTTTGTTGTGAAGCTACCGGCCTACGCTGTTTAGACGATTTTTCTACTCTATCTAAGTATTCATATTGTCGCTGCTTTTCCTGTAGCAACACTTCCATTTCATCGGGTGTAAAAATCTCTGAGGCCACCTCAGCAGTCATGTAAGTGAAAAAGGTTTCTAGATCATCCAACACATTTTTATCTACCCCGCGGGACTCCAGAATTCTCTTAAACGTAGGGCTAACCTTAGGTGCAGATTCCTGAAAAATAGTATCCACTAAAGAAGGTCTAGTTCCTGTATTAGGTCTCGATCTATATTGAATTTCCAAGGGATCAATTTTCTCAAACAATGACTTCTGAACAGCTGAATCCTGATACAAGAAGCTGTAGATCATATCAGAATTCTCCCCTTTTTCTAATTGCTCTATCGTCCCATTCAGTGCTTGGAGCACATTTTGGTCAAAGCGCTCACTGTTGATGCGTATAGCATTGGTCACCCAGTAGAATTGAAATCCCATCAAACCAAAGCTAGCCAGGGACATCAAAACGACTATTAGAATGATGTTACTTTTCGACATGATACAAATTTAAACCTATAATCAGGTCAGATGGAGGGCTTAACAATATTTAACCGCAATAAAGTAATGGAAGTGTAGGTCTGTTTCGGCTTCGTCTTTTATATTTATGGCCAAGAATAGCGTTTTCTTAATTACACTTATAACGCATGAAAATAGGGGGCAGCTGCCTCCTATTTTTGTTATTTGGCTATCTTTGCCCCCAAATCTCAGCTCATGACCTCACCTCATCATCCTATTCAAATCCAAGAAGTAAGCCTTCAGTCCATCGCTCAAGAATTCGGAACTCCAGTCTATGTATATGATGGAGAAAAAATAGTAAACCAAATCAAATCCCTGCAAGCTGCTTTTGCTACAGTTCCTCTGAAGATAAAATACGCTACCAAAGCGCTATCAAACATCAGCATTTTGAAGCTGGTAAAAAAGACTGGAGAAGGCATAGATGCAGTTTCAATTGAAGAAGTGAGGATAGGTATGCTTGCTGGTTTTGAAGCTTCGGAGATCATGTACACGCCTAGTGGAGTAAATTTCAAAGAAGTGCAGGAAGCAGTCGAATTGGGCGTCATGGTCAATCTTGATAGTATTTCGCTCATGGAAGATTTCGGTGCTTTATATGGAGGCACAGTTGCAGCTTGTATTCGAATCAACCCGCACATCATGGCTGGCGGAAATGCAAAAATTTCAGTCGGCCATAGTCAGAGTAAGTTTGGGATATCTATTCAGCAGCTCCCAGAGATTCTGGATGTAGTAGAAAAATACAAGATCAAGATCGTAGGTCTTCATATTCATACCGGATCTGATATATTGGATGCAGAGGTCTTCCTGAAAGGCGGAAACGTGCTTTTTGAGGCAGCCATGAGTTTCCCGGATCTGAAATTTTTGGATTTTGGAGGAGGGTTCAAAGTCGCTTACAAGGCTGGCGATCCGGCTACAGATATGGAAGAAGTTGGGACTAAAGTATCAGCCGCTTTCAATGAGTTCTGCGAGAAATATGGCAGAAAATTAGAGCTGTGGATCGAACCGGGCAAATTTCTAGTAAGTGAATCAGGATATCTCATTGTAGAAGCTACTGTAGTGAAAAATACGCCTCAACTCACATTTGTGGGAGTAGATTCTGGGCTAAATCACCTGATCAGACCGATGATGTATGACGCATTTCATGACGTTTACAATCTAAGCAATCCGGCTGGAGAGCCGAAGCCTTACCACGTCGTAGGGTATATCTGTGAAACTGACACTCTAGCCAAAGACCGCATGCTGGCTTCTGTCTCTAAGGGAGACCTATTGGTATTCAAGAATGCCGGAGCCTATGGAATCAGCATGTCCTCCAATTACAACTCAAGGTTGAGACCTGCCGAAGTATTGATCTGGGAGGGAAAAGCTCACTTAATCCGAAAGCGTGAGGAATTTGAAGACCTGATTAAAAATCAGGTAGTTATCGCTATTTAATTTCCTAATACCGCTCCAAAATTTCCTTTGGTATAATTATTGAACAATCCACCGTCAAATTGATCCTGTGCTTTTGCGCTCATTTCAATTAAAATAGATTTGAAATTTCCTTGATTGAAAGCCCCAATCATAAGCCCTAGTAGTTTCAAATCGTTAATTCATACTTATATAACCTTTGCCACTTTACTAATTCATAAATTTGTAAGGTGATGTGGCGTAGTTGTTTATGTTTAGGAAAATAATTGGTGTATTCATTACTGTTGGGGCTTTTTGTTGCATTTTTTCAACTGCAAAAGCTCAGGATACCCAGTATTCTCAATTCTATGCCGCACCTTTATATTTGAATCCAGCTTTGACAGGAGCGAGTGAACTTACCCGTGTAGGTGTCAATTATCGAAATCAATGGCCGGGCCTTGACCAAAGTTTCAACTCCTATTCTGCTTACATTGATCACTACATCTTTGACTACAACAGCGGTATTGGACTGATTTTCAATGGTAGTCAGGAAAGTATGGCTAATCTTTCGACCAATGAAATAGGCCTATCTTATGCCTATCGACTAAAACTAAGTGAATCCAATTTTTTCCGGATTGGCGGAATGGTCAGCTACATGCAACGTGATGCCTTATTCTCAGATTTAGTTTTTGGAACCCAGATAGATATCATCAACGGCACAATAGACGGCATCACAGATGAGCTCAATGGAATCCCTATCGACAGTCGTTACAGCTTTGTAGATTATAGCGTGGGCGGGATGTTTTACTCCAATAGAATTTGGCTAGGTGTATCAGCACACCACCTCTCCGAACCCAATACATCTTTTGTGGATGGTCAGATCTCCAAGTTACCCATGAAGCTATCTGCCCAAGGTGGTATCAAATTCGATCTGGGTGGAGGTTCTAGAAACTACTTCACTCACGATTTTGCTGAACGATCGGTCTCATTTGCCTTCAATTACAAACAGCAAGACCCATTCAACCAGTTGGACGTAGGAGCGCAATTCTATTTCGAACCAGTAGTACTTGGAGTTTGGTACCGAGGGCTTCCCACCAAAAATGAACTTCCAAATAATGAGTCGTTCATTGGGTTAGTTGGCCTTTCATTGGAAAGCGGACTTGACATAGGATATTCCTACGATGTGACTATTTCAAAATTAGGACTGAAAAACAGTGGTGGGGCACACGAAATTTCCCTGACTTATTCATTTTTATGGGGAGATGCTAAAAGTAGGAATCAGCGAGGAAGAGTTATTCCTTGCTTTAAGTACTAGCCATCCTAAAAAATCGCCCTATTTCTGAAAATATTTTTCAGAAAATTTAAAGTTTTTTTTGCAGCCTGATCTACAGGCTTTTTGATTTTATATCAACAAAAAAGTATCATTTCATACCTTTTTTGATTATGGTAATATTTTGGGAAAAATAATACTTTTTCTATATGCTATTCGTTTTGGCAGCTTCTTTCACCCGTCTTGCTTTTAAGAATATTTCTATACTTATTTCGCAATACTGCATAAATCTAAGAATATCATTTTGTTGTATTTGATATACATAAAATATTATTCTTAAAAATGAAATGCAGTAATCTTGATTTGTATTACAAATTAAGAAAGTTGAAAAGTCACCCCGCTTCCAACTCTTCTCGAATAATTGAAAAAGGTATATAAGACATATTCCCTAATGATCCTCTCTCTGCTTTGGAGTGTGATGAATTCAGCTACAGCCCAAGATGGTTCGGCTAAAGATGTATGGGCTTTGGAAAATGACCGAGTTACCTCTTTAAGCAGGATTACTGTAGCTGTATCTGGCAAACTTGCACTTTGCTCACATAGCGAGAAAGGAAGTATAATCCTAGATGTCCAAGGTGGTGTCGAGCCCTATACTTACCGCTGGAATACTTCGCAAACTACCAAGGATCGAACCGACCTGTTTGCTGGCACCTACACCGTAGAGATCACCGATGCCACTGGAACTATGCATGTGGAAAGAATTGTGGTGCAACCACCCTATCCTTTAATCCTTGAACCACTTCAAAAAATAGATGCTACCTGCGGGTCAGGAAATGATGGTTCTGCAAAAATAAAAGTAAAAATAGGTCGCGGTGAGCCCTATCAGATCTCTTGGAGTAATGGGCTCAAAGATACGTGGGAAGCCAACAATCTAGCTCCGGGAGTTTACTCTGTCACTGTAGCAGACAAGTTTAACTGCGATGTGACCACTACCTTCGAAATCAAAGCGGCCTCAGAAGGTATTCAAGTGACTGAGTCGATCCAAGACTTAGGATGCTCAGGACAAAATAATGGCTCTATTAAGTTAGCACTCAACGGAGGCCAAGCCCCTTTCACTTACCAATGGAGCAATGGAGCCACTTCCAAAGACCTTCTCAATATTGCAGCCGGTAGCTACAGTGTTTTAATAAAAGACCAGACAGGCTGTTCTTATCAGGCTGCTTATGTAGTCAAAGCATCTACTGCACTCGGGATTAAAGAAACGATCAAATCAGAAAGCTGTGCGGGCGCAGGAAATGGAGAAATCCAACTAAGCGTGCAAGGTGGCACGGCACCTTACACTTATAAGTGGAATACCGGACATACTTCGGCTAAGCTTGGAAGCCTAACAGCAGGCGCATATTCCGTGACTGTGATTGATGCAGCAGGATGTTCTATAGACCGACAGTTCACCATCGGAACTACTTCAGCGCTAGCGATAGAAGTGATCAATCAAACTGATGCAAAATGCACAGGCACAAATTCTGGAAGCCTAATCCTAGGAGTAAAAGGCGCTGCTGGAAAATATACAGCTAAATGGCTAGATGACCCTGCTGCAGGACTTCACAGAGAAAATCTATCCGCTGGTACCTATCAGCTAGCTGTTTCTGATGACAGTGGATGTCAGGTGACCAAATCATTTTCTATTCAGGAATCTCAAGCGTTGCAGGCTAAAATCGAAACTGCTTTGGACGTGGATTGCTCAATAGGTACAATCACCGGGGTAGCATGGGTTACCATCCAAGGAGGCAGCCAACCTTATCGAATCACCTGGAATTCCGGTCAGAATGATACGCGAGAAATCAATTATTCGACGTCGGGAAACCTCAAAGTCAACGTCACAGATGCACTAGGCTGTATTACTCAGGCTGAGGTACGAGTAGATTTCCCTACCCAGATCAATAAAGCTGGAAGACTGGATTTTGAGTACAGAAAGCTTGAAATCAGCTCCGAGCCAGCAGTACAAGTAGATGAAGAAATTATTTTTGAAAGTGTTATTTCAGAGGAATTCATAGGCTGGGAATGGACATTCGGTGATGGTAATACCTCTAAGGATAAAGACCCAATCCATACGTTCATAGCTCCAGGAACATTTGAAGTCACTCTTACAGCTTACGACATCTACGGCTGTTCCAGTATCGAGAAAAACACCATTCAAGTAAATTCACCCCTAGAGTTTATCACCATACCTAATGCTTTTACCCCAAATGGAGACGGCTTGAACGACACGTTTATCCCCAAGCTCAGAGCTGTTTCCGATTTCTCCATGGCTATTTTCAATACCTGGGGAGAAAAAATGTACTTCACCTCTAGCCTCGAGACTTCAGGCTGGGATGGAACTCACCAAGGTCAGGAATCGCCCCCTGGCAATTACCTCTACCAAATCACCTACCGCTCCAGTGAAGGTGTGCAAGTCACCAAAACTGGAGGAGTCACCCTAATACGATAGAAAATGAAACATGTGTATTTGCTTATTACCCTGAGCATTCTATGCCTAAATCTGAGTGCGCAGGACATCCAATATTCCCAGTTCTACGCCGCTCCTTTGTATCTAAATCCCGCCATGACGGGCGCTTCTGAGATGACTCAAATCGGTGTCAATTACAGAAACCAATGGCCTGGCTTAGATCAATCATTCAACTCCTACTCTGTCTATGCGGATCATTACATCTTCAGCGCCAATAGTGGAGTGGGGCTTATCGTCAATCGCTCTGATCAAAGCATGGCAAATCTGAGCATGACCGAAATCGGCGCGACTTACTCTTATAGAATGAGACTAGGCTTCCGCTCCTTCTTAAGAATGGGTGGTCAGGTGAGCTACATGGATCGAGATGCCTATTTTGGAGATCTGGTTTTTGGAAGCCAAATCGACGATCAGACCGGTGCAGTAGGTGGGACTAGCGGAGAAAATCTGGGTGAAGGCATAGGACATCAGTTTATGGATTACAGTTTCGGGATGATGTATAATAATGAAAATGTCTGGTTTGGACTGGCAGGCCATCACCTTACTCAGCCCAACATGTCGTTTGTAGATGGGGGAGAAAGCAAACTACCACTCAAACTATCTGCTCATGGAGGTGTCAAATTTGACCTTTCAGGAGGTACTTCCACCAGCTTTTTGAACGATAGAAGCGGTACTCGGGAACTTACACTCGCTTTCAATTACAAAAATCAGCGCTCATTCTCCCAACTTGATATGGGTGCTCAGGTGAATCTGCAGCCTATAGTGTTGGGTGTTTGGTACAGAGGCATACCAGTACAAAAAGACGAACTACCTAACCACGAGGCGATCATCGGGCTAATCGGAATCTCACTTGGGGGTGGGCTAGACGTAGGATATAGTCATGACTTCACACTCTCCTCCCTAGGCAATGCCAACACAGGCGGAGCACACGAAATCAGTTTACGCTACAGCTTCCTCGCTACCAATAAAAGAGGAGCCGGCAGAACAACCTCCATGCCTTGCTTTAAGTATTGATCAAAACAAAGTGGTACCAAAAGGGCTTTTAATTCAAAGCCCTTTTTTTATGCCTAAAACTTTACGACTCATTCTCGGAGATCAACTGAACTCAAACCATTCCTGGTTTAAGGAAACTGACCCATCAGTGACCTATCTCATGCTAGAAATGAGACAGGAAACGGATTACGTTTCACATCATATCCAGAAAGTAGTGGCTTTTTTTCTAAGCATGAGAAATTTTGCGGAGCAGCTCAAGTCTGAGGGCCACGAGGTAAACTATGTGAAGCTAGATCAAGATGAAAACACCCAGGCATTGGATAAAATGATCTATGCTATGGTAGAGGAACATCAATTTAGTCAGTTTGAATACCAACTACCTGATGAATACAGGCTGGATCAGCAGTTAAAGACGATAGCTGCAAACCTGTCCATCCCATGCAGAAGTGTAGATTCTGAGCATTTTCTCACTGAGCGAGAATATGTCAAAGATTTTTTCCATGGTAAAAAAACCTTTCTGATGGAGAGTTTTTACCAACAAATGCGGAAGGACTTTAGCATCCTCATGGACGGTAAGGAGCCCACTGAAGGCAAGTGGAATTTTGATCATGAAAATAGAGCTGCATTAAAAGACAAGCGATTGTTGAGAAAGGCAAAAGTTCATCCCAAGCCAGTCTCTGATCTCATGGAAATGATAAAAAAAGCCGAAATCAAAACCATCGGAAAGCTGAATGAGGACGAGTTTGACTGGCCCTGCTCCCGTGAGGAAAGTCTGGAAGTATTGGATCATTTTTGCTCTCATCTTCTAATTCATTTTGGTGATTATCAAGATGCGCTGACTACTTGGGACCCTTTTCTCTTTCATTCCAGATTGAGCTTTGCTATGAATACCAAAATGCTTTCCCCGCTGGAAGTAGTGCAAAAGGTAGAAGCATATTGGAAGTCCCATCAGGATACGATAGATATCTCACAGGCAGAAGGTTTTATTCGTCAGGTGATTGGATGGCGGGAATACATGAGAGGTATCTATTGGGCGAAAATGCCTGACTTTGCAGAACTCAACTTTTTCGATCATCAGCGAGCATTACCGAAATGGTTTTGGACCGGCAAAACCAAGATGAAATGTCTAAGCCACTCCATCGGACAATCGTTGGATTTGGCTTACGCCCATCACATTCAGCGGTTGATGGTAATTGGGAATTTTGCATTGCTCGCCGGAATCCATCCGGATGAGGTAGATAGCTGGTATCTGGGAATTTATATCGATGCTATCGAGTGGGTGGAGATTACAAATACCCGCGGTATGAGCCAGTTTGCTGATGGAGGAATCGTGGGAACCAAGCCGTACGTTTCTTCCGCAAATTACATCAAAAAGCAAGGCAACTATTGCACTCATTGCGCATATGATCCCAATAAAAAAATCGGAGATGGCGCCTGTCCTTTCAACAGTCTGTATTGGCACTTCTACGATGGTAATCGTGAAAAGCTGGAAAAAAATCCTCGCATAGGAATGGCCTATCGCACGCTCGAAAAGATGAAAGACAAAGATGAAATCCTGAAGCAGGCAGAGCACTACTTGAACAACCTGAACGAACTGTAAGGTAGCACTTCAGAAGTTAGGCCGTCCTATACGTATTTTAGACAGATCATCTTCATTTATTCTAGCTTCCTAGGAGGTTTTTCTATAGTTCAGAATTGCCCAGGTGTTGAAGAAAAAGGCAAAACCAATCATTATCAGGATGTGCTTCGAAATATCCAGAAAACCAGATCCCTTCAATACTACCATTCGCATCACTTCTATGAAATACGTAAGCGGATTGGCGTAGGCGACTACCTGTGCCCAGTCTGGCATGCTGTCTATAGGTGTAAATAATCCACTCATCAGCAAGAAAATCATGATGATAAAAAACGCCACAGACATGGCCTGCTGCTGCGTATCACTGAAAGTGGAGATAAGCAATCCCAGTCCCAAAAGTGCCACCAGATAGATGGATAAAAATCCATAAAGAAGCAATACGCTGCCCAGCGGAACGATACCATACAAAAGCCGGGAAACGAAGAATAGTCCAATACTAAAAATCACTACCCCGATAATCCAAAATGGCAGCAATTTCCCGATGATGAATTGGTACTTTTTGATAGGAGTTACATTGATCTGCTCTATAGTTCCCACTTCTTTTTCCTTTACAATATTCAGCGCTGACATATATCCCGCCACCATCGTCACCAGAAACGCCAAAATCCCCGGCACCATGAAAAACCGGTAATTCATATACGGATTAAACCAATTAGAGGAAGCCACCTCTAGTTGAGGAATAGGATTAAATCGAGTAGGGTCAAGCCACAGCAGACGGACTTCAGCATTGTAATTTTGGATGATTTGATTGAGGTATGCACCACCCAGATTGGCCTTTGTTCCATTGATGGCATTGACCGCGATGAAGAGTTTTTCGCTGTTTTCCCGTAGAAGATTTCGTTCAAAACCCACAGGAATCTCCAGAATCAGGTCCGACTTTTCATCTTCGATCTGCTGAAAAGCCGCTTCAAAAGAATCCCCAAAATCCGCCAATACAAAATATCCTGAAGCGGTGATCTTAGAAATCAGCTGCCGAGAGTAGGGACTTCTATCATGATCGACTATGGAAATATTGATGTTTTTGATTTCATAATCTGCTGCCAATGGCATCACGATAAGCTGAATCAGCGGCATGGCAAAAATCATAGGAAGCAGAGATTTATTCCTGAAAATCTGCTTAAACTCCTTTCTGAGCAGGAAAATTAAAGTTCTCATGCGAGTCTGATTTTGAATTTTTTGAAACTCACAAAGAGGAAAAAGGCAGTCATTCCGACTAAAATCAGGGTTTCTTTCCATATCGCTGAAAAACCTAAACCCTTGATCATTATCGATTTCACGATGAGGTAATACCATTTGCTCGGAACCACATTAGAAATAATGCGGAGCGGCAAAGGCATATTCTCTATGGGAAACATAAACCCAGTAAAAAGCATCGTAGGTATCATCATCCCCATCAGTGAAAGAAGCATCGCAGTCTGCTGAGAATCTGTGCTGTTGGAAATTAAAAGACCTAGTGAAAGTGCCGCTATGATAAGCAGACTACTCTCTGCATAGAAGAGAACATAGCTACCCTCAAACGGCATGTCCATCAAGTAAATAGAGAGTAATAAGATCACCGTCAGATTCACGAGAGAGAGCACAAAATAGGGCACAGCCTTGGAGATAATCACCAAAAACGGATTGAAAGGAGATACCAGCAGAACCTCCATTGTTCCATTCTCCTTTTCCCGTACGATGGAGATAGAAGTCATCAATACGCAGACAAGCACTAGAACTAAGGCCATCACACCAGGCACAAAGTTCGTGGCGCCTTTCAATTCCGGATTGTAAAGCATTCGTATTTCTGCTTGGATCTGATAGGGAAGTGGTGCTTCATTCACACGCTCTAGCTGATAATCCCGGACGATGTTCGTTACATAATTGGTCAGTGAATTGGCTTTATTTGGATCAGAAGCGTCTGCAATGACTTGGATCTGAGCGGTATTTTGTGCCAAAAGATCTGAATTGAAATTGGCTGGGAAAACTACCGCGAGATTTATTTTTCCTTTCTTGAAAGCCGCCTCGATCTCCCGGTGACTCATCAGCGCACTTTGAAGCTCAAACTGATCACTCGCAGCTAACTTCTGCGTAATTTCCTTCGAGGCGGCATCATTCACATAATCCACCACTACTATGTTGGAATCCTTGATCTCATTGGTCAACGCAAATCCAAAAAGCATAATCTGAGCGATGGGTAAACCAAATAGCATAAGCAGCGTCTTCCGGTCTCGAAAAACGTGGTAGAACTCTTTTTTTACGAAAGTGAAAAACTGTTTCATTTAGTTATACTTAGTCTAGAATGGTCATATAGCCTGTCCTGATTATCCTTCGGAAGAATCTCTCATCGTTGGATTTTCCCATTGTTTCACGTTTGAATCATGCCTGTCTGCCACAGGCAGGCTCGATTTCATATCAATCTGCTTTTCGCTTGGCACCGCGAGCCAGTTCAAAGAAAACCTCGTCCATGGAGGCTGCCTGGTAGGCTTTTTTGAGATTAGCTGGAGTATCCAGAGCCTTCATTTCCCCATCCACCATCATCGAGATCCGGTTGCAATATTCTGCTTCATCCATGTAGTGTGTGGTCACGAAGATCGTGATCCCTCGATTGGAAGCTTCGTAGATCAAATCCCAAAACTGCCTCCGAGTCACAGGATCCACACCGCCCGTGGGCTCATCGAGAAAGACAATTTTCGGATCGTGAATAATCGCCACAGAAAAAGCAAGCTTCTGCTTCCAGCCCAGTGGAAGCGACCCCACCAGCTTTTTACTTTCCGCTTGCAGCCCCAATAATTCTATCAAATGCTCGCTTTTATCCTTAATCTCCTGATCGGATAAGCCATAAATCCCTCCAAAAAATTGAATATTTTCTATCACGGTCAGGTCTTCATACAGGGAAAATTTCTGACTCATGTAGCCGATGTTCGCCTTGATCTTTTCCGCTTCCCTATAAATATCAAAACCCGCAATCGTAGCCTCGCCTGAGGTGGGTGTGGACAGACCACAAAGCATTCGCATGGCGGTGGTTTTCCCAGCTCCATTTGCTCCTAGAAATCCGAAAATTTCCCCCTCATACACTTCGAAGCTAATCGAGTCTGTAGCTATGAAATCCCCAAATTTCTTGGTAAGCTTATCCGTTTTGATGACTACATTTTTCATATGTCTATATTTTTTTCCAATGGCCATATAGCCTGTCCCGATTTTTCATCGGGAGAATCTCGCATCGTCATAATCATCCCAGTGTGTGACGTTATTCGTCATGCCTGTCTGCCTCAGGCAGGCTCGATTTCATATCAGTGACTCATTAATTGGATAAAACAATCCTCTATCGTAGGCGTGATTGCTTTGAATTCAAGCTCATTATGCCCTAAGCTTTCCAAAGTTTTCAGGAGCAATTGCTGGTTTGCTAAAGAATACTTTTTGAAGGTGAGATGATGAAATTCCCCGAAGGCAAAGCAGTTTTTGACCAGATTGTGCTTGCGCAAATCTTCCAGCAACTCACTCATTTTATCTGATTTTCCTGCGAAAAGTGGCTCTGGATAAGCCCTAATAATTGCCTCTGGCGTATCTATTGACATGATTTCTCCATCTTGAATCAGGGCGATTCGTTCACAGAGCGTAGCCTCATCCATGTAAGGCGTCGAAACCAAAATTGTAATTCCCTGCGCTTTCAGACGCTTCAGCATATCCCAAAACTCCTTACGGGAAACGGTATCGACTCCAGTAGTCGGCTCGTCTAGAAACAATACCGAAGGCCGATGGATCAAGGCACAACATAAGGCCAACTTCTGTTTCATCCCTCCAGACAGCTTACCTGCTCTACGATTTTTGAACGGCTCGATCTGAACATAAATCTCCCGGATCAAGTCGTAGTTTTCTTCCACTGTCGTGTTGAAAAGCGTCGCGAAGAAATTCAAATTTTCCTCCACCGTAAGATCTTGATAGAGTGAAAACTTACCCGGCATATAGCCCACCTGCTTTCGTATGGCTTTGTAGTCATTCACCACATCCAGGCCATTGACACTTGCTACGCCTGCGTCAGGAATCAGGAGTGTGGTGAGCATTCGGAAAATACTGGTTTTTCCTGCCCCATCTGGACCGATCAGCCCAAAAAGTTCGCCTTTTTTGACTTCAAAGGATACCTGCTTCACTGCCGTTAGTGTACCCTTATTGTAGGTTTTGGATATGTTGTGGAGGGTGACCATGGTTGTTATTGAAAATTAATTTCCCCATACATGCCGATTTTGAATCTGCCGTCATTCGGTACATTTACCTTGACGGCATAGACCATGTTGGCGCGTTCATCCTTGGTCTGAATGGTCTTGGGGGTAAACTCAGCTTTGTCATTTATCCAGGAAATACTTCCTACCGTTTGGTCAAAACCGCCTGTTCCGTTATCTGTATGAACAGTCACTTGCTGGCCAATCTTCACCTGCGATAGTTGATTTCCACTGATGTAAACACGAAGAATTAGTGTAGATAAATCGGCAATTTTATAGAGAGGCTTGCCTGGAGCAGTCATTTCATTTTCCTCCGCATATTTGACTAGTACTGTCCCGGCTACTGGATTGATGATTTTACTTTTCTCTAACTGATCATTGAGCTGTGCTATCTGCACTTCCATCGGGGTTGCGTCATTGCTGATTCCCTGGGTAGATAGATTCAGCGTGGATTTCTGGGCTTGGATCTGGGCTTTGATCACCTCCACCTGAGCCGAAGCATCGTCCAATTGCTTGGGCGTTGCGGCATCTGCCTTCACGAGATTACTAAGACGAGCCTGCTCTCGCTCGGCAGTTTTCAGCTGCTCATTTAGAGCTGCAAGCTGCAGGGAGATATTGGGTTTGCGACCTGTCAAGGCTTTAATTTGAGCTTCCAGCTGCCTCTTTTGCAGAAAAATCTGGATACTATCCACATAACCTATGAATTGACCGGGCTGCAACACTTGGCCTTCTTCTATCCCAAATTCTTTGATCGTGCCGGCGGTCTGAGATGATATGATCGTCTCATCCGCCTCAAAAGACCCGGAAGCATCGAAGGTTTGTTCTTCGGTACAGCCTAGTAAAGCCGCACCTAGTGTAATGGCAAAAAGGAGTGAGTTTATAGATTTCATAGGGCTAGCTTTTTTAATTTCCAGAAGTGAGTTGATATGAATATTGAGCCATCAGAAGCTGAACTTTGTGCAGGATAAGGTCTTGATTTGCCTGATCTGCCGCGTTGACGTAGGTTAGGTAGTCGTTGCTTGTCAGTGTGCCGTATTCGAGCTGAGCACTAGCAGAGTTTTTAACCGATTCACGAAGCATTACTATCTCCTGATCCGTCTGCATCAGTCGGATGTATTTATTGATATCCTGTTGTTTTTGGCTGAGGGTAATAGTGGTATTAAGGAGAAAAGTCTCCTGAAGCAAGTCTATGGAAGTAGAGCTTAGGTCAAGTAGTTCTCGCTCGCGCCTGGAGGTATAAAAACTCGATATGTTCCAGTTCAGCCTCACTCCACCGAGATAGAACAATTCGAAGTCATTACTCAGGAAATTCAACCCCGGACGTCCATATCCACCCTGAACAAATAAATTGATTTTTGGAATGCTTCGATTTGAAATCAACTGATTTTGAATCACTAAGGACTGTTTTTGACTTTGGTAGAAAGCTAACTCCGGACGGTTAATTTCCTGAACCATTGGCTTTGGGGCTGGTCGGATGAGGGTGGTTTGGGAAGAGATAGGCTGCCCTATAAATAGGGACAACATCTCAGCATAGCCATTTCTAGTGTATTGAAGCTCAATAGACTTTTGATCTACGCGGAGAAGTTCAGCCTTGAGAACATCTACAGCTGAGCGTAGAGCAGTGCCATTTTCCACTGCAGCGCTGGTTTTCTTGATTCCTGTTTGTATATCTTTTTTGAGCAAATCAGTCTGTAGCACTTGCTGATCTATCAGCATCATGCCGAAGAAGAGTTGGTTGATTCGCTCCTTCACTTGATACAGTTGGACTTCCAGCTGTTTAGCCTGAGTTTCCGAATTTGCCTGAATGAGTGCTTTCTGATTTTTGATCATAGGCCCATCAGTGAGTGACTGAGAGATCTCTCCATAAACTTTGTACTGATCTTTTGCCAAAGGCTGAATTACCACATTGGGAATATCTATCGGCAAGCCGGTTACATCTGATTGATAAGTGGCTTGTCCGCTGACGCTGAGTTGAGGTAGATTGCCTTTTCCGGCATTTTCTATGGAGTAGTCACTACTGAGTTGGATCAGTTCCAGCTGATTGATGAGGGGATAATTCTCTAGAGCTAACTCCTGACATTGTTCCAAAGTCAACGTCTGAGATTTGACCTGGGAAAGAGATGCTATGGAAAGCAGAAGTATCAGGGATATAGGAGTAATAATGGATAGCTTCATAGTTTTCATTTTTTAATCAAATGATTAATTTCGGTTCAAAAAAAATCAAGGCGTCAAAAAAGACTTGATCCAATCAGGAATGATAGTTTTTCGTTCTTGCATAAGCGATTCAAACTCCGCCTGATCTATAGCTCCTATTCCTTTGATCATAGGGCTGGCTACAAAAGGAAAGACGGTCATTCCCAGCAGATTCATGATAAATTGAAGGGGATGAATTGGTTTGATTCGCTTGGCTTCTATCTCTTCCTTGAGTTGCTTCATAAATACCGAGTCAAGAAATACCTTTTTGGCGCCAGTTTTTTTGATTAGTTCTTCAGGATGATTTCTAAGTTCACTCAAGATAAAAATTGGAATGTTTGGGTTTGCCGACAGATTATCAATATAATTTTCGACTATTCGCCTGATTTTCTCTTCAAAATCTGTCGTCGGATCATTAAACACGGAGTGAAGTGATCTAAAGAAAACCTCCAAACTCTCCGTCATAATGAGATCAAAAAGTTTTTCCTTACTTCTGAAATAGTAATTTAAGAGTGCCAAATTAATCCCCGAAGCTTCAGCAATATCCCGCGTACGAGTGCCAGCAAAGCCCTTTTGATGAAAAATCACGCGTGCTGCATTCTTAATTTTCTCCTCAGTGGAACTGTCTTTTACTTCCTTTGCCATCTTTATCTAGTTCTCTTGACGCAAATTAAAGAATGCAAAATCTATAAATCAAGTGTTTTAATAAAAAGATTTAAACACTTGATTAATTCTTAATAAGAGAATTTTCCTGAAAATTTCATCCTGTCTAATCTTAAAAGAAAAGCTGATGCAAATACCTGCCTGGGAAAAAAGTGAAGCCTCCGGCAATGATGATTCCGCTGAGGTATAGAATTACCATCTTGCGTTGATGTTCTTTGATTTTACCCCTTCGGACAGCCAAAAAAGCGGTAGGAACCGTCCAGAGTACAATGCCCGACAGAAGATGTAAATATCCAAAATGTCCTAAAAATTGTGGTCCCACCCCAGCAGGAATCAGTAAAGCTATCAAAGCAGTAGCCATCATCAAGATCATGTATAAACCGCCAAGCTTCCGGTGTATGGCTCCTCCCTTTTGCGCAGCTAATAAATACCCGCCGAGAAAAATACAAGGAACCACCGTGAGCAAGTGGAAATACATTAAAGTCTCGTAGGTCATGTGTTAGTTTTGTGAAAGCTACCTATCAAGGCCTTGAATTCCAATTCCAACCTACCGAACCCAGCAAAAAGAAATTGGAAGAATTCTCGGTATTCACTCCCAGATTGAATCCACTTGGGGCTTTGAGCCACCTTCCTTCCAGTCGAAAGAGAAAACTATCGCCTAGCCTGTAGTCAGCATTTAGAGACAAACCATTAGTTTGGATTCCTTCAGTCACGTTGCTCGCTGCGATGGCCTGAAATGGATCATGATAGTATTCGTACCGGATGGCCGAGGCAAATTTTCCAGAAAACTCCTTCTGCAAAATCACTGAAGTTCCCCACCAGTCTCTGGAAGGTTCTGTTTCCAGCGTTCGAGTACCCACATCGAATCCAGCTATGAGATTCCATCCCCCATCCAACTGAAAGTTTCCATAAACATTACTGAAATAAAGCATCGTTCCAGCTTCGAGACCTTGATCTGTCCCTAGGAAAGTACTCCAGTTGAGGATGAGCTTTTCACTAGGAGAAAAAGTAGCTTGCGTACCAAACGAAGGCCGATTTTTACCGGGAATAGATTGAATCCTTTGCCAGCCATTCAGGTAAAGAAACGCAAAATACCACCGCTCATCTCGCTGCCAACTCAGCTGAACTCCAGTCTCAAAATAGGGGCTATTCTCTGCGATGAGGGATCTTGAAAGGGTAAGATTGTCACTAGACACGGCACTTTCAAAACCAATATGAGACGGCAAAACCCCTGCTTTGAGCCAGATTGATCTATCCGAGTCGAGCGCATAACCCACATTCGCTTCATGAATCCAACGCAGTGCTTTTGGCTCAGCACTATAATTATCTTCAGCATAAGTCCCCTGCTGCAAGCCTAGATTTGCCTGAAACCTGCCCGCATCATAGCCTACTTTGACCAGGGCTAGGTTTACCGCCAATTTAGTATTGCGGTTGTGATTGTACATAAAAGGAAATCGCTCACCACCCTTGGGCTCCGTGAAATCATAACCATAATACACATCTAGGAAACTTGATACGGAAAATGGAGACTTTCTTGGCGCAGCTTCCTGCGAAAAACCTGATAGGTTCACACAGACTATTGCCATCGCTAGCAGCATCCATCGCTTAGAAAACCTATTAGCCACGCTTATCCTTGAAATTGAGCAAGTACATTTTTGCATAACTAATCGACTAAAGGAAATTATAAGATTGTCGAATATAGTGGATCAGCTTAGGTGACAGTTCCTCCAAAGTCGAAATCCTAAAATGATTTTCAAACTTCTTGGAAACTTGTACTGATTTATGAAAAGGCGGGCAGAGTTGTTGTTCTTTCGAATAAAATTGAAGTTCAAGAAATTTGCTTTTGGGCCTGATGACCAGGAAAGTCTGCCGATGTACAAACATAATTGCATTGGCGGTATTGCTAACTATCACATCATCCCAGTCATATACTTCAGCCAGTAGTTTGTCAAAGACAAATTCCAATTCCATGGGTTTACCTTCGAAAAGAGTGCTCAGATCTGCTTTGATGCAGATGTGCCACTGATTTTCTTTTTTCAAATCACGGTCACAAAGTGGGCATGTCCACATATAGCTGGAGTTAGGAGGTAGAATCTATTCCGATTTTTTCTCAGTAGAATTCAAGGATACTCGGGATTTTGGGAGACTTTCTGGATAATTTTTTTGAATAAATTCCACCATTTTTTCTCGGACATAGACACGTAAATCCCAAGCAGTTGGTGAATTTTTGGCTGATACCAAGATGCGGATTTCCACTGTGAATTCCTTAGCGTCGGTCACTTGCAAGACTTTGGCTTTTTTATCCCACAGATCAGTCAATTCCAAAATCCTATCCAACTCCGCCCGAAGTGCTTCAAAAGAAATTGAATAATCGGTATGGATAAAAACAGATCCAATGATATCAGAAGTGGTCCTAGTCCAATTTTGGAATGGTTTCTCCAAAAAATACGTAGAAGGCAAAACCAACCTTCGCTGATCCCATAGCCTGACCACCACATAGTTCAGATTAATCTCCTCTATCCAGCCCCATTCGCCTTCCACTACCACGGCATCCTCCAATCTGAACGGCTGAGTGATGGCTATTTGCACACCGGCGATGAGCGTACCTATGGCTTTCTGCGCGGAAAAACCGATAATAATCCCAGCTACGCCTGCGGAAGCAAATAGTCCTACCCCGATCTGACGGATGGATTCAAAGGAAATCAAAATCAATCCCATACCTAGCACGATGACGATGAAATTGACAACTTTCTCCAGCACGTTGATCTGGGTGTACACTTTTCGTGCTTTGAGATTATCCTCCTTATTGATGTCGTACTGTTTCAGCAGTGTCTTCTTGCCTATTTTGGTCAATACCAACAAACACCAAGTGAAGCCACAGATAATCAAAACGGTGTTCACGTGCGGAAGATAGCTTAGCGGACCTTCCCAGGATTTGGCTTCCTCACCAAAATACAACTTGGTGATACTTAGCAGCAGCGTGACTACCAATGGAAAAATAAGTCGAGTAAATAGATTCATAGGTTAGAATGTAATCTCCTTAAAAAACAAAAATCTACCCAACAATCAAAGTTTGCTTAGTGGGAAGTTGGATGGATGAGACTGGCATTTTTTCTACAGAAAATAGAAAAAACGAAGGAGGCCAGCTTCCTAGGTCTGCGAATACACCCAACTTGAGATACTTGAAATAAGAACGTAATTCTACTGTAGAAGTCGCCGAATAAAAATATCGCGACCACTAATGATATTCAGATCATTAGAATTCATCCAAGTAGGAAGTGTAAAATTAATTCTACACTATATGATGGATTTCCGTTCCGATTAATCTTCGCAGGGTACGGGCTTCAAGGCCATGTCGTGATCAAAGTCCAGAGAATCTATATTGACCTGAACTGGAATACCATCCACCGACTTCATTTCTCCATAGCCTTCTTTCCAACCTTCCTCGGTGTTTTTAAATACTACTTGACGCTTTGAATTTACACCTTCGGCCATGAATGTATATTCAGCGATAAGAAGATCATCTCGTAGTTCTCCTTCGATTGTCCCACTGTTTCTATCTTTTTCGTAGATGGAATAGGCTAATGTTCCTGTGACATTGGTCCCATCCACATGCGTGGTCATAAGGACAGTATCCTTTTCCCCAAAATACTGAAAGCACTCCGTGTTGATGGCTTCCAGTTGTTCTTCATCTGGGGAAAATGCTACTTCAATTGGGGTGTCTTTCTTTGGACCATTGCATGATGCCAATATAATAGCTGCTGTCAAAAGCGTGTATAGGGTTTTCATAGCTGTTTTTCAGTTGATTGTCCCTATATAGAATCAAAAAGGCCTCCAAAGGCTGGTAGCCTTAAGTTAAAATGAAAAGTAAAGAGAAGCTTATTTTTCAGGCATTCCATCTTCCATCCACTTAAAGAAAACAGCTAATTCTTCCTGACTAAGGGCAGGCTTTTTTAGCTTATGTGGCATGAATCCTTTTTCGGAAGTGTCCCTCTGTGTCCTATCCAATATATCGTCTATCCTTGAGAGAACACGATCATAGGTATCTAATTGATCCTTTTCTCCTTCAGGATAATGGCATGGGGTGCAATGAGCAAGCATGATTGGTTGAATGTCCTTGTCATAGGTGACCAAAGCAAGCTCATTCTTCGAAGCTTTTTTAGAACTTCTACATGATTTACGCGATGACACTGAAGGCTCCGATTAGCTGTAAGTAGTTTAACTTATATGAAGTTAAACTACTGAAGTTTTAATTACACAGTTTCTTCTAGTTGAAAATCCTACCTAGACGCTCGTAATTAGTCCCCGATCCACTCTGCCACGAAGAGATTAGTGTCTCTTGTTCCGCCGTTGTTTCGATTGGAGGCAAAAACCAGGTATTTGCCATCATTGGAGAAAACAGGGAAGGCATCGAAAGTGCCGTCATTTGTTATTTTGGTAAGACCTGTACCATCCAGATTAATCATAAATAGATTGAATGGAAATCCTCTTTCGGTCTGATGATTGGAAGCGAAAATGATTTTTTCACCCGAAGGATGAAAGAAAGGAGCCCAATTTGCCTTACCCAAATCTGTCAATTTACGGGCATCTGTACCGTCGGCATTAGCCACATAAAGCTCCATGCTCGTAGGCATCACCAAGCCTTCGCCTAGAAGATCTTTGTACTCCTTGATCTCTTCAGGAGTTTGTGGTCTGGATGCTCTCCAAATTAGCTTGCTGCCATCCGGTGAGAAAAACGCCCCACCATCATATCCCAAATCTGAGGTGATTTGACGAACGTCAGTCCCGTCCAGGTTCATCGTGAAAAGCTCCAGATCTCCAGTTCGCATGGATGTGAAAACCATTCGGTCACCCTTTGGAGATACGGTAGCTTCGGCATCATAACCAGGTTCCGAGGTGAGCTGAGCCAATTGATTTCCCTCAAGATCTGCGGTGAAAATATCGAAGGAATCATAAATTGGCCACACATATTTCCCATCCGTTCTCGCCGCTGGTGGAGCTGGACAGTCTTCACCCCCCAAGTGAGTAGAAGCATAGACGATCGTTTGATCCGGTAGAAAATAGGCACAGGTGGTTCTACCAAGGCCAGTGCTGAGGAGTTGAGGCTTGTTATTTTTCAAATCATCAGCTCTCCAGTCCACATAGAAAATCTGATCACATTCATTATCCCAGCCGGCATAGTCTGATTGGAAAACCAACATGGAATCATCAAATGACCAATATGCTTCGGCGTTATTTCCTCCGAAAGTCAATTGCTTGATATTTTTCAGGTATTTCATTTCCTCTGGCTGAAGCAAAAGGGAATCCGAAGCGGAGTGAACGTCCTCAGTGGTTGACTCTTCAGTTTCTGTTTTGGGGCTACAGGCAAAGGCCGCAAGGAAGGTTAACAGTACAAGTGATCTCATTATTCTAATTAGAATGGTTATAAATTGCTGGGCGAAGATACCGATTATTATCTTTGACAAAACAAGTTAGATCCATGAAAAACAAAAGCAATTACTTCCTCCTACTTGCAGGGGGAATCCTATTTACATTCAGTTGTAATCAGGCTCCCACGGATGCGGAGCTTTTGCAGAACTTAAAGTCAGATGTCATTTATTTGGCTGCAGATGACCTGGGCGGAAGAGCCATTGGCACGCAAGGAGAGCAAAAAGCTGCGGATTATCTGGCCGCTGAGTTTGAAGAAGCAGGCTTGGAGCCAAAGGGAACTGATGGATTTATGCAAGAATTTAAAGTGTCCAAACCTACCAATCCACATGAGGAAGCCCTAATCGGCACTGATGGTGAGGGCGTCACAGGAAGAAATGTGATCGGTTTTATTGACAACAAATCGGAGAATACGATTGTAATCGGTGCTCACTTTGATCACTTAGGGATGGGATCTGAAGGTTCTCTTCATCGCGGAGACTCAGCCATTCACAATGGGGCGGACGATAATGCCAGCGGAACGGCTGCTTTGGTAGCTTTAGCGAAAATTCTGAAACATGAAGAACATAAAAGCAATTTTCTGTTTATTGCTTTTTCGGGTGAGGAAAATGGCCTCTGGGGTTCCAATTATTTTGTGAAAAACCCGACTATTGATCTTGCCTCGGTTAACTACATGATCAATATGGATATGGTTGGTCGATTGAATGAGGAAAAAACCTTAGCAATCAACGGTGTTGGCACCAGCCCTAGCTTTGTTCCTGCTTTAGATTTAGCCAATGCCGATAGTTTGAAATTAGTGACCTCAGAATCTGGTGTAGGTCCATCAGATCACACGTCTTTTTACCTTCAGGATTTACCAGTTCTTCACTTTTTCACCGGTCAGCATGAGGATTATCACAAGCCTACAGATGATTCAGAGTTGATCAACTACGAGGGATTATTGCTCGTGGTAAAATACATCGACCGCTTAATAGATCAATTGGATCAGGAGCCAAAACTGGCTTTTACCAAAACCAAGGATTCCTCCGGAGACTCTCCTCGATTTACTGTTTCCCTAGGTGTTGTTCCTGACTATCTCTATGATGGAAAAGGTATGCGTATCGATGGGGTGTCTGAGGACAAGCCTGGACAAGCTGCTGGGCTTATGAAAGGTGACGTAGTTATTCAAATGGGGGATTCTACCATTGTAGATATGATGAGCTACATGCGGGCGCTGAGTTCTTTTCAGAAAGGAGATGAGACATTGATTGGCTACATGAGAAGTGGAGAGAAAAAAGAAGCCAAGGTTGTCTTCTAAGAGCTAAGAAGCTGGAATTTAGTATCAAGAGAATGTAGAATAAAACCCCGGAGTCCCTCATCGATCTCGGGGTTTTATTTTGCATTCATGCCTGCGCTAGAAGGCTCTGAAATCTCTTTCCAAGCAAATGTTTAATCAATAGGATTCGCTTTCACTCCCTCAAAAGTCATTTTGATTGGTTTGATGGTACCGTTCTCGTTAAATTCCATTACATCGATGGCTGTCACTCGATGATCACGACCCTCATTAGGTATGGGTCTGCGGTGATAGATCATGTACCACTCATCACTGCCAGGCTTGCGAAAGGCCGAATTGTGACCAGCCCCCGTCGCTACGGTGGTGTCGGACTCCAATATGGTGCCGATGCGATTCCATGGTCCGGTGATCTGATCCGACATGGCGTAAGCTACTTTGTAGCTGTCATTTCCCCAGCCTCCCTCAGACCACATGAAGTAATACTTTCCATTTCTGATAAATACAAAAGGGCCTTCTACATAGCCTTCTGGAGTGATTTCGTGGAATAGCTCTCCATCCTCCCAAGGTTCAAATCCTGTGAAATCCGCATTCAACTTGCCGATATTGCAGTGGCTCCAGCCTCCGTAAAGCATGTAGTACGTGCCATCAGTGTCCTTGAAGACAAACTGATCGATAGGCTGAGCACCATTATAGAAGTCTGAAAGGAGAGGCTTGCCGAGATGATCCTTGAATGGTCCTGCAGGACTATCTGCTACAGCCACGCCGATTCCGCCAAAGTGATTGATGTCATTGTTCGGATCGTAGCCAGGTCGCTCGGGAGTCAGCGGGTCATTTGCTGCGAAAAAGAAGTAGTATTTGCCGTCCTTTTCTATGGCAGCCGGAGCCCACATCGCTTGTCTAGCCCAAGTGATTTCTTGGTTTGTCAAGATGTTTTCGTGCTTTTCCCAAGTGACTAGGTCTTTGGAAGAAAAGGCATCGAAGTGAAGCTGATCTTCGAATGCCGCCGAAAAAGTGGGATAAATCCAATACTCATCTCCAAATACAATTCCTTCCGGATCTGCATACCATCCTTCGAAAATCGGGTTGCCGGAGAGTTTTGGGGCTTCTTCTACTTTTGTTTCAGAAGGAGCGGAGCAAGCAAAGGCGATACAAATAGCAATTGCGATAAGTAATAGGTTTGATTTCATGGTGTGATTTTGAGTTGGGTGGGAAATTACAAAGCGCTTAATAGAAGTATATACCTGACCCTAAAAAATTCAATTTTTTCAAGCAATTAGAAAAACTGATCCAATTAGAAATGCTAATCGGCTCATGATATTAAATTTTATGAGCCGAATAAGCCGTATATTCGGCTCATGCCTTACAATTGGGAGTTTACACATTGGCCAGAATTTACGTTTGAACAGGATGTCTTATCAAAGCATCAGTTAGAATTCCTGCTTAAAACGGGGGAGTTGACAGGTGTGCTTAAAGGAATCGCATCTTCGGATCATACTGAATTACTCTTGGAGACTATGGCAATGGAGGCGATGAAGACTTCTCAGCTTGAGGGCGAGCTTCTCAGTAGGCATGATGTGATGAGCTCGGTTAAGAAAAATCTTGGTATCCATGAGGATCAAACGCTCTTCATCAAGGATCACAGAGCAAAAGGTATCGCCAAGTTGATGGTAAATGTGCGCACCACTTTCTCCGAAAAACTAACAATCGATACACTTTTTGACTGGCACCAAATGCTCATGGAAGGAAATCGCTATATCAATGCCGGAGCATGGCGTAGCGATAGCTCCCCTTTGCAGGTGGTCTCGGGAGCCATAGGCCAAGAAACTGTACATTTCGAAGCGCCATCTTCCAGTCGCGTTCCTGAAGAGATGGATGCCTTTATCCGTTGGTTTAACGAAACGGCACCGGCCGGCACAAAGGCGATGCTAAATCCAATACTTCGAGCAGGAATCGTGCATTTGTATTTTGAAAGTATTCACCCATTTGAAGACGGCAATGGCCGAATTGGTCGCGCTTTAGCAGAAAAAGCGATACATCAAGGCTTGGGATATACCACACTGATCAGTATCTCAGGAGTCCTAGAAAAGCAAAAAAACGCTTACTATTCTTCCCTATCTACAGCGCAAAAAAGTCTCGATATCACAGATTGGCTTCGGTATTTTGGAGAGATCGTGCTGATCGCGCAGCAGGATGCTTTGATGCGGATAGACTTTACGATAAAGAAAACACGGTTTTTTGATCGATGGGAAGCCCAGCTGAATGAGCGTCAACTCAAAGTCATTGCCCGAATTCTAGCCGAAGGTCCGTCAGGTTTTGAAGGAGGAATGACAGCTAAGAAATACATCGCTAGTACGAAAACTTCCAAAGCAACTGCTACTCGGGACTTACAGGCTTTGGTAGAACTAGGCATCTTTTTGCCACAAGGAGGCGGGAGAAGTGTGAGTTATGAGCTGAAGCTTTAGCCATCGAACTATGGAAAAATTGGAAGATTGGAAAATTGATCTTAGTAGTAAGTCCGCTCGGGGCAGTCATTTTTTCCCATCGGCACTCCCCAAAAGGGTTTTTCTCCTATCTTTGTGCCTGCTTTTGAGGAGGATGTTTCCTTGATTGCGTGAGGGATAGAAGCGGCATCCCGCTACCCGATGTAATCGGGACGGGATATAGCGGATAGCCCGACCCCGGCTTTTTCAGACGGGGGCACGCCCAAAAATAAATTATCACCTACTTGCCCTTAAGAAAGGATACAGTGAAGACATATCAGGAATTTAAACAAGTGGATTATCCCGAAATCGGGGAATCTGTATTGAAGTACTGGAAAGAAAACCAGATTTTCGAGCAATCAGTAGCCAACCGTGACGGTGCGGAGACATTTACTTTTTTCGAGGGTCCGCCTTCGGCAAATGGAACTCCGGGAATTCACCATGTGATGGCACGTGCAATCAAGGATGTTTTCTGTAGATACAAAACCCTCCAAGGCTTCCAAGTGAAGCGAAAAGGCGGTTGGGATACGCACGGCTTGCCTGTGGAGCTACAGGTGGAGAAGGAATTGGGTATCACTAAGGAAGATATCGGAAAGAAGATTTCTGTAGAAGAATACAACCAAAAGTGTCGCGAGACGGTCATGCGATTCAAGGATCAGTGGGATGACATGACTGAGAAAATCGGCTATTGGGTGGATTTGGATGATCCTTACATCACTTTTGAGCCGAAGTACATCGAGTCAGTATGGAGCTTGCTGAAGAAGCTTTACGAGAAAGAGCTGATTTACAAAGGCTATACCATTCAGCCGTATTCTCCCGCTGCAGGAACAGGTTTGAGTTCGCACGAATTGAACCAACCTGGAACCTACAAGGATGTCAAAGACACTTCCATCACCGCTCAGTTTAAGCTGAAAGGTGCCGAAAACACCTATATCCTGGCTTGGACGACTACTCCATGGACTTTGCCTGCCAACTCAGCTTTGGCAATAGGCGAGAATCTGGATTATGTGAAAGTGAAGACTTTCAATCCATATACCTACGATGCTTGCATGGTGATTTTGGCGAAAGCCAGAATGAACGCCTACCTAAACCCTAAAGCTGCGGAGCTGAAGCTGGAAGACTACAAAGCTGGTGACAAATTGATTCCTTTCGAAGTAATGGAGGAATTCAAAGGAAAAACCATGCTGGGTTGGGAATATGAGCAATTGTTTCCGATAGCAGGTCTGGAGCTTGCTCATCCAGCTTTTACGGTGATTTCTGGTGATTATGTGACTACCGAAGATGGTACAGGCATCGTTCACCTGGCAAAAGCTTTCGGTGCGGATGACTTTAGAACTTTGGCACAAAATAACGTGCCTGGTGTCTTCGTAAAAGATGAGCAAGGAAAGGATCTTCCGATTGTAGATAAGCAGGGTAAATTCATCACGCTAGTGGGTGAGTTCCTGGTAGAAAAAGTAGCTGAACATGGAATCACTTCCCATAAGGTATATGGTGCGGATGATTTCTATGTGAAAAACTACACAGAAGATGATGAGGACGCTGCGGACTTTAAGAGTACCGATGTGATCATCTCGATCATCCTGAAGAATGAAAATAAAGCCTTTAAGGTTGAGAAATACGAGCACAGCTACCCACATTGCTGGAGAACTGACAAGCCGGTACTTTACTATCCGATGGATAGCTGGTTTATCAAAACCACCGCTTACAAGGATAGATTAGTAGAGCTTAACAAGACGATCAACTGGAAGCCTGAAGCTACTGGAACGGGTCGCTTTGGCAATTGGCTGGAGAACTTGGTGGACTGGAACTTGAGTAGATCAAGATTCTGGGGCACACCACTTCCGATCTGGAGAACGGAGGATGGAAGCGAAGAGCGTTGCATAGGATCTATCGCTGAGCTAGAAAAAGCAATTGAGGAATCAATCGCCAAAGGCTTTATGGAGAAATCACCCTATGAAGGCAAAGAATTGGATCTTCACCGTCCGTATGTGGATGATGTGATCTTGGTTTCTTCTACCGGTGAAAAGATGGTTCGTGAATCAGATTTGATCGACGTATGGTTTGATTCTGGTGCGATGCCGTATGCGCAGTGGCATTATCCATTCGAAAATGAGGACATTTTCAACGCCAATTATCCAGCGGATTACATTGCAGAAGGAGTGGATCAGACACGTGGTTGGTTCTTCACACTGCATGCGATTTCCGTAATGCTATTTGATAGCGTGGCTTTCAAAAATGTCATTGCTAACGGACTTGTGCTGGACAAAAACGGCAACAAAATGTCCAAACGCCTAGGCAACGCAGTAGATCCTTTCAAAACGATGAAAGAATACGGTCCAGATGCGGTGCGTTGGTACATGCTCAGCAATGCCAATCCATGGGACAACCTGAAATTCAATCTGGATGGAGTCACTGAAGTGCAGCGTCGCTTCTTTGGCACACTTCAGAACACCTATAATTTCTTTGCGCTCTACGCAAATCTGGATGCTTTTGTCTATGACAAATCCAAAGCGATTCCAGTCGCAAAGCGTGCTGAGCTAGATCAGTGGATCGTTTCCAAGCTTCAGTCCTTAATCGCTGAAGTGGAAGAAGCGATGGATACTTACGATGCTACTAAAGCTACCCGTGCGATCATGAGCTTCACCGTGGATCAGCTTTCCAACTGGTACGTGCGACTGGCGAGAAAACGATTCTGGAGAGGCGATATGAATGCGGATAAGCAGGCAGCATACGAGACTTTGTACGAATCATTGCTTACCCTGTCTCAGCTGATGTCTTCATTTGCGCCATTCTATTCTGATTGGTTGTACCAAAACCTGACTGAATCAGGATCTGATGCCAAAGCCTCTGTGCATTTGACGGATTGGGTAGCAGCGGATACTAGTTTGATCAACAAAGATCTGGAAGAAAGCATGGAGCTTTCGCAGACTATTTCTTCTTTGGTTCACTCGCTGAGAAAGAAGGAGAAAATGAAAGTTCGTCAGCCTTTGCAGCGTATTCTGATTCCAATTTTGAAGGAGAAAACCAAAGCTCAGATTTTGCATTTGGAAGAACTGATCAAGTCTGAGGTAAATATTAAAGATATTGAGTTCATAGATGATGCTTCCGGTATCTTGGTGAAAAATGTGAAGCCAAACCTCCCTGTTCTTGGCAAAAAACTAGGCCCAAAAATGCGCTTTGTCGTAGCAGCTATTAATAACTGGGGACAAGCTGAAATCGCTGAAATTGAGAGAAATGGAAAGATTCTGGTCGATCTGGAAGGCGAAGGCTTCGAGCTGAATTTAGAGGAAGTATTGATCTCCTCAGAAGATATCCCTGGCTGGTCAGTGGCTTCTGATCAGGGCGTGACCGTAGCGCTTGATGTGACACTTTCCGACGACCTGAAGCAGGAAGGTGTAGCAAGAGATCTTGTAAACCGTATCCAGAATCTGCGAAAAGACATGGGTCTCGAAGTGCAAGATAAGATTAACATCAAAATCGCTGATGATAATGAGTTGGTGAAAAATGCACTGGGATCTTTTGGGGAATATATCCAAACTGAAGTACAAGCGTTGAAACTAGAGCTTTCCTCAGATTTGGAAGGTGCGTCTGTATTGGACATGGATGATTTTGAACTCGCTGTATTGGTAAAAAAAGCCTAACAGCAAATCGTATAAAATGAATAAATACCTGAAATATTTCGGCATTGCCTTGCTAGTAATCGCAATAGACCAAGCGGTAAAAATGTTGGTTCATTTTCAGATGGACTTTGGTTCACCTGGACAGATCCCCATCTTCGGAGACTGGTTTAAGTTGCATTACACCACCAACCCTGGAATGGCATTCGGTATGGAATTGGGGTCAGAGTATGGTAAGTTGCTTTTGACATCCTTCCGTCTAGTAGCGATGTGTGGGATTGGGTATTACCTATATCACATCATTGAGAAGAAACAACCAAGTCTATATATAGTATGTATAGCGATGATTCTCGGCGGAGCAATCGGCAATTTAATTGACTCTGTATTCTATGGAGTATGGTTAAATAACGCTCCCTACAATGCCTCAACACCCTGGTTTCATGGACAGGTAGTAGATATGTTTTACTTTGATATTTGGGAAGGATACTTACCTGAGTGGATGCCAGTATGGGGTGGAAGTTATACTGCACTTTGGCCGATTTTCAATGTTGCTGACGCGGCTATATTTATAGGTGTTGCGATGATTTTGATGTTTCAGAGTAGATTCTTCCCTGAAAAAGAAGCGGAGCAAAAACAGTCCAAAGAGAAAGAATTAGATGAGATTTCTGAGTAAATAATAACTATAGTTAAGCAAAAGTCCCTGCGTTCAGTCCAGCTGAATTCAGGGACTTTTCTTTTAAGAAAGGAGAAAATTGCCCTAAATGATTGATTTAAGCGGTATTTTTTGTAATTTTCAACTTGCTTTTCCCTTTTTTGGGATATCTAACCCCGACTTTGCTTTCTTTTGCTTAACCCCGAGCCGAAAGTTTTGTCATTCTGAAAATATATATGATAGTTGATGCTGATAAGCCTTTTCAGTTAGTTTATTCAATTTACAGCCACGAATACCTAGGCCTTCTGATAGAATCCTTTGTAGTACAGCTTGATTCTCAAGGAAGACTTTCTTTAGCCTTCCAAAATATAAGTTCTGCTAATGCAAGTGAGTTTGATTCTGGAATGGATAAGACGGATTATGATTTGATCAAAATCATGGATTCAATGAATCCTGAGGTGGTGGTGAAGCCATTTATTAAGCGCGGAAATATTCGTCCTAAACAATATTTGGCTAAGATTTTTGACCCGAAAACGGAAGACAAGAAAACGCAGGAGGCAATAGAAGTAGTAATAGAAAAGAAGCGCTCGAAGATTATGCCCTTGCTCATTGGCAAGCGCCTTTTCGAAATGGGAAGCGATGGCTACCCTGTTTGGAAAGAAATAAAAGTAAATGCAGAGCGTGCTAGTGTGCTGTTTCACTTTCACAAAAACGAAGAAAACACCCATTACTGGCCAACGATCAAATTCAAATCTCAAAAGCTAGACTGGCAGTACAAAAATGGCTATTTCATCAGCAATGATCCGGGTTGGCTGGTCGTGGATGGAAATCTCTTTCACTTTGAAAAAGGAATAGATGGGAAGAAGCTTAAGGCTTTTTTGAACAAGAAATTCATAGTCATAGACAAGCGAATTGAGCCTAGCTATTACCGAGGTTTTATGGCCAATTTGATCTCTCAGTTTGATGTAGAAGCTGTAGGATTTGATATTAATATAGAGCGCGGCACGCCTGAGGTATTTATATACATCACTGATTTGGCTACCGCGGGATCCGGGAAAAATCTCTTTGGAGAAGAGGGTGAAAAGCTGGAGGAAGATAAAATCGTTTTTGAACTTCGATTCAAATATGGCTCGATTGACTTCCCGGTACAGACCCCCAGCTCTGAACAGCATGGAGCATCGGTGAGACTTGAGGAAGGCGATGATCACTACACGTTCTATAAAACTATCCGCAGCACCCAAAAGGAAAAAGCCTATCTCAAGATGCTTAGGGATAAAGGGTTGGAGTTTAAAATGGGTAAAGACGCGCTGCCAAAGACGGAGGCTTTTGAGTGGATAGGTGAAAATGAAGACTTCCTAGATATAGAGAAAATCAAGATCGTCCAAAAGCCTAATCCAAAAGGTAAAGTTTATAACATCGGGAAAGCCCAGATTTCTATAGAAGTCAATGAAAATATTGACTGGTTTGATGTCAAGGCACTGATCAAATTTGGGATTTACTTAGTTCCTTTTGCGAAGCTGAGGAAGATTTTGCTTCAGGGGAAAAGTGAGTTTGAACTTCCAAACGGTGAGATCGCGGTGATTCCAGCTTCTTGGTTTGTGAATTACTCCGAGCTTTTCAACTTCATGGAAGACCGAGGCGATGACAACGTGATGGTACTGCGCAAGCATCACCTCGCGCTAGCCAGGGAGATGGAGGTAGGGAATCTGGTACAGGTGACCTTGAGCAGAAAATTAGAAAGGCTAAGAGATTTTAGCTCGATAGAGGAATATGCTTTACCGGCTAATTTTGAGGGAACGCTTCGTCCGTATCAGCATGCAGGATACAATTGGCTTAGATTTCTGAATGAATTTAAGTTTGGAGGGTGCCTAGCGGATGATATGGGTCTGGGAAAAACCGTGCAGACGCTGGCCTTGCTCGCTCATGAAATGGAGGAAAATCCTGGGCTGACTTCATTGCTCGTGATGCCTACTTCATTGATTTACAACTGGGAGCTTGAGGCCAAGAAATTTACTCCAGAATTAAAAATCCTGGTTTATTCCGGAACGCAGCGTATCAAAGATCCTTGGAGATTTGGTGAGTATGATTTGGTACTCACTTCTTATGGAATCACGCGATTAGATGTAGAAGTGCTCAAAGGCTTCTATTTCAATTACATTATATTGGATGAATCCCAGGCTATCAAAAACCCGGGAAGTAATATCGCTGCAGCTGTAAACCAGCTGAAAAGCAAGCAGAAACTGATCTTGACTGGTACTCCTGTAGAAAATAGCACCATGGATCTCTGGTCACAGATGAACTTTATCAACCCAGGATTATTGGGCAATCAGAATACCTTCAAAAAACAGTTTTTGCTTCCAATAGAAAAGCAGGGAGATGTAGAAAAATCTGCCAAGCTTCATGCGATGATCAAGCCTTTTATCCTCAGAAGACTGAAAACACAGGTGGCTACGGACCTACCAGAGAAGATCACCAACGTGAAATATTCGGCCATGACGGCCTCTCAAGAGGAAGTTTACGACGAAGTGAAAAGCTATTATCGCGAGAAGATCATTACTGACATTCAGAGTACTGGTAGAAACAATCAGCAGTTTACATTGCTACGTGGCTTGACCCAACTTCGACAGATTGCAAACCATCCAAAGCTAGTTCGGGATGACTACGAAGGGGAATCCGGCAAGCTGGAGGACGTGACCTATATGCTTCAGTCCACGATTTCCGAAGGGCACAAAGTACTTGTGTTCAGTCAGTTCGTAAGGCACTTAGCTATTGTGAAGGAGTACTTGGAAGAGCAAGGAATCCCTTATGCTTACCTCGATGGCTCTACAAAAGACCGGCAAGCGCAGGTGGAGAAATTTCAAGAAAATGAAGATATCAAGGTTTTCTTAATCTCCCTCAAAGCTGGTGGCGTAGGTCTCAACCTGACCAAAGCTGAATATGTATTCTTGCTTGATCCATGGTGGAATCCTGCTGTGGAGGCTCAGGCGATAGATAGAGCGCATAGAATCGGTCAGGAGAATAAGGTCATCATCTACAAATTCATCACCCGAGGATCGGTAGAAGAGAAAATTATGGCCTTGCAAAATAGAAAGCTTGCCCTCGCAGGCGAGCTCATCAATACCGAAGAAAGCTTTATGAAGAGCTTGGGACAAGACGATATAGCAGCACTATTGGAATAAAAAATTCAGATTTTTACGAAAAGGGCAGAACGATAAACTCTGCCCTTTTTTTATTGAATTGATAGTCAATCGAATAGACAAAGGTCACATTTACTTAACCATAAATTCTCCTAGAAACCTTGTCAATAGCCCGAATATTTTTCTAAATTAAATCACCACGTACCACTACACTACCTGCGCATGCCTAGAGCCAAATCCGATAAAGATCGGAAAATCTTTGTGCTGGATACTTCGGTGATCCTCTATGCACACAACTCCATTATGAATTTTGCCGAGCACGATGTGGTCATCCCGATCACAGTGCTGGAGGAACTTGATCAATTCAAGAAAGGCAACGACACCAAGAATTTTGAGGCCCGGGAATTCATCCGACTATTGGATAAACTTTCTCAGGATCAAATGATCCACGAGTGGACTCCTCTGAACGGCAAGACCAAGGGGAATTTTAGGGTGCTGATGAACCCAGAAAACAAGATGAACGCCAATGAGATTTTTGGGGAGGAAAAAAACGACCATAAAATCTTGAATTGTGCGCTTCATCTCAAGCAGAATGAGAAGGGCAGAAAAGTAATCTTGGTCAGCAAGGATATCAATCTACGGCTAAAAGCTAAATCCCTAGACCTCTTTGCGGAAGATTACGAGACAGGCAAGATCAAAAACATCAATGAGCTCGAAAATACCGGCAAATACTTTCTTGACAATATAGACCCGACACATATTAACACCCTCTATGAGCGGGGCAGCATAGATGCCAAGACAATTTTGGGCAACAAAAAAAGACTATCCAATGCGTACTACATCATCAAAAGCGATAAGAACTCTGTATTAGCCTATTACAATTCTGACCAGGATGTATTGGAGCGAGTGGATAAGAAGCTTGCCTATAATATCAAACCGAAGAATGCAGAGCAGACCTTTGCATTACATGCCATTACGAATCCCAACATTAGATTAGTTTCAATTCAAGGAGTTGCAGGTACGGGTAAAACACTGCTGGCTTTAGCCGGAGCTTTGGAGCAAAGAAGAGAGTACAAGCAGATCTTCCTGGCTAGACCGATCGTGCCATTGAGTAATAAGGACATCGGTTATTTACCTGGTGATATCAAATCCAAGCTGAATCCCTACATGGAGCCACTTTGGGACAACCTGAAGTTTATCCAAAATCAATACAAAGAGACGGATAAGGAGTTCCAGAAGATCACCGAGCTAGTCAATCAGGAGAAGCTGGTGATACAACCTTTAGCCTATATCAGAGGTCGTTCGCTTTCCAATATCTTCTTTATCGTGGATGAAGCACAGAACTTGACTCCTCATGAGATTAAGACGATTATTTCCAGAGCTGGAGAAAACACGAAGATCATCTTCACTGGAGATGTATTTCAGATTGATACTCCGTACTTAGATTCCCAGTCGAATGGATTGTCTTATCTAATCGATCGCGTCAAAGATCATCCCCTCTATGCACATATCAAGCTAGAGAAAGGAGAAAGATCAGAGTTGGCGAATCTGGCGAATGAACTTCTCTAATTATTCATCTTTAAATCAAAAAAGCTCCGATTGGAGCTTTTTTGATTTATATTCTAACTAGATAGAGGATTAAATTACTTTTCAATCTTTTTGCTTATACACCACAGAATACTTCATTCCAGCTGAATATTTGCCTGGTTCCATGAGTACTGAAGGTTTCCGACCATCAGAGTAAAGAATATAAGTGTATTCTTCAATCTTCCCACTTACAAATGTAATATTGAAGACATTGTGAATTTCAGGATTGATATTTTCTAGGAACTTAATCCCTAGATAAATTCGCTCATCAGGATTCATTTCAATATTTTTTGAAGATAAATCAATAAAAAGTCGATTACCTAGCTTAGCTGAAACTAGATATTTCTCGGGAAAATCCTTATAGTTAGCTTCAGGAAATCCATTTACTTCTCTACTTAGCACAGGTTGTACATAAAAGCTTGATGAATCTACAGCCCAGTCATATTCAAAAAATAGCTCAAGTCCATCCAGCTTTATAGTTGATTTCTAAACCAATCACAGTGGCTTCCTTCATTTTTCCATTAGGGCCTAATACTTTTGCGCTGTTTTCTCTATGTCTCTTTGTAAAATTAGAATATACCAAAAGCTCATCAGTGGGAATAACTTCTACTTGTTCCAATTCGATTACCTCAGCCTCTTGGCACCACACTTTCAAACTCAAAAAAGTCGTTAAGAAAACGAGGGTTGAAAATTTGATCATAGATGATTATTAAATTTAAGAAGAGACAGGTCAACTGCCTCCTCTCTCTTAATATAATTGAATTACATTGTACAATCTGAAAATGTAGCACCACCTATACTCGTTCCCACAGTAATCCTAAAAAACCGCTGTTTACATATTGTACGAGTGGTTACACATGACTCTCCTCCACCAGAAACCACTGTTTCACATTCTTTGCCGAACATTATAGCATCAGCAGTTGTAGGAGCAAAAAATACTCCTGCGAAGACAAGGACAACGATGGATTCGAACCAGTAAAAAGAATCCCGCAGTTTTTGCATTTATATCGCTGCTTGCCGCCTTGCCTTCCCCACTTGATTGAGTCCAGAAAGCCACATGCCCAACACCTTTTTTTTTGACTTTTCCATAAAGCAAAACAACCTTATTGAAATAAATTTCAATAAGGTTGTTGTAAAATTCAGTAAATCAACACCTTATACGGTTTTTACCAACTATTTTTGACCATTAAATCAAAATTTCTCAATTGATTTGTAACCCCATGCCTTTAAAATTATTGTCCATCTCTGGATTTCAGGTGTTCACGAGCGTACATGAAACTGGCCTCTCGTCTAATTAATACCTTGATTGTTAGCACTTTACAATTTTGGGCCTCTTTTTGGCCTATAGCAGGTATAGAAACTAAACCAACTTCTTACTGCCATGATTACTTCCCTTATTACCCAGAAAAATATTTGTGCTGCCTTGGGCTTTGTAATGGCAATGACTATTGTTTGGAAAGCTAAAGTAGAGACGAGTCTTACCAAGCAGACTGCAGTGATAGAATATATTATACCAGCTAATACTACCGACTCTCCAGGCTATTCGAATGGAGATGCATCACTGGAATTCAAAAAAATAAGCAACGAAACTTCGATGCTTTGACAAGCTAATAGGGGAATTCCCCTCGAGCACCCTCGAAAGGGTTAATTTGGTTGAATGTTTAGTTAAGCTAAAGAGGCGGGTAATAACCCGCCTTTTTGTTTTTTAGCTTTCTGTGATGGTACTAAGTTTGGCTAGGAAACTATTGTAATATTGTCTTCCTACCTGTATAACTGCTCCAGAGTGAAGAGTAATTTCTTTCGTATTGAAACTTTCTATTTGTCCCAAATGGACAATAAATGATTTTTGCACTCGAAGAAAATATTGCGAAGGAAGAATTTCTTCAATTTCTTTCATTGACTTCCGAATGTTGTAATCTCTCTTTTTGGTGAAGATGGTAACCATATTTCCATTGGCTTCCACGTAGTAAATATCCTCGTAACGAACTCGCTCGAACGCGTTGTCTGCTTTTATAAATACAGCGTCGCTTACTAGAAAAGGACTGTCGTTGGTAACGCTAACCGCGACCGTTTCGGCGACTGGCTTAGTCCGCTTGTTGTAAAGAACAATCTCTACAATAGCATGAATGTCATTGGTATTGAAAGGCTTCACGATGAATCCCGCCGGATTTATCCGCTTTGCTCTTTCTATAATGGTCGGGTCTGAATAAGAGGTCACATAGACCAAAGGTGCATCTACCATTTGCTTCACGATCTCGCCTAGCTCGATTCCATCCTTATCGCCTTTGAGCTTGATATCCATAAATATCAAATCAGGCCGATATTTCTTTATGATTTTAATGCATTGGTTCGCTGAATTTGCAATATCAGTATTGACATACCCCAAGAGTTCTAATATTTCCTGAATATTTTCTGCAATGCTGATGTCGTCTTCGACGATTAAAATCCTCTCTTCTTTCATAAGTAGCTGGCAGATATCGCGTTTTGGGGTGGAATCAATAAATTCTGACTGCTTAGTCTATTTACTTACTAGTTACCTATTTTTTCGCTGAAATCAAATGCTTTTTTCTGGTTATGAAAAACTACAGACTCATCATTTCTTTAAATCTTGCGGCTTGTCTGCGGCTAACTTCAATTCTATCTCCGCCTTTGAGAGTGACTACTAAACCTCCATTGAACCAAGGCTCAATCCCTTCTACCCAGCCGAGATTAATGATGTGTTTTCTACTTGCCCTAAAGAACGATTTCTCATCCAATCGTTCATCCAGGGCATTCAGTGACTTATGAATCATTGGTTTGAAATTGTCAAAATAGACTTTGATGTAGTTGCCATCAGACTCAAACAACCGAACGTTGGAAAGCCTTACAAACCAGCATCTATCTCCATCTTTGACGAAAACCTGATCTTCAAGTGTAAGCTTCTTCTGGCCATGTGGGGAAGGAGTCTCTTCGCTTTTGGCAAACCCATCAATTTTTCCCTGAAGCTTGCTGATTGACTCTTCCAGACGCTTAGGCTCGATTGGTTTCAAAAGGTAATCTAACGCGTTCACTTGAAATGCCTTGAGTGCGTACTCATCATAGGCAGTAGTGAAAATTACATGTGGGACGTTGTCCAATTCTTCTAGAAGTTCGAAGCCTGTTTTTTCGGGCATTTGGATGTCCAGAAAAATAACATCAGGGTTAAGTTGCTCAATCTTTTCTTTGGCATCATCCACGTTTACCGCTTCACCTACCACTTCTACACTTTCTAGCTGATTTAAGAGGGTGATTAGCTCCTTGCGTGCTAATCTTTCATCATCAATTACTATGGCTCGCATGTTTGTTGAGTTGGTTATTCGAATGTAACTTTTTGTTTCGGGATTTTAATTTCTGTGATTACGAATTGGTTCCCGGAGTTGAAGATACGGAAGCTTGCTTTACCTCCATAAATTAGCTTAAGTCTTTGCACGGTATTGCTCAGACCATGGCCTTGTTCTTCATCAGAATTCAATGAGGGCTGATGGGTAAGTTGGCCACTATTTTTCACTTGAATATACAAATCATCGTGCAGGCCCTCCCTACACTTGATCTCGATGGTACCGCCTTTGACCAGGTTTGAAACTCCATGTTTTACACCATTTTCTACTATGGTCTGAAGCATCATCGGAGGAATTTTATAGCTATACGACTCATCCTCAATTTGATAGACAACCTGTAGCCGCTCTTCAAATCGTATGGTCTCTAGCTCTAAGTAATCTTTTACGGTATTTAGCTCATCTCCAAAATCAATGGTTTGTTTCTTATCCATCATCAGAGAAAACCTCAACATGTTGGATATTCTAGTGATGGCGGTTTTAGCTTTGTTTGGATCCTCATCTACCAATGCCCTGACACTATTTAATGCATTGAAGATAAAATGCGGGTTGAGTTGGCTCTTGAGGTGATTTAGGCGGATCTCATTGATCTTTGCTTCGTACTTCAGGGTAGTGTTATAATTATCCAAAAAATGAACCAAGAAATACATGACAAACCACAGGGCATACAATAGAATGGCTTGAAAAATATTAGCCAGGATAACTAAAATCTTGAAATCCTCAGTCGGATTTAATGTCCCAAAAGCTACATTTATTAGGATTTGAGCGACAAAGTTGGCTAATGAAAGTGCTAGAATAGAAAGAAACGATTGAAAAAAAAGCTGGCCAATGCTCAGCTTAAACCAATTGTACTTCTTGATTACATAGCGTAAAAAATGCGTGGAAATCAAGTTAGTCGCCGCCAATACAATAAATGCCCAGATCTGAACGGCAGAAACACCCTGAGAAAGATTGGCCAAGAAAATACTCACTAAGGCGAATCCACCCCATCCGAATATTTGTAGCAACCAATACAGCCTAGTTCTGTTCATTATCGCTCAAAGATAACTAACCCGATTCTCTCCTCTTTCTTATTTTGATAAAAGGAGCATACCCTTGATTATTCCCCGGCTTAGTTGTTTAATTCCATTTTGAGGAATTTACCTGTGTAGCTACTTGGCGTGGCAGCTACTTTCTCTGGAGTTCCCTGAACTACAATTGTTCCACCCTTATTTCCACCTTCTTGACCCAGATCTACAATGTAATCTGCCATTTTGATCACATCCATATTATGCTCGATAATCAAGACTGTATTTCCCTTGGTCACTAAGCCATTTACCACCAGCATCAGCAATTCTATGTCCTGAAAATGAAGTCCAGTGGTAGGTTCATCCAAGATATAGAACGTCTTTCCAGTGTCTTTCTTTGAAAGTTCAGTGGCTAGTTTGACACGCTGAGCCTCTCCGCCCGAGAGCGTAGTAGCGTGCTGGCCTAAGGTGATGTAGCCTAACCCTACGTCGTTGAGGGTTTTGATCTTTCTGAGGATTTTTGGGAGCTTATCAAAAAACTCTACTGACTGTTCTACGGTCATGTCTAGCACATCAGATATAGATTTTCCTTTGTAGCGAATCTCCAGCGTCTCCCTATTGTAGCGCTTACCTTTGCAGGTTTCACAGGGAACGTGGACATCCGGAAGAAAATCCATCTCGATCAGTTTCATTCCAGCACCCTCACAATCCTCGCATCTACCTCCCTTTACATTGAAGGAAAAACGACCTGGTTTGTAGCCTCTGATTTTCGCTTCAGGCAATTCGGTGAAAAGCGTCCTGATGTCCGAGAAAACACCGGTATAAGTAGCGGGATTAGATCTTGGAGTTCTACCAATAGGTGACTGATCCACTTCTATGACTTTATCCAAATGCTCCAGCCCCTCTACGCTTTTGTACGGCATAGGGGTTTTCTTAGAATGGTAAATATGCTGATTCAGAATAGGGTATAGTGTTTCGTGAATCAAAGTACTTTTCCCACTTCCCGATACGCCAGTAATACAGATCAAGGTTCCAAGAGGAAGATTGAGATTGATATTCTTGAGATTGTTTCCTGAAGCACCTTTTATCACCAAGGATTTTTCTTTGCCTGTTCGTCGAACCTTCGGAACTGGCAATCCGATTTTTCCTGCTAGGTATTTTGCCGTCAGGCCATCGGTTTTTAGGATATCGGCTGGCTTCCCTTCAGTCACAATCTGCCCTCCATGCCTACCAGCACCAGGCCCCATATCTAGCACATAATCAGATGCCAGCATCATATCTTTGTCGTGCTCCACCACTAACACGGAGTTGCCCAAGTCTCGCAAACTTTGAAGTGCGTGAATTAACTTTTCGTTATCCCGCTGATGAAGACCAATGCTCGGCTCATCCAAAATATAAAGCACGCCTACTAGCTGTGTACCTATCTGCGTGGCCAACCTGATCCGCTGGGCTTCCCCACCAGAAAGGGTTCGAAGCGGTCTGTTCAGGGACAAATAATCCAATCCTATATCGAGTAGAAACCCAATTCTCTTCCTTATCTCCTTCAGCACTTCTGCTGCAATCACATTTTGCTTCTCCGAGAGTCTATCCTCCAATCCCACAAACCAATCGCTCAATGAGCGAATATCCATCATCGCCAATTGGCCGATGTGAGTATTATCCAGTTTGATATGGAGAGCCTCCTGTTTGAGTCTATAGCCGTGACAATCCGGGCAGGTCTGAGAGATGGTAAACTCACTCACCCAATCCTGAATTTTGTCAGAGCTGCCTTCTTGGTATTTTTTCAAAAAATTGACAATCCCTTCGAAAGTCGTATGCCATTTGGTACCCGGATGCTTCACAGAATCTACTGCTACTTCTATTTTATCACCGTTAAGCAGGGTATCTACCACCTCTGCTGGTAGTTTTTCTATAGGAGTACTCATGCTGCACTTATAGTGCTTCAGGATGGCTTCTATTTTCTTGAAAATCCAGATATCCCGGTATTCGCCAAGGGGTGCTATTCCACCACGTGTAATACTGAGTTTAGGATCGGGGATGATACTTTCCCGGGTAATTTCCTCTGTGATTCCTAGCCCGTTACAGGTAGGACAAGCGCCATAAGGGCTATTGAAAGAAAATGTATTCGGTGCAGGTTCCTCATAAGATAGTCCAGTCTCCGGATCCATCAGGTATTTTGAGAAATGATGAATATCCCCCTTTTCGTCACGAATCATCAGTACGCCCTTGCCATGTTGTAAGGCAGACTTCAAGGATTGAGTGATACGAAAACGATCCGATTCTTCCGCCACTATCCTATCTATGACTATTTCTATATCATGGATTTTGTAGCGATCTACTTGCATTTTGGGCTGCATGTCCAATACAACTCCATCTACCCTGACTTTAGAGAAGCCCATTTTTCTTATCTGCTCAAAAAGCTCTCTGTAATGTCCTTTTCGACCTTTGACGACAGGCGCCAGAATGTAGAGTTTTTGATTTGAAAAATTAGAGAACAACAAGTCAATGATCTGATCTTCTGTCTGTCGAACCATTTTTGACCCGGTCAAATAAGAATATGCCTCGCCAGCCCTGGCATAAAGCAATCTCATGAAATCATAAATCTCTGTCACGGTACCTACGGTAGAGCGTGGATTTTTCGATGTAGTCTTTTGCTCGATGGCTATCACAGGCGACAAACCGTTGATTTTGTCCACATCTGGGCGCTCCATCCCACCGAGGAAAGATCTGGCGTAAGCCGAGAATGATTCCATGTACCGACGTTGGCCCTCGGCATAGATCGTGTCAAATGCCAGTGAACTCTTTCCACTACCACTTAGTCCTGTGATTACCACTAGCTTGTTGCGGGGAATCTTAAGGTCTAAGTTTTTGAGGTTATGCTCTCTGGCTCCAAAAATCTCTATGTATTCTTCCTTGGCAGGAGTGATTTGACTCATATTAGTGGCTGGCAATTTTAGACGGCAAAGGTACGGATTTTCATCTGCACACGGTAGTAAAGATCTATCCCTGTAACTCAAGCTGTCGGGATTAGTTCGATAAAAATGAAGCGTGGATGAAGAACCTAGCTTAACTTTTCTGGTTCATGAACAAAGAAGCTAGCGTCAAAACCTGAAAAGCAAAACCCTTTTTTGGTAGAAAGCTCAAGAAAAAGCCTGCTTCTCAAAATCACTCAGGCAACAGGATCTGGTAACTTTTACCTCGCTTACCATTCAAGTTTTTATCCCTCAACCAAGGATTATAAAGCTTCAATTCCTTGTAGTTACTTCCCTGTTTTTGCGCCCAGCTCGCAAGGTTTTTTATATCGGAGGTGACAGAAATACTCCTCATTGTTGGGTTTTTATAATAATCTGATTCTCGTAAGTAAAAACCAAACTCGGAGGGATTTTCGAAGATTACTTTGAAAGCCAAAATTCTAAACAAATACCGGCTAGTTTCATCGTTAAGAAACAAATCATAGTAATTGTCGGCAAACTGATCTTGCTGTCTTCTAGAAAATCCAGCTTGTCCCATATTGTAGCTAGCCGCCACAGCCGTCCAATCTCCAAATCTGGCGTGTGCTTTTTTCAGGTATTTTGAGGCGGCAAGAGTGGCTTTGGGTAAATGATACCGCTCGTCCACATCTTTGGATATTTCAAGACCATACTCTTTTCCTGTGGATTCCATTATTTGCCAAAAACCTTTTGCTCCTGCAGGCGAAGCCACGTTCATCAAAGCAGATTCAGCCATCGCCAGGTATTTGAAATCATCCGGAATTCCATTCTCTTTCAACGTTTCCTCTATCTCAGGAAGGAACTTGCTTGACCGCTTCATCAGCAGAATCATGTTAGATTGCCAATAAGCATTGACATAAATCTCACGTTCCAATCGTTCTCTTACATCTTCGATTTCCAGCGGGACTTTTTCTCCAGCAAAGGTTAATTCCTTCGGCAAGTCAAAAAGACGAACAGAATCCCTAGATGGCATCGGCATATTTTGAAGCAGCTGCACCTGGGCTACGCTGGGTTCTGGGGTGATTTCTGCTGGAGTTTTCCAGATAGCATACACTGCCAGCGATAGGCTGAGAAGAAGTAATAAATAGAGAGGAAGAAGTTGAGACTTATTCATGTAACAGTTTCGTCGGATTCTTTGCTTGGTGTGGGGAATTAGAAATTCGGGCTGAGCAAATACTTACTATAGAACTCATCGATCACTTGAACCGCTTCGGTAGCATCTTCTACTACAGAAAAAAGTTCTAAATCGATCTCATTGATATAATGATGGCTAAGTAGAGTCTTTCTGATCCAATCGACCAAGCCTGACCAATACTCTTTACCAACCAGTACGATAGGGAATTTGCCTATTTTATTGGTTTGTATCAATGTCAACGCTTCGAAAAACTCATCCATAGTTCCAAAACCACCTGGTAGCACGACGAACCCCTGAGAATATTTGATAAACATCACTTTGCGAACAAAGAAATAATCGAAGGTCATCAGCTTATCTCGATCAATATAAATATTGTCAAATTGCTCAAAGGGCAATACGATATTCAACCCAACGGATTTCCCGCCTTCCGAATGCGCTCCTTTGTTACCAGCCTCCATGATCCCTGGGCCTCCGCCAGTGATTACACCATAGCCGTGACGCACCAGCTTGGCAGCGATATCCTCCGCCATTTTGTAATGCTGGTGATCCCTAGGCGTCCTGGCGGACCCAAAAATTGACACGCAAGGGCCGATTTTCGCTAATTTTTCGAAGCCCTCTACAAACTCAGACATGACCTTAAAAATCACCCATGAATCAGCACTTTTGATTTCGCTCCAATCACGCTCTTTGAAAGCTAAGCGGATTTTTTCTTCTGCATTTTGATTTTCTTCGCTACTCATTTCTATCTTTTTTTTAAAGAAAACGATCTCTTTCCTGTAATGTCTAGTGATTTTACGACTATTCGATTATCTATCTGCTAATCCACTGACTTTCAATATAAAAAATAATTGCTCATGGGAATCAAACTGCTTTGACTAGTGTACTTTTGCGCACCATTTATAACGATCAAAATGAACCTTGCCCAGAAATCCCTAGCTACCCTCGCTGTATTCACTGAGCTTGAAGCAGATACGAAGCAATTTGCAGCAGAAAGCGGATTAGGTTGTTTATCATCCTGTGGCTTTTGCTGCGCAAATCCCAAAGTTCCCGCCTCACCATTAGAGTTTCTACCCTTGGCTTTTGACCTCTATGCAAAAGGATTGGCTGAATCCACGCTGGTTTTGATGGACGAAATGGAAGAAAGCGCTAGCTGTGTGATGTATAGACCCCAATCAGCAGATGGTTCAAAGGGGTTCTGTGGAAATCACAATAAAAGAGGATTAATCTGTAGATTATTTGCTGCTTCAGCACGCAAAACCAAATATGGTAAAAAAGACCTCATTATTTGTAAAATTTTGAAGGAGGCGAAGGCAGCCGAGTACCAAAATACCATTGATCGAATAAATCATGATATGGATATTCCTCTCGCTACGGCTTACTACAGCCGTTTGGACGAAATCGACCAATCCCTCTGCCAACAATTCACCATCAACGAAGCTATTGCTTTTGCCTTGGAACTTGTTTTGAGATATAAATTCTATGAAGAGCAAGAACTAGATGCAATTGCATAATTTTTTTGCTCCTACCAATTGAAGTATATTGTGTCGTATTTCAACTGTAAGTTCATATAAGCTTTTAATCATGCTGAAAATCGGAGAAATAGTACAAACTGTAAAAGGAATAGTAGAGACTAAAATAGACATGGTCAAACAAGATATCCAGGAACAATTAGCTGGAATCTTATCTCGCCTCGTTGTTTTAGTTTTAATGGGAGGTAGTCTCTTGTTGGTTTTGTTATTTATGAGTTTGTCCCTGGCTTTTTTCCTAAGTCAATACTTCGAATCTCCACATATGGGATTTTTGTTAGTTGGACTATTATATCTACTCATCTTGGTGGTTCTCTACTTGATCAGAGACAATGACACCACTCAAGATAAGATGCAGAAGGGATTGAAGGGTTTTATTTTTAGAGCTAGAATTTTCAAAAAACGCCAAGAGAATGAATAAGGATCTCAAGAAAAAAGAAGAAGAATTGGAGCAGACTTTGGCTAGGCAGTTGGAATTATTCAAAGCGGAGTCTGAAGACTGGCTCAAAATTGGTGGAGTCGTCTTAGCTGGTGGCCTGATCGCGCTAGCTATAGTAAAAACCCGAAAGGGCCGCAAAAACAAGAAAACTGAAGACGCAATTGCCGTTCTGGAAAGAGAAGGCTTGCTCACCAAAGAGATTGAGAAAAAACTCACTCAGGAATCCAAATCATCCTTTTGGCCTAGCATGGGTCAGCGCTTGTTGATTTTAGGGCTAGCTTTTGCTAAAGAAAAATTCTTACCCAATCTATTTGCAACGCAGACAGAAGATGCCAGTAGGGAAGAAAAAAGTCAGTAAAATTCTCAAAAGCTTTCACCTCAGCGGTAATAAAGGATTAGCTTGGCTGGTTGATCCTGATAAGATCAAGAATTTATTACTTTTTGAAAAAGAGTTTTCGTGGGTCAAAGATTCTACACTGGATTTAATCTTGGTGGGAGGAAGTCATCTTGCTGAAGATAATTTCAGGGAAGTAGTGATCTCTCTGAAGCGAATATCCGGCGAAATACCAGTAGTAATATTCCCAGGCTCTCGTATGCAGCTGGCACAGGAAGCGGATGGCATATTATTCCTTAGCTTAATCTCGGGTAGAAATCCCGAATATCTGATAGGCCATCAGGTGCAAGCAGCTCCACAGGTAAAAAAAATGAACCTAGAAGTATTACCCACGGCCTACATGCTAGTGAATGAAGGTGAAGTAACTAGTGTACAGTACGTAAGTCAAACAGTACCCCTACCAAACTCCAAGCCCGATCTAGCAAAAGCGACTGCATTAGCAGGACTATACATGGGTATGAAATATTTCTACCTTGATGCCGGAAGCGGGGCCAAATCTCCAGTTGCTCCAGAAGTAATCCAAGGAGTAAAGTCAGTCTCTAAAAATCCAGTGATTGTAGGTGGGGGATTGGATAGCCTAGAAAAAATAAAATTAGCCTATGCTAGTGGAGCAGACCTGGTAGTAGTAGGCAATGCTATTGAAAAAGACTCCAGCTTTTTGGCTGAAGTCTTGAATAATAAAGTGCTGTTGAATTTATCTCTACACGTTAATTAGAGATTCTCTTCTTCTCATTTTGCCGGCAGGGACACCGTACATCATCTTAAATCTGCGGCAGAAATAGGCCGTATCTTTATAGCCTACCTCTTTTCCAATATCTCGAATTGACTTTTTGGTAGTTCTCAAAAGCTCCACGGCCGCCTCCATACGTTGATACTCAATATAATCCTGAGGATTGATTCCTGTGAGCATTTTGAAGTACTGCCCCACGTAATCTTCTGATACATTCGCCACTTTAGCTAAAATCTTATTGGACAAGTCACCCCCAAGATTGGTTTTGATAAAATTGAATAAATCAATCAATCGTGGGTCTTTGAAGTAGGTAGCGTTGGTCGAAAGTTCTTCTAAAAACAACCTATTCTTCAAAATATGGCGAAGCAAGTCGATAACTAGCAATTCGGTGTGGGCTTTCAAGGCCCTTTCTTTCCCTACATTACTTACCTCTACTTCCTTCATCAGATCTTCTATGATCGTAGCAAGTCGATCATTGAACCGTATGATGAATGGTGGGATATCTAGGGAATTAAAAAAGTTAACAACATCAAAAACTTTAGACTCAAAGCCAAGAATCGAAATACAGTCATCCTCCGTACTTTTAATATCCCTGAAACTTATACTCTGTAGGTATTTTTTCTTGTTTTCCTGAAACTGATCTTTTGATATTTCTCCTTTTTTGGAGCTATTCCCAATAGTCAATTTCGTTTTCTGATCGGCAGGTAAGAAAAGCACCTCGCCTTCGTTCAAAAGCTCTTGATCCTCTCCAAATTTAAGCGTACCATGGTGTAGTAAAATAAGTGTATTATCAGATTCTACATATTCAGTCACTGTGATTGGTTTTTCTACTCGGAAATTATTTCCGCGAATAAACCTTACATTGACTGATTCGATTACCTTGTTGTAATATTCCATGAATAAGTAGTAAAAAAACGTAGGGTCAAAAATATAATTTTTCTAACGAATATTCATAGTTATTCTACCAATAGTAGCAAAAAAAGGGTGCAGCGAATCCTCGCTACACCCTTTGTACTATAAGATTAAAGTTATTTTAAGATACCTCTGGAAATTACTATTTTCTGAATCTCTGAAGTTCCTTCATAAATCTGAGTGATTTTAGCATCTCTCATCAGTCGCTCCACATGATATTCTCTAACATATCCGTACCCACCATGAATCTGTACAGCTTCTATGGTGACGTCCATAGCCACTTGGGAAGCGTATAACTTTGCCATGGCTGAGGCGTGAGAATAGTCTTCGCCCTGATCTTTCAGCCAGGCAGCTTTATATACTAAAAGCCTTGCCGCTTCAATATTCGTAGCCATATCTGCTAGTTTGAATTGAATGGCTTGATGCTGAGAGATCGTTTTGCCGAAAGTCTTTCGTTCTTTAGCATAAGCCAGTGCAAACTCATAAGCTCCTGCGGCTATTCCAAGAGCTTGAGCAGCGATGCCGATTCTTCCACCATTAAGCGTTTCCATGGCAAATTTGAACCCAAAGCCTTCCTCGCCAATACGGTTTTCTACAGGCACTTTTACATCTGTAAACATAAGTGAGGTAGTGTCAGAAGCTCTGATGCCCAGTTTGTCTTCCTTATGTCCTTGTACGAATCCTTCCCAGCCTTTCTCTACAAAAAACACTGAAATTCCCTTATGTCCTTTGCTATGATCAGTCTGAGCAAAAACTAAATAAATGTCGGCTTTAGAGCCGTTTGTAATCCAGTTTTTGGTTCCATTCAATACGTAATGATCACCATCAAGGTACGCTTCCGTCTTTTGAGAAGTAGCATCAGATCCTGCTTCAGGCTCCGAAAGGGCAAAAGCACCTAGTTTTTGACCGGATGCCAGTGGTTTTAAGTATTTTTCTTTTTGAGCTTCTGAAGCATATTTTTCAACTCCCCAACAAACCAAGGAATTGTTGACGGACATGATCACCGAAGCGGAGGCATCTATTTTCGACAGTTCTTCTATCGCAAGAACATAAGATACCGTATCCATTCCCCCTCCATTATATTTCGGATCTACCATCATTCCCATGAAGCCGAGTTCTCCCATTTTTTTGATCTCCTCAGTAGGAAATCTAGTCTCAATATCTCGTTGGATAACTTCTGGAAGTAGCTCGTTTTTAGCAAAATCTCTAGCAGCTTCTTGCACTGCGCGATGCTCTTCTGTCAATTCAAAATGCATAATATTCTATGTGGGTTTACCTTTCTGCTTGGAATATATGGCAAAAAAAGAAGAGGGGCAAAGCTTGCCCCTCTTCCAAAATGTTATTTGATCTGTATCAATCTCTATTTCCAAAAAAGACGAAAATGTAGTAAGCTAAGGTAGCCATGGAGGCCAAAGCCGCGACCACATAGGTCATTGCTGCCCATTTCAGCGCATCTTTTGACATGGTATATTCATCTGCGGTCACAATATTTCTGGTTTTGATCCAAGCCAGTGCTCTATTACTGGCGTCGAATTCTACCGGTAGGGTAACGATAGTAAATAACGTCATGATGCTATACGCTCCCACTACGATGAATCCTACCCTTTCGTAGGGCAATCCCAATGCAAAACCCCCAAATAGAGAAGCTAAAAGCACAAAATTCAGAATTTTACCCGCACTGTTTTGAAGTGGAACCAAAGTAGATCTTAGATTGAGCCATGTGTAAGAAGTAGCGTGCTGCACGGCATGGCCACACTCATGAGAAGCTACAGCAGCAGCTGCGGCATTCCTTCCATAGTACACGTCCGGACTCAAGTTGACCGTTTTATTTGCTGGATTGTAGTGGTCGGTGAGTTGTCCTTCTACCGAGAGGACCTGGACATCAGAGATGTTATTATCTGCGAGCATTAGCTTGGCGATTTCTGCTCCTGATAGATTAGCCTTCAGCGCAACTTGAGAATACTGCTTGAATTTGCTCTTGAGCTTTCTACTCACTACAAAGCCAGCTATGGCGAATACGACAACGATTAAAATAAGTATCATAATTAATTTGTTTGCAGGATTGAATACGTGTTAGACTTTTTGGGGTTGAGTTGCAGATGATATTTTCAGCATTATTAACCAACTCACAAACCCAACTATAAGTACCAATAATACTTGTGAACTATGGGAGATGACAGCGAAGATTTTAGCGTCTAATTCCGATATTCCCAACTGTATCAAAATGAAGGCCACTAGGGCGTGAAAGGTTCCAATCCCACCCTGAACAGGTGCAATCATGCCAATGCTTCCCATTACCATGACTAGTAATATTTCACCTGAGGACAAATTGGCAGTACTAGGTATGCCTAGGGCGATCGTGTACATGGTAAAGAAATAAATCACCCAAATTAAAATTGAGCTGATCCAAAAACCTACGGGATTTGATAATTTACCTATTCGCTTGAGACCTGCCAGAATCTCTCTCAGAAAATGTTGAAGCTTGTTTAGTATTCCATGATCTCGATATCTCCTAAATACATAAACTACTAGCAAAGTGAACACTACTAGGCCACCAATCACCATCGGAAGATTTGAGAGGAGTTTTTGAAATAGGAGATCTATATCAACAAGTTGACTAGAGAGATCCAGAAATAGGTCTTTTTCTACAAAAAAAGCTAATGCAATGATGGACAAGAGACCAAGGAGATCAACACTCCTTTCTACGATTACTGTCCCAAATAGGTATCCTACCGAAATCCCATTAGTGCGGGTAAGTACAGCACATCTTGCCACTTCACCGGCTCTTGGAACGAGCATATTCACAAAGTTAGCGATCATCACCGCATGATATGAACGGGTAAGAGATACCTGCTGACCTTCTTCTGTGTCTATCAAAAGAGTCCATCGCCAGCTTCTCATTAAGTAACCCATCATAGAAATCACCAGTGATACTAGCACCCAGCTCCAATTGCTGGATTTTAGTTGGTCTATGAGTGAGTCAAATGCTATATCTCTATACAAATACCAAAAAATCCAGATTGCAACTCCTAAAGAAATTGTAATCTGGAAAAATTGCCTGATGTATTTATTGCCCATTAGATGAGTTTATTTTGCTCGTCTGGAAATATCAAAACAGGTTTAAATTGTTTTGCTTCTTCTAGCTCCATCCCTGCATAAGAAATAATAATGATGATGTCTCCGACCTGAACTTTCCTTGCAGCCGGCCCATTCATGCACACCTGGCCAGAGCCTCTTTCACCTGTAATCACGTAAGTCTCTAGTCTCTCGCCATTGTTTACATTGACTATTTGGACTTTTTCATTAGCTATGAGGTTAGCTGCATCCATGAGGTCTTCATCGATGGTGATAGACCCTACATAGTGCAACTCCGCCTGAGTGATTTTAACTCGGTGGATTTTTGATTTCAGTACCTGAATTTGCATTGGTTTAATTTTGCGGCAAAACTAAGGAATAATTGGCAGGTTGTCGATTAATCTGATATCACCGAGATAAGCAGCCACACAAATTGATGATTTTTGACTTGAGTCAAATTCCTTGTACCTGTGGAAGCTCTCAGGATGGATCAATTCAAAATATTCCAACCTAGCTAAGGACATTTCCTCAAAGTTGCGATTGATTTGATTTTGCACCTGCAACCATGACCTTCCGTTTAAAAGTTCCTCGGAAGCCTGGATGAGACTTGCATACAGCACCAAAGATTGCTTCCGCTCTTCTGCAGATAGGCGAACGTTTCTGGAGGACAAAGCCAATCCGTCTTCTGCCCGCCTTGTGGAGACAATTTCTAGTTCTATGTCAAACGAGAGATCTTTCACGAGTTGCTTGATAATGGCAGTCTGCTGGAGATCTTTTTGCCCAAAAAATGCTTTATGAGGTTTTATGATATTGAAGAGTTTTGAAACTACTATCCCGACTCCGTTGAAATGGCCGGGACGAAAAGCTCCTTCTAAAACTCTTTCTAATTCTCCAAAATTTATACTTAAGCTAGGTTTTTCAGGATACATAGTATCCGTATTGGGAAGGAATACAAAGTCAGTTTTTTCTTCCCTAAGTTTAGCCAAATCCGCCTCTAGCGTAGTAGGATACTTCTCAAAATCTTCCTGATTATTGAATTGTGTTGGGTTCACAAAAATAGAAACCACCACTATATCCGATCGCAACCTGGCTTTTCTTATCAAGTCTAGGTGGCCTTCGTGAAGTGCTCCCATAGTCGGGACCAAACCTATAATTTTATTGTTTTTTAGGGAATCAAGCCAGTATTTGTTCCAATCGGCTCCAGTTTGGATTACATGCACTGGTACAGGGTTTAGAATGGGTAAATAGCGCCAAAATTATATTAATAATCAGAAAAACAAGGCCTTTCATCTTTTTTTTGTACATTTGCAAAGCTGTTTTTCACCCTAAACATTAAAATCCGATAACTATGTCCAATTTACGTATTCTCTACGTTGCAAGTGAAATCAATCCTTTTCTTGAAACTTCTCAAGTTGCCAACTTCCTAAGAGCCCTACCTCAAGCTATGCAAGAGCGCGGTATGGAGATCAGAATTTTGGTACCCAGGTTTGGACTAATCAACGAGCGAAAAAACAGATTGCATGAAGTAGTACGGTTATCAGGAATCAATATCGCAGTAGGTGATGAAGAGAAGCCATTAGTGATCAAGGTAGCTTCAATTCCAAATGCAAAAATGCAAGTTTACTTCATTGATAACGAGGATTACTTCCATAGAAAGCATGTCTTCCACGACAAGCAGAAGAAATTCTACGAGGATAATGATGAGCGAGCAATTTTCTTCTGTAAAGGAGTGATCGAGACGGTGAAGAAATTAGGATGGGCACCTGATGTAGTTCATTGTAATGACTGGATGACCAGTTTGATCCCTATGTATTTGAAGACTACCTATAAAAGCGAGCCTCTATTCAAAAACACTAAATCCGTGTTCGCGGTCTATAACAATGGATTTTCTCATACCTTTGGCGATGATTTGTTAAACAAGGTTAAGATGGTCGATATAGATGACGCTAATTTAGCACCTTTGATGAGCAAAGACTACACAGGATTTATCAAGATAGGTATGGAATATGCTGACTTGATAGTCAAAGGCGGTGAAGTTTCCGCAGAATTAAACCAACTAATCGAGGGGTTCTCAAAAGACAAAAAGTTTGAAATCAGTATTGAATCAGAATCAGAAGCACAGGCTCACGAAGAGCTCTACGATATATATACCAACCTCGCCGGTTAATCTGGCATTGGGGGCGATTATGTCCCTTTTTCTTATCAGTTCCTGTAGTGACCCTGCTACGGTAGGTATAGAGCTTGCTCCCGGAAACAACCAAATTGGTGTGGTTTTCGAAGAGTTTGAATTATCCGCTGAAGTGGTTTTGGTAGATTCTTTTAACACGACCAATCAGATAGTGCTTGTAGTGGGCGAGGAAGAAGATGATTTCTTTGGAAAAACATCTGGTCAGGCATACACCAGACTTTCATTTGATCCTAATACCCCACTACCAAAAGAAGATGCCCTGTTGGATTCGGTATTTTTCTTTATGAATGTTCGGAGCATTGATGGAAACAAGTTGGATGAAGCCAAATACTACTCCGTTCATAAACTCACTGAGCAAATACAAGACACCATTTATTACAACTTCGATAAGTTATCCTACGAAGAATCTCCAATTGCATCTGGAGAAATAATATTTGGAGAAAAATCAGATACACTAGTTTCTCTTAAGGTAACACCAGAATTTGCAGAGGAGCTCTTTACCGAGATAAAAGATGGCCTCTATTTCAACGATATATTCGTTTTTCGTGACTATATCCCTGGAGTAGTAATCAAGGGAAGAGAAGGTGATAATACAACTATTGGGTTAGGCCTGGGTACAGGTACAGGTTTGATAAGCTATTACCACTATGAAGGAGATACAGCGGCGAAAGCCTATAGTATTACTGCTAGTGTTAGACTTTCAAATGGATCAATTTCTGCGGCGAGAGGCTTTAGTAGCATTCAGAGTAATCGCAGCGGGACACCTACTCAAGTAGTAACTGAAACGAATAAGTCCTACAATGTGGGCCCTCTAGTAGGAATGAAATCAGGACTTGGTATGACGATAAAACTAGACACCAGTCCATTTGATGCGTTTTTGGATACACTTTCTGGAGTTACTTTCAATCAGGTAATTTTGGAACTAGGAGAAATAGAAGAACAGGCAGAATCACAAAAACCTCCAGTTGGTATCACCATGTATTTTACCGATTCCAGAAACGAGATTTTAGAAACTTCAACGGGGGCTAGATTATCAGTTCAAGTAGATGGAGCACCTCAAGTATTAATAAACGAAGACGGATCGGAAACCCCAAGTACGGCGAACCCTGCCGCATTAATTTATAATGCAGAAAGTAAAACTTATAGCCAATTCATTACTTCGTATGTCAATGCGTTGTTTAGAAATCAACTAACACGTAAAGATTGGCTACTGTATGCAGACTTACCTGCCTCTAATGGCGACGATTTTAAAAAGTCACTAAAGCAGTTTGTGGTGGACAAGAATAAAATCAAAGTAAAAGTTATTTACTCAAAGACAAGGTAGCACAATCGATTTCGAAGAAGTTCTGATAATCCACTTTCAATTTTAAAGGAAGTGGATTATTTTTTTTGGCATGAATGCTGTTTCTTTGCGGAAGTCAAACTTTATCTAAAGAATTTTTCAATATGTGTGGAATCGTAGCATATGTAGGGCAACAAGAAGCTCTGCCAATTATTATCAAAGGACTTCGAAGATTAGAATATAGAGGCTATGATAGTGCCGGTGTGGCACTATTGGACAACAATGGTCTAAGTATCTACAAAAAGAAGGGGAAAGTCTCCGAATTAGAGAAGCATCTAGAAGCATCTTCTGATTTAGGATCCACCATCGGCATAGGCCATACGCGCTGGGCTACTCATGGTGAGCCAAACGATGCCAATGCTCACCCACATTACTCATCTTCTGAGAAAATCGCAATGATCCACAATGGTATCATTGAAAACTATGAGGTTTTAAAGCAAGATCTACAGAAGAAAGGATACACTTTTCAATCAGATACTGATACTGAGGTTTTCATCAAATTCATTGAGGATATTCAACTGAATAATCATTGCAGCTTAGAAGAAGCACTCAGACTGGCACTCCACAAAGTAGTTGGGGCTTACGCTATCGTATTGATCAACAAAGAAGAGCCTGATACGCTTATCGCAGCGAGGAAGGGTTCTCCATTAGTCATTGGTGTTGGAGAAGATGAGTATTTCTTAGCTTCGGATGCGACGCCTATCATAGAGTACACCAATAAGGTGGTTTACTTGGACGATTTTGAAATAGCTGTAATCCGAAACAATCGCCTTCAGATAAAGACCATTGAGAACGTAGAGACCAACCCCTACATCAATCAATTGGAAATGGAACTGGAAGCCATCGAAAAAGGTGGATACGATCATTTCATGCTGAAAGAAATCTACGAGCAGCCAAAATCAATTGCTGATTGCTTAAGAGGGCGCTTAGACGCCAAATCAGGTCGCTTAGTTCTTGGTGGCTTGAGGGATTATATGAATAAATTCCAGAATGCAGAGCGAATCATTATCACCGCCTGTGGTACTTCCTGGCATGCTGGACTAGTGGCCGAATACCTATTCGAAGAGTTTGCGCGAGTGCCTGTAGAAGTAGAATATGCTTCCGAATTCAGGTATAGAAATCCTGTAGTAGGCGAAAAGGATTTTATCATCGCCATCTCCCAATCGGGTGAGACTGCTGATACGTTGGCCGCTATAGAACTAGCAAAATCCAAAGGAGCTACCATCTTTGGTGTTTGTAATGTAGTTGGATCATCCATCCCTAGAGCAACCCATGCAGGATCCTATACCCACGCAGGTCCTGAAATTGGGGTCGCTTCTACTAAAGCCTTTACAGCTCAAATCTCCGTTTTGGCTATGATGGCTCTAAAGCTAGGCTACCAAAGAGGAACTTTGCCAGAAAGTAAATATGTGCAGTTGCTACATGAACTAGAAGCAATTCCTGGAAAAGTAGAGCGCGCCTTGAAAACCAACGATGCCATTCAGTACATCGCAGGTGAATACAAGGATGTAAGAAATGCACTCTACCTAGGAAGAGGATATAATTTCCCTGTGGCATTGGAAGGAGCATTAAAGCTCAAAGAAATCTCCTACATCCACGCAGAAGGCTATCCAGCTGCAGAAATGAAACATGGGCCTATCGCTTTGATAGATGAGGAAATGCCTGTATTCTTTATTGCAACCAAGGATAGTTCTTACGAAAAAGTAGTCAGCAATATCCAAGAAGTAAAGGCTAGAAAAGGGAAAGTAATCGCAGTAGTCACCGAAGGTGATACACAAGTGAAGGCCATAGCCGACCATGTGATCGAAATACCTGAAACTCACGAGGCTTTTGCACCGCTGGTAGCAGTCGTTCCCCTCCAACTACTCTCCTATCATATCGCGGTCATGCGCGGATGCAACGTAGATCAGCCAAGGAATCTGGCCAAATCAGTTACAGTAGAATAAATAGCACAGGCTGTCCCCAATGGGCAGCCTGCTCTATTTACAGACTCCCCCAGTCCAAGACGTAAGTCCCGCCAAGTCCGCAGCACAGGCATTTCCGTAGGTTTTACCATCGCAACCACAGACGGGAACGTATTCCAAAGTACATGGACCACTTCTTATTTTTGACGTGTCGATGCAGGAATGTAGTGGTTTTTCTTCTTCGCAGCCTAGAAGGCCCAAACAGAAAATCAACAGCAGTATATTTTTGAATTTCAGCATAATCCATAGACGTTTAAATCAAGCCATGTGCTACAGTTTATAAGTTAGAAGTAGTATTCTGCCTCCGGATAAATTTCCCTATTTTTGCGCAGCGAATAAGAAACTATGCTGGACAAATTACAATCAATAAAAGAACGGTTTGAAGAAGTAGGTCAATTACTCATTTTGCCTGAATCCATGGCGGACATGAGTAAATATACCAAGCTCAACAAGGAATATAGGGAGTTAGAAAAAATTGTAAAAGTCTATGATGAGTATAGCTTAGTCCTGCAGAATATCACCAGCTCAAAGGAAGTGCTGGATAAAGAGAAAGATCCGGATTTCAGGGAAATGGCTAAGGACGAGTTGGACGAATTGAGACCTAGAAAAGAGGAACTTGAGAATGAGTTAAAGCAACTACTGATTCCGAAAGATCCTAATGACTCAAAAGATTGTATTCTGGAAATCAGAGGAGGTGCTGGCGGTGACGAGGCCTCTATTTTTGCAGGAGATCTATTCCGCATGTACCAGAGATTCTGCGAACGTGAAAATCTGAAGCTAACCGTTTTGGATTTGACTTTTGGTTCAGCTGGAGGTTATAAAGAAATTATTTCTACCATATCAGGAGGAGAGGATGTATATGGTCGGATGAAATATGAATCTGGCGTCCATCGTGTACAGCGCGTGCCGGCCACTGAGTCACAGGGGCGTGTACATACTTCCGCTGCTTCAGTAGCCGTTTTGCCAGAAATGGACGAAGTGGAAGTCACTATTGACATGAATGATGTCAGGAAAGACACGTATTGCTCCTCAGGCCCAGGTGGTCAGTCGGTGAACACCACCTATTCGGCCGTGCGATTGACACATGAGCCATCAGGGCTGATCGTGACGTGTCAGGATGAAAAATCGCAAATCAAAAACTTCGAGAAAGCACTGAGAGTGTTGCGATCTAGGCTATACGAAATCGAACTAGCCAAACACAACGATGCAGTGGGCGCTCAGCGAAAATCAATGGTAGGATCTGGCGATAGATCAGATAAAATTAGAACCTATAACTACCCTCAATCCCGAGTGACAGACCATAGAATCAACAAAACTGTGTATAACCTCCCCGAGGTAATGGATGGGCACATTGAGGACTTTATATCCGCCCTGAGATTTGCAGAAAACCTGGACCGAATGAACAACAGCGGATTAGAAGACTAGGCTGAAGATTTGTTTAAAAAGCCTTAGAATTTTATTGATTCTGAGAATAGCCTAGTATCTTGAAGAATTAACCAGCAGACTTTTATGATTATTACCGGAGAAAGAGAAATACGTCTAGTCACTTGGAATGAAGCTCATTTCCATCAACTCTATCCCTTGGCCAATAATCCCAAAATTGCCATGAACCTGAAGGATAGCTATCCTCAGCCCTACACTATCCATGATGCACGTCATTGGATAGAGCACAATCAAAAATTCAATCCGCCACAAAATTTCGCTGTGGAGTATGAAGGAAGACTGGCTGGATCGGTAGGTTCTGAAAGAGGAAAGGACGAGCTTCGTACTAATATGGAATTAGGATTTTGGATAGGAGAGCCATTCTGGGGAAAAGGTATAGCTACTGAAGCGGTAAAGCTGTACACCAAATACATTTTTGAGAAATTCGATATTGAGCGAATTTTCGCTCAAGTCTATGATTTCAATGGTCAATCGATGAATGTTCTCGAGAAAGCAGGCTATTTCCCGGAGGCCATTTTGAAGAAAGCATTTGTGAAAAACGGCAGTATTGGTGATATTTTCCAGTATGTCAACATACGTGGCGAGCAATAAAACTCATCAGCTAAGCGAATAGAATCACAGGGTATTCACTGGTGGTAATTCTTCACAAGCTTCTGCGAGATGAGTTATTACTGGATTACTACTTTTCTCACGATTACGCTGGATTCGGTATAAAGCTGGATTAGATTCATCCCTTTAGGTAAGTGTTCGATTTTCATTTCTCTCATCTCATTGCTCAGATCAATTGACCGAACAACTTGTCCAAAGGCATTGATTACTTGCAGTCGTCTGAAATTACTCCCTCCCAACTGTAAATTGATAGTGCCTGAAGAAGGGTTTGGAAATACACGAATGGTCAAATCCTCTTTCTCTGGCACTGAAGTGATCACGTTGACATTTACATCCAAAATCCTCGCTACTCCTTCGTTGCATTCGTTTTCGGCTACCACGCTAAGCTGAAAATCCCCTTCTTTTTCCCAGCGTACTTTCACCTTTTCTGTCCCTTGGCCTTGAAGAATTGTACCTGCCTGACTAGAAATTTTCCAGATGAAATTTACAGCATTTTGTAGCGGCACTTGGTATTCAGCCTCCCACAAGCCTACTTGGCTCTCACCGGCTATTGCTCCCGGCTGGGCCGGGGCTTTGTTCACCGTGATCGCTTTTTGAATGGCGGCAGCTTTACCACAAATATTCTCCTGAACGACCTTTAGCTGCTGACTTCCAGATGCATTCCATTTTACAGTGATTAAATTAGTCCCCTGGCCATCTACTATTTCCCCTCCGCTGACTTCCCAAACATAAGTTACTCCTACTAGATTGGGTAGAGAATACCGGTTAGATTCATCTAAGCAGACAGAGCCATTACCCTGTATTTGAGCTGCTGCCGGAGGAATATCTGATACAATGACCTCCATTGATGAGGTTTTGCCGTTGCCACAGAAATTCTCCATACTTACAAATACACCATTTCTGCCTGGAGTTTTCCATAGTACTTGAATCTGATCAGTTCCTTGGCCAGAAATTATTTCTCCTCCATCTACTCGCCATACCAATTGTGCTCCTGGCATTTCTGGATCCGCGATGGAATAATTGCCGATGGTTAAACATAGTTGATCTGCACCGGTAATTTCGCTTAACGCCACAGGAGGAATGCATTCATACCTCAAGATGGTACCGTCTTCCCCTGAAGCAAAGGCCACGGTGGGAGTGCCTACTGTTATACCCGTTAGATTTCTGGTAGTACCGCTCGGAATCTGAACCCAAGATTCGCCCCCATCTTTGGTTTGAATGATAAAGCCATTATCTCCAGATGCAAAACCCAAATTTCTATCCCAAAAATCCACTGAATTCAAATTTTCCGTAAAGGGAACAGTAATTTTTCTCCAGGTTTTAGCTTTGTCTTCCGATTTCAAAATAACGCCTGCATCACCTACGATCACAGAGGTACTAGAGTCAAGCTTCGCCAAAGCATTCAAGTCTTCAGTGGTTAGTTTTGGAAGATTTTCCCAAGTATTCCCCCCATTCGTCCAGCTAATCTGTCCATTATCTCCTATGGCAAATCCGATTTGAAAATCAAAAAAGGTCAGGTCTCTAAGGTTTTCGTCCGTTCTGGACTGAACTCCGTCTGCATCCCAAGTGACTCCGGAGTCGAATGATCGAGCCATGTAGCCATTTGTTCCAGTGGCATATAAGACCGAGGGCGCAAAGAGATAAAACCCAGCTATGGTATCTGCTGTCGGTGCGGTAACCTCTACCCATGTGACTCCGGCATTGCCTGTCCTGAAAATCTTTCCACCCGCACCTCCTACATATCCGAAGGAAGAATTCCAATAATCCAACCCAACGATATCAATTCCCTGTGGCAATGGTCTAGAAACAAGACTAGTAGCGCCATTGGTGGTAATAAAATCTGCTCCCCTTTCTCCTACGATATGTCCAGTTCGATCATTTTGGAAATCTATACCGGAAAAATCATTTCTAATTCCAGCCAATCGTTGCGTGTAGGAACTTCCTGCATTGGTAGAAGAAATCATATACCCATCCTGACCAACTGAAAACACAACATTGCTAGCCGGCTTAAAGGCCAGCCCCTTTAGACTTCGAGTGTTGGTAGCTCCTAAATTTGCCTTTGAAAAAGTCAGTCCTGAATTAGCCGAACGTAGCCCCGTGGCAAAATCCCCTACCACAGTAACGATCCTACTATCCAAAGGGCTGATGGCTACTTTGTGCAAGTCCGTTATCACTGAAGAAGGCTGCATAGTCCAAGTCACTCCAGCATCCGTTGTCTTTAGTATAGTCCCGCTATTTCCTACTACATAGCCTATTAAAGGCGTGGCAAAGACAATACCATTCAGATTAGCGGACAAACCGGAATTTAATTGAGACCACTTTTTGCCACCATCAGTCGTTCTCAAAAGTAAACCTTGGTTTCCAGCAATATAGGCAGTGTCTGGATTAATGGAATGGATGTCATTTAGAGGTTGACTGGTTCCAGATATGAGTTTTGACCAAGTCACACCTTTGTTTGTAGAAAGTAAAATTTCGCCGGTATTTGAGGTGGCATACATGCTAATCTCTGAGGAAATAGCTAAGCTTTTCAGGGTATTAATCGTACCCGATGCCACTTTCGCCCAAGTATTCCCACTATCCACAGTCCTTAGTATCAGCCCATTTTCCCCTACAGCAATACCCGTGTTTCTATCCCAAAATGCGACATCACGCAGTTTACCCCCCATTTCCACCTTTAGCTCCTCCCAGGTAGTTCCTCCATCTGTGGTACGAATTAGCAGGTTTTCGCCCACAGCAAAACCTACATTCTCATCTATCCAGGTAGTAGATTCCAAGTCAAGGCCCCAGCTTTGCATTCTGATCCAGCTTTGAGAAAAAAGCTGAGTACTCAGCAACATCCCGATTAAAAATAGACCAAAGGTTTTTAGCATGTACATAGTAGAATAAAACAAAAATAATTTATTTCAAGTCTTCTCAAAGAGATAATATTAGTGAATCCTTACAGAATAGGCTGAAATACCCCAGCCCTTGCCATTCTACTAGGTAGCAGATTGCTTTTTACGCTACCTATTTAATAGATTACCAAATGAACTTGTGCCCCTTTAACCAGAGGAAAAACCTACGAATTGAACCTTCTTATACTTTCAAATTAGTAGTTTTATCTAATACTAACTTCCCCACACCATGAAGCAGCTTCTATACTTTCTACTACCTTCCTTTCTTTTATTAGCATGCGGACCGCAGGAGAGAATTTCTAAAAGTGTGTTCGATGAAGTCAATAACGCTATGGAAGCCAAGAAGCTTTCAGATGCTGAAATCACCCAAGAAGCAATGATCTGGGGAGATTCCATAAGCAGTGAAGCACAAAGGCAACTAATGGAACGCCTTCAGATGGCCGTTGCTGAAAAAGGATTTGTAGGAGCTGTTGACTTCTGCCACCTGAATGCGAACCCTAGTATAAAAGAGTTAAATGACAAACATGGAGTATCGATCAGACGAACTTCTCTACGAGCTAGGAATCAAGATAATTTGCCCACAGATGATGAATTGCCCCTTTTAGAGGCATATCAATATAATTCAGAAAACAACATAGAGAATGAACCCAATATTCAGAAAATAGAAGGTGGGGAAGTTTTACTTTATACCAAAGCCATTGTGATTCCCTCAGAGTTTTGTTTGGCTTGCCATGGAGACACTAAAAGTGATATTAATGAAGAGGTCTTGAACAAGATTAACGCTCTTTATCCAGATGATTTAGCGAGGGACTTCGAGGTAGGTGAGTTGAGAGGAATGTGGTCTGTAAAACTCCCAAAAAAATCAGTCGTCAATCGCTTATAACAAACGATTGAAATGACAAGTAAAGCCTGATTTTAGCTCATTAATTAAAAATTGAAAAATTTCTAGTATTCTTTCAATTATCCCTTTTTTCTGGAAATAATACTATTTGAGTCGAAATACTCTATTATTTGACATCATTTATGTCAAAATCCAGTCACCTTTTGGCAAGAAACAGCTTGCTTTTAGAGAAGCATAGGTAGAAATTAGGTTGTTAAATTTTATTAATTACCAATAAACCCCTATGCCAATGAGAAACTTTACTCAGTTAAAGCTATTCAGCATGACATTAATTTTTTGTCTTGGACTGTTTAGCACCGCACTTGCACAGACCCGGGAGGTGTCTGGTGTAGTAATTTCTGGAGAGGATAATTTGCCTCTGCCAGGTGCCTCAATTCTAGTGAAAGGCACTACAAACGGTACTGTCACTGATATTGACGGTAAATTTGCGCTTACCGTTTCTGGACCATCAGATGTACTCGTACTATCATTTATAGGTTTTACTCAGATGGAAGTGCCTGTTGGAGACAGGAGTGTTTTCGATCTTACGTTAATGCCTGACACTAAATCCCTCGAAGAGGTAATTGTAGTAGGTTATGGCGAGCAGAAGAAGGAGACGATTACTGGGTCAGTAGCCACTGTGAAAGGTCAAGAGCTGGTAAAATCTCCTGCGCTGAACCTCTCCAACTCTATAGCAGGACGTATGGCCGGTGTAGTAGCGGTGAACAGAGGTGGCGAGCCAGGATATGATGGTTCCGGAATCAGAATTAGAGGATCAAATTCTCTGGGAAATAATAGCGCATTGGTCGTAATTGACGGAATTCCTGACAGAGCAGGTGGTTTGGAGCGTTTGAATCCCAATGACATCGAAAGCATTTCTGTTTTGAAAGATGCGTCTGCGGCGATTTATGGGTCAAGAGCAGCTAACGGCGTTATACTAGTTACTACAAAAAGAGGATCTACAGGAGCTCCTGAGTTGACTTTTCAAGCAAATCAAGGATGGGCTCAGCCTGCAGTTCTTCCAGGTCTTATCAATGCTCCAGAATATGCCAATGCGCTGAACGAATTAAATATCTATGAGCTACCTACCTCAGAGTGGGCTGCTGCTAACGAAGCGTACAAGCAAAATGGACAATACACTCGTCCAAATGGACAAGTAAGAACTGCTCCATATTCTCCTGAGCAGATAGAACTGTACAGAAATGGAACTGATCCATGGAACTACCCTGATACTGACTGGTATGGAGAAACGCTCAAAAACTGGTCTCCACAGAGCAGATATAACCTACAACTAGTAGGGGGGAGCGAAAATGTTAAGTACTTGACATCCCTCGGCTACCAAAATCAAGATGCTTATTATAGAGATGCAGCTACAGGATATAAGCAATATGACTTCCGTGTCAACCTTGACGCTAATATCAATAAGTATATGAAAGTAGGCTTGGGTATCATGGCGAGAGAGGAAGCTAGATTCTTCCCTACTGTGGGTGCTAGCGCCATTTTCCGTATGCAGATGAGAGGCAAGCCTAATCAGCCTGCATACTGGCCAAATGGCTTACCTGGACCGGATATCGAAAATGGTCAAAACCCAGTGGTAGTCACTACAAACCAGACCGGATATGATCGTGATACACGCGACTACATTCAGACCACGGGTAACTTGGAGATAAAGATTCCTGGTGTGGAAGGATTGAAATTCACTGGTACTGCAGCTATAGATAAGTACATACGTTCTACGAAAAGATGGCAAACTCCATGGACATTGTATCAAAAAGGCAATGGTTTTGAAGCCGATGGAGTAACTCCAGTCTTGGTTCCTAGCTTGAGAGGCCCTGCTGAACCTAACCTAAGTCAGTCAAGTTCTAATCAGTTGAATATACTTTTAGGTGGTGTCTTAAATTATGACAAGACCTTTAACGATGTGCACACGTTGAACGTGGTAGCTGGTGTTAACCGTGAAACTATTGAGGGAGACAACTTTAGTGCCTATAGGAGATTCTTTATATCTACTGCAATTGACCAATTATTTGCAGGTGGAGATCTACAAAAAGACAACAGTGGTGGCGCCTTCGAAAGAGCTCGTCTGAATTATTTTGGTAGAGTTGCTTACAACTATAAGGAGAAATACCTAGCCGAATTCCTTTGGAGATATGATGGTTCCTACATCTTTCCTGAAGATACAAGATTTGGATTCTTCCCTGGTTTGATGTTGGGATGGGTAGTGTCAGAAGAAAATTTCTGGAAAAATTCCTTGGGTAATACCTTTGACTTTTTCAAAGTTAGAGGCTCTTGGGGTCAATTAGGTAATGATCAGATTGGAGAATATCAATTCCTATCTACCTACGGGTTTAGCTCCTACATCATCGGTGAGACAGAATATAAAACTCTCTTTGAAACAAGAGTACCAAATAAAAACATCACCTGGGAAGTTGCCAACAATTCTAACTTAGGTTTTGAAGGTCAATTCCTACAGGGTAAAATATTCTTCGAGTTTGATTTATTTTACAACAAGCGTACTAATATACTATGGCAGAGAAATGCTTCGGTGCCTCAATCTACAGGACTTAGCCTTCCAGCAGAAAACATAGGAGAAGTGGAGAACAAGGGATTTGACTTGAATCTTGGGATTAAAGGCGGTAAAGGAGATTTCCAATATTCTGCTAGTGTAAATGGTGGATATGCTAAAAACAGCATCCTATTCTGGGATGAATCACCAGGAGCGCCAGAGTGGCAAATGTCCACAGGAAGACCAATAAATACCTTCCTGGTATATAAGTACGATGGTGTATTCCCAGATCAACAATCTATCGATGCAGAAACACTTGATTATTCAGCGATCACCAATAACCTGAGACCTGGTGATATGAAGTACCAAGATCATGACGGTGATGGTAAAATTACACCTGACGATAGGGTTCGTTTGGACAATAATAATATTCCATTATTCCAGGGTGGAATCAACTTTAATGCAAACTACAAAGGATTCGATTTGGCCATTTTATTCCAAGGTGCAGCGGGTGCTAGGCAGTTTATCTCTGCTGGAGAATCAGGAAACATTGGTAACTTCCTATCTGACATCTACGATGATAGATGGACTATTGACAATCCAAGCAGCACAGATCCAAGACTTGCTAACAGATCTGATCAATATTGGTCTGGAGGAAATACCTACTGGTTTAGAAGCTCTGATTACATCAGATTGAAAAATGTGGAGATAGGCTATAATATACCTGCAACTCTCACTCAAAAAATAGGAATCAAAAATGCGCGTTTCTATGTGAATGGCTTGAATTTACTCACATGGAGTAAAAACCAAGTATATGATCCAGAATCAGACAATTCTCTGGGTCAATATTATCCTCAAGCAAGGGTAATTAACACAGGTCTTTCTGTTTCATTTTAATTAATTGACAACATGAAAAATAATTTAAAACAAATACTATTAATCCTGACTGCTTGCTTTACGCTGCTCAGTTGTGATAATGATTTCCTAAATACAGATCCACTTGGAGAAATATCCCAAGCGGCAGTATGGACAGATCCTGCATTAGCAGATGCTTTTGTGACTGGTATCTATCAAGGTCTTGGAAATGGTGGTTTTGATGAGCAAATGCTTGCTTCTTTAACTGATGAGGCTATTTTCACGCACCCAGGTAGAGGAATCACTACCATTACAGAAGCGAGAACTAACTCCGCCGATGATGGATGGGTAAACAATACCATCTTCTGGGCGAATATGTACAGTTATATCCGCAGAGCTAACATTGCTATTGAGAATCTATCAGAACCGCAGTTTCCAAATACCAATGGGGTAGTAGATAGACTCATGGGTGAAGCAAAATTCATGAGAGCATATTATTATCATCAATTAGCAAGGTACTACGGTGGAGTTCCTCTTGTAGATCGACCTTACGGTCTGGGGGAAGAGACATACGAAACCCCACGTAATACATGGGAAGAGACGATAAACTTTATCCTAGCTGATCTAGATGATGCGGCTACTTTACTTGCAGGAAAAAATATGGCTTCAGGTAGAGCTTCCGAGCTCGCATCATTGGCTTTGAAATCGAGAGTTACGCTTTATGCGGCAAGTGATCTACATGATGGACCTACAGCAAGTGCCAAATCTTCCTTACTTGCTAGCTACCCTAATTTGGATCTGGTAGCTTATCCAAGTGGTAATAGAGTAGAAAGATGGCAGAAAGCGCAGGCTGCTGCAAAAGCTGTATTAGATAAAGGAATTGGAAATTTATATGGTCTATCCGAGCCAGTTCCCCACGCTGAGGGTATCCAAAACTACATCAACAATTCACTTTCTAGAAATGGGGGCGAAAAAGAGCTGATTTTAGGTAGATATTTCATCAATTTAAAACAAGAAAATGGTGGGCGTCAGGGTCTTTTCAATGGTCCAAACGGCTATAATAACTGGGCAGGAAATAGTCCTGTGCAACTGCTTGTCGATGATTACGAAATGATGGATGGGTCTAAGTTTGACTGGTCAAATCCTGAGCATGCAGCTGCACCTTACGAAAATAGAGATGCTCGTTTTTACGCCTCTATCTTATATGACGGAGCTCAATGGAAACCAAGGTCTTCTGCCAATCAGCCAAGAGATCCTCTAGGACAAATTCAGACGGGTACTTATGAAGTTTCCACCGCTGGAGGAGGTAAGGAAACACACTTCGGATTGGATACTAGAAATAGTCCCATCGAAGATTGGAACGGTAGTTACACAGGCTATTACACTAGAAAGTTTGTAGATCCAGACCCAGCAATTGTAGATCAAAACACTTGGCAAGAAGTGCCATGGCCAGTATTAAGATATACAGAGGCTGTATTGAACTATGTGGAAGCGTCCTTAGAGTTAGGTCAAGAAGATGAAGCTAAAGCTTGGTTAAATCAAATTAGATTTCGAGTAGGCCAGCCTGCGATTACTTCTACAGGAGATCAGTTGGTTGACGATTACCGAAATGAAAGGCGCATAGAAATGGCGTATGAAGAACAAAGATACCATGATGTACGTCGTTGGATGATTCCCGCTGAGACGATTGGTAGAAAGGCAAATATTATCAACATCATTGGTACCCTCAAACCAGGAGCAACTGTCTCAGTTTACAGATACGATCCAACTGTCTATAACTACGATTACGAAGTACAGCTTATCGATCCTGGTAAAGAGAATAGAACTTGGTTGGATAAAATCTATTTTACTCCTATCCTTAGAGACGAATTAAATAGAAACACGCTATTGGTCCAGAACCCTGGATATGATTAATCTTATCTATTCTTAATGAGTGATCTAAGCCATTCCTTTGGGGTGGCTTAGATTATTTAATATTATGAACAACCGAAATCTTACTACAGCTTTGGTTATCAGTTTGTTGCTCGTGTCTTGCTCAGAACCTGACAAGTCAACCCAACCTGGAAATTCTCCGAATCCTCCTCCTCCTCTATTTAATCGTTTGACCTCTGATCATACAGGAATCACTTTTTCAAACAGGATTGAAGAAACACTAAATCTTAATGTCCTGATGTACGAATATCTCTATAATGGTGGAGGTGTTGCCGTGGGAGATCTGAATCAAGATGGATTAGAGGATATTTATTTTTCTGCCAACGTGAGTGGCAATCAGCTTTACCTGAATCAAGGCGAGCTCAAATTTAAAGAAATTACCCAAGCTTCCGGAGTATTAGGAAGATCAGGTCCGTGGAAGACCGGAGTCGTCTTCGTCGATATCAATGGCGATGACAAATTAGACATTTATCAATGCTACTCAGGAAATTTACCTCCTGAAAAACGAACCAATCAACTTTTTGTCAATCAAGGAAATGATCAAAATGGTATTCCTATTTTTAAAGAAATGGGGGCAGAATACGGTGTAGATTCCAATTCACCAAGCACTTCAGCGAGCTTTTTCGACTTCGATCTCGATGGTGATCTGGACCTTTTTCTCCTAAATCATAACACAAAATCCATCCAAAATCAGGATGTGAATCTTACTAAAGTATTACTCAAGGAGAAGCATGAAGCCGGCTCACAACTTTTCGAAAATCAAAATGGAAAATTTGTAGAAGTCACCCAAAAAGCCGGAATCTCTTCTTCTAGTCTTTCTTATGGACTAGGTCTAGCTATTGCTGATATCAATCAGGATGGCTGGCCAGATATCTACATTGGCAATGATTACTCTATGCCCGACTACCTGTACATTAATCAAAAAAACGGCACTTTCAAAGATGAAATCCTTACACGGTTGGGACACACTTCTCACTTTTCTATGGGAAATGATATCGCAGATGTCAACAACGATGGTCTAGTTGACATTTTTACTCTTGACATGCTTCCTGAGGACAATGAGCGCCAAAAACTGCTTATGGCTCCTGATAACTTTGAGCTATTTGAACTGAACGTAAACAAGGGATTCCATCACCAATACATGAGAAATATGCTCCATGTGAATTCGGGAGATGGTACTTTTCAGGAGATAGGGCAATTGGCAGGATTATCCAATACGGACTGGAGCTGGTCCTCTCTTTTCGCTGATTTTGATAATGACGGCTGGAAAGATTTATTCATCTCCAATGGCTATTTGAGGGATTATAACAATCAGGATTTCCTGAAATACATGGATAACTATGTACAAACCTCTGGCGGCCAATTGAAGCGAGAGGATCTTCTCACTATGGTGAAGAATATGCCTTCTTCAAATTTAACCAATTACATTTTTCAGAATAGTGGAGATTTATCATTTCAAAATCAAACCGAATCTTGGGGTATAAATCAGACTTCCAACAGCAGTGGAGCAGCCTATAGTGATCTAGACAATGATGGCGACCTTGATCTCATCATCAATAACATCAACTCGCCCGCCTTTATTTACGAGAATCAAGCTGTTCAGCAAGGCGGGGGGAATTATCTCAAAGTCAAGCTCTCATCTTCATCGGCGAATTCTTCAGCTTTGGGAGCCAAAGTAGAAGTCTATTCCGATGGAAAGATTCAGGTTTCGGAGCAAAATCCCTATCGGGGATATCAGTCCTCGGTCTCCACTAAACTCCATTTTGGCCTAGGGCAATTTTCAAAAGTTGACTCTTTGCTAGTCTCTTGGCCTGGGGGAAAAGTATCCAAGGAATATGGAATTGAAGCAAATCAAACGCTGGAAATAAGTGAAAGCAACGCTGCAAAATCTTCCGCTCCAAATTTAAAATCAGCTAATTACTTTTTGAAGTTAACTACAGAGCTCGCGACTGAAAAGGGTAGAGAATTCAACGATTATAAACGACAGCCATTGCTCATCAATCCTATCTCTGAAAATGGCAAGGCGATGGTTTTCGCAGATTTTACAGGAGATGGTCTAGAGGATTTGTTCGTAGGAGCTGGGTCAAATGCTATTGCCTCACTCTATACTCAACGTGCTGGCGGATCTTTTTTGAAGCAAAACTCGGGTGCTTTTGCCTCCACTTCTCGTTCTGAGGATTCCGATGCGACAGCCTTTGATGCGAATGGGGATGGTCATTTAGACCTATTCGTGGCCAGTGGTGGAGTTTATGATTTCAATGTAGGTGATGAAGCGCTACGAGATCGACTTTACCTCAATGATGGTAAAGGAAACTTCACGATTTCTTCAGATGCTCTTCCAAATGAAGCCTTCCCAACAGGAACTGTTCAAGTTACGGACTTGAATTTTGATGGATCTCCTGATCTATTTGTAGGAGCTCGCATCAATCCAGGGCAATTCCCCACCTCCTCAGGAGGCCGAACCTGGATCAATGATGGCAATGGTAAATTCACTGATCAAACCAAGCAACTCGCGCCTACACTAATCAATTTGGGCATGGTGACTGATTCTGGAGTAGCAGATTTAGACCAGGACGGCAAGCCAGAATTGATCGTACTTGGTGAGGCAATGCCTATTCAAATCTTTTCGTTTCAAGTAAATCAATGGAAAGAATCAACTTTAAATTTCTTCGAAAAGCATGAGTTTGGTTTATGGAATGATCTCACTCTCGCCGATTGGGACGGTGATGGAATCGTGGAGATCTTGGCAGGAAACCTAGGAATTAACACCCAAATCAAAGCCAGCACTTCACAGCCAGCAGAGATCCTCTATAAAGATTTCGATTCGAATGGTTCAGTGGACGCCTTCTTGGGATATTATATACAAGGTGAAAAATACCCGGCAGCTAGTAGGGATGAGATTTTAGGCCAAGTGCTTTTCCTCAAAAAAAGATACCTGGACTTTAAGTCCTTTTCTAGCGTGAAGATGAATGAGCTCTTTACTGCACAAGAACGAAGCGGAGCGAATTCTATTTTCCTGAACCGCTTAGAGACAACTTATTTTGTGAGGAATTCAGCCGGAAAATTTGAATCAAAAACACTTCCTATCCAAGCGCAATTCTCCCCAGTCTATGCCAGCGCGGCTTTGGATATAAATGGGGATGGTAATCTAGATATGATCCTAGGAGGAAATACGGATTATGGTAAATTGTATTTTGGCAAATATGACGCAAACCATGGAGTGGTTTTGCTGGGTAACGGTAAAGGAGATTTTACTAACGCCTCAAAATCCCTAACCGGATTAAATCTTACTGGAAATATCCGAAGAATTATCGCCTCCAATCAAACGCTTTTTATCTATTTAGATCAATCGGCAGTAGGCATCTATTCTATCCATCCATCAAAAACGAACTGATTTTCAAACCCTTTCCTATTATATTTAATACGTTAGAATATTTCATTCAATATGCTAAATAAGAATTCAAAATACCTCGCGATTGGCGCATTGATGCTCATGAGTTTTGATGGAAATGATTCCAATTTTGAGTCCTACACCCAGAAAATCCCAGGCACAGAAGTGACCTTCCAAATGGCGGCAATACCCGCAGGCACTTTCATGATGGGTTCTGAAAATTCACCGAATGCCGATGAAAGACCAGCTCATGAAGTGAAAATAGCTCCATTCTGGATGGGAACGCATGAAGTGACTTGGGATGCTTTCGAGCTATTCTTGGATAAAAACTACGAGTTAGCGATTTCTGAAGGACCTATCGGTGAAATCGTCGATGGATTGACCAGACCTAGTATGCCTTATCTTGATATGACTTTTGGAATGGGAAAAGAAGGCAAGCCAGCCATCGGGATGACTCAGTACGGAGCGATTCAGTTTTGTCATTGGCTGTATCTAAAGACCGGCATTTTCTACAGACTACCTACAGAAGCAGAATGGGAATACGCAGCAAAAGCTGGTTCCACCACCCGATTTTTCTATGGAGATGATCCATCCCAGCTAGGAGAATATGCCTGGACAAAAGAAAATTCCTCCGAAACGACTCATCCAATTGGCAAAAAGAAGCCAAATCCATGGGGGCTTTATGATATCTATGGCAATGTTCTAGAGTGGACTTCTGATCAATATGACCCTGACTTTTATGCCTCATCACCAAATGATAACCCTTCAAATCCATCCAAAGAACTTTACCCAAGAGTAGTGCGCGGCGGAAGTTTCGATACCGAGGCCTCCGAATTGAGCTCTACCAAGCGCTTTGTCAGCTCAGCAGATTGGAAAAGAATCGATCCTCAGATCCCAAAAAGTCAATGGTGGTTTCCTGAAGCTCCATTCTTAGGATTAAGACTGGTTCGCCCACTTACTCCTCCTAGTCCGGAAGAAATAATGACTTACTATCAAGCCGCACCAATAACTGATTACTAACCCCTAATACCTATTCTTATGAAAATTGAAAACACACGTAGAGATTTCCTCAAAACCTCCGCATTAGTTACCGGAGGATTGGTAGCCTCTAATTTTATCTTACCGGGCGCTTATGCCGCCCCTGTAAACGAACTTAAACTTGCAGTGATTGGCTGCGGAGGTCGTGGTACTGGAGCAGCTTTCCAAGCTTTGGCCACTGGACACAACATCAAAGTCGTAGCGATGGCTGATGCTTTCAGAGACAGACTAGACACCGCTCATAAGGCATTATCAGAGAAGTACGGTGATAAAATGGCGGTTTCTGAGGAAATGAAGTTTGTGGGTTTTGATGGATATAAGGACGCAATGGCTCAGGCCGATGTAGTGATCCTAGCGACACCTCCTGGCTTCCGCCCTATGCATTTTGAAGAGGCTGTGAAGCAGGGAAAACAGGTATTTATGGAGAAACCCGTCGCTGTCGATGCTGTAGGTATCCGGAAAGTATTAAAAGCAGCTGAAGAAGCTAAAGCTAAAAAGCTAAACGTTGTGGTAGGGCTTCAGAGGCATTACCAAGCCAATTACATAGAGACCATCAAGCGTATTCACAATGGAGACATTGGAGAAATTATCAACGGACAAGTTTATTGGAATGATGGGGGAGTCTGGGTACGTGAGCGCCAGCCTGGCCAAACCGAAATGGAATATCAGATGCGAAACTGGTATTATTTCAACTGGCTATGTGGAGACCACATCAACGAGCAGCACGTCCACAACATCGATATAGCTAACTGGGTGAAACAAGGTCCGCCTGTCAAAGCAGAAGGAACTGGTGGACGCCTCGTACGCACCGGCAAGGAAAATGGGGAGATTTTTGATCACCACGTACTCACTTACACGTACGCCGATGGGTCCGTGATTCACAGTGAGTGCCGTCACTTCCCGGGAGCACAGAACAGGGTAGATGAAAGCTTCCAAGGAACAAAAGGTACTGCCTATCTCAGCGCAGGTAATTATGGAACGCTGAAAGACTGGAAAGGAAATGTACTATATGAGCATGATCGTAAGAATCAGCCCAACCCGTACCAAGTAGAGCATGATCAGCTATGGGCAGCACTTTTCAACGGAGAATATAAATTTGCCGATGCTCAAAATGCTGCAAATAGCACGATGACTGCAATTATGGGACGATATGCAACTTACTCAGGTAAGCCATTGACTTTCGACGAAGCGATAAACGGTACGATGGATTTAATGCCAGAGAAATTAGCTTGGGATGCCATGCCTAAGGTATTGCCTGGCGCAGATGGATATTATCCGCATGCTATTCCTGGAAAAACAAAAGTTGTTTGATCATGGAAAGAAGAGGATTTATAAAAAAAATAGGATTGGGAAGTACGCTTCTGGGTGTTTCTGGAGCTATTAGTATACCTTCATTTGCCGCTGGAAAAGCTGAGCCAACCTTCAATATGGATTTTGCCCCGCACTTCGGGATGTTCAAAAACTCTGCCCCAGGAGGAATAGTGGATGAGTTGAAGTTCATGGCCGACCAAGGTTTCAGATCTTTGGAAGACAACGGCATGCTCAAAAGATCTGTTGAAGATCAGACCTTAATTGGCAAAACGCTAGAATCTCTAGACATGCGCATGGGAGTCTTTGTAATAGAAGGTGGCGACAATTGGAAAACATCCCTAACCACAGGAAAACAAGAATACATTGACACCTTTGTAGATACCTGCAAGAAATCCGTGGAAGTAGCCAAGCGGGTTGGCGCAAAATGGATGACTGTAGTTCCAGGCTATTTTGAAAGAAACCTTCCCATGGGTGTTCAAACAGGGAATGTCATCGAAGCATTTAAGCGCGGAGCAGAAATATTTGAACCTCACGGGCTAGTAATGGTCATGGAACCTTTGAGTGACAATCCAGACCTTTTTCTACGTCATGCAGATCAGTCTTATATGATTTGCAAGGCTGTGGATAGCCCTTCCTGCAAGATTCTTTATGATATCTATCACATGCAGCGCAACGAAGGAAACCTGATCTCGACGATGCAAAAAACATGGGAGGAAATCGCCTACATTCAAATCGGTGATAATCCAGGCAGAAAGGAACCAGGAACAGGAGAAATCAATTATAGCAATGTATTCAAATTCATCCATGAAAAAGGATTCAAGGGTGTGATGGGGATGGAACATGGAAATGCCTCTCCTGGAGTAGAAGGGGAGAAAGCGCTGATCCAAGCCTACAGAAAAGTTGATATAGTCTGATTTGAAATAAATATGATCAAAAGTAAATTACTAGCGCTATCAGTTTTGATAGCGCTTTTTTCCTGCAAAAATTCTGAGGAGCAACTAGCAGAAAAGCCCACTGGATGGGAAATCCTCGAGACACCAGTACAGTCCTCGCTCAGAGGTCTTTCCCCTCTTACCAATGAAATAGCGTGGGCCAGTGGAAGCAATGGAACATGGCTCAGAACCATAGATGGAGGAAAAAGCTGGGATCACGGAGTAGTAGAAGGACTAGACACTGTGGATTTCAGATCCATTTATGCCTTTGACGCAATGACAGCACTCGTAGTCTCTGCTGGACAGCCAGCGGTAATTTATAAAACCACAGATGGGGGACAATCTTGGAAACTGAAGCACCAGGAAAACGAATATGCATTTCTCGATGGAATTAGCTTTTCCTCACCTACCAGAGGATTTGTAATTGGTGATCCCAACGAAGGAAAATGGACCATCCTCCAAACCGCCAATCAAGGAGATACATGGTATCCTGTAGATTCGCTGCCCGAAGCCGCGGAGGGTGAGGCAGCATTTGCGGCAAGTGCTACCTCCTTACTAGCTGAAGGGAATAGTCTTTGGATAGGTACCGGTGGCACACAGTCCAACCTTCATTTTTCGAAAGACATGGGAGCTACCTGGGAAAAGTATCCCAGCCCTTTTATTCAAGGTGAGTCTTCCCAGGGCATTTTTTCATTAACAAGTATGGGGGGGAGGAGAAATCGTCGGTGTGGGAGGTGATTATCTGAATGAAGAATGGCGTGAAGCTATAGCTGGTATGTATATTTCTAGTAAAAAAGAATGGATAATGCCCCAGCAAGCTCCAAGAGGATATAGGTCTGGGGTAGTTTACTTTCCCATGCAAAAATGGTTGATAGCAGTAGGTCCCAGCGGTTCAGATTATTCCAGTGATGGAGGAATTGCATGGGAGCCAATATCAGACGAAGGGTTTCATGCTGTTCAAATGGGTCATGCAGATGGTTCCATATGGGCATCAGGGATTAACGGAAAAATAGCTAAATTGAAGTATTAAAATCTTAAAGAGCTTAAAAAAACTCACTACTTCTAGCAAATCTACTAATTCAAAACTTACAAAAGATTTGCATATTGATGCAGTTTTGAAAACCACCTATTAGTATCTTTAAGAGAATCCTTATTACCAACTCAATCCTGAATTTTAGAAAAATGTTTGAACTTATCCCATCCATATGGCTTATCAACGGAAAATGTGTCCGACTTAAAAGAGGTGATTTTTCTACTGAAGAAGTGATTTCAAATAACCCATTGGAGATTGCTCAGGCTTTTGAATCTATAGGAATAAAGAGAATCCATCTGGTGGACTTGGATGGTGCACGTAGAGGTGAACCAAAAAATTACCATATTCTGGAAGCCATAGCTGGATATACTTCTTTGAAGGTTGATTATACCGGGGGCATCACTACGCATGGAGATGTAATCAAATGCTTTGAATTTGGAGCAGCTACGATTACCGTCAGCTCTGTAGCAGCTAATCATCCAGAGCGCCTCGAGCAATTCCTGCTTACCTATGGCCGAGAAAAAGTCAACCTAGCTGCCGATATAAATCCATCAGATAATAAAATTAAAATCAGAGGATGGCTGAAGAAAACCGAGATAGACCTTTTTGATCACATTGATTTCTTCTATGAGAGAGGCTTAAAATACCTGAAATGTTCTGATGTGTCGAGAGATGGAGTAATGGAAGGCCCTAATTTCGCTCTATTTCAAACCATCCGTGAGAAGTTTCCTGAAATTCATCTTGCTGCCAGTGGCGGTGTGAGAGGAGTGGATGACTTTAGGCGTCTTAAAGAGATGGGGGTTTCAGCAAGTGTATTTGGCAGAGCTTATTACGAAGGAATGATAACTCTGGAAGAGCTCAATGCATTTCTATTGGAGAATTAAATTACACAATCCGCAATCTTGCCGGTGCTCAAAATTTCCTTGCTCATCCGGCTCGAAGTGAGAAGATCCGTAACCGGTGCAGCCTCAATTCTAAGGTTAGACACATCCTATACTAATTTTGACACTTTATTGGGGACCAAGCGGATGTACATAAAAAAAGAGACTTGGAAAAAGTCTCTTTTTTTATGTTTATATGAATTGCCAATTAATAAAACCTCTAACACAAGGGGATAAATATACAGCGCATTCTATCTGTCCGCTAAAAATCAAATATAATCAGATGAAATTGCTTCGTTTAGTCTGCTTTGAATTTATCTACGATATAGAGGAAAATATTGAAAGATAAAGTAGATGGAACAGGCTCAACTTTTTTTCCCTCTCCACTGACACTTCCTTCTTTTTTAATAGGCTGAGCTTTCTCTCTAGTAATGATTGCCGCTGGCTGAACAGCATTGCTTGGGACGGCATGGTCCTTTAAATCCGTAGTATGGTCAACAATTGGCCGGTCTAGTGGCTTGCCATTTTCCATTTCCAATTTATCTCTTTCACTTTGCGCCAACGATTCTCCTGTAATAAAGCACAGCCCCATAGCAACTAAGCTGAAGATGGTAAGTTTTTTAAAAGGATATTTCGTTATTGTAGTCATTGTAGGAGTAAATTGTCTTCTAAAGTTTCTTCTCTTTTAAAAATGATATCTAAAATTAGGAAAAAAAACAACTATGCAAACGATTGATTACAAATATTTTGACAAAATAGAATTACGCGTAGGAACAATTTCGAGGGTTGAGCGGTCAATAAAAGCCATTAAGCCAGCTTATAAACTTTGGGTTGATTTAGGTGAGGAACTAGGGCTGAAAAAATCATCTGCACAAATCACGACAAATTACAGCCCTGAAGATTTGATTGGTCGCCAGGTTGTTTGTGTTTGCAATTTTGAACCTAGACAAATCGCTGACTTCATGTCAGAGGTTCTCGTGACCGGCTTTAGCGATGAAGAAGGCAATATTGTACTTTCTACTGTAGAGCGGCCTGTACCTAATGGAGCACGATTACACTAGATGCTTCCGGAATAAGGAAAATCTAAAGGATCGGGAAAATTAAACGTAAATCCTGTCGCGAGAATTTTTTCCCCGCAAACTAACCGATCAATTCCTAGAGTGCCGTGTACATAACTTTGAGGCGGTTCTATACCAAGGTCTAGGACATTACGCTCATATACCTCTCTTCGCTGCGGATGCTTAGGAGCTACTCCATTGTAGGTCTCATTCCAAAGCTCTTTTTCAATGATCCATTGGAGCATTCTCGCAGCATCATATCGATAGATATAATTCACACGAGTACTTCCGTTCACATTTTCTCGACCCGCAACATACTTGCCCGGGATTCTATCATCCCCTAATAAACCGCCAAATCTGACAATGGTAAGTTCTTTATCAATTGCTTTAAAAGCAGATTCCCCTTTCATCAATATGCTATTTCCTGAAGTCTCAACAGTTAAAGGCTCTTTTTCCGTGTATGCTTCGTCTCGAGGATGATCCGGATAAACCCCAGTACTTGATACAAAAATGATTTTTCGAAGGTTAGATTGATCCACCATGCTTCGCAAAAACTTCATTTGCTCCAAGTACATTTTTCCATCTGTAGAACGGGTTCTTGGAGGAATGTTAATGACTAAAACCTCTGAAGTAAAAAGCTTTTGAAATCCTATCCCCTGAGGAAATGGATCTAGCGAAAAGTGAATTGCATTAATTCCCTGGCTAATCAAGCTGGTTTGCTTAGCAGCTGTAGTAGTACTTCCTACTACCTCATGTCCGTTTCTTTGAAGCAGTTGGGCTAAGGGTAAGCCTATCCAACCAAGGCCAATTATCGAGATTTTAGTCATAGGTTTTAAAGAAAAAACCTCCCAGAAAAGGGAGGTTCGTGTTAGTTGTCTCTCTTAGGCACTGTGCCGAGTATATAATCCCAAAGAGTGGTACTCACGCCAAAGGCAACATCTGGATCTTTATAGTGGTGAATTGCATGGTGAACCCAAAGTATTTTAAAGAAATTCTTTGGTGGCTGAATCGCATGAACCAGGTAATGAATCCCCAAATAAAGTGCATAACCTAGCAAAAAGCCTGGAAGGAAATAATACGCCAAGTCACCCATTATCAATTTGAACACCAAGTACAAAATAGCTGCATAAGCCGCGCTTACAAAGGGAGGCATCGCCAATCTATACTTGTCCTTAGGATAATCATGGTGCACACCGTGCACGGTGTATTGCAATTTATCTTTGATCGGCGTATTGGGCTCCATGTGGAAAAAATGCTTGTGCATCATGTATTCCACCAGTGTAAATCCAATGTAACCCACCACAAATAAAAGGATGGCGGTACCAACTCCTACTGTGGTTCTCTGAATCCCAAAATAAATGGATACCCCGCCTAATAGGATAAACATCGCAATCGGCATCCATATAGGTGTCCTGGTCAATCTTTCGAGAATAGGGTTGGAGAACATTTGGGCTGTCCCAAAGTTGTCCGGCTTGTCTAATCTTCCTATCTTCTTCATACGCTACTAAAATAAAACTTTACTCAAAAGGGGTTAATTCTACAAAGATAATTCAAAACTGTGTTTTGTCTCTGTGATTTTGCTGACATTAATCAGCTTATCATCAAATTTGTGCCAGAGTTAATTCTATTGTCTTCTGATAATAAGCAACATAATGTGGCAGAATCATCGAAATATCAAATTCCTTCGCTCTAGCTAATGCATTTTCCTTAAAGCCTCGAAGGTTAGCATCATCCAAAATATAAAGAGCCTTTTCCTTCATCGTCTGAATGTCTCCTATCTTACAAACGAAACCGGTTACCCCGTCAATATTTAATTCAGGGATGCCGCCAGCATTTGAAGATAAGACTGGAACCTCACAGGCCATGGCTTCCAAAGCTGCCAAACCGAAGCTTTCTTTTTCCGAAGGCATCAAGAATAGATCAGCAACAGAAAGTACTTCCTCCACTGCGTCTAATTTACCTAAGAAACGTATGTCGTCGCATGTTCCTAGCTCTCTACAAAGTCGTTCCATTCTATCTCGCTCCGGACCATCGCCCACCAGCAACAGTTTGGCAGGGATTTTCTTACGCACTTCATAAAATACATGAATCACATCTTCCACCCGTTTCACCTTTCTGAAATTGGAGGTGTGAACCATCAACTTCTCGTCATTCGGACAGATCGCCAATTTGAAATGCTCTTTTTTCTGTCTCTTGAATCTATCCAAATCAATGAAGTTTGGAATCACTTCTATAGCTCGCTTAATGTCAAAAAACGCATAGGTTTCTTTCTTCAAATCCTCCGAAACTGCTGTGACGCCGTCCGATTGATTGATACTGAAAGTCACCACAGGTTCATAGCTTGGGTCTTTTCCTACCAGGGTGATATCGGTTCCATGAAGGGTAGTTACCACTGGAATCTGAATTCCCTGAGTTTTCAATATTTGCTTGGCCATGTAAGCAGCCGAAGCATGCGGGATAGCATAATGAACATGAAGAAGGTCAAGCTTTTCGTACTTTACCACACTCACCATTTTACTCGCCAAAGCCAATTCATAAGGCGCATGCTCAAATAACGGATAGCTTTTGATGTCCACTTCGTGGTAATACAAATTCTCGCTGAAAAAGTCTAAACGGGAAGGCTGCTTGTAGGTAATGAAATGAACCTCATGTCCTATTTTGGCTAATCCTTTGCCTAACTCCGTTGCTACTACTCCACTACCACCAAAAGTCGGATAGCAAACAATACCGATTTTCATAAATTTTTTAGGGCTGCTGTATAAACCTGCTTTTTAACACTCATAGACTCCCGTTTTGTTCAAATCCAAGGATATTTCTGCTATTAAACTGGGATTAAAAGCGAAACCTATTGAAGATCAATATACTAGTGATTAGTAATTTTGTGAAATAAGATGAAAAAACCCTTGGGAAAAACGAATTCTCAAGGGTTTCTTATCTCAAGCTTGTTTCAACCAAAGCTTTCAAGCTCTTCGACTATCTTCTTTGGCAAGACAATTTCAACGGCCGATCCTCCACCGTTTTTTTAGTAGTTATCCTTTTTTGCTTTCTGCTACTGCATGATGCGCTGCTCTCGCAGCAAAAGCCATGTAGGTCAAGGTGGGATTTTGAGTAGAGGTAGAAGTCATGCAGGCACCGTCAGTCACATAAACATTTGGAACAGCGTGAAGCTGGTGATTAGCATTGAGCATGGAGGTTTTAGGGTCTTTTCCCATTCGTACCCCACCCATTTCGTGAATATCGAGACCTGGCACACGATGATCGTCACGCACTGAAATATCAGTAAAGCCTGCTTTGGAGAACATCTCCGAGATTTGCTCCTGATAATCAATGATCATTTTCTCATCGTTTTCATCATAGTCCACATTGAATTTTAAGGTTGGAAGTCCGTAAGGATCGAGTTTGTTCTTCTCCAAAGCCACATAGTTGGATTCCTTTGGAATAGTCTCACCCATCATGTGAGAACCTACTCTCCAAGGTCCATCTGGCGGCATTTTGTTCAGCATACTATTTTTAAGATCCATCCCCACTCTAGCATCAGCCACGTAGCCTCCGCCTCTATAGGCACTGAATCCACCCGCATATCCACGGAGAAAATCTGTTTCCTGCTTTTTTACATTTCTAAATCGTGGAATGTATCCGCTGGTAGGGCGGCCTCCTGTAGTCATGTACTCTGTAAAACCATCATAAGAAGCACTTACGCCAGCTCGATAATTGTGAAAGGCAAAGTACTTGCCCAGAACGCCACTATCATTCCCAAGACCATTTGGAAATCTAGCAGAGGTGGAATTCATCAAAATGGCGTTAGAATTGGTCGCAGCGGCATTGATGAAGATGACCTCAGCATAGAACTCCTCCACCTCTTTGGTATGGGCATCGATTACTCTCACGCCAGTAGCCTTGCCTTTTTCCTCGTCATAAATTACAGAATGAACCACAGAATCTGGCCTCAGGGTCACATTTCCGCTTTTCAACGCCCATGGAATCGTAGAAGAATTGCTGCTAAAATACCCTCCAAAAGGACATCCACGCTGGCACAGGTTTCTATTCTGACAAGATGCTCTTCCTTGCTCGGTGAACTCCGGCCTCGACTCGTGAATGTGCGCACAGCGGGAAGAAATCATGTGTCGATCTCCTCCGTAAGCTTCTTTCAGCTTCTGTGCAAAATGCTTTTCTACGATATTCAGGTCATAAGCAGGCAAAAACTCACCATCAGGGAGTACATCCAGTCCATCGCGATTACCCGATACGCCCGCGAATTTTTCCACATGGCTGTACCATGGCGCTATGTCTTTGTATCGAATCGGCCAGTCCACTGCAAAACCATCTCTTGCCGGACCTTCAAAATCATAATCTGACCAACGCTGCACTTGTCTGGCCCAAAGCAGGGATTTCCCTCCCACCTGATAGCCTCTGATCCAGTCAAATGGCTTCTCTTGGATATAAGGTTGATCCGCATCTTTGACAAAAAAGTGCTCTGAATCTTCACCAAAGGCATAACACTTAGCTACAATTGGATTTTCGTCCAATACTTTCTGTGGCAGCTTGCCTCTATGCTTGAATTCATAGGGAAGCATGTTCGTAGTCGGGTAATCCTTGATATGCTCTACTTTTCTTCCTCTCTCCAGCAAGAGAGTTTTCACTCCCAAATCTCCAAATTCCTTGGCAGCCCAGCCTCCACTTGCACCTGACCCTACAACTATGGCTTGATAGGTACGATCTTGTTTATTTCTGATATTCAAATTAGCCATTGATGCGAGGATTTTGATTTTCTGAGATTAATGCTGCTCCATTGTATGGACCAGGGATAAGGGAATAAGGAATTATCTCGGTCTGAATGTACTCAGAAGCCATGTATCCCTGCATGGTAAGTCGCTTAGTCGTATTTAGGAAATACGATACGGCTTTATCTTTTTCCCCTTCTGGAGTTTCTGCTGCCTGCAGCTCTATCCCTGTCTGAATTAGATTTTCTTTCTCTTTAGCGCTTAGCTGATCATACTTTTTCCCGGCTGTAGCTTTAGCATAATCAGGAAAAGCCGTAAGGCCAGCACTAAAAAGCTGTTGGTTTTCTGCTGTCATACAATCATTCACCATCACGAGAATGAAATCAGGCACCTCTAATTCAAGTGCACCTTTAAGTTCTCCTGCTGGGATAATTGTATCTGATATGGATCCAAGAAGCTGTTTTTGTGAAGCAGTTACTTTGAGATTATCATAAGCTGCCAGTATATCATCTGAGCTGAAATCACAGGATGGAATGAGGGCAAGTCCACCCGAAATCAGCGCGAGATGCCTGAGGGCGATACGTCTGTTCATAGGTTTAAGGGTATTGGGTTAGTTACTTGGGGGCATAATGTAACCAAATTGCTATTTAATTGCCACTTAATTTTGAACGGCTGTCCAGAACGCCCTTTAGCCAGTTTTCACGAAGGGACAATAATTCGGCTGCTACTTCGGGATGCTCTAATTTTAGGTTTTTTGACTCAGTGCTATCCTGAGATAGATTCACGAGGTAAAGTTTATCATCCTCAGTAAACGTCAATTTCTTGGCTGGATCATGAGGATTTCCCAGGAGTTTCCACGGGCCTTTGCGCACAGCCCAAGAATTGGTAGCGACTTCTGGTTCGCCCGTCGCCCAATACATCACGTCATGTCCTGAAGCTGCATTGTTATAAATCACATCTCTCAGACTTACCCCATCGATCTCAGCGGGATTAGGAATCTCTACTTCAGCCAATTCGGCAAGGGTTGGATACCAATCTACACTTCCAGCCCATTGATTGCGTACTTGCCCTTTGGGCAAATTTCCACCAGGCCATGAGATAATCGCAGGAACCCGAATTCCACCTTCCAGCATGCTAAACTTGGCACCATTGAACGGCCCTGCATTCCCACCTCCATAGTAGGCACGCTGCTCTGTACTATGACCATGGTCTGATTGGAAAACGATAATCGTATTTTCCAACTGGCCAGTTTGCTCCAAATGATCCAATACATTGCCGATCAGTTCATCCATAGTGGATAGAAAAGCCGCATATTCTTTTCTAGGACTAGGCAAATCCTTGTAATGCTCCAACCAACTAGGTCTTCCCTGATAAGGATAGTGAGGCATATTGATCGCCCAATAGATGAAAAAGGGATCTTCGGAAGGCTGGGTAAACTTCTTTACCTCATCCACCATCAAGTCTCCAAAAAACTCGCCTGGCCTGTGTATCTCTTGATCATTTTGGTACAAGTCATGAAGATTTGGCCCGGCCCAAAAGAAGAAATGCGAGTAATTGTCGATGCAGCCTCGCTGATGACCAAAGAAATAATCAAACCCTTGTCCGTTCGGTAGTTTCTCAGGCGTATGGCCCAAATGCCACTTTCCGATGGCGGCAGTTCTATAACCAGCTGGCTCAAATAGTTCTGCCATAGTAATCTGCTCGGTAGGCATTCCTGATTTTCCTTCAGGGTCATTGTCAGGAATATCTACATTTCCATACAATCCCGCATTGTAGTTGTATTTTCCTGTGAGCAATCCAGCTCTCGAGGGTGAGCAAACTGGCGCCGCAGCGTAAAATTGGGTGAATCGAATGCCTGATGCAGCCAATCTATCGAGGTTTGGCGTAGCCAAATCTGTAGATCCATAGCTGTTCAGATCCAAGGTGCCTTGATCATCTGAAAGAATCACCAGCACATTTGGTTTGGATGAAGCGGGCGCGATAGCTGGCTCTTGTTTTTGACAAGAAGTAAGAATAACAACCGAACCTAGGAGGGTCAATAACTTATTGAACATACCGAACAGGAAAACTTGATTTTTGTAACGTTTAACTTGATTTAGCGGGTGAGTACTCCGATTTCTGCGAAAGTCGCCGGATTTCCATCCGCTGTAGTATTAGCTTTCAACCGGATAAATCGGGCCTTCAATTCTTCAAAACGAATGCTTTGCTCAATAGGACTGTTGACAATATTGGAGAATTCTCCAGAGGTAATCGTGGTGAAGGTTTTGCCGTCCTGGCTTACCTCGAAAGTAAAATTGGTGATAAATCCGCTTGGATACCTTGCCTGCATCGGCATGTAGGTAAACCCTTTAATAGCAATTGCTTCTCCCAGGTCTATCGTCAGACTGTTGTCTTTGCTTGTAAAATAGCTTCCGGAGTTTTCATCTATAGCCCTTTCGGCATTTTCCTGACCCACCTTCCAGTTTGCCTTGGCTACATCCACTTCAATTCTCACTGCCTCACTTTGCTGACCTGAACCTGGATCCACCGAAATAGCCTTTAGCGTCGCCGCTCCGTCGATCATAAAAGGTGCGGAGTATTTTGGACTAGCTGTGCTAGGCTCAGAATCATCCAGCGTATAATACACATCCATCGCTTCATCTGGCTTGGTAAGGGTGATTTCTCCAGAATTTACTCGTGAAAAAGCGGGAGCAATAAGGAGTTTTGGAGCATTATAAATTCCAACTTTTGAGATCAATGGAATATCCTTACCATCCGTGATCCGTATTCGAACCTTCGTGGTAGTCACATCTGGAAATCTCAAAATTCTCTTAAATCCAACAGTAGTTCCCTCTGCTATTTTTTCCCAGTTTCCATCCTTTTCCCGTTCCAACACGAAAGCCTTCACCCGCTGCCCTAAGTTGGTGTACTCTTGAAGCATTAGGCGATTGAAAGTAGTTTCAGCTCCGAAATCTATCGTTATTTCTCCCGTCGGTGCTCCGTCAGGGGTTGTCCAGTAGGTTTCAAAATCTTCATCGAGAACATTTTTCACCTCGTAGCCCTTTCCGCGGTCTGTATTTGCTTCGGCGATGGCGTAGGAAGCTAGGTTCACGGCAAAATCTTCTTTCACTTTATCCGCAAATTTCATGATCGCGTCCACGTCATTCTCATGAATCAAGCCCCGTGTGTCCACCGGGAAGTTGATCAGCAAAGAACTATTTCTACCTATACTCTTATAATAAATCTCCAAGAGCTGTGGTAAAGTCCGCACCTTGTGATCCTCATATTTATGGTAATACCACCCGGGACGGATAGATACATCTGCCTCTGCTGGCACCCAGTGCGTGCCGTCTTCCTGACCCGTTGCCCATTTTTCGGAGAACTCAGGCATACCGGCATAGACCGAATCCCGCATGAGATTTGACCAGGTAGTCTCGTATGCATAGCCGTGCTCATTCCCCACCCAGCGGACATCTGGTCCAGCATCAGAGAAAAGCATCGCACCGGGCTGAAGCTCACGAACCAACTCAATCGTCTCAGGCCAACCGTAGTAGCTGAATTTATCGACTTTTCTAGTTTCATTTGCTCCGCCATACCAGCCATCGCCACCGTTTGCTCCGTCAAACCAGACTTCGAAAATATCTCCATAATTGCTGAGCAATTCGGTCAGTTGATTTCTCATGTAGGTGATGTATTCCGGCTTGCCGTAATCAGGATGATTCCTGTCCCAGGGGGAATAATAGATTCCAAATTTCAATCCGTATTCCTTACAGGCTTCAGAAAGTTCCTTGATGATATCGCCTTTTCCATCTTTCCAAGGGCTATTTTTCACCGAATGCTCGGTGTATTCAGAAGGCCAAAGGACAAAACCGTCGTGATGCTTGGCTGTAATGATCAGCCCCTTCATACCAGCTTCGCTCGCTACTCTCGCCCATTGACGGGCATCCAATTCGGTCGGGTTGAATTGTTCAGGTTTTTCATCTCCAAAACCCCACTCACGATCGGAGAAAGTATTCATGTTGAAATGAATAAAGCCGTAATATTCCAACTCCTGCCATGCGATCTGACGCTCGTTTGGAACTGGTAAAACGGGTGCGGGGGGAGCAGCTTTTTCTGCACAAAAAGAGAGGGATAATATGAGGACTAGCCAGAGTGAATTTTTCATCAGAAGGGGATTAAGTCAGAATATTAGGGCTTTTGCCTGAATTTAAGAAATAGAATATGATTAATATGAATATTCGCTTTTCTACCAGTAAAGACGCAAAATTAAAATTGGACATGTCACATGTAATAATTGAAGCTACTTAGGTCATCTGGCTTCTGAACTGATAATCAGAGATTTTAAGGCGAAAGGCATCATTGCGGTTAATCAAAATGATTAATAAACACAAAGAATGAACTTTGGTGGATTGCTTTTTCGTAGTCAAACCGAAAGCTTTTACTTTGCAGCATGTATAAACTACTTACGTTGATTTTTATTTTAGTCGCAGTCGTTGCCCAGGCACAAGTCCAGTTCAGGGTGGTAGATGCAATAACCCAAGCCCCACTGGAAAATGTTCGAGTTCAAAATGAACAAGGGCAAGTCCAGTTCACAAATGCATCGGGAATTTTGGCATTCCCTAGCTCAACAGAACAGCTATTTACATTTTTCAAAACTGGCTATGCACCTCTATCAGAAAAATTTACTGCAGGTGAGTTTGTCGTTGAGCTTAGCGAAAAATCGCTTAATCTCTCTGAAATCACCGTCACAGCTTTCGAATCAGAGCGACCTCTTTTAGAACAGTCTGCAGCCATTTCACTGATTTCCGAGCGAGATTTTACCCGATTCAATGAGACATCCATCGTCAATTCTTTCAATACCAAACCAGGCATCCGAATCGAGGAACGAGCCCCTGCCAGTTACCGAATCTCCATTCGTGGGAGTTCCATTCGATCACCTTTTGGGGTGAGAAATGTCAAAGTTTACTGGAATGAAGTTCCCTTCACCGCCCCAGATGGCACTACACCATTAAATCTTCTTGACTTGAGCAACATCAGAACTGCGGAAGTAATAAAAGGTCCATCGGGAAGTATTTACGGAGCTGGAAATGGCGGGGCAATTAGTCTGAACTCCCCAGTGTTAGCTCAGGGAAACCGACTTTCGACCGAGTATTCAGCAGGAAGTTTTGGCTTAAATCGCTTCCGGATGGGACTTTCGCAGCAGATCGGTAAAGGTGGAATCGAAGCTTCATTCGTCACTCAGCAAGCAGATGGCTATCGGGAACATTCGGCTATGGATCGAAAAGTATTTCAATTGGGAAGCTTTTTCCCAGTATCAGAAAAACAGGAAATCCGTACCCAACTCTTGATTTCTGATCTGAACTACCAAATCCCTGGCGCACTGAATTCAGATCAGTTGGCGACAGATCCAACTCAAGCACGCCCTGGTTCCGTGGCTCAAAACAGTTCCATTGCACAGCAATCCGTATTCGCATCCTTCGGACATCTGTATCGTTTTTCCGAAAAAACCAGCAATACCACCACGGTTTACTTGAATACCAATGACTTTGAAAATCCTTTCATTTTGGATTATAAGAAGGAACTCGGCTTCGGTTTTGGTGGTCGAACAAAATTCACTTATGATGGAAAACTTGCAGGAAAAGACCTTAGGATAATCGCAGGTGGAGAATATCAAAGCAGTTTGACAGACGCTCAGAATTTCGGAAATGTAAATGGAGTAGCAGATACAATTCGATTTGCAGATAAATTGAGAGCCACTCAGGGTTTATTATTTCAGCAAGCAGAGTGGGATTTCGCTGAGAAATTCATCTTCACGCTTGGCCTGAGTGAAAACTTTTCCAGCTTCGAGATTGACCGACAGATCGATGCCACAGGTGGACCAACGGGAGCTCAGACTCGGACATTTGACCCGATTGTAGTACCTCGGGTAGCGCTGAATTATGGAGTCAATTCCTTTTCTTCCATTTACGCAAGCTTAAGTAGTGGATTTTCTCCACCCACGATCGATGAGGTGAGAACCAATGAGGGAAGTTTGAATTTGGATTTGGAAGCCGAAAAAGGTGTTAATTATGAATTGGGATATCGCCTTGGAAAAGGAAAATTCAATGTAGATCTGGTAGCTTATTATTTCAAACTCGATCAGACCATTACCACATTCACAAATGGTCAGGGAGTAGTCCTTTTCCAAAATGCTGGAGCGACTGATCAAAAGGGAATCGAAGCCGCATTGGATTACAGTTTGGTGAGAAATGGACTAGGTTTTATCCAGGACTTAAGTGTTGGAACGGCTTACACAGGTCAGTTTTTTACCTTTAAGGATTACAAAAAAGGAGAGAATGATTTCTCTGGCAATGAGCTGACAGGAGTGCCTGAGACGACTTTGGTTTCCAGATTAGATTTACGGACGAAACCGGGAATTTATCTGAATTTCACGCATCAGTATGTCTCCGAACTTCCGCTCAACGACGCGAACACGGTTTATCAGGAAGCTTACAATTTGGTAAATGCCAGATTCGGCTGGGTAAAAAGTTTTGCGGGAAAATGGGAATTGGAAGCCTTTGCCGGTGTGGACAATTTGCTTAATGAAAGCTACTCGCTGGGAAATGACTTGAATCCTTTCGGCGGAAGATACTATCAGCCTGCACCGACAAGGAACTGGTATGGTGGAGTGAAGGTGGCATTTTTGTATTGATAGCTAGACATTAGTAGTAAGACATAAGATTTTGCACCGCTGCGAGATTTACGTCATTGCGAGGAACGATGCAATCTGCTAGGTGAAAAGAGATTGCTTCGTTGCTCGTACCTCGTGCCTCGCAATGAGGTACTTGAGAACAAACTACTCTATCCCATCCAACTCACTCAATTCCAACCAGGTCAATTCCAATTCTTCCAATTTAGCATCGATTTCCAGCATGCGCGAGGAGATTTTCATCAATTCCTCGTGATCAGAATTTCCACCGCTGATTTTCTCGGTAAGATCAGATTTCTCTTTTTCTAATTTTGCAATCGAGGCATTCACCTCCTTAAACTCATTCTTCTGCTTAAAGCTAGCCTTTACTTTCGCAGGTGCGGCATTTGAGCTTATGGCAGAGACTTCTTGCTTCTCCTCTTTAATCTCTTTTCCCTTATCTCTAATCTCTTTGTCTCCATTCTCTTTTTCCACTTCTCTAAACTCAGAATAATTCCCAGGGAAATCAGAGATCTCTCCTTCTCCTTCGAATACAAACAAATGCTCCACCAAGCGATCCATAAAATATCGATCGTGAGAAACGATGATCAAACAGCCTGGGAAAGTATCCAAAAATTCCTCCAGCGTATTCAAGGTCATCAAATCCAGATCATTCGTAGGTTCATCCAGAATAAGGAAGTTAGGATTCTTGATCAATACCATTAGCAGCTGCAATCTTCTACGCTCACCACCGCTTAGCTTGGCGATTGGTGTATGTTGCTGCTTGGGAGGAAAACCAAACTGCGTCAAAAACTGAGAAACGGTGATCTCCGCACCTCCGGCGATGGTCACTACTTCCGCAACTTCCTTTACTATATCTATCAGTCGCTTCGTCTCGTCAAAGCTACTTTCTTCCTGTTTGTAATAACCAAAAGCAGTAGTTTGTCCGATGGAAACTTTCCCCGAATCAGGAGCAATTTGCCCGGTGATCATGTTGAGGAAAGTTGTCTTTCCAGCTCCATTTGGCCCTACTATCCCTACTCTGTCTTTCTTTTTGAAGGTATAAGAGAAATCATTTACTACTGTCTTGTCTCCAAATGCCTTGCTAATTTTTTCGATCTCAATGATTTTATTTCCTAATCGCTGAGTCGTCACGGTCAATTGAATATCTCGCTCTTCTCGTTTCTGAGAGGCTTTTTCTTTGGTTTCTTCGAAAGCATCTACGCGGTATTTAGCCTTGGTGCTTCTCGCTTTTGGCTGGCGGCGAATCCAGTCCAACTCCTTCTTGTAAAGGCTTTTCGCTTTTTCAAGCTCTATATCCTCTATTTCCATTCGCTCTTCTTTTTTGTCTAGGAAGTAGCCGTAGTTGCCTAGGTAGCGATGGACTTTGCCCTGATCAAGTTCCAGGATTTCATTGGTTACTTTTTCCAAGAAATATCGATCGTGAGTCACCATGAAAAGCGCCAAATTAGCCTTTGCCAAATAGTCTTCCAGCCATTCTATAGTTTCTAGATCGAGGTGGTTGGTAGGTTCATCTAGCAGCAACAAATCAGGTTTTTCCAAGATGGCTTTTGCCAGAGCAACCCGCTTACGCTGACCTCCTGAGAGTGTCCCAACAGGAAGATCCGTGTCATGAAGGCCCAATTTGCCAAGAACCTCTTTCACTTGGTATTCAAAATCCCAAGCCTGGAAAGCATCCATTTTCTCAAACAAAGCCGACATTTTATCCGAGTTGTCAATGCCGCGCTCAGCTTCCAGCATGGCTATGTGGTAATCTTCGATCACCTTGAGCACTTCAGAATTACTTTGGTCGAAGATGGTCTGGTAAATGCTCATTGTACCTTCAAAAACCGGGTTTTGATGCACGTAAGCCACTTTCACCTGCTGATTGGTTCCTACCTGACCTGTGTCAGGAATCTCCAAACCCATGATGATTTTCATCAGCGTGGATTTGCCCGCGCCATTGATGCCGACAAGGGCGATTTTTTGACCTTGGGAAATGCCAAAAGAGATATTGGAAAAAAGCTTGCGCTCACCGAACGCTTTACTGAGGTTTTCGACCGAAAGGTAATTCATGCCGCAAAAGTAAGGAAAAGGCAGGCAAGAAATACGTTTCTTTCAATCATGTTCTTTGGTGCTAGCTGATTACTATAATCATCTAGGGATTGAATCAGCTCAAATTGATAAGAAATACAGCTCATAATTTCGATAAAATGAGCCGTATTAGGTTTGATAAAGAACAATTGCTTAAAACAAAAACTAGTTGTTTTTAATTAACCAATTCTAATAATCTGAATCTAAAGGAGTCTTCTTCTGCCGTGGGATTAAAAGGGTTGTTGATTGAGATATACAATCCTTTTTCAGCTACAAATAAATTATTTGGCAGATATATTTCATCTTCAAAATATCGCTCTGTGATTAGATTCAAAGATTCATCAAAAACTTGGATCACAAATGGACCAGAACTCTGCCTCAATTTTATAAGCTCTTCTTCCTGTGTGATTTGTAGTGTAGGATAGGCAATCCTATAATAAACTTTTCGGTAGTCATCATATACTAAAGATTCATATCTAGATGATCCAAGAAGGTATCGTTGTGTTTCTAGTCTTGCACCATCAATTGGAAACTTTGGTAAATATTCGTCAAGATATTGGCTTTTGCCTTCAAATGTTTCAAGCTCTCCAGATTTACTTTTTTTGAAAATCCTATGATCGCCAAAAATTGAATAAACTGTGTATTCAGGATGAAAAACTATGCTCGGCTCAAATAGTTTTAGCCCCTCCGAAAGGTATTTTTCTGGATATTCTAGATCCTCCATTTTTACACTACCAGAGTTCAGATTGATAGAATATGCCATGTCTGATTTTGAAAGATCTTCCTCCGTCATTGCTCGATAATTTCCAGTGATATGAGTTTTGACCAATAGTTTACCTTTTATAAGTAGTGGAGGACTTAACGCGTATGCATTATGAACAAAAGCATTAGAATAGCGACGGGGAGCTTCATATTGGATTCTATTTTTAATATTCCCGCTCGTATCGGTAAGAGTGATTACCGAAGCTACTTGGTTAAATAAAAATATACTGTCTAAGTTATGAGGATAAATTCCAAAAATACCCCCTACACCGTTTGGACCTTCTTCCTCAAAGAAAATTTCCTTATCCTTAGTCTGTGTTTTTAAATTATAGAATTGTAATGAATTAGTTGTCCAATTTACATTTATCAATTGACCGTCATAATAGACTAAGCCCATACTAACATTTGAAGTGCTGTCGTCAATTGGAAATGATAGAATTTCTTCGGATGGCATTAGCTCAATGCTATTCACGTTTTTTGAATTTCCTTGACAGGAACAACAATAGATTGCAACAAGACTAGTAAATACTAATGTTTTTAAGGTCGTATTCATTTATTCAATAGATAATTATAAAATCGGCAAGCAATGAATGCTTGCCGAATATTAAGACAATTATACTTCAGAGTTGCAGTCATCGTCTTGACTGCAAGTTGGCGGTGGTGGACAAATCTGATTAACACAATTGTCAAATCCCTGCGTATCACAGTACTTTGTTGGGTAATATGCTTCATAACATGCCGTTGGCAATTCTTCTGCTATTGAAGCTTGGGGCATTAAAAAGGCAAAGCTTAGTGCAAATACCCCAAATCCTAAAATTAACTTCTTCATAATAATTCAATTTTTGTTAGATAGTTACCCCGTGGCCAAGAGCGGCAAATCAACTGATTCGCTAGTCCGAACATATTATTATTATTATTATTATAGTCCAAATTTCTACTCTAGAAAAAACTTAAAATGCCGAAAAATTCCCTATATAGGGTAGAAATTGCTAATTTATTAGGTGATATGCAAACCATCCACGACATTCTCAAGCTCGGAGATCCCAAACTTTACGAAGTTTGTGAGGCAGTTGAGGAGGCAGAACTTCCACATGTGAAAAAATGGGTAAAGCAACTTCACGAAGCCATGGAAGATATTCGTAAAGTCTATGGATTCGGTCGAGGGATAGCTGCTCCACAGCTGGGGATCATGAAGCGACTTTTTTACCTGAATCTCGAACGGCCTTATGTGGTCATAAATCCTGTTTTGAAAAATCTGAGTGAGGAGAAGTTCGAGCTTTGGGATGACTGCATGTCTTTTCCCAATCTCCTGGTCAAAGTTAAACGGCATCAATCCTTGACTCTGACCTATAGAGATGAAAACTGGAAGGAGCAGGAATGGGATGTTTCAGGGGCAATTTCTGAATTGATCCAACATGAATACGATCACTTAGATGGAATCCTCTGTACTATGCGGGCGATAGATGGTAAGAGTTTTAAGTGGAAGTAATCTGGCTTCTCCCATCTTGATACTCACATCTAGCTACTTGATACTTCAGAATCCCTTACCTTTGCCTCATGGAAGAAATTCAGAAAAAAGACATCCGTAAGCTCTCTCTGGCGCAGTTGGAAGAATTCTTTTTGGCTCAGGGGGATAAAAAATTCCGAGCCAAGCAGGTTTATGAATGGCTATGGAATAAGTCGCTGAAGAACTTTGATGAGATGAGCAATATCTCGCTAAGCACGCGTGAGATGCTCAAAACGCATTTTGAGATCAACCATATTCAGGTGGATCTGATGCAGCATTCCTCAGATGGGACCATCAAGAATGCAGTGAAGCTTTATGATAATAAAATCGTAGAGTCGGTGTTGATCCCTACGACCAAGCGGATTACTGCCTGCGTTTCTTCCCAAGTCGGTTGCAGTTTGGATTGCAATTTTTGTGCGACAGCCAGACTGAAGCGCATGCGAAACCTGAATCCAGATGAGATCTACGATCAGGTGGTGGCGATCAAAGACGAAGCAGAGAAATACTTTCAGCGTCCACTGACCAATATTGTATTTATGGGAATGGGTGAGCCCTTGCTCAACTATGCCAATGTGCTGGAAGCGATCGATAAAATCACCTCGCCCGAAGGACTCGGGATGGCTCCTAGGAGAATCACCCTTTCTACCGTGGGCGTAACCAAAATGATCCGCAAGCTCGCCGATGATGAAGTCCGCTTCAATCTGGCCGTCTCGCTCCACTCCGCCATCAACGAAACCCGTTCCCGCTTGATGCCTATCAACGACAGCAATCCTGTGGAGGAACTAGGAGAATCGCTGAAATACTGGTATGAAAAGACCAAGCGAAAAGTTACTTACGAATACGTGATCTGGGAAGGAATAAACGACGATGAGCGACATGCCCGAGCTTTGGCCAAATTCTGTAAAATCATCCCATCCAAAGTCAATCTGATCCAATACAACCCGATCGACGAAGGGGAATTCCGTCAGGCAAAGCAAGAAGCCGTGGATATGTACGTACGAATCCTCGAATCTCAAGGCATCATCGCTAAAGTGAGAAAATCCCGAGGTCAGGACATCGATGCCGCCTGTGGACAGCTGGCAAATAAGAATGAGGTAGGGGAATTGAGTGAAAAGTAATAGTTGCTTTCTTCCTCCAAGACTAGTAATTTCTTGATGAAATCAAACCCACTCATTTTATGAAAAAAGCTTTATTGATTTTTAGCGCCAGCATAATGCTCTCTTTTATGGCTTCTGCCCAAACACAGGAGCAGGGAAATGCGCGATTACACGGTTTTGGAGCTTATGGTTTGAGATATCAAAATTTCGGAGTAGGTGCTGGAATCGAATATTTCTTTGTGGACAAATTCGCCTTGATGCCGAGTTTCACTTTTGTTTTTCCTCAGGTGGGAAAGGAGAGTAACTTCAGTGCAGACCTACGCTATTACGTTTCAGAAGGGCCTTCCCAGTTATACTTTATGGCTGGTTATAGCCAAACTTGGCAAAATACCCAGCCAGATGGAGCTGGAACAAGACGGAATTCTAAAGGAGCTAATGTAGGAGTTGGTGCTTATATCCGATTGACAGATTTTATTGGACTTAGCACAGAATTTAGATTTCAAAGTCCCTATCCAAGAGAAGTTGGGTTTAGAGTTGGACTGGCAATTCCCCTATAGAAAAAGTATTGAATTCCAGACATAAGATTTGAGATACAAGATATTAAAGTCAATGAGCTGGATAATAAAGCCAGGATCATAAGTTGATTTGATGGTCGAGGATCGATTTCTTCGGTCTCCTGTCTTCAGTCTCCCCACTTACTTTTTCGAAAACTCAAACAATTTCCGCTTCTCTTCTTTATTCAAAGCTTCATAGCCACGATCAGCGATTTTGTCGAGTATTTGATCGATTTCCTCCTGCGTGGCGTCATCTGATGATACTTGGGTAGGTTTAGATTTAGTGCTTTTAGAAAAGGAAGAGAAACCCCCACCACCAGAAGTTTTAGATTTGCGATAGGTGACTTTTACATTGCTTTTTCTTCCTGAGAAAAGATCCTCAAAGAAAATCCCGACTTTCTGCACAGGCACTCCCCAATCGTTTCCTTTGCGCAGCTGAATAATATAAAGATAGCCCAGTAATGCACCTCCCAAATGAGCCAATTCTCCTCCAGCATTTGCACCCGCAGAATTAGCAAAAGAGAGAATAACATAGAAAATCGCGATGTATTTGATCTTCACCGGACCCAGCAAGATCAAATGAAAAGTAGTATTTGGGCTTAATGTGGCTGCTCCGACCACCACGCCAAATACGCCTGCACTTGCGCCTAGCATAAGCGAGGAATCGAGGCTAGAATTGAAATAAGGCGATATATTGTAGATCAAGACATAGAAAATAGCCCCAGCTAGTCCTCCAAGGATGTAAAGATTAGCTAGTTTTCTGCTGCCCAAAAACTGATGAATCAACTGCCCAAACCAATAGAGAAAGAGCATATTGAACAGAATATGAAATATCCCCTCGTGCAAAAACATGTAGGTAAAAATACTCCAAGGCTGCGTAGCTAATCGAGGCAGAGATGCCGGCATCATCAGATAAGAAAGTGCGGTAGAATAAAAATCACCCAAACCGCCAATGGTCATAAACACCCGAAAAATCAGCACGACGAAAAACACCAGAATATTGATGGCAATCAGCTTGAAGAGGCTGTTGTCGCTGTGCTTAAATGCGTTCCGAAGATTGTCCCAAAAGTTACCGTACATAATTAATAAAAACTGTTTCTGTCTTTTTTCCAGAAGTAAACCAAAACACCGCCAATCACCAGTCCGCTAAGGTGGGCAAAGTGGGCTACGTTGTCCAGCGGATTATTCACCAATACGTTGTAGATGGTGTAAAGGCTGTAGAATAGCACCATATATTTTGCCTTGATAGGAATCGGTGGGAAGAGTAAAAATAACTGGGTATTGGGAAAAAGCATCGCAAATGCTATCAAAACCCCAAATAATGCACCCGAAGCGCCGACCATTGGGACATTCCCCTGAATATCCAGAATAGCATCCAGGGTCTGCTTTGCCTGAGCGATTTTATTAGGATCTTCTGGATTCCGACTATAATCATCCACGAAATCAAACACGGTTGATTGGAAGAATCCTCTATTTTCCAAAACAAGTTTATTGAAGGTATCTGGATCCGGGTTACTTTGAAATGCAGCCACCTTTGCCTCCAAATTATTCATTCTGTAAGCCGTATAGCCGGAATAGAGCACTCCAGAACCGATTCCACAAACCATCCATAAAGTCAGCAATTTCTTTGGCCCCAAAAACTGCTCTAGCAAAGGCCCGAAAATCAAAAGGCCGAACATATTTCCAAATAAATGCCAGAAATCCGCATGCATAAACATGTAGGTCAGAAACTGGAAAGGCTGGAAATAGGGGCTATGAATGTAATAAAGCGCAAACCACTCACTCAACTGGGGAAAGAAAAATCGGGAAACGATCAGAAGTCCCACATTGATGATAAGTAGATTTTTGACTACCGGTGTTATATTTCTAAACATGCTATTTGCCGAAGAAGGAATGAATACTGCTTAAATCTAATTTCACGAAAGTTTTGTTCCCTCCCAATCCATAATTCGGATTTTGACAGGCAAAAAGCTGCCCTACCAGTGTTTCCATTTCCTGTGAATTCAGTTTTTGTCCTTTTTTCAAAGACGATTTACGCGCCAAAGATCGAGCTAGGTTTTCTCTGTTGTCCAGCGAAAGCTCATTTTTGAAATGCTTGTATTGTTCCAGAAGCCCTTCGAAAAGCTCCTTTTCATTTTTTACCTGAATATCTGCAGGCACACCCTGGATCAGCACGGTGTCTTTTCCAAACTCCGAAACCATAAATCCCAAGCTATGCAGCTCTGGCATAATATCCATCACCAAGGCATAATCCGAAGACCCCAGGTTGACAGTCGGAGGAAAAAGGCACTGCTGAGAAGTGCCCTGAGCATGTTTCAGCTGGCGCAAATAACGTTCGTACAGAATGCGCTCATGAGCCGTCTGCTGATCTATGATGAGAAATCCCGTGGACATCTGAGCGACGACATAGTTCAGCTCCACTTGAAAAGTCGCTCCGGTGGATTCTGTCTCTGCTGGTCTGGGAATAAATTCCGAAGCATCATCCGGATTTGCTCTGCTTCCGAAAGTCAACACCTCAGTTTCTTCTGAAGAAGTAGCCTTCTCAATAACTCGTGTTTCGTGTTGCGCTCCTTCAAAAAGCCTTTCCCAGCCAGAGGTACTGGCCTGTTTGAACTCCGGGGTATTGAAGGATTTGTAGCTGTATTCCCGATCTACCTGGGCTTTTTTCTCAGGATCTTGATCCCACTTTTCATTGAAATTCACATCCAAACTAAAGTCCAGCGATGGCACGACGTGATGCGCTCCCAAGGCTTGCTTTACCGCAGATCGAATGACCGCATAGATCGTTCGCTCGTCGTCAAACTTGATCTCGGTCTTGGTTGGATGAACATTGATATCGATATGGGAAGGGTCTATTTCTAAGAAAAGCACATAAAATGGATGCTGATCAGATTGGAGCAAACCCTCAAAAGCCGAGCTCACCGCGTGATTCAGGTAGCTACTTTTTATGAAGCGGTTGTTCACAAAGAAAAATTGCTCACCTCGGGTTTTCTTGGCATTTTCTGGTTTTCCGATGTAGCCTTTCACGGTGACATGAGGCGTTATTTCTTCACAGGGAACGAGCTGCCCTTGATAGTTTTTGCCAAAAAGCCCTATTATTCTATGACTGAGCTTACCTGGCGTAAGGCTATATACTTCCAGATCTTGCTGAAAAAGAGAAAACCCAATTTCGTTGTATGAAAGTGCTACCCGCTGAAATTCGTCCACGATGTGACGCATTTCTACAGGATTTGATTTAAGAAAATTTCTTCGTGCAGGGACGTTGTAAAATAGATTTTTCATGGAAACAGAGGTCCCTACATTTCCTGCAAAAGGCTCCTGCTTTTTCACTTCAGATCCTTCGATCTGTATCAAAGTTCCCAGTTCTGATTCCGCCTGCCGGGTCCTTAACTCCACCTGAGCTACCGCTGCGATGGACGCCAAGGCTTCCCCGCGAAAGCCAAAAGTTCGGATGGAAAAAAGATCCGAGGAGCTGCGAATTTTCGAAGTAGCATGTCGCTCAAAACTCATTCTGGCATCCGTAGCCGACATTCCCTTACCGTTGTCTATGACTTGGATGAGTTGTTTTCCGGCTTCTTTTACCACCACTTGTACTTGCGTGGCTCCAGCATCTACCGCATTTTCAAGAAGTTCTTTCAGTGCAGACGCTGGTCGTTGAACTACCTCTCCAGCTGCGATCTGGTTGGCTATCGCATCGGGAAGGAGTTGGATGATATCACTCATATTTCTTCTTGGGTTTTAGCCTGAAGAAAAAATAAATCGCAGCTATCAGCGCTACCGCATAGGCCATGTATTCGAAGATCAAAGATCCTAGGTAGATGTAGCCAAAGATTGATCCTAGGAGCACTAAAAAAATCAAGGTTCTTATCATCGCCGTTGAAGCAAATACATTTCCTCCATCTCGTTGCTTTATTCCTTTGTGCTGCGCAAAAGAGCCACGAATACCTGCTCCATAAGCACCAAAATCCTGGGAAGTTCCATTAGTTTTTTCCAACAGGCCTTGAGCTTCCAAATCCTTTTTGATCTGAGAGGTTCTCTGTACGAATTCCTCCTTCACTGGATCGTAATACCTAGGTTTGATATCAAATCTCATGGGAGCGGCAGTACGAAATACACTTGGAAGTTTCATGGCAAAATAATTTTTAATAAATACCTCACGTTAAGTAAAAGCACAAGAGAGGAATAAGTTCCAGCGTAGAGACCAGACATCAAATTTATGCGCTTTTTAAGCCTAAATGCGACTCGATCTTACCTTATCTTTTGTAACTTCAATTATCAAGGATTTTAAACCCTTCAGAGGAAGGTTACTTGAGTTAGGAATAGCGATGCGCAAAGCCAACGGCGCTTTCTCTGCCCATCGGCTCTACAAATTTATTTTAAAAGTTAAGGATTAAAAATTTACCCGGGAATGAGCAGCAAGCTTTGGAGAGTTTTGGCAATAGGATTTATAGCACTTATTTTTTCATCAGGAAAGCTCGATGAATCTATTTTGATAGAAGACCCATTGGTATCTACTAACCCTATCGAGCAGCTCAATTGGGTGGATTCGGTATTCAATAACCTGACTTTTGACGAGCGATTGGGTCAGCTATTTATGGTGGCGGCCTATTCCAATCAAGACCAAAGACATGTAGATGAAATCACTCAACTGATCCAAACAGAAAATCTTGGAGGGTTGATTTTTTTCCAAGGAGGCCCAGATCGCCAGGCTCGACTGACCAACCTATACCAAGCTCAATCCAAAACACCACTTTTCATAGCCATGGATGCCGAATGGGGTATCAGCATGCGGCTGGACTCGGTTCCCGATTTTCCCAAAGCCATGACGCTGGGAGCTGTGCAGGATGAGAAGTTGATCTATGCCATGGGCAAAGAGATGGCGCGGCAGTTCAAGGAATTGGGAATGCATATCAATTTTGCTCCGGTCGTCGATGTCAATTCCAATCCTGAAAATCCAGTAATAGGTTACCGTGCATTTGGTGGGGAAAAAGAGATAGTTGCCCAGCATGCCGTTTCCTACATGAAAGGACTTCAGGATAACGGCGTGATCGCCAATGCCAAACATTTTCCTGGTCACGGAGACACGGAGACGGACAGCCATTACTCTTTGCCGGTAATCAAAAATCCTGAGCGGCGAATCTGGGATGTGGATTTATACCCCTATGAAGCGCTTTTCAAAGAAAAGCTGATGTCTGTGATGGTAGCACATCTGAACGTACCAAGTCTGGATGACACGGGCGACATGCCGACAAGCCTTTCCAAAAAAGTGGTGACAGATTTACTCCAAAATAGGATGAACTTCCAAGGTTTGATTTTCACCGATGCGCTAAATATGAAAGGCGTAGCTATAGCAAATGCACCCGGAGAAGTGGATTTGAAGGCTTTGCTGGCGGGAAATGATGTACTTCTTTATTCTCAGGATGTGCCAAAAGCCAAAGCACTAATCAAACAAGCAGTGGCTGATGGAAAGATATCGGAAGGAGAAATTGACCGTAGAGTGAAGAAAATCTTAAAGGCAAAATATTGGGCTGGACTGAACAACTATAGGCCAATTAACACCTATGGGTTGATCGAGCGATTGGATACGCCTGGCACCGAAGTGATCATCGAGCGCCTGTATGCAGATGCCTTTACGGTAGCCACAAACAAGGATGACTTACTCCCTTTTAAGCAACTCGACCTAAAATCCTTTGCTAGTCTGACCATAGGAGACGAGGGCAAGGAATTCCAGGAGTACCTAAGCAACTACGCCAAGTTTGATCATTTCAGCATAGAGAAGGCGGCGAATGAAACCACTCACAATAACACCATCAAAAAACTGGAAGACTACGATGTGGTCGTGGTAGGCTTGATGGGCGTGACCAATAGCCCGAGAAGAAAATTTGGGGTAGCTCCCGCAGATGTGCAGTTGATCAGAGATTTGGAAAAGAGACAGAAGGTAGTGACTGTACTGTTTGGAAATGCCTATGCTGCCCAGCAACTCGAGGGACTTGGCAATGTGGTATTCGCTTACGAGAATAATCCTGTCACACAGAAATTAGCTCCGCAAGTCCTCTTCGGGGCTCGGGCTGCGAAGGGTATTTTGCCGGTAACTATCAATGAACAGTTTTCCCATGGTGTAGGCGGCTATCTGGAGCCCAGCAACCGACTCGCTTATGGCACGCCAGAGAGTGTAGGATTGGATGGGAAAATTTTGGATAAAATAGATGCAGTAGCCGAGAAAGCAATTAGAATTCAAGCTACTCCAGGTGCGAATGTACTGGTAGTGAAGGACGGGAAAGTTGTTTTCGAGCGATCTTATGGCAACCTAGAATACAAATCCAGTCCAAAGGTCAACTCCGAAACTGTGTATGATTTGGCTTCTATTACCAAAGTTTTGGCCACGACACAGGCTGTGATGTTTTTGGAGAGCCGAGGAGAGATCGATATGAAAAATTCTCTTCAGGATTACCTACCAGAGCTGAAAGGCACAAATAAGGGAAAAATGATTCTCAGTGATGTGATGGCGCATGAAGCTGGACTGGTGGCATTTATCCCATATTATGCCAGAACGGTAGAAGCTGGGCAGTGGCGAGGCGACTATTACAAACCTACTCCTTCTGTAGGATTTACACGTCCCGTTTCCAATGACATGTTTGGAATGGATGCGCTACGAGATAGCATCTGGAATTGGACGATAGAATCCAAGGTCACTCCTATCCCAAGAGGAGCTAGTAAGCATGCCTATGTATATTCTGACCTCACGATGTACCTGATGCAAGCGGTAGTGGAACGTGTGGTCAATCAGCCACTGGAATTATTCTTAGACCAGAACTTCTACGCTCCGTTGGGTCTTACCACTATGACTTTCAATCCAGCATTGAAAATGCCGATCGACAATATCGCACCGACGGAAAACGATATTACTTGGAGAAAAAGACAAGTTCAAGGCTATGTCCATGATCAGGGAGCAGCTATGTATGGAGGCGTAGCAGGCCATGCTGGACTTTTTGGCACCGCCAATGACCTAGCTGTGATGATGCAAATGATGCTTAACAAAGGTTCTTATGGAGATGTGAACTTGATCAGTCCAGAGACGATAGAGAAATTCACCAAGAATCAATCTCGTCAAAGTCGAAGAGGTTGGGGTTGGGACAAGCCCAACACTGAGGTTGGAAGTGGAGGATCTGCAGGAGATCTCGCGCCCAAATCTACTTTTGGACATACGGGATTCACAGGTACATGCGTATGGGCCGATCCGGAAAATAACCTAATTTATGTATTCCTATCCAATCGCGTGTATCCCGATATGACGAACACCAAGCTTTTGAAAGAAGGTACCCGGACGGAAATCCACGATATCATCTATGAGGCAATGGGGAAGAAGTAGCTTTTTTTATTTCGACTTTACGACCTTATTGACCTCAATTTCTTTGCTTTACAGGAAAGGTGACCCATGTGGGATGACCGATGTAGCCTAAAATTTAAACTTCACCTAATTTGTGATGCTTGTGATTTTTAGGCTCAAAAAGGCAATTTACCCAAATCTACATTTCCTCCCGAAAGGATAATCCCGACTTTTTTGCACCTGAATCTATCCTGGTTGGCCAGTAAAGCTGCCAGAGGAACTGCACATGATGGCTCGATTACGATCTTCATCCGCTCATAAATCAGGCGCATGGCATCGATGATTTGTGGATCTGTAGCTAGCAAAATATCCGAAACATAGGTTTTGATCAGTTCGAAATTCAATACTCCTAAGGAGGTTAATAATCCATCGGCAATGGTATTGGGACCTGATTGAGGAATAATCTTGCCGGCGTGAAATGACTGAAAGGCATCATCTGCACCTTGTGGTTCGGCAGCGATTACTTCTATGGAAGGATTGAGATAATGCGCTGTCAACGCCGTCCCGCCCAGCAATCCGCCTCCACCCACAGGAGCCAGGATGATATTCAGGTCATTTTGATCTTCGATAAGCTCGAGCGCACACGTTGCCTGACCCTCGATCACGTCCATAAAGTCGTATGGAGGAATGAATGTTGCACCAGTTTTTGCTACCACTTCTTCCAGCGTTGTTTCCCTCGCTTTTAGATTCGGTTCACATTCTATGATCTCTCCACCATAGCCTTTTACGGCCTTTTTCTTGATCTCAGGCGCATTGGATGGCATCACGATGTAGGCTGGGATTCCAGCAACTCTTGCCGCTCTAGCCAAAGCTGCCGCATGATTTCCACTGCTGTGTGTGGCAACTCCCTTAGCTTTCTGTGAATCGGTAAGTTTCATGACTGCATTTGCAGCTCCTCTAGCTTTGAAGGCGCCGACTTTCTGGAAGTTCTCACATTTGAAAAAAATCTCACAGCCTGCGATTTCATTAATTGCCGAAGATGTTAGAATAGGAGTTCGGTGGATAAATGGCTGAATGCGAGCGTGGGCATCTTGAATGGCTGAGAGAGAAAGGAAAGTAGTTTGCATAGATTAAAATTAGGGAGAAAAAGAGAAAGGAGATTTAGAGATTGGAGAAATAGTTAAACCACATGGAGATGATTAGTATCTTCAGGCATGAATAGCATGGAGATTGATTTTTTCCCGATAATGGGAGAAGCTTTGACTAAGGATAATACGGTGGTATTGGATTTTTCTCCTACTAATCCTGCTCTCGAATTTATTGATTTATCAAACACACAGTCTTTCAATACTTATGTTTTTGATCAGATTACGGAGCAAAATTATACGTATGGAATAGGCGGGTATTTGGAGAATCGTGCGATTTATTCCCGCAGCGAAGTTTTCGCTACAGCGGAGGCAGATTTTAGAAATATCCATTTAGGCATAGATATCTGGGCGATTTCGGGTACCTCGATCTTTGCGCCGATGGATGGAATTATCCACAGCTTTCAGGACAATGCCGGTTTTGGCAACTATGGCCCCACGATCATTTTACAGCATGAATATGAGAGAGAAATTTTCTATTCACTCTACGGACACCTTTCTCGGGCTGATTTGGAAAAATTGGAAATTGGGCAAAAAGTGAAGGCAGGGGAAAAGTTTTGTGAGATTGGTCCATATCCCGAAAACGGAGATTGGCCGCCACATCTTCACTTTCAGTTGATGTTAGATTTGATGGGAAATACTGGGGATTTTCCGGGCGTATGTTCAGTACGTGAGCTCGAAAAGTTCAAAGCTATTTGTCCAAATCCAACTATAGTTTTACGCTGCGAAGTGCTTTAAGCATTAGCGAGGGTTATCAGACGCAACCCTTCCAAGGTCAGGTTTCTGTCTATTTCCATAAAAACTTCTGCCAGAGGCGTAAGAACAGAAGAAAGACCTCCAGTGGCAATTACCTGAAACTTTTGGTTGGTTTCTTTTTCAATGGTTTCTATCATTCCTTTCACTAGTCCAGTGTATCCGTACAAAATCCCTGCTTGGATAGCATGGATGGTGTTTTGACCTAAGGCTGACTCGGGCATTTTCAATTCTACCTCCGGAAGCTTAGAGGTGTTTTGGAAAAGAGAATTGAGTGCAGTTTTCAAGCCTGGAACGATATTGACACCGATTATTTCTCCCTGGGCATTGACCACGGTAAATGTGAGCGCCGTTCCAAAATCGACTACAATCATAGACTTATGGTACTTTGAGAACCCGGCCATAACGTTGCACATCAGGTCGGTTCCGATCTCGTTTGGACGAAGGGATCTGATGGGCAGGCTATCGTAGCTGTCCGGGGAAATAAGGTAAGGCAGGGTGCCAAAGTAATTTTCACAAAACTGAAGAATCTGATCATTGATCTCAGGCACTACAGAACTGAAACCGATCTGCTTAATAGCGGAAGGATTGATGCTATGCTCCAAAAAATACAAAGGGACTTTCTTATGCAGCTGAGCCGAAAATTTATCCGCGTGGGTTTCTATACGAAAGTGATTTTTCCAACTTCCATTAGGTTGATCATAAAGTGCAAAAACCACATTTGAATTCCCTGCATCTATTGCTAAAAACATTGTTCCTCGGATTTGATTAAATTAGCCTTTTCCAAAATTAAACGGAATATTAAACTTTAGACATGTACACGCTAAGAGAAGGAAAAATCGAGGATCTTCCTCGGGTATTGGAATTGATAAATGAGTTGGCGATCTATGAGAAAGCTCCAGAGGAAGTGACCAACACCATTGAAATGATGGAAAAGGATGGGTTTGGTGAAAATCCTGTGTTTGGGACCATTCTCTGCGTAAAAGAGGAAACGTCCGAGATCATCGGCTTGGCAATTTACTATTATCGCTACAGCACCTGGAAAGGAAAGCGAATTTATTTAGAAGATCTCATCGTCACTCAGTCAGAGCGAGGGAATGGTGCCGGCAAATTGCTTTTTGATCGTATTATGGAAAAAGGAATTGAAGAAAATTGCACAGGAATGATGTGGCAAGTGCTCGATTGGAACGAGCCAGCGATCAATTTCTACAGAAAATATGGAGCAAGACTAGAAGCAGGATGGCTCAATGCTCATCTGCAAGACTATGAAATTAAGCAGATACTAGCCCAATAATTACCATTGTAATTGCATTACCTCTGGTATCAAGATATATACTACCTTAAATTAGTTACAGAGCTGATACACCTTAGAAAACAGTGAAGGCCGAGAGTATTCTCCCGGCCTTTACTATTTATAACTATCTTAAAATCTGGAAATTACCCTTTCACGCTATAATTTGGAGCTTCTCTTGTCACTGATACATCATGTGGATGCGATTCCTTCACACCAGCTGAGGTAATTTTGACGAATTTTCCATTTTTCTGAAGGTCTTCGATAGTCTGAGTACCGCAGTAACCCATACCTGCCTGAAGTCCACCAACCAATTGGTAAAGAACTTCAGAAACCAAGCCTTTGTAAGGAACTCTGCCTACGATTCCTTCTGGAACCAGCTTTTTGATATTGTCTTCTGCATCTTGGAAGTAGCGGTCTTTGGAACCGGATTCCATTGCTTCCAGCGAACCCATGCCTCTGTAGGATTTGAATTTTCTCCCTTGGAAAATGATCATTTCCCCTGGAGCTTCCTCTGTGCCTGCCAGTAAGGAGCCAATCATGATGGAACTTCCGCCCGCAGCAATTGCCTTTACCAAATCTCCAGAGTAACGAATACCACCATCAGCGATCACTGGAACTCCACGATCTTTCAATGCTTCAGCGCATTCGAATACCGCAGATAATTGAGGAACACCTACTCCGGCAATAATTCTAGTGGTACAAATAGATCCTGGACCTACACCCACCTTCACGGCGTCTGCTCCTGCATCGGCTAAGGCAATGGCTGCTTCTGGAGTTGCGATATTTCCGACGATTACTTCCAGATCAGGGAAGGCATCTTTGATTTTTCTACATGTTTCGATTACTCCTTTGGAGTGACCATGAGCCGTATCAATAGAAACAACATCGACACCAGCATTCATTAAAGCTTCTACTCGCTCTACAATATCTGCCGTCACACCAACTGCAGCGCCTACGCGAAGTCTTCCAAACTCATCTTTACATGCATTTGGCTTATCTTTTCTTTTCAAAATATCCTTGTAGGTGATTAAACCCGTAAGCTTATTTTCATCATCTACGATTGGAAGTTTCTCGATTTTGTATTCCTGAAGAATCTCTTCGGCTTGCTCAAGGGACACACCTGACTTTGCAGTGATCAGATTATCTATTGTCATGATCTCCCTAATCGGGCGCTCCTGATCTTTGATGAAGCGAAGGTCACGATTGGTGATAATGCCCTTGAGAACCTTTTTTTCATCCACTACGGGTATGCCTCCAATGCTGTATTCACGCATTATCGTCTCTGCATCTTTGACTTTGGCACTGATATGTAGCGTGATAGGATCTAGGATCATTCCCGCTTGAGAACGCTTTACTTTACGAACTTGAGCCGCTTGCTGCTCGATAGACATGTTCTTATGGACAAATCCAAGTCCCCCTTCAAGAGCGATAGCTATAGCCAATTCAGCCTCAGTGACCGTGTCCATAGCAGCGGAAACCAAAGGTATGTTTAGCCTGATTTTTTTGGTGAGTTGGGTAGAGGTATTCGTGTCGCGGGGAAGGACTTCTGAATAACCTGGTACTAGAAGCACGTCATCGTAGGTAAGCGCTTCGTAGAGGAATTTATCTGAATTTGTATTCATGGCAAATATTGGTATGTAGGAACCCTATTTGCACGTCAAAGTTAAAAACAAAATCCAATGCCAAACTAATCCAGTCCCAAATAAATTTGGAATAGTGCTCTATTTTCTTCCAAAACCAAATTTGAGGTTCTGGAATAAATTTACTTAAGCTTAAAATTCAATTTTATAGTTGAGAGATCAAATCAAAAGTTCCCCATCTAGCTAAAACGAAAATCTATTTTTCTAGCAATTTAAAATTCCTTTTCTAATGGCAATCCTCCTTCAAAAAAGGTGAATCGAACCTCAGATTCATTCTCTTGATTAGTACGATGGAAATAGATTCCTTCTTTCGCGACCATGGGTTTGGCAAAACAATCTGCAGGAATTTTAAAATGCCCCAAAAGTTCGAGGTCTTCAGATATCACATTTATCCAGTGGTATCCTCTTCTAAAATTAATTCTTTCACCAGCTTCTGGAAACCGCTCCTCCTTCTCTATCCGATAATAAAGCTTCCTGTAGGGATCCCATGTCACTTCCCAAAATTGAGCAGAACATCGAATTGCTGGAATAATGTATTTTCCAGCTTCAAATGGAGAAGGATTTATTTTTGTAGTGATGAATTTACCGGGAATACTTTTTTTCTTTTCTGTATTCGTCTTAGGATCAAAAACTATCAACTCTGATGTGAATGGAAATTGTATTAAGACATTATCTGAAGAGGTGGTCACAAAAGGTGTGTTTAACCCTTCATACAGCTTAAGACTTGATTGGTAATCTTCATTAAACTGAAACGCATGATGATCTTCCAGTTCTAAATCCGTATTCAGGAAGTAGATACCAGCTATAGTACTGGATTTTGACAAATCATAATAGGGCAATACCAGCAAATTATCTATAATGTTTGCAGATGGTACATCATTCAATGCAACGGAATATCCTTTTTTTGAATTCAGGTACTCAGTACCATCAAAATTTAAAGCTCTTCCAAATTGGTATTGTAATGTCTCGGAAAGAAAATCCGGATTTTCTTTGAAAGGGATCCTATAGAGGCTGTTTGAAGATTTGTAATATAGTTGATTACCAATTTTTGACACCCCCCCTCCCTTATTGAATAGTATGGGTTCTTGGGAAGGAAGTTTTATTTGAAATAGGGAAGTTTTGTCAGTTAAACTGAAAATATCAATCGAATGATTGGTGAAAAAGTAGCCTATGAAATAGTCATCTGTCCAGGAATTGGCAATTTCATAGGTAGAAGAGTAATTTGATTCAATAGGAATCACTAGCTGCTCTGAGCTGGTAAATTCAGTAGTAGCTTCCTTTTTCTGCGAACAAAAGCAAAATATAAGGATGGAAAGATTGATAAGTTTATTTTTCATAAAGAGAAAAATTACTTGATATTAAAATATCAAGTAATCAATGATAAAATTATTCAGGAAGAACAGGATCACAAGATTCAGGATAAATTATTAAGACCTGATTTGAAGGCCAATCCCCATCACATGCATCTACAACTGCTAAATATAGCCTGTTCTTCCTCTAAAGTACATACCAAATATGTACCACCAAAACTATCGCAATCTGGTAATCTAGCATATACCGATTGTGAAACAAAGATTGCGGTTAACGCAATAACAGTAGAAATAAAGATTTTTTTCATAATATCAAGTTAAAAAATGCCCGCTGGCCTCCACTAACTATTTATATGATTGGCAGAGGGGGGGGGGATATACGGTTGTCCTATAATGCCATGCCGAATATGGTTTTTAAAAATTTAGCCATTTTTACACTTCTTATTGGCAAATTAATTTCGCCAATTTTTGTTTGGCTTGCTCTTCTGTGTTAGTTTGACCTGAGGAAAATTGAGATCTTCCTTTGTCAATTTTTTCAAGAATAAGTAAGCGGTCCACGATCTCATCTATACTAATTTCCTCATTCATTTTTGAAATTGATTCTAATACAGCTGACTTTTTCATAGGATCACATGTTTAAGCAAATCCAGTATAGCGAAAATCTACTTTTTCTGCAGCCTTGCAATATAGAACCCATCAAAGCCACTCTCTTGTGCTAGGACTTTCTGATCCTCGATCAATGTGAAGTCTTTGCCTGCTTCGCTTTCCAAAAATTTGGCGATTTGATCCTGATTTTCTGATGGTAAAATACTGCAGGTAGCATAGACCATTTGCCCGCCTGGCTTCACCATGGATGGATAGCTTTGGAGGATTTCCTGCTGCGTTTTACGGACTTTTTCTATTGATTCTTCGCTAAGTTTCCACTTGGTATCAGGATTTCTGCGAAGTACTCCAAGTCCAGAACATGGCACGTCCAATAGCAATCTATCTGCAGTTTCCTTCATTCTTTTGATAGTCTTTGATCCTTCTATGACTTTTCGCTCAATGATAGAAACCCCATCACGACGGGCTCTCAATTTGGTCTGCTGAAGTTTCCATTCTTCCACATCCATGGAGAGAACTTTTCCTTTATTTTGCATCAAAGCAGCAATGTGAAGGGACTTCCCTCCAGCACCTGCACAGGCATCTATTACTCGCATGCCTGGTTCTACAGCTAATGCTTGAGCTACTAACTGAGAAGAGGCGTCCTGCACTTCAAACATTCCTTCTTTGAAAGCAGGATGGCGAAATACATTGGTTCGCTCATCCAGGATCAAGGCATCCGGGTAACCTTTGATAATGTGCGTATGAATATTGTCCTCAGCGAGCCTGTTTTTCAGTTGCTCACGGGTGATTTTTAGTGTATTGACACGCAAAACTACCTGTGCTTCCTGATTCAAACTGTGGATTTCGGCTTCCCATTTATCACCCAACTCTTTTTTCCCCAGATCGAAAAGCCAATCGGGAACAGACTCGAGCTTGGCTGGATCTTCGAGTTTATCGTACTTCTCTTTGATTTTATCAGGGTTGATTTTCGCAAATTCTTCCCAAGGCGGAAGGCTATGTCCCTGCATCAGCCAATAGGTCCCGAATAAATCATACGGCTCCTTACTTGGGCTCAAAAAGTTGATCAGTCTCCACCAACGCACCATTTCATAAGTAGTCTCTGCAATAAAAGAGCGATCACGCGCACCCCATTTAGGGTTAGATTTTAGTGTTCTTTCGATTACTTTGTCTGCGTATTGACCTTCTTCAAAAATGGCTGCGAGTGCAGTATGAACTCCGCGGATGGTATTGTTGTGTAACTTCATGTTCAATCATTTTTCCTCTTAAACCGCATGCAATCTCGCAGGGTAAAGAACCATCTCTTTCTATGATTCTTAAGCAGTGCTCGATGGGATGGGAAATAAATTCTGCACAAAGGTAGTTTTTCTTTCTGAGTCTGTCAGAATGAGATTTTAAAAGGGGGAAAAGACTAAACCAAATCGGATGCCATCGCGGGATACTGCGGAGCCAAAATCCTCACTTCTACCCATTTTTTCATAGATGTTGTAGTAAGGAAAGGGGCTAAAACCAGGATCTATTAGCTGTGACGAGTTGTCTTTGATGATTTGTCGTCGAAACTCAAGAAGATTGGCACGTACCTCCAAAGCCATCCAACTCGTGGCTTGGAAAGCAAAGGCAACGTCCATCCCAAATTTCCAATTGGTCTCCGCGATCGGATAAGTGATTGAAGAAGGATAAGAAATCGAGAGTGCCAAGTCGGCGTTCATGTGATTTGTAAAGCAATTGGGACAGGGAAAATAAGCTGGATAGAGCGCTATATTTCCATCTTTGCCACTTTCCTTCATCCCATAAAAAGAAAAGTTCAACGATGTTTTTGCACCCAACTTTACATTCCGACGAAGAAAAAGACCAAATCCTCTAAGGTCATTTTGAATGGACGTCTCATTAACCGTAGTGCTATAACCGACCAAGGGATAGTTGCCCATGTCATCAGGCCTATTATAATCATAAATAGGGTAACTATACTCTAAAGGTTCTGTGCCAATGCGGTAAGATTGAAAGTTCATCATCAGTCCTGCTCCCCATTTTTCATTGAAATTAAACCCTATCATAGGTCTCATACTTCCGCTTCGTTCTCTGGGAAAAGAATTGAATGCATTGCTTGGTGTTCCTTTTTGCCAATAGGAACCATCCACTTCTATCCAGAATTTAGAGTCCGTTTGAGCAAAAGTAAGGCATGAGATAAAGGTGAAAATCAGGATAAAGTATAGGTTTTTCATATGTTTAGAATTTGATCTTTAATGGCCATATGTAATCTCGCATGGTTAATAACCATACCAGTGTGTGTCGCCTGCGTCATGCCTGTCTGCCTCAGGCAGGCTCGATTTCGTAGAGAAACTGAGTTTGATATCTTTACGATTTATTTAAATAAATCGCTACAAAGCATGTCTCCCTATTCTGAATTGGCTAAAAAACTTAGCGCACAACTTTCACTCTATGATGCTCAGGAAGCAGAGAGTCTAGTAAGTTGGCTTCTAGAGCGCCATCTGGGCTTGAGAAAAGTGGATATGATGCATTTTTTGGAGGAGAAAAACTTGCCTCAAAAACTCTGGGAAGACATGGCGCGACTGAAAACCGGCGAGCCTATTCAGTATATTTTAGGAAAAGGGCCATTCTATGGAAGAGAGTTTTTCGTCAGTCCTGCAACCTTGATTCCCAGAAATGAAACCGAGGAATTGGTGCATTTGATCATCAAGGAGAATCGAAATGCTGGTTTGAAGATTTTGGACATAGGGACGGGAACGGGTTGCATTCCTATTTCCTTGGCCTTGGAGATGAATAATCCTGAGGTTTATGGAGTGGATATTTCGGAAGAAGCTTTGCAAATCGCTGAGAAAAATGGGGTTGCGCTAGCTGCGAAAGTTACTTTTAGTACATGTGATATTCTGACTCAAGTCCCAGAAGTCGCTGAATTGGATATTTTGGTTTCCAATCCGCCTTATATTCCAGAGCAGCAGAGATCAGAAATGCATAAAAATGTGCTGGATTTCGAACCTGAACTCGCGCTCTTCGTGAGTAATGAGGATCCGTTAATTTTCTACAAAAGGATCTCCGAAATAGGAAAACAACTCTTGAAGCCAAATGGTAAGCTATATTTTGAAATCAATGAGAACTATGGAAACGATGTGGCGAGCCTCATGCAAGATCTAGGATACTCGGAAGTGAGAGTTTTGAAGGATTTGAATGAGAAGGAAAGAATGGTGGCAGGAAGACGTTAATTAAGACGTAAGTAGTAGCTAGAGTGTGCTATGATAAATGTGATTCGAATAACTGAAATGTATCAATACTATTTAGGTAGAGTTGGTTCTATTGAAAATCCCAAAATATGAGTCAGAAGAAATGCCCCAATTGTGGAGAATGGTCAACTTGGACAAATAACTACGAAGATCGATGCGAGCATTGTGGAGAGAATCTATCTCCTGTAGAGTTAGATCGACACTTTAAAAAAGAGGCGGAAAAAGACCGGCAGGAAAAAGATTGGATGTTCTATATAAAGCCTGAAGATTCTGGTATCAAGAAATTCTTTAAGAAATCCGGCAACCTCTTTTATACGGTATTCATGGCTATCATGACCTTCATCATGTGGCTGATAGCAGCATTACCGGGATGATGGACATTTTCAGACATCCCATATTTATCATCGCCTCTTTGGCATTTTGGGTCAATCTATACCTGGAAAAATCCCTTGATATTTTTATCCCATACTATCATTCCTACGGAGATGATCTGATGGCTATGCCGGTGGTTTTTGGGATTTGTCTGCAGCTGATGCGATGGATTCATCCTTTGAAAACTGAACTCACTTTCAGCAAAAAGCAGCTTCTGATCGGTTTGACATATTTTTCGATCGTATTTGAAGTAGTGCTGCCTTGGCTTTCAACCACCTATAGAGCAGATCCGCTGGATGTGATTTTTTACACCATCGGAACCGGGGTTTTTTACACGTTTATGAACAAACCTGCTCTCCAACCCAAAAAATTCCCGGTGCTTTAATAGTCGTAATTCCCTCAGACACTTCCAGCATAGTCGCATAAGAAATAGGCAAAATGAGTTCGCCATTTTCATTTTTGATTTGAACGGGCATGCCTTCTTTGCCATGGATGTGAATATTTCCTTCGGCAAACCATTTTATGAAAGCTCCAGACGTAACAGGATAATACTTCCAATCCCCATCTATAATTGTAATATTGATCTGTTCAAGTTGAGCATGAAGATCCAATGCAGCGAGATGCGAAATTCCGACAAGGTGAACGGCCTTATGTTCAGTGTACAGCAAATAATCCAAACCAGTTTGCAAATCGTCCTTATCAGAACAAGTGATAAACCTCATCGGATATTGGGCCTCGAGAAGTTGTTGATTTTCTTGTTGAAACGTATCCGAAGCTAGAATGACGTCTAGTTTAATTCCCCAACTCAGCACTTGATCAAGCGCTTTTTCACTGACCATAACCGTCGGCACCCACTCCAAAAGCGGAGAAACCTGATCATAACGAATCTGATCCGCATCTAAAATTAGCACAGCAGGTTCTTGCTGTTCTTTGACAAAATGATGTGATGACATCAGGACTGGATTTTTCGATAGAACTCGAGGGAATTTCTGTAAGCCAAACCTTCCAAATCCGTTGCACTCAATTTGTCTTCCAAACTTTCGAGTAGAGATGGATATTTACTGGCATTTTCTGCCAAAGGAAAATAAAATGGAAAGCGGGCTGGATCTCCAAAATTCTTGGTATAAAAATAATCCGCTCCAAAGCAGATGGCCTTTTGTCCTCCCAACTCAAAACCGCGCAGAATATGCTCAAACAAGCGCTCCGGAACTTCAGTATCCAGGAATGCTCTCAGGAAATTCACGCCGATAATCCCGCCACGATGGATGATTTCCTTGGCAAATTCATCGGTGAGATTGCGTGGATGATTCCAGACTTCACGGAAGTTAGAATGACTGGCGATCACAGGAATATCTAGGTTATTGCTGTCGATATGATTGAGAATTCCTTCTGCCAGCATATCCGAGGTATGCGAGAGATCCACTGGAATACTTTTGCCAGCCATGTAATCCAGCAATTTTTTCCCGTCAGCCTTCAATCCAATTCCCTTGGTATAATTTCCTCCACCGAAGCGATTTTCGGTATGATGGGTGAGGCTGATGTAAGCAAGTGATCTTACTCGGTCCAAGATGAAATCGAACTGCTTGTAGATCTCATCCCAACTTGCCGTTTCATTACCAAATCCAGCAGCATTTTCTACCGACGCTTTGATTCCTACCCGGTTTTGTTTGTCCCAATTCTGCAAAAAATCTGAGCCTGCTAAGGCTAAGTCATTGGAATATTTCTGATGAAGCTCCTCAAAAATCAACGCTTGGCGAGTTGCCAAATTCATGCTTTCTGGTCTTACATCGGTGTAAATAGCCATTACTTGCATGCGGACATTTCCTTCTTGCAGCCAAGGAATAGCGCATGCTATGTCGTCTTTGGCAAAAGCATTAGCTTCAGGTAGGACTGCAAGGTAGGACAGCATATCGCAGTGCATGTCTATAATCGGGTAGTGCATAGTCTGGTGGGTTTCAAACAAAGTAAGCCAAAAAAGCCTTTGTTTTTTATACTTTTAGGCAGGATTACTTCCTAAGGATCCAGGACAATAAATAAAAATTCATTAGACAATAGTAGATATGGCTTTAGCACAACCTTTCAATTTCAAAAAATGGATAGATGAAAACAGACATCTTCTTAAGCCACCGATTGGTAATCAGCAGGTTTACAAAGGAAATGATGACTTCATCGTCATGGTCGTAGGCGGGCCAAATTCTCGAAAAGACTACCATTCCAATGAGGGCGAGGAGTTCTTCTATCAGCTGGAAGGCGATATCGTGCTAAAAGTAATCGAAGATGGAAAGCCAAAAGATATTGCCATCCGCGAAGGGGAGATTTTCCTTCTACCCGCTAAAGTTCCTCATTCTCCTCGTCGTCCGGCTAATACAATTGGTTTGGTGATCGAGCGCTACAGAAGAGCAGGAGAGGTAGATGGATTTATCTGGCACTGTGAAAACTGTGGGGAAAAGCTCTACGAGGAATTTTTTGAAGTTACGGACATTGTCACCCAGCTGCCGCCTGTGCAGGAGCGTTTTTGGGGAAATCCTGAGAACCATACTTGTAAGAATTGCGGAACGGTAATGGAGAAGTGAGGTGATGTCTAATGCCTGGTGACCGGCGCTACCAAATCCATATAGTTGAACAAATCCTAGGATGCTTTTGTCTTTAACGTGTATTACTTAAAGATTATGTTTACCCGCATGTACATCAGAAAAAGATGTGACACGGCATAATTGGATAGTAAACCCTTGAATTGAGGCCGCTTCGGTCACCCGTGATCGGTCTTCCAGCCTGTTAAGCAAAGAAAATAATGGTACTGGCGTGATTGTGATTATTCACTGAAAAATTATATAACCCCAACTATTTCAAAAATGAACTATCAATATACAGCTGATTTTGCTCGGGAGATGGATGAGAAAGATCCCCTTGCTTCCTTTAGAGATCGTTTTCTTTTCCCCAAAGTAAATGGAAAAGACGCGATCTATTTTTGTGGAAATTCCCTGGGCTTACAACCAAAATCAGCGAAAGACTATATCGCAAAAGAGCTTTCAAATTGGTCTGAAATGGCAGTAGATGGACATTTTCAGGGAGAAGATGCTTGGATGTATGCGAGGCTAAAGTCAAAACCAGCTCTATCGGACATAGTTGGAGCTCACGAACATGAGGTGGTGGCCATGAATAATCTATCGGTAAATCTTCACCTGTTGATGGTTTCATTTTACAAACCAACCAAGAAGCGATTTAAGATAATCGTCGAAGGGGGAGCTTTTCCTTCAGACCAATACATGCTCGAGACTCAGGTGAAGTTTCATGGACTAGATCCTGAAGAGGCTATCATCGAACTAATCCCTCGCGAGGGGGAGCATACGCTTCGTACCGAGGATATTTTGGCCGAAATAAGAAAGCAAGGAGATTCTCTGGCTATGGTAAATATGGCTGGTTTGCAATATTACACCGGACAGGTTTTCGATATGAAAACCATTACGGCAGCCGCTCATGAAGTAGGTGCTTATGCGGGATTTGATTTGGCGCATGCTGTTGGCAATGCTCCACTGAGCCTACACGATTGGGATGTGGATTTTGCGACTTGGTGCAGTTATAAGTATATGAATTCAGGCCCAGGCAACGTTTCTGGGGTTTTTATTCACGAGCGATTTGCAGATCGCCCTGATATGAATCGTTTTGCTGGCTGGTGGGGACATGATCAGGAGCAGCGCTTTAAGATGGAAAAAGGTTTTGTGCCCATGCATGGCGCTGACGGCTGGCAATTGTCCAATTCAGATATCATTGGATTAGCGGTACATCAAGCGTCCTTGGATATTTTTCAAGAAGCTGGAATTAAAAACCTGAGACAAAAATCAGAGCATCTCACAGGATATTTAGCTTATTTAATCGAAGAAATCAATGGAAAATCAGGGGTTTTGGAAATTATTACTCCTAAAAATCCTGCGGAAAGAGGCTGTCAGCTATCTTTGCACATTCATCGCGGAGGCAAGGCCGTATTCGATGAATGGTATAAACACGGAGTCGTAGGCGACTGGCGCAATCCAAATGTGATCCGCCTGGCACCTACTCCGCTCTATAACAGCTTCCTGGACGTATTCCGATTTGCACAAATTTTGGAACAATCTCTGAAGAAATTCGCTTAAAAGAAGCGTGGATAAAACAATCCAAATGGAAAAAAATCAAGTAACCGTATTAGGAGCCGGATTGATAGGTTCCCTAATGGCTATATACCTGAAGCGCCAAGGCTTAGAAGTCGAAGTTTTCGATAAGAGACCAGACAAGCGCAAATCAACTTTTGACGAGGGAAAAAGATCCATCAACATGGCGCTGAGTCATCGTGGCTGGAAGGCGCTAGAGGAAGTAGGACTCAAAGATAAAGTGATGCCTTTGGCTATCCCGATGTACGGTCGTCGAATTCATGACGAACATGGTGGCACAACCTTTATTTCCTATGGCAAAGAAGATCAGGCTATTTATTCCCTTTCCAGAGGCAAATTCAATGAGCTTTTGGTAGAAGAAGGAGAGCGCTTAGGCGTCCACTTTAACTTTGAGCACAAATGTCTGGATGTTGATTTCCGTAATCAAGAGATTCATTTTAAGACGCCGGAGGGCGAAAAGAAAGTCTTAGCTCCAGTTTTATTTGGGTCAGATGGGGCTTATTCTTCGCTTAGATTGGCGATGCAAAAGCAAATCCGATTCAACTATAAGCAGGAATATATCACCCACGAATACAAGGAGCTAACGATCCCAGCAACTGCCGATGGGGAATTTGCGATGGATCCCAATGCGCTGCACATCTGGCCGAGAGGTAGATTTATGCTGATTGCACTTCCAAATCCAGACAAAACATTTACCTGCACCTTATTTTTGCCGCATAGCGGAAGCAAAGTTTGCTTCGACAAAATCAATGACGAAAAGGATCTGGAGATCTTATTCTCCAACTACTTTGATGACGCCTATCAGCTGATGCCGGACTTGAAGCGGGAGTTTTTTGCCAATCCTACCTCAGCGTTGATTAACGTGGAGTGTTTTCCATGGGTGCAAGGCACGAGCTTGCTGATGGGAGATGCAAGTCATGCGATGGTTCCTTTCTATGGCCAAGGTATGAACTGTGGCTTTGAGGATTGCTCGATTTTGAATGGCTTGATTGATAAGTTTGGGACAAATTCTTGGGATTTAATATTTGAAAAATTCCAAAAAACTCGAAAAATTGACACCGATGCTATCTGCCAATTGGCGATGGAGAATTTCGAAGAAATGAGAGATTCCGTGGCTGATCCGAAATTTGTTCTTCGAAAGAAAATCGAGGCAAAACTCTACGAGCTCTATCCCAATGATTGGATACCGTTGTATTCCATGGTGACATTTACGGATATGAGGTATTCGGAAGCTTATGCACAGGGGAAACTACAGGAAGCGATCATGGATCGAGTGATGGCAGATCCGCTAATTACAGAGAATTGGAATAAACTCGACTACGAGGATATTATCTATAAAATGGAAACTGCTAAAGCGGTCTAAAAATTTTTTAGACTCCTGAAAACGAAAAAGAGAATGTTTCCATAATCATTCTCTTTTTCCCATCTGTTTAATAGATGTTAGAATCCTATAATAATTAAAAATTTAATTGGCAGTTGGTTGAACAGCTTGCTCAATATATGCTACACCATCGTGGTTCTCAATTATTTTAACACAAAGAGTGTTAGAAAAAGTGTGCATAAAAGCGTGATGGGTGGTTAATACTGCATCTTGGAAATCTTGGTCATCTTCAAGTGCCGTAATATTGAGACCTACTTCCTCGCATTCCTTTTTAGAAATATGTCTAGAATGGGATTTTTGTTCAGTGTGATTGGAGAAAGTTCCAACGATTTTCTTAACTCTCTCTTCGTCCCCATTGCACATATTGTTTTTAAGCCATTGGTAAACCATCTTTTCAGACCATTCAATTGCTTGCTTACAAGAACCTAAAAAAGTTGGGTGGTATTTACCAATAATTACTTGCCATAAGGCTGCTGATTGGGGATTACTTTTAATATCTTCTTTTGCTTGCTCAAATTCATTTAGGACCGCTTGACAAGCTAATCCTCCCATTTGTGGATCAATAGGACCAAGGTTAGAATGCTTGCCCATAACTATCTCTTTTGAAGCAAAAGCTATCATTGTTCCAGCAGACATTGATATTTGAGGAACGATAACCCTAATATCATTCCCATACATTGAAAACAAATAATCAACTAAGGATTCTGTTGCGGCTATGTCTCCTCCAGGAGTATGAAGAATTAAGTCCAAACCCTTTGTTCGATCTAGCTTATTTATTGTAAGCATGAAACCAGATTTGTCTTTGTCACTAACAGCGGTGCCTGCAATTTGGGGTTTTTGAAGCCAGCCAGAATAATAGGCAATCGTATTGCGACCTGAGATATCAGAAATCTTTTTCAAGTATTTCCTACGGACTGTATCAAGCGGATTATTATTTGGGTCTTTTTTCTGTTCTTCTTGAATTTCAATTATAACTTCATTCCAATTTGGCATAGTTTAGAAAGGAAAAATTAATGTTGTACTGCCTAAAGTCTTAACCGGAATGTAGGTGTTATCATAAATTGTAAGTTTTTTAAAATAATCACCATCTTTTTCCCATTGATTATCTACAACCACTGTATTTTCTGAGAAATTAATGATTTGATCATATTCATGTAAAAAATCATCGTTTTTACCTTTTCTCGTTTGGTTTGAATCCTTTTTCATATTTCAAATTTAATATTTTTCTAATTTCTAAGATGTGCTAATATATAAACGAATAGCAGAAACTCTTTTTTATGCCAATTTCGTATTACCTTATTTTGTTCTAACACTAAATTTAAGAAAAGGGTTAGGAGAAAAGTTTAAAATTTACCTTAATTATTCTAAAATCAATTTACTATTAAAAGTCCATATTAAGTCAAATATGTTTAATCTGCAAATTCACCTTCATTTGAATTATTTGTCAAAAACGATAAACCCTTATTCCTAGCCTCCTAATCTACAGAACAGGCCTAAACTGCCTCAGGAATCTCACATCATTCTCCGTAAATAATCGAAGATCCTTAATTTGATATTTCAGCATAGCAATTCGCTCTATACCCATACCGAAGGCAAAGCCAGTATATTTCGTAGAATCAATGCCACAGTTTTCCAACACATTCGGGTCAACCATTCCTGATCCTCCGATCTCTACCCAGCCACTGCCTTTGCAGACATTACAGCCTTTGCCGCCACAGATCAAACAGGTGATATCGATCTCTGCACTTGGCTCCGTAAAGGGGAAATAAGATGGTCTGAATCGCACTTTGGTTTCCTTGCCAAACATCTCTTTAGCGAAGTGATAAAGCGTATTCTTCAAATCAGCAAAACCAACATTTTCATCCACGTATAATCCTTCTACCTGGTGGAAAATACAATGTGCACGGGCTGAAATGGCTTCATTTCTATAAACTCTTCCTGGTGAAAGCGTACGAATCGGAGGTTTCTGATTTTCCATCACTCGTACTTGCACAGAAGAAGTATGCGTTCTAAGTGCGATATCAGGATTTTTCTGTATGAAAAAAGTATCCTGCATCTCACGGGCAGGGTGATTTTCAGGGAAGTTCAAAGCAGTGAAATTGTGCCAGTCGTCTTCGATCTCTGGACCTTCCGAAAGGTTGAATCCTATCCGCTCGAAGATCTCAATGATTCGCTGACGAGTAGCCGTCAACGGGTGAATACCTCCCAAACTTTGATTGGAAGGAGGAAGCGTCAGGTCAATGTCAGCCGTCTTGGACTTTTTAGTTCTTTGAGCAACTTTCTCGATCAGCTCTTGAAATTTCTCTTCTGCTAGTTGCTTTACGCCATTGACCAACTGTCCGTAGGCTCTCTTCTCCTCATTTGGCACTTTTCCCATGCCGGCAAAAAGCTCGCCCACCACAGATTTCTTGGAGATATACTCCATTCTGTAGGCTTCCAACTCTTCTGGGCTATTGGCATCTGCTGCTGCGATCGCGGCTTTGATTGCTTCGATTTTCTCTTGGTACATGGGATTCAAATTATTCAAGTGACAAAGCTAAGCCTTTTGAGGTCTTTTGGAAAGTCTAAAAGCTGACTTTAGCCCTAGAAAGGCTAGAAAACTAGCCTATGATAAGTCAGTTAGATCGTAAGGACAGGAGATAATACAAGGGATAAAGTTTCAATGATCTTGTAAATCCAATATCGTAATTCCTAATTTTTTTCCCCTTCACTAAATCCAGTCTTGCTAAGCCCCTCGTATCTCATCCCAAATAAAGAAACCAAAAAAAATCATCAAACTAACAAGATCATGAACATTCAAAATTTCTTCAAAGTGGCTTTCGCAGCCTTCATTTTTCTTTCTGCAAACCTAGCTTTTGCACAAATGGAAAAAACAAAAACAGTAGGTGGCGCAGAAATGTATCCTTCTAAAAACATCGTAGAAAACGCTGTGAACTCTGCCGATCACACGACATTGGTAGCCGCTGTAAAAGCAGCAGGGTTGGTAGAGACTCTTCAGGGAGCTGGTCCATTTACTGTATTTGCCCCAGATAATATGGCTTTCGAGAAACTTCCAGCTGGAACAGTTGAAACACTTTTGAAGCCAGAAAACAAAGCAACACTACAGGCTGTACTTACTTATCATGTAGTAGCTGGTAAAATGGGATCCAAAGAAATCGCTGCTGCGATCAAAAAAGGAAATGGAAAAGCGGTACTTACTACAGTTCAGGGCGGAAAATTGACTGCGTGGATGAAAGGTAAAGACCTATATATCACTGACGAAAATGGTGGAGAATCTAAAGTTACGATTGCGGATGTATGGCAGTCAAATGGTGTAATTCACTCTGTGGACACGGTGGTTCTTCCAAAAATGTAAAGTTGTTGGTCACCCAATTGTTGAGCCGACTCCGAGAGGGGTCGGCTTTTTTTTGAGGGTTTTCTTAAACCACGGAGCACAGGGAGTTTTTCGCGGAGGGCGCTAAACTGTTGTCAACCTGCTTCTCCACAAAAAAACCGACTGAATTGCTCCAGTCGGTTTGAAAATTATTTGATCTAGTAAATTTTATATGATTATCCGCTTTTCTACCTGTAAGGTGGAATAAGCAATGTATCAAATGTTAAACTAAAGAATTGAGGCCGCTTCGGTTATCGGTCTTCTAACCAGATAAGCAAGGAATATAAGGTGACTGGCATTATTGCGGATAATCATAAAATTTTAAATCGAATATCTCAAATCAATACTTACCAAGTTCTGCTTCCACCACCAGGTCTGCCACGCTCCCAAGGATTGTTAGATGGTTCTGGCTGCTTGAAATTACCTAAGATATAAGTGAAGGTCAACATGCCATAACGTGTGAGTACGTTAGTGAAAACGTCTGTGACAGACACATCAGAGATGGTTCTGGAGATGCTGTTATTCTGCTTTAGCAGATCGAAAACAACCACCTTTAGCTCTGCTTTGTTGTTTTTAGCAAATCGGTATCCCCCTTCCAAATTCCAAAGCCATATAGACTGATCAAACCCTTCGGAAAGTCCGCTGTATAAACTGTTATTCACAGTCGTTCCCATGAATAGCTTTCCTCCATTTGGAGAGTAATACAAGCGTAGGTTAGACTCTTGTACATAATAGTTATTATCCAGATTCTCTTGCAAGCTGGAGTTCACTATAGTATAAGTACCTGTAGTACTGATCGTAAAGTCCACATCTTTGCTGATGTTTGAGGTAAATGTGATACCCTGGCTCAGGTCAATATTATCATTGAGGTTTTTATCACCGTTTATGATACCAGGTGTTCTATTGAAACCAACTCTCGTGTTTAGGTTCATGTTGGTTTTTAAGCCCTTGATAGGAGCTCCATACGTAAGGAAAAATCGGCTGCTGAAATTGCCATCAAGATTGACTGGCTGACTGATTTGCCCACCTGGACGGAGCAAAATCTCGCCATTAATCAGCGTATCTTGAGAAGCGATGAACGTGCTGCTTCCTATGTAATTACTTGTAGTGGAAAGCGTTACAAACATGAAGAAGGTTCTATTATTCTTGATGTCAAACTTACCGATGTTTGCAAATATGTTATTCTGATAACTTTGAGCGAGGGTCGGATTACCTACGCTCAGGTTTAGTGGATTTTGGTTATTCACCACATTTTGAAGTTGGCTCACCGAAGGCTCATCTGTGCTCGTTCTATATCGAATACGGAAATTCATTCCTGATTCTCTATTTCTATAGCTGATACTTGCACTAGGAAGAAAATTGTTGAAATCTCTTACAAAAACTCCTTCTGTCGGGAAGAAAGCTTCATTGTCCAACTTAGCGTTTTGGTAATCCAAATTGGCACTTACATTCCATCCTGAACTATTGTAAGCATAGCCAGTTCGTATTCTTTGTGTTATGAACTTATTATTAAACTCATTACTCAAGGCAGTATCAAGTACAGAAATATTTTCATCGTTGAGTACTCGGGTTTTTTGGTCCGAGTCGGTTTTATTGTTACCGACCTGATACCCAATAGTAGCCAGAGATTTTTCACCCAGAGGCTCAGTCAAAGTTACGTTTGCTCTGTAGTTGAATCCATTGGACAGCAAATAAGTATCCTGTAGCGTAGTATCTATCTGATCTCTTCTGTAGTCCACACTTGCAGCTAGTAAGCGCGAATCATCGTCTCGATTGTTCCAAGTGGTATTGATGTCTGTGGATAAGGTTCTTCCCTTTTTATCAAACTTATACCGATAAGTGATATTGTTATTGATGTTGTAGGAAGACGTTTCCGCATTGGTGATAGAGCGGAGGGCAGAAAGCGAATCGGTAGCGTTGGCCAAAGTCAAGGCGTCTCTATCGCTAAAGGTGTTTCGAGTAGAATAATTAAAACTAGGAGTTATAACAAATGAGTTTTTCTCATTCAAGTCCGCTTCTATTCGCGCATTTGCTCTATGATTGTTGCTTTCCACTGAATTGATAAGGTTTTCCTCATAATTCTGAGTGGTTGTTTCGTTGATCACCGTCTGACGATTGGTAATTTGTCTTAGACTATTCTGCGTGTTATTGAAGAAATAACTACCAGTAAAATTCACTTTTTTACCCCATTTATCGCTGTAATTCAAGCCCATGGCATTGGTAGTGATTGTACCCACATCATTTCCTCCTTGGAAGTTACTATTTCCACCACCTCCAAAGCCACCTCTTCTGCCTCCTGAAGCATTAGCATTGACTCCAGCTAAATCATCGCTTGAGAAGTTCTGCTGGTTGATGTTGTTGAAAAGTCCAAGTACAGATATTCTTCTATCTCCGTTGAAAAAATTTGCACTTCCACCAGCACTATAGCGATCATCTGTACCATAGCCAGCATACGCTCTACCAAACTGACCGTTTTTGCTATCCTGCCTTAGAATTATATTAATCGTCTTGGTATAATTACCGTCATCAAAACCCGTCAATCTACTTTGGTCGTTCTTTTGATCCAAGACTTCTACTCTATCTATAGAACTGGCAGGTAGATTTTTCAGAGCCACACTAGGATCATTTCCAAAAAACTCACGTCCATCGACCAGGATTTTCTGTACAGTCTCTCCTTGAGCTTGAACTTGGCCATTCGTTATAGTTACTCCCGGAAGCTTTCTCACCAAGTCTTCAGCTACTGCATTTTCTTGGGTTTTGAAAGCGCTGGCATTGAAGGAAGTAGTATCGCCTCTCATTTCTCCGAGGGGACTTTGGCCTTCGATCACGACCTCACCTAGTACCTGAGCATCCTCTACTAGGGTCAACGTACCCAAATCTAATGGATCTCTGAAATTATGGATTTTGGAAATCGTGGTGTAACCAATAAACTTAACTTCTATTTTAACAGAGGGAATATTTGGTCTTACGATCTCAAATTGTCCTTTGGCATCCGTCACTGTCCCTAGAAGCAGGGAGTCGGTAACTGTTTTAACCAGTACATTAGCTCCTGCCATCGGAATTTTTGCAGCTCCGTCCATGACGGTTCCAGTGAACTTTCTTTCTGGACCATTTTGGCCTGAAGGCCGCTGTCCATAAGCTGAAGTGCCTAGTAAAAGACTAAAAATCAGTAAAATAAGTTGGTATTGTTTTTTCATAAGTGTGCAAATTTCTAGTTCTTTGACCAATTACCAATATCAAAGGTTTATTCTGCACTTAAAGAAAGATAAGAATGGGTATTCAGGCGGATAGGTGGTTTTTTTACCATTTAAAAACTTAAAAAATCTAAAGCCTTCCCATAAGGTCTGGATAGGAGATCTCATAATGGCTTACATCGTAGATGGCATCTCCGTTTTTTATCAATAAAACTTGCGGGGACTCATGAGGAACACCAAATTCCTTTGCCACCAAATCTGACAACTGACGGCTAGCGATCAAATCTAAATAATAAGGGATTACCTTCTCACTATCACCATCCTTCCATTTGCGAAGCAAACGATCTAACGACATGCTACTGATCGAGCATCTCGTACTATGCTTGAAAATCATAACCGGTTTATCTTCGCTTAGAGTTTTGATTTCCTGTATTTGGCTAGCGTCTGTGAGTTTATTCCAATTCATTTGAGTGATTTTATATTTTTGGGGCAATAGTTGTAGAAGTACTGATCTTCATTGAAAACCAAACTTCATTTATGAAAATACAGTTCCGCCGGCGATTTATAAAACTTCCAATTCCTATCCTTTTAATTGGTCTCATACTCTTTTCCTGCAAAAGCATTAATCCTGCTGTCAATCCAGGACCTGCTGCTCCTCCACCTGCTGCCAGATCCAGCGTAAATGTACCGCTGAAAATCCCCAGGGAAACCTTGAGTAATCTGCTGAATGGTCAAATCCCAACTGTACTACTTCAAGAGCAAGGACTAGATATGGGCAGTGGTATCACAGGAGATTTACAACTCAAACGTAACGGTCAAATCACTTGGTCTGCTCTGGATAGTCAAAGAATTCAACTCACCGTACCAATCAATGTACTTGGGCAGGTGGGTCTGAAACCCAAAGGACTGGGTGGGCTGTTGAAAACCAAATTACCCTTGGATGAAAATTTCTCCCCAGTTTTTGTAATTGATCCAGTAATCAATCCGAATTGGAGCATTGGAGCTGAAAACTTCGAATTAGTAGAATTGGGTGGGAATCTGGCTTTGGATATTCTAGGAATGCAAGTAGATCTCAGTGGGTTGCTGAGCAAAGAGATACAGAAATGGGGCAATCAGAATCTCAGCGGAGGCAAGGAACTTGCAAGCCTGAAAACTCTTATTGACCTGGCCTGGGCTCAGGTGGGTAGGCCTTTTGCAATAGATTGGGTAGGTGGAAATACAGCTTTTTCCATCCAACCGGAGCAGGTTATGCTCAAGGAGTTTTTTGATGCTGAGCAAAATTATAACCTCTGGCTGGGAATGGATGGAAAGATTAATTCTCATCCTGCTGAAGCCGCACCTTCCCGTGCTTTTCCACTTCCAGAACTTAGTGCTAACGCAAATTCATCGAATGAATTTCAGATGATCATGCCGCTGTCCGTATCCTATGCTACTCTTGATGAGTTGCTGGAAGAGAATATAGCGGGGAAAGTATTTCGGGTGGATAAGAAAACCACCCTAGTGCCATCCACGATAAAGACCCAGGCTTTTGGAGATTTACTGGCAGTGAGTATGAACTTTGTCGCTGAGCAGACTTCGGGCAAAACACTTAGTGGAACTCTCTTCGTGGTCGGTCAGCCTAAATATGACGCTGAAAGGCAAAGCCTGATTTTTGAGGATGTTAATTTCAAAATGGAAAGTGGGAGCTTTGGAGCACAGACGGGAGTGGGCCTGAAAAAGCGCAAAATTATCCGAAGCATTGAGTCTAAAGCAGTATTTCCAATAGGAGATTTGCTTTCAGAGAGTTTGGGGAGTATCACTGATCGGCTGGGACTAAATACGCCAATCGCAGATGTACAAGTAGCTGATCTTGAGGTGAATCTGGTCGGTTTCTACCCTATGTCAAAAGTGCTGGTAATTCATATGAAGGCCAGAGGAGCAGTCGATGTACAATGGAAATAAGTCAGAAAGCTAATTCATTTGATCAAAAAAATAGAGCCAAGAATTCAACTTCTTGGCTCTTGGTTTTACTACCTACTTTTTCCCCTCAATAATCTTGGTCACTACTTCGGGATCTAGTAGCGTACTCGTGTCTCCTAAGTTATCCACAGATCCTTCGGCTACTTTACGCAGAATCCTTCGCATAATTTTTCCTGATCTCGTTTTCGGCAAACCTGGAACGATCTGTATCTTATCCGGCTTGGCTATTGGGCCAATAATTTTAGATACCATTTCTTTAATTTCGTTGATCAAATTATCCTCCGTCCTGTTGGTCATATCACAGATCACATAGGCATAAATTCCCTGACCTTTGACTTCATGAGGATAGCCAACTACCGCTGATTCTATGACTTTCGGATGCTCATTGATCGCATTTTCTACTTCAGCGGTTCCCATTCTATGGCCTGAAACATTGATCACATCATCCACTCGGCCGAGGATTCTATAATACCCGTCATGATCACGCTTCACACCATCACCAGTGAAATACATTCCTTTATACGTTGAAAAATACGTTTGCCTGCATCGCTCATGATCGCCATAGGTAGTTCTGATCATAGACGGCCATGGAAATTTAATGCACAAATTGCCCTCTACGGAATTTCCTGTCAGTTCATTTCCCTCAGGATCTACGATACAAAGTTGGATGCCTGGAAGTGGTAAGGTAGCATAGGCAGGCTTGGTCGGGGTGATTCCGGCTATAGGCGAAACCATAATTCCTCCCGTTTCGGTTTGCCACCAGGTATCTACGATAGGGCAATTATTTTTGCCTACATGGGTATGATACCAATGCCAAGCTTCCTCATTGATTGGTTCGCCTACAGAGCCCAAAACTTTCAGGGAACTGAGGTCATATTTCAAAATAGGCTCGGTGCCATACGCTTGCAACGCTCTAATCGCAGTCGGAGCGGTGTAGAACACATTTACCTGGTGCTTTTCTACCACCGCCCAGAATCGACCAGCATCCGGAAAAGTCGGTACGCCCTCAAACATCAGCGTGGTAGCGCCAGCCAAAAGTGGCCCATAAACGATGTAAGAATGTCCCGTGATCCAGCCAATATCTGCCGTACACCAATACACATCTCCCTCAGAATACTGAAACACATTGTCAAAGGAATACTGAGAATAGACCATATAACCACCCGTGGTATGAACCACACCTTTTGGCTTGCCAGTTGACCCAGAGGTATAAAGTATAAACAGCATATCCTCGCTATCCATTTCTTCAGCAACGCACTGATCAGATTCCTCAGCCACCACCTCATGCCACCAAAAGTCACGGCCTTCTATCATCGTGACGTCTTGCTTCGTACGCTCATAGACGATCACCGTTTCTACCGATGATTTCTCCAAAGCCTCATCTACTACAGATTTGACACCTATTTTCTTATTGCCACGGTAGTTCCCATCCGAAGTCAAAATCGCCTTTGCTTCACAATCTATCACCCGATCAGCCAAGGCTGTACTGGAAAATCCTGCAAATACGACAGAATGAACAGCGCCTATTCTAGCACAGGCTAGCATAGCTATAGCCGCTTCAGGAACCATAGGCATATAAATGATCACCTTGTCGCCCTTTCCGATTCCCTTGCTTTTCAGCGCATTTGCGAAGCGATTTACTTCATGGAAAAGCTGCCGATAGGTAAGCGTTCTTCCTTCCTCATTGGGATCATTTGCCTCCCAGATAATAGCCGGTCGATCACCGATAGTGAAAAGATGACGTTCAAAAATATTCTCCGTGATGTTCAATTTTGCATTCACAAACCACTGTACGTCTGGCTCTTCGAAGTTCCATTTTAACACCTTTGACCAGCGTTTTCTCCAATAAAATGAATCGGCAATTCTCGCCCAAAATTCTTCTGGTTGGGCTACACTTTTCTGATATTCGTAGAGGTATCCGCTGAGGGTATGTATCCTGTCACTCATGATATTCTTATTTTTTATTTTCGATTTTGGGTAAAGTACTCACTAATTTAATGATCCTGGGCTGCTCCCGCACCACGAGGGATTCTAATTTCCTCCACCATATCCTGCACCTCTTGAGGAGGCGGAGGTGTGAATTGGGAGACGGTGACACACACGATGAAGTTCAAGATCATCCCTATTGATCCTATGCCTTCTGGTGAAACCCCAAACCACCAATTTGCGGCATCGTTACTTTCTGGACTGATAAATTTGAAATAAACGATATATCCTATCGTAAATACCAGACCAGTAATCATTCCAGATATGGCTCCTTCCTTGTTGATTCTGGTAGAGAAAATGCCCATGATGATCACTGGGAAAAAAGATGCTGCAGCCAAGCCAAAGGCAAAAGCAACCACCTGAGCCACAAAACCCGGCGGATTCACGCCAAAATAACCTGCCAAAATCACCGCTCCAGCTGCAGCAATTCTCGCTATTCTCAATTCTTTTTTCTCAGAAATATTAGGTTGAAAAGTCTTGAACAAATCCCTAGATACAGAGGTGGAAATAACTAACAGCAAACCCGCAGCAGTAGATAGCGCGGCCGCCATTGCTCCAGCAGCCACCAAGCCGACTACCCAGTTGGGAAGCTGAGCGATCTCCGGACTTGCCAGGACCATGATATCTCGATCTATCGTCAATTCATTGGAAGTGGGGTCGGCGACGTATTGCACTTTGCCATCTCCATTTTTATCATCGACCTTGATCAGGTCGGTTTTTTCCCAAGTGGCAATCCATGCTGGAAGGGTCGAGATCTCTTTTTCCGAAGTACTTTCTATTGTATTATAAATCCCGAAGGCTGCAATCGCCGGGGCAGTGGTATAAAGAATCGCAATAAACACAAGCGCATAGCCAGCCGATAGCCTGGCGTCTTTTACTCGTGGCACAGTGAAAAAGCGCACAATCACATGCGGCAAGCCGGCCGTCCCGACCATAAGCGCCAGCGTGATCATAAACATGTCCGTGATGCTTTTTCTCCCTGAAGTGTAAGCAGCAAAACCCAACTCAGTGAGTACTCCATCCAGTTTGTCCAGCAATGGAGTTCCATCTGCGACAGCTCCACCTAGGCCAAGTTGAGGAATTGGGTTGCCTGTAAGCTGCATAGAAATAAAAATCGCAGGAACCATGTAAGCGAAGATTAACACGCAGTATTGAGCGACTTGGGTGTAGGTGATGCCTTTCATCCCACCCAAAACTGCATAAAAGAAGACGATACACATCCCGATGATCACGCCCCATTCTATGGGTACCTCGAGGTATCTGGAAAATACGATCCCGACACCACGCATCTGCCCAGCCACATAGGTAAAGGAGATAAATAAAGCACAAATTACCGCTACAACTTTCGCAGTATTGGAGTAATAGCGATCTCCTACGAAGTCTGGAACGGTGAATTTGCCAAATTTCCGAAGATAAGGCGCAAGCAAAAGCGCTAGCAGCACATATCCTCCCGTCCAGCCCATGAGATAAACAGACCCATCGTATCCCGCGAAAGAAATAATCCCGGCCATGGAAATAAAAGAAGCGGCGGACATCCAGTCAGCGGCTGTAGCCATACCGTTGGCGAGAGGAGATACGCCTCCACCAGCTACATAAAATTCCTGAGTAGATCCAGCGCGAGTCCAGATGGCTATTCCAATATAAAGTGCAAATGATAATCCTACGAGAAGGTAGGTCCAGGTCAAGATTTCCATAGTTTTCTAGCTTAAAAAGTTATTCTTCGTCCACATCAAATTCCCTATCCAGACGATTCATTCGAACTACATAAACGAAAATCAGAATCACAAATGCGAAAATAGATCCCTGCTGCGCAAACCAAAACCCAAGTTTATAGCCTCCTAGTCTTATTTCATTGAGTTCATCCACGAAAAGAATTCCGCAGCCAAAGGAGACCACAAACCAGACGAGTAAGAGAATGAAAAGTGTTTGGAGGTTCTTTCTCCAATAAGCTTTCATTTTTTTATTTTGGGTAGGCATGTTTGGGGATTTAGGCTGAGAACACAATTATCCCTTGAAACTAGTGAATGCTACGATAGGAATGCAAGATGTTGGCAAGGAATTAATCGAATTTTTTATGGAAGTCCTGTAAATCCCCCGATATTCTTCAGATAGGCATGATGAATACTATCAATTCGAACAAAAGAGAATCCTTTGCAAAGCTTCCCATTCTAAAGGAAAAACTCTGACAAAATCGCCAGACCGGCTGCTAGGAAGCTTACCAGTAATTTATTCAACTGGAACTTGTGATGTGGACTGCTTTCGAAAAAGATGGTGGTAGAAATATGCAAAAAACCACCAGCAACTAAGCCATAAAGAATTCCTATCCCTTGTTTTTCCAGCAATCCATTTTCAAACAAAAACGAACTTGACATCATCCCGAGTGGAGACGCTAAGGCAAAAAGTGTCAATAAAAACAAGGTGGTTTTCTTACTCAAGGTACTTGAAAGCACTGCCGCCAGAGCAAAAGCCGCTGGACCTTTGTGAAGAATAATCCCAAGCAGAACAGTTTTACTATTGTGTACATGACCTAGCATTTGCTCGCCCTCATCTATCAATTCCCCATGGGAAAGTAGGGTGCCTTCGAGAAATGCATGTATAAATAAGCCAAGCATCACCGTAGTCATCGCTTTGCTGCTCTGATGCTCATGCGTATGAATGTGTCCATGCTCGATTCCGCTAGACCAAAATTCCAGCAATTGCTGAAGCAAAAATCCAATCAGGATATATAATCCCATTCGCTTGCTATCAAAGCTACTGTCAAAAAGCTCCGGTAGAATATGGAGAATGGTAATAGAGAATAGGTACGAACCAGCAAAAACAAGTACCAAACGAAAGTATTTCTCTCTGAATTTTGGCGCAAAGAACACCAATGATCCAGCGATCATGGCGGTGAGAAATAAAAGTAAAAATTTGATTTCCATTGGCATGGGTTACTTTCTTTTTCTGGTGAAAAAGAGAAAGTGATAACTCAAGCAAAGGTAATAAAATTCAATAATGTTGCATTTAAAATTAATTCTCCTGCGGGAAAGACAAGAATGGCTTCAAGCTTTCACTCGCAAAAGTCTTATATCCACCCATTCCATCGTCATAAATTAAAAAAACCTCAATCTCGGTCAAGGCAGAATCCAAGGCAATTGCTTTATCCGTCCCCATCACCATCATGGCAGTGGCATAGGCATCGGCGCTCATACAATCCTTGGCTAGCACGGTAGCACTTAGCAGGTTGTGGTTGACTGGATAACCAGTTGCGGGATTGATCGTATGAGAGATTTTCACAGAATCCCGCACATAATAATTTCTGTAATTTCCCGAAGTAGCCATCCCACGATCTTGTAGTGCGATGATACTGATCAGGTCAGTTGCATTGGCGGATTCTTCCGGACGGTTTACTCCAACTTTCCAGAGTTCTCCTTTTTCATTTGTTCCATTGGCTACGAGCTCACCGCCGATCTCGACTAGGTAGTTTGCTATTCCTTTACTTTCCAAAAAATCAGCGACTACGTCTGAACCATAGCCTTTTGCGATAGCAGAAAAATCAAGGTAAACTCCTGGTACTTTTTTGCGAAGTTGCTTCTGATCATAGTCAATTTTAGTAAACCCAACAGAGTTTAACACATTCCTAATATCTACACTGTCTTTCAGTTCAGGACCACCCGGGCCAAAGCCCCAAATATTAACTAGCGGTCCTACGGTAGGATCAAAAGCTCCATTAGTTTTTTCAAAGACAGTTTTGGAAGCTTCCAGCACAGGCAATAAATACGGCAAGTCGAAATCAATCGTATCGGACTGATTGAATCGGCTAAGTTCTGAATCTGGAATGTAGGTAGAAAGACTCTGATTGAAAACCTCCAGTAGTGAATCTACTGACGTTTGTAGATCACGGCTTTGCTCATCCAGGTAGGTGAGATTATAGGTTGTACCCATCGTCTTTCCCGAAATCACAATTTTTCCAGCCGAAGCCTCAGAAGTTTCTATTAAAGTTGACTCCGTCTTATCCCGGTTTCGCCAGGAATAGACCAGCATAACCGCAACAAGTAAGACAATAGAATAAATGATGTTTTTTCGGGCGTTTGAGCGCATGAGCTTGGGAATTTGAGGGCGAATTTAAGGCTTATTTTCCAGTTTCGCAGGGATGGAGCTGTTTCAAAAATGCAGGGGAAGGCATTCGTAATTTTCTATATTTGTGTGCCTACGGACAAACTATGAGAGAAGATTATTTGAGTGGGGAGGACGAAAGTCTCAGCCCAAAGGACAAAGATTACGAAAAAGCATTACGGCCGTTAAGCTTTGAGGATTTCACAGGACAATTTAAAATCGTGGAGAATCTGCGAGTTTTTGTTCGTGCTGCCAAAAATCGAAATGAGCCTTTAGATCACGTGCTACTGCATGGTCCTCCAGGTTTGGGTAAGACAACGCTTAGTCATATTATCGCCAACGAACTCCAAACTGGCATTAAAATCACCTCTGGTCCAGTGCTGGATAAACCTTCCGATCTGGCCGGCTTGCTGACCAATTTGGATGAGGGCGATGTGCTTTTTATAGACGAGATACACCGGCTTAATCCTATCGTAGAAGAATACCTGTATTCGGCAATGGAGGATTTCCGAATAGATATTATGTTAGATTCTGGACCAAATGCCCGTTCGGTTCAGATTTCTCTCAGTCCTTTTACACTGATCGGTGCTACCACCCGCTCAGGATTGTTGACCTCTCCACTTCGTGCACGATTCGGCATCAACTCAAGATTGGAGTATTACGATGCGAAGCTATTGACGGATATCGTCAGCCGATCTGCAAGTATTTTGCAAACGCCAATAGATGAAATCGCAGCTTATGAGATCGCAAGAAGGAGTAGGGGAACTCCAAGGATCGCAAATATGCTTTTACGCCGAACTCGGGATTTCGCTGAAGTAAAAGGAGATGGTACGATCACCTTGGAAATTTCCAAAATCGCGCTTGATGCACTCGATGTGGATGTGAATGGTCTGGACGAAATGGATAACCGAATCTTGTTGACCATTATCGAAAAGTTCAACGGCGGGCCAGTAGGTCTAAGCACCATCGCTACTGCATGCAGCGAAGAAGCCGAGACGATCGAGGAAGTTTACGAACCCTTTTTGATCCAAGAAGGCTATTTGAAGCGAACCTCTCGTGGTCGTGTGGCTACTGAACTAGCTTACAAGCATTTGAAAATAAAGCCCAATCATGGATTAGGTGGGTTGTTTGAGGGTATTTAAGATTTTAAAATTAAAAATGTAGCAATGAATATTATTAAGATGATTAATGGAAGGATTTAGAGAACTATTTCAAAGATCAGATGCAAGCGGATCTCGATCAACTATTCTTAAACCTCTAACTTGGTTTTTATCAGCTATTATTGGTGGGTTTTTATTAGCGATAAAAATGGAAAGCCACAGCTGGATATTGGTGCTTTTTGCTATAATAATTGTGATGACTATTTCAATTTTCTTTTTCGCCTACATTTACTGCCTATTCAAAGACAGGGATGCTTTAAGGAGCGAAAAATATTCTATCCAGAAAATGGCAATAGAGAAAGGTTTAGTAGGGGATAATTTAACTGGCTTGATAACTCAAGATGAAAGTTCAAAAATAAGTAAGAAAAATCTTTCAAAGGAATCTGAAAAGGGGAATTAACTATGAAAAAGAGATTTATTATTTGCTTAAATGAGTCAACTCCAGAACAAGAAAAGGTTTTTATAGAATATATTAAATCACAAAAACTTGGATGGTGGCATTGGCTAACTAATATATGGTTAATTTCAGATAGAAACGGAAAACTAGATTGCGAAATAATCAGGGATAAGGCAATGGAAGTTTTTGCTCAAGAATATGTTATTGTAATTGAGCTTAGTAGTAATCACGATACTTGGGCAGGCTATGGACCAAGTTCAGATAAGAAAAATATGTTTAAGTGGCTTGAAGAAAACTGGGAAAAACAATAATCCCAGCTAAACTCAAGGTCTTCTATAAATAAAAGAAAACCGGACGTAGAGTGGATTCTATGTCCGGATTATAAAAGTATTACCCTTCAATAATCCTATTCTTAACCGCCTTCTGCACTGCTTCGAGCTTACTATGAACCTGAAGTTTCTGATAGATATTCTCCGTGTGCTTTCGAACTGTTTTCGGAGAAATAAACAAGTTTTCGCCGATCTGATTGTAATTGAGCCCCTTTGAAGTTTGTTCCAAGATCTCGATTTCTCGCGCCGTCAACTTGATATCCTCCACTGGTTCTGAAAAATCCGGTGGATTGCGCAGAAACTTTAATGCCTTCATCGCAACGGAAGGAGTCATCGCTGCACCACCATCCAACGTGTCTTTAATTCCTTGATAAAGTGTTTTTGGATCAACTTCCTTTAGAAAATACCCATCTGCTCCTGCTTGAATGGCTTTGAAAATATGCTCATCGTCATCGAAGACAGTCAGCATAATCGTCTTGATCTGTGGGTACTTCTGTGATACCTGAGCTACTGTTTCTATTCCATTCATTTTTGGCATCTCAATATCCATTAGAATGAGATGTACATTGGAATCCTTTTCCAATTTTTCCAAAAACTCTTGTCCATCGAGCGCTGTAAATTTCACTTCCAGTTCTTCAAAAAAGGAAAGCTTTTCCAAAATGGCCTTCAGCAAAAAGCTGTTGTCTTCGGCGATAGCTATTTTTATTGACATGAGCGTAGGGTTAAATGGAGCCTAAAAGATACAAACTTGGGTTCCATGACCAAGGGTAGAATCTATTTTCAATTCCCTTCCGATTCGAGCTGCACGGTTTCTCATATTTCCCAGCCCATTTCCCAAACTTTCCTTCGTTATTCCTTTTCCGTCGTCTTCGACACAAACACGTATATGGCCGTTTTGTCGCGAAAAAACAATTTTGATATGGGTAGCTTCAGCATGCTTGATGGCATTGTTTAGCGCTTCTTGAGCCACTCTGTAGTAATTCACCCCTTCCAGAGAATTCAGAAGGATGTCATTTTCCAAGCCATCTTCCAGCTGAAGTTTAAAATCTATTTGAGGACAGGCTGTTTTTGCTTTAGTGATCAATCCAGCCAAGCGACTCTGTAGATCACCCAGACTGATATTGTCCTTGTTCATCGCCCAGATGGTATCGCGCAGTTCGTTCACGGTCTCCACAGTGAATGCCGAAATCTTATCGATTTTTCCAGCCATTTTCTCTTTACTCAATTCAAAAAATTTCAGGTTGTCCAGAGATGAAACGATGAAGGTAAGCTGGGCCCCGATGTTGTCGTGTAGATCAGAAGAAATTCTGTTGCGTTGCTCGTGCAGCTGTTTTTGAATTTCCTGCTCGGCATAGATTTGCTGTAGTTTAGCTTCTTGTTCCAGGTGTCTATTTTTAGTTTTTTGTCTATAGTAGATGAAAAAAGCTACACCCAAAATGATCAGCAGAAACACCGCGAGCAGTAAGATTTGGTTGTTTCTGTTTTTCACTAACAATTCATGCTCAACTAGTGAAGCACGGCTTTCGGCCAATTCCCGCTCCTTCGTCTGGACTTGGTATTTCGCTTCCAGTTCTCCGAGCATTTTCACACGCTCCTCTTTGAATATAGAATCCTTCAGAGTGGAGTATTGCTCCAAGTAATCCATCGCAAGCGAAAGCTCCCCCTTGGCCTTGCTAAAGCGATATTGCTCCTGCAGGTAGTCCCTCATTTTCTCGGTGGATTGGGATTCTACTACATATTTATAAGCAGAATCCATCATCATTTCCGCTTTTGAAAAGTCACGAAGTTTATAGGCAATCGTTGCCAGGTTGGTGTAATTGGCCGCCAAACTATACTGATCCTCATCTTTCTTGTTTAGACTTACAGCGGTCTGGATCCAAGTTGCCGCTTCCTTGTATTTCTCCTGTTTCAGCAGCGTATTTCCTATGTTATTAAAGGTAAAAGTGATTCTAGAACTGTCGAGCTTATCTATATTTTCAAAGATCTTGTAGTGATAAAATAGCGCAGAATCAGGTTTGTCCCAGTCATCAAAATTGATCCCAATAGCATTGAGTGAGAAAGCGATGAAAGTTGGGTTTGCCTTGCTGAAATGGGTGAGCAAGGAATGGGCTTTTTTGCCATATTCCACGCCTCTGGCATAGTCCTCCATGTCATGATAGACCACCGAGATATCTAACAGCGCATAGCCCATGTAATTACTATCCAGTCCAGCTGTAGCATTTTCTAGGCCTTTTTGGGAAAAGAACAAGGCTTGATCCCAATTACCGGAGTTTGCTTCCAACCTATTCAAACGAATGTAACAAAGGCTAACCAGGTCGTTACTCTGCTTAGGGTCCAAAAGCGCAGCACTTTTAAGAAAAGTCTCATGAGCCAGCGCGTTTTCGAAGTTTCGGTTGTACTTCTCAGCTACGAAAAAGTAATAAATCCCGCTGTCATTGGCGGTATGCAGATTTGCTTTTTCTAGCTCAAAAATAATAGCTACAGAGTCAGGATTGGAGTAGGTTCTACCAAGTCTCTTTCTCAAATCTTGTGAAAAAGAGGAAGTAGAAAGCAATAAGAAAACCAGACTAAGAGTGAAAAATCTAAGCATTTATGAGTTTTTTCTGTGAGAAAAATACAAAAAAATTGCCGTTGGCCTACTTATAACCAACGGCATCGAAAGAATTATTTTAAGAAATTTACCCGTAAATCTCTTCTAGAATCTGCGCAAGTCGTACGCTGGCAGCAATCAATCGTTCTTCTATAAGTGGCATATTTTCATAACCATAAGCATAGGAGATTTTCTTATTCTCAGGAATATTATAGACTGAAGGTCTCAATGCGACTGCTTCTGCTAGCCAGGTATCCATACCACCAGCCCTATATCCCGCGATCAAATCCTTATTCAATCGGCGGGATAGTTCATCCCCAATTTCCGAGTAGCTCATCGCTTTGCCGTCTATAATTCCGCTATCCCACACTGCATGGAGATTAGTAGCTCGCCCGAAGTACTCTACTTTCACATCGTTCCCACCGCGATCCTCACCTGTACCCACGTGAAGCGGCTGATGAATATCTTCCACCATATGAATAAGCATTTTGAGCATCTCTGCTTCTTGGGTAGGGTCCAGATTTCCAGCTTTTAGTTTATTCTTGATACGATTGATTTCAGCATAGGCATTCCCGCCTTTTTCTTGAATGGATTCTTCGTACTCTCCATTTTTGCTGGTCAAGTAGTGCCAGGAATTAGCATAGTCGTAGGAATTATCAGATTTGATTTCATCCATCCAAGTGCCACTTCTACCAATGGACATAGGATAAAGTACTTTCTCTACTTTTTTCCTAACAGATTTTTTCAATTGCTTTTCAGCCATGTAGCCAATCAAATAATGGCCAAGCTGCCCCCAAGCAAAGGACTGGGTGATAAGTAGAAATAGGAAAATAGAGGTTGTTAAGAATTTTTTCATGAGCATACGAGAAAGGAAAGAGGAAAATTACTTAGAAATGATTGGAGGAAGGTTATCGTAAGATTAAGCTTTGTCGAGCTCAGAGACGGCTAAGAAGGCCATCAAACCCGCTCCAACTTCCAAGGCATCTTCGTCGATATCGAAAGTAGGGGTATGAACGCCGGACGTGATGCCTTTGGATTCGTTTCTAGTTCCCAGTCTATAGAAACAACCTTCGACTTCCTGAGAATAGAATGCAAAATCCTCTGCCGCCATCCATATATCAAGATCTAGTACATTTTCTTGACCTAAATAGGCTACAGCTGCCTGATGGGATCTATGGGTGAGTTCCGGATCATTTTTCAAAAATGGATAGCCTTTCTTGATCTCAAAATCAACTTCTCCACCCATACCTTCGACTATTCCTTTGGCGATAGAAAGCATTTTTTCATGTGCTTTAGCCCTCCATTCCTCATCAAGTGTACGGAATGTACCTTGAATTTTGACTTCATTCGGGATCACATTAGTAGCTCCCAATGCCTCCACTCTTCCGAAAGAAAGCACGGAAGGAATCTTCGGGCTAGCGGCTCTACTCACCACTTGCTGCAAAGCTACAATCATGTGCGAAGCGATCAAAACCGGATCGATCAACGTCTCAGGCATAGCGGCATGGCCGCCTTTCCCTTTCACAGTCACGTAGATCTCATCTGCGCTAGCCATGTAAATGCCAGGTCGGAAACCAACTTTTCCTACTTCTATAAATGGCATTACGTGCTGACCGATGATTCCGTTTGGCCGTGGATTTTCTAACACCTGATCGGCGATCATCAGGGATGCGCCACCTGGAGCAACTTCTTCTCCAGGTTGAAAAATTAGTTTCACAGTACCTTCAAACTCATCTTTCAATTCATGAAGGATTTTGGCTGCGCCCAAAAGTGATGCAGTGTGTGCATCATGTCCGCAGGCATGCATGACCCCTGGTATTTGGGATTTGTAAGGTACTTCATTAGCCTCGATGATCGGCAAAGCATCCATATCAGCACGAAGTGCTATGACTCTTTTACTTGGATTTTTTCCCTCTATCAACGCGGCCCAACCCGTATTTGCTTTGGATTCAATGGTCGTAATTCCTATTTCCTGAAGTTTTTCCTTCACAAACTTAGCTGTGTTATATTCTTGATAGGAAAGTTCAGGATTAGCGTGAAGGTGACGACGATTGGCAATTACTTCATTTTTGTAGGCCGAAGCCAGTGATTTAATTTTGTCCTTCAGCATTATCTTGGTTGAGTTCATTGACGGTTTTGAATTCCTCACGCTGGAATCGATCTTGAATTATCCTAGCTGTGGGAAATTGCGTTTTTACTGCAGTGAAGCTTTTTTGTGCTTCTATTTTGTGAGCAAACTTCCCGACTTTCACCAAGTATCTTGGCTGCTCATATTGCATTTCAGGGACAAGGTCGGGGAAATTCATAGCCAGATCATCCCTAGTCTTGAATGCCTTGGCCCGGTCAATTCCTGAATAAACCAGCACTGAAAATCCATTAAAATAGGGTTCAGATTTATTTTTGCTGATAAGACTAGCTTGGACTTGATCCAATTGAGCATCGATCGCCTCAGTAGAAGCAGAAGATTCAACGAATGGTTTGGCGCTCATTTGCGCTCGGTAATCTGGGTATTTAGGAAGAGAAGCGTCTAAATTTTCCTGATAATTCGCATAGTTTGCTGCAGAACTTGAGGTCTTGCTAGTCGATTTACAACTTGCTAAAATCAATCCTAATCCTAAAATCCAGAAAACTCTCATAGTACTTTTAATTATCGATGATTACACATTTACCATCCTGCACATCTTGTTCCACACTTTTGTATTTCACGTCAGATTTGGTTGTGCCATTGGTGTATTGCACAGAGACTTTGTCATTTCTACCGTAGGCTTTTTCCGATTTTCTAGGAGCCACCACTTGTGGCGCAGGTCTTCCAGCATTAGAAGCTGCGACCGCCGCACGGTTTGCACCCGGGTTTAGCGTATTTCCTGCATCCGCTTTGGAGGCTTGTACTTGTGTCTCAGTAGGGCGAGGCGGTGCTGCGGCATGTACTTGATTTGGATCTTGCTTAGGCAAATCAGCTCTGGTCAGGAACGATATCATGTCTTCATTCAGCTTGCCGATGAATCGCTTGAACATCTCAAAGGACTCAAACTTATAGATCAATAATGGATCTTTTTGCTCATATACGGCATTTTGTACCGACTGCTTCAAGTCATCCATATCTCTTAGATGCTCTTTCCAGTTCTGGTCAATGATAGCTAGTGACACATTTTTCTCAATTGCTCTAATCAGCTCCCTACCTTCTGAAGCTATAGTAGCTTCCAGATTCACTACCACGCCTATTTGCTTCAACCCATCGGAAATAGGAACCATGATATCTTTCACAGTAGCTCCTCGCTCATCCTGAACACGCTTGAAGATCGGCAAAGCTGTATTCATCATCACGTCACTTTTCTTTTGATAGGTTTCAAAAGCGAGATTATAAAGCTCCTGCGTCAACTGACCGGCATCTTTAGATTTCAGGTCATTTTCAGAAATATTATAATCCAATCCAAGTGTAGTGAACACGTTCATCCTGAAGTCTTCTGGGTCTGTACTGGATTTCCCAATATCCACTAACCCTTCACAGACATCATAGAGAATATTCAAAATATCCAGCTCCAGTCTATCGCCTTTCAGCGCATTTCTTCTTCTTTTATAGACCACTTCTCGCTGTGAATTCATCACGTCATCGTATTCGAGTAGTCTTTTTCTTGTACCAAAGTTATTCTCCTCCACCTTGCGCTGTGCACGTTCGATAGATTTGGAAATCATGCTGTGTTGGATCACTTCACCTTCTTCCAGCCCCATTCTATCCATCAACTTAGCAATACGATCTGAACCGAAAAGTCGCATTAAGCTATCTTCCAGTGAGACAAAGAACTGGGAAGAACCCACGTCTCCTTGACGTCCGGATCTACCTCTCAGCTGTCTATCTACACGTCGTGACTCGTGACGCTCTGTGCCTATAATCGCAAGGCCGCCAGCCTTTCTAGCTTCTGGAGTCAATTTGATATCTGTACCTCGACCAGCCATATTTGTGGCGATGGTCACTGTCCCAGCCTGACCTGCGATCGCTACTACATCGGCTTCTCTCGCATGCTGCTTGGCGTTCAATACCTGGTGAGGAATCTTCTTCAAGGTCAGCATTCTGCTAAGTACCTCAGAGATTTCTACCGAAGTGGTACCCACCAAAACTGGCCTTCCAGCAGCAACTAGTTCATTGATCTCATCACCTACTGCGTTGAATTTCTCACGGACAGTTTTATACACTTTATCTTCCCGGTCAGCTCTGATGATTGGCTTGTTGGTAGGAATCACCACCACATCTAGTTTGTAGATTTCCCAGAATTCCCCGGCTTCAGTCTCTGCTGTACCAGTCATGCCAGCCAGTTTGTGGTACATTCTGAAGTAGTTTTGAAGAGTAATCGTCGCGTACGTCTGTGTGGCATCTTCCACTTTCACGTTTTCTTTCGCTTCTATCGCTTGATGTAGTCCGTCTGAATACCGGCGACCTTCCATCACACGGCCCGTCTGCTCATCGACAATTTTCACTTTGCCATCCACCAAAATATACTCGGTGTCTTTTTCGAACATGCAATAAGCCTTCAGCAGTTGATTCACTGTATGAATACGCTGGGCTTTGACGGTGTAGTCTTTGATTGCTTCTTCTTTGCGAACAAGCTTTTCGGTATCAGATACATTTTCATCTTTCTCCAGCTCGGCTATGATTACTCCAATATCTGGAAGAATGAAAAATTCCGCATTCTCATTCTTAGTAGTCATCGTCTCGATACCACGATCAGTTAGATCGACTACGTTGGTTTTTTCATCTATAGTAAACAAAAGCGGCTCGTCTGCCTCAGGCATCTGACGCTTATTGTCTTGAAGGTAGAAATTCTCCGTCTTCTGAAGGATCACTCTAACTCCCGGCTCTGATAGGTATTTGATCAAAGGCTTATACTTCGGAATGCCTCGATAAGCACGGAAAAGTGCCAGACCCCCTTCTTTTTCATTGCCGTCTGCAATCATTTTCTTGGCAGAACTCAAAAATCCCTGCACCAATTTTCTCTGTTCGTCAACCAGCGTAGAAACCCTAGGCTTCATCTCATCGAACTCATGCACATCACCTTTAGGCACTGGACCGGAGATAATCAGCGGTGTTCTCGCATCATCAATCAACACAGAATCGACCTCATCAATCATCGCAAAATGATGCTTGCCTTGCACCAAATCGCCCGCTTCCCGAGCCATATTGTCTCTCAGGTAATCGAACCCAAACTCATTATTGGTACCGTAAACGATATCCGATCGGTAAGCTTTTTTACGTCCTGCGGAGTTAGGAGTGAATTTGTCTATACAATCCACCGTCAACCCGTGGAATTCAAAAAGTGGCGCATTCCATTCGGAGTCACGCTTGGCCAGGTAATCATTCACCGTTACGATGTGAACACCTCGTCCTGCAAGGGCATTGAGGTAAGCAGGTAGAGTAGAAACCAACGTTTTACCTTCACCAGTAGCCATCTCGGCGATTTTACCTTTGTGAAGTACCATACCACCGATCAGCTGTACATCGTAGTGAACCATGTCCCAAACTACTTCAGTACCCGCAGCCATCCATTTGTTATGCCAGATAGCATCATCGCCTAGGATTTCTACATTTTGCTTGCTTGCAGAGAGTTCACGATCTCGGTCATTTGCCTTCACGACTAGTTTTCCGTTTTCCTTGAATCGTCGTGCGGTTTCCTTTACTACTGCGAAAGCTTTTGGAAGCACCTTCTCCAAAACAACCTCCAGAGCCGTATTTCTATCTTTTTCGATCTGATCTATTTGATTGAAAAGCTGATCTTTTTCATGAATAGCCTTAGCCGGCAACTCATTGACCTTGGCTCGGATCGATGAGATCTTATCATCGTATTCCTTCAGATGCTCATTGATCTCAGCTTTGATTTCCTGAGTTTTTTCACGCAATTGCTCATCACTGAGGTTTTTCAACCCTGCATAGACAGATTTAATCTGTTCTACGATCGGAAGAAGCTCCTTAATATCTCTGTCGGACTTTGTTCCAAATACTTTTGCAAGTCCTTTTGCTATTATATCTAACATGTTAGGTTATTGTATTTCACTGGTGAGGCTTCAAAATTAAGCCCTTTTTGTTATAATTGATAATAAAACCAGTCGGTAGGAATAGATCTGCTCGAGTGGTTCAAAGATTTATTTTTCCTTCAAAAACCTGCTCTGCAGGGCCGATGAGCCAGACTTCATTGAATCCTCCCGAATTGGAGGCATTAAATTTTACAGCTAATTGACCCCCAAGGGTTTTGATTTTAATTTCAGCTTTAGGCTGATCTTTTGCAAAAGCAATCGCAGCCGCGGTCACCCCAGTGCCGCAAGATAAGGTTTCATTTTCCACTCCTCTTTCATACGTACGCACGTAGATTTCCTTATCGTTTAATTTCTCGACGAAATTAACATTGGTTCCCGCAGGAGCATAAGAAGTATCATATCTGATCTTTTCGCCTTCGGCAAAAACCGGGTATTTTTCTACATCCTCTACAAAACGGATGTGATGCGGAGATCCGGTATTGACAAATAAGTCAGCGCCTTTTTCTATAATTCCTGCTACATCACCCATGAGCAAGTGTACTAATCCATCATTCAGGATAGCCTGGTGCGCTCCATCTATGGCTAGAAATGTGGTCTTTTCATCTAAAATTCCCAGAAATGCTGAAAAAGCAACTGCACATCTAGCACCGTTTCCACACATACTTTGACTGCCATCTGCATTGAAATAGATCATCTCAAAATCATAGTCTGCATGATTCCGTATCAAAATCAATCCATCAGCCCCTATACCAAACTTCCGGTCGCAAAGGGTAGAAACAAGTTCTAAATCAGAATCATCAAAGTTCTGCTCACGATCATCTATCATGACGAAGTCGTTTCCAGTACCTTGATATTTATAAAATGAGATTTCCATGAAAATTAATTGGGAACAAAAGGACAAAAACCCATCCAAGCCAATGAGAGAACGCAAACTTAAGCATCTTGTCACAAAAACAGACGTATTGTCTGATTCTCAAATCCAAATCCGACAGCAAATGGGTATTCAAAACTCCTACATTCATAAATTTCCTTGATATTTCACTCCATATTAATCCGGAAATCCGGGTCTTTTTTACTTATTTCAACTTTTCAAAAAATCAAAAAATGCAAGATCCAAAATCACTTACTTCAGTAGCTTTATTTCACGAAACCTTCAAACACCCCGTTTTGCCTTCTCCTATTATCCCTGAGAAAGTAAGATGCGATTTGCGCGTATCGCTTTTGGCTGAGGAACTGAAGGAATTGGAAGTAGCTATCGCAAATAATGACTTGGTGGAAGTGGCAGATGCTCTTTGTGATTTGCAATACGTGCTTTCAGGTGCGATTCTGGAATTTGGTTTGGGGGAAAAATTCAAGGATCTTTTCGACGAAGTGCAGCGCTCTAACATGAGCAAAGCCTGCAAAACTGAAGACGAAGCAAAAGCAACCGTTGCTCATTATAATGCAAAAGGCACAGAATGCTTCTATGAAAAAGAGGGAGATTTGTTTCTTGTTTTCCGCGAAGGAGATAGAAAAACCCTGAAATCAGTCGCTTATTCGCCTGCGAATTTGCAGGGGATTTTAGAAAAATAGTCTTGGAATTACCTTTAAAGTCCGCAATTAGGAGGTTTTTAAAACATCTCCTTTGTGCGTTTTAAGCTCGATAATTTTAGCTGGAAGATTAAAGCCAGCTTTTTCCAAGGCGATAAGTACGCTAAGGATAGCTGTGCTCTTGATGTCTTGGTCTGCAATAGTATCATCTAGTGTATCCACCCAGAAATTAATCTCAATATTCAAAGTACTTTCTGCAAGTTCGTTTACTCGTACAGTTACTTTTTTCTTCTCTTCCAAAATACCCGGAATTCCTCTAAGTGCTAGGTCTATCACTTCCATTGCACCTTTATAATCAGAGCCATAATCCAATCCCACCATAAAATCATACCTTAAGTACCCATCAATAGTAAAATTTACAAGAGGATTTTTGATCAAAATTGAATTTGGAATGAATACATCCTTACCATCCAAGGTTTTGATCTGAGTATCACGAAGGTTCAGGCTAAGCACTTGTCCACGTACTCCTCCCACATCTACAATATCCCCAACTTTGAAAGGTCTTTTAAAGGCAAGGAGAATCCCTGCCAGGAAATTTTCGCCGATGTCTTTCAGCGCAAAACCTATGATGAAGGCAGATATTCCAGCCCCGGCAAGCATTCCAGATACCACTCCGGTAAGTCCTATAATTCGGAGAATGATCATGATCCCCACTATAATCACAAGTGTGGCAAAGATTCCAGCTAGAAAATTTGCCAACAGATCATCATCCATCCTTTTGGTCAATCTTCTCTTGAGAAATATTCTGGATTTGCGAGAGAGAAAAAGAAATAAGAGCAAGGTGCCCAGCGCAATACCAAAAAGAATAAGCCAGTTCTGAACCTCAGCCCAGTCTATTGTGAAATTTTCAAAATCAATCATGATGGGCAAAATACAAAAAATAGAAGTGAGTGAATGCTCAATGTAAGGTAAAAGTTAAATTGTCATCCCCATTTTATTAATTCAAATTTGAGCGAATCAACTTAACACAAAAAGCCCCGTATCTCTACGAGGCTTTGAGTACCAGGAGCGGGAATCGAACCCGCACGGCCTTACGGCCACAAGATTTTAAGTCTTGCGTGTCTACCTATTCCACCATCCCGGCTTCATTCCGACATTCCGGAACTACTTACTTTTGACTTAAACAAGAAAGCCCTTGAATCAAGGGCTTTTTTGAGCGGGAGACGAGATTCGAACTCGCGACCCCGACCTTGGCAAGGTCGTGCTCTACCAGCTGAGCTACTCTCGCGTTGTAATAACTGGAACGTGATCCAGTTGAATTGTGGATGCAAAGGTAAGCGACAGAGAGAAAATTACAAGTCTTTCCTAGATAAATTTTAAAGAAACCTGAGTAAAACTGTTCTTTTCATTGATTTTCAAGCCTATATCAAAAGGGATAAGTTGATAATATTTTAACCATTTCTCCCACATTTCTTGCATTCAGCTTTTTGAGAATGTTTTTGCGATGGGTAGCGACAGTATTCACTGAGTTATTCAGGTCTGCTGCAATAGCCTTAGATTCCTTCCCCTCCAAAATTAAGGAAACGATCTCTTTCTCTTTTTTGGTCAATGAAACAACCTTCGTATTCGGAGAATTTTTGCTAACAAAAATTCGAGTGCCGTCCTCTTGCTGATAAGAATAATTCCAATCGTACCCTGTGGTCTTTGGAGGGGTATGAAGCTGCATAACCACATGAAGATCCATCGCAAAATTACCCGCGGCATCAATTAGGTAAGGACGAACTTTCCCCAACATCCAGCTGATTTTCTTCGTTTTTCGGTGCACCCAGCGTGTTGTGTAAGAAAATTCGAACGAATGCTTTTCGGCCAGAGTAAGTTGGTGAAAGCTGTCAAAAACTATTTTTTGAAACCGAAAAAGCTCAGACCTATCATCTGGGTGAAGCATCGCAAAGGCAGTTTCCATACCTTTGGAATGAAACATTGAAGCCGGATAACCTGTCAGTTCCTCTACATTCCCTGTGAAAAAAGCCAGGGTCAAATTTCTATAATCAAAACAAACAAACGTTAAGCCTTCACGCATCCCAATGTTCTGCGTCAAGATCTCAAGTTCCTCCATTTTCTTTTTCTCGTCAGGATATTCTTGAAATGCTTGCTCTTTCCATTCGTTGAAAAATCGAGTGAACTTATTTTGCTTTCGCAAGTCTTTGAGCAATATCTTATCCATACAAACCCACAGTTAATTTCAAATCTAATTTAACATGCATAAGTCAAACTCATTCTATTTTCTTTTTGATCTCATGTAGCTTCAAAAGTGCTTCTATAGGTGAAATCGCATTGATATCTATTCCCTCGATCAGCTCTTTTGCTTCTTTCATTTTCGGATCTAATTCGAACATACTCAGCTGATAATTGTTTTTAGGAATGGATTTGACATGCTGCTTTTGCTCTGCTACGGCTTTATCTTTTTCTAGATGAGACATGATCTCAGCTGCTCTCAGCACGATGGGATTCGGCATGCCGGCCATTTGCGCCACATGAATACCGAAGCTATGCTCACTTCCTCCAGCTTTTAACTTTCTCATGAAAATCACCTTATTTCCCACTTCCTTCACAGATACATTGAAGTTTTTGATTTTGGGAAAATCAGAGGCCAATTGGTTTAGCTCGTGATAGTGTGTAGCAAATAGGGTTTTGGCGCGGAAAGTAGGGTGATTGTGCAAATATTCCACGATCGACCAAGCAATAGAAATCCCATCATAGGTGGATGTTCCCCGGCCTATTTCATCCATTAAGACTAAACTACGATCTGATAGATTATTTAGAATACTAGCTGTCTCAGTCATCTCCACCATGAAAGTAGATTCCCCTTTGGAAAGATTATCCGAAGCTCCAACTCTAGTAAAAACCTTGTCGATAATCCCAATTCTAGCGAAAGAAGCAGGCACAAAGCTCCCCATCTGCGCCATCAACACCGTCAAAGCCGTTTGACGTAAAAGAGCGGACTTACCCGCCATATTCGGCCCTGTGATGATCATGATCTGCTGAGAATCGTGATCTAAATAAATATCATTAGGAATGTAATCCTCTCCTGGAGGCAATTGCCTTTCTATCACGGGATGGCGACCATCTTTGATTTCCAGTGTTTCCGTATCCGAAATTTTCGGTCTGGAATATCCATTAGAAAGTGCGACTTGTGCAAAAGAAAGCAACACATCCAAGGTGCCTAGCACTCTTGCGTTTTGCTGAATTTGTGTGACGTACTGCGCAGTCTCCTGCACCAATGCTAAGAAAAAACGCTGCTCAATGGCAATCATTTTATCTTCAGCATTCAGGATTTTATCCTCGTAGTCTTTAAGTTCCGGCGTGATATAACGTTCAGCATTGACGAGCGTCTGCTTGCGGATCCACTCCGCAGGCACTTTGTCTTTATGCGAATGAGTGACTTCCAGATAGTACCCAAAGACCTTGTTGAAGGCAATTTTCAATGAGGTGATCCCCGTTTTCTGAACTTCGCGCTGTTGGATCTGAACCAAAAAATCCTTGCCAGTATTGGCCAATCCACGATATTCATCCAATTCAGCATCTACGCCGTCATTGATGATGCCACCCTGGTGAGTCAGCATAGGTGCATCTTCTTTCAGCTCTTGCTCGATTTTCTCCAGCAAAAACTCGCAAGGATGTAGCTGATCAGAAAGTCGCTTCAGAGTAGGGTTCTTCTGATTTTTAAGAAGTTCCTTGATCGGAAGCGTGTTTTTCAAGGCGCGCTTAATCTGGTTTATTTCCCTTGGGTTTGCTCGACCCACGACCACTTTAGAAATTAGTCTTTCTAGGTCACCAATATGCTTCAGTGGATCGACCATTTCCTCGATTAGGGAAGGGTTTTGGTAGAAAAAATCCACTACGTTTTGACGCTCTTCGATGGCATTTTTCTCCTTAAGTGGTAGCACCATCCACTTTTTCATCATCCTAGAACCCATAGGCGTTACCGTCTGATCAAGGATATTAATTAAGGGAATTCCCCCTTCGTGCTGAGGAAAAACCAGCTCCAGATTACGGATGGTAAACTTATCCAACCAGACGTATTTCTCCTCAGCAATCCTCGAAACCGAAGAGATATGCTGTATTTCCTTATGTTCCGTTTCTTCCAAATAATACAAAATAGCCCCAGCAGCCACGATTCCAGACTGTAGCTCCTCTATCCCAAAACCTTTGAGGTTGGCTGTGCCAAAATGTGTCTTTAGCTTTTCGTAAGTGAAATCGTATTGAAATACCCAATCTTCACAGTGGAAGGTGATAAAATCATTCTTGAGTAGTTCAGAAGCAGCTTTTTTTGAAGCTTTGGAGAAAATGATTTCTGCTGGTGCAAAGCTCTGTATGAGTTTTTCTATATAAGACGCATTGCCTTCTGCACACATAAATTCCCCCGTAGAAAGGTCTAAAAATGCAATTCCGAACTTTTCCCTTCCAAAGGAAATAGACGCCAAATAGTTGTTTTTCTTAGTATCTAAGACCTGATCGTTGAAAGAAAGCCCTGGAGTCACCAATTCAGTAACCCCACGTTTTACGATTCCTTTGACAGATTTTGGATCCTCCAACTGATCACAGATCGCCACCCGGTTACCTGCACGTACCAATTTCGGCAGATAGGTGTCCAAGGAATGATGTGGAAAACCTGCCAATTCGATGTGTGAAGCTGAGCCATTTGCTCTTTTGGTCAGAACGATATCCAAAATCTTGCTTGCTCGGACAGCATCCTCTCCGAAAGTCTCATAAAAATCCCCTACCCGAAAAAGTAATAGCGCACCAGGATGCTTAGCTTTGATGGCATTGTATTGCTTCATTAAGGGCGTTTCTTTGCCGTCTTTAGACTTACTCATGGGGTATGCTTACTTTCGTACGTAATTTCGAAAACTCAATCAGGGAATAAGGTCGAAAATAAGCCATTCAAAAAGCAGAACAAAAGCCAATGAAAAAATTAAGCATGGAAGAGCTCGAAAGAGTCTCTGTCGAGGAGTATAAAGAAATGGATAAATCGCCGATTGTACTGGTTCTGGACAATGTTCGAAGCCTGAATAACGTGGGTTCTGCTTTCCGAACAGGAGATGCATTTGGTGTCGAAAAAATTTATCTCTGCGGAATTACCGGTTCCCCTCCCCATCGCGATATACAGAAAACCGCCTTGGGGGCTACTGAATCCGTGGAATGGGAATATTGCCTTAGTACTATGCTGGCGATGGAAAAACTAAAAGCATCTGACTATCAAATCTGTGCGCTAGAACAGGTAGATCGCTCAGTGATGCTTAATGATTTTGCTCCTGAAAAAGGTAAAAAATATGCCTTGGTTTTCGGTAATGAGGTTTTTGGAGTAGAAGAAGAAGTGCTCAATGCCTGTGATGCGGTACTGGAAATCCCGCAATTGGGCACTAAGCACTCCTTAAATATCTCCGTTTCGCTAGGAATAGCGGTGTGGGATCTAATGGTAAAAATGGAGCAGTTTTAGTTTTTGGCAAAACGATATCGAATACCAAAAGATCCGCGGAATAAGGAATCATCACTGAAACCTACAATTGGCGCTCCATCTATATGAAAGCCAAAATTCTTTTGATCGAAAGGATAGATATTTAACCCCACAGGAATTACTATTCCATCAAAACTGCCAACTCTCAAACCTGCACCTCCATAAAATTCAAAACTATCTGCCTTTTTAAAAATGTAGTTTGCTACCAATTCAGCAGATAGATCTTCAATATATTGGTCAGTTCCTAATCGAAATTCAGGAATAAACTTCTCTCCAAACTGGTAATTAACTCCTATAAAGGGCAGGTTACTTTGGTGAAAAGCGATAGTAGTTTGTGAAAAAGATGCCAAAGAAAAGAGGCTGAAACATGCAATAAGTACGATTTTTTTCATGTGTATAGGAGTAAGTTGTCTAAAATTTAAAATCCAAGTTCACTTAGCTTCACATGAGTTTTGATCATGTTTGAGCTCGCTTTGGCCACGATCTTACCAGAACCTTTAGTTATTACGACTTCCCAATGATTTAGGTTGGCTCCAGAACGAACTAATTTAGCCGAAACATATAATTTTTCTCCGATTTGGGCGGAAGACAAAAAGTCAACATTCAGATTGATACTAGTCATCAGGTATTCAGAACCTGTCGCAAAATTTCCCATTCCGATCACATCGTCCATCATCAGAGAGGCAACTCCTCCATGCAATATTTTTGCAGGATTGCACATTTCTGGAGTGACGGAATAAGATACTTTGATGCTATCTTTCTCAATCTCTAGGAGAGTTCCCTCCAGCCAATTACCAGCTTTGGATGGCATTTTATCCAGTTTTTTCCCCACTAATTGTCGAAACTGTTCTAAGGCTCTATTTGTCTTTTCCATTATTATTCTCGTTCATTTATCAATCTAAAATAATCACCCAAGGTAGCTTGAAGCGCATCTAGTTCTTTAGGCTCTTTCCAAATCCTCACCCAGGAGGAGTCAATTTTAATCTCAAAGTCAGCATCTGCCGCTATCCAAGGCTCAAGTTGCCTCACCTGCGCAAGAAATTGAGTGTTATTCCCATTTTCAAGCAAAAATTCCTGCGACTCTCCATCACTGGACGCTCTCAATTCAAGAGGCCAATCCACACTCTCCGGCTCTAAATATAAGTATGCCTCCTCCTTTCGGCTATTGAGGATAAGGACCAGATTCAGCAAAGGTTCTGTAGGAGAAACTGATCTATTGCCATGCCGAAAGAGCAGCATTCCTGCATCAGATCTGATTTCTCTATCATACCTAATGGCTCGCACATTCAAGAAGTATAACCGGCTAGAGGGAGATATGCGAAAAGTAAGATCATCACCGGTGTTATTCGCACGTTTGGTATTGAAAAAGGAAAGAATTAGAATCAAGCCAATAGAAATTAGACCAAAGATTTTTAGAATTTTGACCAATTCCGGAGAAAGTATATCGTTGGATTTTTGCCTTTGAGGCATAGAAATATGCTTAAAATATCAGATTTTACTCAATGTACATACGAGCCTGCATTGATATCGATGCTAGCTCCAGTCGCATGATCGGCTAAGCCCGAACAGAGAAGAGTGACCATGGGAGCGATATCTTCGGGCTTAGTCAGATCTGGCAAAGCGATATCATTTAGAGCAAATTCCTCTCCGTATGCTGACAGGATCTCTTCAGCCATATCCGTTCGTGTAAATCCAGGAGCTATCAAAAACGCCTTGATCCCTTGTTTTCCATAGTGCCTGGCGATAGATCTTGTCAAACTGACAACTGCCCCTTTGGACGCAGCATAAGCTATGTAATCAGTAGTATCACCACGAAAAGCAGCTCTGGAGGAAATATTGACTATTCGTCCATTTTGTTGCTTTAGTGCATGCTCCACAAATTCTTTACAAAGAATTCCCAGTGAAGTAGTATTCACTTGCAGTGTAAATTGCCAAATTTTGATCCAGTCCTTAGTAGGAAGGTCATCCGGAGCAGACTTTGAAATGCCGGCATTATTCACCAGACCCGAAATAGCTCCATATTTCTTAACTAATTTTGGGATGAACCCTATGACTTGGGAAGGGTCAGAAAAATCACAAGCTTCCACGAATGCTGGATTACTCAGTTCAGCCTGAAGCTTTTCCGCCTCAGTAATTCTTGAATTACAATGAATAATGACTTCAGCTCCAGAGTCTGAAAGCTGCTTTGCGATAGCTCGACCTATGCCTCGAGAAGCACCTGTGACTAGGATTCGTTGATTTTTAAGAGAAATATTCATGGAATGAGCTTGAGTTACCTTTTATTCATGGTGTAGGTTTTCAAAATAAAACTTTTCCAATTACCATTTTTCACGGATAATCAAATGCTGAATATGTGCCAAATGATGCTTGGAATGCCATTGATACATGAGTGTGACCTCAGCAAGCGGAACCGTAGCTTGGGAAGCTGGATGGAAATATGATTTTTGAAACTCTACAAAAGTCATGGAATTAAGGATTACATACCATTTGGCATGAATCAAGCGGATAAGTGAAATAGAATCAGAAACAGGTAAGGTATAATCTACCAACTCAGCCCAAGCCGCTTCATCATAAGGCTTGATCGTAGGATTGTCCTCTGTAAGTGCCCATTTGACACGCATCAAAGCATTCATGTGGCTATCGGAAAGATGATGGATTACTTGTTTGATAGTCCAACCACCAGGACGATAGGGGGTGTTCCATTGCTCCTCGGAGAAGCTCTTGGTAGTTTCTTCTAAATAAGAAGGAAAATAGCCAAGGTATTCTATGGCTTCGTTAAGGTGATTTTCTGAAATGTTTTCAGGTTTTTCGAATTTACCTATCGGGTATTTTAAAAATTCTATATCAATCATATTTAGTATCCTCCGGCTGCTATGGTAACCAAATCTACATTTTTTGCCCCATTCGCCAAAAGTACATTTGCGCAAGCACACAGGGTGGCACCCGTAGTCATCACATCATCGACTAGAAGAAAAGACTTAGTATTTACTTGCGCATAAGGAGATATCTGAAATACTTCTTCCATGTTGTCCATCCGCTGAAGACGCGATTTTTGAGTTTGAGTCTCGGTGAATTTACATCGAATCAAGGCATTAGATAATCTCACATTTAATGCTTCGCTAAGGCCCAAACCGAAATGTTCACTTTGATTATAACCTCTTCGTTTTTCTTTCACTGGGTGAAGCGGCACTGGAACGATAAAATCCCAGTTTTTAGCATAATCCTGTTGCACCAACATCTTTCCATATAAAGAGCCTAATTCGAAAGCTAGCTTAGGTTTATTCCTATATTTCAACTCATGCAGAAGTTTTTGACTATCTCCACCTTTGGTGAATTTCAAGTAAGCCATGACCATACCAACCGAGCTCAAGCCTTTCACCTTATCAGTTAAATCATTATCTACAGGCCTTAAGTGGTAACTGGTCACAGGAAGTGTACCTCGACAGATTAAACATAGGTTCAGCTCATGATCATAAAGCGTCCTGCCACACAAGAGACAATTGCGAGGAAATACCAAATCCAGAAAATCTTTCAATAAAAATAAACGCATTGCGAAATAGGCTTGTTACTATCTGCCGAGGGCAAATAGTGGTATATTTGCTATTTAATTCTTTCCTAAACAGTTAAGTTAATGAATCTCATAGAAGAATTCAACGCGTACCGTAGTCAAATGAACGACAAGATTTTGGCTGAAGACAATAAAGTAATCAAACGTATATTTAATCTTGATACGAATGCTTACGCAGAAGGAACCATTGATGTCAAATCCAAGGAAATGATGGGATTGGCCTGCTCTATGGTGTTGAGGTGTGATGACTGCGTAAAGTATCATCTAGGCAAATGCTTTGAGGTAGGTTTGACCAAGGAGCAAGTATTTGAAGTATTTTCGATTGCTACCTTAATAGGCGGAACTATTGTCATTCCTCATCTTAGAAGAGCAGCTGAATACTGGGAAACACTTGAAAATCAATAGTTTAAAATGTTCAAACGGGATCTAGACTTAGAAAAACGTTGGTCAAAATTACTAGAAGGACTGAAGGATACCATAGGTAAAAAACCTGCGGACCTAAATGGCGTACTCTTTCTTATAGGTGTTCAGGAACTTGGCCAAGGCAATAAGATATTTAGCAAAGAGCAAAAGCAAGATTTAATGCATATCGCTGTTTGCAAAGTTTTGAGCTACGATGGATTTTACCAGCTTGACTACGTAGATCAAGATGGGTGGCCTCATTGGAAATTAATAAAAGAATTACCTCATTTTGATCTGTTAGATCAGGAGAAACTCTTAAAAATCCAAGTATTAGAATATTTTGAAAAAGAATACGAAATAGTAATAGAATAGCTTGTGAAAATAGTATCCTATAATGTAAATGGCATTCGTGCTGCTATGAATAGAGGTTTTATAGATTGGCTAAAACAAGTAGAGCCAGATATAATTGGTTTACAGGAGGTTAAAGCCAATTTGGATCAGATAGATGCTACTATATTTGAAGATCTTGGATATGAAATTTATTGGTATCCAGCATTGAAAAAGGGATATAGTGGTGTAGCTATTTTGACTAAAATAAAGCCAAAATCAGTAAAATACGGAATGGAACTTTCCAAATATGACGATGAAGGAAGGATACTTCAGGCTGATTTCGAAAACTTCTCATTTCTAACAGCCTATTTTCCTTCTGGAACTACCGGCGATATTAGACAGACTTTCAAATATGAATTCTTAGACGATATCTATGGTTATGTTCAAGATCTAAGAATGACAAACCCAAATTTCATAGTAAGCGGAGATTACAATATTTGTCATAAAGCCATTGACATTCATAATCCAAAATCAAATAAGAATACTTCAGGATTCTTACCTGAAGAAAGAGCGTGGATGGATAAATTCACGGAATCAGGATTTGTAGATACCTTCCGCAAATTCAATGATCAACCAGACAATTATACTTGGTGGAGTTATAGAGCAAATTCCCGAGCAAAAAATTTGGGATGGCGGATTGACTATCACATGGCAACTACGTCTATCGAAGAGAGGATCAAAAGTGCGCATATTTTAGCTGACGCCAAACATTCAGATCATTGTCCCATTCTGATAGAAATAGAATAAAACAGTAGATACTATTCATTGAAAACATTATGATGAAAACCATAAAAATTTCTATTCCTTCTCTAATTGAGAATATAAAAGTAATTGAGAGTTTCATCGACAACGCTCGTGAAAACTTCGAAATCAATGACGATATCTACGGAAATATTATGATATCAGTAACAGAATGTATCAGTAATGCGATATTACATGGAAACCAAGGTGACAAAAATAAACTTGTCCATTTAGAATTGACACTAGAAGACGAACTGCTGTTATTCACTATTCAGGATGAGGGAGAAGGATTTGATCACAATGCGTTAAAGGATCCCACTGCACCAGAAAACATAGAAAAAATAGGAGGAAGAGGTATTTTCCTGATAAAGCATCTCTCAGATGATGTGAAATTCGAGGAGAATGGTACCAAAACAATTCTATCCTTCTACATGAATTGAGCTATGCCTATTAATTTCTTTGTTGAAGAAGTATCTTTTTCCTTAAAGGAAAAGCGAAAAAGAAAAGAATGGCTAAAGAAGCTAGCAGAAGAAGAAAATCACGTAATCAACGACTTGAATTATATTTTCTGTTCGGATGAGTATTTACATAAAATAAATATGGAATACTTAGCGCATGACACTTATACTGATATCATCACATTTGACAATTCAGAAGAGCAAGGTCATATAGAAGGGGACATATTTGTAAGTATAGAAAGGGTACTGGATAATGCAAACAATCATAATACCCAAAAAGAACAAGAGCTAAATCGTGTGATCAGTCATGGCCTTTTTCACCTGCTTGGGTATAAAGACAAAACCAAGAAGGAAGCTGAAGTGATGAGAAGGAAAGAAGAATTTGCCATAAGTTTATTTGAAAATAGTTAAACGTTCCACGTGAAACAGAATTTTTTCCAAGTGACAAATTCAAATCTGTTTCACGTGGAACACTAATAAAAAAATATAAAATGTTTCCAGTATATGACGTGATAGTAGTAGGAGCAGGGCATGCCGGATGTGAAGCTGCAAATGCAGCGGCTCAAATGGGCTCAAAAGTCCTGCTGTGCACTATGAATATGAATACAATAGCTCAAATGTCCTGCAATCCGGCAATGGGCGGTGTGGCAAAAGGGCAAATAATTAGGGAAATAGATGCGCTTGGAGGTATGTCAGGAATAATTTCTGACAAATCAATGATTCAATTCCGAATGCTAAATAGATCAAAAGGTCCTGCTATGTGGTCACCTAGATCACAGAATGATCGCATGAAATTCGCTGAAGAATGGAGGCTGGCATTGGAACAAAATCCTAATGTGGATTTCTGGCAAGAAATGATCACTGGCTTAGTGATGAAAAATGGTCAAATGAAAGGAGTCCGTACCGGTATAGGTATAGAAATACATTCAAAGAGCGTCGTGCTAACGAACGGCACCTTCTTAAATGGACTCATCCATATTGGAGAAAAACAATTTGGAGGAGGTAGAACAGGAGAAGCAGCAGCACGAGGTATAACAGAGCAATTGGTGGAATTAGGCTTCGAAGCTGGGAGAATGAAAACAGGAACCCCACCAAGAGTAGATGGTAGAAGTCTGGATTACTCCAAAATGGAAGTTCAACATGGAGATGAGAAACCGGAAAAATTCAGTTATTCCGATTCAACAAGTTCTTTAAAAGAGCAGCGAACATGCTGGATTACCTACACAAATAAAGACGTTCATTCGACTTTGGAAGAAGGTTTTGATAGATCCCCCATGTTCAATGGAAGAATTCAAGGCCTAGGACCACGTTATTGCCCTTCTATTGAGGATAAAATTAATCGTTTTGCTGAAAGAGATAGACATCAAATATTTGTAGAACCTGAAGGATGGGGTACAGTAGAAATGTATATCAACGGATTTTCGACTTCACTTCCAGAAGATATACAGTTTAAAGCTTTGAGAAAAATTGAAGGATTTGAGAATGCAAAAATGTTCAGACCTGGATATGCAATTGAATATGACTACTTCCCTCCAACTCAATTAAAACTAACCCTAGAGACTCAGCTAATTCCAAACTTGTATTTCGCCGGACAAATAAACGGCACAACTGGGTACGAAGAAGCAGCATCTCAAGGTCTAGTGGCAGGAATCAATGCTAGCTTAAAAGTTCAAGAAAAGGATCCTTTCTTACTCAATAGATCTGATGCCTATATAGGTGTCTTAATAGATGATCTTATAAATAAAGGTACAGAAGAGCCTTATAGAATGTTTACATCTCGAGCTGAATTCAGACTACTACTTCGGCAAGACAATGCAGATCTAAGATTAACTCAAAAAGGATATGATATCGGCTTAGCTTCTGAAGAGCGCTTAGAGAAAGCAAACTTTAAAAAAGAGCAAACAGCCAAACTGATAAATGATCTAAAACATAAGAAGTTCTCGCCAGAAAGCATAAACAATGGTTTGGAAGACGCAGGAACAGCTAGAATTACAGAAAAAATTTCAGCAGAAAGACTTTTGAAAAGACCACAAATAGGTCTAGACCAAATCAAAACATTTAACACTGAAATTGAAAGCTATCTTTCTAAGTATTCTAAGGAGGTATTAGATCAGGCAGAAATTCAAATCAAATACAATACCTACCTGGAGAAGGAACAGCAGATGGTAGAAAAATTAAGCAGTATGGAAAACTTCAAAATCCCCACAAATTTTGACTATAAAGCCATACCCGCACTTTCATCTGAAGGAAAACAGAAACTCTCTAAAATAAGGCCAGAAACAATGGGCCAGGCTTCAAGAATAAGTGGAGTGACACCAGCTGACTTATCTATAATCACCGTTTACCTTGGAAGATAAAATACTAGAAAAGCTAACTAAATGTCCCCTTTGTAAAAGTGGCCTTTTTCTTACTGGACAAGAAATTAAAGACCTAGCTGTAAGCCAAGAAAAATTCAGCATCTGCAACTGCACTAATTGTGGACTGAAATTTACTAACCCCAGACCTTCAGCAGAATCTATAGGGAAATATTATGATTTTCCAGAATATTTCTCACACGATGACAAGGCCACAAACCTGACACAGTTTATCTATCAAAGTGTTCGAAAATATACCATCAATCAGAAAGTAAAATTTTTGACTAGCTTAAAACCTCAAAAGGGAAAGTTCTTGGATTATGGCTGTGGCACAGCAGAACTGCTCAGCAAAGCTTCTGATAGTGGATGGAAGGTAACTGGAATAGAACCAAATGAGAAAGCTAGATCTCTTGCCAATTCAAAATTAGAAGGTAAAATACATGCCACAATTGATAAGCTTCCAAAAACTGCTTCTTTTGATATTATAACACTCTATCACGTATTAGAGCACATTCATTCATTAAGAAAAACACTAAAATTAATTATAAATCACTTAAAATCAGATGGTTATATAATTATAGCTGTGCCAAATCCTGAAAGCTATGATGCTGTAAAATATGGCGAATTTTGGGCAGGATGGGATGTACCGAGACATTTATATCATTTTAATGCTAAATCAATCGAACAGATTGGAGATATTTTTGATTTGCAACTAGTTCAAGAACTTCCCATGTATTTTGATAGCTATTATGTCTCCTTACTTTCCGAAGGCTACGCAGATCCTAACCAATCATTAGTGAAAAAATACTGGAAGGCTATAGTGGCTGGAAAAAAATCAAATCAAGAAGCAGCCAAAAGAGCAGGAAACTATTCTAGTAACTTATTCATTTTCAAAAAAAAGTGAAACACATTAATCTAATCATTGCTGTACTGATATGCCTATTAGCTAGCTCGTGTGCAAAGCAAAGCACTCCCATGGGTGGACCCGTAGATTTAGATCCTCCTAAAGTGCTAGATATGAATCCTGCTGATCAAAGCTTAAATACCAGACCAAAGGAAATTATCTTGACTTTTGATGAATACATAAAGCTTGAAAATGCAAACAAGAATATTCTAATCACTCCAAGAATTAATAAGGATGAAGTGATTTTCACCGCTATCAAAAACACGCTAGTAATAAAGCTTAATCAAGAACTAGAGGATAGCACTACCTACGTGTTTAACTTCCAAAAATCAATTCAAGATCTCTCAGAAGGGAATCCCACAGAAAATCTAAAATTAGTGTTCTCCACAGGCGAGAATATTGATAGCTTAACGTTTTCTGGAACTGTCAATTCCTATTTTCCAGGTAGAAATGATCAACTTGAGGACGCGATTGTAGGACTATATCCTATAGATGATACTACAAACGTATTCATAGCTCCCCCTTACTATTTGACACAGGTGGATTCCTTGGGCAAATTCAACATTACTAACATTAAAGCTGGTAAGTACCTTGCTTACGCCTGGAAGGATGATAACAATAGTCTTAAAGCTGAATTCAAATCTGAAGCTTTCGATTTCATCAAGGACACGATTGATATAAACCAACCTATAGAAAGAATCCAATTTAATCTGGCAAAGGGTGATCAAACACCCATAAAACTACTTAGATCATCACCCCAAGGGACAGGCTACACCCTAGTGCTAAATAAAACTCCTGTAGAAATAAAACTCGAGAACGATAAACTGGGTGAAGAGATTTTCTATTCAGTAGGAGACAAAAGAATCAATTTATATTCTAATAAAATTTCCTCAGATAGTTTGGCTATAGACCTAAGCCTAACAGATTCAGTAGGATTTAGAACAGATTCTTTGATCTATGCGAAATTTGAAGAATCAGAAAGAAGGCCTGAAAAGCTTACAGTAAGCCCAAATTCTGGCAAAAGCTTCCATCAACAACTTGACATAGAATTAACCTTCAATAAACCCATAGTTGAGATAAATTACGACTCGCTTTATTTAACCTATGACACGGCCGCTGTCATCGCAATTACGCCTGAAATGATGAGTTTCAAGGACTCATTGAGAAGGGACATACTACAGATAAATCTAAGCATTCCAGATTCCATTCCTTTTGAATTATACACCGTTAAGGCTGCAGATTCGACTTTTATGGATATAGAAGGCCAATATAATGAAGTAGAATTGTCTGCGAATTATAAAAAGCTGAAAAGGGAAACCTTAGCTGACGCCATCTCAGGAACGATTCAAGGATCGGAAGGTCCATTCATTGTAGAGCTCTTAGATAGTAAAGGAGAAATAAAAAGAGATACCTACTTAGCTACTGGAAACAAATTTACCTTCAACTTGATCGAAGCAGGCAAGTATGAAATCAGAGTGATCGAAGACAGCAATGGTAACAGAAGATGGGATCCTGCTAATTTTGAAGAGAAAAGATATGCTGAAAGAACGTTTAATTATATCGATTCAGAATCAGGAAATAAAACTATTACCATCAGAGGGGGCTGGACTATTGAAGATCTAGTGATAGATTCTACACCTAAAACCGGCAAGATTGACAGGACAAATTAATGGTGGATAAGTCACATTCCAGCTGTGGACAAGCGTGGAATACCTATCAATAACTCACTACTTATGAACCAGCCTTAATCACACATTTTCTCCAAGGCAAAGATTTGGGGAAAAGCCAACAGTTATCCACCCAAGCTAATCACACTATCCACAGCCATTTTCCCCACACCAAATACACGTACTCTAATCCACAAAAACAGAGAAATTAAAAACATTACTTCATTTCCAAAGACTTACATGTGGACAAAAAGAGGATAATCCGTGGAAAAGTGAGAAGAGATAGATTGTATTAAGTGGAGAAGATAAAAATGACTCATTTTCCACAAATCCACACTCCTAATAACCTTAACAAGGAATTTTTTTAAAAATCTATTTTACAATTAATATAAAAAGAGAGCGTGGATAACTCTTTGTATTGGCTCCATATTTTGGTAATATTATAGATACCCAAAATAAAAAAATATGAAGCCAACCAGACTTTTTGATTTGATTCCTTATCAGATCGCAACCTATGACAAGGTCATAGCGCTCTCGAAAAAGGAAAATGGAAGTTGGAAATCCTTTTCTTCAAGGGATGTAAAAGAAATAATAGACAATTTGAGTTTGGCTTTTCTGAAAACTGGAGTCTTACCAGGAGATAAAATTGCAATTATCTCTACTAATTGCCCTGAGTGGAATTTTGTTGATTTGGCCTTACAGCAGATCGGTGCTATTTCGATTCCTATGTATCCGACTATTACCGCGGCAGATTATGAGTACATTTTTGAGCATGCTGATGTCAAAATGATCTTCGTAGGAGATGGGGAGATTTATGCAAAAGCCAAAGAGGCTGCTGGAGATCGCTTGATTTATAGTTTTGAAAATTTGGAAGGAGCTATTTTTTGGGAGGACTTTCTGGCTATAGGTGTGAACGAAGATATTTTACGCTTAGAAAAAGCAAAGGAGCTAGTAAATCCAAGTGATCTTTTCACGATTATTTATACGTCAGGAACTACAGGCAGGCCAAAAGGCGTCATGCTCACCCACACCAATGTTTTGTCGAATGTGATGGCAATTGCAGAATTAATGACTCCTGAAGTCGGTAATTCCAGGGTACTTAGTTTCCTTCCCTTATGCCATATTTATGAGCGGACAGGGGCTTTCTGTTTTATGTATTTGGGTTTTTCCATTTACTATGCCGAAAGCTTAGAGACGTTAGGGGAAAATATGAAGGAAATAAAGCCGCATGCTTTCAATACCGTCCCACGTCTCTTGGAAAAAGTCTATGATAAGATTGTTGCGAAGGGATTTGAGCTGAAAGGAATTAAGAAAAGTCTTTTCTTCTGGGCGCTTAATCTTGGGTTGCAGTATGATCCTAAAAAGAAAATGGGTACCTGGTATAACATTCAATTGAATCTTGCCAATAAACTCATTTTTAGCAAATGGCGTGAAGCACTAGGCGGAGAAGTGATGCAGATCAATTCTGGAGCATCAGCTTTACAGCCTAGATTAGCACGCGTCTTTTGGGCAGCTGGGATCAAGGTCTGTGAAGGATATGGACTCACGGAGACTTCTCCGGTCGTTTCGGCCTCCATTTGTACAAATAAAGAAATGAGAATTGGATGGGTAGGAAAAATAGTGAACGATGTGAAAGTAAAAATCGCTGAGGACGGCGAGATACTCGTCCAAGGACCTAATGTAATGCAAGGTTACTACCGGCAACCTGAAATGACTGCAGAGGCTATTAAAAATGGCTGGTTTCATACCGGAGACATTGGCGAGGTAGATGGAGAGTTTTTAAAAATTACCGATAGGAAAAAAGAAATGTTCAAAACCTCCGGAGGCAAATACATAGCACCTCAGTTGATGGAAAATAAATTCAAAGAATCTACACTCATTGATCAGTTGGTGGTGATAGGTGAGAATAAGAATTACCCTTCTGCGCTTATAGTACCGAATTTCGAAGGATTAAGGGAATATTGTAAGCATAAGGAAATTCCTTATACGACTGATTCAGAAATGGTCAAAAAATCTGAGGTGGTAGAAAAATATGATCGAGAAGTAGAACAATTAAACAAGTATTTTGCGAAGTGGGAGCAAATCAAACGATTTAAACTTCTGTCAGAATCATGGGGAATTGAAACTGGAGAATTGACTCCCACGATGAAATTGAAGCGCAAGGTGATTTATCAGAAATACGAAAACTATATAGAACAACTCTACCAGGATTGATCTCATCTCTAGCTGTTCAATTCCTGTTTCCTATTTTCAATTTGTTAATTCTACTCAATTTTTTATCCACGGAAATTTATTCAATTACTGGTACTTCAGCTGCTATTTGTTACTAATTGCTTTTAATTCAGGCATTCCCTAGGTTCAAATTTGTGATGCATGCATAACTTTTTTGCGATATAGTATGCATGCATACAATATTTTTCCTATCTTGGTAATCATAATAATTGAAGCATTCTGCAGAGATGAAGAGAGAAGAGACAGTTGATTATCATATTAAAAGTGCCTGGCATGCGATCTCCAGGATGTACAATCAGCAAGCGGCTGCAGAAGATTTCACTACAGCGATAGGTTTTGTGTTGATCAATATCAACTCAAAAGAAGGTACTCCAGCTACTAAAATTGCTCCCCAGATAGGGTTGGAAACGAGAAGCCTTACTCGAATGCTGAAGACCATGGAGGAAAAGGGTTTGATTTTCAAAAAGCCAGATTTGATAGATAAGCGCTCTGTGCGTATTTATCTCACCGAGGAAGGCAAGCGAAAAAAAGCAATCTCTGTCAATACCATTCGAGAATTCAATGAGCAAGTTCGTGAAATGGTCAGTGAAGAAGATCTAGCTAATTTTTTCAGCGTTTTTGAAAAGATTCAATTAGTAATCGATCAAGTCCAGACTGATAAGGGAGTAGATATTAACAAACCAATATTTGAACTATAAACCAATATTCGCCACAACGTTTATAAAGAACAAAAGCCCAAAATTATGAATAGAACTATTAAAAAAGTTGCCGTTTTAGGTTCGGGAGTTATGGGATCCAGAATAGCCTGCCACTTTGCCAATATTGGCGTACAGGTACTTTTACTGGATATTGTACCTTTTGAACTCACCGAGCAAGAACAAAAAAAGGGACTGACTAAGGAAAACCCTGGAGTGAGAAACCGAATCGTGAATGATGCCTTGCAGAGTACGTTGAAGTCTAATCCTTCTGCTATTTATGACAAAGCATTCGCTTCAAGAATTACTACCGGTAATTTTGATGATGACCTTCCGAAAATCAAAGAGTACGATTGGGTGATCGAGGTGATTGTAGAGCGTCTGGATATCAAGCAATCGTTGTTTGAAAAGGTAGAAAAATTCCGAAAACCTGGCACGCTGATCACTTCGAATACCTCGGGAATTCCCATGCACATGATGTGTGAAGGAAGATCTGAGGACTTTCAGGAGAATTTTGTGGGTACTCACTTTTTCAATCCTCCTAGGTATTTACGCCTTTTGGAGATTATTCCCGGTCCAAAAACCAAGCCTGAAATCGTAGATTTCTTGATGGAATATGGTGATAAATTTCTCGGTAAAGAAACAGTTCTATGTAAGGATACGCCAGCATTTATAGCCAATAGAATTGGTGTGTATGCGATAATATCAGCTATGCATACCATTGAGAAAATGGGCTTAGGAGTATCAGAAGTTGATAAATTGACGGGTACATTGATCGGTAGAGCAAAGTCTGCCACGTTCAGAACTATGGATGTGGTGGGGCTAGATACTACCGTGAATGTGGCAAATAACCTTTACAAAGCGTTGCCAAACGATGAATCCAGAGAGAAATTCAAGCTACCTAAGATTGTAGAAGTTCTTTACAACAATAAGTGGTTTGGTGATAAAACAGGTCAAGGTTATTTCAAAATGATCCGTCATAAAGATGGTACCAAAGAGCTGAAAGAGTTGGATTTCAAAACGTTCGAATACAAGGATGTAGAAAAACCAAAGTTTAAAGCGCTGGAAGCGGCCAAGGAAATAGAAGATTTGAAAAAAAGAATCAAATTCTTGGTGAATTTTGAGGATAAAGCCGGAGAATTCTACCGCGCTACTTTCTATGATTTGTTTAGGTATTGCTCTAACCGTATCCCTGAGATTTCAGATGAATTGTACAGAATAGATCAGGCTGTATCCGCTGGTTTCGGCTGGGAGCTAGGTCCATTCGAAAACTGGGATTTACTCGGTGTGAAGGAAACAGTAGCTAAAATGGAAGCTGCCGGAGAAAAGCCAGCAGCGTGGGTCTATGAAATGCTGGAAGGAGGCAATGAGTCTTTCTATAAGGTAGAAAATGGCAAAAAGCATTACTACGACATTCCAAGTAAATCCTACTTAGAGGTGCCGGGAATGAATGATTTCATCATTTTGGATACCCTGAAATCTGCTGGAAAGAAAATCTGGAATAATCCGGGAGCCACAGTCTATGATATGGGCGATGACGTGATCGGACTGGAATTTCATACCAAAATGAATTCCATGGGTCAGGAAGTAATCGAAGGAATCAATACGGCCATAGGGATGGCTGAGAAGTCACATAAAGGATTGGTTATCGGAAATGAAGGAGCAAATTTCTCTGCAGGAGCCAATCTAGCTATGTTATTTATGTTTGCCGGTGATCAGGATTATGACGAGATCAATATGATGATTGCGCAGTTCCAGAATACGATGATGCGTGCTCGTTTTTCTTCAGTTCCTGTGGTAGTGGCTCCGCATAATATGGCTTTGGGCGGTGGATGTGAGCTATCTCTTCACTCTGATCACGTGCAGGCGCATGCGGAATTGTACATGGGATTGGTAGAAGTTGGCGTGGGATTGATTCCTGCCGGAGGTGGTACCAAAGAGATGACATTGAGATTCTCTAATGCCATTAACTCTGGCGATGTGGAATTGAATCAGCTACAGGAATATTTCTTAAATATCGCCATGGCTAAAGTTTCCACCTCTGCAGAAGAAGCTAGGAATCTAGGTTATTTGAGAAAATCAGACGGTATTACGCTGAATAGAAAACGTCAGTTGGCTGATGCCAAATCTAAAGTTCTTGCTATGCATGATGCAGGCTATACTCAGCCTATAGAGCAAACTAATATCAAAGTATTGGGTAAGGAATCGCTGGCATTATTTGATGCAGGAGTGACAGGCATGCAATACGGAGCATATATCTCTGAGCATGATGCGAAGATTGCCAGAAAACTAGCTTGGGTAATGTCTGGAGGGGATTTATCTCAACCGACTGAAGTTTCTGAACGATACTTACTGGACTTGGAGCGTGAAGCATTCTTGAGCTTAACTGGCGAAAAGAAAACGCTTGAAAGAATCCACAGTATCTTATTTAAAGGAAAACCACTTAGGAACTAGTACCAAGAGTTAAGTAGCAAGAATCAAGATTCAACCAAATTGATTGTCATGCATAATTTCAAGAATTTAAAAGTTTGGCAAAAGTCAGTAGAGCTGGCAGTTAAAATCTATCCTATTACTTCAGCCTTTCCAGCGTCAGAAAAGTTTGGAATGACTTCACAGATGAGACGAGCGGGAGTTTCAATCCCCTCGAATGGTGCTGAAGGAACAGCCAAATCTTCTTCAAAATCATTTTCTAACTCTCTTGAAATCAGTTTACGAGAAAGTTTCGAATTGGAAACTCAAATGATAATTGCAGAAAGAGTAAGCCTTATTTCAAATGAACTTGCTCAGGAATTAGAAGCTGATATTTCTGAAATTCAAAGAATGATAATTGGCTTTAAATCAACACTAACTTCTTAACCTCTAGATTCTTGACTCTTTTTAATCCCAAATAACTAATAAAACAACAAATAAATGGAAGCATATATAGTAAACGGATATAGATCAGCGGTAGGAAAGGCCAAAAAAGGAGGCTTCAGATTTTATCGACCGGATGATCTCGCGGCCGATGTGATCAAGCATCTAGTTGCAAATACACCAGGTTTGGAAGCTAAAATGGTGGATGACCTGATCGTGGGCAATGCAGTTCCGGAAGCGGAGCAAGGCATGCAGATGGGAAGAATGATTTCCCTACTAGCATTGGGCATAGAAAATCCAGGCTTTATCGTGAACCGTTACTGCGGTTCTGGTATCGAAGCGATTGCCTTGGCAGTGGGAAAAGTCAAAGCAGGAATGGCCGACTGCATCATCGCTGGTGGTACAGAGTCCATGTCACTTGTTCCGATGATGGGTTACAAGACAGTTTTGAACTATAAGATCGCCACTGAGCACCCTTCTTACTACCTCAGCATGGGATTAACAGCTGAGGAATTAGCGAAGGAATACGAGATCACCCGAGAAGAATCTGATGCTTTTTCTGTCAAATCTCACGAAAAAGCTATTGCGGCAATAACTGCCGGCAAATTTAAAGATGAGATAGTGCCAGTAGAAGTGGAAGAGACTTACTTGGATGAAAAAGGCAAAAAGAAAACTCGGAAGTATATAGTCGATACCGACGAAGGTCCAAGACCAGGCACTACGATGGAAGCTTTAGCAGGCTTAAAGCCAGCTTTCAAAAATGGAGGCCAGGTCACAGCTGGTAATTCCTCTCAAACTTCTGACGGCGCCGCATTCGTAGTGGTGATGTCTGAACGCCTGGTGAAAGAACTGAATCTGGAGCCTGTCGCTAGAATGATGTCCTACAGTGTAGCTGGCGTAGATCCGAGAATTATGGGAATCGGGCCGAAAGAAGCTGTTCCAAAAGCGCTGAAGCAAGCTGGACTTACGTTGAATGACATTGATTTGATCGAATTGAATGAAGCATTTGCTGCTCAAGGTCTATCTGTCATGAAAGCCTTGGATATGAATCCTGATATCGTGAATGTCAATGGTGGAGCAGTCGCACTTGGTCACCCGCTGGGATGTACTGGAGCTAAGCTTTCCATTCAGATTTTCAACGAGCTGCGCCGCCAAAATAAGAAATACGGTCTAGTCACAGCCTGCGTAGGTGGTGGCCAGGGAGTGGCGGGAGTATATGAATTATTAAAATAAGTATAAAGACCTAAGGCGCTAGACTTAAGACAATAGAATCTTGCGGTAGTCTTTTCATTAGGATTGTACCAATTCATCAATCATACACAAGTACAAAAAATGTTGAACGCAGTGATTCTTAAGTTCGATGCTCAATCGAGCTAAGTCTTTTGTCTAGCATCTATAATCTAACGTCTATAACATGGCTACAAAATCAACCCAAGGAGGAGAATTCCTCATCAAGGAGACTGATGCACAAGACATCTTTATTCCAGCAGAATTTACAGAAGAACAACGAATGATGGCTCAGGCCTGTCAGGACTTCATAGATACTGAGATCACACCACGAGCTCAGGAGATCGATAGCATGAAGGATCCCGATCTGGTGCCTTCTATTTTCAAAAAAGCCGGAGATCTTGGTCTTCTGGGAATTACCGTTCCTGAGGAATACGGAGGAATGGGGATGAGTTTCAATACTTCCATGCTGATTGCCGATATCATCGGTGCTGCAGGTTCTTTCTCTACCACCTATGGAGCGCACACAGGCATTGGTACTCTTCCAATTTTATACTATGGATCTGAAGAGCAAAAGAAAAAATACCTTCCAAAACTCGCTACCGGCGAATGGGCGGCATGTTATTGCCTGACTGAGCCAGATGCTGGCTCGGATGCGAATAGTGGAAAAACCAAAGCTACTCTTTCCGAAGATGGAAAAACTTACCATCTCAATGGACAGAAAATGTGGATTTCTAATGCTGGTTTTGCAGATCTTTTTATCGTTTTTGCCAAAATCGAAGATGATAAAAACTTGACTTGTTTTATCGTAGAGAAGTCTTTTGGCGGAATCACGATGAATGAGGAAGAGAAAAAGATGGGAATCAAAGGATCATCTACTCGTCAGGTCTTTTTCAACGACTGCCCAGTGCCATTGGAAAATATGCTTTCCGATCGTCAGAATGGATTTAAAATTGCCGTAAATATCCTGAACATAGGAAGAGTAAAGCTTGGCGCTGGAGTTCTTGGGGGCGTTCGCACAGTGACGACCAATGCTATAAAGTATTCCACAGAGCGCAAGCAATTTGGAGTAAGCATCAATTCTTTTGGAGCGATCAAATCCAAACTAGCCGAAATGGCTGCCAAATCTTACGTTGCGGAAGCGCTTTGCTACCGAGCTGGACAAGATATTGAGAACAAAATCAATGCGCTCGAAGCTGAAGGAATGGATCCTTCCGAGGCCAAATTGAAAGGAGTGGAAGCATTCGCGATTGAGTGCGCTATCGCAAAAGTGCAGTGCTCAGAAGTGCTGGATTATGTGGTCGATCAGGGAGTGCAGATTTATGGCGGTATGGGCTACTCTGCCGATGCACCCATGGAGCGCGCGTATCGTGATGCCAGAATTTCCAGGATTTATGAGGGGACTAACGAAATCAACCGTATGCTGATGGTAGGAATGCTACTCAAGCGTGCGATGAAGGGAGAAATCAACATCTTCGATCCGGCGATGGCCGTTTCCAAAGAACTTACTTCTGTGCCTTCCTTTGAGACGATTGATACATCTGAGCTTTTCGCAGCAGAAAAAGAAGTGCTTAAAAAGCTGAAGAAAGTCTTCCTTATGGTAGGTGGCAAGGCTGCCATGGTCCTTCAGGACAAAATCGAAGATGAGCAGGAAATCATGATGAATCTCGCCGATGTGATGATAGAGATCTACGCGAGTGAGTCTGCGATTCTTCGTACCGAAAAATTGGTTTCAATGAAAGGAGAAGACTCCTGCAAACACCAGATTGCAATGGCTCAGATCTACCTTTCAGAAGCAGTGGACAAGATCAATACCGCTGCCAAAGAAGCTATTGGAAGCTTCACCAAAGGAGACGAGCAGAAGGTCATGCTGATGGGATTGAAGCGCTTTACCAAAATGGAGCTTTACAATACCAAAGAGCTGAGAAGACAGATCGCTGATTACATGATCGATCAGGGAAAGTACCCATTCTAATGCTGTAATAAGTTAGGTACCTAAGCCTCCGAATTGCAAGAGTTCGGAGGCTTCTTTATTTTAACCTCGGTGGGTACAGCGTTTTCGCAGCGGGTGCAGCTGACATTTTGTTCAGGTCTTCAGGCTAGGAACTATTTCGATGCAATCTCCTGACTGTTTAAACGAGCTATTTTAGCCGCTAAATTCACATATAAGGAGTTCATAGAGATCTCTTTTACTAGTGGTTGAAAGCATTTATACTAACTTGTGGACGTTTAGTAATTCAGATTTTTACATCATATCAAACCATGCAAATCGTAGAACCTTTTAAAATCATAGGAATTACCAAAAGAACCTCAAACACCACAGGAAAAGCTGCTGAAGATTTGGGAGTGCTATGGAGAAGGTTTATTGAAGAACAGATAGGAGGGAAAATTTCTGGAAAAGTCAGTGAGGATATTTTCACGATTTACATGGAGTACGAGTCCGACTATAGAGGAGAATATACCTGTCTGATTGGCTATCAAGTGGATAGTTTGGAAATAGTCCCCAAAGGTCTGGTGGCTAAGGAATTTGATGGGGGCAAACACATCAAGTATGTAGCTCATGGAAAATTGCCGGAGGCCGTCGTCCAGACTTGGGAAGAAATCTGGTCTAAAGAAGGCGAACTTAATAGAAAATATACAGCAGATTTTGAAGTGTACGGAGCCAAATCTCAGCAAGGAGAGAATTCCGAGGTTGAGATTTTTATTGCTGTTAAATAGTTTTTTAGACTGCTTGAGTGATGAGAAATTCCCCCTACCTTAACAGAATTCAGTTACATCATTTCTCCCAATAACTATGGCTAAGCAACCAGAAGGCAAACCAAAGAACGACAAGTCTGCGGCTACCAAAACGTTAAAAGAAAAGCGTGCTGCCAAAGCCGCGAAAAAGGAAAGCAAGAAGAATAACTAGTAAAGAAACAGAGGTCAAAAGCCTCTGTTTTTTTGTGGTTAAGGTAATGTCCATAAAAACTAACAGTAGAATCATTCAGAGATTTCTGAGTTGGTCCATATTCGTCAAGTACCAAAGATTCTTCCACTAGGTTGCAGAAGCATGCTTCTTCGATGGAATAGGTACTTAACTATATAGACGTGTCATCTGCCTTAAAGCTTGTGTAAAAAATTTTTAGATCAGTCTCGACGAAGAGGTACCCCATGATCATATTTTCTGTATTCAACTCGACAGGAAACGGATATTTATATTTTAGCGCATTCACCTTACGGATACTTTTCGCTGAGTTCAATACTCCTCCCACTCCATTTCATTCATCGGGAATAGTGTACAGCTAATCTGCCACTAGGTTCCATTGATCTTATTTGCAGCGCAAAAAAATAGAGTAGCGATACTTTTGAAGCTGTAATCAAAATTATTCTGATGAAAACCATTTTAGTAATCGAAAACCATGAGTTGATGCGCTTATTTCTCGTCAACTACCTCTCCGCTGAATATGAGGTACACAGCGTCGCTTCGATCAAAGAAGCGATCACTTGGTTCAAAATCCAACAAGCCGATTTAGTATTGGCCGATTTTCCTACAAAAGAAGAGATAATGGAGATGAACATCCTACGGGCTGAGATTCAATCATCCAAAACAAACTTGGTTGTCTTGACTGACCAAGACAAAAGCGAGCAGCGAATCCAGGCTCTTCAGTGGGGAGCGAAAGATTGCCTGAGCAAACCATTCAATCCCGTGGAATTGAAACTTAGAATCCAAACTCAACTGCCAGCACAGCTCTCTTTTGGATCTCAAATCCGTCCAGTAGCTTAAAATCTAACTCTTATGAAAAAATCGCTACTTTATCTTCCCTTACTATTCATGGCTTGTGTACCCGAGCCTGATTTTGTCAAAAACCCCCAAGCAGAAACCGTCAATCAAGCGTATGGGGATTTCAATTTTAGTCTCACAGAGAATAGACAGATCAATCTAAGCTTCACTGATGAGAATGGTGTGGCTCACAAGGGCATCAAAATCGAGCTAAAACATCCAGAAACAAACCAAGTTCTTTTTAAAGGATTTACCTCCAGTACGGGTCAATTGGTATCCGAACTAGTGCTACCTACAGCTTTGGATCGAGTGGTGTTGCAAGCAAACTACATCGGTATTCCTAATCGCTTGCTGATTCCTGTGCAAAACAAGGCGATCAAACTTGATTTTAAAGGAGCAGTAAATACTGATCAAATCATTTCTTACGAGATTGATCCTAGCATAGAAACTGCTCGACTCCTAAATGCAAGAATGGAAGCCAACTTCCAAATCCAATATGCGGCTGCCTACGATAAAAATGGTGTGCCTGCTAACCTGGAGTCCAAGCTGGACTACATCTCTGCAGATGTTCTCAAAAACATCAATGCCTCTCTACCGGAATCACAGCCTGTGCCTCAGTTTCACCCAACTTATATCGCAGACGGTAAAAAAACTACCTTAGACGTGATCGAGTTGGCTGATGTTTGGCTGACTTTCGTCCACGAAGGAGCCGGCTGGAGAAATTCCATCGGATACTATACTTACCCTACCAATCAGCCTCCGCGCTCATTGAATGACATCAAGACCGTGACTATTGTTTTCCCAAATCTCTCTGCCAAAGGCAGTGGTGGCGAGCTCAAAGCTGGTCATAAGGTGAAAATTGGAAGGTTTGAACCTGGAACTTCTGTGGGAATGGTACTTCTGGCAAATGGTTGGAATGGTAATCAAGTCAAAGATTATTATCATGCCGTCTTTGCTGATAAAAATCTCAACCCGGAGCCGGACACAAAATTAAGACAGCATAATGTCTTGCTATGGGACGAGGAAAATAAGCTTTTCTTGCTTGGCTTTGAGGACGTCAGAAGGGACAATATTCCTATTCAATGTGATCAGGATTTCAATGACGCGATACTATTCGTTTCCTCTAATCCTGTGAAAGCCATCAGCACGGTAAACGTGAGTCCGGTGGATAAACCAGGAACAACAGACCGGGATGGAGATGGGATCAATGATAACCTGGATGAATATCCGGATGATAAAGACAAGGCTTATGATAGCTACTATCCTTCTGCCACGGGATTTGGATCCTTCGCTTTCGAAGACAACTGGCCTGAGATGGGAGATTATGACTTCAATGATCTGGTGGTGGACTATCAGATCAAGCAAACACATAATAGTGATAACAAGGTGGTGGAACTTCAGCCCAACTTCAAGTTCAGAGCGATAGGTGCAGGTTTCCGCAATGGTTTTGGATTCAGTACAGACTTGGCACCTTCAGATGTCAAAAGCATCACCGGTCAGCGCCTAGGTCCGAATTTGATCAAAAACTCATCTAATGGTACTGAAGCCAATCAATCTAAGGCGGTGATCATTGTCACTGACAATGTACACGAACTATTCGGAGCTCACGCTTTTGTCAATACTGATCCTTCCAACGCTACACATCAGCCAGTAGAGGTGAAATTAACCATCAAACTCACCACCCCGAAGACACGTTCCGAAATCGGATCTGCACCATACAATCCCTTCCTGATCGTATCTCAGGATCGGGGCAGGGAAGTACATTTGCCGAGCTATCCACCTACTAATCTGGCTGCTACGGAATATTTTGGTGAAGCAAATGACAATACAGATGTCTCCAAAAATCGCTACTATACCTCAAAGACCAGTTTGCCTTGGGCTATCCACACCCCGGAAAGTTTTGACTATCCTCAGGAAAAAATGGATGTGCGTAGTGGACACTTGAGATTTGACGACTGGGCCAAAAGCTCGGGCTATTCTTACATGGATTGGTACAGACCTCAGATTGGCTATAGAAATGATCAGAAATTATATAAAAAGTAAACGTTAGATCACCCGCTAACGATGACCTCGGCACTTTTGTCGAGGTCTTTTTTTGAAATGATATCCTGCAGAATGACGAAGAAAAAGATGCAGATTTTTCTCAGATCAACTCAAATGGAGCACCGCACTCATCATTTTTTGTGAAGCGTTTGATAGGTGAATACGCTTTCATTTGTGCAAAAAACCTATGCTCAAGAGAAAATGATGTTTTCGGAAATCTACTTTCTCGACATCAGAATTAATCTCCTCAAAAATTATTTTGAACTCATTTATCTAGTGATCGGCGAAATGTCCCACTTCATCGGCTAAACCACCGCATTCGCCTTATATCTCCCGCTCAGGGAGCATTCCAGCCTACTTTTGCAGCATCAATTAAGCATAGATTATGACTGCAAAACCAAAACTTCCCCTTTACAAAAGAACCTTTGACATCCTGATTTCAGGCCTTCTCCTCATCCTTCTGAGCCCACTCTTTATACTGGTCGCTATCTTGATCCGGTTGGAATCAAAAGGACCGATTTTCTACTATGCTTACCGCGTAGGCATGAATTATCACACCTTCAAATTCTATAAGTTTCGCTCCATGCGCACAGATGCAGATCGTCTGATGGATCAGCTGAAGCATCTCAACTCCTATAGCAAATCCGAGGAAGCTGACTCAATCTGGGTTCCGCTCAATAGAAGCCTGATCGTATCTGAAGCTGTAGATAAAATCCGGGTGAAGGATTCGGGCGTAATCGCTGAAAATCACTATGAATCGCTGAAAAGTGTGGCTGCAAGTCAGGCTTTCGTCAAGTTTGACAATGATCCACGAATCACCAAAGTAGGCAGATGGATCCGTAATCTCAGCATAGATGAGCTTCCCCAGCTGGTAAATATCCTCATCGGGGATATGTCATTGGTAGGAAATAGACCCCTACCTCTATATGAAGCTGAGGCTCTGACTTCGGACGAAGCCGTAGGCAGATTCATGGGACCGGCAGGATTAACTGGACTTTGGCAGGTGACTGAGCGTGGCAAAAAAGGAGTAGATGCCGCTTCTCGCTGTCAGCTGGACATCCATTATGCACAAAACTTCAACTTCTGGATGGATTTAAAAATCCTCCTCAAAACACCTTTGGCCGCCATCCAACACGAAAACGTCTAATGCGCCGTCTATTTCAATCCCTTACTTCTAGCTTAATTCGTAAGCCTGCCAGCGGCAAATTCATTCCATTTATCGATGGCCTACGATTTTTGGCTATAGTTCCGGTCATAGTTCAGCATGCCAATGAACGCTTGTTTAAATATGGTACGCTTCCGGATTTGAAGCCTCTTGAAGCACAACTTTCCTTTTTGATCTCACGGGGGACGGTAGGCGTATTTCTCTTTTTTGCGATCAGCGGTTTTGTCTTGAGCCTGCCTATTGCCAAAGTAGGCAATAGGGAAGAATATGGTTCTTATCTCAAGCGGAGACTTTATCGTATAGAGCCACCATTTCTTTTCTGGATGAGTTGCTGTGCCTTGCTTTTGCTCGTTTTGGGAAAATATCCACCTATCGAACTGCTCCGGCATTTTGCAGCGACGATCACTTACACCCATCAGCTTTTTTATCAAGACTACTCTATCATCAATCCTGTAGCCTGGTCGCTTGAGGTGGAGATTCAGTTCTATTTGCTCGCACCTTTTATAGGGGCTGCCTATTTCCACTGCCAGAAAATCGGTATGAGAAGAATAGGTCTTATGGGCTTTATACTTGGATGGATGGTTTTTCAACATACAATGGGCTGGCAAGCAGGCCCTTGGAAAGCTACGCTTCTGGGACAATTGCCACATTTTCTCATAGGCATGTTAGTGGCAGATCTTTATCACTACCCTATAGCCCGGCTGCAAAACTTCCGATTCTGGGATTTGCTTTTGCCGGTGTTTGCACTCGTGATGGCTTACTCCTGGACCGCTGAACTTTGGAAATCTATGGTTTTCGAAGTAGCACTACTGGGAATCTTTCTTTCCGCTTTCTATGGCAAACTCACCCATCGCATGCTCTCACTTTCCTGGGTTGCGATCATCGGCGGGATGTGTTATTCCATCTACCTCATTCACCTGCCTATCCTGGAGGGCTTCTATTCTTTCATCGGTAGATTCGGTCAGTGGTCGGGATATTTGGGTCAGTTGTCGATATCCCTGAGCATTGCCCTTCCGCTGCTCTTTCTTTGTAGCATCATTGCTTATCGGTGGGTGGAGCAACCTTTTATGAGAAAAGGAAAAGGAGCCAAAAAGTCAAGCTTCCTTATCAATCTCCACACGCCGAATAAAGCACAAACAGCAAACTCATGAAAAACGGGATTCTACTTGTATTCTTTATTCTTCTTAGCTTTTTGGCACCTGCACAGGATTTCCAAGGACTCACGATGGAGAGACTTCGACCTCTGGACGAACTGATCCAAGATGCCTTGGCAAATGCTCCGCTCATCGATCGACTCAGCATGGGTCAGGCTCAAAAGGAGCAGGAAATCATTCTCAACAGAAAAGCCTGGATGCAACATATCGCCCTCACCGGCGGCTATAACTATGGCAATGGCGTCATCGCAGACAATATGGCCTCGGCTACCGATAACTCGGCGGTATTTCGCACCAGCACGTTCGCCACTTACAATATGGGTATTTCGCTACGCCTGCCGATCTCCGAGTTCACCACTCAAAAGAACAAAGTGAAGATTCATCAGCTGGCGATAGAGGAGCTTGAGTACCAAAAAGAGGATTTGAGAAACGTGATTACTGAGGAAGTCATCAAGCGGTACAATTCCCTGGAGCGCGCACTCACGACCATCAAGCTACAAGCCCTCAAAGTAGAATCCGACGAAGCCGCCGTGCAGGTCACTGAGAAATATTTCAAATCAGGCACAGCCGATATCGATCAATACAGAATGGCGCTGGATATCCTCACCACGGCAAAGATCGAACTGGAAAAAACCAAAAGTGATGCTTGGTTCTACAAGCGGACCTTGGAAGAAGTAGTAGGTACAGCTATCCTTCAGTAACACATGAGCTTCACTCAAATCATCCGCCTTTTGGTGCGTTTTGCACCTTACATTCTGAGCTCTGCCATCCTTATGGCCGGTGCTACTGCTCTCATGACGATGAATTCTAAAAAAGAATACAAAAGTCATACGCTGCTCAATACCGGGCTCATCTCCGGCTACAATATCGAAAGTAACAAAGGTGACAGGATAGACTATGCCTTCACCAACAATGAGATGGAAAATCTCATCAACATTGCTAGTTCTTTTGAAACCAACAAAGAACTCTCCGCCAGAATCCTCGCCGATCTGATGCTCGCGCAGGCGAATGGTAAAAAAGTACTTTTATCCGAAAATCTACCCGAATGGTACAACCTCCTCGAGCAGATTCCTTTCAACATTGATAAATCTGATGATACCCAACAAGTATATCAGCAAATCATTGACATCGCCGAATCAGATAAAGACAACGCCATCTATCAGTTGATGCACTCTAAGAATCCAATCATGGGTCTGGAGCAATTGGAAAATCTCAAGGTGGTCCGAGAAGGAAGCTCCGATATGATCCGGATGGAATATGCCTCGATAGATCCTTATCTGAGTCAAAGGATCCTAAGCTTGCTTACAGACATTTTTATGCAAAAGCAGCAGCGGATCAAAGAAGGACAGACTGACTCGGTGATCAAGTTCTTTGAGGAGGCTACGCAAAAAACGCTTACCAGACTACAAGGAGCGGAGGATGAGCTATTGAAGTTTCGTGTGAAAAATCAAATCATCAACTATTACGAACAAACCAGATTCATCGCCGGCAACAGAGAGGAGTTGGAGAAAGAATACCAAGAGCAACTTAGAATCAAAGCCGCCTCTGAGTCAGCCCTACAGCGGGTAAATCTTGAAATCAAGGATAAGCGAGTGCTTTCTTCACTTCAAAATCAAATCGCTGAGAATCAAGGTAAGTTGGCAGACTACAATTTTGCGCTGATGGAGCTTGACCTGATCTCTGACAATCAAAAAGAAGATCCCAATCTGGGACTTCGTCAAGAACTGGAGGCAAAGATCGCTTCTCTTCGTGGAGAAGTCATGGGTGCTACCTATTCGGTGGTGGACGTGAACCAAACCTCTGATGGTCTTCCCACACAAAATCTGCTTTCCCAATGGCTCAGCTCGGTAATCACCAAGGAAGAATCTACTGCAAAGATCCAGGTAATGGATCAGCGCATGAAAGAATACGAACAGATCTATGACCGATTTGCTCCCCTGGGTTCTACCCTGAAAAGGTTGGAAAGTGAGATTGATGTAGCGGAGCGGGAATATTTGGAAAATCTCCACTCCTTCAATCAGGCCCGACTCCATAAGTATAACATGGAAATGTCTAGTAATTTGAAGGTGATAGACAAGCCATTCTATCCTGCTCAGGCAGAGAAGTCCAAAGCACTGATGTTGCTAGTGCTTTCATTCGTAGTAGGATTGGTGGTGCCAAGCGGCGTGCTGATAGGAGCTGAAGTGATGGACGGCAGTCTCAAAAGTCCCAAAAATGCTTCAGAGCAAACTGGACTGGCAGTGGCAGGTATGCTTCCGCTTTATCCCAAAAAGAAAGAAAAAAGCCCGGTTGATTTTGACACATTGGATAAGCAGGCGATGAATCTATTTCTCCAGGAGCTAAAAGTAGCCGCCAGAAATACAGAGGGAAAATGTCTGATCTCTGTTTGTAGCATTCATCCCAAGGAAGGAAAAAGTACGCTGATTGATAAAATTCAAGGTTTTATCTCTACTCATTCTCCTGCGGATCTTAGCAAGTTTGATTTCAGAGAAATACCCTCGCTCTTGAATAATCCCTACGGAGATGATCAAATCCAAGGCTCAGGTATCCATCTGCTAGTCACGAATGCTGCACGTAAGTGGACAGAAGCGGATCAGCATGCACTCAAAAATTATAAGAAATACGTAGGCAAAAAGCCTCTTCTCCTTCTCAATCGCGTGCGTACGGATATCATGGAAGACATCACCGGCGAGGTGCCTAGACGTAGAAGCTGGCTGCGTACCCGAATCAAATCCCTTTTGAGCTAACATTCCCCTGATCACATGAAGACAATTATTTGTCATAGTTTCCCTGCCTGGGATACCCCTTATATAAAATCAACGTTGGAGTTGATCACCCGCATGGCTAAGAGTCATCGGGTGATCTTCCTGGATTACAGTTATACCTTGAAAGATCTGATAGCCAATAAGCATGCACCAAAGCAGGCTTTACTTGGAAAAGCGAAGGGAAAGAGACTGATCTCAACCGATTTTGGGCAAGTGGAAGTCTATAATTCTAGACCAATGATCCCGGTAAACTGGGTGAGCAATCCCCTGCTTTTCAGAGTAATCATGATGCTGAATGCCTTTATCCAATCTTTTACCATCCAATCAATTCTGAAAACCATCGATCCAGAGGAGACAGAGTTGATCAATGCTTTCAACCCAGTTTACGGACACTTCACCGCCAAGTATTGGCAGGGATTGCCTGCCAGCTATTATTCCTACGACAACTTGGCTGCCACGCACTGGTCTGGCAAGTGGGGAGCGATCTACGAAGAGCGATTTCTAGCTGAGGTCAATCGGGTGATCGTCAGTTCCCATGGGTTGGTAGAAAAATTTCGTGGCAAACACCCGAATGTCAAATGCGTTAAAAATGGGGTGAATCTGGCGAATTTCAACCAGCCCACTACTGAGAAAACCTACTCAAAAACCATAGGCTACCTCGGTGCCTTCGATGATCGAGTAGATCTAGAACTGATGCAGCGTGTCGCTCAGGCATATCCTGACTATGCGGTGGAAATACTTGGAGAGCTGAAAATTCCCATAAAAAGTCTTCCTACAAACCTTCATTTCTTAGGTGCAAAACCTCAGGATCAGCTGAATGATTTGCTGAAAAATTGGGATGCAGCCTTGATTCCTTTCGTGAAAAATGAGTTTACTAAAAACATCTATCCCCTAAAAATCAATGAATACCTCGCTGCGGGCAAGCCTGTGATCAGTACCGACTTTGCAGATCTGGAGGAGTTCAAAGGCCTAATCAAAGTGGCTCAAACTCAAGAGGAATTTATGGAGTTGATCGCCAAAGAAATTCGATATAATAATCGGGTGAAGATCAGTAAGCGCATCTCCTTTGCCCGACAGAATAGTTGGGAAGCTCGCACCAGCCTTTTTCTTCAAGCTTTAGCCTCCTGATGGGAGGCTTTTTCATTGGTCGCTATCTCCACGTCATTCGTCTGCTTCCCCCGGTCACTCATCGGAATAAATCTCCGCTTGGGGTAAGGAGAAGTACTTTTGAGCATCAATAAGACACAAGTCAGATCTCATGGAGTTAAGTCATTCATCAAGCAAGAAGTACGGCGCCTCCCAATTCCTCAGCGGATTGGGGATCCTGATTCTGCTTGGATTTTGGGTGCTAGGCCTGGCGATGATCAAGGTGCTGGGTCTCATCGGAGCGGTATTACTATTGGGATTGCCTTTTGCGATAGCACTGCTAGCCTACTTATGGGCCCGCCCAAAAGCCGCTATTTGGATCAGTCTCATCATGGGATTCTTGATCTCTGGTGTAGGCAGATACGTAAATGCTCCTTGGGGATTGTCTATAGATATCTTGCTCTTTTTGGCCTTGGTCATCATTTTCATCAATAAGGGAATTAAGATCAACTGGAAGCTAGCCAAGACGGATTTGGTTTTTTTCTCCCTCGTTTGGATGGCCTATTTGGCACTTGAGATTTTCAATCCTGCAGGAAATGGCTTTGAAGCCTGGTTTTATGCCATGCGAGGGATAGGCTTCTATCAAGCGATGGCTGTACCCATGGTTTATCTACTTTTCCGTGAGGAGAAAGACTTTCATACTTTCCTCAATATTCTGATTATCCTATCTCTGGCCGGTACGCTTTGGGGCTTTCGCCAGCAGCTGTTTGGTGTGGATGCGGCTGAATATCGCTGGCTGTGGGACGAAAATCACCAAGACGAGCATGTCCTCCATGGCGTGTTGCGGGTATTTTCCTTCTACTCTGATGCAGGACAATTCGGCGCTTCCCAGGCCATGATGGCGATGCTGATGGGAATCTTGGCCATAGGTCCTTTTTCTATGGGCAAAAGAATCTGGTATGGAAGTCTGGCGATTGTATTCTTCCTGGGGTTTGCGATCTCTGGCACGCGAGGAGCTTTGGCAGTACCGCTTTTCGGAGGATTGGCTTATTTGATCTGCACGAGAAATTTCAAAATACTTATCGGTGGCATCAGTGCCATGGCACTTGTGTTCATTGTACTGAAGTTCACCTTTATGTTTCAGGGTGTGGAGCAGGTACGTCGGATGCGTTCAGCGCTTGATCCCGACAACCCTTCTTTGCAGGTGCGACTGGACAATCAGCGAACTTTTGGACGATACCTCGCCGATAAGCCTTTCGGTGGAGGTGTGGGAACGGCTGGATTCTGGGGAGCCCGATTCAATCCTAACTCACTGATGGCCAATACTGCTACTGACAGCTGGTATGTGAAAATTTGGGCCGAAACCGGAATTGTGGGCTTGGCTATTCACCTCAGCTTCCTCGGCTATGTACTCGGCAAAGGCGGACACATCAGCATGAATCTCAAAGACAAAACTCAAAAAACCTATGCCATGGCGATCTATGCCTGCATCGTGGGGGTGGTGTTCTCTAGTTACGGCAATCAGGTTTTTGGTCAGATGCCTACCGGCATGATCATGAACCTCGCCATTCCTTTCTTATTCCTTATTCCTTCCTGGAGCAAAAAACATTAAAATGGAACTATTCATCATCCTACTTTCAGCGATTATCCTCGCCTATCTCTTGATAAGTGCTGCCTACCAAATGATCTTGGCTATAGCCTCAAAAACTTACAAAAACAAAATCCTAACTGATAGCCAAGCGAAAATATCTCTCTTGATCTTAGTCCCTACGTATCGATCTGATGCAGCTATTCTGGAATCTACCCGAGCAAACCTCTCCCTTATTCAGTCTCTCACCCATGTCCACTACCTTATCGTAGCTGATTCTCTTCAGGAACATACGAAGCAATCCCTGAGGGAAATGGGAGCGGATGTACTGTCAGTTAGCTTTGCAAAAAGCACCAAAGTGAAGTCTATACAAGCCGCGATGACAGGAGAGCAAAGGCTGAAGGGATTTGATTCAGTGCTAATCTTAGATGCGGATAATGTGCTTCATCCGGACTTTTATCAAGCAGCAATCTCGTATAGATCCGCCGGTTTTCAGGTAATTCAGGGAGAACGTCTTCCTGCTAATCAGAATACAGGAATGGCGATTTTGGATGGCCTGTCAGAGAAGGCTAACCAAGAGATGCTTTGCAAAGGAGCCAATCAACTGGGTTTTTCAAGTAAATTAACCGGTTCGGCGATGGTGTTTGACTACAGGTTGTTTGAAGAAGTGATCGCCCAATGCACCGCGATCGGGGGCTTTGACAAGGAGCTGGAATTGCTGTTGACAGCCAAAGGTATTCCTATTCAATATGCGCCTGAGTTGGCAGTTTACGACGAAAAGGTAAGTAGCAGTGCAGATTTTGCAAAGCAGCGCGGCAGATGGCTGGAAAGCCAATACACTTTCCTTAAAAAATCAATCAAACCGGCTGTGCGTCTGGCTTTCCGCGGGAATTTTGATTATCTGCACAAAAGCCTGCAACTCGCCCTACCACCAAGAGTGCTCGCTCCGCTAGTGTTGGTTTTACTTATTCTTACTCAGGCTATTCTAGGAAATTTCCTTCTGGCAGCGGGTAGTCTTTTCACCCTCCTGCTACTTCTTGGTTCTTACCTCATCGTGATTCCTAGCGGCATGTGGAGGGGGAAAAGCACCCTCATTCTCCAGACTATGCCCAAGCTTTTCTCCGCAGGATTGAACTCCCTGACTTGGATGAAGCGCTCGAAGAAAGAGTTTTTGCATACCACACACAAGCCGATCAACTCATGATAACGGAAGGTGTGCCCTGGATTTTGCTTCTCCCACTAGCCCTGATGTTTGTGGTTTGGGGAGTAAATAGTAGCCGAGCTGAGATGGCAAAGGCCAACTCGAAATGTCAACAAAAGAAAAAATCTAAGAATTCATGAAATCCAAACTAGCTATACTCCTTATCTGCAAATCACTCCCTTGGCGATTCAAAGGTGGCATTCAGACGCATACCTGGGATCTCGCGCAGGCACTACAACAGAAAGGAAATGCAGTCACTATTCTCACTGGTGGTTCTTTTTTCAAAAAAGAAAAAACTACCCTGCTTGAAGGAATACAGATTATCGACCTGCCCTACTTTCCTGGGAGATATGTGCCGTTTATCTCCTTTCTGGCGGAGGAATTTGCTTTCAATCAGCAAGTTAAAAGCTGGGTAAATGGACATCATGCAGCGTATGATATCATTCATGCTCAGGGGCGAAGTGGATATCTTCTTTACCAAAATCCTAAACTTCATTCCAAAATCATACAGACTATTCATGGGATGACTGGAATAGAATCTGAGGCGGACTCCCAGCAAAACCTGAACACAAGACTGCATCGTTTTTTTGCTGAGAGGTGGGAAAATAGGCTGCTGCAGGTATCGAGCAAGGCCATCACTGTCAGCGAAGATCTCAAGGCGAGCGTGATCCTCCAAAATCAAAACTCCGCTTATAAAATCAATGTCATTCCCAATGGCGTGAGTCAAATGAATAACGCTAAAAGAGGTAATCAAGCACTTAATCGTTTTGTATTTGTGGGCAGACTACATCCGGTGAAGGGATTGGTTCCGCTGATTCATGCGATCGCAACATCCGAGACCAAAATCTACCTGGACATCATCGGAGAAGGTCCGCAGCGAAAAGATCTAGATCAGCTAGTGGCTGACCTGCACTTGTCTGATCAGGTCAGGTTGTTTGGAGCTTTTGACAATGCCGTCGTACAGCATTTACTACCTCATTATAAAGCGTTGGTGCTTCCCTCGATCTATGAATCCCAAGGAATCGTTTTGTTGGAAGCTAATCTCCGTGGCATTCCTGTGATCGCTTCGGATATTCCTTCGATTCGTGAGACCGTCACCTCCGGGGTAAACGGGTTGTTATGTGATCTAGCTCAGCCGGAGTCATTTGTCCTGGCCATGAAGCAGCTTATTGATAATCCTCACTACGCCAAGAAGCTCGGCGCTCAGGGCAAAGAATTAGTCCTTAGTAACTACTCCTGGAACAGCATCGCAGATCAGACCATCGCCCTTTATCATCAAATAGCTAGCTAATGAAGAAGTTTTTGAAGAGCAAAGCCTTTTCCGGAACCGTGATGGCGCTGGGCGGCCAAGCGGCATTTTTGCTTAGCAATATGATCCTGTTTTTGATCGTCGTCAGGGAGTTTTCTCAGGAGGAGTTTGGCGTTTGGGGATTATACCTGACCATCATCGCGCTGCTGGACGGCTTGCGTCAGGGGCTTTTACAGAATGGACTCACCCGCTTTCTCATACTGGAGCCGGAGAGCGAAAGAGAGATTTTAGGTTCGGGGTTGATTCTACACTTAGGCTATATACTGATAGCTTCTGCGCTGCTGGCCATTTTCGCATCTCCTATCGCTGAGTTTTGGGGTATGCCTGAGATGCGGAGCTTGCTTGAGCTTTCTATTCTGCCTCTGATGAGCATAGGTACGATACAGGGTATTTCCGTTTTATGCTTCGCAAAACACAAAAGCGCAGCTTATTTATTCCTTAATCTGGGCTATTTGCTGGCATTTGTAGCAGGTCTCGGTTTTGTTTTCTTCACAGGCGAACTTAGTCTTGCTTCTATTCTCTGGGTTCAGGGCTTTGCCTGTTTGATTCCGCTAGGTTTGTCATTGTTTTTTTCTTTGGGCAAAATCGGTCTGCCTTCCCTTCGTTGGCTAGTAGCCTTGCTTCAGTATGGGAAGTATATAGCAGGCACTAATATGTTTTCCCTGCTTTTTCAAAAGGCTGATATCTTCATGATTGGCTACTTTTTGAATCCGGCAGCGGTGGGATTGTTCCATCTTGCGACTAAGATTATTCAGTACATAGAGCTGCCTTTATCTGCACTGAGTCAGACGATTTATCCCCGATTAGCGGCTACTCATCGGTCTAATGATGTCACTCAACTTAATGCAGAATACGCCCGAGGAATACTGCTGTTATTTGTACTGTTATCTCCTGCTGCACTCTTGGTGATGGTTTTCGCTACACCAATCGTGACCCTGCTGAGTTCGGAAGATTACCTGGGTACAGTCCCTCTCTTGATGATTTTGGTTCCGGCCACACTCATCAAACCTTGGGGAAGAGTGTTCGGGTTGGCGCTGGATGCAGTAGGTAAGCCACAGGTCAACTTTCAACTTTTGGGATTCAGCTTGGCTGTAAATGTCATCTTGAATCTCATCCTGATTCAAACTTTTGGATTGATCGGAGCGGCTATCGCTACCAGCACGAGTATCGTGGTTACGATCATCCTAGGTCAGATTAGGATCAAGAAGTATATGAAGGTTTCCTCCGGCATGGGGCTGATTCATTTTGCAAAACATACACTTACTCAAAATTTTAATTTCAAAACATCATGAATTTAACCTTTGGACAAGCACAGGTATTCACAAGCAAAAGGATGACTCAATCTCCGATGCTTTCTAAGCTTTTCAATCAGATCTTCGGTTATACGAATGTGGGTAATTACGCCAGATTTACCATTTTCAAAGAGTTGATCAAAGAAATTCCTTTTTCGCAACGACCGGAAATTCTGGACTTGGGTACTGGCTATGGAGAATATGCCATCAGTATGGCGACAGCCCTGCCCAATGCGATCGTGCATGCGCTAGATATCGATGGTGAACGAATCGATACGGTCAATCAGGCGGTCAGCAAAGCGAGAATTTCCAATATCAGAACGCATCATGCTTTTTTAGAAAACACGGCTATCTCTGAGCTAGACTTTGTATTCTCAGTGGACGTATTTGAGCATATTTTGCCGGCACAGATGCCATTCAAGACGGTGCATGAGAAGCTGAAGCCGGGAGGTTATTTCTTGGTCAAAATCCCAAATGTGACTCAGCAGACCATTTTTCCAGAGCGCTATTTCGAAGAGCACCACGACTGGCTCGAGGAAGAGCATGTAGGTCAGGTATATGATCTGGATGGACTGAAAGCAAGATTTATCGAAGAAGGATTTGAAGTGATTCACGCCTCGTATTCCGACGGGATCATTTCCCGATTGGCTTGGGAATTGGCTTATTTGGGCAAAAAGGCCGGAATTATCACACAATTACTCAGCCTTCCGCTGGCGAAAGGTTTGATTCATTTGGATAGAATTTTCCATCAGAAAAAGGACGGAAACGCCATTCAGGTGATCGGAAGAAAAGTGTATCCCTAATGAACGCACCCTTAGTCAGCATCATCACAGTCAATTATAAGCAAGCGGAAGTCAGCGGTCAGCTTCTGAAAAGTCTCGCTTCGCTGAGTTATCCTCATTTAGAAGTGATTCTGGTGGACAACGAACAGGCCAATTCAGACGAGGGATTTTACAATCAACTATTCCCTGGCCTTCAAGTCATCAATTCACCAATCAATCTAGGCTTTGCAGGAGCAAATAATCTTGGAATTAAGGCAGCTAGCGGCGATTTTATTTTCTTGCTCAATAATGATACAGAAGTTGCGGACGGAGTGATCGAGCAGCTAGTGGCGGCTTTTGCGCATCCAAGTATCGGTGCCATCTCTCCCATCCTTCGCTATCACGAAAGTCCTGGCAAAATTCAGTTTGCAGGCTATACGACTATTCATCCGCTCACGGGTCGAAACGAACCCATCCGTCACAGTGATGGAGACATTTTGGCGGATACGCCCTACATACATGGAGCGGCAGTGATGATTCCTCGCCAGGTAATAGCTGCCGTGGGAGAGATGCCGGAGGAATTCTTTCTATACTATGAGGAACTGGACTGGTCGGAGCGAATTAAGGCTTTGGGCTATGAGTTGAAAGTGCTCAAATCCGTGAGTGTGCTGCACAAGGAATCGATCAGCACGGGCAAGCATTCTCCTTTGAAAGTCTATTACCAGACTAGAAACAGACTTCATTTCATGCGGAGAAACTTTGCACATGCCTGGGTTTTCACTACGTTCTTTTTACTGGTGAGTCTGCCCAAAAATGTATTGAGCTATTCGCTAAAGCATCAAAAATCACACTTGAGGGCCTTTAATCTGGGCTGGCGTCATGCCTTGCTCCAGAAGCGATTTGGATCTGTGGATCCTAAAATCCTGCTAGCAAACAGACACTGATCGATGAATACTGTCAATAATCCATCGGGAATTAGCATTGGTCGAAAGCAAAATTTTGCGCTAGTCCGCCGTGTTACTTTTACTCAAAATCAACAGCTATGGAATTTATATTTTGGCTTTCAATAGGCATCATCTTCTATACCTTTCTAGGTTACGGTGTAGTAATTACACTTTTATCGAAGCTTAAAAAGAAGAAAAAAACCTACCCTATTCTCGATGAGGAAGACCTACCGGAGGTGACACTTCTGATCGCATGCTATAATGAAGAGGAAATAGTGGCAGACAAGGTCAAAAACTCTCTGGCCCTGAATTATCCTAAAGATAGACTTCAGATCACCTTTGTCACTGATGGCACTACAGATGGTAGTTTGGATCTTTTGACACAATACCCTCAGGTAAAAATCGATCATAGCTCGGCTAGAAAAGGAAAAATCGCCGCAATCAATCGTGTAATGCCCGGCATTGCTACCCCTATTACTATTTTCACTGATGCTAACGTGATGCTGAATCCCGGTGCGATTCGTCACTTGGTGCATCACTTCCAGTCCAATCTGGTAGCTGCCGTCTCTGGGGAGAAGGTTGTGCAATCGGCTACAGCTGACAGTGCAAGCGCTTCAGGAGAAGGTTTCTACTGGAAATATGAGTCGTATCTGAAGCGAAAGGATGCAGAATGGAATACGCTGGTAGGATCTGCCGGGGAGCTGGTGGCAATCCGAACCAACCTGTATGAAGCACCGGAGCAGGATACTATCATCGAAGATTTTGTGATGACTGTAAGATTAGCTGCTCAGGGATACAAAGTAAGTTATGAACCTCAGGCGATTGCTACGGAGACTGGCTCGGCCAATGTGGAGGAAGAAGAAAAAAGAAAAATAAGGATAGCTGCTGGAGGGATTCAGGCGATTTGTAGATTGCCCGAAGCACTGAATTTATTAAATCACCCGGGACTAACTTTTCAATATCTGTCACATCGAGTGCTGCGTTGGACACTGATGCCTCTTGCGCTGGCTGCTGCGCTTGTCAGTACGGCACTGATCTATGACGAAGGGTGGATCTACGGATTGGCTCTGGCGGCTCAGATCGTATTTTATGGGACGGCGGTACTGGGATATTTCAAAAGAAATGAAGTCACTTCTAAAAAGTATTTCCACATACCTTTTTACTTCACGTTCATGCATATCAGTGTAGTGAAAGGTTGGAAAAGATATTGGAAGGGACAGCAAGCAGTGACTTGGGAAAAATCGCTGAGAGCTGCCGGAAAAATTCAAACGGCTGATTTCTAAAGTAGATTCAGCCGTTTGATAAGTGCTTCCTTATTTGCTCTCGAGATGGGGATCACTTTGTCTTCGATGAGAAGGTTTGATTCTTCGATATCTACGATTTTGGAGATATTGACGATATAGGATCGGTGAACTTTTTGGAAATTATAATTGGACAGTCGTTCCTCGGCATTTTTGATGGTCGTGTGGACGATGTAGCCTTTGGATTTGGTTTTGAAAAGTGCATAGTCACCTTTGGCTTCGATGAAGAGAATATCTTCGATTTTCACCTTCACAAGCTTATTATCCACTTTTAGAAACAAACTGTTGTCCACTATTTTAGAAATGGCAACCAGTGCTTTTTCGGCGGTTTTGAGTCGGTCAAAAGAAGCTTTTGCTATTTGGATGGCTGCGTTTACCTCCTTTACGCCAAAGGGCTTTACCAAATACCCAAAAGGGCCTTTATCCCTGGCTCGGAGCACAGTTTGATTATCTGCATAGGCGGTGGTGAAGATAAACGGAATGTCGAATTGATCACGGATGATCTCGGCAAGTTCAATCCCATCGATATCTCCGCTGATCTGAATATCTAGTAAGGCGAGGTCAGGTAAATTTGTATTGCAGATTTCTACTGCAGTATCTGCATTATCCGCTATTCCTACGATTTGATGATTAAGAATCCTCAAAATATCCTTCAAACTCTCAGAAATCAGAAGGTCATCTTCTACTACTAGGATTTTTAATTGGCTCATTTCCATGAACCAAAAGAACAAATTAAAATTAAAAAATGCGAAAAAATCTACTTGTTAGGTAAGGTAATCATAAAAATAGCTCCTTCATTAGTTTCACTAGTCACACTGATATCGCCTCCGTGCATAAGGACAAACTCCTTGACAATAGAAAGACCTAGTCCCGAACCTTGAATATTCTTCACGTTAGTAGCTCGATAGAAAGAGGAGAATAATCCTTTTTGATCCTTCTTGGGAATACCAATTCCATAATCTTTGCAGAATATCACTACATCGGAAAGTGCGCTAAAGGAAATTGTCAGTTCTGGCTCTTGGGCATCAGGAGAATATTTCAATGCATTGGACATCAGATTGGACAGCACATGTTCCATCAATTCTTTATCCATAAGGATGGGTCGTTCTACGCCGATCACTCTGAGTTGAATGCTGCGTTTGTCCTGTCTTCCTAGGCAGATTTTCTGGATGCATTGCTCCGCTAGTGCCACCAGGTCACCTGATCGCTTGGATATATCGACTTTTCCAGCTTCAATTTTACCAAGCAAGAGAATGTCGTTCATCAGGTTGGTGACTCTTCCGATTTCAGAATCGATCCGCTGGAAATATCTATCGTAGTTAGATTTCTCTTTCGGATCTGACATTTCCAACTGATAGCTAATCAAATCCACGTTTTGCTTGATCGTCGTGAGTGGCGTACGAAACTCATGAGAAGTCATAGACACAAAGCGAGATTTCAACTCATTTAGTTCGCGTTCCTTAGCCAGAGATTTTTCCATTTCGTCTTTGGATAGTTTTTCCAGCGTGATATCTCTGATAAACGCGGTGAAAAAGTGGACATCTCCCTTAGGAATAGGAATAATGCTGAGCTCTATAGGGAATTCCTCTCCATTCTTGCGCATCGCTGTGACTTCTATTCGCTGATTGAGGACAGGGCCTATTCCCGTATTAAGGTATTTGACCATTCCGTCGTGATGGGCACGGTGATGCTGAGTAGGGATAATATTGGTGGTAAGATCTGTACCGATGGCTTCGGCGGCCTTCCAGCCAAAGATTTCTTCCGCACGGGGATTCCATTCTTGAATAAGTCCTTGTTCATTGATGGTAATGATGGCGTCAAGAGCAGATTTTGTAATGGTTAGAAGTTTTTGTTCACTTTCTCTGAGTTCTCGTTCTGCTGCTTCTTGTCTTCTTTTGGCTTTGGCGTTTTTGATTCTAGAGGCTGAAAGATTAGCTATCGTCTGCAGGGATTCCAGATCCTTTGCCGTGAAGAAATCTACTTCCGGGTGTTCAGAGTTGATTACCCCGATGACTTTGTTTTCTACTTTGATCGGTACAGCTATTTCAGAGCGATATTGGTTTTGCTGAGGTAGATAGCGATGATCCAAAAAGGTATCAGTCACAAGTTCAGCTTTTCCGGTACTCGCCACTGCACCAATTATTCCCTGATCAAAATTAATCTCCAGCGGTAATTCGCCAGGATCCTCTGTGGTGTAATGGCTTGCTTTGAGCTCAAATATATTCCTGAATTCATTGAGTATGTAGATCTCAGCATTGTCAAAGCCAAAAGAGGTGACGATATGTGATACGATCTCTTGGGAAATATCCTCTACGGTATCCACCTCGAGTAGGCGGGTCACAAATTTGTTGATAGCAGAAAGGAATTGTTGACTTTCAAAAAGTTGTATTTCTTTCGATTTCCGAACAGAGATGTCCACATGTATCCCGATTGATCCGATCTGTTGACCGAGGGAATCATAAGTTGGTGCTCCTGAAATCATCGCATACAATGGTTCCCCGCTTTTGGTTAAGATTTTGGCTTCGTAAACGCTGGATTGATTGTTTTTCCTGAGCTCATGCTGCTTATTTATCTCTTCCCGCATGGCGTCATTTGTGAGGACTTGAGAGGCTACTTTTCCCATCATCTCTTCACGAGTGTAACCAGTGATCTGACACATGGCATCATTGATATAGATGATGCGCTCTTCCAGATCAACCTCGATCAGCCCAAACTGGAGATTTTGAATTATTCCTCGATACTTTTCTTCCGATTGCTTGAGTGAATTGATCGCACGAATCTTATCTGTGATAACCCGTGCCACAGCCATGATACCTTTGAGTTCGGATCCTCTATAGACCAGCTGTACATGTTGACCAAGCCAAATAGTAGCCCCTGATTCTGCAATGACTGGAAATTCGAAGTAGGTGGTCTTGGTTTCAGTGGCGAGTTGGTGGCGATAGAATGCTACGATTTTCTCCAAAAAATCTTCTCGGATGAGTTCTGTATATTTTTTCTGTAGAAGTGAGTTTCGAGAATAACCTAAAATCTCAGTAGTCCGGGAATTGACAAAAGTAAAGAATCCAAAGAGGTCCGCTTCGAAGATAATATCTTGAGCCTGCTCCACCAGGATTCTATAACGATCCATTGAAAAACTCGGAAAATCCTCTGAACGCTCATTTACTGTTCCCATGGATGAGAAAGATTTAATTTAAAAAAGACAATTAAAACTGTTTTGCAAATCAACGAATTAGACGGCGACTTGCTATTTTTTTTCGATCAATGGACATAATTCTTCGATGAATGACAAGCCCAGGGTAAGCAATTAGGTAATTCAATGAATCACCTCACTTAGCTGGAATAATCAAGGGCGCCGCAAAACGTTGATCGGGTAGCTAGTTGAAGAAGTACTTTTGACTCAACGGAACGACCCTCACTTTGAAAAATAGCTCAGGGTTATAAAAAATTTCAAAAAGCAAAGTTTCTCTAGTCCAAAATACTGGTTAAGGTTGGGGTTAAAACGGGTGAATAAGGCTTACTAAGCTACACTTTCCAGTGTCAATAGCTTCTACCTTAACAGAATTCAGTTACATCATTTCTCCCATTAACTATGGCTAAGCAACCAGAAGGCAAACCAAAGAACGACAAGTCTGCGGCTACCAAAACGTTAAAAGAAAAGCGTGCTGCCAAAGCCGCGGGAAAGGAAAGCAAGAAGAATAGCAAAAACGAAAACGGGAGCATTCAGCTCCCGCTTTTCTAATTTTTAGTTCTCATTTACCCCTGTTGTATCAGGCTTTGATGCCGGGGTACTTTTAGGAAAAAAACCTTTCAGCAATTTCTTCGCTTCATCTACTGCTTTGTCTTTTGCCAAATCAACCTGCTTCTCTAGTTCCTTTTTGGCACTATCTTGAGCCACAGCAGATTTTGTTTTTAATACTTGCTTTAGGCTATCCTGGGTAGCATTGAACTGCTCGGTGGCTGAATTTTGTAATCCCTGCACTTCACCACTCACTCTGGCTTTGAGCGCATTGGACAGGAGGGATTCGATACTATTGCCGCCAGCAAGCGATATCTTCGGAGAATTATACGTTCCTGAGAGATTCACAGCCAACGGAATCTTGGTATTCTCACTGGCATCAGCTCCTGTGATGCTAGCCAAGAGTGAGTTGGCTTGTGCACCAAATTTTCCAGCCGGAATCTGCATATTGACGAGGTAATTGATAGATCCATCAAAGCCGGCTGTGCCTTGCACATTGGCTTGGTAGTCCCAAAGCTTCACGTCAAATGGCTTCACGTCCATCACTCCATTATCGATCGTAATGGGTATAGCTATATTCTTCAATTGCAAGGTATTCGTATCCTTGAGTTTGGTCAGGCTAGTGATCCCTTCGAGGATTTTACTGTCTTTGAGTGCTGTTTCTACTACTTTAATCAATCCTTCTCCATCCAAACTGGAAAGCAAAGGCATCATGTCTTGTCCCAATTTTCCAGAAAAATTTAGCGTAGAGTTAAATCTACCAGTTAGATTTTGAGCAATTGGAGCAAAGGCCTTAATAGTGTTGAATGAGTTAAAAGCTTCCGCAATACTCAACTCTGCGATGTTCAATTTGAAGTCAAAAGCTGGAGCAGTGAGATCGCTCGGATCGTAGTTGCCAGACAAGGCAATCGTGCCTCCCATAGTCTTCATTGATGCATCAGAAAAGCTCAGAATGCCATTTTTGAGCGTCATATTTCCTTTGACCTCTTTCAAGTTCAAGTTATCATAGCGTACTTCATTAGCCGCCACAGTCATAGTGAAATCTATATCTTTTGGAAGTTCAATGACTGAAAGTTCGCTGCTGGTAGTGTCTGGAGAAGCATCTTCGCTCATCCATTCGTTGACATTGAATCGTGAGCTATTCAAAGCTAACTGGCCCTTCAGCGTACCGTTTTGACCCAAGAGATAGTCCATGTAATTGGATAATGAACCCGTGGCCTGAAGCGGGCTTTCTCCTAGTGTTGAGTTAAATTCCGTGAGCTTTATTTGCTCTGGTGTGAATTCGGCTTGGGCTTTTGAGATCTGAACCCCCTGGGGAACATCGGTGGAGGAATACCTAAAGTTGCTGATATTCATGGAGCCTCGAGTTTGCAGTTGGTTGTATTGCTTAGCTTCTACTGCAGCATAGGAACCTTGGCTAGCTATATTTGCCTGAATTCGGCCTTCCATATTCATATCTTCCATCGGGAAAATCGCCAGGATTTTTTTCAAATCCACCCCTCCTCGAATCTCACCATCCCAGATCAGTTTGTCAAAATCACGGATTTTCATGTTTCCATTGATTGCTTCACCTTCCAACTCAAAACCGAATTGGCTAAGGTTCACCAAGAAATCGGTCATGTTGCCACTTGGGTTTTGGATCGAGGCATTGACATTCAATTTTTCGATGGGAGCAGGATAATCGGTACTTTTTACATAGCCATTTGCTAAAAGCATCTTTGCATCAATCGCTGGTATAATCCCGGCTGTTGAATCGTACCTACCTTTTGCGGTAGCGTCTATGTCCAGATTTCCCTTCAGTGCGATCCCTTCAATAGGAAAAATGGAAGTCAATTCCTCGAGATTCAATTTTCCTTTCAGCGCCGCATCGATAGTATAGCTGACCAAATCTGAGAGGTATAATTTCCCAGAAATGGGATTGCTTCCGAAGTCAAGATTGAAAGTGGGGATGGAGATAGAAGTATTGTCCAGGTTGTCAGTTTCATTTTTTGCCTGAAGATCTAGATTGACATTCTTCACCGGTTTTGGAAGGTCAGGATACTGGAACATACCGTCAGCTATTTTCAGTGAGATATCAAATGCTGGAATCTTCGTTTCGTTGTAAATCCCTTTGATTTTTCCATTAAAATCCATCGTTCCTGATGTTTTCAAACTGGAAAAACTCTCTGAATAAATCCCTGGCACTAGCGATAAAATACTTTTGAACTCGTTGTCCAAGCCCTTGATTGAGATATCCATTTCTATATCGTCAGAAGGCATGGCTAGGTATCCCTGTAGATCGAAGAAGAAATCGTTCAGCTGAAAATTACCTTCTCCCAGTGTGAAGATCATTTTTCCCAAATCAATATTCAGGAGGGTTTCACCTTTGAAGGTTTTATTGGTCAGGTAGCTCACATCCTCATAGCTGACGTCGGCAATCAACGCCTCTAATTCTATAGGAAGGTCATACACATCAGCGGTGAAATCACCAGAACCTTCGGCATTGATTCCTCCAAGTGCCATGAAAAAGTCGAGTTGTCTGTCGTCATAGACGACGTTTAGGTTACTGATTTGGATCTCGTCCACTCCAATTTGGAAATTACTCGACGTCGTATCTTCTGCCGTATCCTCTGACGGGAACGTAAGGTCGTAGTTGGCTGTACCATCTTCTAGCACTTTGATGTAAAGATTTCCGCCGTTCAGATGCACGCCAGTCAACGTAGGATAATCATCAAAAAGGACGGATTTGAGATTCAAATCGATAGCAAGTTCCTGCAAGGAAACTAAGGTGTCTTTATCGAAAGGTGCATTTCCTACAATATCAAAATCCTTGATTCTGGCGGAGACATTGGGGAATCTACGAAAGAGACTTAGGCTTACGTTATCTACATCATAGATCACCTTTGCATTGACAGATTGGGCAATTTCTTGGTCAATTCGGGCAACGATTTTGTCTTTGAAAATGAAGGGGATAGCAACAGCAGCAGCTATCAAAAATATAAATACACCTAAAATGATGATCAGGGTCTTTTTCATAAATGGGTTTAAATGATCCAGTGGGGAAAATGCTTAAAATCTAGAGATTCTAGCTTGGTTTCAACTACGTATTTGATAACCTTTCAGGTTTATATACTAACAAGATTTAAGCCTTGAGGGAAAACCTGCCTGGAAAATAAATAAATGTAGGGATAGGAAAATTTATTTTGACTTATATGATTATCCGCACTAATGCCAGTCACCTTATATTCCTTGCTTATCTGGTTGGAAGACCAATGACCGAAGCGGCCTCAATTCTTAAGATGACCAAATCTTATTTTGCATTAAGCTCTTTACTGGTGTCAAAGCGGATAGACACGAATCTTTATTTATTTCTTTATTTTTCAATCAATTATTCAATCTATACTATGGAAAACGACCTTAAAATTCCGGAAAACTATCAGGCGGTCATGCCTTATCTAATCTTAAAGGGTGCAGTGACTTTTATTGACTTTGCGGAGCAAGTCTTAGATGCAAAACTCCTAATGAAAGAGGTACGGGATAATAACACCCTCATGCATGGAGAAATCAAAATCGGTGAAAGTACCGTCATGATCGCTGAGGCAACGGAGGATTACGCACCTCAGCCTGCCGGACTATTTGTCTATGTCCACGATGCAGACAAAGCCTGTGGGAAAGCCGTCTCCTTAGGAGCTGAGTTGATATTGGAAGTTTCAGATAAACCTTACGGCAGAAGTGGTGGAATAAAAGATCCCTTTGGAAACACTTGGTGGATAACCTCGGTCCATTAAGACCCAGGAAAAGAAATTCCTTTCACGCGTCGGTAAAGATTCAGGGCATATTTATCTGTCATCCCAGAGATAAAATCCACCAAGCTTCTGAGCAGGGGGTAGGGATTCACTTCTGCGCCCCAGCCTTTCAGAGGGAAGTCTGCGGGTAAGAGCCTAAGAATACTTTTGTCTTGTCCGGAGAAGTTTTCCACATCATAAAACTGATGGTAAAGTGCTTTAGAAAATACCTCTAATAAACCTTCCAAAACCTGAAAACCGGCGGCTTCTTTTTCTAAAACTACCTGAGATCTGTAGATTTTCTCCACCGATATTTCTGTGATTTTTTTCAAAGCCTTGGCCGAAGGAATGATGTCTGTGAGCGCTTTATCAAAATTTCCCTTGCACATGCTCTCCTCATAGTTGGCGAACACTTCTACACATTCTTTTATCAGTTCCCCAATCGCCAAGGCACGTAGCGCACCCAAGTTTTGAGCTTCAGTTCTAGGTTCTTTTAGTTTTTTAGGGTCAAATTTATCCTTCAATATCGGCGCGAGAAGCTTTACTGTTTCTTCAAAGCTGACTAACCCTAGGGTGCATCCATCTTCCAAGTCGATGATGCTGTAGCAAATATCATCTGCTGCTTCTACTAAGAATGCCAGTGGATGCCTATACCAGCATTCTGGGCTGGATTTCTCCATGCCTAAGACCGCGCCCATCTGTTCAAAATCAGCTAATTGATTGATAAAGAAACCGTACTTCTTCTGGCTTCTTCGTGCGATGTCCCGCTGAGCAATCATACTGGGCCGCGGATATTTGGTAAAAGCAGCGAGGGTCGCATAGGTCAATTTCAGACCAAATTGCTTCGAAACCAGCATTCTGAAGCCTTGAGCGTTGCCTTCGAAATTGCGCAAATCAGCCAATTGTTCCGTGCGTAGGTGAGATTCCCAGCATTTTCCCGAAGGATGAAACTTGAAAAAATCCGAAATAGCCTCTTCTCCAGCATGCCCAAAAGGCGGATTTCCTATGTCATGTGTCAATGCCGCTGCAGCAACAATTGCCCCTATTTCGAAAGAAGTAATGCCTGTTTTGGCTAGTTGAGGGTATTTTTCGAGGAGTATTTCCCCCGCAGATTTCCCCAGAGACCTTCCCACGCTGGAGACTTCCAAGCTATGAGTCAATCGTGTATGGACGAATGCCTGCTCAGGTAGGGGGAATACCTGCGTTTTATCCTGAAGATTTCTAAAAGGGGAGGAAAAAATGATACGATCGTAATCTACCTCAAATTCGCTTCTGCTTGCTTCCGTGGCTATAAACCCCGGATTATCTCCAAATCTGCCTCTGGATAAAAGGCGTTCCCATTTCATCATGCCCAAAAATAAGAAGGTCTTGAGACATAAAGTCGGAATTTGAGAATTTTGACAACTAAATCATGGTGTTTTTCGAATCCTATATAGATTGGCTCGATTTCCGGATTTGAAAAGATTTGGACTAAATTTACCCCGTGAAAAAACTGCATTTTTATCTATTTCCGCTTTTTGCATTTGTATTCCTGGCTTCCTGTGAAGACCCAGACGGAAGCCCAAAGGCGCTTTTGAATCTTATTTTGGTGGACAGTCCAGCCAAGTGGGATTCTGTTTTGGTAGAGATAGAAGGTGTGGATATTGAGGTTCTAACAGAAGGTAGAGACACACAAGCGCAGACTTTTTTCTTAGAGTATAAATCGGGTGATAAGAAAATAAAAATCAGTGACCTTGTTGGGGGAAATGCCCTGCTTCTAGGGAGGAGCGAATTACCAATTGGACAGATTATCAGTGCTAAAATAATTTTAGGGAATAATCACTTCATGTATTTTGACGAGAAAGAATATCTACTAACCCTAGCTGAAAGCTCTTCGAATGAAGTTTTTTTGACCACATCGCTAACTATTGAGGCTGGATTTTCCTACGATATTATACTTGACATGGATTTGGAGAAGTCGATAGTTCAAGCTTCTGAATCACCTGCCAGTTATCAACTGGATCCTACCTTTACCTTAATAAAGGGTGCCGAGACAGTTGACATTAGTGGCACATTAAAGCCTCTGGCTCTCTACCCCGCTATTTTTCTCAGCGATGGGAAGGATACCCTTTCTACTCATACGGATGCTTCGGGGAAGTATTATTTCAGAGTTCCGCCCGGATCTTATCAGATTTACTTCGATGCCAAGGATGAGCTTTACTTGGATACGGCTTATATAGAAAATTTAGTTGTAACTGAGGACAGTGTTCTCGCGCCAATTACATTTAAGAAAAAGCCCTGATGATTTCGGATGCACTTTACATGCAAAGAGCGCTTGAACTGGCGGATTTTGGTAGAGGAAAAGTAAGTCCAAATCCTATGGTCGGATGCGTGATCGTTCACGAGGACCGAATAATAGGCGAAGGCTACCATCAACACTACGGGCAAGCCCATGCCGAAGTCAACGCGGTGAATTCGGTGAAAAACCAGGATTTACTAGCAGAAGCTACAATATATGTGACACTTGAACCTTGCGCACACTTTGGTAAAACTCCTCCTTGCGCCAATCTTTTGGTAGAGAACAAAGTGAAACGAGTAGTAATCGCAGCTTTTGATTCTAATCCACTAGTAGGCGGAAAAGGAATTCAGATTCTAAAGGATGCTGGAATCGATGTACAGACAGGGCTTTTGGAAAAGGAAGCTAGATTTCAAAACAAACGCTTTTTCACCCAAATCGAAAAAAAGCGTCCTTATGTGATTTTGAAATGGGCGCAGTCAGCGGATGGATATGTAGCAAGACAAGATTATTCTTCCAAATGGATCAGCAATGCCTCCAGTCGACAGCTTGTTCATAAGTGGCGAGCCGAGGAAGATGCCATCATGGTAGGAAAGAATACCGCCAAATACGATAATCCAGCGTTGAATGTGAGGGATTGGGTAGGTAAAAACCCACTCAGAATAGTTATTGACAGCAAGCTAGAACTTTCACCTACCTTGAAATTATTTGACGAAGCCGTTCCAACGATCTGCTTTAATACGCTGAAAGCTGAGATTCGAGGCACGTTAGAATTTGTTCGGTTGAGCCCCGATTTTCAGATTGTTGATATTTTAGAAGAACTGCATCAGCGCCAGATTCAGAGTGTAATTATCGAAGGAGGAAGCTATTTGCTGAATAGGTTTTTGGCTTCTGAACTTTGGGACGAAGCTCGTGTTTTTACAAGTAGAAATAAATTTGGTAGTGGAATAGCAGCTCCTATTCCTCCTGCCCCAGTTTCTGAGACGATAGAAATCTTAGAAGATACCTTAAGAATATACCATCATGTCTGAAAGCCTTTATATTCCTGAGTCAGCGACCAAAGCTGAAAAATACGAAGCAATTTTACCACAAATTGAAGCGCTGATCACCGGTGAACCTGATCTCTATGCCAATCTTGCCAACATCTCTGCCGCTCTGAAGGAAGCATTTGGCTTCTTCTGGGTAGGATTTTACTTGGTCAAAGAGAATCAGCTAGTCTTAGGTCCCTTCCAAGGACCGATTGCATGTACGCGTATTTCGATGGGAAAAGGCGTGTGCGGAGCGGCATGGAAAGAAGGCAAAACGATGTTGGTGCCAGACGTCGATGCTTTTCCGGGGCATATCGCCTGCAGCTCAGCGTCCAAATCGGAGATCGTGGTTCCGGTATTCAAAGGCGGCTTAGTCGCCATGGTACTCGATGTGGATTCCGATCAGTTGGATGATTTTGATGCGGTGGATCAGGAATATTTGGAGAAGTTGATGGGGGTGTTGGGGTGGAAGTTGTAGGCATTCTCAGTAAATAGGCTCAATGACAAGAATCGACAAAATAACTGTGATTAACTCTTCAATTGAAAGATGTTTTGACCTAGCAAGAGACATTGATTTTCATAAACTTTCAGCACAGAAGACAAAAGAAACTGCAATTGCCGGAAAAATGGAAGGACTTTGTGAACTTGGGGATTCTGTCACTTGGAAGGCAAATCATTTCTGGTTGAGGCAACACTTATCTGTTAAGATCACAAAATTTGAGAGGCCATTTTTTTTGAAGATAAAATGATTATCGCCTTTAAATCAATGCATCACGAGCATCATTTTGAAGTTATAGATGGAGAAACGAGGATGACAGACTATTTTCACTATGAGGTTCTTTATGGGTTGGTAGGAAATCTTTTTGACATAATAGTGCTACGAAAACATATGACAGATTTTATACTTGAAAGAAACAGTTTACTAAAAGAAATTGCTGAAAGCACTTAATAATTGGTTTGACTACTCTCCCCCTCCTCTCGAAATCCCGGGACCCAGCGAAGCCGAGACCGGTAGTGACTTTTATTATACATCAATTAAACTGTCTCCTTAAAATATAGATTTTATAGTATTTCTTTAGATTTGTAGTTGCCAAATAGCTAAATAAAATATCCTATTTTTGTATATGTCTGATAAAGAGGAAATAGTAAAAGGAATTGTGGATATGGCCTCTAGGAAATATCCTAAGTCTGAATTATATCTTTTTGGCTCTCAAGCAAATGGTACTTCAAAGACATTATCAGATTATGATATTCTTGTACTATTAGACTTGGATAAGGTTCCATTAGCAAAGGAAATTGCAATTATGGACGATTTTTATGAATTAGAACTTCGTACTGGGGTAGTGATCTCTCCTATTGTATATTCCAAGAGCTATTGGAATAAGACTAGAAAATGTACTCAGCTTTTTGAAAAAATTTCTACCGATGCTATTCGTATCAAATGATTAACTCTAAAAGAGATCTCGTTGTCTATCGATTAGCTAGAGCCCATGAGACCTTCGATGATGCTCAGCTTTTGGCTGATAACAACAAGTGGAATTCAGCAATTAATAGATTGTATTATGCAGCCTTCTATGCAATATCAGCTTTAATCCTTTCGAAGAATCTTGATTCTCATACACATAATGGTGTTAAGAGTAAATTTTCGGAATTATTCGTTAAAACTGGTATAGTCGATAAAGAATATGGAAAAATATACTCTCAACTTTTCACTTGGAGGCAAAAGGGCGACTACGATGATCTATTCGACTTTGATAAAGAGACTGTATTTCCATATATAGAAAAAGTGAAAGCCTTAATTTCTGAAGTGGAAAAAATTATTGGATAACCCGCTCACAAAATTCCCGCACGATCTTCAAAGTCTCCGCTTTCCGCTCGATCATTCCTACGTGACCGGTGTTCTCAAGTTCGTGATAGTCCGTGACAGCTTCTTTGTGTTTTCGGCTTGCGTCGATTTTTACAGCGCCATCAAGCGTTCCAGCGATAAATAGTTTTGACCCAGAAAAATTAGCCAAATCTTCAAACCGTTGTTTTCTGTTTCTCATTGCTTTCGTAAAAGCTATCAAGCCCTTTAGACTAGATTTTTTAGCCTGTTCTATGGCTTGATTGATTTCTTTTGCTAGTTCTTCTCTTCTTTCCTCTGGAAAAAGTGGTGGGACAAATGAGGTGACAAATGTATCGACCCCATGCTTTTTCAAAAAAATAACCGTACGATCTCGCATGCCCTTTTTTTCATCATCATCTCCAAATGCGGTAGAATGAAAAAGGCCAACTGCTTTAAGCTTTTTGCCCATCAATTCCAAGAGTGCTAACGTTACGTATCCACCCAGAGAATGTCCGATTACGATGGGATTTTGGATAGTATTTTCTTCCATCCACTCTTCCAAAAGTACCGCTACTTCCTCCAATTGAATGGTATCTGAATGTATAGGCGAATCACCGCATCCCGGAAGATCCGGACAAATCACTCTGAATTCAGTTGACAGTTCTTCTGCAAAATTCCTCCACATGTCTCCGATTTCGCAGAAACCATGAAGCAAGACAATGGGCTGACCCTTGCCTTTTTCAAAAAAATGAAATGAGGACATGTGTTTAGAATAATTTGGAAACTTCTGCCATTTCTCGTACGGCATCCGCTATTCCCTCTGGGTCAAATCCACACGCACGGTGAAGTTCTTCTTGCTCGCCATGCTCTATAATTTCATCAGGAATACCCAGGCGCTTCACTTGCGCTTGATAGCCATGATCTATCATCCATTCGATGACAGCGGATCCGAATCCGCCCATTAGGCAGCCATCTTCTACGGTGATGATCTTTTTGAATTTGCCAAAAATCTCATGAAGAAGTTCTCCATCCAGAGGCTTCACGAATCGCATATCATACTGTGCTGGGTTTAAACCCTCTTTCTCTAATTTTTCGCAAGCTTCGACCGCGTAATTACCAATATGGCCAATGGTGAGAATTGCGACGTCTTCACCTTCTTTTACGATTCTTCCTTGACCAAGAGGAATTGCTTCCAACGGCGTTCTCCATTCTGGCATGACGCCTTTTCCTCTCGGATACCTGATAGAATATGGGCCATTATGAATAGAACCCGAATACATCATGTTTCGTAGTTCTTCCTCATTCATAGGCGCAGCCACGACCAGATTTGGCACGCAACGAAAATAGGCGATATCGTATGCGCCGTGGTGCGTAGGCCCATCGGCTCCTGCAAATCCCGCTCTATCCAAGCAAAGAACAACTGGAAGATTTTGCAGGCACACGTCATGAACGACCTGATCATAAGCCCGCTGCATGAAGGTGGAATAAATGTTACAAAAAGGAACAAGTCCTTGAGTAGCTAATCCAGCGGAGAAAGTTACCGCATGCTGCTCGGCGATGCCCACATCGAATGCTCGATTTGGCATAGCCTTCATCATGATATTCATGGATGATCCAGACGGCATAGCGGGTGTCACGCCCATGATTCTATCATCCAATTCTGCCAACTCCACCAGAGTATGGCCGAAAACATCTTGGTATTTTGGAGCTTGCGGACTGGTTGGGGTGGTTTTATGGATTTCTCCCGTGACCTTGTCAAAAGTGCCTGGGGCATGCCAGGTGGTTTGATTTCCTTTTTCTGCAGGCCCAAAACCCTTCCCTTTCATCGTGACACAATGCAGAATCTTAGGACCTGGGATATCTTTCAAATCTTTCAATACTTCTGCCAAGTGATTGACATCATGCCCATCGACTGGTCCGAAATACCGAAGATTTAAGGATTCGAAAAGGTTACTTTGATTTAGAAGTGCGGATTTGATACCACCTTCTACTTTGGAAATAACATCCTGAGCGCTTGATCCGAATTTGCTCATTTTGCCCAAAATCTTCCAAATCTCATCCTTGGCTTTGTTGTAAGTCTTGGAAGTGGTGATATCAGTAAGATATTCCTTCAAGGCACCGACGTTTGGATCTATCGCCATGCAATTGTCATTCAGGACAATTAGCAAATTGGTATCACTAACCCCTGCGTGATTCATCGCTTCAAATGCCATTCCTCCGGTCATTGACCCATCACCTATGACGGCTACATGCTGTTTTTGAGAAATACCTCTGTACTTAGAAGCTACTGCCATGCCCAATGCGGCAGAAATAGAGGTGCTGGAGTGGCCTACTCCGAAGGTATCGTATTCGCTCTCTTTTCGTTTTGGAAAACCTGAAAGGCCACCAAAGACGCGATTGGTATGAAAGCGGTCTTTTCGTTCTGTGAGGATTTTATGACCATATGCCTGATGACCTACATCCCAAACCAACTGATCTTCTGGGGTATTTAATACATAATGTAAGGCAACCGTAAGCTCAACTACTCCGAGGCTTGCGCTAAAATGACCACCATACACGGACACATTATCGATGATAAACTGTCTAAGTTCATCACAGATTTGTACCAATTTTTCCTTTGGAAACTTCTTAAGGTCAGCGGGGCTATTAATTTGGGCTAATAATTCTCCTGGTTTAATCAGCATTGCTCAGCGGTCGTGTGTTCAATGAAACATAACAATAAATATGCTTCTTTGTTTTTCTATCAAATAATTTGGCAAAGAGGCGTTGGCCTCTTTCTCCGGCCATTTCCAATTAATTTAGCTTAATTGAATATCTTTGGCTACTTACGCTGGCAAAATTAACCAATAATTTAGATATCCTTTGAGTTTCGAAATCAAATTACCTCTCTTCGAAGGTCCATTTGACCTCATGCTCTTTTTCATTGAGCGTGATGAACTGGATATTTATGATATACCTATTTCGAAGATTACCAATGACTTCCTTGATTACTTACATCATTTGGAGCAGATGGAAATGGAGGTGGCCAGTGATTTTATCCTCTTTGCCGCCACCCTGATGAAGATTAAATCACGCATGCTTCTACCCAGACCCGAGCTGAATGAGGAAGGTGAGGAGATAGACCCCCGAGAAGAATTGATCCGAAATCTCCTCGAATACAAAAAGTATAAATCTGTCATCGAAGAGCTTTCTACTATGGAGGAAGGAGTTTTGTCCAAGCACAGGCGTGGAAATATCGCTGCGGAATTGAAGGCGCTCAGCAAAGTAGATGATGTGGATGCCGAAATGCAGGATGTGGATTTGTACAAAATGCTGAAGGTTTTCCAGCGCACTATGTCCAAAATGGCTTCCCGTGTGGACGAAACCAAACACACCGTCATCCAATATCCTTATACTATTGCCCAGCAAAAGGACTTTGTGTTGGAGAAAGTCAGTTTCAAGAAAAAAGTACCTTTCGCTGAATTCATCAGCTATAAGCCCGATAAGATTTTTGTGATTTATACCTTTCTAGCCATCTTAGAATTACTTCAACTTTCCCTCGTTACTATCATCATTGGTGATGGATTCAATAACTTCTGGGTGGAAAAGACGGAGCCAATAGCAATTGCTAGCACATGAAATCGAGCATCTCACATGAGGCGATCACCCGTAAATATATTTTAGGTACGAAATTCACCCGAAGAAAAATCGGGACAGGCTATCTGGCCATACTAAGTAACTAAACAGATGAAACTGGATAATAAGAAAATCTTTCAGACACTTAATCCGAATAAAATCTGGGTACCGGTAATCATTGGTTTAGCCATTGTGTTCGGTATGTTTTATTTTGATCCCTCAGTTAATAAAGATTCTCTTAGTGGGGTTTTTGATGCCTCCATCCCTTGGATTATCCTGGCAGTAGTTGTGATTTTCTTCCGTGATGTGGGTTATGTCTATCGTATCCGAGAGGTCACTGGGCAAAAACTCACCTGGAAGCGATCCATCTATGTTATCATTCTCTGGGAGTTTGCTTCTGCTGTCACACCATCTGTAGTGGGAGGTTCTGCAGTCGCAATATTTATTCTGAACAAGGAAGGTATCAAACTAGGAAGGGCTATTGCTTTTGTGATGGTCACGGCCATTTTGGATAATTTATTCTTTGTAATCGGTGCGCCCATCATTCTGTTTTTTGCCAAAGGCAGTATTTTTCCCGAAAGCAAAGTCTTGGAGATGCAGCTTCAGAATAGCATGGAGGCCATTTTTTGGATTTCATACTCTCTCTATGCTACCTACAGCCTTATCATGGCAGCGGCATTATTCTATAGACCAAGAGTTTTCAAGTGGGTGTTGATTAAGGTATTTTCGATCAAATGGCTACGCAAATGGAAGCATGATGCGCAGGAATATGGCGACCAAATCATCGAAGCATCCAAAGAGCTTTCTGGCAAAAAATGGAATTATTGGTTGCCGATCATTGGGGCTACCATCTTCATCTGGAGCTCCAGATACCTCATGCTCAATGCACTGATTTCGGCCTTCGTGCCGTTGGCTGCGCAGGAGCATGTCATTGTTTTTGCCAGGCAGGTGATCATGTGGATCGTGATGATGATCTCACCGACTCCAGGCAGTAGCGGAACAGCTGAGTTTTTCTTTGGCCAGTTCTTCACCGAATTTCTCGGTGACTACACCTTTGTCACTAGTATTCTTTGGAGGCTTTTATCCTATTATCCGTACCTGATTTTGGGTGCATTTTTCCTCCCTAGATGGGTGAAGCAGGTTTTTTTCAAGAAAAAGAAAAAAATGAAATCGGAGCGGGATGTTTCAGAAAGTTAATCCAAAAATAATCTCGGGAATCACCGGAGCAAGTACCCTAACTGGTAATGAGGAACAGGTCATCACTCAAATCGTCATTGACTCCAGGCAAATTCTTCAAGCTGAGCACACCCTCTTCGTTGCGCTGAGAGGCGCCAAAGCCGATGGGGCAGATTTTATACCTGCACTACTACAATTGGGAGTAAGCACATTTTTGGTCTATGAGGATTTTAATGAAAATAGCTTTGAAAAAGGCTGTTTTATCAAGGTTTCCGATACACGAAGAGGCTTGCAGCTTTTGGCCAAATACCAGCGCTCCTTATTTAATAATCCCGTGGTGGGCATTACTGGAAGCAACGGGAAAACAATTGTTAAGGAATGGCTGGGGCAGATTCTTGGACAAACCTATGCTGTCGCAAAAAGCCCAAAAAGCTATAATTCGCAAGTGGGAGTACCACTTTCGATCTTTGGAATCGAATCTTACCATCAAGTAGCCATCCTCGAAGCAGGAATTTCTAAAGCGGGGGAAATGGCAGCTTTGGAAGAAATGATTCAGCCCAAACTTGGAATCTTCACCAATCTGGGAACCGCACATGAAGAAGGGTTTGAAAGTATAGAAGCTAAGCTGGAGGAGAAACTTTCTCTCTTCTCAAATGCTGAATTGTTGATTTACTGTGCCGATAATAAGGCTGTTTCTGAACGAATTGAGGTTGTTTTTCCGAAGGACAGACTAATCGGCTGGTCAGACAGCGCTGGAGCTGAGTTTACCAGATCTATAAAGCGTATGGAGAACGGCACACGCCTGATTTTGATGAAAGCGGATCTAAGTACGCATACTTTTCTAGTGCCTTTTACAGATGTGGCTTCTGTAGAAAATATCACCCATGTGATCGTAGCTGCAATGACTTTGGGCCAAGCTCCTGCAGCTATTCAGGAAGGGATCAGGCAGCTCAAATCAGTAGATATGCGGCTGACGCTGAAGCCAGGGATCAATGACTCCTTGCTTATAGACGATACGTACAATAATGATTTGGCGGGATTGAAAGTGGCGCTGGACTTTATGCAGCAGCAGCGTCCCAAACGTCGAAAAATCCTGATTTTGTCGGATCTACTTCAGCAAGGTGCCCCAGAGAAGATATATGGTGAAGTCACTGAATTGATCGAAAAATATCAGTTTGATCAGCTGCTGGGAGTAGGAAGAGAGATTTTCTTTTTGGAAAAAGAATTTCCAAAAACTTTCGTAGGCTATAGTTCCACCGATGAGCTACTAGCCAGCCTTGACCCTGAGACATTTCAAAATGACCTGATTTTGGTCACGGGAGCGAGAGTATTTGGTTTTGAAGAAGTGGTGAATCGGCTGCAGCAACGTATCCACGGGACTACCCTCGAGATTAATCTGAATGCACTGACGCACAATTATAATTTTTACAAAAAACTACTTTCTCCTAAAACCAACGTGATGGTGATGGTAAAGGCGCTTGCCTATGGAGGCGGAGCAGTGGAAATCGCCAATCAAATCCAGACAATGGGGGCAAATTACTTAGGTGTTGCATTCTCGGATGAGGGGGTAGTTTTGCGCAAGCAGGGGATCAAGCTTCCGATAATGGTCTTGAATGCCATGCAAGAGTCCTTTGGGCTGTGCAGTGAATTTGGTTTGGAGCCGGTGGTTTTTAGTCCGGAGTTTCTTGAGAGCTTGGCATCTTGGTGCACGGTGCATGGTAAAACAATGAAAATCCATCTGGATATAGACACTGGAATGCACAGGCTTGGATTTGAGAGAAAGCATTTGCGTGAGTTGAAAGCTTTGCTGTTAGCTAATCCACAGTTGGAAGTAGCGTCAATATATACCCATTTGGTCGGAGCAGACGAGGAGATTCATCGGTCATTCTCTCTAAGCCAATTGAACCAATTCACTGCGATGAAGGATGAAATACTCCAGATTTTACCCTATAAGCCGCTGATTCATGCCCTCAATTCCGCTGGAATAGTTGCTTTTCCTGACTTTCAATTTGACATGATTAGGCTGGGAATAGGTCTGTATGGCGTGGAGGTGACGGGCAAGCATGAGCAGGCTCTTCGTCCGATCAGTACGTTGAAAACGACCGTTTCTCAGGTAAAGGAGCTAGAGGCAGGCGAGACGATAGGTTATTCGCGTAAGGGGATTTTACCTTCTAAAGGAAAAATAGCGACGCTCGCTTTGGGCTATGCAGATGGCTATGACCGTAGATTCAGCAATGGAAAAGGCTATGTCTTGATCCAAGGAATAAAGGCTCCCATCGTGGGAAATGTGTGTATGGATATGTGTATGGTGGATGTGAGCGGGCTGGATGTAAAGGCCGGAGATGAGGCGATTGTATATGGAGAGAAAATCTCCCTAAAGGAGCTTGCAGATCAAATAGGAACGATTCCCTATGAACTGCTGACAAACATCAGTTCACGCGTGAAGCGGATTTATTACCTAGATTAGGTTTGGTTTTAGCTTTCAAATTTTTCTAAATTCCGACATGAAAATCACCAAAAAGCGACTGGCGCACATCGTATTTGAGTCTGATGATTGGGCTTCGAAGACCTTTGATATCGTACTCCTAGGGATGATTTTCGGGAGTATTTTTGTGGCAATTTTAGATTCTGTAGCAAGCCTTAGAGCAGCCTATGGCGAAATTTTCCTAGTTCTAGAATGGCTCTTCACTATTTTATTCACCTTTGAATATATTTTGCGTGTTTGGCTGTCCAGAAAACCCAGCGGCTATATTTTCAGCTTTTTTGGGGTGGTGGATTTACTGGCGATTTTGCCTACTTACCTCAGTTTCTTTGTGATGAACTCCCAATTGTTCACCGTGGTGAGAGCATTGCGACTTTTAAGGGTAATACGAATTTTGAAGCTTGGGCGCTATGTAGCTGAGGCAGAGTATCTCACCAAATCCCTGCGATCCAGTTCTCACAAGATTATGATTTTCATTGGTTTTGTGGTGACGATCGTGCTGATCATGGGTACGTTTATGTTTATCATTGAAGGTCCGGAGCATGGATTTACCAGCATACCGATTGGGATGTATTGGGCGATAGTGACCTTGACCACTGTAGGGTTTGGGGATATTTATCCTGTCACTCCACTGGGTCAGTTGGTTTCTTCGCTGATTATGTTGTTGGGTTATGCAATTATCGCAGTACCTACAGGGATAGTTTCTTCAGAGATGGCTTCGCAAAAGAGAAAAGATGAAAAGGAACTGGGGAATAATACCTGCCCCAAGTGTCGGTATAGCCCGATTCATTTAGCAGATAATTATTGTAAAAACTGTGGTGAAAAACTATTCTAATCGCCCAAATTCAGGAAATCCTGGATGTTTTTGATTTTCCCGAAAAGTAAAAGAATATCTTCCTCAGCAAACTGGTAATCGGGGGTGACCACTCCGATCACATTTTTGTAAGGCGTATTGATTCCAAGAAGATTTTTGCGCTGTTCGAGTTTGATGATCGTCAGGATATTGAGATAAAATTCCTTACGAATATCAGCCTCTGACACGGTCATACCCTCGTATCGCTTGGGCACTTTTACTTCTACAATGTTGTATTCATCGGATATTTCCAGGGAGTCAAGTACGCCTTTCATCTCCAAGCGTTTGGAAAGTCGATCTGCAGTTTCTTCCTCTGGATGAATGATTTCATCTACGCCTATGGCTTGTATGACGGTTTCGTGAAGATGGTTTATCGCTCGGGCAATGATTCGCTTGGATTGCAGTTGTTTGAAAATAGCGGTACTCATGATCGATGCTCCTATATCTTCTCCTATGGCGATGATCACGATGTCGGTGTCTTTGAGCGGAAGATTTTTCACAGCTGCCTGATCCGTAGCATCCATGACGATGGAGTGCGTGATGTTATCTTTAATCAACTCTATTCGACTTTCGCTAGAGTCCACTCCGATCACTTCATGACCTAGACTCGTCAAACGCTTAGCGAGATAGCCTCCAAAATTTCCTATACCTACGATTATATATTTCATTTCTTACTTGTTTACGTTATAAATACGGTCTCTTCAGGATACTTGTACCTTTGTTCACCGGTTTTTCGAACCAGAGCAACCACTATAGTGAGAGTGCCTACTCTTCCAATGAGCATGATCACCATAAGCACTAATTTACTTGCGGTGCTCAATTGAGAAGTGATGCCAAGCGTCAGCCCGACAGTGGAAAATGCACTGAAAACTTCAAAGGACACATCTATCATCGGAAGCTGAGGGTCGAATACCATGAGTAGAAAGATTCCCAATCCTATCACTAAGACTGAAAGGGAAATTACAGCAAAAGCTTTCTTCAACGTTTCATTGCTTATTTGTCTTCTAAACACCTCCACTCTGCTTTTTCCGGAAGCAATACTAAAAGTATTAAGCATAGCGATGGCAAAAGTACTTGTCTTTAACCCCCCGCCTGTAGAGCCTGGCGAAGCCCCAATCCACATCAGAAATAGGTAGATTAAGACGGTGGGTACCGCTAATTCCCGCATATCGACTGTATTGAAACCGGCTGTTCTTGGAGTTACCGCACCGAAAACTGTCGTGACAAATTTCCCATAGGGGCTTAGTCCTTCCAGCGTTGAGTTATATTCTGATATGGCATACACGACCATGCCGACCACTAGTAATATTCCAGTGGTGTAGGTCACCAACTTCGTGTTTACACTGGAAATTCGTGAGGTGTGCCGGTATTTTTCTATACCCAATAAGCTTTTTACCTGACCGACTAGTACGTGCTTCAGGTATGAATAGTAATTCAACACAACAGGAAAGCCGATTCCTCCCAGCACGATGGCCAATGCAATAACCAAATGCATGTGATAAGCCTCTCGGAATCCTTCCTCATAGAGGCCATTGCTTAGGGTAGAGAAACCTGCGTTGCAAAACGCCGAAATAGCATGAAAAAGGGAGAAGAATAACTGGTCGCCTCGCCCTGCAAAAACTGCCGGATCCGTAAAATGATAGATTAGAAATGCACAAAAGCCCTCCACCAAAACCGTAAAGGAGATGATTTTAAATAAGGTGGTGTAAATCTCATTGACGTTATTTTCATTGATGTAATCCCTGATAAACAGGCGATTTTCTATCGAGTAGCTGCCCTTGAAAAAGAAGCCGAAAAAACTCGTGAACACCATAATTCCTAGTCCACCTATTTGGAACAAAATCATAATCACCACCTGGCCAAAAAACGTGAAATCCTGCGCGGTATCCAATACGATCAACCCCGTGACACAGACCGCTGATGTCGCTGTGAACAAAGCATCAATGAAACTAATATCTCGAGTAGTAGCCTCAGGAAGACTAAGCAGACCGGTTCCGACTAAGATCATTACTACAAAGGATAGAATAAATACTAAGGAAGGGCTCAGTTTGAGTTTATTGACGGTGAGGCTGAACTTGCTCAGCTCTATGAAGAAAAGGATGATAACCAGCGCATTGACGAGGTGAAAATGTGCATTGAAATCTAGTACCTGCTGGGAGATCTCAGATCCGAAAACTTCCCATCTAATCAATGCGGTAGTGATTAGAACTAGCGAAAGCAACAATTCAAGAAGTACTCGCGCAGGGAAATAGGATTTTTCTACCAATAGCACACGTACCAAATACCCAAGCGCTATGAGTACGAGGAAGATGTTGAATAGGATGGAAGCCGTTACCTGATCCTGAGGGTTGATAGAATATCCCAAGTGATACAGCAGAATTCCAAAGGCGAAAATACTGCTGAGTTGAACTACTTTTTCCTGGATTTTAATGACCCGTTTTAGAAAAACGATATTTCGATCAGGATTGGAAAAGATTTTCAGCTTGAATTTCATGCTTCAGATTTAAACTTTGAAAGCGTTTCACTTATCCTTTTGGGATTTATTTCTAGAAAAGTTAAAAATCCCCTCTGCAGGATACAAATGAAATTTATGATCCAAATTCTGAGAGGAATATACGCTTGATTTTCCACTAAATAGATATGCCAGCAAACAGGCGAGACCCAAGAAAATGCCACTTTCATAGCCAAATAACTCCATTCCCATGACGGTGCAAGCCATCGGAGTATTCGTAGCTCCCGAGAACACTCCTACAAAACCCATCCCTGCCAGTAAAGCTAGCGGGAGCGGAATCCATGCCGAGAGGGCGTTACCTAGGGTAGCTCCAGTGAAAAACAAAGGCGTAACTTCGCCCCCTTTGAATCCAGCGCCTAGAGTGAAGCTAGTCAGCCCGGTTTTAGCCAACCAATCGTACCAGGGAAGCGGCGTCTCAAATGCTTCCACAATCCTCGGAACACCCAGTCCTATGTAGGTCGTGCTGTCCGAAAAATATACAAATCCAGCAATCAACAGTCCGCCTATGACCGGACGGAGTGGTGGGTAACTGATGAATTTGGAAAATTGGTGAGAAAAATAGTGAGTGCTTTGGGCAAATAATCTCCCGGAAAAACCAAATGCTATCCCAGCTGGAATGACCCAAAGTAGGTTGATAAAGGTGTGAGCAGGAACAAGATCGATGACATAATGGGTGTGTGGCACGCCAAATAAGAAAGCACATACCCAATGGGCAACAAATGCCGTCAAAAATGCAGGAAACAGGGATTTCCACCTGATTTCTCGATGAAGCATCCATTCTAAAGCAAAAAGTGCCCCTGCCAGCGGAGTACCAAATACTGACGCAAAACCGCCGGCTACCCCAGCGATCAAAATGATTCTTCTGTCCTCTTCATTTAGGTTGAAATAGATCGTAAGCTGATCGGCAAGAGAACCACCCATCTGTATAGCCGTACCCTCTCGACCTGCTGACCCTCCGAATAAATGTGTAAAAATCGTCCCAAAAAGCACTAGAGGAGTCATTCTGAGCGGAATTGGTTTTTCACTTTTGTAGAGTTCATCGAGCAAAAGATTGTTTCCTTTCACCGAATTTTCTCCAAATCGATAATAAGTCCAGCCGATCACAAAACCAGCAATGGGAAGAAAAGCGATAATCCATACATGAGATTCCCGATAGGCGGTAGCCCAATTCAAAGCGATCAGAAAAACGGCAGAAGCTGAGCCAGAAAGCAACCCTACCAACAGGCTTAGCACTATCCAAAGCCATGCATACCGAAAAATAGATGTGCTGTTCAAACTAGGTTTTTCAAATAGTTAGACCAAATTAGGTATAGATATTGAATTTACAGAGTCAACCCTAACCCTAAATCTCTCGAAGAAGACTAACTTATTTGAAAGCTTTGGGGTTATGCAGGTACTAAGCAGATGTTCTGCTAGTACCAGGGCAGTGTCATTTTCTTTACCTAGTAGATTTGAGAGCTGGCCATGATTGACTTTCAACTTAAGAATCGAGCTGCTTTTCTTAAACAGCTTCTCATGGAAAGTTTGACGATCATATACATCTAATTCTAATCACCCAATTATGAAAAATATACTTATTTCCGGAGGATCAGGCCTAATCGGTCAAAAAATCACGCAGCTATTAGAATTGAAAGGTTATGCTGTAGCTTGGCTAAGCAGGTCGAAGCAAGAGCAAAAATCCTTTCTTTGGGATGTGGAAGACCAAACGATAGACCCTGAAGCTGTGGAGTGGGCAGATGCAATCATCCATCTAGCTGGAGCGGGAGTTGCAGATCAGCGCTGGACTGAGGAGCGGAAGAAAGTGATTTTGGATTCGCGCGTTGATAGTACTAGGCTGCTTTATACCGCAGTAGAAAACGCCACCGACAGGCCCAATACCTTCATTTCCGCCTCAGCGGTAGGTTATTATGGGTTTGACACAGGCACCTCTTTAATGGAAGAGTCACATGTGCCAGGTTCGGATTTTCTAGCTCAGGTAGTGGTAGCTTGGGAAAATGAGGCGAAGAAAATGGAGGATTTGCACCTCCGTACGGTCATGCTGAGAATAGGCATCGTGCTGGATGCGGAAGGAGGAGCGCTTGGTGAAATGATGAAACCGCCTGTAGCTGCTCCGCTGGGTAAGGGAGATCAGTGGATGAGTTGGATTGTGATTGAGGACCTGGCCAGGATGTTTGTATTTGCGCTGGAAAAAACCACGCTGCAAGGAGTCTTCAATGCCGTGGGACCAAATCCAGCGACAAATCAACAACTCACTCAGGCTGCTGCTAAAGCTAAGGGAAAACCTTACCTAGGGATAGGAGTTCCAGGTTTTGCATTAAAGCTTTTCCTGGGGGAAATGGCCGCGATTGTTCTTGGCGGAAATCGAGTTTCCTCACAAAAGATCCAAAAAGCAGGATTTGAATTCGACTGTCCGGAGCTCAATGGTGCATTGAAGGAGATTTATAAACATTACGGAGTTTCAGGATCAAACTAAATCCTCTTCCCCCTACCAATCAAAAACCAAAGAACTGTACCCACGAGGGGTACCAATACGACGATGATAACCCATATGAGTTTATCGTTTTGGTTAGTGAACTTACTGCTCACCACATCGAAAATGGTGATCACGTAGATGATTAACCCTACGGCTCCTAGTCCGAACATATTAAGAATAAGTTGTGATTTTTGTGCTTTTTCCCATAGCCAAATAGACGATCGCGCCGATTACTTGTGCAAATAGGATAATCACGATCCAAATGATTTTCATGTTGGGATCTTTAAATTCTGAACGTAGAATATCCACCAGGCAATAAACCCAAAGGATGGTGTAGGCAAAGCCTATTAATAGAAAGAGAATACCTCCGCCTCCTATATTTTGAATAAAATTAAGTGTCATTTTGTAGTGGTTTGATGTGATGAAAAATCGGGGTTGAATCTTCTTAATTTATACTTAATACGTCTATTCATGCTCAGGTATAAGAACGTGCCCACCACAGGAACCGACAAAATCAGCAGTACCCAGATCAACTTCATGTGTTGCTCTCTGAAATCCGAGCGAATCAGATCTACCAAGGCATAAATCATAAATGCCAAATAGCCCATCATTACGATTGCTGTGCCCACTTGCCAACTCAAAAGGCCGTTACTTGGCGATATTAAATCCATGTGTTCTCTTCAGTTATTTTTACCATTGAACCAAAATAGCTTTTTTTGAGTAATCAAAATAAGAATTTAGCTGAAAGTTAACCCACCCATCACTATGAAGAAAACTCTTTTGTCTCTGCTCTTGACCTTTTTTGCGCTTTGCTCCTACGCACAGGTTGATCTAAGCTATTATTTGCCATCCGGCTATACGTACGATGAAGCTATCCCAACACCCAAGGAAATTTTGGGCTATGAAGTGGGAGAATGGCATGTGAGCCACGACCAGCTCGTGATGTACATGAAAGCCGTGGCCGAAGCTTCCGACCGAGTGACGTTCGAAGAAACGGGAAGAACTTATGAGAAAAGACCACAGGTAATGCTGACAATTTCCTCTCCTGCTAATCTGGCGAAAATAGGCCAGATCAAAGCTGACCGTAAGAAACTTCGTGATGCTGGAGCATCGGTGGATATTGCAAAAATGCCCATCGTGATGTTCATGGGATATTCTGTCCATGGCAATGAGCCGAGTGGAGCTAATGCATCTCTTCTGGCAGCCTACCATTTTGCGGCAGCAAAGGAAATAGCTGGAGACCTAGACAACATGGTGTTGCTACTTGACCCAGCGATTAACCCAGATGGACTCAATCGCTTCGCCTCTTGGGTGAATACGCACAAGTCATATAATATGAATGGCGATCCGAATAACGCGGAGTTTAATGAGGCTTGGCCACGAGGCAGAACGAACCATTATTGGTTTGATTTGAACCGTGATTGGCTGCCAGTTCAGCATCCAGAGTCCAGAAATAGAGTGCGTGTGTTCCAAGAATGGTTACCAAATATCCACTTGGATTTCCATGAGATGGGTACGAATAGCAGCTTTTTCTTCCAGCCAGGTGTACCAGCCAGAAATCACCCGCTTACCCCGCTGAAGAATTATGAATTGACCAAGAAAATAGGAACCTATCATGCGAAAGCATTGGATCAAATAGGATCTATGTATTACAGCGAGGAGGATTTTGATGATTATTACTATGGAAAAGGCTCCACCTATCCAGATGTGCAGGGTTCTATAGGGATTTTGTTTGAACAGGCGAGTTCCAGAGGACATCTTCAGGAAAGTGTAAATGGTATGTTGAGTTTTCCTTTTACCATTAGAAATCAATTTACAGCTAATCTTTCCTCTTTTCAGGCGGCAAAGGACATGCGTCAAGAACTGAATCAGTTCATGAAGGATTTCTACAAAGACATCCAAAAAGAAGTTGATTCTGATGTGAATAAAGCCTACATCTTTGGTAGTAAAGAGGACGATGCAAGAAGCTACCATTTGGCAGATTTGATCTTGCAGCATGATATCAAAGTATTCAGTCTGAATGATGACATCACTGTGAATGGCAAGGAGTTTCAAAAGGAAAATTCTTACATCGTCCCAGCTGATCAGCCGCAGTATCGACTGATCAAGGCGATGTTTGAAACGCGGAATACGTTCAAGGATAGTTTATTCTACGACATTTCGGCATGGACTTATCCAATGGCTTTCAACCTAGACTACATGGCCTTGAATAGTCAGATTTTGAATCTGGCAAGCGTAAATGAAATTACAAAAAGCTCAGTCGATTTAGCGCCAGGGAAGGTGATCGGAACTGCCGGCGCATATCAGTATGCGATGGAATGGACGGATTATTATGCTCCAAAAGCAGCCTATAAGTTGATGGAGGCAGATTTCCAGGTGAGGGTAGCTACTAATGAGTTTTCAACTGCCGATGGCAAAGTATATGGTAGAGGCACATTGCTAATCGGTAAAGGCGAAAGTGGACTGGATGATCAGGCTTTTTTCAATAAACTAGTCGAAATAGCAAAGGAATCCACGGTGGATATTTATGGGTTGACGAGTGGTTATACTGGTGGGGTGAATTTAGGTTCTCCGAATATGATGCACCTCGAAAAACCTGAAATAGCTTTGCTGGTAGAAGGTGGGGTGGATAGTTACGAGGCGGGAGAGATCTGGCATCTACTAGATCAGCGCTACGAAATGCCTATCACTTTGCTCCCGATGGACAGAATTGGTGGAAGTACACTGGATAGATATAATGTGATTTTGATGCCAGATGGCAGGTATAGCAGCCTTGGGAAATCAGGTGCCGCTACCCTCAAATCCTGGATATCGGGTGGAGGTACGCTACTTGCCAAAGGTGGAGCTCTCCAATTCCTGGCGCAGAACGAAGTGGCAAATATCAAGTTTAGAAGTGGTGCTAAACCAGATTCTGCTTTGCAGAAAAGCTATGCAGACTACGAAAACGAAAGTGGTGCGAGAGTGACTGGAGGGGCTATTTTCAAAGCTAAGCTTGATCTAACCCACCCTATTGGCTATGGTTACACCGATTCTGAAATCCACACTTTCCGAAATGATAACTTGTTCATGGAGCCGTCGGAGAATCCATATGCCAACCCACTGGTGTACACCGAAAACCCATTGGCTTCTGGCTATTTCCACCCTTCAAATCGTGCAGGAATTCAAAATGGCTCGGTGATTCAAATAGCTGGCGTAGGAAGAGGTCGCGTAGTAGCTTTCGCAGATAATATGAACTTCCGGGCCTTCTGGTTCGGGACAAATAAGCTGTATATGAATGCAATTTTCTTTGGTCAGGTGATCTCAGGTGGTACAGCGAGATAATAGTATAGATTTTCAATCCCGGGCTTCAGCTCGGGATTTTCTATTTTCAGGATATTTAACTGTTTGAACAATTTTGCGTAAGCAAGCCTACCTAACTCTAACTGCTAGTCTATGAATAATTACTCCAGATTTTTACTTGTTTCAGCTTTCTCAATTTTCAGCACTGCTGTGGTAGCTCAGGAAATGAGTTTTGAGGAATACAATCCTCCTTCTACCCTGAAAGTACCCGAGCATCCGGTGAAAAGAGCCAAGTTTCCTTTCGTGGATATTCACTCACATCAAGGCGGAGTAAATGAGCAGAAAATCGATCAGCTGATCTCAGAGATGGATGAGATCAACATGGGCGTGATGGTAAACCTCAGCGGCCGTGGCTTTGGTCGCGGAGATAGCAATACGCAGCAGGATTACATTAAGAGTATGCTAAAGGAGTTCAATACCCATGCACCGGGGAGATTTATGGTGTTTACTAATTTAAATTTTGCCGGCTTTGGTGATGAAAATTGGAGTAGAATCGCGGTGAAGGAGCTCGAGGAAGATGTGGCAGCTGGAGCTAGCGGATTGAAAATCTACAAGAGCCTTGGCCTCAATGTAACTGACGTGAATGGTAAAAGAGTACCGGTCAATCATCCAGATTTGGACCCAGTCTGGGCCAAAGCTGGCGAACTTGGCATTCCAGTTATTATTCACTCTGCCGATCCTGCCCAGTTTTGGGACCCGATGGATGCCAATAACGAGCGTTGGCTAGAACTTAAGACGCATCCCAACCGTCAGCGGGGAGCGGACAATCCGGCACCTTTTGAACAGATTATGGCTGAGCAGCACGATGTTTTTGCGAAGCATCCCAAGACTACCTTCATCAATGCACACATGGGTTGGATGGCAAATGACTTGGATGCGGCTAGTGCTCACTTAGAAAAATATCCCAATGTGAACTTCGGTATCGGAGCCGTGATTGCGGAGTTTGGCCGTCAGCCCAGACGTGCCAGGGAGTTTTTTGAGAAGTACCAGGATCGTGTTCTTTTTGGCAAGGATGCTTATAACAAGGAGGAGTTTTATACTTACTTCCGAGTGCTGGAGACTGAGGATGAGTATTTCCCTTATTACAAAAAGTACCATGCGTTTTGGGCCATGTATGGTTTGGGCCTTTCTGATGAGGTGTTGAAAAAGCTGTATTACAAAAATGCATTGCGGATTGTGCCCGGAATGGATAAGACGTTGTTTCCGGATTGATGGCCTTCCTATTTTAACCACAATGGACACAGAGGTTTCACAGAGGGCACAGAGATTTTACTCAATCGATTAAATCTTAATTTGCCCTGAAAAACCCGATTTTCAATAGGGCGAAAAATCTTTCGGCTCTACATTTTTTCAAACCCTATGTAAAGCGGCTTTACATATCTCCATCTATATGTAAAGAAAATCGAATAATCTTTACATACACCTTCTCTTATGTAAAGAAAACCCTTGCTTTCTTTACATAAGAACCTACCTTTGTAAAGAAAATTCAATAATCTTTACATATGACTTGGGTACTGACTCCTTTGCCTTACGAAGATGACTTGGAATCCAAGTCCGTCCTCAAGCAGCTTCCTGCTGCTCATGCAGCCTTGGCAGAGCTGAAAGGCTTGATTTATTCCATTCCCAATCACGAGATTTTGCTGAATACCTTGGCGATCCAAGAAGCCAAGGACAGTTCTGCCGTGGAGAATATCATCACCACGCATGATGAGCTATTCAAGTCTGACTTGGAATTTGAGTCCATGACTCCCGCGATCAAAGAAGTTCAGAATTATGTGGCGGCGATGAAGCGTGGATTCGAGTTGGTGGAGAAGAAAGGATTGCTGACCAATCAGATCATTCTAGAGATTCAGGAGACGCTTGAGGGAAATAATGCAGGATTCCGAAAGCTTCCCGGCACTGCGCTGAAAAATGCACAAACTGGCGAGACTGTCTATCTTCCTCCACAAGATCCCAATGAGATTCTTGAGTTGATGTCCAATCTGGAGCAATTTATCAATCGCCCCGAAATGAGCGATTTTGATCCGCTGGTGAAGATGGCTATCATTCACTTTCAGTTTGAAAGTATCCACCCATTCTATGATGGCAATGGACGGACAGGAAGGATTATTAATATTTTGTATCTGATTTTGGGTGGTTTGCAGAAGCTTCCAATTCTATATCTCAGTAGTCATATCATTCGAAACAAAGCGGATTATTACAGCTTGCTTCAAGGAGTCCGAGAAAATGGGGAATGGGAAAATTGGCTATCTTATATGATCACAGGAGTAGAAAATACCGCTCGGGAAACCATCATTTTGATAGAAAATCTGAAAGTGTTGATGGCTGAAATGAAGATTCAGCTTCGGGACAATTACAAGTTTTATTCTCAGGAGCTGCTGAATAATTTGTTCAAGCATCCTTATACCAAGATTGAGTTTATCGTGCGAGATATGGGCGTATCAAGAATCACTGCTGCGAACTACCTCAATAAACTCGCTGAAGATGGTGTTCTTCGAAAGGAAAAATTGGGTACGGGAAATTACTATGTTAACGAAAAATTATACGCGCTGCTTACTATAAGAACTTAGATCCTATGAGCAAAGAAATCCTGCAAAAGAAACCCAGAATCAAAGCGACGCTGAAGTATCTCGTCGTCTTGGTTCTGGTTTTGCTGGTGACGATTTTTCAAGATTACTTGAGCTCTAAGCGCAACGATTATTCATTTTATGCCTCAGAGTCTTTTCTATTCAATTTGTTTTGGATTTTGATTCTGCCGGTTACATTCCTGTTGAATAGGATTTTTAGTACTGTTTCTACCTTTTCCAAGATTCGAGAATTGTGGATAAAAAGGTTGTTGTTTATAATTCTGGCGTCCATACTTCACATAATCCTCTTTGCAGGTTTAGTGCATGTAGTTTCAGCTCTTTTCTATTCCCATACCTTCACACTCCTGAGGAATTTGGGCTACACACTTTCTGAGGATTTATATAAGTACTTGTTGATCTATTCGGTGATTGGCTTGATGCTGATCAGAAAAGTGGTGCCCGCCAAAGTAAATTCAACTGAATCGTCTCCTATAGACCAAGTAATTGTGGGTACATCAAGGAAGAAAACTGCCATCAAAACTTCAGATATTTTCTTCATCGCAGCAGAGTCTCCCTACATCGCTATTCATACGCTGGACAAAAAGCAGCTTCATTCGGCTACCTTAAAATCTATTTTGGATCAGCTAGATCCAGAGAAATTTGTCAGAATCCATAAGTCCAGCATCGTAAATCTCAGCAAAGTCGTCTCTTATAAATCCCGTCTGAATGGCGATTACGATATTCAGCTTTCCAATCAAGAGGAACTCCGACTGAGTAGAAATTATGCGGATAACTTCAAGCAACGATTTTCAGCTTTGAAAACGTCTTGACCCATTTTTTCAACGCCTTAGCGTAGTTGATTTTTCGCCCAAAGAATTTTTGTCCACCTTTTCGCAAAAAAAATATCATGGACAAAACACTTCTATTTCTGCTTCTTTTAAGTGGTTTCTCTTGTCAAGCACAAACCAAACTTTCGGATAAAATCGTCGGTGGCCCTTGCGAAGGCTGTGAAGCCATCTTCGAGTATGGTGATGAGAAACTCCTTGCAATTGATACGCTTCCGCTCTTTTTGGACAACGAGCCGAAGCTGAAAATCACTGGGATTGTATTTCATAAGGATGGGAAAACTCCCGCCTCTGATGTGATCCTTTACCTATACCATACCGACCGAACTGGTAGATATCCTAAAGCCGGAGATGAAAAAGGATGGGCGAAAAGGCATGGATCTATACGAGGTTGGGTGAAGACGGATAGGGAGGGGAATTATACTTTTTACACCTTTCGACCAAGCGCATATCCAACGGGTGAAGAACCAGAGCATATTCACCTCACGGTAAAAGAACCCGGAAAAACTGCCTATTATATGGATGATTATGTCTTTGCGGATGATCCCATTCTGACTTTGGAGAAAAGAGCCAAGCTGCCCAATCGTGGAGGCTCTGGGATTGTAAAGCCAAAGCTGGAAAATGGTGTTTGGTTGATCGAACGAGATTTAATTTTGGGCTTGAATATCCCCGATTATGAATAAGCTCTGCATCATTGGCTTAATATTCCTCTTCTGTTGTGGGGAAAGGAAATATTCGACAGAGGGGAATTCAAAGGTTTTAATACGTCCTACTGCAAATTTTCCAGACCAAAGAGTGGACACGCTACCCATTGATTTGACTAGATCTTCGATCAAGTGGAAGGGAACAAAAATGAGGGGATTGGGAAGTCATGAGGGAGAGATAGCTATCCAAAAAGGGTATCTTCTCCTCCAAAACCAGATCCTAACAGGAGGCGAAATTAGCGTGGATATGAGAAGCATCACCGTTACAGATATTCCCGCCTCTGACCCTATTCCTATCAGAAATCTCACTAATCACCTCAAAAACTCAGATTTTTTTGATGTGAATAAACACCCAGTTTCTTTTCTAAATTTTCTCTCAGTCGAAGAATTACAAAACAACAAGTTGCTGGTCGATGCCTCGCTCACGATCAAAGGAATAGCTAATCCTGTATCCTTTGAAGTAGAAAAGTTGGGTAAACACCATTTCCAAACAAGGTTACAGATTGATCGCTTTAATTGGGATATTGCTTATAGTGGGAGTTGGGTGGATCGCACCTTGGTCGATCGTGAAATAGACCTAAGCGTGGAATTAGTAGGTAAATGAGAGAATGTTTTCTTTTATTGAGGAAGAAATAATCTCAGTCTCTTTGCAACAATTTATCTACAAAAATCATAACGACGGCACTAAAGGGCCACGATTACTGGGTCAGATCATGCTTGGTGCAGGGCTAGTAGTGATACTTGTGCGACTCTTGTTTGATATGGATACTGATCCCATGAAAGTCGCCTTGGTTGGTGGTGGCGCCATTTTGATTGGGCTAATTATGAGTACCATTAAGTCGAGAATTCTCATTGATTTTGCAGGGAAAAAATACAAAGAATACCAAACTATTCTATGGTATAATATGGGGGATTGGATGGATTTGCCATTAGTCCACAAGGCAGAGATAGTCCAGCATAGTTTTCGTAAAACCTTCGTTCCAAATGGAATTACGCCGACAATGTCCGCTCAAGTGACCATTTACAAAGTTGTACTTCTTGCTGATGGAAGGAAATTTTTGGTGCTTGATTATGCCAAAGAGAAAAAAGCCGCTCTGGCTTTAGAGGAATTAAAGGAGGGCTTGGGGATTTGAAAAAAAGGGCGAAGAATCCTTCGCCCCTAAGTGCTTATAAATCCTTAAAACCTCAAGCTCAATCCCAGCATAAAGTTGGTTCCGGCCATCGGGTAATAGTAGTTTTCTGTCACCAATTCTCTTTCATTTTCTCCAGGCACAAAATAGCTAAAGGTATAGCCATTGGGCTCATACATCTCATTGAAGATGTTATTTACAAGCAGATTGAACTCCACACTTTTGAAAAATCGTGGCTGTACAGAATAGCTGATTCTTATGTCATTGGTGAAGAATGCATCGAGCGAGCGTGCATCCGAACTGCTATTGTCCAAGTACTGCTTGCTTACATATTTTCCCAGCCAATTCAGCGAGAGATTTTTCACAGGCTTGTACTCGATCATCGCAGATGCCACTGCATTCGGAGAGAGCGCAATATCCGTATCAGTATAAGTAAAGGCTACTTGGGAGAACTCTGGAGTAGTGTAGTCATCCACATATTCGGTGAACTCTTTGATTTTATTCTGGCTGAGAGCCAAATTGGCTCCCAAGGTCCAGGATTTGGATAGCTGATAAGCCGCGTCCAGCTCTATTCCTGCCCTATAGGAATCAGCTACGTTTTCACGGATACTTGCACCTACGTTGTTGATTTGTCCGGTTGGGATCAGCTGATCTTTGTAATCCATCAGATACAAGTTTGCACTGTAGGTGAAGCCACCACTTCTGGCTCTTACCCCTGCCTCAATATTATTCAATCGTTCCGGTTTAGGTAGTTGAGTGATTTCATTGTCAGTGAAATCAGCCCTTTTCGGTTCTCTATTGGCCACAGCATAGCTCGCATACCATGTTCTTCCGGAGTTTTCATAACTGATTCCCACTTTTGGATTGAAGAAGGTATAATTTTCCTTGCTATCCAGGACTCTCCCGTCTTCATTAATTCCAGAGAATGAGTAATCTATGGATCGCAACTGAAGATCTCCATATAGGCTTAGTCCTGTTGTCAGTTCTCGTGTTGCTTTTAGATATACATTTCGATCGTCTTTTACAGCAGTATTGTCGTAATAGTGATCTCGGATTTCTGTGTCACCGGCTATTCTCGCCCAGATGATTTCTCCGAAGTGATCTCCATCGTAGCGATTGGCGCCCCCACCAAATACCACATCCCAACGCCCGTCATTAGAGACATAATTTACAGAAGCTACACCGCCAAAGAAGTCATTGTCCAACCAAAGCCTTCGGATAATATCTGTATTGGTGATGGTCGAATCACCTATAGTCACGTCTGGCAATCTATACTCCGCAAAGGAATCGTCTTCCCGATATTGCTCATAATACCCACGGCCATAGGTATAATGGAGCGCGCCATTTAGCTTCCAATTGTTGCCGAGTTGTCCAGCATAGATCAGTTGGTAATGATCCTGCTGGTAGTTATCGGTTTCATTGTCGTAGGTGTAATAATTGAACGTTCTGTCATCTTCCAGTTTGGATTCAGGAAGTCCATACCAGCTTTGGTAGGTTTGTTCTTTTCCGGAAAACACATTCAATTTCAGCACGTGATTCTCTCCAAAGTATCCTGCTGACACAAAGTAAGAGCTCAGGTCAGAGAAAGCTCGATCCACATAGCCATCCGAGGTGATTTTGGAAAGGCGGGCATCCACGGCAAATCGGTTGTTTAGAAGTCCTGAACCGACTTTCACGGTATGCTTGAAGGAATTGAATGAACCTACAGAATTGTCAATTTGTGCATAGGCTTCGTCATTTCTAGTGTCCGTTTGGAAGTTCAGGCTTGCGCCAAAAGTAGCTGCACCATTGGTGGAAGTACCTACTCCACGCTGAATCTGTAGGTTATCCACAGAAGAAGCGAAGTCAGGCATATTCACCCAGAATACCCCATGAGATTCGGCATCGTTCATTGGGATGCCATTTACTGTGACATTGATTCTACTTTGGTCCGAACCTCTGATCCGCATCCCGGTATAGCCGATCCCTGCTCCTGCGTCCGAGAACGTGACTACGGAGGGAGTGAAATTCAGCAAAATCGGAATATCCTGACCAAGATTTCGTTTGGCTAGCTCTTCCTTGCTGATTTCTTGGAAAGTAGTTGGTGTACTTTGGGAAGCGCGAGTAGCCGACACGATAAACTCCTCCGTCATCAGGTCTTTGGGCTGAAGTTTGATACTGAGCTGGCCTGAATACGGCAAGGTGAGTGATTGCTTGACCGTGCCATAGCCTAGGTAAGAAACACGAAGCTCGATTACTCCTGCTTGTAGTTTGTTGATTGTGAAAAGGCCATTTTCGTCTGTGACTCCTCCTTTTCCCTGGTTTTCTGCCCAGACAGAAGCACCTACTAATGCTTCGCCAGATCCAGCATCCAACACTTTTCCGCTTAGGCTTTGCTGAGCCCAGCTTGAGATGGCGATTAGGCATAAAGCCAAGCCAAGAATTGATTTTTTCATGTGATAAATTCCCTTTCGGGAGATTGAGTGAAACATGAGAAAGCTCTAGGGAAGCCCCCCGTTAGTGTTTACCCTGAAGCAATGAAGAAATCAAAAGACAGAAGGGTACCGCTTCTGCATGCTGATCTGTTTTATTGCTACGCTTGTTCATTTCCCTTCGCCGGCATTATCCGGATCAGGTCGTATGGGTATGATCTCAGCCCGTTTTGTTAAGGCACCCCCTATGATCTATGAGCAAAGGTAATGGGGAAAAGTTGCTGCACAAATAGCGTATTGGAAATTATGCCTTTGCGATATTTATTTAAAACATTTTCTCTGTGGTATTCTCCGAGATCTCTGTCTCTCTGAGTTGAAAAAAAGTATTCTTAACACGGAAGCACAGAGCACGCGGAGGTTTCACAGAGGTTTTTTCTTTTTCCCACACAAAGTAGCTCTTCAAATAATAGTCTAATTTCAATACCGTATGTTGGTTTTCAGTTTAACCCCTTATCCATGTCTCAAATCTTTTTCCTAAATTTCTAATCAAACCTACTAACCTATGAAAATCTACAAATTGCCATCAGGAACACTTTTACAGTTTGAAAATCAAGCTTTTTTTGGCCCCGAATTAAATTGGGATGATTTACTGGCGAAAGAAAATCTGAAAGATTACCTCAATTCCGAATCCAAATCTTGGGAAGCTATTACCTCTGAAAAAGCAGATGATTTACTTTCAAAGGGAATCTTAGCTCCAATGGGAAATCAGGAAATTTGGGCTGCTGGAGTGACTTATTACCGCAGTCGAACGGCCAGAATGGAGGAGTCGCAGGATGCTGGAGGGGCAGATTTTTACGATAAAGTCTATCATGCCGATCGTCCGGAGTTATTTTTCAAAGCGACGGCCAGTCGAGTTTCAGCTCCTGGCTCGGCCGTAAATATCCGAAAAGATTCCACTTGGGATGTGCCAGAACCAGAGTTGACCTTGGTGATTTCCCCTTCTGGAAAAATCCAAGGATACACTTGCGGAAATGATATGAGCAGTCGAAGCATCGAAGGTGAAAACCCCCTCTATTTGCCGCAGGCCAAGGTGTATGCAGGTAGTGCAGCGATAGGACCCTGTCTGCTGATTACTGATGAAGCCATAGAAGTAACTGCTACTATCAACTTAGAAATCTATAGAGATGACGCGTTAGCTTTTGCTGGTGAATGTCCATTGACGCAGTTGAAACGTAAGCCAAAGGAATTGGCCGACTGGCTTTTTCGAGGGAATACCTTTCCGATTGGGTGTTTTCTGATGACGGGCACAGGGATCGTCCCAGATGACTTTACGTTAGAAGTTGGTGACAAAGTAAGAATTGGAATTGATGAGGTGGGAGTGCTGGAGAATTTCATTGAGAAGATCTAGTGTTTTAATTTCAAACCGATTTTCATCCAAATTACCTGAGCATCAGTTCCTCTTTTTTTGAGCAAACTGATGCTTTTCTTATTTTTAAAAATGACCCATTTCTTCCAGCACCAGCTTCGCTTACCGGCTTTTCCATCTGGCTATCATTTGATCACCGACAAAATCGAAGCCGCCATTCCTGAAATTGCCCAAATTCAGACGGGTTTTTTACAGGTTTTCATCCAGCACACTTCTGCAGCCTTGACCATCAATGAAAATGCGGATCCTACAGTCAGAAAAGACTTTCGAACCTTCGTAAATGAGTTAATTCCAGAGTCTTATCCACGGTTTATCCACACTGATGAAGGTCCAGATGATATGCCTGCGCACATTAAAGCCAGTTTTTTTGACAGTAGTCTTCAAATTCCCATTTCTGGTGGAAAACTCAACCTAGGAATTTGGCAGGGAATTTATCTATGCGAATTTCGGAGAAATGGTGGCAGCAGATGCTTGATTCTCACGGCATTTGGAGAGGTACAATGAAGCTAATTTTTTCCGAATATTGAATCCATTTCTCGCACTATTTTCCCTTCTCTATAAGAGTTCCAGATCTTTTCTATTTCCCCATTCGGATTGACCAAAATATAGGAGGGAAGGATCTTGATCTGATATAATCGGGACACATACCCTTCGGCATCCCATAAGTCAGTCCAGATAATCTGTTCCTTGTGCTTTTTGGAAAAATTCATCCAAATGTCTTTGGTTTTGTCATCCCAAATGGAAATCACTTCTACTTCAGAACCGTACTTTTCATAAGCTTCCTTGATTTCAGGAAGTGCCATAAAACAAGGCCCACAGCCAGAGTTAGAAAAATCCAGCAGTCTGTATTTCCCATCAAAATCCGATAGGGAAACCAATTTTCCCTTACGGCTTTCCAGCTCAAAATCAGGAGCCTGCATTCCTATTTTTAGCTTTTCAGCATCTTTGGTGAGCAAGTTGGTTTTTGTTTTGGTGTAAGGCACAATAGCCTGTAGAGACTCTGGAACTTGTGCCAGCAGTTCAGCCAACTCTTCATCTGAATAATAAGAAACAGATGATGAAAGAAATTCTAGGCCCACTGCTGTCGAAATATTATCAGCGATTAATTCCTTCCTTTTTTCCACTTCGGAATTAGCAAACTTCTCTACTAATTCATTATATGGATGATTTGGAAAGATTTTCAGTGTTGAAAAGTCTTCTATACTACCAGTAACCTGATAGGTATCGTCAAACACCCAAAAAGAGGCGCTTCCAATAATTTTACCATTCGGCTGAGTTTTAATAAATGAAACTTGAGTTGGGATTTCTGAAGAAGTTTTTAATTCAAACTCTAGCTTTTCGTCCATAAAATGTCCTTTATTATCCAGGGAAATTATATTCGTCTCCTTCTTATTTGCCTGACCAGTAAGAGTTGCGGAAACGATCGTTTCTTGAGCAAAAGATATAACAGAGACTAGGATAAAGAGCAGCGTGCTAGATGCGATTTTCATGAAGTTGAGCTAGAAGCAGTTGTCAAACTAATATAGTTTTCATTTTTTAGAATGTCAATTAATGAGACTTATCTAGTAGAGAAAGAACCTTGATTATCAATTCATTTGGGAATTGTCCGGAGCCCTCACTGAATTAGTTTACCACTGGTATAATTTAAGTTCCGCGCTGACTTCTGTACCATATTTTTGTTTGCTATTGCTTCACTATGCGGAACTATATTCCCCTTTTTCTCTTAATCCTATTTCTGTCTAATGAAACCTTAGCTCAGTCTAAGCCAAGATCGAATGCCTTCGCTTTCAAGTTGAAGGATCCGATAGTACTAGATGGAGAGTTAAATGAGGAAATTTGGGCTGATTCGGCAGGATGGAATACGGATTTTATGCAGTATTTCCCATCTGATACTTCGCTGGCAGAGGTACAGACTCGCGTGAAAATTGCCTTTGATGAAGAAAATCTCTACTTGGCGGCAATCATGGAGAATAATGAACCGCGGGAATACGTCTCTACTTCATTGCGCCGGGATTACCGGGGACAGCAAAATGATGGGATCACCTTTACATTTGATACTTTCAATGACTTAACCAATGCTTTTCAATTTGGAGTAAATCCTTACGGTGTGCAGCGCGAAGGTTTAGTAGCCAATGGTGGTACTAGATCAGAAGATCTGAGTTTGGCTTGGGATAATAAGTGGTTTTCTGAAGCTAAAGTATTGGAAGATAGCTGGCAGGTAGAGGTAATCATCCCCCTTTCTACCATCCGATTTAAGGATGGCACGCAAAATTGGAACGTCAACTTCTATAGAATTGATAGCCATGCAGGTGAGCGGAGTAGCTGGTCTCCTATTCCAAGAAATTTTTCAATTCTTTCGACGGCTTTTAACAGAAAGCTGATTTTCGAAGAACCACTAAAGAAGACCTCCGCAAACATTTCCTTGATCCCTTATATCGCAGGCAGAACATCCACAAACTACCTAGAGAATTCCAGCGAAAAATTGACACCGGCGGTAGGTGGTGATGCCAAAATAGGCATAGGTCCAGCCTTGAATTTGGATTTGACGTTCAACCCCGATTTTTCACAAGTGGAAGTGGATCAGCAAGTGACGAATTTGGATCGATTCGAGATTTTTTTCCCGGAGCGCAGGCAATTTTTTCTCGAGAATGCAGATCTCTTTGATAGTTTTGGACAGATGCGATCTCGACCGTTTTTCTCCAGAAGAATAGGAGTGGATATAGATTCGGCCACAGGCCAAAATATCCAAAGTAAAATTATCTATGGAGCCAGATTGAGCGGAAAATTAAATGAAAATTGGCGCATTGGGGTGATGAATATGCAGACTGCTACGGATGAGGAAGCAGGAATTGCAGGAAAAAATTTCTCGGTTTTGGCTATTCAGAAAAAGGTTTTTGCGAGATCAACTATAAGATTGATCTATGTGGATAAGGAGTCGCTTGCCCTCGATGAGTATCAATCACTCTTCAATCCTGAGGATTATAATCGGCTAGTGGGGCTGGATTATAACCTTAATTCTGCCAATGGTAAATGGACGGGAAAGGCGTTCTACCACCGCACATTCGAATCCCGAGAGACTGTCAAACCCTACTCTGCAAATGTTTATATGCTTTTCAGCGATATTCATTGGTCATGGAGTGCGAGCTATCAGGATATTGGCAAGGATTTCAATCCTGAAGTTGGGTTCCTTCCTAGGTCGGATTTTAAGCGTTTTAATCCTGATGTCTCCTATTTATTTTATCCCAGATCCAGCCTCATCAATAGACACGGGCCAAAGGTAGAATTTGAAGGTTATTGGAACGAGGCGATTGGAACAACAGACCGCGATATTAATCTCAGCTACACCGCTCAGTTCAACTCATTTTCGGAGATTACGCTTACCCAGCGGAATAGGTATGTGTATTTATTTAAGGATTTTGATCCGACCCGAACTGGCGGGGATAAACTCCCTGCTGGCAGTGATTACAGTACGAAGACGGTTCAGCTGGAGTATCAAAGCAATCCAAGAAATGTATTCAATGTGACCTTGCTTTCCGAGGTGGGTCAATACTACACTGGAAATATCCAGAGATTAGAGACAGTTACTGCCGTGAGAATTGGCTATAAGGCTAATATTTCGATGAATTTCAATTATGCCAGAATCCGACTCCCAGCCCCTCAAAAAGATGCTGATTTGATCTTGGTAGGACCAAGAATTGATTTGACATTTACTAAAAGTCTGTTTTGGACGACATTTGTACAGTATAATAATCAGATTGATAACCTCAATATCAACACCCGTTTGCAATGGAGATTTGCACCGGTTTCGGACTTTTTCTTAGTCTATACGGACAACTACTTTCCTGAAAGCTTTCAGCCAAAACAGCGTTCGTTAGTATTTAAGGTTAATTATTGGTTGAATCTTTAAAGTAAACAGAGGTTTCAAACTAAGCTGTCTTCTGGCAGTCTTAAAAATTATATCTGAGCTACCTAAAAGAAATTCGTATCACCTAGCTGAATACCCTTTTCAAAAATAGATTCACTTAGAATACAACCAGACTCGTGATAGACGAGTACGGTTCCATGAATAGCCCCGTCTTTGAAAGGTGTTTTTTGGGAGATCCAGCCCTCTGGATGAGGAGGATTGAAATTTTCCAAGTTGCAGTTCAAAGGAAGTCCCATCCAATCGCACACCCAAGTTCTCTTTGAAAAGGTAATCCAATCCCCTTGTTTTTTACCATTTTCGAACCAGCCAAACTCTGTTTTTTGATGACCGTTAAAAAATTCCCACTTTCCTTCTGGCTTTCCAGCTATAACTTTCCCTTTGGCGATAATTTGATGAAATTGATTCCGCCATGAGTGCTCGAATTTTCCATTCTGAAACTCTCCGATCATGCGTTTTTCTCGAGAGGAGGCCTTATTCCAAGTCGAGGATTCATCCCAAATCCGTGAACCTATACAGACAGACGTTTCATATTTTTTTGATTCATAATTGTATTTTGTGAGCACGAGGTATTCCGTATTCCTAAAAAATTTTGGATCACAATAATGTCCATATCCGATGATTACCTCTACAAACCTTTCCTCATACTCCCCTCTTATGAATTCTGCAACCTCAAATTTGGCGACATATTGATAACCTAATCCTGGAAATTTTTCTGTGTGTTGATCAATGACTGTTCCCCTGAAAACCAGATCCGCATCCACAACCTGTTTGATGGTCAAATCATCCGAAGTACTGCAGACGCATTCTGTATTCTTGGCAAAAGCTAAAGTCCAAGAACTAAAAAGTATAAAGAACAGAAAAACTTGTTTCATCGACTAGCTTCTATAGTTGCTTTTGCCCCTGTCATCAAGATTCTACGAAAACCATCTTTAGTATCGCTGCTGACTTCCTTTCCTAAAACTTTCACTTTAGAGAATTCTTCTGGAAGCTCGATAGAAATACCTGCCTTCTTTTGGGTTTGGGTGACTTCTATGATGATTTTAACCGAGTCAGAAGTAATGCTAATGTTGAGCTTGTTGTCATCGATCCAAAGATTCTCAATAGAAGCTTCTTTCCATTCTTTAGGCAAATTTGGGCGAATGTAGGTCACTCGATTTGCTACATCTCCAAAGACCCCAACCATATATAATGTCATTGGCTGAATCATTTCCCAACCAGGTTGGATATGTCTAGGCTTAGTTTCATCAAAAGTAAAAATAGTTCTATCCAGCATTTCTGGAAAACCCTGGCTCAATTCATTTAGCAAAAAATAGAGCTCTTCAGGATTCTCTATTGGAATAGGATTTATATCCCCCTTTTCAAATTGAAATAGTCCCACCTTGAACTTACTCCACTCATAAGCTTCTTGAACTTCTTTCCCGGGAATTGTGATTTTAGATGTGGACTGAAGTGAATCTACCAGCGCAAAATTCTCATCCCAATCCGTTTGGAGATCAGCACGTAGATCTACTAAAGTCTCGATCGCTGTGTACTCTCCCTGATCAGAACCTGCGATGAAAACGGGAACAAACCGCTCTTCGTTTGCTGCTAGTTCCAATGGAATCTCAAATCCAGCACTTGCTCCGTGTTTTATGATTTCTGGGGTGCAATCAGAGTTTTTTGGACTTATGGTATGGTCGGTTGAAGTTCCCCAGATTGCATACCAGTCATTCGCTTGATCCTTTGCGGTGAAGATTCCAGTCAACTCATCAAAGATAATCTGGTCAGGAGCATTGCCTCCAACTGTGCTATCCATCAGCGCACTAGGTTTCAGATCGACACTTGGCTGAAATTGAAATCGAATGTTTTTTGTGGACTTACCCACGTTCTTGATGGAATAAAGTAGGGTGATCCCAAGTTTTTCTTTGCTGATAATTTGGAGCTGACTTACTTCGAGACCTTCATTATCCAGTTGAAAAAGCTGCTTGCTAGCGAAAGGATATTTAGTAAAGGAATCAGGATTGTCCAGACAGATTGATTCAGTTTCAGTTTTAATAGCAGCGCTAAAGCCGCTAAGCAATTGTATGGTTTTCAAGCTAATTCCCTGCTGCTTTCCGCTAATCAAGATATGCTCAGTTCCCAGAGAAAAGCTAGCTGCATCATTGACAAGTAAAGAAGGCAATCTATCTAAACTATCAAAAAGAGATACCTCCTCTGATTGAGGTCCTTGGCAGGAAAGCGAGCTCAAAAGAAGGATTGGAATAGCTAAAAAGGAGTATTTCATAATGGCAGAATTTGCCTACAAAACTACATCGTTTTGCCTACTTCTCTCCAAGTCACCAATTGTACCTTATTCTTTTTCAATAGTTCACTGGCTTTTTCACTGGTAAAGAAATCATAATCCGCCTGTCTCCAAGGGGCATGATAGGTGTCATGGCCAGAAGTCACGGCATTCATTTCTTCATCATCAAATGCCAAATGGATCAGAATTACATTAAATCCAGGTTGCAGATTATTTAATGCGTCGGTATAAAAGGCCTCCATTCCAGCTTCATAATCTTTTGGCTCAGCCATAAATAGCTGATCTACCACTGGGAACTTATCCACCTGAATTCCTTCAAAAAGTGTAGCGTTCGGCTTAACGATCCCTTCAATCATTTGCTGATTGATCATCGCCGGGATGTTGAGTTCTTGGGCAATTTTCAGATAGGAAACCAAATACTCTGGCCTGCCATAAAAAATACAGCCCATATGAGAATCCAGATGTGTTGGTGTGATTCCCATTTGATTGGCAGCTTTGATTTGCGCTCGGATTTCTTTTTCCACTTCGGCAGGACTAGCATTCGCGGCTACTTGTGCGCAGTCGGGATACATGTGGCCTTTTTCATCGGCCAAACCAGGAACAGCGGTTCTTCCCGCTTCAGGTCCCCAGTTGAAATTCAACCATTCATTTGTCAATGTGATATGAATCCCAATATCCGCGTCGGGCATTTCCTTCGCCATTTCCCCAACTTCCGCAGACCAGCCCGTAGGAACCATCATGCTGGTGGAGTTCACCAGGCCTTTTTTCATGGCATCAAAAGTCGCTTTGGTTTGCGAGTGCGACACGCCCACATCATCGCCGTGAATGATGAGCAGCTTGGTGTCTTTCTCATAGCCGAGCTTTTCAGCTAGGTTTTGGGAAAAAGTGAGGGTAGGAAGAAATGCAAGTAGATGTAGAAAGAAGCGTAGGTTTTTCATCTTGGGCGATTGTTTTTCCTAAGATAAATATTCTCAGCTTTTATGTTCTTTTGATTTGATTCGGTAAACCCACTGATAGGTGAAAAAACCAACAAATACTTGAAGAATAGCAAAATAAAGCCAAGTGTCAGGCTCCTTAAGTGGTTCGAAATTAATGGTGTTATTGTAATACAGCTTGGAAATAGTCAGTGCTGCCAAGGTAGCAGGCAGGATCACTACTAGCCAAAACCTGAAGAATGATTGGTAGATAAACGGGATGATTTTTTTTGGAGCGGGACTTTTGGATTGATGCTTTTCCATTGCTTGTGGCTGTTTGCGGGGATTTCGATCAGGCATCTTTTTCATAGTTAGCCGACTTAGGCTTATACTCTTTGTAGTACATCCAAGCTCCGAAGACCAGCTGAAATATCAAGACTTTGATATAGGTAGAAGGCAACATGAAGTATTCAGACCAGTTAGACTCGCCTTTAATTAGTTGAAAAACTAGCGTGAAGATGATGCTGGCCGGTAGGATGATTGCCAGCCAGAAGTTGAAAAAGGAACGATAAACGAAAGGAGTTTTTTGTCGAGTCATAAGTTGGTAGAATTCTTCTTGGTAGTACCTAGATGATGTCTTCTATTAAGTCTGTACTTGGTGTAATAATCGATAAACGTATAAAAGACCAGGTAAAAGCAAAATTTTAGATAGAACTCTCCATCATTTATAAAATCCCATGAGACAGACCTATTGATCAAAAAGTAGGTTCCAAAAGCAAAGAAGATAACGCCCGGCAAAGTAATTTTTAACCAATACTTACTGTAGGGTGTGAGGTGTCTAATAAATCGTTCTTTTCCTTTTTCCGGATCCATCTTCTACACTAGGCTACTATTCAAATTTAAACTTTTTCAAATCAGCGGGCACCTTCTTTTTTCTCTCGGATTCGATCTGATAGAGGTAGTCTCCCAATTCTGCAAAGAAGGGAAAGCCAACAGAATCGTACTCGTAGTTGTCGTTATTGAGCGTTTCGTCATCATTCACATAGATTACAGCCGAAACAAAGAACTCGATTCCTTTTTCAAAATCCACATAATAACTAGCATCAAGTAGGTGTCCGTAGGCTTGTCCTGTTTTATTGAATATGCGGATGTTTGCCGGAAATTCTGACTTGTCATTTCCATCCAAGTAGAATTTGGAATAATTATCCCAGTATTTTTCAGCTGGATAATTTGGAAAATCGCTCTCTGCGGGCAACATACTCATGTATTTCAATAAAAACTTCCGGTGTTCTTCGTTGAGAGCAAAACGCTCCGATTCCATAAAAGACATGGGGAATATCATCCTTTCCACTACGCCGTGAAGATCAGAAAGTGCCAGTTTATTTTTGAAAGTAAAGTCCATTCCTTGAGCTACAACTGAATCTCCCCTATAATAAGCATTACCAATCGTAGGGTTATCCACATTGGAATAGACTACATCGGTGCTTCGTTCTGGTAGTTCTAGAATCACCTTTCCTGCAGAATCTACAAATCGGATGGGATTGACTATTCGATTTTCTTCAGGGCTCGCCGAGAAGCTCAGTCTATGATTGATAATCGAATTCTCCAATCCTTTTTCCTGGAGTTTTTTGTTGATATAATCTTGTCCCAATAACTCATACAGACGGTTATAAGCATCATTGTCAGAAACTAGCAAGATCTTTTTAATGTAATGCGCAATGCTTGCAAGAGAATCCTTTGCAGATAAATCTTCCAAAGCAGAAGTTTGTGATGGCCTTACTGAGTCTATCAGCATGCGAGTGTCAGCTGTCAGCCCTTCGATATTTTGCTCTTCCAGCCACTCCAAAGCAAGAATTGCTACGGGCAGCTTTACTGTGGAAGCAGGATAGAAATAGCGGGAATCATTCAGATTTACAGTGAAATCAGACAGCATCGCCGTTCCATGTTCATTGCGATCGATTTGTGTATAGATAATCTGCACCTGGTACTTATCCACATTTCCCAGTACTTTTTGAAGAACAGGATAGTTGTCCAACCCGTCTTCAAATGGTACTTTTTCTTTTGGTGAGCAGGACAGAATGATGAAAATTAGGCTTAGATATGCGTATATACTCTTCATTGGTTTGCGAGATTATGGATCACCTGAGTGAGATACATGAGGTCTTCCAATTCATGATATGCTGAGATTACGATTCTGTTTACTCTTGGACTTTCGGAGGTCGGATAAGGAAAAGAAGAAGTTAATATTCCTGCTTTTTCAAATTCCTCAACCCAATTATCTTCTGAATACACGAATGCCGGAAAATTTCTACTTCCATGTATTTGCGGAATATTGGCAGTTTCCTGCGCAAATATCCCGCAGGCATCCTCCAGCCATTTCTTTTTCTTCAGGTAGAGCTTTTCCATTTCCAAGAAAGTTTTCAGATGCGCAGGCGAACCGGGAGATGCACCTCCGAAAAGTGGCGTTGCTTTGATTTTAAGTATCTGAGATTCTTCCCCCAAGATTATTCCCGCAGGCAAACTCAATCCTTTTCCGAGTGATCCAGAAACGACCAAGTTGTAACTTGAATCAGCCCATTTTTTATAAGTCCCATAGACGCTATTTCCAAACGCCCCGAAGGCATGACTGTCATCAATCAAGAGACTTACTTCATGTTTTTGAGCTATTTCTTTTACCCAATCATAGCTATGTATCTCGCATGCAAAGGGATCAACGGCGTTGCCAATAAGGAGTATATTCCTTGGAGAAAGGCTTTCAGACTGATTTAAGCAATGCTTTTTCCATTGTGTAAAATTAAATTGGATAGCAGGGTTATAGCCGTCTGGGATAATCGCTGAGTGAGCATCCGGAGCTATCCAGATTTCCTCAGCATTTCTTGTAAGCGCCTTGCATGCAGCAATACCAGCGATGTAGCCCGAACTCAAAACGGCAGCTGCTTCTGCTCCTGATTTGGTAGCAAAATGGTTTTCGAAGTCATCAAAGACCTGAAGTCGAATCGAATTAATCCTACTTTGCCCATGATTTGCTCCCAATCGAAATAGATTTTCTGCTAACTGCTTTAGAAAAGACTGGTCTTGACCAATTCCCAGATACGAAGTTCCACTGAAATAGAGATAGTCTTTTCCTTCGAATGTGATCTTCCGACCAATTCCTGAGTCTAGGTAGTGAGGTTTCAATTCAGCAGCTTATTTGGCGAAAATCTGAGTTTCGTCCTGAAAGGATTTGAATTCCAGTGCATTTCCACAAGGATCGAGAAAGAACATCGTCGCTTGCTCGCCTACCTCCCCTTGAAAGCGGATATAGGGCTCGATTACAAACTCGATTCCATTTGATTTCAATTTATCTGCTAGTTCATGCCATTCGCCCCAAGGTAGTATTGCGCCGAAATGTCGAACGGGTACGTACTTTCCATCCACGGTATTCGTGTGTGCAAGTGCTAATTCCTCGGGCTTGATGTGAGCGGAGAGCTGATGGCCGAAGAAGTTGAAATCTATCCATTTGTCGGTGCTTCTACCGATCTCACATCCAAGAAGATCTCCATAGAAAGCGCGAGTTTCTGCAATATCCCTGATCGGGAAAGCCAGGTGAAAGGGTTTAAATTGGCTCATAATGTTTACTTTCGTTGCGTATTATTCGGTGTGAATTTAGTCGATTATTCTCTAAATAGTATGGATAAAAGGAAATCGGTATCATTGGTTTTGAGCAGCGGCGGCGCGAGAGGATTAGCGCATGTGGGCGTGATCGAGGAGCTGGAAAAGCGGGGATACCACATCGCTGAGATTGCAGGATGCTCTGCCGGAGCGCTTGTCGGTGGGATGTATGCTGCTGGAAAAATGGCTGAATTCAAGGATTGGATTTGCCATTTAGATAGGCTTGATGTATTCTCGCTGATGGATTTTACTTTTTCGAGTCGGGGATTTATCAAGGGAGAAAAAGTCTATACTGCTTTGAAAAAAGTGGTGAAGGACTGTCACATTGAGGATTTTGATATTCCCTTCAGCTGTAATGCAGTGGATTATATTACAGGTAAAGAGGTGATTTTTAGAGAAGGGAGCTTGTATGCAGCCATTCGGGCATCGGGAAGTATTCCCACTGTTTTTCAGCCTGCTCGATATCAGCGGCAGGAGTTGATCGATGGAGGAGTCCTAAATCCCGTTCCGTTGTCACTTTTGCAGCATGCGGAGGAAAATACAATCGTGGTCGTGGGTTTAAATGCTGGTGATTCTGAGTTGGTGATTACTCCAAAAAAGGATTCATCAGGCAAAAGCTATATTTCTATTCCCAAATGGGTCAAAGATTACCGTAGTAAAATGCGTAATTATTTTCCTGAGCAAGTGAAGGAAGAAAAGTCCAATTCGCTCAGTTCTATTAGTCTGATGACCCGCTCATTCGATTTGCTTCAGGATCGTTTTTCGGCTTTATTGATAGAGAAATTCCCCGTGGATATTTCCATTCAGGTAGCTAGGCATCAAGCGGGGACGTTGGAGTTTCATCGAGCGGAAGAGCTGATAGAGATCGGAAGAGCAAAAGCAATCCAAGCCTTAGACAAATGGGAAAATGAACATCTCTGAGCTCAATAAATTACTTGGCAATATTGACATCTACCTGCTGGATCAGATTCTGAAAGGGAGATTTACCAAAGACATGAAAATCCTCGATGCAGGCTGCGGTGAGGGAAGAAATGCGGTTTACTTTATTAATCAGGGCTTTCAACTTTTTGGAGTAGATCAAAACGAACTAGCGATTCAATATTGTCGCTACATGGCTAAAAGTCTGAACAAGGACTATGATGTGCATCGATTTCAGGTAGCTGGATTGGAGGAAATCCCTTTTCATAGAGAGGCATTTGATGCAGTAATCTGTTCTGCGGTGTTGCACTTTGCTGCTGATGAGGCTAATTTTTGGCAAATGATAGATGAAATGCTACGAGTATTAAAGCCTGGGGGCATATTTTGGTTTCGCATGACGACGGCTTTTGGAGGGATTTTGGAAAAAAGCAAAGATCTTGGAGGGGGAAAATATTTTCTTAATGATGGTTCTGAAAGGTTTTTATTCACTCAAGCACATCTAGAAAAACTTCATCAACTTGGATTGATATTCTTAGAAGAACCCAAAACAGTGCTGGTGCTAGAGCAAAGGGAGATGGGGGTTTTTGTGATGAAAAAAGATTTAACTACTGAATGCTGACACAATGGACTTACAGTACGCATTAGAACTAGTCGGAACCCTGGTATTCGCGATTTCTGGAGCTTTGGCCATTCGTGAGTTGGAGCATGATATGTTTGGTGCCGGTTTTACTGGTTTTATCACCGCTATCGGCGGCGGTACGCTGAGAGATATTTTGCTGGATAGCTATCCCTTGGTATGGATCAATGACGTGTATTTTCTCTACACGATTTTGCTTGGTGTCTTGGCTGCCTTTATTTTCCCCAAATTCCTAAGCAGACTTCGGAAAACTTTCTTTCTCTTCGATACCCTCGGGATCGCATTTTTCACCGTTCTGGGGGTGGAGAAAGCCCTTAGTCTTGGGATGAGACCGGAAATTGCCGCCATCATGGGGATGTTTTCGGCAGTGATGGGTGGGGTGATCCGAGATACGCTGACCAATCAAATTCCAATTTTATTCAGAAAGGAAATTTATGCTTCAGCGTGCTTGGCAGGTGCCATTGTGTATTTGATACTCAATTCTTTTGAGGTATCAAGAGATGTCAACTTATTGATTTCTATTGCAGTGATTATTTCGATAAGATTGATCTCTGTGAGGTATAAATTGAGTTTGCCGAGGTTGGACTAGGAGAATTGTCTATGCACTAGTTCAGGAATTTATGTTCAAAATTCCACCGCAAGTGCGAGTTTCTTGGTATTCCCCCGCCACTCTTGGTGTAGTGTCTCACTTACAGTATTTGAAGTCGTAGGGAAAGGAGGTGCTTCGAGGGAAAGCCAATTCATAGGTATTTTTCAGCAATTTTGCTCAAGCTTCACGAGTCAGTTAACTCACCAAAATTTCGGGATGATCACAGGTACTTCTTTTCTGTATCTCAGGTATGCCTCGCCAAATTGAATGACCAAGTTTTTTTCCTCAAAATAGATCCCAATAGGTAAATAAAGCACTAAACACCCTAAATGAATAGCTGCACTGAGTGTTCCGGCAAAAAGAAAATATCCCACAAAAATCAAAACTAAACCAGCATAGAGTGGATGGCGAACTCTGGCATAAAGCCCGGAAATCACTAATTCTTGAGCTCTTTTTGCTACAGGCGTAAATCCAAAAAACTGACTCAAGGAGTAACTTTTGCCAGACTTCATTGCGATGATTGTCCCGAATCCAGCTAGCATGTAGCCCAGATAATCAGTTAAATCTGACTTCGGGATCAAAACAGTTTTGGGAATGAGGAGGGCCTGTATCATTATTCCCATGAATAGAACCAAGGAAATTAGGCTGTAGGCCAGACGATACCATTTGTAGGCCATACCCAATTTTCCCTCCATTATTTTTTTTAACTTGGAAGCAGCCAGAATGGAATGAAGTGCATAAAATACGATCCAGCTGATAGCCAGCAATATATAATTCATTAGTCTAATTTATATTTCAGATTAACTATAGTTTTTATGAAATCGAATCTATCTGAGATCGTCACGCTTGATAAATAAAGATATTCAGCGTAATGTCCTGATAGTTATCCGTATCAGAACTCGACATTTCATTGGGCAATTGAAAGTAAATATAAACCTATAAAATTGATCCTGCCTGTGGCAAACAGGCAAGATTGAAAAGTCAAACAGTAGTATTGCTATCAGTAAGGCGAGATTCTCCCAATGTAAAATCGGGACTGGCTAGCTGACCATTATAAAAACAAGTATAAACACATGAAAATTGGAATAATCCGCGAAGGAAAAAACCCGCCTGACAAGCGCGTTCCTTTTACACCTGATCAGCTCAAAACCCTGCAGGATGAATACAATGGTCAGCTCAGTTTCCAAGTTCAATCCAGTTCTATCCGTTCATTTGCGGATGAAGAATATGCAGAAGCGGGGATAGAGATTGTGGAGGATATTTCAGATTGTGAGGTACTATTTGGAGTAAAAGAAGTGCCGGTCGATCAGCTGATAGCGGACAAAACCTATTTTTTCTTTTCTCATACGCTTAAAAAGCAACCCTATAATAGAAAGCTTCTTCAGGCTGTTTTGGAAAAAAACATCCGGCTGATCGACTATGAAGTTTTGAAGGACGAGCAGGGCAATCGTGTGGTGGCTTTTGGAAGATGGGCGGGAATAGTTGGCGCTTATAATGCTTTTTGGACTTATGGGAAAAAGACCGATCTCTTTGACCTGAAGCGTGCACAGGAGTGTGAAGACCTCCTGGATCTCCATAGTGAACTTGCCAAAGTGACTTTGCCTCCCGTGAAGATAGTCCTGACTGGCTCGGGACGAGTGGGCGGTGGGGCTAAAGAGGTGTTGCATTCCCTGAAAATCCGTGAAGTCTCGGCACATGATTTCTTACACTTGTACTACGATGAGCCAGTTTTTGTGACCTTAAGTTCTGCCGATTATTATAGAAGAAAGTCCGATGGAGGCTATGATAAGCGGGAATTCTATATGAATCCAGGTCTTTACGAAAGCCACTTTCATAAATTTGCCGAGGCAGGTGAGCTGATGATTTCGGGAGCATATTGGAATCCTGAAGCTCCTAAATTATTTGAGATGAATGCCATCGCGGCGGATGATTTTCAGCTTTCTGTGATTGCTGATATCAGCTGTGATGTAGGAGGACCCATTCCCACTACTATTTCATCCACCACTATCAGTGATCCGGTTTTTGATGTGGATAGGGAGACGGGAGAAAAACTACCGGCCTTTGGTAGCCAAACGAGTATCTCCGTGATGGCGATTGACAATTTGCCTTGCGAGCTTCCTCGAGAAGCAAGTCAAGAGTTTGGCAAGCAGCTGATTAAATGGGTTATTCCAGAGCTTTTGGAAGAAAACTCAAGTGTCCTAGAGCGCGCCACCATAGCACGCGATGGGGATCTTACTATTGAATTTATCTATTTGACAGACTTTGTAAATCATCATGAATAACCTAAATAGGTTTTTGGAATCTACTCTTCTGAGGGCTACAATGACTGCTTCAGAAGTGGAATTACTCATTAGAGAAGCTATTGAAGAGCAGTTTGTGGGCGTTTGTGTTCCACCTTTTTGGCTGAAAAAAGTGAGAAGAGAACTGGGAGAGGAAAGTATTCAGCTAGTAACCGTGATTGGGTTTCCATTCGGATATTCTGATACAGCTACGAAGGTTTTCGAAACCAAGAAGGCGATCCGCCAAGGTGCAGACGAATTGGATCTAGTCTGGTCACAGACGGCTTATCATTCCGACATGAACTGGCCAAAAATCGAACTAGCTCAAATCGCCAAGATCTGCCATGAAGAGGAAAGAATCCTAAAAGTCATCATCGAAACGGCAAACTTGAATGAGCAGCAGCTAACCGAAGCTTGCTTGATATGTGAAGACGCAGGGGCAGATTTTGTGAAAACCTCCACTGGCTATGCTTCGGCTGGTGCCAAGGTAGAAGACATCAAATTGATGAGAGAGACATTATCCTCCTCCGTAGGCATCAAAGCGAGCGGTGGAATCAAAACACTGGATTTTGCACTAGAGCTGATAAAGGCCGGTGCTGACAGGATAGGCACTAGTTCTGCCAAAGCAATTATGGATGCGTGGAGGAAAGGCTAGTCGTTGCTGAAGTAAATCAGAAAGAATGGAATGATGAAAAATGTCAGCAGGATGTAGGCAAATCCCAAGAACCTGCTTTTGACAGATTTTTTGCCCATGTATAAAGCCAAAAAAACAGGAATATTCCTCATCGTTGGGAAGGGAAGGAATAGCAAAGCTCCAATAAAATTGAAGAGAATGTGAACGATGGCGAGTGCTATGGCGGCTTCAGTTTTGTAAATGGCAGCTATCGCAGCAGTGATCGTCGTGCCTATATTGGCCCCAATGATGAAAGGAAAAGCTTTTTTCACCGAGACCTTCTTTTTGGCTACCAAAGGAACCACTAGTGAGGTAGTGACGGTACTGGACTGAACGGCCGCGGTAAAGAACGTCCCGTATATAAATGCCATGTAAGGATTTTTAAAAATCAGTTTGTTGATATCCTTAAAGCTATTGATCACGAAGGCCTTATACACCGAGGTGGAAAGGATCTTGATGGCGGCAAAGACTAGAAAAATCGAAAGGACCATTGTCACGATTGGCATGTCTAAGGAAGTAGAGATCCATTCCGTAATCGGCCTAGTGAAGACTTTATTATATACTATAGGCCCGCTGTAGGTATCATCAGGCATAAAAAAATGAGCAATAGCTATGGACATCTTGGAAAGGAAGCCAAAGTAAATCTCCAGTGGTAATAAGATCAGTACGGTGAAGATGTTAAATATATCATGCAGCATACCAGCGGAGAAGGCTCTTTTGAATTCCTTTTTGTTCATGATATAACTAAGCGATACCAGCGTAGATGTGAGTGTGGTTCCTATATTAGCACCCATCACCATAGGTACAGCCTGCTCAAGAGTCATATTTCCTGATGCAACTACCGCAACTACACTGGCAGTGACTGTGGAACTGCTCTGAATCAAGGCTGTCATGAGCAGTCCTATGAAAAGACTGATAAAAGGATTTCGGGTGGCTAGCAAGATATTCTCTGCTACCTCATTGTTCAGATGGCTCATAGCCACAGTGAGCAAGTCTATGGAAAAGATGAAAAGCATCAGCGCCACAAGCATCAGCAGATAGCTTTTAGTCTTCTTTACCTTGTTTTTTTCCAGCTCTAAGCTCTCCATCTAGTAGATTCAGAATAAAATCTGTTTTCTATTATCATCAAACTATTCAGAATATAATACGGGGAGAACTGACCCTGCTTTCCAAATTTTTGATAAAATATTGGGCAAAATTTGAAATTTTTTTGCGGAAAACAAGACGAAACTTTCTTTTAGAAGTGATATTGTGGTTACTTAACAATTTGATAACATGGATAGAAGTATAACTTCTGTAATTTTGCGCCACCGACCAAAAGCCAAGACATGGCCAAGAAAAAAATAGACCAAAACATTAATCAGGAAAAGCTTTCTAAAAGGGCTTATTCCTTGTTCGATTTTACAAAAAAGGAGAAATCATTCCTTATAGTAATCTGTGTTCTAATCTCCATTGCAGCTGTTATCACACCATATACCTATGCCGCGATGTGGTTTGGGTTTGCTCTAGCGGCCTATTCTGCAATAGCAAACGATAGTATTCAAACCATCGGTACTTTCATCGCGTCAAACCACACCAAAAAATGGTATTGGCTTTGGCTATTCATGGGCCTTATCTTTGTGGCCACTGTTTCTTATAGCTGGGTTGTTTTTAATGGCGATGTGAGTTACGAGCGATTGAGCGTACCTGGATTGGATCAGGCACCTACCAGCTTTGTTTTCCTTCAACTAGCTGCTCCGATTGTTTTATTGATAATGACTAGGCTGAGAATGCCAGTTTCTACTACTTTTTTGTTGCTGAATGTGTTTACGTACAAGGCAGGCACTATTGTCAGTGTTATGTTTAAGAGCTTTGTAGGATACTTACTCGCGTTCTCTATTGCGATAGCGGTGTGGTTTGTACTTGAGAGATTTGTCAAAAATTACCTGAAAGGAAAACCTGCTCCCTATTGGATATACTTGCAGTGGATCACTTCAGGTACGCTTTGGGCGGTTTGGATCATGCAGGATGCCGCTAATATCGCGGTGTTCTTGCCAAGACAGCTGGATGCGGTAGAGTTCTCCGTTTATGCTGGCTTTGTATTCATAGGATTAGGATTTCTATTCTATTTGAAAGGAGATAAAATCCAAGGCATTGTCAATGAGAAATCTAACGTCACGGACGTGCGTGCAGCGACGATTGTTGACTTTGTATATGCCATCATCTTATTCTACTTTAAGCTTTACAGTAACGTACCAATGAGTACCACTTGGGTATTTATAGGTTTATTGGGAGGTAGAGAAATAGCTATAGCACTTGGTAAGCATGCCAAAGCTGAGAAGAGAAATGCTTGGTTATTCAGGGCATTTAGAATGGCACGAAAAGATGTTTTCAAAGCGTTCATCGGATTGGTGGTGTCCTTGATATTGGCATTTATCATCAATGATGGCGTGAGAAACGAGATTCTAGATTTCTTTTAAGTTTTGGAAATAGAACTCTACAGCCACGAGTATTTCATGAATGAAGCGCTGAAGCAAGCTAAAATTGCTTTTGAAGAAGGCGAAATTCCTGTAGGTGCTGTCATCGTTTCCAAGAATAGAATCATAGCAAAAGCCTACAATCAAACAGAGAAGCTCAATGATGTGACTGCCCATGCAGAAATGTTGGCGATCACATCTGCTGCTAATTACATGGGTGCCAAGTATCTGAATGATTGCAGACTCTATGTGACCTTGGAACCTTGTACCATGTGCGGTGGCGCCCTTTTCTGGTCTCAGATAGGGGAAGTACACTACGGAGCAGCAGATCCAAAACGGGGATATTTGCAATGCAACCCAAGCTTACTACACCCTAAGACGAAAGTTTTTTCCGGAAGTATGGCGCTAGAATCCGAACAGCTTTTGCTGGAATTTTTTAAAAATTTGAGAAAGTAAAAGGAAATTCATCGATCTAGAACCTTTTTTTACTCGACTTGGTTGAGAGAACAGACTATAAAAATGATTTTTAACCAATCTTTTAACCTTAAAACATAAACATTATGGCTTTCGAACTTCCAGCTTTACCTTATGCCGCAACGGCTTTGGAACCACACATTGATGCAAGAACTATGGAAATCCACCATGGTAAGCATCACAACGGATACGTAACCAACCTTAACAACGCTATCGAGGGAACTGACCTAGAAGGTAAATCGCTTGAAGAGTTACTTCAAGTTGCAGGTTCTAATACCGCAGTAAGAAATAATGGTGGTGGTCATTATAACCACAGCCTATTTTGGAAAATCATGTCTCCATCTGGAGGTGGAGAGCCTACGGGTGATTTGGCAAACGCTATCAATGCTAAGTTTGTTAATTTTGAAGGATTCAAGGATGTATTCAACAAGGCTGCAGCTACTAGATTCGGTTCGGGCTGGGCATGGTTGATCCTTACCGCAGCAGGTGCGCTAGAAGTAGTCTCTACTGCAAATCAGGATAATCCTCTCATGGATGTAGCTGAAATCAAAGGAACTCCGATCATCGGACTTGATGTCTGGGAGCATGCCTACTATCTAAACTATCAGAATATGCGTCCTAATTATATTGCAGCATTCTGGAATGTGATCAACTGGGATCAGGCCAATGCAAACTATGCAGAAGCACTGAAAAAGTAAGTTTCGCAGTACATATAATAAGATCCCTGGACGTCTGTTCGGGGATTTTTTTTGTCCAAACCTGAAAATAGACTGTACGGTATCGATACAGTTCATTTTTTATGATTTAGTAAAATACCTTCTCAGAGCTAATTTGAGCACATTTCCTACCATGGCATTTATTTTTCAATAGCTGGCAAAGAATAACTCGTAACCCACATTGAAATGAAAACGACCAACTTTCTTTTTTTAACATTTTTGATTTACCTCCTAGGTGTAAGTACTCTGGCGGCTAAAGAGAGCAGCCAGATAACTGGAAAAATCACAGACCAAAGCCAAAATCCTATCCCTTATGCAAATGTGGCTTTGATAGATGTGGGCACTGGTTATCTCTTGGATGGTTCAGTATCTGACGAAAATGGCCAATTCCTTATCCAGTCTTCTAAAACGGGTACAGTAAAACTGGTAGTCTCATCTATTGGTTTTTCCCAATTTGAATCCGAAACCTTCGAGCTAAAACCTGGATTGAAAAAGGATTTTGGAACAGTGACCATACAAGATGAAATGACTGGATTAGATGAAGTCACTGTGAGATCTGCCCGGCCAGAAATCACCATCGAGGCCGACAAGACTGTCGTCAATGTGGAAGGTACCGTTATGGCCGAGGGATCAAATGCGCTGGATGTGATCGGGAGATCTCCGGGAGTGTATGTGGACCAAGACGGGATCATCAACTTGAATGGCCGTACTGGTGTTACGGTGATGATCAATGATCGCCTGACTTACATGAGTGCGTTCGATCTGGCTAACTTCCTTCGCTCCATGCCCGCTGATAACATCAAGAGCATCGAAGTGATCAATAACCCATCAGCGCGATTCGATGCTGAAGGTTCGGCAGGAGTAATCAATATCAAATTGAAGAAAAATACCGTAGATGGAGTCTTTGGAAATATTCAGGCTGGAGCACTATATAACGGCCAATGGCTTCCAAATACCGGTGTTTCCCTGAATGTGAAAAAAGGCAAGTGGAGTACTAATGCCAACTTGAATTACAACCACTACGGTAATTTCAATGATTTGGAAATTAATAGGAATTTCAGCCTTCCTGAGGGAATTTCGAATTTCATGCAGGAATCTAGAATCACCACGAGGAATAAAAATCTATTTTTCAACGGAGCAGCCAATTATGAAATCAATGAGAATCAAAACATTGCATTGAATGTGCAGGCTTCCGGCTCAGATGATAGCGATGATAATGTGTCATTGACAAATATTATCACACCAGGAGTGACTGATGTGAGCTATATAGATTCAAAAAATGATGCTTCAGGAAATGGAAGTAGGATTTTCGCCAATCTACATTATGATGCGAAGCTGGATACGATGGGTACAAAGATCAGCTCAGATGTGGATTTTACACGAATGAATACTGACAGCGAATCCTTATTGACCAATCAGGAATGGACAGGGCAAATGCCCACCGATGTGATGAATAGCCAGATTCTGACGCTGAACGATATGTATTATGATATCTTCACCGCAAAGGTTGATTTCGTAAAACCATTGAAAAATGGTAGCATTTTCGAGACAGGTGTAAAAGGAAGCTGGGTGAAATCTGACAATAACCTGGACTTAAGTAAATCCCTTGAGGAAGGCCCCTTCGTTCCAGATTCTAGTAGCAACAGATTCATTTACAATGAAAATGTGATGGCTGCTTATGCCACATACAAAGGAAAATTCTCTGATAAATTGTCCTATCAAGTAGGCCTGCGAGGCGAGCATTCGGATATCACAGGGAATTCGGTGACTTTGCAACAAGTAAATAATCAGAAGTATTTCAACTTATTTCCAAGTGCATTCGTGCAGCAAACCATCAATGACAATTACCAAATCGTCTATAATGTGAATCGTAGAATCACCAGACCAAACTATAGATTGCTGAATCCTTTCGTCTATTACATCGATCAATTGACTACAGAGACCGGCAACCCTAACCTAAAACCGCAATATTCCACAAATCTGGAAATGAATCATGTGGTAAAAGGAGCTTACCAATTCACATTGGGCTATAGCGAAACGGAGGATGCCTTTATGCAGGTTTTTGTGCAGAATGACGAAGATCGCACGACGACTACTTATACAGACAACTTTGATAAAACCCGAAATGCCAACTTCCGCGCAATCATCCCTGTGGATATTAAAGAGTGGTGGGCAACTTCCAACATGGTACAAGTGAATTACAACAGGTTCAAAACACAGATTGGAGATGATTATCTGGATGCTTCCCAGACCTCCTTTATGGTTCGATCGCAACATAATCTGACTTTGCCGCTAGGATTCAAAGTGGAGGTAATGGGTATTTACCTAGGGCCTCAGATATGGGGACAAGGTGAGATCGCCGGATTTGGATGGGTAGATGCTGGTGTGACGAAGTCTATTATGAAGGATAAAATCACGATTTCTGTGAATGGAACTGATCTATTCCGTACTCAGGTGATCAAAGCTGATGTAGATTTTGCGGATATAGATACCAATTTCCGTCAGTATAGAAGTAATCAAGGTGTGAGATTCACGCTGAAATACAATTTCTCCAAAGGAGAAAGTTTCCGGGTGAAAAATAACTCAGGAAGCTCCGAAGAGCGAGATAGATTAGATTAAGGTTGATAAACGAGTAAAAAAAACTGGGTCGTTGATCCAGTTTTTTATACTTTAATTCCACTTGATAAAGCGTGTAAAAATCCTCCTCGATCTCAGCATTTACTTTCCCCATAAACCACAGGGAACCTTCACGACTTACAAACAAGTCACCTAACTCCTCTGGGATTACAGCATCACTTAGCAATTTTCCCTCAAGATCAAGGATCTGATAGCGCATCTTATAGGTGTCTTTCATACGGGTATAGAATTCCTGCCATTCCGATTGAGACATATTTTCGCGTGAGCGAATAGCATCTTGGTCGCTATAGCCAGTTTCATACATGATTACCAGCTTATCACCTACTTTTACCAACTTCTGAATGATACCAAATGATGGGTCATAGCTGATTGCTCTTGGGTCAGCTTTCTTTGGATCCTCGCCAGTATTCAGTCTGTAGTCTGTCAGCTCCAGTGCGACTCGCTTGAGTTTGGTATAGGGGGAATCAAGCTCATAAATATTCAAAAACGGATCAATACCACTGATGACGTATAACTTGTTCTCGACTACCTCAAAAGATGCCGAAAGTGTTGATGGCTCATGCGACATGTTGTTTTGAAAAATGCTAGCAGAATCCAGGGATAGGAATTGCTCGAAAGAACCTGTCTTGGGATCAGCCCAGACTAACTGCAAATAAGTGTCATAGAACTCGGGTTGGGTCTTGTTGTACTCTCCTCGCGCAATGGATCCACTTAGAAGAATTTTGTCCCCGACAAATTGAATCTCACGCTTAGCATCAGCTCTTCCACTGAAGGGTTTTGCTTCATCTCTTGGGATTTTTTTGCTTGAAAGTAAGTTGCCAGCTAGATCGTACTCGTATGTGCCAAGCATCGAAACTACTTGGATATTTTGTGATGAGTTGAATCGGCCAGCAGCCATGGGATAGAATCCAAAGCCGTCGGGCGCATCCCTTTCTTTGCTGAACTCACCCAGAATTTTCCCCTTAAAGTCTGTACTGACAAACTTCATATTTTGTGGATCAAAAAATAGGATTTTTTCAAATCCAGGATTGACATCCATCAAGTTGAGGGTGCCTATGTAATCTATTCTGATCGAGTCAGAAATGGCTAACTCATAGGTTTCACGTTCCTGTGTACTCTCAGATTTAGGTGTTCCGCATGAGAGGATGAGTAGGAAAAACAGGGCGAAAATAGCGTGTGTAAATTTCATGCAGTGGAAAGTATGTGCAACTAATTTATTTCTCCACTAGATAAAAACCTAATCAAACCTGAGGTTTTCCCCCATTTCAACTGTAATAGTTTACTCGGTCTTTCTGATTTGCTGGGGTATTATTGGAAATGATAGAGGAAGATAAGCACGCCGGTGAATGCTGGTTTTCTTTGATCTTTGATTTCGAGCTTTACTTCCACTTCAGCTTTTACAGTTCCACGTAGATTGGCTACGTTTTTCAAGGTTGCGGCCAAGCGAACCTCGCTGTTGACCAGCACAGGATTGGCAAAACGCAGAGATTCGATCCCGTAATTGATCATCATTTTCAGATTTCTCACATCTACGATCTGCTCCCATAGATGCGGTACTATGCTTAGCGTGAGGTATCCATGCGCGATGGTATTTCCAAAGGCTCCTTCGGCTTTGGCCCGCTCAGGATCTGTGTGGATCCACTGATGATCATGGGTAGCTTTCGCGAAAATATTGATCTGTTCTTGTGTGATTTGGAAATATTCGGAAGTGCCTAGAGACTGCCCGTTGTACTTTTCAAATTCTTCAAAACTACCTATGATTACTGGAGGCATGCGCTTATTTTTTGGTATGGAGTCAAATTAGGCAAGTTTTGATGGGAATTACAAGGGAAAAAGTACCGTTAAAAACTATCGAATAGATTACCAAACTGTTGGGGCTGCTATAATTTTCAGCTTTTATTCTGCTTTCAAATTACTTACAGTTGGGCTAGGTATTATCTAGCTTTGCTCCTCTTACGCAAATCATTTTATGGGATATATTGGAACAGTATTTTAATTGATAATTTTGAGCCCAATTAGTTTCAACCAATGACAGCTTACCTACACGGATTTATCCCCGAAGAACAACAGCGCTTGATCGATCAAGCCGGTGTGCTCGAATCTCTTATTTATCCACGAATTGATTTCTCAGGCTGTAAAAAGCTGCTTGAAATAGGTTCTGGAGTGGGTGCACAGACGGCGACTTTGCTGAGGCTATTCCCGGATTTGGAGATTACTTGTGTGGATTATTCCCAAAGTCAACTGGATCGAGCCAGGCAAAACCTGGCTTTTGCTGGAGAGCGAGTGACCTTCATTTGTCAGGATGCCACCGACCTTAAGTTGGAAGGGGAATTTGATTCAGTGTTTATTTGCTGGGCGCTAGAGCATATTCCTAATGCACATCGAGTACTCGAAGGCATCAAGCCCTATCTTTTGCCGAAGGCTAAACTTTGGATTACCGAAGTATTCAATTCCAGCTTTTACTTTAACCCTCAGCTTCCTGGATTGACCTATTATTACTCCCGATACAATGCCTTTCAGGTAGCTTTGGGAGGCAACCCTGATATTGGCGCAAACCTTGGGAATTTGTTACAAAGAGCAGGATATCAGCGCATAGAATTGTTTCATGGTGGTTTTCACTTGGATCAAAGAAATGCAGAGGAACTTCAGAAAATCACCCAATACTGGAAAGGATTGATGAAAAGTGCTAGTTCGGGTATGATGGAAGAGGGATTGATCAATCATGCGGAGGTTCTAACTATGGAAAAGGACCTTGATACCATCTCTACTGATGAGAACGCTGTCTTTTTCTATCACTTTATACAGGTAAGTGCTACAGTTTAATTTTCGATTATGATAGTTTTTAAATGGATTTGGCGATTGATCTGGAAAACTACCCTGTGGTTTTTGATTATCTCTGTGGGATTGACGGTCCTTTATCGGTTTGTTCCTGTACCCATTACGCCTTTGATGGTAATTCGGGTTTTTGAGCAGGCATTTGATGAGGAAAAGGAAGTGCGTTTATACAAAGATTGGGTGCCTTTCAGTGAGATTTCCAAAAATGCGGCACAGGCGGTCTATGCCTCTGAAGATCAAAAATTTCTTGACCATAATGGGTTTGATATTGAGGCGATGGAAAAAGCGTGGGAGAACAATAAGAAAGGAAAGCGAATAAAAGGAGCGAGTACCATCACTCAGCAGACCGTTAAAAACGTGTTTTTATGGCAATCGAGAACTTATTTGAGAAAAGGATTGGAAGCATATTTTACGGTTTTAGTGGAATTGATTTGGCCCAAAGAACGGATCATGGAAGTCTATCTGAATGTGATAGAAATGGGAGATGGGATCTATGGTATCGAAGCGGCTTCTCAGGCATATTTCAATAAACCTGCTGCCAAACTCTCGCGTCAGCAAGCCGCGCTGATAGCAGCCGTTTTGCCAAATCCTAGACGATGGTCGCCAGCCAAACCTACGGGATACATCCTCAAGCGTCAAGGCTGGATTCTCAGACAGATGAATAATTTAGCGCCATTGGAAATGGGAATTTAGTCTTTGAATTTTCGCTGTTAAAATAAAATTATTTTGAGATGTAATTCGATAATCTCTAACGCGTAGATTTCTGAGAGGAGACTTTTGTTTTAGTTTTTGTTCCCAAATGAGCGCCGCAAAATTTTCTTTCAGAATCTCGAGAAATTAGACATTTCATCATACTCCAAATGCACTGCACCAAGCAAATTCGAAGCTGCCAAAACCCTCCTTTGTAGCCTTTATTTGGGGTTTAAATAATGCAAGTATTTTTTATCCACATTTTCGATAATTTATCCACACTTCCTAAAATACCTGATCTAATTTACAGTATATCAATGAGTTATAGAGCTATTTTTAAAGGTGATTTTGTGGATAATGAAGGCTAACTTGAAAAATAGCCTAAAAAATGAAGAGTAATTAAGTGGATAAACAGCCCTTCCAAATAATATTCTAAAATCAATTAATCCTGCTTTTGCTTGATTAAGCGTTTTCGGTAAGCGTTGAAGATTCTAGACTTAGATACAAAGCCTAAATACTCACCATCTTCGATTACAGGAAGATTCCAAGCACCTGATAGCTCAAATTTTTCCATAGCTTTTTGCATATTTTCAGTAGCCAATAGGATTTCCGGGGGGCTATGCATCAATTCTTTTATCAAGGTAGTTTCTTGCTTTTCTTTATCAAACATGATGTCACGAATATCATCCAAAGTAACGATTCCCCGTAGCGCCTTGTGCTCATCCACTACCGGGAAAATATTTCTCTTGGAGATTTTAACCACGCTGATTAAATCTTTCAATTTTGCCTCAGGATGGATCGGCAATAAGTCACGCTCGATGACATGGGTAATCGTAATAAGCTCTAGAAGCTCTTGGTCTTTTGACTCAGGAAGATGCCTGCCTTTTTCCTTCAGCTGTATCATGTAAAGACTGTCTTTTTGGTAGGCTGTCTTCGTGACGTAAGATATAGCTGAGACAAACATCAGCGGAATAAATAACTCATACCCTCCTGTGAGTTCTGCAATCAAGAAGATAGCTGAAAGTGGCGCATGCTGAGCACCAGCCATCACGCCACACATCGCCACCAAGGTGAAATGAGCCAGCGGTAGTGGTATTGTGAAATTGAATAGATTGCTGGAATAAGCAAAAAGAAAACCTAGAATACCTCCCACGTACAGGGAAGGAGCGAATATACCACCACTGCCTCCAGCACCTAATGTCACTGCTGAGGCTATGGGTTTTATCACGATGATGCACACTAGGAATACGATGATCACATACGGGTTTTCAATGATCGAGAAGAAGGGACTTTTCTCTAATAATTCGTTAGACTTTCCATCAATCAGGATATTCAATGTGTCATATCCCTCTCCATAGATAGGGGGAAGAAAGAATACCATAATACCGATGGCAGCACCGCCGTATAGAATTCTTAGCGTTTGGCTTTCTAAGTCCTCCATGAGTGACTCTGTCTTTTGGACGGCTTTGCTGAAATACAGGGAAACCAGCCCGCAGGCAATACCTAAAAGCAAGTAATACGGCATGTGAGATGCCTCAAAGCTCTCAGTTAATTTGAAATTGAATACGGAATCCTTGCCTATCAAGACCATCGAAGTCAAAGAACCCGTCACGGAAGCTATCAGCAAAGGAATGAAACTGGCGGTGCTGATTTCCATAAGTATTACTTCAATCACAAAAATCACTGCGCCGATTGGAGCTCCGAATATGGCGGATATCGCCGCTGCTGCCCCACAGCCCAAAAGTAACGTTCGCTTTTTGGCGTTGAGGTGTACTACAGAGCCTACATTAGATCCTATGGCAGAGCCAGTTACGAGCATTGGAGCTTCCAGGCCCACGGACCCACCAAAGCCAACCGTGATGGCTGAAGTAAACACCCGGCTGTAGGTCTTTACTCGTTTGATGATGCTTTGTTTTTTGGAAATAGTAAAAAGGATATCCGGAATGCCATGACCTCCCGTATCCTTAAAAATAAATTTGCCGACCAAATAGGCCGCCGAAATACCAATTAAAGGATAAAGGATATACAGAAAATTGGCGTATTCCTTATAGAAATCCTCCGTGAGAAAGTGTTGAATAGCGTGTACTCCTTGTTTTAAAATAACCGCAGCAAGACCAGAAAGCATACCTATTATCCCACTGAGAATGAGGATGAAGGTTTGGTTGCTCATGTTTCGGAGCCGCCATATTAAGAGCTTAGTGATAAAGTCTGATTTTCCCAAGATATTATAGAGTACTGTTCTTTACATTCTAAGGTAAGTAACAAGTGGTCCAATGAAAAATGATTACTTACTCTTGTGTGAGTTCAGTATCTAATGCTAAGGTGCATTTCAAAATAAGATTGACCGCGTTTACATAAAATTTCTGATCAATATTCTCAAATGAATCACCTGGCTTGTGGTAATCTACATGATCTTCTACTCCAAAATAAATATGTGGCACATTCGCAGAGAAGAAAGGTCCATGATCGGAGGATTGAGTCCAGTTATCACGACCGGTGTTGGGCTCGTCGTGACCAAATAGCAACTTCGGAGTTGAACCCGTAGCAGCACCTTCCAGGATAGTTTTCAGGCTAGGATTGTAATATGTCCCAGAGGCGTATAGTTCACCTTTTTCATTTCGGGAAATCATATCCATGTTAATATTTAAGACGATTTGCTCCAGTGGAAAAGGAAAATCTTTTACCAAAGCTTTGGCTCCTTGCAAACCCATCTCTTCGCCATCTAAAGCGGCAAATATCATCGAATGTTTGGGCCTGTTTTTCTTAAAATATTTTGCTAACTCTATCAAAGCAGCTGTACCAGAAGCATTGTCATCCGCGCCGTTGTAGATAGAATCACCCGCTTCAGTAGGTCTTCCGATTCCCACATGGTCATAGTGTGCAGTGATTACGATCAGTTTTTCTGATTCACTTCCAGCTACAAACCCTACTATATTTACAGCATTCTCATAAGTTTTATTTTCCCTTCTATTTTCAAAGCTAAATTCTTGCTGAAAATCTGGATACTGAGTTTCTAACTCCATACTTTTGAATTCACTTAGAATAAAAGCTCGAGCTTCAGCGTTACCTTCACTGCCTGTTTTTCTACCTTTCAGGTCATCACCTGACAAATATTCTATGTTTTCCAGTAGCGATTTGCTATCTATGCTTTGTCCATTAATCTCTTGAATTGATAAAAAGAGCAGACAACATAGGGTGGTTTTAATTGTGAGTTGCATCAAGGAAAGTATTTTGCGTTATGTATAGTGGTAAAATTAATAAGCTAAGTGGATCACACCTCTGAATTCATGAAATATTATACCCTTCTTTCTATTATTCTTTTAAGTAGTCTATCGTGTGTATGGGCGCAGGGAACTCTGCCTCAGTCCTTTTTTAATGGTAAATCAGTAGTTTTTATATCTACCGACCCAGCTGCACGACCTATCATGACCTGGGAAGAAGTAGCAGATAGCGTGCACAATTCTCTCGTCAAAGCAGGAGCAGATCCAGTTGCGTATTTTGAACTGGAGAAGGTAGCACTCTCAGAGGCTGTTCAGGCTGATTATGCCGAGTCTTTTCAGCAGCGACTTGTCAAAAATATAATTCTAGTGACTCGTCAAAAAAATCAGATGAGTATTCATGTTGGCCCTTTTTCCGAAAATCGGCAAATTATTCCCTCCACTTCATTATATGGGGTCACCGGGGAAAATATTGGAACTGTCACCACCCAGGTAGAATTGATCGGGGAAACTCAACCTTCTCAAAATCTTCTCGTGCTGGATGTGCCTGAATTTCTAAGTATTAATACGAATGAAGCTACCTCCAGCCAAAAATTTTTGGCAGCAAATCCATTAAACCTGGATGTATTCAAATTAGGCATCACTATACAAGGGTCCTCTGCTGAGACAGGATTGCTAAGTTATTTTAGATACGATATGTATGGAAAATCTCCTGAGGCTATTTTATCTGAGCAAGCTTCTCAAAAAGCAGGTTTAGAGCAAGTACTCAAGCAACACTATCCTTATCAGGTCGAATACCTCACAGAGGCAAAATCTATGCAAGAATTGATTCGCGATAGAGTACAATTTTTGCTGGTTAAGGTAGAGGGTAGAGAAGCTGATCTGATGAAAAGTATGGGGCTAGAACCGAAGGCCGGGCCCTCGGCTTCGGAGATCGTGGTGAAATATTACATCAAATTATTGGTAAGAGAAGAACTCTATATTGGGCCTCAATGGGATGCTGATCCGGATTGGAGAGTGGCGTTAACAAACTTCCTCGAAAACCTAAAAAAATAAGCCTCTCAGATGAGAGGCCTATAGCTACTTAATGATAAGGGTGATTTAAGCAACTTTTACTAGCAATGATTTTTCGTAAGTACTTGTAATATTCCTAGTCTTTAGGATAAATCAAAGGTTGTTTTTTCAATTATCCAATGATAATCAAAATTTTTTCGATTAAAAGTGACTTAAGTAAAAAAATCATCAAAATAATTCAGCTTAAAACAACTCTTTGTTTAGAAACGGAATCAAAGCCAATATAATCGCCTGATTATAATAGGTTTGTCTAGTTAAGGTTCCCTGAGTGAGAATTCCTACCGATCCACCGCTTTGCTTGGAATTTTCTTGGGCAAAAAACTGATCATCCGCAGCGCCTAGCTCCATTCCTGAGTGAATTAGCTCGGCTATAGCTTCAGGAAGATAGAATGTTGCAGTTTTTGATTTGCCATTTAAGCCTGATTTGTGTTCTATATAGATCCAGGCAAAGGCATACATTCCTCGGATATCTTCTCCCACACCCCCTTCTATCCCTACCCAATAGTCTGCTTCTGGAAAGATGTTTTTGGCATTCATTACTCTATTTCTAGCCCCTAGGTAGGTTTCATCATCGCCCATTGGCTGATCCGAAACCTGTGAGGCGGCATTGACACCATCTACTGTAAACCCCTGCGAGAATGCCTCCGAGAATGCCGTTTCGGTGCAGGCGATTTTGACGGGATTTTTGCTTCCTACGATGATTAAGGGTTTTGCTGTGGCTTGGTAATTTTGTCTTTTTGGAAAATTCATAGAAAAAAACCTAGGCGGATGCCTAGGCCATGTTTGTGAAAATTTGGTTTACGTCATCATCTTCTTCCATCTTGTCGATCATCTTGTTGATAATCTCCTCCTGCTCTTCGTCGAGTTCGGTGAGGGTAGTAGGGAATCGCTGAAAATCAGCGCTGATCACGTCAATATTTTTTTCTTCCAATACTTTTTGCATCGTACCGAAGTCTTCAAACTCCGTGTAAACGAAGATTTCTCCTTCATTTTCATCGATATCCACCAACCCAAAATCGATCAATTCGAATTCTAATTCTTCTAGATCAAATTCACCTTTTGCGAAGCGGAATACAGCTTTTCTATCGAACATAAAAACCACCGAACCGGAAGTTCCCAAAGAACCGCCAGCCTTGGAGAAGTAACTTCTCACATTAGCAACAGTCCTGTTGATGTTGTCCGTGGAAGTTTCTACCACCACCGCGATGCCGAATGGGCCATAGCCTTCATAAACGACCTCTTCATAATCTTTCTCGTCTTTATTGGAGGCACGCTTGATCGCAGCTTCGATTCTATCCTTTGGCATCTGAGCGCCTTTGGCATTCTGAATGATCGTGCGAAGTCTAGGGTTCGAGGTAGGGTCTGGTCCACCGGATTTCACCGCCATGACGATTTCTTTTCCTAGACGCGTAAAAACTTTGGACATCTTGTCCCAACGCTTGAATTTTCTTTCTTTTCTGAATTCAAATGCTCTTCCCATGAATTTTTTAGATTAAGGTGGTAAAAATAGTAAATCTTTTGATTCAGGTGGAATCTGTCAGGTCGATGTCCACTCGTCCCTTGGTTTTTGATCCGATTTGGGATCATGATTCTAAGGCCGAAAGATAGTCTGTTTGTGTAAGCATCTTATTCTACTAATTCTCGTTACCAATTTTGAAACTATCGCTGTCATGACCATTTCCACTACGCTTCCTATTCCGAATATTCCAGCTTCCACTTTTCCCAAGGTGGTAATTGTAGGCGCTGGCTTTGCGGGACTGAAACTTGCTAGAAAACTAATTAAAAAGGAATTCCAGGTGATCTTGTTAGATAAGAATAACTATCACCAGTTTCAGCCACTATTTTACCAAGTAGCTACTGCCGGATTAGAGCCAAGTGCGATATCTTTTCCGCTTCGCAAGATTTTTCACCATGCTAAAAATGTGATTTTTCGAATGGCTGAGGTGAAGTATTTTGATGCTGATCAAAAGCGATTGGTTACCGACATTGGCCACATAGATTACGATTATTTAGTACTGGCGATGGGTGGAGATACCAATTATTTTGGCTCTAAAAACATCGAATATTATGCCGCTCCCATGAAAACCGTGTCTGAGGCTCTCTATATCAGAAACAAAGTCATCTCAAACTATGAGCGAGCAATCAATATCGAAAAGGTGGAGAATCGGAAGTACCTCATGAACGTGGTCATTGTGGGCGGAGGACCTACTGGAGTGGAACTAGCGGGTGCGATGGCTGAGCTTAGGAATACTATCCTTCCCAAAGACTATCCCGAGCTGAGTTTTGCCAATATGAAAGTAGTGTTGATAGAGGGTGGACCCGAATTGCTAGGACCCATGTCCACGGAAGCTAAGTCTCATGCGCTAAAATATCTTGAAGAGCTGGGCGTAGAAGTACTTCTAAACTCCAGGGTACTGGACTACGACGGACAAATCGTGACTTTGAATGGCGATGTTTTCTTAGAAACTCAGACGCTACTCTGGGCGGCTGGTATAAAACCAAATAAAATCGATGGACTTTCCGTTGATCATTACGCCCCAAATGGTAGAATCTATGTAGATTCTCAGTCCCAAGTAAAAGATTGCCCGGGGGTTTATGCCCTAGGTGACATAAGTCTTCTCATCGAAGAAAAATATCCCAAAGGTCATCCTCAAGTAGCGCAAGTTGCATTACAACAAGCGGAGAATCTAGCTATCAATCTTATCGCCTTGCAAAAAGGTAAGCCACTCAAGCCTTTTCAATACAAAGATCTTGGATCTATGGCTACTATAGGGAAAAAGCGAGCGGTAGTTGATCTGCCTTACCTCAAGTTTCAGGGTCTTTTTGCTTGGCTTACTTGGCTATTTGTTCACCTGATGGCTATTCTTGGTGTGAAAAACCGGCTTTTTGTTTTTTTGAATTGGTCATGGAACTACCTCAGCTTCGATCCTAGCCTTCGTCTTCTTATCAAACCAAAGTACGTCCGCGAAAGTGAACGGAAAGAATTGATAGAGGAGAGATAGGGTTTTTAGATTTATTAAGAATAATTTCAAAAACCTTGGTTAAACTCATCTGACGTACCTTAGTCTAATTCATGTAACTACTAAACGATAGAAAACATGAAAAAATGGATTTATGTAACAGGACTATTGGTCTTGGTCAGCTTAAGTACCTATGCTCAGAAAAGGGGAGGAGAAAGACCAGGAGCTGAAGAAAGAGCTTCTCGCGCCACCGAGAAAATGGCAGAAGAACTTTCACTCACTGATGCTCAGAAGCAAGAGTTATTGACCATTAATGTGGAGTATGCCAAGAAAGTGGAGGCCGAAAGAAAAGCTGAAATTGAAGCCAGAAAAGCTGAAATGACTGCGAAAAGGGCTGAAATGAAGGCCCAAGATGCTAAAATACAAGCCGTATTGACAGAGGAACAGAAAGTAAAGTGGACTGAAATGAAAGCTGAACGGATCGATAATCCGCGACGTCGCAGACCAAATGCCCAAATCGAAAGTGACCCTCGAAAAGGGAAAAGAGGCGGTGGAGACCGCTAAAATCAGAAAAGCCATCCAACTAATCGGATGGCTTTCTTTTTTTTAGTCAAAGCTTCAGTTTTATCCTTCGATCTTTTCTTCCACCTGGAAGAACGATTCATCTTTCTGTGGCAGTGATGATACCCCCATTAGGAATTCATCCACTTTGACAGCTGCTTCCCTTCCTTCGGATATCGCCCAAACAACCAAGGATTGACCTCTTCTCATATCGCCTGCTAGGAATACTTTGGAATTTGAACTCTTATAATTTTTCGATTTTGGCAAAGTATTTTCCATGATTTCCACTCCAAAAGACTCAAGTAGGCCATTTTGTGTAGGACCAGTGTAGCCTATTGCCAAGAATGCCAAGTCGCAAGGAACGGTTCGCTCAGTGCCAGGGATTTCTTCGAAGACCATTCGGCCATCCTTATGTACCCATTCCAGATCCACCAGCTTCAATCCTGTTACCTGCCCGGCTTCGTTTACAGTAAACTCTTTGGTAAGTACAGAGAAGACTCGCTCAGCACCTTCCTCATGTGAGCTAGATGTGCGGAGCGTCATAGGCCATTCTGGCCAAGGATTCAAGGTGTTTCTTACTTGTGGGGGCTTAGGCAAAAGCTCAAGCTGAGTGATAGAGGCTGCTCCATGTCGATTAGACGTGCCAATACAGTCTGACCCTGTATCACCTCCGCCAATCACGAGTACATGTTTTCCTTTGGCAGAAATTGGGTTTTCTTTGATTTCACCAGATATAACTTTGTTCTGCTCACCTAGAAACTCCATCGCATAGTGAACGCCTTTTGCATCCGAACCTTTAATATTGAGTCCGCGCGGTTGGCCTGCACCTGTAGCTAGAACTACAGCATGAAAGTTCTTGAGGATATTTTCAGCCTTGATATTGAAGCCAATCTCAGTGCCACAGGAGAAGATCACGCCTTCTTGTTTCATGTATTCGATTCGACGATCGATCACCCATTTTTCCAACTTGAAATCTGGAATACCATAGCGAAGTAATCCGCCCGGCTTAGAATCTTTTTCGAATAGCGTGACCTCATGACCAGCTTGGTTCAGCTGATCAGCTGCAGCAAGTCCTGCAGGCCCAGAGCCAATCACCGCTACTGATTTCCCAGTTCTAGTTTTAGGCGGGTTTGCTTTAATCAATCCTAGCTCATAGGCTTTTTCTGCTATACTTTTCTCTATCAATTCGATCGTAACAGGATCTTTATTGATACCCAATACACAACTTGCCTCACAAGGAGCAGGACAAATTCTACCTGTAAATTCCGGGAAATTATTTGTACTGCGCAGAATTTTGATGGCTTGTTCCCATTCGTTGTTATATACCGCCTCGTTGAAATCAGGTATCACATTTCCAAGTGGGCAGCCGTTGTGGCAAAATGGAACTCCACAGTCCATGCAGCGTGCTGCTTGATTGTTTAGCTTTTCGCCTGCAAAGGGTTCATATATTTCCTTATAGTCACTGACACGTACTTTTGCATCTCTACTGGTAGGTGTCTCTCTTTTATATTTTAGAAATCCGTCTTTCGCTGCCATCTTACACCAATGATTTTGTTTGTTCTAATGCTCTTTTCTCTAGTACTGCTTTGTAATCTCTCGGAATTACCTTGATGAATTTCTCTTTCGATTTATCCCAATCCTCCAGGAAAGCTGTGCCCAAACTAGATTTGGTCAGTTTTACATGTCTTTTCAGGAATGTCTTTATTGTGTTGAAATCCTCAGCTTCCAGAATATCCACATCTACTAGTTCTGGGTTGATTTCTGTAATGTATTCCTTGAGAATATAGGCGATACCGCCACTCATTCCTGCGGCGAAGTTTCTGCCGATTTCTCCTAGGTTTACCACCAATCCCCCGGTCATGTATTCGCAGCCGTGATCGCCGATACCTTCCACTACGGTTTGTACGCCGGAGTTTCTTACACAGAATCGCTCCCCACCTTTTCCGTTGATATAGGCTTCACCTGATGTGGCGCCGTAGAAAGCTACGTTACCGATAATGATATTTTCCTCAGGGCGGAATTTGGCATTTCTGCTTGGGTAAATGATTAGTTTTCCACCAGAAAGACCTTTTCCAAAGTAATCATTGGCTTCTCCTTCTAGCTCGAAGTTGACTCCCTTGGTCAGGAACCCACCGAAAGTCTGACCTGCGGAACCAGTGAATTTGAAGTTGATGGTGTCTTCAGGCAACCCTGGACTACCGTAAATTTTGGAAATTTCATTGGACAGCATGGCTCCTACAGACCTGTCAATATTTTTGATTTGGAAGCTTCCAGAAGAAGCCATCGCTTGCTCCAATGAAGGCAGTGCGGCCTTAATCAGCTGACGATCCAACACTCTCTTCAACTCAAATTCCTGATCGATCTGCTTGTGAATACCTACATGATCTGGCACTTCTACTTTATGGAAAATAGGACTCAAATCCACTTTATCCCATTTCCAGTGATTCAAATGACCCGTAGATTGAAGCACATTGCTTTGACCTACCATCTCATCAACGGTACGGAATCCTAGCGATGCCATGATCTCACGGAGATCCTGCACGAGGAATTGGAAGTAGTTAACCACATGATCCGGATCGCCTGTGAATAGCTTTCGTAAGTCTGGATTTTGGGTAGCAATTCCGACAGGACAAGTGTTCAGGTGGCATTTTCTCATCATGATGCATCCTTCCACTACCAAAGCGGCAGTAGAAATTCCCCACTCCTCTGCACCTAATAAGGTAGCAATTGCGAGGTCACGTCCAGTTCGGAGTTGTCCGTCGGTTTGAAGCACCACTCGGCTACGCAAGTTGTTTTTGACTAGAGTCTGATGAGCTTCCGATAGTCCAAGCTCCCAAGGCAATCCAGCATGGCGGATTGAGCTAAGCGGAGATGCCCCAGTGCCTCCATCTGCTCCAGAGATCAAAATCACATCAGCCATGGCTTTTGCCACACCGGCTGCTACAGTGCCTACACCTGCTTGTGAAACTAATTTTACGTTGATCCTAGCTTTTCTATTCGCATTTTTCAAATCGAAAATCAGCTGAGCCAAATCTTCAATCGAATAAATATCGTGATGCGGTGGAGGTGAGATCAGCCCTACTCCAGGAGTGGAGTGTCTTACTCTACCGATCCAATCATCTACTTTATGACCAGGTAGCTGTCCGCCTTCGCCAGGTTTTGCTCCCTGAGCCATCTTGATCTGTAGTTCGGCAGCATTGGTTAGGTAATTACTGGTAACTCCGAATCTACCCGAAGCCACCTGCTTGATCGCTGAGCGTTCCCAGTCTCCATTTTCTTTTTTGGCAAAACGAATCTCATCTTCTCCTCCTTCACCTGAGTTACTTTTAGCACCTATTCTGTTCATGGCTATCGCCAGTGTAGCATGTGCTTCGTGAGAAATCGAGCCGAAAGACATCGCACCTGTAGCAAACCTTCGCATAATGGAAGATGCTGGTTCTACTTCGTCTATCGGAACGGAAATTCTCTTTTTGAATTCAAACAAGCCTCTTAAAGTCAAGGCATCTTTGCTTTGCTCGTTGATTTTGGATGCGAATTTCTTGTACATCCCAAAATCATTTAGGCGCGTGGATTTTTGGAGTAGGTGAATTGTCTCTGGATTGAATAGATGTTTCTCACCTCTTCTTTTCCATTGATAAACCCCGCCTTGTTCTAAGACAGGAGATTCTGTCCCGTATGCAGCTCTATGTCGTATCAAAACTTCCTCTGCCAATTCGTTGAAGGAAATCCCTGATATTCTGGATATTGTGCCTTTGAAGCATCGATCGATCACATCCGGACCAAGTCCCAATGCTTCGAAAATCTGAGCACTTTGATACGATTGAAGCGTACTGATACCCATTTTGGAGAGCACTTTCAGTAGTCCTTTACCTATGGCTGCTTGATAATTTGAGAATAGTTTTTTCTGATTTTCAGCATTAGGTAATTTACCTTGTTCAAATAAATCAAGAAGTGATTCCAATGCCATGTAAGGATTGATAGCTGAGGCTCCGTAACCAATCGCAGTTGCGAAATGATGTGTTTCTCTGATATCTCCAGATTCCAATACTAAGCCTGCACTAGTCCGGATTTTCTTCTTCACTAAGTGATGGTGGACTGCTCCTATTGCCAATAGTGATGGGATAGGCGCATATTCCTCTGTGCTGTTTCGATCAGAAATTATGATGATATTTTTGCCTTCAGCTATTGCTTTTTCTGCCTCATCACAAATCTTGTCGAGCGCTTCCAATAATCTTCCCGGTGCATGATCTGCCAAGAAAAGACTGGAAAGGGTAGCACATCTGTAGCCTTGACCTTCCATATTTGTAATTTTTTCCAGGTCTTCATTCAAAAGAACTGGTTGAGAAATATGGATTTGTCGGGTATGCTTAGGACTTTCTTCCAGGATGTTTTGCCCTTGTCCTAGTCGGGTGAAAAGCGACATCACTAATCGCTCCCTTATAGGATCTATAGGTGGGTTACTTACCTGCGCAAATAGCTGCTTGAAGTAATTAGAAATATGCTGACTTTCTTTGGAGAGCACTGCCAGTGGAGTATCTGCTCCCATGGAGCCAATCGCTTCATAGGCGGTATCTCCCATGGGACTCAATACGACTTTGAGCTCCTCGGAAGTATATCCAAAGATTGTTTGTTGTTTTTTGATATTCTTAGTGGAATAGGGATGGGCTAGCGTTTTGGGGGAATCCTCCAAGCGAAGTTTGATTCGTTGGTCCGCTACCCACTGTTCGTAAGGTTGCTTGCGGCAGATTTCTCCTTTTACTTCCTCGTCGAATAGAACGCGACCTTTTTCTAAGTCCGCCCATAGCATCCTTCCAGGACTGATTCTGCCCTTTTCCATAATTGTGGCTTCGCGAATAGGCAAAGCTCCAGCTTCCGAAGAAAGGATGAGACGCTGATCCTTTGTGATAAAATACCTCAGAGGACGAAGGCCATTTCTATCCAAAGTAGCTCCCACGGATTTGCCATCAGTGAAAAGTAAAGCAGCCGGGCCATCCCATGGTTCTACTAATGAGGCATGGAATTTATAAAATGACTTTCTCTCACGATCCATGACCTCATTATCCTGCCATGCTTCTGGCACCAGCATCATCATGGCATGTGGTAGAGATCTTCCACTCAAAGTGAGTAGCTCTACCATCGCATCTAGATTAGCAGAGTCCGACTTGTATTTGTCGGTAATAGGCATCAGTCTGGAAAGCTCCTCGTCAGTGAAATATTTCGACTTCATGAGGTTTTCCTTAGATTTCATTTTGTTCAGATTACCCTTGATCGTATTGATCTCACCATTGTGGGAAAGAAAACGGAAGGGCTGAGCTAGTCTCCAGTTTGGAAAGGTGTTGGTAGAAAAGCGAGAGTGAACTATCGCAAAGGCAGATTCTATCCTAGAGTTCTGAAGGTCTTTGTAAAAAGCCAACACCTGATCTGTACGTAGCTGTCCTTTATAGATAAGTGTCTGACTGCTCAGACTCGCAAAGTAAAAGGATTGATTTACCCCAGGAATTTTCGTGTTGATTTCGGAGGTGGAATAGTTTCTTAACACATAGAGTTTGCGCTCCAGTTCTATTCCTGTAAGGCCTTTTTTGTGTTTGACAAAAAGCTGCTCAATATTAGGCATCACTTCCAATGCTCCAGATCCAGGGACTGTTTCATCCACTGGTACAGATCTATAGCCAATCAATTCAAAATCCAATTCTTCAATCAGCTGATTGAGAAGTTCTTTAGATTTTTGGAAAAGCTGCTTATTCTTTGGAAAAAAAGTCATCCCTACACCGTAAGATCCAGCTTCTGGAAGCTCAATCTCCGTGCGGGCAGTAATGTCCTTGAGGAACTGATGCGGTACCTGAATTAACACGCCTGCACCATCGCCGGTCTTAGGATCTGATCCACGACCTCCTCGGTGCTCCATATTGCTAAGCATATATAAGGCATCACTAATCGTCTCGTGTGAGGGTACAGCACTTAGATCGACAACCGCACCTATACCGCAGGAGTCATGCTCAAACTCCGATCGATACAAACCTTCTTGCATTTTAATAGAATTTATTAGGTTCAAAATTTCCAAAAATTACAGAAAAAATTTGTCCTATTAAAATTTCGGCAACGAAATGGCCACTTTGATGCCTTATTATTTAAGAAATATAAGATTTTTGGAATTATGGTAATTTGCTTTTAGGTATAAAAATGAGAACTACTCCTGAAAAATTATAGCAGTATTTGAAGAGATAGGGTGTTTTTTGACTTAAATCCTGAAAAAAATATGAGATCCTCGAGATTTTGGGGTGAGAAAAAATAATTTTAAAAAAAATTCAATTTTTTTCTGTTGCTCATAAAATTTGCTCATCCAATCACTGCTCGTATTCTAGAGTGAAGAATAATGTTCTGAAAATACCCGCAAATTAAGAATATTATAATTTCAAGTCTTTTAGTCCGTGTGTGGTCCAAGGGTGTCCTTGTCCAAAGAATAGATATGGACTTTTACTTTTTTGATTCTACGGGCATCCACAGCAAGGATGGTAAATTCAAAATCCTGAAACTTAATCTTAGTGCCGTTTTTAGGGAATTTGGAATTAAGCTCAAGAAGCAATCCACCAAGTGATTCACTCTCCCCTTTGACATCATCAAATATCTGAGAATCCAACTCCAGCTTTTTGGAAAAGTCATTCAAGGAGACTTTACCTTCAAAAATGAAAGTCGCAGGATCGATTTCTTGGAAGAAGATATCATCGTGATCATCAAATTCATCGTTGATCTCTCCAATAATCTCTTCTATCAAATCCTCTAAGGTCACCAAACCCGAAGTTCCTCCATACTCATCCACTACGATAGCCATGTGTACGCGCTTCAGCTGAAAGTCCTTTAATAAAGTATCCACTTTCTTATTTTCTGGGACAAAGAAACTCTTTCGAATCAGCTCATTCCAGGCAAAATCCTCACCTCGTTCTATGTAAGGCAGTAGGTCTTTGATGTACAAAATACCTTGAATGCTGTCAATCGTCTCTGCATAAACAGGGATTCTGGAGTAGCCGCTTTTGTTGATTTTGTCCATCAGCTCATGGAAGTCCATCTCCATATCGATGGCAGTAATGTCCATTCGACTTTGCATGACCTGCTTCACGGTGAGTGTGCCGAAGTTTACTATGCCACGAAGAATCTCCCGCTCTTCATTGGGTGCATCTTCGGTGCTCAATTCTAAGGCCTGATTTAATTCATTGACAGACAAAGAGTAGCCTTTCTTTTCAATGCGTTTTTCCAGAAGGTTACTGAAAGCCATCAAGAAGAGGGAGATAGGTTTCAACAGCGTGCTGAAAAAAGTAATGGTAGGAGCCATGATTAGGCTGAACTCTACTTTAGCTTTGTTAGCATATACCTTAGGTACTATTTCACCGAAGAAAACAATGGCAAAAGTGATCCCTACAGTCTGTACGAGGATGATGACAATACCTGTAGCATTCGCGCCGAAAATAGACCATGTCACAAAAGTGGTGAGTGTGACTATTCCAATATTAATCAGATTATTGAGAATGAGAATTGTGCTCAGGAGCTTTTTAGGAGACTCTACTAGTCCTATTACTTTTTTGCCTCGCGTGGTATTATCTTCTTCGATATTACCTAGGTCTTCATTTGTCAGAGAAAAAAAAGCTACCTCTGAACCAGAAACCAAGGCAGAGCCAATCAATAACAGTATAAAAAGCAAACCATTTAGAAGTAGATAGCCTACCGAAGGTGAGCTAATCTGAGCGAGCAAATGGTAACTCGGATAGGGATCGTCCATGTATTAAACCGCAAAGGTTGATGCAAAATTAAAAAATTCCCCTGAAAATAGCTTCCAGGGGAATAGAATATTAAAACGGCAAATCGTCGTCTTCTGTATCAGATACCATTTCTGGAGCTTTGGGCGCTGCAGTGGGAGGTGCTGAAGCAGGTTTTTGTTGGGTTGCTTGCTGTGGAGTGCTAGTATTTCCGCTAGGAGCACCATCAGGTTTTCCTCCAAGCATAGTAAAGCTTAACACTCTGATTTTAGTACGGTAGCGGTTTTGACCTTGGTCATCTTGCCATTTGTCTGTTTTGAGTTTACCTTCTACATAGATCTGACTACCTTTTTTGAGGTATTGCTCGGCGATTTTTGCTTGAGCTCCCCACATTTCTAGGTCATGCCATTCTGTTTGCTCTACCCGTTCTCCATTCCGGTTTTTGTAGGCTTCTGTAGTAGCGATGCTAAGATTTGCCACTGCATTATCACCTTCTAAATACTTAACTTCTGGGTCTGACCCAAGATTGCCCACTAGGATTACTTTATTTACACCTGCCATAGTTTAGTTTGTTTTATAAGTTTGAAAAAATCTAATACTTGAAGGTACTCAAATCCCTTGATCGTTCAAAAAATTGACGATCAACTTTGGCTTGGCCAAATATTCAATTTGCTTTTCTTCCACTAGTAAAAAACCTTCCGTAGCACACCAATTCTCAAGGTCTGCCAAATTATCTTCTTCAATTTCCACTTTTGAAAATACAGCGTTTAGTCGTTGATGTGAGAGAATGTGTCGGTAATTTTTTGGAAAGGGTTTTAGCTGTTTAGATTTTTTCAAGGGAATCTCAAGAACTTTGTCCTGTTGATCAGCCATGGATTCACTTTGCGGAAAATCATGCAAGCCTTCCCAAATATCTCCAGATGTTCTTTTTTTCCAGACCCATTTTTCTCCACAGGTGATGACGTAATAATGGAAATGCCGCTCCCGGATCTTGACTTTATTGATTTTCACGGGAAGATCTGATACCATCGAATGAGTCAAAGCAAAACAAGAGGTCTTCAAGGGACAGAATTCGCAGTTGGGATTTTTGGGAGTACATAGACGTGCACCAAAATCCATCATCGCTTGGTTGAATTCCCCAGGCTGATCTTCAGGAATAATTTGATTGGCTAATGTTTCAAATTCCTTTTTGGCTTTGGAGCTTGCTATATCGGTTTCTATTCCGAAGTATCGGGCTAAAACACGAAAGACATTTCCATCCACGACGGCTTTCACTTCTCCATAGGCAAAGCTAGCAATGGCCGATGCAGTGTAGCTTCCAACTCCTTTTAGTTTAAGGAGGTCGTCGTATGTTTTAGGAAACACACCGCCCATATCGAACCAGATATTTTTTGCGCAAGCATGAAGATTCCTCGCCCTGCTATAATATCCCAGTCCCTGCCACAGTCTCAGGACTTCTTCCTCCGGTGCCAATGCCAAGTCTTTTACTGTAGGGTAGGCTTCCACAAAAGCATAATAATAAGGTAAACCCTGAGCCACTCGGGTTTGCTGTAGAATGATCTCAGAGAGCCATATTTTGTATGGATTTTGCGTTCCTCGCCAAGGCAAATCTCTTGGATTTTCTTTATACCAAGATATTATTTGATGTGAAAAAGCCTGATATTCAGTGGTTTTGTGGTTCATGGGTAATTAGTATCTACTGTACAAATCACGCTAATTTTTGTGAATATGTTTTTTAATTACAATGGTTGTCTTACATTTGCAGTCCCAAAAACACTTGGTTAATAGGTTGTTAAGCTTATTTCGTAATTTCTAAATTAATATTACTGTGACTAAAGCAGAAGTAATCACTAAGATTTCAGACAAGACAGGCATCCAAAAGGATGATGTGACACAAGCAATTGAGGCATTCTTCAAGGTAGTGAAGGATTCAATGGCTGATGGCGATAACATCTACGTGAGAGGATTTGGTAGCTTCATCAATAAGAAGAGAGCTAAGAAAATCGCCCGAAACATTTCCAAAAACACCGCTATTGTGATCGATGAGCATTACATCCCGGCTTTCAAGCCTTCTAAGGTGTTTGTAGAGAAAATTAAGAACAGCAAAAAAATCAAAGAATTAGCTCCTCAAGACTAAGATTGAAGAGTTTTTGACATGAAAAGATCTCAACTCATACTTATTGTACTAGGGATCATCGCAATCGGAGGATTGTATGTTCTTCCTACTGTGGTGGTGGACAACGAAAGTAAAGCGGATTCTATTTCTCAGGAAAGTGAGTCTCCTTCTTCCACCGATGCAGTGGCTATGCATGAGGCTGAGTTAAGTCCCGATCAAAGGTTACAGATCAACACGCTGAAACTTCAGATAGCAGAGACTACTTCCAAAGAAGAGGTTAAATCCTCTACAGAGGAAATAGCTGCGATCTATCAAGAACTGGGAAAGTACGATAGTGCGGGATATTACCTAAGTTTGGCGGCTGATCAGCAGTCAGACATGGACTTGGCGGAAAAGGCGGGAAAAGCTTACTATGAAGCATTCAACTTTGCCCTAGATCCAGAAAAAGTAACTTACACTGCCGAACAGACCCGAAAGTATTTAACACAGGTGCTGGATAAAGATCCCACCAGATTGGATTTGAAAACCAAAGTAGCGATGACCTATGTGTCCTCGCCCAACCCGATGCAGGGAATCACTATGCTGAGAGAAGTCTTGGAGCAGGATCCCCAGAACGAAGATGGGCTATACAACATGGGATTGCTATCTATGCAGTCAGGTCAGTATAAACTTGCCGCTGAGCGATTTGAAGAATTGATTAACTATCATCCGGATAATTTCCAAGGGCAGTTTTACCTAGCCATAAGCTATTTCGAAGCCAAACAAAATAACAAAGCGAAAGCCCAGTTTGAGAAACTAAAAATGATGACCGAAGACGAAGTCGTCCTAGAAAGCATTGACAGCTACCTCAACAAGCTATAATTTATTGTATCACTACTAAATCCAAAGACTATGCCTTGCGGAAAAAAAAGAAAAAGACATAAGATCGCTACGCACAAGCGTAAGAAGAGACTAAGAAAAAACAGACATAAGAAGAAGTAATACACTTCTTCTTATTGTCATTTGAGTACACGTTCATTTACATTATAATAAGACGAAACTTTGAGTACGGAATTGTTAATCGATTCTGCTCAAAACGGAAGTCGAATTGCCCTCCTTCAAGATAAAAGCCTGGTTGAGTTGCATTCCGAAGGGATGGACAATCAGTTTAAAGTTGGAGATATTTATCTCGGTACGGTCCGCAAAATCGTCAATGGGCTCAATGCAGCTTTCATAGACGTAGGTTATGAGAAAGACGCCTTTCTTCATTACCAGGACCTCGGGGCAAATTTCAACAGCCTGACGAAGTTCACCAAAATGGTGCGCAACAATAACTACGGCAATTACAATTTGAAGGGTTTTACGAACGAACCTGAAATCGAGAAAATTGGAAAAATCTCCAATCCACTCGCCAAAAACCAGCAAATACTGGTTCAGGTCGTCAAAGAACCCATCTCTACGAAGGGGCCTCGACTATCCTGTGAGCTCTCTCTGCCAGGTCGCTACCTCGTATTGGTTCCTTTCTCGGATTCGGTCAACGTATCCAAGAAGATCAGAAGCAATGAGGAAAGAAAACGTCTCTTAAGACTTATCAATTCTATCAAACCCGCCAATTTCGGAGTAATCATCCGAACCGTGGCAGAAGGTCAGTCCGTAAGTGACTTAGATAAAGATCTTCGCAATCTTCTCAGTAATTGGGAAGAGGGAATGGCAAAATTGCTTAAAGCCAAGAGCCGCGACAAAATAATCGGAGAGATGAGCATGGCTTCCTCACTTGTGAGAGACCTGCTCAACGAATCATTCGACGCAATCACCGTAGAAGAAGAATCTACTTACGATCAGATCAGATCCTACATCAGGACTATAGCCCCTGAAAAAGAAAAAATTGTCAAGCTTTACAACGGTAAAGCCAAGCTATTTGAAAGTTTTGGAATAGAAAAGCAGATCAAAAGCCTGTTTGGACAGACGGTCAGCCTTCCGCAAGGAGGGTATGTGATCATCGAGCACACAGAAGCCCTGCACGTCATAGACGTGAACAGTGGTAATAAGTCCAATCAGGAAAGTGACCAGGAATCAACGGCCTTAAAAACCAATCTGGTCGCTGCTAAAGAAATTGGCAGACAGCTCCGTCTCCGGGATATGGGAGGCATCATCGTAGTCGATTTTATCGATATGAAAAAGGCCGAAAACAAAAAGGCCATCTTTGAAGCGATGAATAATGAGCTTAAATCTGACAGGTCTAAGCATACTGTTTTGCCTCTGAGCAAATTTGGGCTCATGCAGATCACCAGACAGCGCGTAAGACCCGAGGTCAATATTGTGACCAAAGAGACTTGCCCAGCATGCAACGGCACCGGCAAAATTCAGGCTTCGATCCTGATCGCCGACAAGCTGGAAAGAGACGTAGATCATATGGCTACTATCCAGAATGTGAGTAAAATACAAATAGGGCTGCATCCCTACCTGCACGCATACTTCACTACAGGCATTATTAGCCGAAGAGTAAAGTGGTTTTTCAAGTATAATAAGTGGATAAAACTGATCAAAGATTCTTCCCTACCCGTGACGGAATACAGATTCTTAGATGAATCTGGAGAGGAAATCGAACTACTAGTAAAAAGCGAGACTGAATAGTCTCGCTTTTTTTTATGGAATTTTTTGAAAAGGTCTTAACCACAGAGTTCACAAAGATTTCGCAGAAAGCGCAGTTCTGAGATTTGGTTCAAGTTTATAGTTTGGTTCAAGCCTGCATGCAGTAGGTAGGTCTCCTGACTTGGATCTAAAATAGTGCAGTCTCCAGACTGCCATTCATTATTGATCAACTATTCTAATGAATTTATTTTCGAAAAGTCAATCACGGCAAAGGCAGTGACATCATCGGTTGTTTCAGAATATAGACTGACCGCATAGCCCTTTGGCGTATTAAAACCGTACATTCCCAACTCCTTGCGCTCAAATTCCAACTCTGCTTCTCGATTTAATTCCCTATCGAAAATCAACAGCCGATTTCTCTCTTGCTTTTTGTTTTCTGGTCTAGGTCCTTTCACTCGTACCCATCTTAGAATTTTATTAGCATAGCTGTCAAAATCGAGTCCGTTATATTTGCTACTGGAATGATCTGGCTGAAAGACGATGTATTCCCCATTTGGGACTGTGGTGCCTTTTTTAAACTCTAGTGATTCAGATGTTCCTGCCCATTTCCAGATTTGTTCACCATTTTTCACCACCGCTATGGAGTCTGATATCGCAAAACCTATCAGATGCTCTTCCTGATCAGCGATATAAATATGACTGAAAAGGCCCAATTGATCGTCATTCACATATTCTGAAATGGCTGCTGGATAGAGGAAATTGAAATGTGAAAAAGTGTGTTTATCTGTATTAAAGATCATTCCCCATTTATCGTAGGTTAAAAAACCTTCCATGAATACATAAGGGATATCAATGAAAATGAGCTCATTTCCAGATTTTCGAACTTTGTTATTTCCAGCAGTTGAGTAGTTTGCATATTGCCGGCTTTCACTTACCCCAGGAAAATCCCATCGATTGAGCACTCTTCCTTCAAAATCACACTTAATTAACTCCTTCTGCTGAGAAAACACATATAGACTAGTCTTATCTATGAAAGATTGAGATACGAAGGAGCCTATTCCATCAGGACCTTCCTTTTCATAACGTTGCTTTTTCAGTTGTTTTCCTTCAGGATAACTATAGACACGCAATTGGTGACTCAAAAAAGTAACTAATACCTCTCCTGAATCAGTCTTATAATAGCTGAAATTTTCCCCCAAATCTCTTGTCAGCGTATCTTTTTCCAGATACAAGGTGTCAACAATCAAGTTCTTGAGATCCAGAATAGGTATTTCTTGAGATGATTCGGAAGTGCATGATATAGAAAAAGTGCTAATCAAAAATACGATTACGAGGTGTTTTTTCATAAAGTGATGAGTACTTTGAATACATAAATTGCCTAATTCTTCCTAAAATTAGTTATCGTTTGATGAATTCGAACTTTGCCCAGTTTTGAAGCTTTTTGATTTCTGGTTTGTTTGATACCAAATCATAGCTAAGGATTAGCTTTTCCACTCGGAGGGTATGTGTGCCGCTAGGAAGATCTTCAATAAAATGTAATGATTGGTAGATTTTCTGTCCTGTCATCGGAAGGCGTACCTTACTCCATGGTACATTTTCCACCACCTCCTCATCTATGTAAAGTCGGAGTAGATCCGATGATTGATTGACCTCATGCCAGCCTAAGCTCGCTAATTGATCATTGAATTCCCTTTGGATATGATCTACCATCTTGGCATCGTCCTCATACCTAGACACCCCTAGTTGAAGCACATCATCTGATAGAACCTCCGAAGGGATAAATGCCCTGGGATACCGCTTAGTCTCGTCATGATAATCCTCAAAAATGTGAGCTTTAGAAGGCCATTCAAGTTCCTTCTCGATCAAATTGCTTTCGTTTACGAACATTGAAAAGTCCTCTACATCATTGAATATCAAAGGTGTAGCACAAAGAAATATTCCTACAGCATAGAAAAGCGTGAACCACTTCCCTAGATTACTCTGGTAGATGGCACTTATGGAATTCAAAATTGTACCTGCAAACCATTTTTTCAATTTTGACTTCTTCTTAAAAATAAAAGAACTGAAAATAATCGCTAGTAAGGTCAGTACAGTGAGTATAGCTAGCACTATAAAGGGTAAATCAAATAATACATACACAAAAATCAGTAGTCCCAAATAAATGGTGATTATCAGAAAAGTAATGAGCATAGACACCGGATAAGCAAAGGTAGTACTACAGATTCGTTCCAGTTTCAGTACCATTTCATTTGGATTCTGATAGTTGAAACCCTGCTCGCTTTTGAAAAGGCGCTGATGAATCACACCTTCTGGAAAAGCAAAACTAAGTCCAAGTAACCCTGCCCAGACAAACCTCAACGCTAAGTGAGCCACGAAAAAAATCTTAAAGACATTAACTACTGTAGTCAGATAGATTAAAATCAACCAACTCACAATATATCCTGTGCCGACTTCCTGAATTAGATAGGCTGAAAACTCATAAACTTTTGCAGGAAATACGAAAAGAAATGCAAGTGTAATACCTGAAATAATCACCTCAGGTTCCCAGCTATTTCGTTGGAGATTTTCCAGCCAGGTTAAGTCTTCTTGTTTTCTGCCGTAGTCACTTTCGTTATTCATCTCCCAAAAAATACAGTACAAAATTCGAATATCTAAATTATTGATCCAACCATTGCTTAAAATCACTTACTTTTTCCCGGCTGATCAAAATATCGGAATCTGTAGAATTCTTCAAAGTCACTTTCAGCCGACTATTTGAAAAAGCGAAAATTCCGTCGATCGCTTCCATTCTACACAGGTATTTGCGATTGATGCGGAAATATTCAGCAGGATTTACCTGAGCTTCTGTCTGCTCCAGCGTGCTATCAAGAACATATTTTTTTCCAGCCTGTGTTTGCAGAAAAGTGACTCTTTCCTCACTAAAGAAGAAGGAAATTTCCTCTATAGGTACACTTTGAATCTTCTCTCCAAATCGGACCAAAAATCTAGATTTAAACGTGTTTTTCTTTGGAGAAAGTAGCTCTTTCAAAATTTCCAGTTCAATCGTTGATTTGATTTGGTTGGTCTTATACTTATCCACAGCTCTGGAAAATTCTGCAGGATCAATGGGCTTCAATAGGTAGTCAATCGCATTCACCTGAAAGGCTTTGATCGCGTATTGATCAAAGGCAGTTGTGAAAATTATTGGTGTGGATAACTTTACCTCTTCAAAAATCTCGAAGCTCAATCCATCCGCCAATTGAATGTCGCAAAAAATCAAAGTAGGGGCAGAATTTTCACGAAGCCATTGAATGGTTTTTGTAATGGTGTCAAAATTGCCAATGATTTCCACTTCTCCAAAATGCTTCTTAATTAGCTTTATGAGCAGATTTGCTGCAGGTTTTTCGTCTTCAATTACAAGAATTTTCATGTGGATATTTCCAATATGGGTAATTTGACAGAGAACTCTTCCTTGGTTTGGCTCACTTCCATAGCCTTGTTGGAAAGTAACTCGTAGCGGAGCTTAATATTATTTAGGCCTATGCCTGTAGAAGGTTCCGATAGGTTAATTTTGGGCTGAAAAGTATTGCTAATCCACAGTTCATTCTCTTTTCTAGAAATGTGGATAAGCAGCGGTTTTTCTTCGCTTGCAATATTATGCTTGATGGCATTCTCTAGCAGCAGCTGCAGCGAAAGCGGAGGAAGAAAACCTGCGGTGGAGTCAATTTCTATGGTGTATTGAAGGCTTTCATCAAATCTTATTTTTTGCAACTCCAGGTAATTTCTTGCAAACTCCACCTCCTTACTCACCTCGATTAGTTGCTCCTTTTGAGCTTCTAGCACATACCGATAGATCTTGGATAATTTCTGAATAAAAGCTGCCGATCTATCTGCGTCTTCATAGACCAGATTGGAAAGGACGTTTAATGAGTTGAATAGAAAATGCGGATTGAGCTGATCTTTGAGAGATTGGTATTGACTCGATAGTTTTTCATTTTTGAGCTGTGCTGCTTCCAAAGCTGATTTCTTCCATTCGATCAACCAACTCCTCGTCGTGAAAATCGCCATGATGATCAGGGCGATGTACATAGGCATGATCGCAAAAGATGCCACATTTCTCCAGGGAATATTATTGAGGGTGAACTCCCCAGAAATCCAGGCATAAATAAATACAATCAGGTAAGCTACCAGAAAAGCATAGATCAAGTAGGTTCCTGTAGTCACAATCAATCTTTTGAATGGATGCGCTATCCAGGAAATTCGCTGTTCGTAATAATTCTCAACCAGATTTCCGCCAAAACTCATCGCCATGGTAATGGTAAGGGAGTATAGAAAATCCGGAATTAGACTTTTCATCCCTGCCCAACTCAGAAAACATCTAGGACAAAAAATCATCATTAGGGTTGTCGCTATTGCCACACTGATCAATAGGAACTTAGGAAATGTATTCCAAATGCCAATGCGCATTTTGTATATAGGTTCTTTAGACTGAGTCATGGAGGGAAATTTAAGTAAAAAGCTTTAAATCCTAGATTGTAGCGGTATCATCTAGAAATTAAAGCTTTTCCAGTTAAGAGGAATTATAATCTAAATCAGTTGCATTTGGCCGTCACTTGATCAGCCTGCATTTTGCCCCAAGTCGGTAGGATATATTCTTCGGTGATTTTTGCCTCCTCTTTTTTGTAAAGTTCCAAACTCATTCGAGCCATTCCACAGGCTTTCTCTGGTCCATTACCGAAAAAGTCGGCCATGCCTAATTCCATCTGGGACATCAGCGATACAGCTCTTGGGTTTTCTCTGTCTTGTTTTATGGCTTTGCCAAAGAGCTGCATTGCTTTTCCACTGAGAGATTGACCTCTACTCCCTGGATCTATACTGATCTTGCCCATCGTGATGTATCCTTCCAATGCTGTAAGTTCGGAATTGTCAGCAGAGATTTTCTGCGCTTTTTTCACCAATTCCATAGCCTCATCAAAGCTCTTGTCTTTGTCTATATCGAAGCGAAAAGCTGCTTCTGTTTTCAATAAAGCTGCGTAATATAAAGGCAACCATTCCGTGTCAGCAGCTTCGGCTATTCTCAGGAATCCGTTGGTGACTTCCTGGGATTGCTCATAAGTTCCAATTGTCTTTTTAGCTTCCAACTGCTTTTGCATAGCGGCGATGAAAGCCGGATCAGTTGCTTGCGCTACCACGATGAAGAATAGACTGAATGCGAGTGTTAGGATGTACTTGTTCATAGTATAATTGATTAAAGGTTGTTTAGATTATTAGCTGTTTTGTCTTTGGAAAAGGTTAGGAATACTCCGATAAATAAGAATCGTGGTGCGATCTGACCTTGAGGAATAGCTTCGAATATTCCTTCAGTATTAGCTTTTGGGCTGTAGGTGTAGCCAAAAACATTGTCCCGACCGAGCACATTGGTACAGGCAAGATGAATGATCACATTAGGTTTTGGTAAATAGCTCCAGGATAAACTCAAATTTTGATAGCTTTTTGTTTTTGCGTTCATATCCGAGTTATCCACATTTGGATTTGTGTAGGTATAGCCATCATTGAAGGCAAAAGAGGCACCTATGAGTGATTTGAGTGAGGGAACAAAATGCTTCACCACCACCGATAGATTATGCTTTGGAGCAAAACTAGGTTGTACTTCAGTTTGGTATTGGTTAAAGCTTCTCTTGCTATCCACAAAGCTGTAAGTGACCCAATAGTCCGTTTCCTTAAAAGTTTTCTGATCGCGGAAGAAGAAATCCATTCCTTTGGCGTGGCCTGATCCATTATTTTGAAGGGTCTGAGGATCATCCATCGTTCCCTCAAAAGTCACAAGGTTGTCGTAAGACTTATAAAAAGTCTCCGCTCTTAAAGTGAATCCATCTTTGGTAAATAGGTAGTTCAAAATCAAATGGTTTGATTCCGAATTCTGAAGATTCGTATTCAATACGCGGAAGTTTTCCACAGGTAATTGATGGAAGCTTCCTGCTGCAAAAGACAATTGCCCTTTATCGTTCAATTGATATCCTACAGATACTCGAGGATCCAACCAGCTTTCCTCAGTGAGTGAGCTTAGGCCGCCTCTTAAGCCACCTCTGAACACTAGATCTTTATTCAGATAGAAATCCCATTCCGTAAAAAGATATGTTTCTCTATCGTCAAAGTCTCTTTCCCAACCTTCATTGATCAGCTTCTCGGAAAAAAGGTGAATGAAATGCTCTATTCCAAACTTTGCTGAAAGCCGATCGGAGAAGTCTTTGATCGCAGTGCCCTTGAGGTGCATAAGCTTATTTTCCCGTTCTACTTTTATACTGTCATAAGTGATTTTATCGAAATTTCTGGAGTATGAAATTCCAGTGAAAATCATCCAGTCTTTTTTCAAAATTGTTCTCCAGTTTGCTTGTGCATAGCTGTAGTCATTTTTTAGATCAACCAAAACCCGTCGGTCTGTTCCCGGTAAAGGCTGCCAAAGTTTCATTCCTCCAGATTCTGTCCTCGCCATTACTTTGAGTAACCCGTTGTCTCCCGTTTTCTTTTGCGCAGCTACTTCTAGATCCCAGCCATTTGGCGCAGCCTCAAAGTCCACCTCTTGCTTAATCAATCCCTGATATGGCCCTAGATTAAAGTAGTTAGCACTTGCGGTGATGCTTTGCTTTTCGTTAGCCAATGTGTGAGAATAGCCGCCACCTATGCTCATTATGCTCAGATCACCCTGGCTTCGGACCGATAGGTCTTTGGTGTTCAACGCCAAAGCTGAGGAAAGTGCCTGACCATATTCAGCTGAATATCCGCCGGTGCTGAAGAATGTTCCCTTGAATAGATTGGGGTTAAAGCGGGTTCGTGTAGGCACATTTCCAGCGGTAGTTCCATAGGCATTGCCCACCCGCATGCCATCGATATAGATGCCCACTTCGCTAGCATCTCCGCCTCTGACGAACAACCTTCCATCATTCCCTACAGTACTCGTGCCTGGAAGCGTTTGAAAAGCACCCATGATATCGCCCATTGCACTTGGCGTGGTGACAATATCAAGCGGCTTCAGCACCACAGACTTGCCTTGATCGGAAGCTTCCATTGTGCCGGCTGAGATGGTTACGGCGTTCATCTCGGTAATTTCTTCTATCAAATATATAGACTGAATTTCGTTAAAGTTAGGCTTTAGTGTAAGCGCGATCTCTTGAGATTTAAACCCAAGAAACTTAAAAATCAGCACCTGATCACCTAGGTTAGCTGTTTCAAATTGATAAGTTCCATCCTGTGCACTTGATGCTCCGTCGTAGCTTCCTTTGAGTTGAATATTTGCACCGGGTAAGGCAAGTCCCTTTTCATCGAGCACTTTTCCTATGACAGTTGCTTGCGCAAAAGCTTGGGTTTGCATCAGCGTGAAGAAGATAAAAAGGAGCAGACGTGGATTCATTTTGATTCGTATTTGAATCAAATATGCCAGGAGGATTCAAGTCCAAAAATTGAATCAGTCTGAAGTGTAGGATTTGCTGACTGAAGTGTATTAATCTAAACCTGAATTTTTTGAAAAAGCAACACGAACAGGTTTACCTCACTTAAAATTGGTATTAAGTGATTTTTTATACCTTTATAAACACCCTACTATTGGATAGAAAAGAGCGTTGAATCTTATTTTGAAAATCATGAAAATTTCTGGAATGAATTTACTCCTCGGTCTGGCTTTGTTCTACTCGTGTTCCCCTACACCTGAAGTAACTGAAAAAGAGCCTTTGGAAGTCGAGGTTGTAAAATTGAAAACAGAGTCCATTACTTTGGAAAAGGACTTCGTGGCCCAAATTTATGGCAAAGTGGACATTCCTATCCGTGCCCGTGCAGAAGGTTACTTGCAGGGAATTCATTTTCAGGAGGGGAGATTGGTAAAAAAAGGAGACCTGCTATATACAGTCAATGCAGACCCATTTCAGGAGGGAGTCAATGCCGCTACCAGCGAATTAGCCTCAGCTCAGGTGAGACTGACACAGGCAGAAAATGACTTGGCTCGATACCAGCCCTTGGCCGATATGAATGCGATTTCTAAAAAGGATCTGGATGCCGCTATCGCAAATAGGGATGCCGCCAAAGCCATGGTGAGCGCAGCTAATGCCAAAGTCAGATATGAAGGGATCCAATTGGGTTATACACAAATCAAATCACCGATCGATGGATTGATCGGAAAGACCAATGCCAAAATTGGGGAATTCGTAGGTCGCGATCCCAATCCGGTTATCCTCAATGTTGTTTCCTTAATTGATTCGATTCGAGTCGAGTTTTATCTTTCCGAAAATGACTACCTCTCCATCTTCAGAGAATATCAAGAGGATCATCGAAAGCTTCAGGACAATCCGGCAACTTTAAAACTAATCCTAGCTGATGGTTCACCCTTCGATCAGACCGGAAAAGTGGATTTTATCAACCGTCAGATCGATGCCAGTTCGGGGACTATTCTAGTCCAATCTACTTTTGCCAACCCTGACCGTCTGATAAGACCGGGTCAATTTGCGCGTGTGAGAGTTCCTATCCAAAACGTCAATGAGGGAGTGCTGGTGCCTCAGCGGGCCGTGAGTGAATTTCAAGGAGGATTTTTTGTCTTTAAAGTAGGAGAAGGAAATAAACTAGTGCAGCAGCCAATCGAAATGGCAGGAAATTACCGGGATTATTTTGTGGTGAAATCTGGGTTAGCAGCTAGTGACCTAGTGGTACTACAGGCCATCCAAAAAGTCACCGCAGGACAAGAAATTACACCGAAAGAAGTGGTATTCCAATCTCAATACAAAGATTAATCCGATGAGCGAACTAGACGATTCAAAGCAGATATTCTTTGTAAGAAGGCCTATCGTTGCCATAGTGATTGCCTTATTTATGGTGATTGTGGGCGGAGTATCCATTCTAGGGCTGGCTATCGAGCAGTATCCTGACATTACTCCCCCTGTGGTACGAGTGAGCACGGCCTTCACGGGAGCTAATGCCATCAGCGTGGAGCAATCAGTAGCTTCGCCATTGGAGCAGGAAATCAACGGGGTGGAAAATATGCTCTACATGAAATCCACCAATGCCAATGATGGTACCCTTGCACTCGAGGTAACTTTTGATCTGGGTACTGACCCTGATATGAATACTGTTTTTACTCAGACTAGGGCAGCTGCGGCTACGCCAAAATTGCCTGAAGAAGTAAAAAGACTCGGTGTAAAAACTGAAAAGTCAATGCCAAATATTCTGATGTTGCTGACCCTCACCTCAGACGGAGCCTATGATCAGGAGTTTTTGGGCAATTATGGGATTATCAATGTCAAAGACCAACTTGCCCGCACCAGAGGCATAGGCAGAGTACAGGTATTGGGAGCCAGTGATTACTCCATGCGTATCTGGGTTAAGCCCGATCGCCTAGCAAAGCTTGGGATCACTATCCCGGAAATCGTGGATGCTGTACGGCAGCAAAACGTAATTGCCCCTGGTGGAAAATTTGGTGCAGAACCGGCTCCCCCAGGTACTGAGTTCACCTATACTGTCCGTCTGCCGGATCGGTTAATATCGGAGGAAGAATTTGGAAATGTGGTCATTCGCTCGGAATCGGATGGTAGTCAGATTTTTATCAAGGATGTCGCGCGCGTAGAATTAGGAGTAGAATCGTATAATGCTTTTACCAGACTGAATCAAAAGGACTGTGCCATCATTGCACTTTATCAAGCACCCGGATCCAATGCAGTAGAGCTATCATCTGTAGTACGTGAGACGATGGATGAGCTTGCCAAAGATTTTCCGGAGGGGATCAGTTATGAGGTATCATTGGACAGTACAGCACCGATCAAGGCTGGAATCTCCGAAATCATCGAAACCTTAATCATTGCCCTCTTATTGGTCGTCCTTGTTGTATTTATTTTTATCCAGGATTGGCGGGCTACGTTGATTCCCACCTTGGCTATTCCTGTTTCCCTTATTGCGGCTTTCATGGTCTTTCCTGTGTTAGGCTTTTCCATCAATACACTTTCGCTACTTGGGCTGGTTTTAGCGATTGGGATAGTCGTGGATGACGCCATCGTAGTGGTAGAGGCGGTTCAGGTTAATATGCAAAAGGGAATGAATCCTAAGACCGCCACTTCGGAAGCGATGAAGGAAGTGACGGCACCTATTATTGCCACCACATTAGTGATGGTAGCGGTGTTTGTTCCTGTAGCAGCCATGGCTGGAATCACGGGCAAACTTTATCAGCAGTTTGCGATCACAATTGCCGTTTCGGTGGTCTTCTCTTCGATCAATGCCCTGACTTTGAGTCCTGCGCTTTGTTCACTTTTATTGAAAAATTCGACTGGACCAGGAAAGGGGTTACTTGGAAGATTTTTCACAAAATTCAATACCAGTTTTGATAAAAGTACAGAAAGCTACTACGGCATGGCAAAAGTCATGGCCGGGAAACTCAAGAGAGGTTCTATTTATATCGTGCTTACGTTGGTAGCAGCGGGAATATTTGGGGCTATGGTGCCCGGAGGATTTCTACCCGAAGAAGATCAAGGCTACCTCTATGTAAATGTGCAGCTGCCCAATGCGGCTTCCATGCAGCGTACGGACGCAGTAATGAAAAAGATCGAAGCGATCGTGATGGCCCAACCTGAAACAGAATTTGCCACTGCTCTTTCCGGATTCAGTTTGTTGGCGGGATCTTACATTCCCAACACGGGCTTTATGTTTGTCACGCTGAAAGAGTGGGATGAGCGAGAGGCTACTGCGAAGGAAATGATGGAGCGACTGAATGCGATTTTCGCCCGGGAAATTCAAGAGGCTCAGGTATTCAGTTTCGGTCCACCAGCCATTCCGGGCCTTGGAAACGGCTCTGGATTTAGCATTATGATCCAGGACAAAAAAGGGCAGGATCCCACTTACCTGGCGCAAAACACCTACGCTTTTATCCAAGCAGCTCAAGCTCGACCGGAGATTGCTTCTGCGTTCACTACTTATCAGGCTACTGTTCCGCAGCGGTTTATGGAAATCAACCAAGACAAAATTCTAAAAACGGGAGTTAGACTTGGGGACGTGTATAATACGTTTGCAGCCTACCTCGGGGGTGCTTATATCAATGACTTCAATAGATTTGGGAGGCTATATAAAGCGTACGTCCAAGCTGAACCCGAATACCGGCAGAGTGAAAATGGCCTCGATCTTTTCTATGTCAAAAACAACGTTGGCGAGCCTGTTCCCATTTCGAGCTTTGTGAATGTCAAGCGAATCGCAGGACCTGACTATACCAATAGATTCAACCTGTTCCGAGCAGCTGAGGTGACAGGTTCGCCAGCCGCGGGTTATTCCTCGGCACAGGCATTAGATGCTCTGGAAGAAGTGGCAGCTGAGGTATTGCCGGATGATATGACCTACAGCTGGAATGCGATGAGCTATCAAGAGAAGAGCTCCTCAGGTCAAATCGGCATCATATTTTCCTTCTCACTCTTGTTCGTATTTCTCATTTTGGCCGCACAATATGAAAGTTGGTCTATGCCTTTTGCGATTTTGTTGGGAACTCCATTTGCGCTGTTTGGTGCATTCTTATTCCTTTATCTCGCCCGACTAATGGACGAAGCATACTTGAATAATATTTTCGCACAGATCTCTTTGGTCATGCTTATCGCGATGGCGGCAAAGAATGCTATCCTGATTGTGGAGTTTGCCAATATCAAGTTTGATGAAGGACTCAGTCTTTTCGATGCTGCGGTGGAGGCAGCTAAGCTGCGATTTAGACCAATTTTGATGACGGTTTTCTCCTTTATTCTCGGCGTGTTGCCTTTGATACTGGCATCAGGGTCTGGTGCAGAAGCTCGTAAAGTAATGGGAATGGCTTTACTTGGAGGAATAGGAGTGGCGACTTTACTAGGTTTATTTTTATACCCGATGCTGTTTGTGTTGGTGGGAAAACTTGGTAGATATGAAGAAAAAAGAGAGGCAGTTTTAAAGGTTCAGAAATCATGAGAAAGTTTGTTCTAATTTGCTTGGGAGCCTCCTTTTTATGGTCCTGTAAATCCGGTCAAAATTACCAGGGTACAGAAGTAGCTATTCCTGACCAATACCGATTAGGGGAGGACCTCGACCGACAGCAGGTACAATTGGCTAATGTCGATACCCTGAAAGTTGACTCTTTGATGAATATCAACTGGTTTGACGTTTTTAAGGATCCGGTATTGAATCAATTAGTTCAGCAGGCCTTGGACACCAATCAGGATTTGGCCATTGCCGCGGAGAATATTCAGCAAGCTCAAAGTGCACTGGTGATTCAGCGCTCGCAGATGCTTCCATCGATTGGATATTCGGCTGGAGCCAGTCGGGGAAATTTCTCGGGATTGCCCCTAGCAGCAACTCAAAACGTATTTACGGGATTTGGCTCGGTGAATTGGGAGATTGATTTCTGGGGAAAATACCGAAGACTCAATGAAGCCGCCCGCGCAAACATTATAGCGACAGAAGAAGGCTATCGCGCCACCAAACTCAGTCTGATGAGTACAGTAGCCACTTCTTATTTTCAGTTATTGGAGTACAAGCTACGTCTGGAGATTTCCAATCAGACGCTGGCACTTCGGGATAGTATGCAAACAATTATTCAGGAGCGCTTTGCGAAAGGAATTATTGCAGAAATCGATTTGAATCAGGCGCAGATCCAAACGGCTATAGCAGCAGGGAGCGTCCCGATCTGGGAGCGATTGATCGTTCAAACAGAAAATCAACTCAGTGTCTTGGTGGGAGAATTACCGCAACAAATTCCTGTGGGTGTCGAGCTGATGGATCATACCTTAGATCTGGAAATCCCGGTAGGGTTGCCAAGTCAACTGTTGGCCAGAAGACCGGATGTGCTGCTTGCAGAGCAGGAACTAATCGCTTCAAATGCCTTGGTAGGAGCAGCAAAAGCGAATCGATTGCCTAATGTTTCCCTGACAGGTTTGTTAGGCGCAGCAGGAACTGAATTGAGCAGCATGGGTTCAGCTTGGAATCTGGGTGGATCTATCTTAGGCCCCTTGTTTAATTGGGGAGCTTTGCAGCGACAGGTGGATATCGAGGAGAGTAGAACTCGGCAAGCTGTGCTGAACTATGAGCGGACTGTATTGGATGCCTTTCGGGAGGTGGAAAACACCTTGGTGAATATTAGCTCACTTCGCAAAGAATTGATAGCCAGAGAGGCCCATGTGAAGGCCGCGCTCCGCGCGATGTTTTTGTCTCAAGAGCGATACAATCAAGGCGTAACCAGCTACTTGGAATACCTGGAGTCTCAGCGTCAGGCATTTGATTCTCAATTGAATTTTGCCGGAACCAAACAGGAGCTGCTGAGTAGTTATGCACAATTGTATAAGGCACTCGGTGGGGGGTGGTGAGACTGATTTGGGGCGAGGTTTGATTGGTGTTTGTGGATGATTTTCGCCTCCGGCTAAAGTGAGGGGCTGGACAAAGAGGGAGATTTGATTTCAGAAATGGCTTTGCAGAATATCGAGTGAATGTCCTTCGCTTGACTGGAATGTGGCTTTAGCCCATTCCTCGAGATTGTGTAAATTGTAATGGGCGCTTACACCTAGCCGGATAAATTATCACATCTCGATTTGAAGACTATAGCTCGGCGATATAGATTAAATCAAAAATGTCATTCACAAAAGCCATTAACCCTGATCCGGATCATGACGGGAAAGCAAAAAATATCCATTCGTTTTTTTGATGACCGTGAGGTACGGGCCCTATGGGATGAGCAAAATGCCAAATGGTGGTTTTCAGTATTGGATATAGTCGCTGTACTTACCGACCAAGATGACTATAGCAAAACCCGAAATTACTGGAAGTACTTAAAAGCGAAACTCAAGAAAGAAAATAGTCAAGTGGTTAGTGCCACTACCCAGTTGAAATTACTTGCTCCTGATGGTAAAAAGCGCATGACCGACATGCTCGATTACGCAGGAATTATCGCATTAGGCAAGACTTTTCCAAGCACTCGGGCCAATCGATTTATCGCCTGGTTTACCTACAGCGATGAGACCATAGATGGGAAAAGCAAAACCAAGGCTTATGCTCTCTTTGAGAGCTCCTCAGCCGCTATGCCCAGCTATACAACGTGCTTGGAAGGGGGTGGTAAGACTGATTTGGGGGGAAGGCTGATTGGTGTTTGTGGATAATTTTTTCGCCTCGGGCTAAAGTGAGTGGCTAGACAAAGAGGGAGATTTGATTTCAGAAATGGTTTTGCAGATTATTGAGTAATTGCACAGATCTTTCATCCTCAAATATGGCTAAAGCTCTTTAACTTGAAAATACAATATCTCGCTTTACTATTATTAGCCGTCTTAATTACTACAACAGCAGGCAAATGAGGGTGATTACTGGCCAAAATTACTTGTACAATCTGTCCATCAATATGTTTTATAACCTCGTCAGAATTGATTTCACCAATATGAAATCTAAGTGGAAAAAACATTAATGCCTCTAACTCCTTGGCTGAATAATTCCGTGGATGTTTTAATATCGGTTTTTTGTCCATTTCAACTAAAATTTAGTACTTGAAGAATCATTGTTTTAGTCTAACCAAACTGATGAAATCCTCCAAACAAATCAGTTCTGATTGCTGGACTTCAGAATAAGTCGAAGAAATGGATTTAGGAATTACCAATTGCACAGCCTGAGCTCTCATTTCATCCGTCTGATTTTTACTGATAGCGGGTTCGAGTGTTGCTAGGTGCTTTGGGCTTATACGATCTGCTTCCGGAATTATCTGCCTCCAGCGGTCTTTAGCTGAAGTTTTTAGCCCCAGCATGGTTAGCCGTTCTGGTGGAAAAGTGGGGTTAAAATATTCAGCTTTTCCAGGAAAAAGAAAATCAGGTTTATTATTCCTTTCAGTCTTGACCCCTTTTGAATAACGGATAGAATTTTGGTCAAAAATAATGGCAAGGTGATTTTCAAAAGCATATCCTGCCCTGGATTTTCTTTTGTTCTGAACACTTAAAGAAAAACTGATAAAATCATCAACATCCAGACCATCCTGTCCAAAACCAGTTCTTAATTTTTCCTGAACCGAGTGCTTCTCGAAAGTTCTGAATAACTTTTCTTCCCACATCATCCATGAAATCAAGGCTTCATCGGGTGCCTCTATTGCCGAAACTTGATCTTTAAATGTTTTCCTAGCATACTCACTGAATATGAACGTAGATGGAAGCTTTGCTCCAAATTTGCCCAGCATATCGTTGAGATAATCCGGTTCCTCTTCCTCTATCTCTAATCCTAATGAAGAAACTATTAATTTCCCAGCAAAGCCTAGATCAGATTTTTGGTCTCCATATTCTTTGATTACAAACCTCCTTTCAGATTCCTCCAGTCCAAAAAGCCATAATAACTGGCTTTCATGGGTAGAGTCCTTCGGGCAGATGATCACCAATAATTTATCATCTGCGGTTTTTGCTATAATTACCATGTCCCCTTCCTGAGCCTTCCGCATAGGATTATTGGAACTATAATACAATCGAAATTCAGTCCTCTGAGGATGGTTTTCTCGGGCATCATACCAAGTCAAATGACCAGATTCTGATTCTTCTTTATTTTCCTCATCGGTCAGATATAAAAAATCAGTTTCAAAGGTAATTCTATCAGGTCCAAATATTTCCCGAAAACCAACTACCCCATTAAATTCATGTTGATTTGAGATTTCGGGCTGAGCTTCCACAGCACTTAATCGCTTTGCTCCCGCAGCTACAAAAAATTTTGACAGAGGATTTGACATTCGTTAATTTAAAAAGTTTCAATGATAGCTCTTCCAACATCCTCCATCAGGGGCTGAACCACAGAATTTCCAAACTGCTTGTATGCTTGTGTATCAGAAACAGGTATTTTAAACGCTTCTGGATATCCCTGAAGTCTTGCGCACTCACGAGGGGTGAGTCTTCTTGGGTTTTTGCCATCTTGAGGAATTAAAATTTCCGAACCATCTTTGTAATACCTCGCGCTCAACGTCCTTGAAATCCCATCCAGATTCACTAAACCAAAACCAAAACCATTCCCAGCAGCTTTATGCTTTGCCGCATATTTTTGCAGATAATCCCAAAGCTTATCACTCAGAGTATACTTCTCATCTACCTCTTTTTCCAAAATATCTTCTACAACCATCGGGGGATTATCAGGCATTTCTGGGAAAGAGAAATTCTCCTCTCCATTAAAGACATTTTTGTCAAATCCTACTATGATTATTCGTTCTCGATGCTGTGGTGCATAATATTTCCCATCCAATACTCTAAAATGAATATTATAATTTAGCTCCCTCAGCGTCTCAGAAATAATTTTGAAAGTATTTCCTTTATCATGTGAAATGAGATTTTTGACGTTTTCTAGTAGAATAGCTTTGGGCCTTTTATGCTTTAGGATTCTGGCTATATCAAAAAAGAGGGTGCCCTGAGTCTCATCCAAGAAACCATGGGTTCTTCCCAGAGAATTCTTCTTGGAAACTCCCGCTATGGAAAACGGTTGACATGGAAATCCTCCTGCCAAGATGTCGTGATCAGGAATTTCATTTTCATCAATTTTGGTAATGTCACCAAATGGAACTTCGCCAAAATTAGCTTCATAGGTCTTCTGAGCGTAGTGGTTCCACTCACTGGTAAAAACACATTTCCCACCTAGATTTTGAAATGCCATTCTGAAACCTCCAATACCGGCAAAGAGATCTATGAATTTGAATTGAGGATTCTCAGGAGGAGGAAAAGGAATATCCCATTTGATAGGCAGATAACCTTGATACCAAGGTTCGGCTACTGCATCCAATACAGACTCAGCATAATCAGCGGCTCCGTCATAATAATATTTGGCAGCCCCATTATCAGCACCATGCAAAAAATGTGTCAAATAGGCCAATTCGGACTGTTCAGGCTTTTTGATGTCGATCTTCAACTTCTTTTTTAATTCCGAATACTTAACTGGCATTTTGAGCAACTTCTGTGAATACTATTGAATCGATCAAATATATTGAATTCTCTTTGGAGATTAGAGCCTTTTTTATGGTTCCATAAAACCGAGACACGTATTGTCTGCGTATTCGCCGGAACAGTGTCACCCCAAATTACCCAAAATTATCTTCATACATACCCCCAGCTCTTCCTGCACCTCAAAATCCCAAAACCTCAATACTGTCCAACCTTTGGATCGATAAAATTCATTGACTTCTTGATCACGCTGCATGTTTCGTTCAATCTTGGCTATCCAGAATTCTCGGTTGGATTTAATGGCATGTTTTCTACATTCCCAGTCGTAACCGTGCCAGAAGGCACCATCTACAAATATTACGAGTTTATAAATCTTCAAACTGACATCGGGTTTGCCAAAAAGATGGTTCTTCGGGGTTTTGTACCGTATTCCTGCTTGCCATAATGCTTTCTTCAGGAGCTTTTCAGCTTTGGTCCCTTTTGATTTAATTTGGGACATATTGAAAGAACGGACTTTAGTGGTGTAAAAGCCATTGTCTTCTGAAAATTGCGGAACCGCAATTTTTGGGAGAATGTATTTTTTCGGTTTCAATTATTCTTTCTGCCTAATTCAGTTGGTTTGGTTTGACCAATTTTGACCTTGTAAGGATAGAAAGCTTGAAAAAATTCCAAGAGGCGCCACTTTTGTCACCACTGCGTTTCACTGGTAAAAAATTACCACAATAAATCAATCCAACACCAGTCCCTAGTCTTCCCTCACCACTCCCTCCCCACAGGAATCACTTTCCAATTCTGATCATAGTAAGGGGTCTGTGCATAAAACCACTGATAGATTGCGCGGGGAGATTTTGCGAAGTTAGCGTCGTTGGTTTTTTTGGACTCAAACCTAGCTTTCAAATCCGAATCTTCCGCTAGCATTTTAGCAATCAGAGGTTCCATGATGTAGGTTTCCATGTATTCGGTCTGGGTAAAGATGGTATTGAAATAGCCCCATTGGAAAAAGCTATCCACGGACTCCGGCTCCATCAATATCACTACCAATTCTCCCAAGGCCTGATCCGTGGGGATTCGAATTGATCCCGGATTCATTGTTTGTGTTCGTCTTTCGCTACCTAGTTCAAATTTCTGGACCCGCATCATCCCTTCATAAGGCTGATTGCCCATACTGTAGCTGGTGACTGTGGATAAGTCCAAGGAAATTTCTTGCGCTTCTGTCAAGGTATCGAATTTGATCCCGTGCTGTTGGACTTTGGAGATGACTGCTGTCCATTCGGCTGGAATCCAGTAGGCTTGCGGGACAGCAACCGAGAGTTCGGGTACGTCCATCAATATACTCGGAACGGATTGGGTAATTGGCTTGCCTTCCCACTTTACATATTCCGCACCCGTAATTTCGGATTTGACTATGGAAGAAGCTACGCCAAGGAATTGCATGGAGTCAGCAGGTGTATCTCTGAATTTGAATTTGACTGGAATATCTTTTTTCGGCTGATTGGAATCGGCTTTGACAGCAGCTTGCAAGGCTTCGAAATGATTTCCGAGGGATTTGATTGCTTGCTCCAAGAATACATACGTACCCAAGACCCGCTGCTTAAATGGCTTGAGGGAATGGTTTTCGATCAGGATAGATGCCATGTGACGGATGTCTCCATAGGTATGAGAAAATCTCGGACTGAAGGAGAAAGCTATATTTCCCGCAGAGAAGTCGTTGCCATTGGCTGCGAAAAGCAGAGGTCCGGGAATATGGCCCATATCCTTGAGTGCTTGATCTACTTCCGGCTGAAATGCTGTGGATAACCACTTAGAAATCTCTGGGGAATAACCACCCGAAGCTACATAGCCATAGGTGATGTCGTACTGGTAATCAGCGCCATCCGTCACGTGCACATCGATGTATAGATCGGGATCATATGCGATTATAATTTTTGCAATCGTTTTTATTCCAGCTGATTCAAGCTTGGTGAAATCTCGGTTGAGGTTCAGGTTTACGGCATTGGTTCTCCAGCCCATTTCTTTCGGACCCCGTTGATTCACGCGACCAAATTCACTTCGACGCTCATGTCCATCCACATTTAGAATTGGAATAAAGAGAATATTCGCTTTGGTCAAAAGCTCTTTTTTGTCACCCAAAGCAATATCTCGAAGGAGCATCATCCCTGCGTCTTTGCCATCGATCTCTCCGGCGTGTATTCCTGCCTGGATGAGTATTAGCGGCTTTTTGGATGTGGATAACTCCGAAGGGGAGAAGTCTTGATCCAGAGAGGCAATCAGCAAATGGATGATTCGACCTTGCTCGGATATGCCCGCATTCATCATAGAAAGATAGGCAGATTCGGCAGAGAGCTTTTCTAGCCAAGCCATTGTTTCTGTGTAAGTCGGAGATTCTAATCCATCAGAAAGTTCAAAGGGAGTTGCCCACTTATTTGATTTATCCACCAAAAGTTCTTTGCTTTTTCCATCCCAATGAAGGATCGGTGGCATACTATCCTGAGCGAAATTTGGCAAGGTAAAACTCAAGTAAAAAATAACGAGCAGCAGTGATTGGTTTAATTTCATTTGTGGGGATGTTTCTCTAAATATCGGAAGTACTTTGATAGGACGACATCATTTTGGGTTAAACTGCGATTAGTTGATTTAAATACTAAAAAAGCCCAGACTGTTGGAAGGTCCGGGCTTTAGGTATTATATAGGGTAATGCATATTAAGACTTATACATGATTTCATAGTATTCCTTTGCCATTCTGTTGCTTTCAAAGCCATCTATGACATCTTTCATCCCTTTCTCCACGATGTCATCCCACTTAGGTTTGTCATCATAATAAGTAGGCAAAATCTCATTTTCCAGCACAGACATAAGATTTTCCAGGTCAAAATGATCCTGTTCCGGAACGCTCATAGTCATGTAGTCAGCCGTAGGGACGATAAAGCTGTTTTTGCCGTGCTCAGCAAACTCGCAGATCCATCCATCGTAAGTACTGAAGTTTACCGCTCCATTCATGGCCGCTGTCATTCCCGAAGTACCGCTGGCTTCTCTAGGTACACGAGGATTATTAAGCCAGACATCAGCGGCTTGCTTGAGTCGCTTACTCAATGTCAATTCATAATCGACGCAAACCGCCACATTAGGATACTTTTTGCTTAAATGTACGAGTTGGTTGAAGGTAGAAATAGCCCCATAATCCGACGGATAGGGCTTTCCAGCCCAAATCACCTGAACAGGACGCTCAGGGTTGTTGATCAATTTTTCAAATCTGGCTAGATCTTTAGTGATCAAATCTGCTCTTTTGTACCCTGCAAAGCGTCTTGCCCAAACGATCGTCAACACATCAGGATCAAGCAATTTGCCTGTTTGATCGGCTACGATCTCGAAAGCTCTTTTTTTCAAATATTGCTTTCTGTCGTCAAAACCAGCTTTATCATCCATTTGCATGAAATGATACAGCTGCTTATCTGCCCAGTAGGTATAGTTTTGCGAGTTTGTGATTGAGGTGATTTCCGGGATATCTGTGTACTTGCTCCACATCTCTCTGCTTACTTTCCCGTGAAGTTTACTGACGCCATTCGCTTTTCTGGCAAATCGAAATGCCGCCAAACTGTGATTGAAAAGATCACCTTCCATACCAGTCAGCCATCTTACTTCGTCTAAAGAATAGCCGTTGAAATAGCCCATTTGCTCACAGAGATAGATATCATGCTTCTCGTTCCCAGCTTCTTCGGGCGTGTGTGTTGTGAACACGAGTCGCTTTTTCACTTCCTCTTTGGAGCCAAATTTTCTCATCAGGTGAAAAACTGCGCTGACGCCATGAGCTTCATTGAGATGATAGACTTCAGGATTGAAATTCAGCTCGTCCAGTAGTCTCGCTCCGCCGATTCCCAATAGAATAAACTGCGCAACTTTCGCAGCCGAATCAGAATCATACAAGCGATGGGTGATGGTTTGGCTGAGATAGTCGTTCTCTGGCAAATCTGTACTCAATAAGAACAGCGGAGCACTTTTGAATGTAGTAGGAGGAAGATACCAAGCCTTTACCCAGACAGGGTTGCCGTGGATAGTGATTTGATACTTGATCCCAGTATCCTCCAAAAAGCTATAGGTCTTTTCATACCATTCAGCCTTTAGGGTTTGGTCCTGATTTCTTCCTTGATCGTAATAGCCGTATTTCCAGAGGATGCCGATACCGATCAGGTTTTGCTTGAGTTCGTATGCGCTACGCAAATGAGAACCTGAAAGAAAACCAAGTCCGCCAGAGTAAATTTTCAGCGGTTGATGGATCGCATATTCCATGGAGAAATAGGCCACTCGCTTGGAGAATTCCTGTGCTGGAGAATAAGGAACTGTATAGTTTTTGAAATCGGTCATGAGAGAATAGTTAAGAAAAACCTAAGATAATTGAATTCAGAAAGGTGTAGCAAAAATGAGATTGGAGAATTGTAAAGAAGCAGCGGAAATTGAATAATGCACTTTCAAATGTGCAGTTTCGGCTAAAATTGCACATTCATTTGTGCAAAATGAGCAGTTTATCATCCGTTAAGGGGTAAATTAATTTAAGTCCTTCTTCTGGAGAAGCAAGATAGCAGTCACTTTGTCCTATCCTTTTTGATAAAATTCTCTTAAGACAGAGGCACAGAGCACACTGAGGTTGCACGGAGCTTATTTTAAAAATCCGAAAGTAAGTCTATCCACTGTGGTATTCTTTGTGTCCTCGGTGTCTCTGTGTTGAAAAAATTGCACAAAAAAGCATTATAGTAGCGAATGAAAAAACCGGCCACTTCTCAGCAACCGGTCATTATTCTATAATCTATTTTCTAGCTACTTATTTCTTACTACTTGCGTCTCTTACTGCCCTACCATAAAGATTGCATTACTCAACACGAGTTTTCCAGACTCCCAGAATCCTCTGAAAATCGGATCATCCACGAAGTAAACAATCTCGCCGCGACCAGCATTTTCCACGCCGATTGCAAGTGATTCGCCCATTGTGGACTTGATTTTGAACCCAATGTAACCTGTTCTATAGGCGTCGTTATTTGCGATTATTCCTGCGTTTGCTCCGTTGTTGAGGTAGGCGAATTTGCTTGAGTTATTTTTCAACGCATAGTATTTTCCTCCAGTACCATAACCAAGAGGATGTGTTTCGTCCATCGTCACTTGATAGATCGCTCCTGCCGCTCCGCTGGAAATTGCCACGCGTTCACCTTCCTGATAAGGTAAAAGTCGCTCTTCTTTTGCCAGAGAATCTAGTTTCTTTTGCGCTGCTTTTTTCTCCTCATCGCTTTCAAAAGTCTTTAGCGCAAAGCCCTCTTTGTTTGCAAATAAATTCAAGGCTCCGTCGATTGCAATTAATTTTCCACCGCCACGCACCCATTCCATTACATTTTCCTCAGCTGATTTGCTTAATCCACCACCTCGCATAGAAGGCATGATAAGGACAGTGTATTTGCTCAGATCATAACGAGCCAAATTATCTAGCTCCAAATTTACCAATGGATAGTTGAGGTCTTTCTCGAAGAAGTGCCAAATAGCCCCATAATTCAGAGAATTAGTTCCCTCTCCGCCGACTAAAGCAACCTTTGGAGCTTGGATCACGCGGATATTTGGTGAGCCAAAGTCTTTTCCTTTGTCCACATAGCCAGACATTGTAGTTGCTAAGTTCACCCCGAATTTATTGGCGATCTCACTTACTTTCTGGTCAAAATTTGGCACATACTCATTTCCGCCTTTCGTGATCATAAGTGATCCCGCTGGAAAACTTTTCCCCTCTACTTCGAAGGGAAATTCATTGTATTTCACACGAATATCTGCAGTCAAAAGAGCCGAAAGAAAAGCAGCATCTCTCGTTCCTTCCCAAGCCGCAAGGTATGCCACAGGTGTTTTGCCAGCTGAATTTGGGGTGAATGCTGGCTGCTTATATTCTCCAGCTGCATTTACTCTAGTTTCCAGTGCATAAGCTTCCAAACCATAGGCATAAGGCATAGCCCAACTCGTGATGTCGTAGGTGATGCTGTCATTCAAAGTAGGATTTGGCTCAAAAAGCACCTGCGTCAAAACGGACTTCGGCTGGTAAGCATTGATGATGATATCTTCCTCGCTTGTGGAAAAGGATTCACTTTTTCCAGAAGTATAAGAGAAGCCTTTCAAACCTGATTTAGAACCAGCTTTTCCATACTTGATTCCATTTTTATCCAGCAATTCAAGCAATTTGGCCACCTGAGCAGGATTGCTTTCGCCTTTAATCACAAAGCTTTTGTATTTGCCCTTGGGGGAAGATGCATTTTCATCGAAGAACTTCTCGAACTCCGTAAGTAGCTTGTCAGCGTTTTTGCTGGTCACTTCTGCGGCTGACATAGCTGCAGTATAATGTCCCTGTATCCTGTAGCTCAACGTAACCGTATCTCCTACAGCATCAAATCCGCCGATTCCGGCCTGACCTCCACCGCCTTGCTCGATGGTCATCCCGATCGCTCCATTGAACATCGGGTAAGAATCCCCATAGGAAGGATAAAGAATGTCGAAACGCTCCTTCGTAAAATAGAATCTTCCAGCTTCATCGAAGTAGTTAGCGGTATTTCTACCAAAGGTATCCTGAAATTCATGCTGCCAAGGTGTCAACTGCTCATGAAGTGGTTCCGCTGCCGGAGCCATATAAAAAGGATTGTTGATCCCCTGCTCGTGGAAATCTAAGTGAAGCTGCGGCATCCACTGATGGTAGAGCTTCATTCTCTGCTGGGATTCCACCTGCACTTGCCAAGCCCAATCGCGGTTTAGATCAAACAAGTAGTGATTTGCTCGCCCACCCGGCCAAGGCTCGTTGTGCTCCACAGACTGTAAATCGGGCTGTAGGGTGGTGTTCATTTTCTGATTATACCACATGGCGTAGCGATCACGGCCATCAGGATTGATCGCAGGATCGATGATGACAATCTGATTTTTTAGCCATTCCTGGGACTTGGCATTTTCTGGATTTGCGAGGGTATAAAAGGATGAAATCGCAGCTTCCATTCCCACAGACTCATTTCCGTGTACATTGAAGGACATCCAATTGATCGGAACAGCAGTCGAAGGATCTCCATCCAGCATGCCAGCTCTTTTCAGGTTGTCCGTTCTGATTTGTTCCAGATTAGCCATGTTTTCCGAACTCGAAAGTATAGCCACAATCAACGGACGCTTTTCGTTTGTTTCTCCGTATTGAACAAGTTTGACGTTAGGATTATTGGCCGCCACATGTTCAAAGTAATCTACCATTCTGTGATGAGGAGTGAAACGATCACCGGGTTTATAACCCAAAAACTGCTCTGGAGTCTGGATTTGAGCCCAAGAGCAAAGCGTGATCGAAAAAACGAATAAAGATAGGAGTAAGAGTTTTTTCATAATAACGGCGGTTTTTTTCCGAGTGAAAGTTAAGATGTTTTGTGAATTGCCTTAGCACCAATTATAAAAAGACTCTAATTCACACTTGGAAGTATTGTTTACAAATGCTCACGCCTTTATCAAACTGTAGATGGTAGCTCATTTTTGACACCTGTTCCCCTGATTGTGACAAAAGTCTCAGAACGTAGTGATTACATGTCCGTACTTTATGGTATCAAAACAATTTACCAACCCAAAAAACTATACTTATGTATTTCCAACACGTGTATGACAAATCATTAGCACAGGCAAGTTACTTTATAGGATGTCAGGCAAAGGGCGAAGCCCTCGTGATCGATGCACAGCGTGATATGGATGTTTACCTGGAAATTGCCAGGCAAAACAATATGAAGATCACACATATTGCGGAGACACATATTCACGCAGATTTCCTAAGTGGTTCTCGAGAGCTTGCCGCCGTGACTGGTGCCAAGATGTACCTTTCGGACGAAGGGCCTGCAGAATGGCAGTATGAATTTGAGCATGATGGCCTTCATCATGGCGATAAAATCAATGTGGGCAACTTGAGTTTGGAGGTGTTGCATACTCCAGGTCATACACCGGAGAGCATCTCATTTTTACTGACAGATCATCCTGCTACTGACCAGCCAGTCATGATTTTCACCGGGGACTTTGTATTTGTAGGAGATATTGGAAGACCAGACTTACTTGAAAAAGCTGCTGGACTTCTAGGAACTCAAGAGAAAGGAGCCAAACAAATGTTTGAATCTATTCAACGTTTTGCAGAGCTACCGGAATTTATTCAGGTATGGCCTGGACATGGTGCGGGATCCGCCTGTGGCAAAGCGCTTGGGGCTGTTCCAAGTTCCACTGTAGGCTATGAAAAGATCCGTAACTGGGCTTTTCAATACCCATCTGATGAAAAAGGATTTGTGGAGTATTTACTGGATGGTCAGCCTGAGCCGCCGAAGTATTTTGCGATGATGAAGCACCTCAATAAGGTCAAAAGACCCTTATTGGTGGAGGTGCCAAAGCACACAAAGCTTAGCAAGGATCAATTTCAAGCTGCATACAAGAACGGACTGAAGGTCATTGACACCAGAAATAAGGTTGAATTTGCTAAAGGGTTTTTACCAAATAGCATCAATATCCAAGGCAATAATTCCTTTTCCACCTGGGCTGGCTGGATTCTAAATTATCAGGAACAATTCATCCTGGTCGCTGAAGAAGCTCAGATGGATGATCTCACACGCAAGCTAATGCGAATTGGCTTAGACAATATCTACGGGTTTATTGACGACGTCAATGACCTAGGATTGGAGCTTCAGACTGCAGAGGTGATTGACATCGAAGAGTTCAAATCTTTGCTAGGTAAAAAAGATGTGCAGGTAGTGGACGTGAGAAGTATTAGCGAATATAATGCAGGGCATGTCAAAGGAGCCGAGCATGTTTTCGTGGGGACACTACAGGATAAGCTGGATCTACTAGCTAAGGACAAACAAGTGGTCATCCATTGTCAGAGTGGGGACAGAGCTGCCATTGCCTATTCTATATTGCGTAGAAATGGCTTTGATCAGGTAAAGAACTACTCAGCAGGAATGAAAGAGTGGTTGGAAAAAGGAAATGAAACAGTTAAAAATTAAACAATAACATTATGGGTTTTTTCTCATCACTATTCGGAACAAAAGATAACAGTAATCTCACTGAGGCAATTCAACAAGGAGCATTTCTAGTAGATGTGCGCATGCCGGGCGAGTTTGCTTCTGGCAGTGTAAAGGGAGCAGTAAACATCCCTTTAAATACCGTCGCAAGTCAATTGTCAAAATTCAAAGGCAAGAAAAACATCGTGGTATTTTGCCAAAGTGGTAACCGAAGTGCACAGGCCAAGGGGATTTTGGAACAAAATGGTGTTCCTAATGTCATCAATGGTGGCTCTTGGAGCAATGTCAACCAATGTGTAAGAGAGGTAAATTGACAAGTAAAAGGTAATTTGTAGGAAGCGCCAGTTAGGATATTTACGTTAGAACAGCCTTAGTTTACCATGAAAATCGTAAATCAAACTTTCGATTTTCATGGTAAAGGTGATTTGAAATAAGCGATTTTATATGGTTCAAGTTTTCATACCTGTCTGCCTGTATGCAGGTCAGGAGACTTGAGCTAATATGCCCAAGAAAACATCAGTGTAAAAAGGTAATTCTATCACTTATGAAATTACCTTTTTGGTGGAACCTAAGGGATTCGACCCCATGACCTCTGCTCAGTCAAAGCAGCGCTCTAAACCAACTGATCTAAGATTCCGTTTTGTGTTGGCGAATGTAGATAGTCTTAAGTTTCAAAACCTTCGAGGTTTGAAAACCTCAAAGGTTTACACAAAAGCCTCCCTCAAATACTTCGCCGTATAATTCCCCTCCTCCTTCATCATATCCTCTGGGGTTCCTTCGAAAGTCAGGTATCCTCCTTTATTTCCTCCTTCTGGCCCTAAGTCTATAACCCAATCTGCCGATTTGATGACCTCAGTGTTATGCTCGATGATGATCACCGAATGACCTTGGTCAATCAGTGCATTGATGGAGTGGAGGAGTTTTTTGATGTCGTGGAAGTGAAGTCCAGTCGTCGGTTCATCGAAGATAAATAGGATGTGATCTCCGGCTTTGGTGCCGCCTTTTCCAAGGAAAGATGCGAGTTTCACTCGTTGAGCCTCACCACCGGAAAGGGTGTTGGAGCTTTGTCCCATGCCAATATAACCTAGACCAACTTCCTGTAAGGGTTGGAGTTTATTGATGATCTGAGTTTTCCCCTTAAAGAAATCTAAGGCTTCATCGATGGTCATATTCAATACGTCAGAGATGTCCTTCTCTTTGTACTTTACGTCCAAAATCTCATTCTTAAATCGCTTGCCCTTGCAGGATTCGCAAGTGAGATGGATATCTGCCATGAACTGCATTTCTACTGTCGTGATACCTTCTCCGGCACAGTTTTCACAGCGTCCGCCATCCACATTGAAGGAGAAAAATGCTGGTTTGTAGCCTCTTTGTTTAGAAACTGGCTGTTCTGAGAAAAGCATTCTGATCGCATCGTAAGCTTTCACATAAGTTACCGGATTGGAGCGGGAAGATTTTCCTATTGGATTTTGATCCACAAATTCCACTTGGGAAATAGACTTATAGTCTCCTTCGATCTTGTCGTATTTTCCACTTTCGTCTATGACCGTTCCCAGCATTTTTCCTAGTGCAGGATATAGTACTTTTTTGATCAAGGTAGATTTACCTGAGCCGGAAACTCCGGTGACACAAGTGAGCGTGTTAAGAGGGAATTTCACAGAAATGTTCTTCAGATTGTTTTCCCGTGCACCTTTCACTGTTATAGAATCCTTCCACTTGCGATTTCCATCTTTCTGGAAGATTTGTTCCTCGCCGCGCAGGTATTTGGCGGTGTGCGTCTGTGCTGAGGTCATCAATTCTTCAATAGGCCCCTGGAAAAGCAATTCTCCACCATGAACTCCAGCATCCGGTCCTATATCTATGATCTCATCGGCAGCTTTCATTACTTTTTCCTCATGCTCCACCACGATCACCGTATTGCCCAGATCTCTTAGTGATTTCAGCACACCGATCAGTCGATCCGTATCTCTTGGGTGCAAACCGATACTTGGCTCATCCAAAATATACATAGATCCAACAAGCGCCGAACCCAAAGAAGTCGCCAACTTAATCCGCTGAAATTCTCCTCCGGAAAGGGTGGAGGTCAGTCGATTAAGTGTAAGGTAGCCCAACCCAACCTGATCCATGTATTCCAAGCGACTTTGGATTTCTTTCAGCAAGCGGTTGGCAATTTTCGCTTGATGTGGAGGAAGATCAAGGTTATTGAAAAACGGCAATGCCTCATCAATCGGCATCAGCACAATATCCTGTATGGATTTATCCTCGATTTTCACATACGATGCGTCTTTGCGGAGTCGGGTTCCTTTACAATCCGGACAAGTCGTTCTTCCTCGAAAACGAGAAAGCATCACACGGTATTGGATCTTATGGGTTTTGGTTTCTAAATCTTTGAAAAATGCGTCCAGACCTTTGAAATACTTGTTTCCAGTCCAAAGTAATGCTTTTTCTTTCTCGTTCAGATCCTCGTAAGCGCGGTGAATAGGGAAGTCAAACTCGATTCCTTTCTTCAAAAGTGGCTCCACCCAAGCGCGGGAAGATTCTCCTCGCCATGGCGCGATCGCTCCTTCGTAAACCGAAAGATCTTTCTCTGGAATCACCAAATCTGGATCGATTCCGAGGACATTTCCAAAGCCCTCGCAGGTTCTGCAGGCTCCATAGGGATTGTTGAAGGAGAAAAAGTTAACGGATGGAATTTCGAATTGCATCCCATCGAGTTCGAAGCGATCTGAAAAACTCTTCGTTTCTTGGCCTGGAATAGTGATTTTGCAATCTCCATGACCTTCGAAAAGTGCTGTCTGTACTGAGTCGGCGATTCTAAATTGATTGTCTTCATCTTCCTGATGAACAGACACTCGGTCTATCAAGATCTCATATTTTCCTTTTGGAATCTTTTTCTCCTGCAGCAAATCTTCTACAAAATACGCTTCATCGTCGATCAGAATTCGAGTATAGCCTTTTTGCAGAAGTAGTTCTAGCTCCTGATTTATCTTTCTGCCGCGCTCGAGTCGCAGTGGACAAGAGATCATGACTTTTGATCCTTCTTCGAAAGATTGTATGTAATCAACGATGTCTGTGACCGTATGATGCTTTACTTCCTTACCTGAAATGGGAGAAATGGTTTTACCCACTCTGGAGAAAAGCAATTTCAGGTAATCGTAAATCTCAGTAGTAGTCCCGACTGTGGATCTAGGGTTTTTGGTGTTAACTTTTTGCTGGATAGCGATGGCTGGAGCCACGCCTTTGATGTATTCCACGTCAGGTTTTTCCATCCTGCCAAGGAACTGGCGAGCGTATGAACTCAAGCTTTCCACATACATGCGTTGGCCTTCGGCAAAAAGTGTATCGAATGCCAGGGAGGATTTACCAGATCCCGAGAGTCCGGTGACTACCACAAATTTATTTCTGGGAATCGCGACGCTCAGGCTTTTCAGGTTGTTCACCCGGGCGTTTTTGATGATGATGAATTCTTTGGGATCGAGGTCGTCGATGTTGGTTTTCGTAGGCAAAGTGCTCAAAGTCATAGGGGACAAAGTTACGAAAGGAACAGCCAAAGTCAGGAAAAAGTTGGCAAGGTTAGAACAAAATCATCCTGTACGCTATAATCTTCCAATCTTTCAATTTTCTAATCCACTACGTAGGACAAGTACTTCCAATTAAAAATCCCTTTCTTCGCAGCATGGATTTTCAGTTTTTACTCGATGGGTTCAGAGAAGGGTTAGCGGCGATGACCTGGCTAGAAGGAGTGGCTGTGTTTTTTGGGATTGCTTCGGTGTATTACTCCATGAAAGAGAACATCTGGGTGTACCCGACGGGAATTATCTCTACGCTTATTTATGTGTGGATATGCTTGCAGTACAAGCTCTACGCCGACATGGGTATTAATGCCTATTATTTTAGCATGTCTATTTTTGGATGGTATGTTTGGACACATCCTAAGGAAGGAAAAGAAGAATTGCCAGTAACTTGGCTTAAACCTTCTGGTTGGGCGGTTTCATTAGGAATATTTGCTGTGTCTTACCTTGTGCTTGTGTATGTCTTGCTCGAGTTTACGGACAGCGATGTCCCTTATTGGGATTCATTTACCACAGCCTCGGCATTTGTAGGGATGTGGTTGATGGCCAAAAAGAAAGTGGAAAACTGGATATTTTGGATTATAACTGATTTGGTCGCCGTACCACTTTACTTCTACAAAGGATTGATTTTGACATCATTTCAATACCTATTCTTCACCGTTTTGGCTATTTTGGGGTTGATTGCATGGATCAAATCAGCGAGGAGGAATGAGTATGAAGTTCTGCTTGAGAATTGAACGAGGAATATATAGGGCTTCGACTTCGCTCAGCCTGACAACGTATGCTATTTCGCTCTTTCAGAGGTGTTCGGGGGCAAATGAATTATTAACCCAGCCCGTTAGGCTGGGCTATGGTATCTTGGGCTTTCAGCCCTATCCAAAATTGTACTTGAAAATTTTCCTTTGTGACCCTCCGCGTTGCCCTCCGTGGCCTTTGCGGTAAAAAATCTTATCAATGCCAAAACGAATCTTAATTCTAGGTCCTGAATCCACAGGGAAAAGCACCTTAGCGGAAGATCTTGCTAATCATTTCGATGAGCCTTGGGTGCCCGAGTACGCAAGGGAATACCTCGATGAACTAGGGAGAGAATACCGATATGAGGATTTGGTGAAAATCGGAAAAGGGCAGATTGCACTGGAAGACAAACTAGCGAAGAAGGCCGACCGCTACCTTTTTGTAGATACAGATCTGCGAGTTATCCACATTTGGTCGGAGCACAGATTTGGAAAAACGGACCCTTGGGTGCTGGAGCAACTTGCTAAAAGGAAATATGATTTAATCTTGCTGACAGACACAGATTTGCCCTGGACTCCCGATCCTCTGAGAGAATATCCAGAGTTGGAGATGCGTAACTATTTCCTTGATTTATATACTCAATTGGCGAATGAAAGCGGTTTCCCGTTTTACCTGATTTCAGGAAATAGGGATGAACGGCTGAGTAAAGCCGTCAAATTGCTCTAGTTTTAAGTAGTAACATCTCTCAGACATGACTCGAAATATTCTATCACTCGTCCTTTTGCTCCTAATCTTTTCCTGCCAAAAGGCTGAAGAACAAAAGCCTATTAAACCGAATGTGATCTTGATTCTTGCCGATGATTTGGGATATGGAGAGGTAGGGTACCAAGGTCAAAAGAAAATCAAAACACCGAATATTGATGCCTTGTCAGAATCAGGAATGATTTTTACCAATCACTATTCCGGTGCTCCTGTTTGTGCGCCTGCTCGATCGGTTTTGCTTACGGGCATGCACATGGGACATTCCTACATTCGCGGTAATGATGCCATGAAGGAGCGAGGCGATGTCTGGGACTACGCCAAAGCCTCTGCTGATCCGAACCTAGAAGGCCAGAGGAATTTGCCGGCAGATACCGAAACCATGAGTAAAATGCTGCAGCGAGCAGGCTATAAAACAGGGATAGTAGGAAAGTGGGGATTGGGTGCTCCACTCACTGAGGGAATTCCGAATAACCTCGGTTTTGACTATTTCTACGGATACAATTGTCAGCGATTGGCTCATAACCTATACCCGATGCATCTATGGGAGAACAAGGAAAAAATCCCGTTGAATAACGAGTTGGTGGTTCCTACCACTAAACTGGATCCAGGTGCAGATCCAACTGATCCTGCTAGCTACGCCAAATACGAGCAAAATGATTATGCCCCGGATTTGATGCATGAGAAGGCCATGAATTTTATACAGGAAAATAAGGATGAGCCATTTTTCCTTTACTATGCATCGCCGCTTCCGCATGTTCCTTTGCAGATTCCAGACGCAGATCGACAGGCGTACAGGTCTGAATTCGGTGACGAAGAGCCTTACGATGGAAAGCAGGGTTATTTTCCGAATCAATACCCAGATGCAACTTATGCGGCGATGATTACGAAGCTAGATCAGCAGATCGGTGAGATCCGAGCGAAATTGATTGAACTAGGTTTGGAGGAAAATACCATAATCATCGTCACCAGTGACAATGGTCCTACCTATACTGGTGGTGTAGATTTTGACTACTTCGAAAGCTCAGCGCCTTTCACCAATGGCTTTGGCCGAACCAAAGGTTTTCTGTACGAAGGCGGAATTCGCGTTCCGATGTTGATTAGCTGGCCAGGTACAATACAGCCAAGCACCTCTGATCATATTTCAGTTTTTTATGACATCTTCCCTACCTTGGCTGAGTTGGTAGGAGAACCTGTATCTGTGAAGTTGGATGGAAAAAGCTTCCTGCCTGAGCTGATGGGAAAGGAGCAAGAAAAGCATGAGTATTTGTATTGGGAGTTTCCGGAAACTGGCGGTCAGCAGGCCGTTCGGATGGGAAAATGGAAAGCCATCCGTCAGAATATCATCAAGGAAAATAACCTGAAAATCGAGTTGTATGATCTATCAACGGATATTTTGGAACAAAATAATGTAGCTGAGGAGCACCCGGATTTGATCAGGAAATTTGAAGAAATCATGGCAAAGGAGCATGAAACTCCCGTCGTAAGTACCTTTAGAATGTCTGCTTTGGGGGATTAAAAATTATCCTCTTTTTGGCGTCCGAAAAAAGTAAGTAAAAAGCTCACCCATCTGTATGCTATTCTCCGGAAAGCATCATGATTAGTCATTCAGAAGGCAATTCTATTCGTGGTAATTTCTACAAATCTTTCAATTTTGAAATTTTCCAATTTTGAAATCACCTTACCATTTCCCCAAAGAAAGTGTAGCAGCCTCCACGAGTCTCATCATGTCTGGATGCGCATTGTTGTTCAGAATTATAATCGTTTTGTCTTCTTCTATGAATCGTACGATGATGGTTTTGTACCCGGGATTGTCACCTGTGTGCATCACCATTTTTCCGAAGGGACTTTTGGGTTCGATCTCCCAGCCAAAGCCATAATAGCTTCGTCGCTCATTATTCAACCTGAATGGAGTAAACGCCTCCTCCATAGTTTCTTTAGAAACTAGCTTCTCGGTATTCAATGCCTGATCCCATTTCAATAAATCTGCGGCATTGCTGCTGACTCTTCCCGGACCTTTTCTTTCTCCCAGCCAAACGGTGTAATCCGATGAGTGGAAGGTGTTTGCATTGACAAAGTTTCCATTTTCGTCTTTGAGATGGCCTGCGGCAAAAGTCTGCACTTTAGCTTTTTCTTCCAGAGATCGAATATCCGTGCTTTTCATTTTAAGAGGCTGAAAAATCCATTCACGCATGAGCTCAACGAAGTCTTTTCCGGTGGCTTTCTCTACAATGCTTGCCAACAGAACATAGCCCGTGTTACTGTACTCGTATTGCTCGCCAGGATCGAAGGATTTCACAGGAGCATATTCTCGCAGATATTCTAGGATTTCGGTATTTCCATCGACTTTGCTCTTGTCCCAATGGGCATCCATGATCGCCTGATAATCTGGCAAGCCACTAGTATGTGTGAGGAGATTTCTGATGGTAATTTTCGGGTAGGGAATTTCCACGTACTTGGAAACTTGATCATCAAAGTCCAGCAATCCCTTTTCCTTGCACATCATAATCATCATAGCGGTGAATTGCTTAGAAAGCGATGCCAATTCGAAAATATCATCTTCGTGAAGTAAAATTCGCTTTTCGTAAATCCGCATTCCCATGACTTCTTTATAGAGCACTTTTCCATTTTCTGCTACCAAGATTACTCCCGAGAATCCGTCGCCTTTAGCTCGTTCTACGGCTTCCTTGAGGATTTTCTGCTGCGCAAAAGCATGAGAAATATAAGAGCCAAAAGTTATGAGGAGGATTGCGAGAAATCGGATCATGAGCGGAGGATTTGACTGGAATTTACAAAGGCTTTTGCTATTGAGCTAATATGGGGAGGAAACGAGGATGTAGGATACTGTTTTTAACCACTAAGTCCACAACGATTCCGGTATGGGCCTGGAGGTTGGATTTGATCATATAACTCCTTTTTGCTTCTGCTGTTAGATTAGCACATTAGGCAAACATGATTAAGATTTACGTTAATCGGGTTTCTAATAGTAGAAGATTCGAATGTGATTTTTGCTGATAGGGAAAAATTTCTCACTGCTGCTCGCCGCGATATCTTTAGTGGCCTCTGCGGTAAAAAACACAAAAAAAGCCACGAGTAAAATCCCGTGGCTTTTAGCATAGTAATTAGAGGTTTAAAGCTTATTCTACTCCACCCTTTCTGGTAGGAGAGCGAACAGCTGGCCATTCTGTAGGCTCACCGTCTCTTCCTAATGGAACACGTACTTCTCTAGAAACCATTTCATCTTCCTCACTTGCCATATATACCATGATGGCAGCCATGATCACGTTGTTTTGCACGTCGTCAAAAACAATTTTGTCATAGGTATCCAAGTTGGTGTGCCAGGTATAATTACCATAAGACCAGCTCAATGAACTTAATGAGAAAGCTGGAACGCCAGCTGCCACGAAGGAAGCGTAGTCAGATCCGCCACCGCCTGGATTGCCAGGGAAGGTAGTTTCGATGTCTTTAGTGATGTTTCTTGGCACTTTAGACATCCATCTGCCTAGGTATTCATAGCTGTGAACGAAACCTTGACCAGATACATTTGCCACACGTCCTGTACCGTTGTCTTGGTTGAAAAGCGCCTGGATCTTAGGCATCATTTCAGGGTGATCTTCTACGTAGCCTCTAGAGCCGTTCAAGCCTTGCTCCTCGGAACCCCAGTGTCCCACGATAATAGTTCTCTTAGGGTTAGGATATACTTTTTTCAAAACTCTCATCACTTCCATCATCATGATAGTACCTGTACCGTTATCGGTCGCACCAGTACCGCCATCCCATGAGTCAAAATGAGCAGATAGCATCACATATTCGTCAGGCTTCTCAGTTCCTTTGATTTCAGCGATTGTATTGAAAGTAGGCACCATTCCATTTTCTTTGGATTGAGCGTTGATATGGATCATCGGCTTAGTTCCGTTTTCGGCCAGACGGAAAAGCATCCCGTAGTCTTCCAAAGAAAGATCTACAGTAGGTACTATCTTGGTGGAAGCGGAGAAAATTTTATTTGCTCCGAATCCTTGAGACCAGTAAGAAGTGATAATACCAAGTGCACCGGCATCTTCTAATGCGGTAGGCAACTCTCTTCTGCCTTTACCTGTCTTTTGTAATCTATTATTCCAAGCTCTAGCTTCTGCCATGCGATCTTCTTTCATTTTGGCGAAAGATTCTTCCGTAGCAAATTCCTCCCAATTGTAATCAGGACGTCCGGTGATCTGCGGAGCAGAGATCATTACATATTTTCCTTTTACTGAGGGAAGCCATTTAGCGAAAGCATCGGCATCGGCCAAATCAGGGATGGTAACTACCTCGCCTTTGGCACCGCCTTCAGGTGAAGATGGACTCCAAGCCAATTGAGTTCCCGCTAGTGATTTAGTCCAAGGAGCCACCATATCGATATGGGTAATGCCTCTTTCCCAGCCTCTCCACTCGCCCCACTGTTCATTTCGAGCTTCGATGCCCCAGCCTTTGTACTTTTCTACAGCCCAGTCATGAGCTTGCTGCATCTGAGGGGAACCGACCAATCTTGGGCCTATACCGTCCATCAACTCATGCCCGATTTGCTTCAGTTGGGAGTTTTCTGTTTCTTCTTTGATGATCTTTTCGATCACCTCATCTTGAGCTTGGACGTTGCTACCCAACAGTAGCATCAGACCCATGCCTAATAAGTATCTCTTTTTCATGTGTATATATTTGGTTTTTTTATGGTGTACAGGCCATCTCACAAGTTTTATTCCTCGCTTAAAATTTAAGTAAGGGCATGTTTGAGACTATAGATGGTTTATTTGATTTTAAAATTATTGGTTACAACTCTGATTTCCGCACCGTTTATGGATTAGTGGGGCTTTAGACAAATTATGCTCATGAAAAATAACTGATAGAATACCACAGCGAAAGCAATCGTTAGGCAAATAGATTGATCAAATTATTTTTGAAGTATTCAGCACTTTCTTTCACACTCTGAATAGGATCGTGCGCAAAATTGCCCCCTTGCTCAAGGTAGTAATATTCCATACCTGAAAGGGAAGCATCGGGAAGGATTTTAGAATAATCGATCGAGCCATTACCCATCTCGGTATAGTCTCTACTGACCTTGTCCATGTCCTTGATGTGCCACATCACAAAACGGCCAGGGGATTTGAGAAAAAGCTCGTGGGCTGTATAGGGAGAACTATGAGCGATCCAATAGAGATCGATTTGAAGTTTGACTAGCGCTACTTCTGTGTTTTGCAAAATAATATCATAACCACTCTCACCCTTGTGATCTATAAATTCAAAATCGTGGTTGTGATAGGCAAAGCCGAGTCCTGCTTTAGTCACGCGCTCCCCGATCAGATTCAATTGCTCAGCTAGGATTTTAAATTTTTCAATCGAGCGGGATTCAGGATCTAGCCATGGCCAGGTGATGTATTTTTGACCTAATGCATGAGCTCCTTCTATGCTTTGGTCGGTGTAGCGTAACAGGTCTTCGGTTGGGCCATTGAAGTATTTGATGAAATCGTAATGACCGCTCGTGCTTTCTAAGGAGTTGTCTTCCAGGACTTTCTTAAAATCGGTAGCGGGCATACCATAGAAGTGCTTTTTTAAGCCATCATAGCCATAAGTTTCCGTGTCCTGATACCCAAAACCTGCAATGGTTTCTAGCGATTTTCTTGGATCCTCAGCCATTGGCGTACGAATGGTGAAAAGCTGAAGGCCCATTTTGTATTTTTTTGTTTTTGGGAAATTGAAACTTGAAAGTCCAAAACTGGCAGCTGAAACGGCTAGTCCTGTTTGCTTGATAAAATCTCGACGGTTTAACATGATGGGGGAATTTTAAAGAGAAATGCTTCAGCCTCTTCCGGCTGCTATTTGGATAGAGTAATCGAAATGATCGAAGGAATTAGAATTTTGCTAGTAACCTTCTACTTCAAAATAATTATGAAAAAACAGCAACTGATACTGCACAGCATCTGCCCAATATTCCCAGTTATGTGCTCCAGGACCTGTGATAAATGTATGAGGTATAGCGTTGTAGGTCAGTTTTTCGTGAAGCTTCAGATTGACTTGGTAGAAAAAATCTTCTGTACCGCAGCTGATGATCACTTTCTGTTTGTTTGGAATCAGACGATTACTTTGGTACATCACAGCGTATTCTTCCCAGCGGGCTGGATTTTCGCTTTTTGTGCCAAGGTATTTTTTGATCTCCCAGTTTTCTGGAAAAGGTCCAATATCCACTCCTCCACTGAGGCTCCCTGCTGCCCCGAAAGTCTCCTGATGACGAAAAGCCAAATACAGAGCTCCATGTCCACCCATGCTCAATCCAGTGATTGCTCTTCCTTCGCGACCGGCAATCGTACTGTATTTCTGGTCAATAAATTCTACCAATTCGCTTCCCACGTAAGTTTCATACTTTGAGTCCTCCACTTCCGGACTATCCCAATACCAGCTTCCAAAATTCCCATCAGGCGTGACGATGATCATGTCGTATTGGTCGGCATAAGCTTCTAATTGAGGGACTTTTTCTATCCAATTCTTGTAGTTGCCTGAGTATCCATGAAGCAGATAAACGACAGGGTAATCTTTTGATTGGGTGTAATCTTCAGGAGTAATGACCACCGCTTTGATCTCCTTTTGCATAGCTCGACTAAAAGTAGCGACCGTATCCACACTCGCCTGAGCTGGTAGGCAAAGCATGCATATCCATGTAAGGGTTAAGAAAAAAGGATAGTTTAATTTCATTTTGTGAGATGCTTGTATAATTGAATGTCCTAAAAATGGTGAGGAATGATTGGAATTTCTGATTTTCAGGGCAAAAAAAAGCAATTAACTTGTGTGCTTATGTCAAAATAATTCTGAAAACTGAATTTCTCTCTATGACCTCTTTACTCTCTAAGTTTACACTTTCACTTTTCGTACTTAGCTTTATTTTCTCCTGCCAGCAAAAAGTCTCCAAATTCGAAGCATTTCAAACCTCCATACAAGCTCAACTTGATTCTATTCAGGGGGATGTTGCTGTAGCTTTTATCAATTTGTCTGACCCAAGCGATAGTTTGATGATCAATGCCGACGAGGAATTCCATGCAGCAAGCACCATGAAAGTCCCAGTGATGGTTGAGCTTTTCAAGCAGCAAAATCAGGGAAAACTTAACCTAAGTGATTCAATTCTGCTGAAAAATGAATTTCGTAGCATAGTCGATAGCAGCTTGTACAGTATGGATATTAGTATAGATAGTGATGATGACAGCTATGGCAAGATCGGAACTGCAGTTGCGCTAAAGGACCTGATGTATTCAATGATTACGGTGAGCAGTAACTTGGCTACGAATGTTCTGATTGAACTCGTGGGCGCAAAAAATGTAACAGCTACCATGCGTGAGCTGAATGCTGACAAAATCCAGGTGCTGAGAGGAGTGGAGGATCAAAAAGCGTATGATTTGGGACTGAGTAATTCAACTACTGCGAAAGACCTTCTGATGATCATGAAGTCGGTTGCTGAAAATGAAGCGGGAACTGAAGCCGATTGCAAGCAGATGATCGCTATTATGCACGATCAACAATACAACGAAATTATCCCTTTCTTCCTGCCCAAGGACGTACAAGTGGCGCATAAAACGGGTTCCATCACTGGAGTTCATCATGATGCTGGAATCGTATATCTACCCGATGGACGTTCTTATGTGCTAGTTTTGCTATCCAAAAATCTGGTAGATTTCGACAAAGGCACCGAGCAATTAGCTGAAATATCGAAGATAGTGTATGAGTATGTGGTGGGTGAAAAAGAGTAAATTATTGAATAAAATTAAACTTAAGAAGAAATAAACTGAGAGAAACCATCTCTAATCAATCGCAGAACACACTGCACAGTCCTTTCTTCATCTCCTTCACGCTATAAATAAGCCATCCCGATTGCTCAGGATGGCTATTCATTTTTACTTTGTCCCAAACTTATAGATACAAGTCTGTTCGTATTTTTCGCCCGGCTCTAGAATCGTAGAAGGGAAATTCGGTTGATTCGGAGAATCTGGATAATGCTGAGTTTCTAGACAAAAGGCTGACCTTAACTCATAGACTTTTTCACCTTTTCCAGTGATCGAACCATCCAAGAAGTTGCCACTGTAGAACTGAATCGCAGGCTCAGTGGTCCACACTTCCATTTCGATTCCAGTCTGTGGTGAGGAGATCACCGCTGCCTGAGTCAGGTCATTCCCTGTTTTGTTCAGCACCCAGTTGTGGTCATATCCACCTCCGAATTTCAACTGCTCATTTTCCTGATCTATCCGTTCACCGATTTTGGTCGCGTTGGTGAAGTCGAAAGGAGTGCCATTCACTGATGCAACTTCTCCCGTCGGGATCAGCACCTCATTCACCGGAGTGTACTTGTCGGCATTTAGCTGAAGAGTATGATTCAGCACAGTTCCATTTCCAGCGCCATTTAGGTTGAAAAATGAATGGTGGGTTAGGTTAACAGGAGTGGCTTTGTTCGTTTCAGCTTCATAAGTGACTTTGAATTCATTGTCATCCGTGAGTGTGTAGATCATCTTCACTTTCAGTTCGCCCGGGAAGCCCTCTTCTCCATCTGGAGACGTATAGCTGAAGATCAGTCCATTTTCTCCAGACTTTTCTACATCCCAAATCACATAATCCATTCCTCCAGGTCCTCCATGAAGGGTCTGTCCGTTATTATTTTGAGGCAAAGTATATTCCTCACCATTAAGCGTGAATTTTCCATTGGCAATTCTATTGCCATAGCGACCTATGGCTGCGCCAAAGTATTTCTCACCGCTTGCTAGATAGCCATCCAAAGTTTCAAATCCGAGTACCACATCTACCAGATTTCCATCTTTGTCCGGAACCCAAAGATGAGTCACGCGTGCACCGAAATTGGTGACTTTCATATTCATTCCGTTGGCATTCTTAATCTCGTATGTTTCCACTTTTTGGTTTTGAAAAGTTGTACCAAAGACTTGCTCTTGCTCAGGTTCTTCTACAGATTCCTTTGATTTGGGCTCGCAGCTTACTAGGAAAACTCCCAAAACTATCGCACCTGCTGCTTTATAGAAGTGATTTATCATAGCGCTCATTTTTTATAAAGAGTGGAATGTAAGCTCTTCATCTTTGAGACATCGAATTTGATCACTTTTCGATCATAGGTCATCAGGCCATTGGTCTCTATTTCCACATCGGTGGTCTGGGTATATACTGCAGCAGAGAGTCCAGCATCTATCAATCTACCCAAATGCTCAATCAGCCCGGCGTAGCGAGCATACAATTCATCCTGGTTTTTAAAGCTCTGATAACCCCAATTGTCTTTTTGCTGCCAGACGTGACCATCCACGGGAAGGCCTAATCCTCCATACTCGCCTAAGACCAAAATATTGTCCTTACCAAAAATGCCTGGATCGGGCATTTTCGCATCAGGATAATTGTGCAAATCGATTATATCGCCGGCGATTTTTGTTCCTTCCATTTCGAAATTCCCACCACTGGCACTATTTACCAATCTTGAGGGATCATGGTTCTTAGTCCAAGCAGAGATTTCCTTGGTCTTAAATTGACCCCAAGCCTCATTGAAAGGTACCCAAACTACTATGGATGGGAAATTGTAAAAATCATCCATAATCTCTTTCCATTCCTCTTTGAAGATCGCCTCTGATTCTGGAGTTCTATCACGATCTGTCCCGCTTCCCAGCACCCCAACTTTCATCTCCCAGCCGTTGCCCATGTCTCCACTCGGCATATCCTGCCATACCAGCATTCCCATCTTATCACAGGCATGATACCAAGTGGCAGGCTCTACTTTCACATGCTTTCTGATCATATTGAATCCCATGTCCTGGGTTTTTTGGATGTCAAAAACCAACGCCTGATGACTCGGAGCGGTATATAATCCATCAGGCCACCAGCCTTGATCTAAGGGTCCGTATTGAAACAAAAACTCGCCATTCAGCATCATACGTTGAATTCCATTGTCGTCAGGAACCATGCTGATTTCTCGTAGTGCCGCATAACTCCCCACAGCATCCACTACTTTATTTCCATCAAGCAATTCTACTTTCAGATCATATAGCACTGGATTTCCAGGAGCCCAAAGCTCGGCATCTTTGATCATCAACTTAGCCGTTTCAGATGCAGAGACAGTTTGCTCAGCGAGCATCCTGCCGTCCTTCCAAGCGGATACTTTGACCTGCTGACCATCTGCTAGTCCAGTGACCTCAGGAGTTACCAGGATCTGATTACGCTCGATATTTGAGGAATTTCTTAAGCCAGAGATGTACGTATCCGGTACAGTTTCCAGCCAGACAGTCTGCCAAATACCAGTAACAGGCGTGTACCAAATCGAATGAGGATTTTTGATTTGCTTGCCCCTTGGCTGAGGGCCATCATCGGAAGGGTCCCAGACACGAACTTGAAGTGAATTGGTTTTGCTGGCAAGTTGGGAAGTGATATCGAATTCAAAAGGATCATAGCCGCCCTGATGAATCCCTATGCTTTTCCCATTTACAAAAACCTCCGTTTCCCAATCAGATGCACCAAAGTGAAGTAGTACACGGTCTTTATTCGTTTTCTTTGGAGTGGAAAAAGTCGTGTTGTACCACAATTCATTGTCCTTACCTACAGTTTTCCCTACTCCAGAAAGTGCTGATTCTACAGCAAAAGGCACCAGAATTTTTCCATCAAAATCAGTAGGAATTGCCTGACCTTTTGGCTTGATCGCATAGTCCCAGAGTCCGTTTATATTCACCCAGTTTTCACGAGTCATCTGCGGTCTTGGATATTCCTGATGGACATTTTCAGGAGTTACCTGAATCGCCCATTCGGTCATGATTTTCCCTTCCACGGGCTTGTATGAGCTTGTTTGGGCTATCGCTAGCTGCTGCGCAAAAAGCAGGCATGCGCCAAAAAGAAGAACGTTTTTCATAGGTAGAGGCTTTTAATTTGTTTCTTTGGTGAGTTGAGGAAAAGCTGTAATTCTCAGTCTGGCAGCACCCATAGGTACTAAGGTCACGTCAACTATTGGCTGATCGGAAGTTTTCGGCAGGTCTTTCAATTCACCCACCAAACCATACTGGTCAAGCTGCCATGCAGGGATCTGTCGCGCCTTGGCTACGATTTTGATCGGAACTTCCTCTAGCGTAAAAGGGAAATTCGAGGCTGGCCATTTCCCTTCTATTACTTCAAAGGAAGAGGCAGGATCATTTTCATCCACCACCAAACTGTAGTTCCAATCGGTCACTGGATGGATTTCCCATGAAGGCCACTTCTTCGTATCTGCGCCTTTTTGCCATTTGGAATCCCATTGAGCAGTTTGGTCAGAGTCTTTCTTGAGATATTTTTCTCGGATCTTCAACGAATAAGTGAGCGGACCTCGACTCACACTTATACTGTTGCTGTTTTTCTCCCAAGTCTTAGTCTGTATTTCCATCGGTAGCGTCAAGACAATTTCATCTCCTCTAGCCCATGTTCTGCTGATCTTGGCATAGCCTATTCCAGAGATATTGTCTTTTACAATTACTCCATTTACAGCTATTGAAGCTCCTTTTGCCCAAGCCGGAATGCGTAGGTATAATGGAAAATCTACGTTTTTTTCCGTGCTGATTGCAAACTTAATTTCCTCCTCGAAGGGGTAATTGGTAGTTTCTTCTATCTGCACGAGTGTGCCGTCTCCGACTTTTAATTCTACTTTACTCGCTCCATACATCGCCGCCACCACGCCGTTGTCAGGAGTAGCCATCCAGAGATTTTCGATGAAATACGGCCATCCTTGTGAGTGATTGTGCTGGCAACAGCGGGATGAAAAAGGATTCATCATCAGGAAAGGCCCTGAATTGGCGATGCCTGGCGAATGATTCTCTGCATCCAGCAATACCATATTTGGAGATGTAATGTAATGCAGTGATTTGAAATCCGGCATCACAGCTGCTGGATAGGTATTGAAGGCAACTTCCTCTGCATGATCTGCCCAGAATGGATCCCCGGTGATTCGTAACAAATGCTCGTCTGAGTTCATCTGTTCTACTATTCCGCATGTTTCTATTCCTTGGCGTGGATCTGCATATCCCGGACGAGCATTTTCATCCGAACCGAACATACCCCCAGGAACTTGGCCGAAGTGCTCTCGGATGATTTCAAAATTTTCATAGGTGGCCTTTAGATCATCCTCGTTTTTTGAGAGCAAATAATATTGAGCTGGCTCTCGAAAAGCTTGCGCGTGGTTGACATTGTGCCAATCTACCTGATCACGATACCAATCTGGAACCTCTCCGCCATCTCGAACTACATAGTAATTTTTCACCTGCTCAATAGGCAAATCCCTACCGGTCCAATTAGAGGTATTCAGATGAATTTTCTCTGCCAATTCTAGCAAAAACTCATCTCCTGTACGATTGTAAAGCCAGAAGACACTATGAAGATTGTCTCCTCCCCGCAGCCTCTGCCAGTAACCTTCCAGAAATTCCTCATCTGGTACAGTCAGCTCATATTTGAAATAATTAGTCATCAAGTTGATGACACGTTCATCTTGGGAATGCTCATAATACGATTGCAGGCAATACAGCATGATCATTTTTGCCCAAAAATCAGGATGATCTCTATCCATGATTTTCGGTCCAAAGTCTCCATTTTCACGCTGACTATTGAGCACGCTTTCGATCCAGATCATCGCCTCATCGATCATGGCCTGATCTTCCATGATATAGCCGATGTTGGCATAGCCCTTCAGCCAATAAGGGACTTCTTCCCAGCCCCATTCGCCTGTGCCATCCTTGGAAAGCCAGGCATTGTTGTCTTTTTGTAGCCAGGCGGAGATCTCACCCAGATTTCCGGTTAGACCATTTTTCTGACGGATAAGATACTCCTTCAAAAATCCCTCGGGCTTTACTGCTCCTACCGGTAGCTTGATCAGCGCACTGGGAGCCAAAGGAGCCCGATTGCTGACATAAAATTCATTACTTTTTTCAGTAGGAATTCGATCAAGCAACGTAACGGTGTTATTGGAGTCTGTTGAGTTGGAACAGGAAACTAGTAAAGCACAAAGGCTGAATCCTAGAAGTGATTTAAAGTTGGTTTTTAGCATTTTTTGCAGGTTTTGGGACGGTGAAAGTCCCTGAAATCGCAACGCCTTGCTTCAGACTAGGTTTGATCTTAGTGGTGTTTCTAGTATAGGACTTTTTCATAGTAGGTTTGGGTTGATGCTATTGAAAAACAATGAGTTCAAAGTCTAATGTAACAAGGAAATTCTAAAATCTCCTCTATTTTGGGAGTCAAAAAAATAAATCTCTACTTTTCCTATAGATTAAATCTGCTGAATGTCTAGCCATTCTTAAACGGCAGCAGTACCTGATCTTTTTGCCTTTTGCTGTGTACCAACCAAGACCAGGGTGATCTGAGGGAATGCCACTATGGCCAAATTCTAGTTTTGTTTTTCCATAGTAGTGAGGTAGGCAGGGATCGCAACCTAATTTCCCATAGCTCATTCGGATATCAGAAGACGCTTGCAAACGAGTTCATGTCATAAACAACCTTAAAAAAACTCCGGTAATTTCCCTCTAAAAAATTTTCTGATACACCTCTTCCAACTTACTCACGGCCATTATTTCGATTTTGTACTTGGTTAGATCTAGGCCTTTCACTGCATATTTGGAGACAATGATCTTTTTGAAACCTAGTTTTTCCGCTTCAGCGATCCGGTTTTCAATGCGGTGAACTGCACGTATTTCTCCTCCCAAACCCACTTCGGCAGCAAAGCAAATCTGCTCAGAAACCGGGGTGTCTTCATAGCTGGAAATCAAGGACGCACAGACCGCCAAATCCAAGGCTGGATCATCCACTCGCAGTCCTCCCGCCACATTCAAGAATACATCCTGCTGCCCAAGTCTCATTCCGCCACGCTTTTCTAGCACAGCCAGTAGCATATTCAATCGCTTGGCATCATGACCAGTGCTACTTCGCTGAGGTGTACCGTAAGTTGCTGGGCTGACGAGTGATTGGATTTCGATCAGTAGGGGACGGTTTCCCTCCATCATGGCGCCGATAGCCACGCCGTTGAGTACTTCCTCTCGCTGTGTCAATAAGATTTCAGAAGGATTAGCAACTGGGCGAAGTCCTTCCACCCGCATCTCGTATATCCCAAGTTCGTGGGTGGATCCAAAACGGTTTTTGGATGTTCGCAGTATTCTATAGCTCATGTGCCGATCTCCTTCAAACTGCAACACAGTATCCACCATATGCTCAAGGACTTTTGGTCCTGCGATGGATCCGTCTTTGGTAATATGACCAATCAGGAAAACAGGCGTTCCCGTCTCCTTGGCGAACTTCATGAGTTCGGCCGTGCACTCCCGCACTTGAGAGACTGAGCCTGCAGCTGATTCTACATACTGTGAAGTCAGGGTTTGGATGGAATCTATCACGAGCAAATCAGGCTTGAGGGCGTCGATTTGTTGGAAAATATGCTGAGTATTAGTCTCGGACAGCACGTAGCATTCAGGATTCTTTGCGGTCATTCGGTCTGCTCGCATTTTGATCTGTGCCTCAGATTCTTCTCCAGATACGTAGAGGATTTTTTTGTTTTTCAGGATCAATGCGATCTGAAGCATCAAGGTGGACTTGCCAATTCCAGGTTCTCCACCGATCAGGACCAACGAGCCCGGTACAATTCCTCCCCCCAGCACTCGATCCAATTCATCATCTCCAGTGACATATCGTGGCTGTTCTTCGTAGTTGACCTCCTGAATTTTCTTCGGAACGCTGGCTTTTTTAGTGCCTGATGAGGGAGTTTTCCAAGTCCCCTTGCCCGATTCTTCTTTTTGCACGATTTCTTCCACATAGGTATTCCATTCACCGCAGGCAGGACATTTACCCAGCCATTTTGGACTTTGTGCGCCGCAGTTTTGACAGAAGAAGGTGGTTTTTATTTTAGCCATGGGGAAGTGCGAAACGGGAAATACGATTTACTAGAGTTGAAGAACGTCAGAAGTGATTTGGGAAAGGATACTTTTTTGAAATTTCAATGAATAGTTTTGAACTCCTATGCTCTGCACATCGAAAGGTAAAATACACTCCTTTCCTAGATCTAGAATATTCAAATTTTTCAACCTTAGCATTTCAAATGAAGAACACCGAACTTCGAATAAGGAAGAACTTGATACTTGTATCTAAATGCTAGAGACTCACTAGTGCGCCTGCAACCAATCCGTACCCGTTCCCACCTCTACCTCCACAGGAACAGCCATTTTGATGGCATTGGACATCAAGCTAGGCACGTTGGCTTTTAGGATTTCCACTTCGTCTTTGTGGGCATCGAAGACCAACTCATCATGAACCTGAAGGATCATTTTGGACTTTAGTTTTTCTTTTTTCATCCATTGATGCACATCGATCATGGCCACTTTGATCAGATCGGCTGCCGAACCTTGAATGGGTGCATTGATTGCATTTCGCTCCGCAAAGCCACGCATGGTAGCATTTCGGCTATTGATATCTCTGAGGTATCTACGTCGACCAAGGATGGTTTCCACATATTCATTTGCCCGGGCTTTTTCTATGGCGCCATCCATGTATTCTTTCACGGCTGGGAATTCCTTGAAATAGGAATCAATAATCTCCTTGGCTTCACCTCTAGGAATGGATAATCTCTGAGAAAGTCCGAAAGCAGAAATGCCGTAAATAATCCCAAAATTGGCCGTCTTGGCTTTCCTACGCATATCAGAAGTCACTTCTTCCAGCGGCACTTGGAAAATCTTCGCTGCTGTAGTTGCGTGAATATCACGACCAGTTTTAAATGCTTCGATCATAGATTCATCTCCCGAGAAAGCTGCCATGATGCGCAATTCAATCTGGGAATAATCAGCTGCGAGCAAAATGTGATTTTCATCTCTTGGGACAAAAGCTTTGCGGATTTCACGCCCTCGTTCAGTCCTGATTGGAATATTCTGAAGATTTGGGTTGATAGAAGAAAGTCTTCCTGTCGCCGCTACAAACTGATTATATGTCGTGTGAACGCGTCCAGTTTTGGAATTGATCATCGTAGGAAGTGCATCCACATACGTTGACTTTAGCTTTACCATCTGGCGGAAATCCAGAATGTTTTGAATGATCTCATGATCATGAGCAAGTTTGCTCAGGACTTCTTCTCCGGTAGCATACTGCCCGGTTTTGGTCTTCTTGGCTTTTGGATCCAGCTTCAATTTATCGAAAAGTACTTCGCCCAATTGCTTTGGCGATGCCAGGTTAAAGCGAACGCCAGCCATTTCATAGACTTTGTTCTCGATCTCTTTACTTTCTTTTTCCAGCAAAAGAGACATCTCAGCTAGGCTTTCCATGTCTATTCTCACCCCTTCAAACTCCATGTCTGCGAGTACATTGATCAGCGGATTTTCTACCTCGTCAAAGAGTTTTTCGAGGCTGTTCTCCTTCAGCAAAGGATCAAATTCAGCTTTTAATCTGAGCGTGATATCGGCATCTTCAGAGGCGTACGCAGTTACTTCATCCTCATCCACATCCCGCATATTTCCCTGATTTTTGCCTTTTTTCCCAATCAAATCTGTGATAGAAACAGGATCGTAATTCAGGTATTGCTTCGCGAGCCAGTCCATAGAGTGCTTTCCATCCGCATCAATCAGGTAATGAGCAAGCATGGTATCGTAGAGAACGCCCTTTACCTCGATATCGTAATTTTTCAATACTAAAATGTCGTATTTAATATTCTGGCCTATTTTCAGGATCGCTTCATTTTCGAAAACTGGCTTTAAAAGTGCCAAAATTTTCAGTGTCTCCTCGCGGCTTTCCGGACATGGAATATAATATGCCTCACCGGTCACATAGGCGAAGGAAATTCCCACCAACTCTGCTTCCATTGGATTAACAGAAGTAGTCTCCGTGTCAAAGCAAAGCTCTTTTTGAATCTCCAAAAACTCGACAAGCTCAAGAATCTCGGCTTCGCCTTTGACTTTATGGTAGTTCTGGATATTGCTATGGATGGTATCTGGGGCTTTCTGCTCTGTGACAGTTACTGATTCTTCTTCGAATTCTATTTCTGGGGAAAAAGAGGCCGTTGGAGCCTGAGCTTCGCCAAACAGTCCTAACTGATCATTTTTCTGAATGGCTGCCTTTTTATCTGTGCCCTTGAAAACTCTGGAAGCGAGCGTTCGGAATTCCAATTCTGTGAAAATCGCCCGTACTTTCTCCTCGTCGATTCCCTCATATTTCAGGTCTTCCTTTACATACTCTATGGGCACATCGCATTTGATGGTAGCGAGTTCTTTAGATAGAATTCCCTGTGCTGCAAAATTTTCTACATTTTCCTTTTGCTTGCCTTTTAGGTCAGCTGAGTTTTTTACCAGTTCTTCCACCGTTCCGTAGGTCTTGAGGAGTTTGACGGCTGTTTTTTGACCGATTCCAGGAATTCCCGGGATGTTATCCACGGCATCTCCCATTAGTCCGAGCATATCACGTACCTGATCCACGCGCTCAATATCCCACTTAGCACAAATCTCTTTTGGCCCCATGATATCTACTCCATTGCCCATGAATGCAGGCTTATATAAGAAAATATGATCGTCCACGAGCTGCCCATAATCTTTGTCAGGGGTCATCATATAGACCGTAAAATTCTCCTTTTCCGCCTGCTTAGCTAAAGTCCCGATCACATCGTCTGCCTCATAGCCATCCAGTTCTAAGATTGGAATATTGAAGGCCCTCACTATTTCTTTTACCCAAGGAATACCCACAGCGATATCTTCAGGCTGTTCTTGGCGATTGGCTTTGTATGCTTCAAACTGTTCATGGCGGAAAGTTGGGGCATGTGTATCAAATGCCACCCCGATGTGGGTAGGTTTTTCCTTATCTATAATCTCAAGAAGGGTATTGGTGAATCCGAGCATGATGCCGGTATTCAATCCCTTGGAGTTGATCCTAGGGTTTTTGCTGAAGGCAAAATGGGCTCTGTAGATAAGTGCCATAGCATCAAGTAAAAAGAGCTTACAGGGCTGTTCTTGGGACATTTGTTTGTTTTTAGGGTTAAAAATTCAGGGCTTTTTCAGTGGGGTAAGTTACTAATTTTCTATCAGGGCTGACTCATGTTATCAGGATATCCTTTGCTACAGGACAGTCTTTGGCGGTAAAATTGATGCCTTGCCTAGCCACACCATAACTAACCTAACGATGAAAAAAGTATTCGCAATTTTAGCCGTATTTTTCTCCACACAGCTGTTGATGGCTGAGCCGGTCAATGATCCGAAAAATAAGAAAGGAGAAACTGAGCTAACAGAAGCTCAAAAGGAACGGATGACTGAGATTGAGTTGAGAGTCGAAGAAATCAAAGCAATGGACTTCTCTGAAATGAGCAAAGAAGAGATCAAGGATGTTCGTGCTGAACTTAAAGACATGAAAGAAGAGTCTAAGCGCATGGGCAACGGAGTATATATCTCTGTCGGGGCAATTATCATTATTCTTTTAATTTTGTTGCTAGTCACCTAATCAAAATTAACCATCAATCAACCAAATTTAAGGGGCTGACATTTTCATTGTCAGCCTCTTACTTTTTTATGGGTATAGGTGTTAAAAAATTTGATTATCCGCAATCTTGCCTGTCCCCAAAATTCCCTTTGTCATCCGGACAAAAGTCCGCGGATCGGCGACCGAAGCGATCTTAATTCTATAGTGTGTCAAATCCTCTTTTGCTTTTGGGCATTTTATGGTTACAAAGTGGTTATCATAAAATTAGTATGGCCAACTTCACTTAAGTCACTTGCTGAGTCTTGCTAGACTATGACTTCGATAGTCTGCCAAAGATTCAAGCAGGTTTTTCTCCTTCTCCGATCAGGAATTTTTTTACCTGAAGACCCCTTAAAAAAACCAAAATCAATGGAAAAATCCAGAGTATCTCGTTGAATATCAATTCAAAAGCTGTTCGCTTGTTCCACCCTAAATCCGGTAAAAACCCTAGGGTAAACCAGATGGCTAGGATTATTTTCCCCGCTATACCTGCGATAATAAGATATACCCAGCTGATAGGATAAAATGAACTGAAAAAGATTAGTAAACCTATCACTATTCCAAACGCCCCATAATAACCCAAATTGAGTTCAGCATTAACCTCATTTCCGCTAGCCAGCCAGGTCAACATGGCCTCTCCCATCATCCTATAAATTGCTGACCAAGCGATGGTGTACATGCCTGCCAGGAGGAGAATTCCACGAAAATGCATTGGAAATACGGGGAAAGGAGGATTTTGATCCATAAGGTTACTTATCTTGGGTAGCAGATTTTCCAGCGGAGAATCCTATTGACATTTATACAAAACTATTCAATGGAATCAAAAATCAGAGTTCAATCACGAGTTTTTATCCTGATAGGCGCGGCTGCCTGTTTAGGATTGGGTTTTTCATTTGGCAAAAAATATGGAGAAATCACCCCAGTGTCTATAGAAGGAGCGGCTGAGTTGATAGGGCTTACTTTTACCCCTGCCGAAAAAGACAGCATGATCGGCACACTCACCTCTCAGCGTAGAAAGTACGAAGGATTACGTGATGTTCAACTCGACAATTCTGTAGCCCCGGCTATGGTATTTAATCCTCTCCCGATTGGCTATACTTCAGATCAGGTTCAGGAGAAACTGGATTGGGGGTTGGCAACGCAGGTGGATTTACCTGCAAAGGAGTCCGATATAGCCTATATGCCAGTGCATCAGCTGGCAGTTTTGATCAAATCGAAGAAACTCAGTTCTGAGCGATTGACAAAAATCTACCTGAATCGGATCAAAAACTACTCAGACACACTTCAGGCTCTTATCACGCTCATGGAAGATTCGGCTTTGGCCACGGCAAAAGCGATGGATGAGGAGATTGCGCAAGGAAAATATCGCGGTCCGCTTCACGGCATTCCCTATGGCATCAAGGATCTTCTGGCAGTGAAGGGCACCAAAACTACCTGGGGAGCCATGCCCTATAAAGATCAGGAGATAGACATGACTGCCACTGTGGTGAATAAGCTCAATGATGCTGGGGCAGTTTTGGTTGGGAAATTTACCCTGGGAGCTTTGGCTATGGGGGATGTCTGGTATGGAGGAGTGACCAAAAACCCTTGGAATCTGAAACAAGGCGCTAGTGGATCTTCAGCAGGATCAGCTTCAGCGGTGAGTGCTGGATTAGTGCCCTTTGCAATCGGAACCGAGACCTTAGGCTCTATCGTTTCTCCCTCCACCCGAAATGGCGTGACAGGTTTACGTCCCACTTACGGACGAGTGAGCAAGACCGGGGCGATGGCCTTGAGCTGGTCTATGGATAAAATCGGGCCCATTTCCCGGTCTTCATTAGACAATGGCATCGTACTTTCTGTTTTGAATGGACCGGATCCTATGGACAAGAGTACCATTGCTGCGGCTTTTAATTATTCTGCGAAAAAGGATGTCAAAAAGCTGAAAGTCGGGTATTTCAAGTCATTATTTGGTGAGGATGGCGCTGGCGCAAAAAATGATGCGAAGGTCTTGGAGCTGTTGAGAAATCAAGGTTTCGAACTTCATCCTGTGGAGTTGAAAACCTCCGTCAATCCCAACTCTATAGGCATCATGCTGATGGTGGAGGGTGCGGCAGCATTCGATGAGCTGACGCGACTGGGATGGGATGATCAGTTGGTCGCTCAGCACAGGAATGCCTGGCCAAATTCGTTCCGAGCGGCACGATTCATTCCTGCGGTGGAATATATACAGGCAGCACGCCAACGCAGTATTTTGATTGAGGAGATGCATGTCATCATGAAGGATTATGATGTGATCGTAACGCCTAGTTTTGGTGGGCCTCAGCTGCAGATTACGAATCTCACAGGTCACCCGGCACTCTGCCTTCCAAACGGGTTCAACGATTCTGGCAGTCCTACCTCGATTACGCTCCTGGCCAATCTTTTTGAGGAAGAAAAGCTGGTAATGCTAGGCAACCTTATCCAGCAAAACTCTGACTGGCAAACTAAGCGCCCGCCAATGTTTGACAAATAAGCAGTTGGTTTTGCTACTAATTGATAGTTGTTGAAAGCAGTTTTACCAACTTATACTATACGCTTGATCTACTAGTAAGTCATTTGCTCACAATACAGCATAACCTTAGGCTGGTATTCTGATAAAGTTCTTTGTTAGTTGCGATTGACACATAAAAAAAGGCAAGAATTGAAGTTCAACTTCAATTCTTGCCTTTATATTTTTCTTCTCGATCAAGTTCTTAAGGAACGATACTTCCTTGGATTTTCATGTTGTTTTCATCCAAGAACCAGATCTTCTGAGTGCTCTCTATAGTGTAATGGTCGATGAGATGAGTGGAATTGTTGATATAAATCTCTGCTAATGTAGTAGAGGAGTAGAACATATTATCATCAGCGATCATGATAGAGACACTACTTACATCTTCTCCCTCATAAGTCACCTGGATATACTTTACTTTTGCTTTAGCATCAGGAAGTAGTTCATGCACTAGCTTGTCATCGGATGAGGTAGTTTGATAGGATTGCAGCATCGCACTGGTATTGATATCAGCATCCTTGAATATGGAAAGTTCTTCTTCCCAGTTTTCGATAGAATAGGTGACTTCCACCTCCTTGGCTTCCCCTTGGATATGGGAAGTTTTGGACACAGTCTTCCCGTCCGCTTTTTGGATAGTTTCCTCTATAAATCCTTTTAGATCAAAATAAGGTAGGGTCTCAGGTGTTTTGGTAGATTCCGCCACACAGGAAAAAAGCCCAAAAACTACGAGTAAGAATTTCCCTAAAGGTGTAATAGACTTCATTACACCAAAAGAATATTTCCAGTCATATCTTTTGGTTTTTCTACGCCCATCAGCTGGAGGATAGTTGGAGCCAAATCCCCCAGCTTACCGTCTGAGATGGTGAGCCTGTCGTTTTTATCCACCATGATGCATGGTACCAAATTGGTGGTATGAGCAGTATTTGGAGTTCCGTCCTCGTTGATCATCATGTCACTATTTCCGTGATCGGCGATGACGATGATGGTGTAGTCGTGAGCCAATGCGGTGGAAACAACGCTCTCTGCACAGGCATTGACGGCCTCACAAGCTCTCACAGCGGCATCAAAATCTCCCGTATGGCCGACCATATCTGCATTGGCAAAGTTGAGACAAATGAAGTCAGCACTTTTCTTTTTCAATTCGCCGTTGATTTTGGAAGCGATTTCAAAGGCGCTCATCTCCGGCTTCAGATCATAGGTGGCTACCTTCGGAGAAGGGCAGAGTAATCTGCTTTCACCTACAAATTCTTTTTCTCTTCCTCCGGAAAAAAAGAAGGTCACGTGCGGATATTTCTCTGTTTCGGCGATTCTTATCTGCTTTTTACCAGCACGTTCCAGAACTTCCCCCAAGGTATTATTCAGGTTGTCTTTTTCAAAAAGGACTTCTACACCTTTGAAGGTAGCGTCGTAATTAGTGAAGGTGACGTAATCTACATTCAGTTTTTTCATGCTGAAATCTTCAAAATCGCGCTGGGTAAGCGCTTGGGAGATTTCTCTACCTCGATCCGTTCGGAAGTTGAAGCAGATCACCAAGTCCCCGTCTTCTATCTTTGCCAACGGCTTATTATCAGCTCCAGCATGGATAATCGGTCTGATAAATTCGTCAGTGACATTATTTTCGTAGGACTTGCGCATAGAGGCTAGGATGTCTTTGGATTTTTCACCTTCTCCTTTGACCATCGCATCGTAGGCAAGCTTCACTCGCTCCCAGCGATTGTCTCTATCCATGGCATAATATCTCCCGACCACAGAGGCGATCTTACCTGTGGAGTGATTCAAGTGCTGCTGAAGATCTTCTAAGTACCCAATTCCACCTTTGGGATCGGTATCTCTGCCGTCTGTGAATGCATGTATAAATACATTCTCCATCCCATTGAATTTGGCGGCATCGCACAATCCCTTTAAATGTTCGATATGCGCATGTACCCCTCCATCAGAAAGCAAGCCCATGAAATGAGCTTTTTTATTTGCGGCTTTGGCTTTCGCAAAAGCTTCCACCAACACTGGGTGTGTATTCAGTTCTTTATTTTCTACTGCTAAATTGATTTTCACCAAATCCTGATAGACTACTCTTCCCGCTCCGATGTTCATGTGACCTACTTCGGAATTGCCCATTTGCCCTTCTGGCAAGCCCACGGCTAGGCCTGAAGCTTCTAGCTTAGCATGTGGATAGTTGGCGTAAAGGCTATCGATAAAAGGCGTTTTTGCTTTGTCTATTGCAGAAACCGACGGGTTGGTGGCGATTCCCCAGCCGTCCAAAATCATTAAAAGTACTTTCTTATCCATACCGCAAATATATTACATTTCAAGGCAAAGTTGCCCCGAAATCCCGATTAGACCAAACTTCATTGGCTGCAATTGGTAAACTCACTAATGCTGTTCATGTTTCCTTTTTTGGCTTAGTATTTGCCTAAGATGGGCAATGACCTCATTATTAAGTTTAATTGTTTCATTTTTCTTGTTTGTCCAATCTCCCCTTGTGGGAATAGCTGACGCCGATTCCATCGACACGGTTATTTCGGCCATAGATAACGGCTCTAGTGCTGATCTAGCCAAATATTTCGATTCCAGTATTTCCTTAAATGTAAACGGTCAGCAGGGAGATTATTCCAAAAATCAAGCAGAACTAGTGCTTAAAGATTTTTTCAAAAAGAATCCTTCTATGGGATTTACTTTAGTTTTTCGTAGTGAAAATAACCCGAGTTTGAGTTCCTACATCGGTGATTATCAGAGTGCACAGGGTCTTTTCAAAGTTTTCATTAAGGTGTCACAGCATGGGGCTGACTTTAAGATTTATAGCTTGGAGTTTGTGAAAGGGTAAGGGTTTAGTTAGCTGCCTAAGGAAAGAAGTAAGTGTAAATCAGATCAATGTTTTTTCCTTAAAGATAGAATTTGCGGATGGGGCATATACAGGTATTCTTCTGCAACTCAATCGGAATACTTTTTACTTGAAAGAAATTTGGGTCTGTGCGCCCGTGCGGGAGCTCCGATTGCCTATTTTTGGGCATGAAACCAACTTATCTATCTGAGGAAGCCATATCCACTTTTATAGCTTCAGCGTTTGCCGAGGATATCGGGCCAGGTGATTATTCTTCTCTTTCTTCCATCCCAGAGAATAAAACCGGCCAAGCCAAACTACTGATCAAAGGTGATGGGATACTCGCAGGGGTAGAGATGGCAGAGAAGATTTTCAAGACGTTTGATCCAGATCTGGAAGTAGAATTGCTGATAAATGATGGTGATCACGTGAAATTTGGAGACGTGGGATTGATCGTAAGAGGATCATCGATTTCCATCCTTTCTTCGGAGCGGTTGGTGTTGAATTGTATGCAGCGTATGTCTGGCATAGCTACTTTGACCCATCGCCTGACTGAAAAAATTCTTCATACCAAAGCTCGACTGATGGATACGCGCAAGACCACTCCTAATTTTCGACTTATGGAAAAATGGGCCGTGCTGATCGGTGGAGGCGTAAATCATCGCTATGCACTCTATGATATGGTGATGCTGAAAGATAATCACGTGGATTTTGCAGGAGGAATACGCCAAGCCATCACTAGCTGTAAAGCCTACTTGGAAGCAAATAATCTTGACCTAAAAATAGAGATTGAAACACGGAATCTCGATGAGGTGAAGGAAGTATTAACGGTGGGCGGAGTAGATCAGATTATGCTGGACAATATGGATTACGCTACCATGCGAGAAGCCGTTAGCTTGATTGGGGATCGATACAAGACCGAAGCTTCCGGTGGAATCACGGAGGAAACCTTGGTGGATGTTGCCGACTGTGGGGTGGATTATATTTCTATGGGTGCACTGACGCATTCTGTGAAAAGCCTGGATATCAGTCTAAAAGCCTTCTAAAAGGTAGTAGGTAGGTTTTGGCATGATTTCAGCCTAATACTATTCAAATAATCCAACTATGAAAAATATATTAATTGCCTTTGTACTCTTGACTTTTGCTGCCTGTAGTTCTAAAACCTACCCTGATACCAACTGGGATGGCAAGCAATGGACAGTGGTAGAAATATTAAATGTCCCAGTACAAACAGCCGGATCTCGAGAAGATGCGCATCTCATTTTTGATTCAAGTGAAAAAATGATGTCAGGAAACGGTGGCTGCAATAGAATTTTTGGCTCGTACGAAATTGAGAAAAAGAACTCTTTAAGGTTCGGTGAGATCGGGGCCACTAGAATGGCTTGTCAAGATTCACCTTTCGAGAATAAATTCTTGGAAGTACTTAAGTCTGTGCGTTACTATCAAGTCAATGCTGGTGAACTTCTGCTTAAAAACGGGGATAAGAAAGTTATCCTAAAGCTTCAATAGACTACAACCAGTTTTTCTTCCTAAAGAAAATCAGCATTCCAATCACCGCGGCCGTCATGCCTCCCATGACTACGAAATAGCCGTATTTCCAGTGCAACTCAGGCATATTGTCAAAATTCATCCCATAGACTCCGGCTACAAAACTTAGCGGTATAAAGATCGTGGAGATGATGGTAAGCACCTTCATGATGTTATTCATGCGGTTGGACAGGCTATTCATGTAAAGATCTAGCACACCAGATGACATGTCACGGAACACTTCCATAGTCTCTATGACTTGAATGGTGTTTTCGTAAAGATCCCGAATAAACGGCCTGGTCTCTGGACTGATTTTGTCGTCTGCGTATTTGTCGAAAGAGCCGATGACTTCACGCAAAGGATAGACAGTTCTACGAAGATCCATCATTTCGCGTCTTTGGGCATAAAGTAAGGTGAGCGTCTCATTTCCCGGCGCGGTCATAGCCTGTGATTCTAGATTTTCTATACGCTCGCCTACATTTTCCATCACAATGAAGTAATTGTCAATAACAGCATCCAACAAGGCATACAACAGGTAATCTGCTTTTCGCTGTCTTATAGCTCGCTTAGGATCTGTCAGGCGAGTGCGTACAAACTCAAAAACATCTCCTTTTTTCTCTTGAAAGGTGATTAATATTCCATCTTTGAGTACAAAACTGATTTGCTCATCGTCTATGGGAGATTCCGGTGTAGGGCATTGGATCATCTTCAGCGTCGCAAAAAGATAGTCCTCAAAAGCTTCCATTTTAGGACGCTGATCTACATTCAGAATATCCTCCATGGTTAGCTTGTGTATGCCAAAGAGTAACCCGATTTTTTCGAACAACTCTACGTCATGCAAACCAATAATGTCTATCCAAAGTACTTTTTTCTTCCGCTTTAGATATCCCTCCAGATTTTCTAGCAAAACAGTTTCTTCATAAAAATCAACTTCATCAAATGTGATTAGGTTGATTATCACTTTTTCTAACTTCTTGTCTCCTGTAAAAACTAATGCTCCTGGAGGCAATCCTACCTTATGAGTTTGCTTTTTCTTCTTCCTTTTTGGTTTAAAAAGTTTTTGTACTGCTTTAAGATTGGGAGTTTGAGGGCTCATAAGGATTTCGATGAGGTTATTTCGAATCAAGAAAATCGATATTTCTTTTTAACCCTGCAAGTTTGGTGCGCTTTACTGCTGATTTTTTAAAAATCTGTCGGAAAGTTTCCTCTGTGATTTCCTGCCAGTCCCGATTGCTAAATTCTACCAACTCTGGGTGCGGGCTGAATTTTTCTTCTTGATGAGGCTTGGCAAATCTATTCCAAGGACACACATCCTGGCAGATATCGCATCCAAAAGCCCAGTTTTCCATCTTGCCTTTGAACTCAGTCGGAATGGCATCCTTCAGCTCAATCGTCAGGTAAGAAATGCATCTGGAACCGTCTATCACACCGTTATCCACAATCGCGTCTGTGGGACAGGCATCGATGCAGGCTGTGCATGTACCGCAGTAATCCTTTGCCATCGGCGTATCCGGGGCGACTTCCAGATCAATTATCAGTTCGGATAGAAAATAAAAGCTACCCATCTCCCGGTTTAATAACAAACTGTTTTTGCCTAGCCATCCTAAGCCAGCTTTCTGCGCCCATTGCCGCTCCATGACTGGTGCGGAATCTACAAAGCCACGGCCATCGATTTCGCCGATTTCTTCGCGAAGGATTTCTAGAAATTCATTGAGTTTGTCCCGAATGACCAAATGATAATCTTCTCCATAAGCGTATTTGGCTAGTTTGATCGATTCTGAAGACTCGGACAGTTTCTTTTCTGGATAGTAATTGTAGATCAAGGAAATCACTGTTTTAGCGCCTTCTACTAATTTGGTAGGATCGAGTCTCTTGTCGAAGTGATTGGCGAGATAGCCCATCTGTCCGTTGTAATTTCGGTTCAGCCAGTCTTCCAATCTAGGCGCTTCATCCTCCAGAAAGCCAGCTTTCGCTATGCCACAAAAATCAAAACCCAGCTGCTTGGCAGTGGATTTGATGATTTGGGCATGTTTTTCGGCTGCAGTCACGGGGTAAAGATAGGGGAGTTTGGTTTAATTGAGTTCCGAATATGTTTTCAGAAATTCCCAAAAAATTTTGCTTTATTAATTTGAAAAACCTAAACTTCAAAAGTTTTTAGACATTCAACTAATCAAATTTTATGAAAGGCATTATGCCCCCCCCCAACTGCAATTTTTTGAATAGATCCAGATTATCGTTTCTTTTCCTGCTGTTTTCATTTTTATTTTTCAATTCCTGTGTGAGTGAAGAAGAACAGATTCCAATCTCCATCGAGAAGGAGTTGAGTCCAGATGAACTAGAGATAAAAAAATGGTTTGACAATAATAAGGTATGTCTTTGAAGCGAAGAGCAAAAAATACAGAAAAATTAATGGCAGTACCGTTTATATTATGACCCGAAATAAGATCGATCCTGTTTTTATTGCAGAGCGAATAGATGAACATTTGGTTAAAGTTTATGCAGGGAAATGGGTGGAAAAGATTGAATAGGTTTTGGTTTGCAGAAAATGAATTCTTAGAAAGATTTTATAAAATACAAGCATATTTATAACAAACCCGTGTTACTTTTGAAAACGACAATTACTCTCACCGTAAAAATAGAAATTGTAGCTAAAGCCAAGCTGAAGGCTGCTAACACAGAAATGTCTCTTTCAAAGATGTTTGATGAGATTTTGGAATGAGCTAGTCCAGAAGTCCAAAAAACGCCGGAGCAGGTTGCAGCTGCGCGATTTTTAGAAAGAGAAAAGAGTAGACTCCTATCAAAGCCTTAGAAATGTCAGACAAAGAACTAATACACGAACACCATGATAAAAAACATGCATAAATCTATAGTTTGGTCTGTTGTGTTATCTAGTTTGATTTTATGCTTCTCCTCTTGCATGAGCCAAGAAGAGACGATTAGCACGACGGTGATTAAATTGTCAACAGCTGTTCAAGAAGCCAAAAACTGGTTTGGCGATCAAGAGGAATTTATTGTTGAAACTGATTATATTCTTGCAAGGGGAAAATCAATAACTAAAACTATTAATTGGCAAAATGCAGTAGTTTATAACGACGAGAAAACTGTTGAAGTGGAATTAAACTACAATAACCATTGGGTGCCAGTGAGAAGAGGAGAAACTACCCAATCAGAAATCAAAGACAGGAAAAGTTTGGCTTTTTATCGTCTAATGCTCGATAAAAAAGATGATGGAGATTATGAAATCTTTTTATTAAAATATTTTCCTAATAGCGAAAATGATAACCAAAAGAGGCTTGATGTAAATAATTACTTTTCGTTGAGCAATAAATTTACCGGTGAAATATGGATGCATAACTGGGAGGAAGAATTCCTAAAAGGCTGGAAAATAGAGCATGGAAAAATTGTAAAGACCTTTTTTAAAAAATAAGTAAGTTAGATTTTCCTGATCCGCCGGGACAAAAACGACTTTAACTAGGAAGAGGGAAAAATGCCCATACTTTCTACAATAGAGTTTTTTCAAGCTCCACAATTTTCATTTTTTGGGTTGGGCTGATTTCCGCGGTGTGGAGGGAAGTGGAGACGCTTGTTGACGCTACTCAATGTTCCATCATTCTCAGCATTTCAGGCTCATCCTGATACCACTGCTTTTCAAAAGTCTCATTCACCAGCACATCTGCGATCAGCACCGACCATACCATCCACAAGACCAAAGCAGGACCGGCCAGGAACAGCAGCCAAATCAGAAACATACTTAAATTAAATTGAATTGCGGTGACAAATAGGATCAATGCGCCCGTAACTATTCCCACCACTGATAGATAGTTCTTCATCTTTTTTGGGTTTTTGCTCTTTTTATTAAACTCCTATACCCAACTGTTTGTTACCCCACTGACTGGGATAAAAGGGACCTTTATGCTACAGATCCTTTACTTTTCCGTCAATTTTATGCTTTCAAGACCTCCTGCTAAAGCTAAGGTCTTCAACCTTGCCTCTACTTGTTACTCATGAAAGGATTTAGATTTACTCAGTTTGTACCCACTCCCGATCCTGAGAAAAACACGTTCGAGAATCTACTCAATATTTTTCTCCAACTCGTCACCATGACCGGAGGAGATGTGGCGGAGGCGCTGAGTTGGCTCACCAATTTGGACAACCGCTATAACATGACCAATCCAAATTATGGCATAGGAGACTTCATCGAAGATTTGAAAAGCAAGGGCTACCTCACTGAAGAAAACCAAAAGGGCGAATTTAAGATCACCGGAAAAGCCGAGCAGACCATCCGTAAGTCAGCTTTGGAGGAGATTTTCGGCAAGCTCAAGCGGGGAAAATCCGGTCAGCACAAAACCACTCACTCCGGACAAGGCGAAGAGCGGGGCACAGACCGTCGGGCTTATGAATTTGGGGATAATCTGGATCAGATTGCCTTGACAGATTCTCTTCGAAATGCACAGGCAAATCACGGTTTTTCGGGAGATTATCTGCTTACAGAGGATGATCTGGAAGTGGTGGAAAATGAATTTCGCTCCCAGACTTCCACGGTGCTGATGATCGATATTTCACACTCTATGATTCTCTATGGAGAGGATAGAATCACCCCTGCCAAGAAGGTGGCCATGGCTTTGGCAGAACTTATAAAAACTCGATATCCTAAAGATACGCTGGATATCATCGTCTTCGGAAATGACGCCTGGCAGATTGAAATCAAGGATTTACCCTACCTGCAAGTAGGACCCTATCATACCAATACCGTTGCAGGATTAGAACTGGCAATGGATTTACTGCGAAGAAGGAAGAACCCAAACAAGCAGATTTTCATGATTACCGATGGAAAGCCTACCTGCCTGAAAGTGGGAATCAAGTATTACAAAAATGCCTTTGGGATAGACAGCAAGATCCTCAGCGAAACCCTGAAACTCGCTGCCCAATGCCGAAAACTGAAAATACCGGTGACAACTTTTATGATTGCTTCGGACCCCTATCTGAAGGAGTTTGTAAAGGAATTTACCAAAGTGAATAACGGGAATGCCTATTACAGCAGTCTGAAAGGGCTTGGCGACCTTATTTTTGAAGATTATAGACGAAACAGAACGAAACGCTTGTAAGCAATATGGACTACCAAAAACTGACACCAAAGGAACTCATCCAGATAAAAACCCTCGGCCAACTCAAAGCTTCCGGCTACCAATCAAAATCCATTAAGGAAGAACTTCGTGACAATTTGATCCTGAAGATCAAGCGCAAGGAAAATGTCTTTGAAGGCATCTGGGGCTATGAAGATACCGTGATTCCGGATATCGAGCGGGCGATACTTTCCAGACACAACATCAATTTGTTGGGACTAAGAGGACAGGCGAAAACGAGAATTGCCAGAATGATGACGCATCTTCTGGACGAGTACGTTCCTGTTGTTTTTGGCGCGGAGCTGAATGACGATCCCATGCAGCCTTTGACTTCCTTTGCCAAAGAGCTGATCGAAGAAAAAGGTGACAATACGCCAATCGGTTGGTGGCATAGAGATGATCGCTACACTGAGAAGCTGGCTACACCGGATGTATCGGTAGCCGATTTGATTGGTGACGTAGATCCGATCAAGGCTGCTACGATGAAGTTGAGTTACAATGATGAGCGGGTGATTCATTACGGCTTAGTGCCAAGATCGCATCGTTCCATATTCGTGATCAATGAGCTGCCGGATTTACAAGCTAGAATTCAGGTTGCCTTGTTCAATATCTTGCAAGAAGGCGATATTCAGATCCGTGGGTTCAAATTGAGACTGCCGCTGGATATTCAGTTTATCTTCACGGCAAACCCGGAAGATTACACGAATAGAGGAAGTATAGTCACTCCGCTGAAGGATAGAATAGAGAGTCAGATCATCACACACTATCCTAAATCCATCGAGATCGGAAGAAGAATTACCGCTCAGGAAGCGAATTTAGTAGGCAAACCGGTGGACCATATTTATGTACCCGAACTAATGAAGGACCTGATCGAGCAGATTGCGATTGAGGCCAGAGGTTCTGAGTTTGTGGATGAGAAAAGCGGTGTATCGGCGAGATTAACGATTTCTGCCTATGAAAATCTGATCTCAGCAGCAGAGCGCCGGATGTATATGAATGGAGAAAGCAATACTATGATTAGGATTGCTGATTTGATCGGAGTGATTCCAGCTATCACAGGAAAGGTGGAATTGGTCTATGAAGGTGAGCAAGAAGGTGCTGGCTTAGTAGCTTATAATCTGATCGGAAAAGCCATCCGGTCTCAATTTGTCAACTACTTCCCCTCCCCGGAGCAGAAGAAAAAGTCTAAGGAAGGAAATCCATATGTCTTGCCGCTTGCCTGGTTCGGTGAAGGAAATGAGCTGGACATCTTAGCCGCACAGTCAGATAAGGAATATAAGTCAGTGCTTCACTCGGTTCCTGGTTTGGAGGAAGTGGTGACACAGCTGGTGAAGGATTTACCTGAAAAAGAGAAGGAATTCTTCATGGAGTTTGCGCTGCATGGTTTGGCTGAATTCTCACAGCTTAGCAAAAAAGTATTGGATACAGGCTTGCAGTTTAAGGACTTGTTCAGTTCCATGTTTGATATGGGACCTGGAGAGGATGAGGACTTCGAGGAGGATGATTTATAGGATTTAGAACCGCAGAGGGCGCAAAGTTTCATTAATTGAACTTTGCGCTTTTTTGGATTTTCATTTTAACCTACAGACTCCTGTCAAGATGTGTAGATTTTGACTAAATTTGAAATAATATCAAGTTCTAAGGTATTCTTTAATAAGATGACCCAATGAAGATAAATCTTGAAAAGCAGCTTTTATATTGGCAAAGTGGCGCGGAAGAAGACTTGGAGGTAGCTGAACTACTCATTGAGAAAGAAAAATACTTACATGGTTTATTCTATTGTCATCTAGTTATAGAGAAAATATTAAAAGCTCATGTAGTTAAAACTACTGGACAATTAGCTCCAAGGTCTCATAACTTGATTTATCTATCAGAAAAATCGAAACTGTATTTAGACGATGACACATTAGATTTTTTTGGGATTCTTATGAAATATCAGTTAGAGGGGCGATATCCCGGATATAAACCCTTTGTGCCAGAAAAATAAACAGTCATAAGCTATCTAATCCAAACAAGAAACCAACTGACATGGCTCAAGGAGAAGTTATAGAACTTTTGAAAAAGTATATTGAGCTACTTAGAGCAGAAGGGATTTCTGTGAGTAAAGCATTTTTATACGGTAGTTATTCTGAAAAATCGGCAACTGATCAGAGCGATATTGATGTACTTCTTGTCTCTGATGGTTTTGAAGAATCAAATGACCTTTTAGTAGGAAAGGTATGGAGACTTACAAGTCAAATTAATTCAAGAATTGAACCTATTTTGATGGGAACTGAAAAGTATGAAAATTCTGATAATTCTCCTCTTATAGAGAAAGTGAAAGAAAGCGGAATTCAAATTGTCTAACTTTTCTAAACCCCCTTTTCACTTCAAATGCAACAAAACCAACGCTATCAAAGCTGGTAATCCCTGAATCCAGAATATTTTTTTGCTTGCGGTAAATGCTCCATAAACGCCTGCAATTAATACGCATGTAAGGAAAAACACTGCTACATAAAAAGACCATTTTTGATCCTCGATCAGCAAAGACCAAATTAAACCAGCCACCAAAAATCCGTTATACAACCCCTGATTTGCTGCGAGAACTTTTGTGTGTGGAAAAACATCTGCCGGAATTTTTCGGAACGTTTTCCGCCCAATCGTATTCCAGGCGAACATCTCAAAGTAAAGAAAATAGAGATGAAGGGCAGCTATGATAGCAATCAAAATATCAGCGAGTAGTTGCATGGTGTGATGGTTTAGGGAAAAAGATAAGCATTTGAATTCAGTTTCCAGTGTTCAGTCTCAGCTTCCAGTATTTTCCTAAGATCACTAATTTTCAAACTTGCCATAAACAGTGTTTTAAGGAAAATGAAAACTGATTAACTGCGACTGAGACCTTACCTTTGCCTCATGCCAGAATCCAACCTCCCCGCCGACTTTGAGAATCAAATGCTCGAGCTACTCGGTCAAGCCGAATTTGAGCAATTTAAACAAGCAATTAACAAACCTTCCTGCACTTCTATCCGGTTAAATTCGGCCAAAGGCTTTTCTATATCCTGGCCAAAATCTCCAATTCCATGGAGCCAAACTGGTTTTTTTCTCAAAGAGAGGCCATCTTTTACTTTGGATCCGGCCATTCATGCAGGCGCATATTATGTACAGGAAGCTTCGTCGATTTTTATAGAACATATACTCAACTCACTCGCTATTCCAAAGGGAATTTATCTAGATCTAGCAGCGGCTCCTGGCGGAAAATCTACGTTATTATCGGCCTATTTGGGCGATGAAGGAATGCTGGTTGCCAATGAAGTGATACAGCCAAGAGCACAGATTTTGAAGGAAAATATCGTCAAATGGGGCCTTGGAAATGCTGTGGTGACTAATAACGACCCTGAGCATTTTGCACCATTGGAAGGGTTTTTTGAGTTGGTTTTGGTCGATGCCCCTTGCTCTGGAGAAGGGATGTTTCGTAAGGATCCACAGGCCAGAGAGGAATGGTCGATTGACAATGTGCAGCTTTGCTCTGCTCGTCAAAAGCGAATTATGGATCAGGCAGGAGCTTTGGTGAAGGCTGATGGCTATTTGGTTTATAGCACTTGCACATTCAATGAAAGTGAAAATGAAGATATGATTCGATTTTTGACGGAAGAGTTCTCCTATGAGCCTGTTAGAATTCTACTGGTAAAAGACTGGAATATTCGTGAAACGGAAGTTCTAACTGGTGAAGGAAAGACGTTTTATGGGTATCGTTTTTTTCCGCATTTGGTAGAAGGGGAAGGGTTTTTCATCACGATTTTGAAGCGCTCAAGTGAAGCCTACATCCAGGAGCCAAAGCGTGTCAAAGACTTCAAGCACCCGTATTTGAAGGAGGTTTTCAATAACGAATCAGCTGCATTGGATGAGGAGTTGGGTTTGGATGGTACAGGAAAATACTACACGCTGAACGATTCCTATTTTAGGATTTCTAAGGTTTGGAATGTACATTTTCAAAAGATCTCTCAGCATTTAAGTCTAAAGTATTTTGGTGTGGAAATTGGTAAAAAGCAGAAAAATGATTGGATTCCTACTCATGATTGGGCGGTTTCAATTTTGCCAAAAAAGGACTTTCCTTCACATGAGCTTTCAGAAAATGATGCCATCGAGTTTTTACGTAAAAATGAGTTTGAAATAGCAGATTTACCGATAGGCTGGGTGTTGATCACTTACAAAAACCTACCGCTTGGCTGGATCAAAAATCTAGGAAATCGTGTGAACAACTACTATCCAAAGGAGTGGAGGATAAGGATGTAATGTAGAAGTAAAAGATCTGAAGTCTAAAGTATTAAGGTTTCAAACTTCCTCAAGCACAGACTCTCCAGCCGAGGCATCTCCCGAAGTCCATTGCCAAGTTTCGTAGAGGCGGATTTTGCCATTTTCTAAGATTTCAGGCTTGGATTGACAGATTCCAGTCATCAGTTCACCAGCGGCATTCACCTGATGATAGCGCATGTTGATATTTCCAGCTTCGTCCACCAATCCGATCAGATGACCTGAGACGATTTTCCCGCCAGCATATTCACAGGTCAGTAGATTACCTTTTTGGTTATAATGGAAAATTGTCTCTGCTGAGGTTTCTCCATTTTCCGTATTGCTGACTGGCCGGAAAGTTTTGTTGTTGTAATTCATAGTTAAAAGTTTTATGGTATTCGCTAATATTTATAAAAGCCAAAGCAATACGAATACAGCTTAACACTATCGAGAATGTTCACATCGGTCACCTGTCATCCAACATCTAGCCATTTGAACAAAAAGAATTAGGTTGGCTCCCACATTGAGAATCCTAATTAATGATGGCCTCATCTCACCAAAATTAAACCCTTTCGTGGAAATCCATGCCTTCACAATAAATCCTAACCAGTATCTTGTGAATTCGAATCCCAAATTTTGACTTTCCCATGAGATTTATACTTGCTACTTTCTGCCTACTCTTTTGCCTAAGTGCCAATGCTCAGATGTTTCCCCACGGAGAGAAATTCACCAGACAGGACACCCTGCGCGGGACGATCACGCCTGAGCGAGCTTGGTGGGATTTGCAGTACTATCACTTGGAAGTAAAAGTCGATCCTGAAACGAAATCTCTTTCTGGCAAAAATACCGTGCGATACAAAGTACTTGAAAATGCTAGTCGAATGCAGATTGACCTTCAAGCACCCATGAAACTGACAAAAGCGGAACAGGGTGGCGAAGAACTGGAAATCGAGCATGAGGGGAATGCCCATTTTATAACTTTGAAAGCCGATCAAACGATTGGTGAGGAGAAGGAAGTAGTACTTACTTTCTCAGGAACTCCAGTTGAGGCAGTTCGACCTCCCTGGGATGGGGGATTGACCTGGAAGACAAATAGTAATGGCTTACCTTTTATCGCAAATTCCAATCAAGGACTTGGGGCCAGCATCTGGTGGCCAAATAAGGATCACATGTATGATGAACCTGATCAAGGAGTACTTATCAGCGTGACGGTGCCAGAAAATCTCATGGATGTATCAAACGGTCGATTGATAGCAACAGATCACGACAAGACCGCCAAGACCAAAACTTATCACTGGGAAGTGAAAAACCCAATCAACAATTACGGCATTAATATCAATGTAGGCGACTATGTCCATTTCGGGGAAAAATACAAAGGAGAAAAGGGAGAGCTGGACATGGATTATTATGTGCTTCGCGAAAATCTAGACAAAGCCAAAAAGCAGTTTAAAGAAGCACCGAGAATGATGGAGGCCCTAGAACATTGGTTTGGGCCGTATCCGTTTTATGAAGACAGTTATAAATTGGTTGAAGTGCCTTACCTAGGGATGGAACATCAGAGTTCGGTGACTTATGGAAATGAATATGGAAATGGGTACTTGGGTCGTGATCTAAGTGGCACAGGTTGGGGATTGAAATTTGATTTTATCATCATCCACGAGTCGGGTCATGAGTGGTTTGCCAATAATATCACCTATCGAGACATTGCGGATATGTGGATTCATGAGGGATTCACTTCGTATTCTGAAAATTTGTTTTTGGATTATTTCTACGGAAAAGAAGCCGCTTCTGCCTATACCTTGGGTTTGAGAAAGGGAATTTCAAATGACATCCCTATCATCGGAACGTATGGAGTAAATCAGGAAGGTTCAGGTGACATGTATAACAAAGGACATAACATGCTTCACATGATCCGTCAAATCGTTAATGACGACGAGAAGTGGAGATCCATCCTAAGAGGATTGAACGCTGAGTTTTACCATAAAACTGTAACCACACGACAGATAGAAAGTTATATCTCACAGAAAGCCGGAATCGACTTGAAGCCAGTCTTTGACCAATACCTCAGGGACGTGCGTATTCCTATTTTCAGTTATTACCTGCAGGATGGCACGTTGCATTACCGCTGGGAAAATGTAATCTCGGGCTTCGATATGCCTGTGAAGATCTACGTGGATGGTAAGGAAATGAACTTGAAACCTACTCAGCGTTGGCAGTCAGTTGATGTTTCGCAGAAAAATGCCAAAATCACTGTGGATAAGGATTATTATGTGGGGACGATGAATATTTCGGGGAATTGAGTTTCTATTTAGTGTCTTCTATTCCCTAATCTTATAAATTTTCCCTTCGGTCTTGCTCATGATATAAATTGTGTTTTCAGCATCCTTACCAAATTTCAGATCCACCCGATCATTCTTTACGAGTTCTCGTAATGTCATTTCCTTTCCTTCGAAAACAACTCCCCAGCTCTGAACGGACATTTTTCCCAGTTCCTTGAGATCGGAGAAAAATAATCTGCCTGATAAAACATCTCCGAAAATAAATTTGCCTTGAAGTTTTCCGTAAGGCATTTCATATCCTGCGAAAATTGCCGCAAGCTCATCATGATCCAGCTGAATTTCTGGATAGGTGATTCCTAGATTTTCATCGCCAGCCTGTAATGAAAAAACATCTCTGAAGTTGCCATGGGGATTGATGATAAATCGCCCTTCCCGAATTGGCCAGCCATAGAAATGGCCAGCTTCAATTTTATTTAGCTCCTCTATGGAGTGCTGACCTATATCTGTAGCAAACATATTTCCAGAGGCATCCCAGAAAATTCGGTTAGGATTTCGAAAACCATACGCATATACCTCCCCTGCTTTACCTTCAACAGTTGCAAATGGATTGCTAGCTGGAATCCCATATTTCCCGTTGGTGCTATTGCTTCCTTTTGGATCGATTCTCAAAATACTGCTGTAAACACTTGTTGCTTTATTATCAGACAGGTAGGCGGCACGTTTTTCCGTGAGCCCACCGTCACCAAATCCTATATAGAGCAAACCATAATCCTCATCTCCTCTTTTGGCATGTGGATTAAAGGTCAATTCCTGCATGCCATGAGCTTGGGAAGGAATGTCTATTCTTAATACTTCTTTTTCCGTACCCGAGAAAATGCTCGCATCGGGATCGGAGGCTTTCCACTCTGTCAATACCCATTGCATGAAGACACGAATGGTGTCAGAGTAACCGAAATCCGAAGCTTTCACCTTCCCTGCATCAGTATGGGCAGTGTAGAAAATTCCGTTTTGATCAAAATCAGGATGAAAAGCAAAACTAGCCATACCTGTTGCCCACCCAGGCTTGCTGACCATGTCAGGTTTATACTCAGTGATGGGAAGGTAAAGATTCGGTTTATTGCCGAGCAATTCATAGAGTCCGACGCGTTGATCATTGACGAATAGGCGACCAGAATTGCGTTCTGCCTCCATTTTGGTCATTTTGGCCAAAGGTGCTTTGGGATCTGATGCTGGTAGCTGTGCAAAAAATTCCAGTTCCAAACGAATGCCCGAATCAGGAATGCTGTCTGGAATAGGATCCTTTAGCCCCACTTGTGCAACTGTATCCGGAAGAAGTTCGAAGGTGTGGAGGTAGCTTAAGATATCGTTCAGCTCTTGCTCCGAAAATCCCCCATACGCAGGCATGGTTGTCTTATACTTTTCCACCAAACTAACTGCTCTAGCATCGCCCGAAGCGATAATTTTTGAAGGGTCTTTAATAAACTCCCTTATCCAATCTGTGGATACATGATGGGTAACTCCACTTAGGTTTGGACCTATGCCATGCTGGTCAAAACTGTGGCAGGTACTACAGTTTGTCTCAAATAGGGATTTTCCAGCTTGAATTTGATCCACATCAGTACTGATACCTTCACCGATTTCCTGTTGCTGATTACAAGAAAAAAGTGATGTACTGATTAAAAGCGAGCGTATGAGGGTTTTTATCATTTCTAGTAAAATGTGACTTTTACACATCTCCCAAAAAAGCAAGTTTAATTTGATTTGCTATCCTGCTATATCTTTTTTGTACCAGAATGAGCAAAAAAAATCCTCCATTCAGCAAAAAGCCGCTGAATGGAGGAAATAGGATACAAGCATGAAAAGAAATAGTTTCTACCAACCCTATCTAGTTAAACGCAAGTATGCCAGTATTCAAAATTCCCTTGTTCAACCAGATAGAAGCCCGATGACCGGTGACCGATAAACCTGAATTTTTAACTTCACCAAATCCTATTTTGCTTTTGGCTCTTTACTGGTAACGAAGCGGAAATAGATGTTAATCTATTTTGAAGGTCTCATCTTCCATGTAATTAGGGTAGATTTTTCGATGTTGTTTTTTTACTTCAGCGATAAGTGCCTCACGAAACTCATGTACATTCTGACCGCTAGCTGCAGCCATAAATACCGGAGGAATTCCAGTTTTCTTTCCATACGCATCTGCCAAAGCATCAAAATCCAGGAAATCTGCCTCTTCCAGTTCTAGCTCAGTCATCTTCATGCTTTCTTCTTCGGAAGGCATAGTTTCTACCAGATCTATCTTATTGAAAACAAGTAAAATTGGCTTATCTCCAGCCTTGATTTCGTTCAATGTTTCTGTGACCACCGCGATGTGATCTTCAAAATGCGGATGAGAAATATCAACGACATGTACCAGTAAATCCGCCTCTCTAATCTCATCGAGGGTGGATTTGAAAGCTGCGATTAGGTGAGTAGGCAGTTTGCGAATAAATCCAACGGTGTCTGAAAGCAAGAAAGGGATATTCTCCAGCACTACTTTTCTAACGGTGGAGTCCACTGTTGCGAAGAGTTTGTTTTCTGCCAGAATATTAGTCTTGGTGATCAGGTTCATTAGTGTGCTTTTGCCCACATTGGTATATCCAACCACGGCTACACGTACGATTCCTTTTCTTCCTTTTCGCTGAGTTTCCCCCTGTTTTTCTATTTCACGAAGTTTCTCCTTGAGTAAGGTGATCCTTCCTCTAATGTCCCGCTTATCGGTTTCTATTTCCTTTTCTCCAGCTCCACCTCGGGTAGTGGTACCACCTCGCTGACGCTCCAGGTGAGTCCACATGTTGGTCAATCGTGGCAATAAATACTGGAATCGGGCAAGCTCTACCTGCGTTTTTGCCTGTGCGGTTTGGGCTCTTTGTAGGAAAATATCTAAGATCAACAGCGAGCGATCGTAGATTGTCACCTTGAGCTCGTTCTCTAAGTTTCTCATTTGAGAAGGAGAAAGATCATCGTCAAAGATGACCATATCGACCTCGAAATGCTTGATGTATGCCTGGATTTCCTCTAATTTGCCTGAGCCTACGAAGGTCTTGATGTCTGGCTTTTCCATTTTCTGGGTGAAGCGATAGACAGTTTTCGCACCCAGAGTTTCTGTTAGGAATGCTAATTCATCTAAGTATTCTTCCGTTTGCTGTTCGGTTTGATATTGGCGAACTACACTTACTAAGATGGCAGTTTCTTCTTTGACTGCAGTTTCGTGGAGTTTGGAAAGTTTGCGTGTATGTTTACTCATTAATTTATGGCTATGACAAAACAATGCCAAACTCTAACATTTAGTTTCCAAACTGTAGAAAAATGGCAAGTTGGGCTCTTGTTTTTTCGAATTGTTCGTTGGTATGCACTAAAGTTCAGCATATTTCCTTAGAATTGATTAGGATAGTGTTTTGAGGGGTGGTTATTTTGCCTTTTAAAGCTAAAATCAAAATTATTCCATGGCCCAAGTAATAAAAGCGCCCTTAGAAGGTGTTTTAGAGATATTTCCCAGAATTTTTGAAGATCAAAGAGGGTATTTCTTTGAGTCCTTTCGAGCCGATTGGCTGGAAGCTGCAGGAGTGACGCATGGATGGGTGCAAGACAATCAGAGCTATTCCCAACGTGGAACCGTTCGTGGTCTTCATTTCCAGCGTGGAGAATATGCGCAGGCGAAGTTGGTGCGTGTGATTCAAGGAAAAGTATTAGATGTGATCGTAGATTTGAGGAAAGATTCACCCACTTTTGGGAAAAAGTATTCTGTTATTCTCGATGGCGAAAGGAATAATCTGATGTACGTTCCTACCGGTTTTGCACACGGGTTTTCTGTACTGGAGGATGCTATTTTTGCCTATAAATGTTCTAATTATTACCATAAAGAAAGTGAGGGTGGGATACTGTGGAATGACCCGACTCTGAATATAGACTGGCAGGTCAGCGAGCCAATCACTTCTGAAAAGGATAGCGATTGGCCTACTTTGGAAGAGTTCAGACATAGTGAAGGAGGATTGTAATGGGATTTTTGGATCTGTTTAAGAAAAAATCAGAGGTGATTGAAGACCTTGACCTGAGCTGGTTGGAGGTCGATATGCATTCGCATTTAATCCCTGGAATCGACGATGGATCCAAGACTATGGAAGAATCCCTTGATCTGATCAAGAGGCTTTCTTCTTATGGCCTGCGTAAAATCATCACTACGCCACACATCATGTCGGAGTATTACCGCAATACCCCGGAGATAATCTCCATGGGTTTGGAAGATCTTCGTAAGGCAGTCCAAAAGGAAGGCATTACCATAGAAATAGAGGCGGCTGCTGAATATTACATGGATGAAATTTTCCTTGAGAAAATCAAAAATGGAGAAGAAGTTCTAAGCTTTGGAGACAATTATATTTTGGTGGAGACAGGATTTATCAATAAACCTCAGATGCTGTTGGAGACCATTTTCCAATTGGAAATGGCAGGATTTCGACCAATTTTAGCTCATCCGGAGCGGTATCAATACTTATTGTCAGACAAGGGGTTAGTACAGGACTTGAACGATAGAAACATCCTTTTTCAACTCAATTTACTTTCTCTCACTGGCTTCTATTCAAAACCTGTCAAGGATTTTGGTGAGATGCTGGTGGAATCAGGCCGCGTTAAATTTTTTGGAACTGATTGCCACAACCCACGTTATTTGGATATGTTGGAGACCTTACCCAAGTCAAAAATATACAGCAAAATCAAGCAACTCGATCTGCTCAATTCTTCTCTGTAACTAGCGGAGCAAACCAATGAATATTCTCATTACAGGTATTACAGGATTATTTGGTAGCTATCTGGCCAAGGAATTTGCTAGGCTCGGGGCTATTCATGGGTTCATCAGACCTGAATCTTCGCTCAGATTACTAGAGGATGTAGATTTTCCTATTACATGGCATAAAGGCGACCTAGCCGACATTGAGTCAATTGAAGAGGCGCTCGGAGGAATAGATTTGGTCATCCATGCTGCTGGAAAAGTGTCTTTTGATTCGCGCGATAAGGATAGTTTGCATCACATCAATGTGGACGGTACCACCAATCTCGTCAATGCTATGCTAAATACAGGAGTGAAGAAACTCCTTCACGTCAGCTCTGTGTCTGCCATTGGCAGGAGCCCCGAGTTGATGAAGCTCGATGAGAATTTCAAATGGACGGAATCTCCTCTAAATACAGATTATGGAATTTCGAAGTATCTGGCCGAATTGGAGGCATGGAGAGGCGAACAAGAAGGGTTGCAATTGATTGTAGTGAATCCATCCATTTTGCTAGGAAAAGTCAGTGATGATCGAAGTTCTACTGACCTCTATCACTACGTGCTTGAAGAAAATTCATACTATCCAAAAGGCGATCTAAATTACATCGACGTTCGTGATGCAGCTCGGCAAGCAAGAGAATTAGTAGAGCATGAAGCTTGGGGAGAGCGGTTTATTCTGAACCATGAGCGTATTTCCTATAAAATCTTCTTTGAAAAAATGGCTACGGCATTTGGTAAGAAAGCTCCTCATAAAGAAGTCAAGCCGGGTTTGCTGAATTTTGTGGTTTTTTTCAATACAATTTTCAGAAAAATAGGGCTGAGTAAAAGTCCTCTGAATAAGAAAACAGCGATGATTTCTCAGCAAAAAGTGTTTTTCGACAACACTAAGGTGACCAAGCTATTGAATTCTCACTACCGTGGCTTGGATGAAACCTTAAATTGGTCCAAGTAAACTAATTCGGTAACGTAATCGTTGCTTCTCCAACCCTACAACTGAAAGAACTTAGGTTCTCCATCGAGGAAAATAAATTTTAACAAATCGAGAGATTGAGACACCAAATTATTTGGTATCTTAAATAAACCATAACACATCCTAATGACCGGAGATCACGATCACGATTGGGAAAATGACAAGAAGCTGGTAGAGCGATTTGAAAATTCCCTGCAATCCAATCTGGACCTTTATTTCGAAGAGGAAGAATTGGAAGACATCATTAGATTTTACTTTGATCAACAAAAGTTTCTGAAGGCGCTTCGTGCTGCCGAATTCTCATTAGAACGATTTCCATTTTCGGTGGAAATTAAGTTGCTACAAGCTCAATGCTTGATTTTTAATGATGAATTGGAAGAAGGTTTGGGCATCTTGGAAAACATCAATAACATTTCCCCAAATAATGAAGAGATAATCCTTGCATTGGCAAATGCCCATATCTTGTCGGGGACAACCCAACAAGGCATAGAATTATTGGAGAATTTTCTTCCATTGGCTGAGGACAAAGCGGAAGTATATTATTCATTGGGCAATATGTATCGTGTCCAAAACAATAATGAAAAAGCAAGCTACTACTTTAAAGAAGCGGTTAAGAATCGCATCAATCACGAGGATGCGCTGTTTCAGCTGGCTATGATTACGGAGGAAGAAGGATCCTTTGATGAGATTCTAGATTTCTATCAGGAATTCATAGATCAAGATCCATACAGTGCCGGAGCTTGGTACAATTTGGGAGTGGTTTACAATAGACTTGGGCGATTTGAGGAAGCGATTAAGGCTTATGATTATGCGATTTTGATCGATGACGCCTTTGCTTCTGCCTATTTCAATCTCGGCAATGCTTTGATGAATACCCAGCAATACGAGCTGGCCTTGGAAGCTTACCAAAACACGATTAACTGTGAGGGAGCGAATGCCGAGAATTGCTGCTATATGGGTGCTGCCTATGAGAAACTAGACAAAATCGATGAGGCTTTTAAATATTTTAAGAAGTCAGCGAAGTTTGACGAGGAATACGATGACGCGTGGTTTGGTCTGGGGATGTGCATGCTGAAGAAGGAAAAATTCTTTGAAGCCATACATTATTTCAAAAAAGCCTTAAATCTTACTAAAGAAAATTCTAATTATTGGGTAGGTCTAGCCGATGCTGAATTTAACCTTGGCAATATGCAAGCCAGCTCCGAAGCCTATGAAGAAGCGATTAATTTGGAGCCTGGAATTTTGGAAACCTATGTTAATCTGGCACTTATCTATTTCGAACAGAATCGTTTTGAAGAGGCAATAGACGTCACTAAGGAAGGTATCGACGAAATGCCAGAGGAAGCAGAGCTTTATTATCGCTTAGTCGTCTATCTCATCAAAATGGGCAATTACAAAGAGGCGTTTTCAGTTTTGGAAAATGGTTTAACTTTGGACTTTGAAAAGCATACCCTCTTGTACGAGTTGATGCCTGAGCTAAAGCAACAGAAGGCCTTGTACAAGATTATTGCCCAATACCGAGAGGAGAATCTCGATTCTTAACATTAATACCCCGCTAATGAATTATGAGCTGAATAATATCCCCGTTCGTACCGAAAAGCCACGAACTACGGGATTTACCATGGCCATGGACAAAGGTCTAAGTCTGCGAGCCACTGAAGATTTTGTAGATAGTTGTTCCGATTTTGTAGATATCGTGAAGCTTGGATGGGCGACTTCTTATGTGACCAAGAACCTTAGCGAAAAGCTAGCTATCTATAAAGATGCTGGAATCCCTGTTTATTTAGGAGGAACACTTTTCGAAGCTTTTCTGGTTCGAGGCCAATTTGATGATTACAGGAAGGTGTTGGATAAATATGACCTTTCTTACGCGGAGGTTTCGGATGGCTCCATTTCTTTGAATCATGAGAAAAAATGTGAATACATATCCACGTTAGCCAAGCAAGTGACAGTCCTTTCCGAAGTAGGCTCTAAGGATGCTGCGAAGATCATTCCTCCCTATAAGTGGATTGAGCAAATGCGGACAGAGCTGGATGCAGGCGCTTGGAAAGTAATCGGTGAAGCCAGAGAAGGGGGAAACGTGGGTCTGTTCAGAGATTCTGGTGAAGTGAGACAAGGTCTGGTAGAGGAAATTCTCACACAGATTCCTGAAGAAAGAATCATCTGGGAAGCTCCTATCAAATCTCAGCAAGTGTGGTTCATCAAGCTAATCGGCGCAAATGTGAACCTTGGTAATATAAGTCCTTCGGAGGTTATTCCTTTGGAAACTATCCGACTGGGATTGAGAGGGGATACATTCGATCATTTCCTGGGAGAAATCAAATTGTAATACAACACAACTCATTACAGGCTGATTGGAATGTTCCGATCAGCCTTTATTTTTGACCAATGGATTCTATCAGAAAATATATTCTCACTTACCTGAAAGGTATGGGAATGGGGGCAGCAGACATCGTTCCGGGCGTATCGGGCGGTTCCATCGCCCTGATTACAGGAATCTACGAAGAGTTGCTTCGTAGCATCAACTCCTTCAATGGGGAGAACCTAAGATTATTACTCAAATTTGAGTTTAAGGCTTTCTTTCACGCAGTCAACGGGCCGTTTTTGCTGAGCTTATTTCTCGGGATCATGACGAGTATTTTCTCGCTTTCAAAAGTGATCACCTATATGATGGATGAGCACCCTATTCCGCTATGGTCATTTTTCTGCGGGTTAATCTTAGTGAGTGCATTTTTGATCCTGAAGGATATTAAAAAGTGGAGTATTGGAGTAGTCATCGCGCTAATCATCGGTACGGTGGCGGCGTATTTCATCACAGAATTACCACCTACCAGTAGTCCGGATGCGCTTTGGTTCACATTTTTAGCTGGAGCCATTGCTATTTGTGCGATGATTCTGCCTGGGATCAGTGGGAGTTTTATTCTTTTGATTTTGGGAAAATACGAACCGGTCTTGAACGCAGTTACTGAACGTGATTTTGTAACATTAGCTGTATTCGCGCTAGGGTGTGTCATTGGACTTCTATCGTTTAGTCGGGTGATATCTTGGTTGTTGAAAAGGTATTATTCCATCACCATAGGTTTGTTATCTGGCTTCATGTTAGGTTCGATCAATAAGCTTTGGCCATGGAAAATCGTCACAGCGTGGCGTACTTCATCGAGTGGGGAAGAGAAACCATTTTTGACAGAAAATCTTCTTCCCAATGAATATTTGGAACAGACAGGTCTCGAACCAAAATTGATGCTTGGAATCGTTGCTTTTTTGTTCGGAATTCTATTGGTTCTTGGCATTGAACGCTTCGCGGCATATCTAAAGAAATCATGAGGAAATTCGGTTTGATCGGTCATCCATTGACCCATTCTTTTTCGAAAAAGTATTTCACCGAGAAATTCGAAAAAGAAGGAATTAAAGATTGTGAATACGAGCTGTATGATATTCCCAACGCATTTGAGCTAGACGAAATTCTGAATGATGACCCCGATATCGAAGGCATAAATGTCACGATTCCGCACAAGGAAGATGTGATCGCCTTGGTTGATGATCTGGAGGAAGCCTGTGAAGAAATAGGGGCGGTCAACTGCATTCATATCAAAGACGGAGTCCGCACAGGTTACAATACAGATTACATAGGATTCAAAAATTCACTTTCTCCTTGGCTTGGTGGTGTAAAACCAAAAGCCTTGATTTTGGGAACAGGGGGAGCTTCGAAAGCAATCAAGCAGGCATTGGTAGATTTGGATATAGAGTTTTTGAGTGTTTCCCGTTCAGAGGATGCCGATCAAATCACTTATGAGGACCTTGCTGCTGATCCGGAAATCATGAAGAGTCATCATCTAATCGTGAATACTACGCCTCTCGGTACTTTTCCTAAGGAGGAAGGTATGCCTTCCATTCCATTAGAGCAGTTTTCTCCTTCACATTTTGTGTATGATCTAGTTTATAATCCTCCGGTGACTACGCTGATGAAAGCTTGCCTGGATGCTGGAGGCAAAGCGAAGAATGGACACGAAATGCTAATTCTACAGGCTGAGGCTTCGTGGGAGATCTGGAATTCTTAAAAGCTGGAAGACCGATGATGGATGACCGAAGTAGCGTAAACGCGAGTGTATGATGCAATTAACTGAAAGAAATTGGTAGAAATAAGCGATATAGAAATAGCATTAGACAAACTAATAATTCTGTTGAATGAAGACAATCAGAAAAACTGGGCTGAGTGGTTTCTTAAAGCAAAAAACGTATTAAGGGAGGATATAGAAAGCTCCGTTTCGAAGATTCTTGGTGCATATGGTGGTATGGGTTCATTTAATGACGCATACCTATCGAAAATTACTCGCAACAATGAAAATTTTTCCGCACTTAGAACTCAATTATGGTATTTGGCTATGGAAGTCAAAAGCCAACTAAGAAAAAATTAAGAATGCACGAAATACTATGTTAATATGCATTAAATCGCATTTTAAACTAACTGTTTGCCATTTAAGAAACTTTTAGCAAAACATGAAAAAAGCCATACTCATCATTCAGTGTCCCGATCAAAAGGGAATCGTCGCCGAAGTTTCAAGGTTTTTATATACCCACAATGGAAATATTCTGGAAGTAGATCAGCACGTCGATGAGGAGATGGGCATGTTTTTCATGCGAGCGGCTTGGGAATTGGATTCTTTTTCTTTGGAGAAAGATGAGATTGCTTCTCGCTTCAAATTAGAAGTTGCTGAGCGATTTCAGATGGATTTCAAACTTCATTTCAACTTCCCCAGACCAAGAATGGCGATTTTCGTCAGCAAGCTTTCCCATTGTTTGTTTGATATTTTGGGCAGACATCATGCAGGACAGCTTGAGGTTGATATTCCTTTGGTCGTTTCCAATCATGAGAGTTTGAAGAAAATCGTGGAGGCATTTGGGATTCCATTTCATCACATTCCAATTGCTTCTGAGACCAAAGCTGCTGCTGAAGCCAATCAACTAGACCTGATGAAGTCAAACCAAGTCGATTTTGTGGTACTGGCGAGATACATGCAGATCTTATCTACGGAGTTTATTCAGCATTTCCCCAATAGAATCATCAATATTCACCATTCATTTTTACCTGCTTTTGTGGGAGCTAGACCATATCATGCTGCCTACGAAAGGGGGGTGAAAATCATTGGTGCGACGGCTCACTACGTCACCGAAGAGTTGGACGCAGGTCCGATCATCGAACAGGAAGTAGCACGGGTGAGGCATCACAATTCAGTTTCCGAATTAGTTCAGATCGGTCAGGATGTGGAAAAAGTAGTGCTTTCCAAAGCCATCAAATATCACGTAGATCGCAAGGTGATGCCGATCGGAAACAAAACAGTGATCTTCTATTAAGGGATGATTTTCCTAGGAATATCCTTGGGCAAACGCGTAAGCATTTCATAGTTGACTTGTTGGGTAGATTCTGAGAAGGAAGCAACCGTTATTTCTTTTCCACCTTGCTTTCCGATTAGGATCACCTCGTCCCCGATTTTTAAATTCTTGATTTTGCTGACGTTCACGGCAATGGCGTTCATCGTCACGGTACCTACCACCTGACAATACTGCCCACTGATCAGCACCAATCCCTGATTGCTCAGTAATCGGCTATACCCATGACCATAGCCCACTGGCACTATAGCCAGACGTATATTTTCTAGCGCCATGTAGCTGTTGCCGTAGCCGACAAATTCACCAATTTTTACAGCTTTCAGGCTCATCACCGTACTTTTCCAGGTAATCAGCCTGCGCAATGGATTCTTATTTCCTTTGGGCAGGGAATTAAGCTTTGCAAAAAAGGTTTCTTTGGTTGGCCAAAACCCATATCCAGCTATTCCTATTCTTACCATATCCATGATAGTTTCGGGAAAAATAAGTGTCGCTGCCGAGCAAGCGGTATGATAAGTTTTGAAGGTTATGCTTTGAGCATTGAAATAGTTTTTGAATTCGTGATATCGAGCTATTTGGTTTTTCACGCGCACAAAGTTGCTTACGGATTCTGCTCCAGCGTAGTGGGTGCAAAGTCCTTCAATCGCAAGGTGCTCTTTATTTTCAAGGAGTATTGCTGCCAGTTTCTCCCGCTGATTCCAGTCAAAGCCAGTTCTGTGAAAACCAGTTTCCACTTCTATGTGAACCTTTGCAGGAATACCAATTTCCTTAGAAACGGAGATTGCTTTTTGCAGCCTTTCAAAATCAAATACATAGAAACTGATTCCCTTTTCGATAAGTCCAGGCAGCTCTTCCAGGTGGAGCATGCCCAGAATCATGATTTGAGAATCTTTCTTAGAATTTTCTAAAACTTCCCAAGCTTCATCCGAACTGAACGTACTAAAATGACCAATCCCGGCTCTTTCGGCGATTTCTACCATCTGCGAAATTCCATGTCCATACGCATTTCCCTTTACTACCGCAGATATGGTGGGAGTGGGACCTATTTCCGAGCGAATGTATCGGATGTTTTGCCTGTAAGCTTTGGCACTGATTTCAAGGGTGGAGGTTGCAATCATTTTATTCTGTCAATTGAAGTCAAAAAGTAAGGCTCTCTGCCCCCGTATCCCAACTCTTGATTAATTTTATTCATCTAAATTGGCACGAATGAAAAATACCTTTCAAGTTTCAGATCAAAAATCCCGCTGCCCATGGTGTCTTGGATTCGAAGAATATGTCACATATCATGATACTGAGTGGGGTGTTCCGGTTTGGGATGATCAGATTCACTTCGAATTTTTAATTCTTGAATCAGCCCAGGCAGGATTGAGTTGGGCTACTATTCTGAAGAAAAGAGAAGGCTATCGCAAAGCTTTTGCAGACTTTGACTACAAAGTCGTGGCGGAATTCCCTGAAAGCTACGTGCAGGAATTATTGCAGGATCCGGGGATTATCCGAAATGTCCTAAAAATCCGGGCAGCTATCAATAATGCCAAACGGTTTATGGAGGTACAGAAAGAGTTTGGTTCTTTTTCCAAATACATTTGGAGCTTCGTTGGTGGCAAACCCATTCAAAATCGCTTATCCTCCATGAGTGAAGCACAGGCCACTTCCAAGGAATCGGATTTACTTGCCAAAGATCTTAAGAAACGAGGGTTCAAATTCCTAGGAAGCACTACAGTCTATGCCCACATGCAAGCTACTGGTTTGGTCAATGATCACTTGGAATCTTGTTTTCGTTTTGAACAAGTTTAAACTGGTACAAAAGCGAAGAATAATAACCAGATAATTATTAGAATTGGTAATAAAACCGGTAAAGAGAATCGGATAATATAGCCAAAGAAGGAAGGCATTTTAATGCCATTCTGTTCTGCAATCGACTTCACCATGAAGTTTGGTCCATTGCCTATGTAAGTCATAGCTCCAAAGAAAACTGCCGCTAGCGATATAGCCATCAGTTCAAAAGCAGAGTCATGATATCCATCTGCAGCAAACTGACGTACTTCTTCGATATTGCCTATAGATGCGCCTTTAGAAGCCATGGCTGCGGCTAGGAAGTTTAGGTAGGTAGGAGCATTGTCCAAGAATCCTGAAAGGACTCCAGTTCCCCAATAAAGGGTATTATGTGTGATCATTGCAGCGCCCTCTGGAGATTTGGCGAAAGTGCCAACTAACTCCAATGCAGGCATCATGGTGCCAAATATTCCTACGAAGATAAATGCCACTTCACGTATGGGCTCAAAGTTGAATTCATTGCCTTTGATAGCACGTTGATCAGCAAATTTATAAGAGAAGTACGCTACAGAAAGCATGATGATTTCTCGGATAAAAGAGAATTTTTGACCGTCATAGACGATAGCTGGAACTCCTTCGATCACATTTGGGTCTAGGAATACCGAACAGATGATAATGAATAGCCATCCAAAATTCTTGATACCAATTAGCTTCATCTTATTTGAGTAGGTAGTCCCTTCCAGTTCGCCGTCATCATTGGCTCTACCAAGCTTTTTGTCAATAAAGTAGAACGCGATCGCTAGAAATGCTAAAGCTACTACCCATGCTGGCCAGTTGTGTTCCAAAGTCCAGAAGAAAGGAATGCCTTTCAAAAACCCTAAGAACAGTGGTGGATCACCGATTGGGGTCAAAGAACCACCAATATTGCTCACCATGAAGATGAAGAAGACAATATGGTAAGCTTGAATATTTCCTTTATTCAACCTGATAAATGGTCGGATCAAGAGCATGGATGCACCTGTAGTTCCGATTAGATTAGAAATCAAAGCACCGATTATCAACAATGTTACATTTGCCATCGGAGTTGCTTTTTTATCTATTTCGATTAGAATCCCTCCCGATGCAATATATAATGAGGCAAGTAACGCGATAAACTGGATGTATTCTGCTAACGCGTGGACTGGTCCATGGACATTTCCTAGCACAAATAAATAGTAGAATACGACTAGTATGGCAAAGCCTACAGCGACTTTGGGATAGTTTTTATGCCAAAAATGCTCATAAAACAAAGGGCCTGTCGCGATCATCAGTAGTAATACTACGAATGGAATGATTAGCCAAATAGGCGCTGTGTGATGCGCCTCTTCGGCATGGTCTGCCATCACTTGATCAGGATTTCCATGATCAGCTTGAGCTACATGCGTTTGCTCAGTATCAGCACTTTGCGCAAAGACAGACTGTGCTTCAAAGCCATTAAAAAATAATATTCCGAAAAGTAGAGAGAAACTAAAGATAAAATTCTTCATTAGGCTAATAGGGTAAACTAGGTAGTCTTTAACGGTTAAATTAAGCAAATTTTTGATTGTTGCTATTCAAAGGTGACTTCTGCTAAACTACAGATTTTGGCTGATATGGCACAATCAATATTTGCTATCCTGATGGAATTAATCAAAAATTAACTCCATCAGGGCATAGGCAAATAATACTTTTACACGAGTTGTGCTAGGGCTATATTAAAGGAGCTTTCTGCTATTCTAATTTTTGTTGAATTTTTAGAATAGACGTTTTTTAGTGCTTTTTCGATGGTTTGACTGACATCTGAGAAAATCGCATTATCTGTGACTTCCGCGTTGTCGCTCATCAGGTAGGCGAATACTCGAGCCATACCACAGTTGGCGATAAAATCAGGAATAACCGACACTTGCTGATCAGTCCACACACCGATCGGACCAAAGAAAATCTCCGGGTCTGCGAACGGCACATTGGCTCCACAGGATATTACTTCAAGGCCAGCCTTGACCATTCGTTCTGCTTGGTCTTTTTGGATCAATCTCGATGCTGCAGCTGGAATGAAGATTTCGCTCTTTAAATCCCATATTTTAGCATTTATTTCTTCGAAAGAAAGTTGATTCTCAGCCACAAGTTTATTCCCCTTTCTATTCAGGAAAAGCTCGCGAACTTCATCTAATGAATAACCTTCCTCATTGATCACTCCGCCATCTCTATCGATGATACCGACTATTTTCACTCCTTCTACAGCTAGAAAGCAGGCAGCTGCAGCGCCTACGTTGCCCCATCCTTGGATTACGGCACGTTTGCCTTTGATATTTCCTCCCCAGATCTGGTAATAGTGTCTGACTGCTTCAGCCACCCCAAATCCTGTAATCATATCGGCAACGGTGTATTTCTTTGGGCCATTTGGAGTGAAAAGGGGGTCTTCTAAGACCTTAGAAACTCCTTGTCTCAACTGCCCTATTTTTCTGATTTTTTCAGGTTCCGTGGCGTGAAAGTGCCCACTTACCACTCCTTCTTGCGGGTGCCACAGTCCATAAGATTCAGTGATTGGAATGACCTCATGGATTTCGTCCACATTCAGATCTCCGCCGGTGCCGTAATAATTTTTCAAAAGCGGCATCACAGCTTTGTACCAGCGGCGAAGCACTTCGTCTTTGCGGGGATCATTTGGGTCAAAATTAATCCCGGATTTTGCACCGCCTATTGCAGGACCGGAGACGGTGAATTTTACCTCCATGGTTTTAGCTAGCGATTCTACCTCGCGCTTATCTAGTCCTTTTCTCATTCGAGTGCCTCCGCCTGCAGCCCCGCCACGAAGGGAGTTGATCACTACCCAGCCTTCAGCTTCAGATTCACTGTCGCTCCATTCAAAGATGATTTCGGGTTTTCTGTTTTCAAATTTTTTGAGTAATTCCTGCATTTATCATGGGTTTATATCTAGGCAAAAATAGAAAAATAAACCAGTCTTATCACAGAAGTCTGACGGGCGGTCAGCCGTAAATCACCCCACCACATGAGTCTCTTTTGGCTCCAGTGACAGTGGCGAGGGTGTTATTTTCATTTCGCAACCGGAGTACGCCTAAAAACCCAAAGACCAAGGCTTCTTTAAATTCAATAAGTTGGGGGGATGCCAGCGTTGGATTCCATTTACCACCTAGCTGGTCTGTAAGTCGCTCTATAAAAAAAGCATTATAGGCACCGCCTCCAGTGATCAAGACTGAGGGGTTTTCTGAAGCTTGGAAATTTTTTATAATAGTGGCGATTTGAAAGGCATAATGCTCTATGAGGGTGTTCAGTTTATCCCGTTCAGATAAATCGCTGGAGGCAAGCAAGGGGATAAAATCCTTTTCTAAATCCTCGCGACCAAGTGATTTTGCATCAGTTTTGGAATAAAATGGTAAGGCATTCAAAGCTTCAAAGAGCTGAGTACTCACCTTACCTTCTCTAGCCCAAGCTCCATTTCTATCGTACTCAGCACCTAATATTTTTGCCTGAGCATTCAAAAGTAGATTGAAAGGGCAGGTGTCAAAAGCTACACGGTCACCTGAGGACTCCATGCTAATATTTGCAATCCCACCTAGATTGATGCAAAAGTCGCTTTTTGGGAAAAGGAATCGATCTCCGATAGGAACTAACGGTGCGCCTTGCCCGCCCAGCTGTACGTCATGCATGCGAAAATCATTGATGACAGGCAGTCCCGCTGCTTGATGTAAAGCCCATCCATTGCCAATCTGAAGACTAAGCCCTTTTGAGGGCTGATGAAAAACGGTATGACCGTGCGAACAGATAGCCATAGGCTGGATATCTTTCTGTAGGCAGTAATTCCGGACTTTTTCTCCCATCCATTTTCCAAAATCTACATCCAGTAGTGCCAAGTCCAACGCTGAAAGGTTGTGACAATTCTGGAGCTTTTGCCCCAGTTCAAGAGGAAATGGGATTGTAATCGCATCTAAAATCGCATAAGACCAGTGCTCCTGAAGCTCATAGCTACAATAGGCTATGTCTAGTCCGTCTCCTGAAGTGCCGGACATCAATCCGATCATTGTATAGCGAGTAGAGTTCATGGGTTAAAGTTTGTTAAGTCTCGTTCGAGCCAAAGATAATTTAACAAGGATAAAAGCCACACCTTTTTTTGAATGGCTATTTTGCGAGGCATAAAAAATAGAGCATGTCAAATCTGATCATCGATATAGGTAATACTAGAATCAAAAGCGCCCTATTTAAAGGAGATGAACTGCTTCATGAAAAGGTCTTTGAAGAGTTAGAAACTGCCTTAGGGTATTGGGAATCACTATCTTTTGACCAGTGTATAGTGAGCTCAGTGAGATGGGACCAATCGGAGCTACAGGGTTTTTTATCCTTTCCTTTTACCTTCCTGAGTCAGGAGACTAGCCTGCCAATACAGAATGCCTATGGAACTCCAGCTAGCCTGGGATTAGATCGTATAGCCGGTGCTATAGGCGCTTGGGCCATTAGGAGAGAAGGTCCCGTACTCGCGATAGACTTAGGAACTTGTATTACTTTTGATTTGATCGATGAGAATAACTCCTATTTAGGCGGAGCTATTAGTCCTGGCTTGAGTATGCGTGCCAAAGCTATGCATGACTTTACAGCAAGATTACCACTTGTTGAACTAAGCGTAAAGCCAGATGAACTGATTGGAGACAATACCATCACCTGTATGCAAATCGGAATTTGGCGTGGAATTGAATACGAATTACGCGGGCAAATCGACGCTTACTTTAAAAAATATCCTGAAATCGAGGTCTTTGTTAGTGGAGGGGATGCTCAATCTTTTGATTCATTGGCAAAAGACCTCATATTTGTAGTCCCAAATTTGGTCCTATACGGATTGAATTCTATTCTAAACCACAATGTTGAGTAAAATCAAATTGCTGGGTGTACTATTCACCCTTTTCTTAGTTAATAAAGCTCAGGCACAATCCAGTGCATCCACCTATAGTGCATTAGGTATCGGAGAGTTTAATTATTCTGGCCTTACTAATAATCAAGCAATGGGAGGACTTGGCATCAGCTTCGGTTCTGCTTGGAATCCTAATGTGGTTAATCCTGCGTTGAGCACTAAAAACATAATTTTTAATTTTGAAGCTGCGCTGAATTATAAAAAGATCGCTGCAGATAATGGCACCGAAACTTCAGATGTAGATGGAGGAGGGTTGTCCTACATTGCTTTCTCACTTCCGGTGAAAGTCAATAAAGCTACCATCGGCTTGGGATTGAACCAAGTAACTAGCGTGAACTACAATTTGCTCATCAATAGCCAAGTGAATAATGCCAATGTAGAGGCAATAAATTCAATCGAAGGAGACGGGGGAATCTCGGAGGCCTACTTATCATACGGGATGGTAATAGCTAAGAATCTCAGCATTGGAGTGACAGGTTCCTACCTTTTTGGCTCGACTATACGGACGAACCGTCTGGCACTTTTTGATGAGGAAGGAGCCCAAGTCGGGATCACTACCGAATATTATGAAAGATTAACAGTTAGCGATGTGGGCTATAAAGCGGGGCTTTACTATTTCTTTCCTTTGAACACCAAAAGCAAATTACACCTGGGTGCCATTTATCAGCATTTAGGAGATGTTAATGGAAAAGCTTTTGCCAAGCTCGCATCATTTGGCCAAGCTAGCAGGCCCGATACAGATGGAGACTTGATCGCAAATGATGAACCAGGAAGCATTTATATCCCTAATCGTATTGGATTCGGGGTTTCTTATGAAAAAAACAACAAGTTCGTGATAGGTTTGGAAGGTCAATACCAAGACTTTAAAAAGTACAAATCACTTTTAGATGACCCATTGCAATTGAAGGAAGCGATCAAAGTGGGGTTGGGATTCCAGATAGTACCAGATTATCTTAATATAGATAATGGTTTAAAACGAGGCACTTACCGCTTTGGATTGGAATTTCAGCAGACCCCATATTACTTGAACGCGACTAACATCAATGATCTTGGCATTAACTTTGGAGCCTCACTTCCTGTAAATCAACTTTCGTTAGTGAATTTCGCGGTGAAAGTAGGTCAGCGGGGAACTACAGATAATGGCCTCATCCGAGAGAATTATGTGAACTTCACGCTGGGCTTGTCATTGAATGATAACAGCTGGTTCTACAAGCGAGTATTTGAATAATAAATAAACAAACCATACGATCGAAATGATTAAATCCAACATTTAAAAACGGATTTAGACATGAAGATTAAATTGTGCCGAATTAAACCATTATGAAAATGAAAATTAAATCTAAAATCCTAGGGCTAGCTGCCCTGCTAATGGCTGGTATGGTCCAGGCTCAAGAATTTAAATTCCCATCAGATCCTGCCTTAGAGGCCAAAGCCAGAGAATTGAACGCTGCATATACCGACTACATGAATTCAGAACAATTCGTGGAAGCTACAAAGCCTTTACATTGGTTGCTAGTGAATGTACCTGAGCTTAATCCATCCATCTACCAAAATGGAACTAAAATATACGATGAGGCTTCAAAAATCACCACTGATGAAGCTCAGAAAAGAGTATATCAGGATTCTGTCATGACATTGTTTATCAAAAGAGGACAGTTATATGACGATGAAACCAAGTGGATTGAAAACAAAGCATACTATGCTTATGGATATTATAAAGATGTGGAGGAAATGTTGCCTAATGTGGTAGCAGATTTCGAAAGAGCAATTGAGTTAAATGGAGAGTTATCCTTAGCAGCTCTATATCCAGCCTATTTTGATGCTATCAGAAGAAACGATGGCTACAATGATGCTTATACTCCTGAGCAAGTGCTAGAGAAGTATGGTGAGATTCAAAAACTTTTAGCAAAAGCTGAAGCTGATGGCAAAGATGTAGCAACAGCTAAAAGTCAGATGGAGAATTTACTTGTTGCTATGGATCTCATAGACTGCGATTTCATTGAGAATACAATGGGACCTAAATTAGCTGCAGATCCAACTAATGAAGCGCTAGCTGATCAAATTTTCAACTATTCAGTACAATATAAGTGCTACAGTACTAATGCTTTCCTACAAGCTCTTGAGATCAAGCATGCAAAAGAGCCGTCTTTCTCTACTTCTCAAGTGATTGCTATGAGATACATGCAGGAAGATAATACTGCTGGAGCAGAAGAGATGTGGACACAAGCACTGAAGCTAGCTGAGAATGACATGCAAAAAGCCGATGCTCAAATGGAGCTAGCTAAAATCTATGTGAAGCAGGGTAAAAAATCTGCTGGTAGAGCAGCTGCTAAAGAAGTAGCTAACCTTGACCCTTCTAGAACTTCAGATATCTATTCCTTGATTGGGGGCATGTACATGAACTCATTCAATGATTGTAAAGGTGGCGAAAGCCGTGCGAAAGATTATTCTATCTACATCGCTGCTTACAACGCATACCAAAAAGCTGGAGATTCTTCCGGAATGGCAAATGCCAGAGCAAGATTTCCATCCAAAGAGGAGTTGTTCACTGAAGGACTTCAAGTAGGATCCACGATCAATACTGGATGCTGGATCGGTGAGACGGTTACCTTGGCAACAAGAGATTAATTCAAGAAAACTTATTTAAAAGGCAGTCTTCGGGCTGCCTTTTTTCATTTATAGCCGTAAAACTATTTTCAATTATCTTTGAGCTGTGAATAAAATTATACTATCACTTGTGATTGGCTGCATTGCTATTTTGGCGAGCTCGTGTAGGGAAGATGTGGATGCTTCTGCTATGGAGGCCTACGAAGGGCCTATCAATATGGCTGTCAATATACATCTGATACGAAGTGACTCTGCTATCGTCCGCTCAGAAATCAAAGCTCCTAAGCAACTTGATTTTGCCAACGGCAACCAGGAATTTCCCGAAGGAATTGAGATTAAAATTTTTGAAACAGACGGTCAACTTAGCACCACTATGAGAGCCGATCGAGGGTACCTTTTAAAAGAAGAAAATATTTTTAAAGGGGAAGGGAACGTCCAAGTACATAATGTGATCAAGGATCAGAAATTGCAATCCGAGGAGCTTTTTTGGGAACCAAATAAAAAGAAAATCTACACCGAGAAATTTGTGAGAGTTCAAAATGGAGGTACATTCTCCTATGGCTCGGGATTCGAAGCTGATGAAACGTTCAGCTCCTATTCGCTCAAAAATCCTAGGGATGGCCAGATAGAATTATCCGGAGATGGAATCTGATGGAGCTATTCGAACCGAGTCTCAGCCCTGAGATTGTACCTCCCTTGCTTCCATTACGCTATTTATACTATTCAGAATGAAATTAGTTGACGCTTTATTATTATCACTTTCCCTTGCATTGATGATTGTGGGTATCCATCAGACGATAACTCAGGGAGTTGGTGCTTCTTATGCTATTTTCATGTTTGCGGTAGCCTTATTATTTTGGTTCCAATATCGCAAAATGAAAAAACCTGAAGAACCTCCCACTCCTACTAGAAAGACCAAACCCCGCAAAAAGCGTAACTAATGGAAATCACCTATTTGATTTATGTACTTATTACTCTCCTATTCTCTGCCTTTTTTTCAGGGATAGAGATTGCATTTATTTCTGCCAATAAACTTCAAATAGAGCTTCAAAATAAACAAGGAGATCTGACCGGTAGATTGCTGAGTGTCTTTGTGCAGCGACCTGGCCAATTCATTGGCACTACTCTGATGGGGAATACCATCTCACTGGTACTTTACGGAATCTTCATGGCATTTCTAATGGAAGGCCCGCTGAAGGCCTGGCTACCTGAAGGGTTCAATAACGACGCGATTGTACTGGTCATTCAGACCCTGTTTTCCACTATTGTTGTATTGATTACAGCAGAGTTTTTGCCGAAAAGTCTCTTCATGCTCAATCCGAATAGCATGCTGAATTTCTTTGCATTGCCTTTTTATGTGATCTATGTTTTTTTCTACCCGGTGGTGTGGGCTGTCGTAGGGCTTTCTAGATTTTTCATCACTAAGATTCTTAGACTAGAATACAGTGAAGATAAGCCCGTATTTACGGTCACTGACCTGAATAGCTTTGTCCAGAATCACATTCATAAAGGAAAGGAAGAGGGACATGTGGAGATTGATACGAAGATTTTTGACAACGCAGTGGAATTTAAAACAGTCCGAGTGCGGGAATGCATGGTACCCCGTACGGATATCGTATCAGTGGAGGTGGAAGACGCCATAGAGGAATTGAAGCAGGTGTTCGAAGAAAGTGGACATTCCAAGGTGATTGTGTATCGGGATTCTATCGATGATGTAATTGGCTATTGCCACCAATTGGAGCTTTTCAAAAAGCCAAAAACCATAGAAGAAATTCTCACTCCGATCATCATTGCACCAGAATCTGCCTTGGCTAATGAGCTGCTTATTCAGTTTATACAAGAGAGAAAAAGTTTGGCCTTGGTGGTAGATGAGTTTGGTGGCACTTCAGGTATCGTTTCTATGGAAGATATTATTGAAGAGATTTTTGGAGAGATTGAGGATGAGTATGACTCTGATGACTTGATAGAGCAGAAAATTTCCGATCAAGAATATTTACTAAGTGCGCGTCATGAAATCGACTACCTCAATGACAAATATGGTTGGGAATTGCCGATTGGAGACTTTGAGACGCTATCAGGGCTGATTCTTTCCCTTACGGAAAATCTACCCAAGAAGGGAGAATCGATTACTTTTGAGGCTTACACCTTTACCGTAATGACCAAACAAGAACATAGAATTGAGACTGTTCGAGTGAAAATTAACACCTCCGGAATATTCTAGTTAAGCCTTTGATTCAGAATAATTTTGAATTTCGTTCTTAATGCTCTTATTTTGCGACTCTCTAAAAAAGCGTAGTAACAATAATGGCGTTAATTAAACAAATTAGACAACGAACAGGTCTGATGATCGGCGTAATTGCCGGCGGATTGATTTTATTCCTCCTTGGAGGAGATTTATTAAGCCCAAATTCCTCCCTTTTAGGCGCAAGTCAGAATATAGTAGGTGAGATCGCAGGTGAAGATATTACTTATGAAGAGTATATCGCCCGGGTGGAAGAATTCAAAATCGCAAACCAGCAAAGGACTGGAAGAGTCCCTTCTGAGGTGGAAATGTACTCGATCAGAGAGCAGGCTTGGCAATCAATGATTGTGGAGCGCGTATTCAGTGAAGAATACGAAAAGCTAGGTTTGACTATCTCAGATGCGGAATTGGTTGATATGGTTCAGGGCAAAAATATTGTTCCGGAATTGCGTCAGCAATTGGTAAATCCTCAGACAGGCCAGTTCGATAAAACTCAGCTAATTACTTTTCTTCAATCCTTAGAGACAGCAGATCCGGCGCAACAGGCGTTTTGGAATCAACAAGAGAAGCTTTTTGCAGATTCTAGGTTGAGAATCAAATATGATAATATGCTGGCGACTTCTGAGTTTGCTACGCAAGCTGAAGCTAAGCAAGAATACAAAGCCGCAAATACTATCGCAGATGCTTCTATTCTTTTTGTGCCTTTCTATGCTGTAGCGGATGAAGATGTCACCGTTTCTGACAGTGAAATGCAAACGTACTTGACTAAAAACAAAAGCAAATTCAAGTCTGGCAATTCTGCAAGCCTTGAATACGTAAGTTTCAGCATTCAGCCTAGCGGGCTAGATTCAGCAGATGTTATTTCTGAAATCAGAGAATTGACGAATGAATTGAAAAACGCTGAGAATGACTCTCTATTTGTCTTGAGAAATTCGGATGCTCCAGCTCCATTTTTGACTATCAAACCAGGTGATGAGTTACCAGCTAATCTTACAAACAATGTGGATGTGATTGAAGCAGGTCAGACTTATGGTCCTTTCATCACGGCTAACTCTACTTATGTGTCTTACAAGATCACAGATCAGTATGAAGGTACACCAAGACTTAGAGCTTCTCACATTTTATTCAGCACGGAAGGTATGGATGATGCTGCTAAAGAAGCGGTAAAGATACAGGCTGAAACTGTACTGGCGGAAGTGAAAGCTGACGACAATTTTGAAATAGCTGCTAGACAATATGGTCAGGATGGTACGGCTCAAAATGGTGGGGATCTAGGGTATTTTGCTAAGGAAGACTTCGTTACTGAGTTTGCTGAAGCGGCATACGCAGCCAAAGCTCCAGGATTACTTTCAAATCTGGTAGAGACAGAATATGGCTATCATATCGTAAAAGTGACTGAAATGCCTAAGAGCACTTATACCAAAGTGGCTTCTTTGGAACTGGAATTAGTAGCAAGTGATGCTACTAGAAATGAAGCATTCAGAAATGCAGACGCCTTCGCTGCAAATGCCGGTAACAGAAATGAGTTCACCGAAAACGCTACCTCTGAGGGTTACAGAATTTTGCAGGCAAATAATATAGATGCTAGTGCTAGAAATGTCAATAATCTTCAAAACGCCAGAGAAGTGATTCGCTGGGCATTTGCGGATGAGACTTCTACTGGTGAGGTTTCTACAGTATTTGAACTGGACAATGCTTATGTCGTAGCGACACTGGTAAGCAAAAGAGACGAAGGAGACGTAGAACTAGCAGACGTGAAAGAGCAGGTGGAAGCTCAAGTAAGAAATGAGAAAAAGGCTGAAATCATCAAGGCTGCAATAGCTGGAAAAGCTACTTTGGAAGAGATGAAGGCAGTCTATCCGAATGAGGCGTCTATCAATGAGATTCCTGATTTGAAGCTTAGCGCTAATGTTATACCTGGGGTTGGTTTTGCGCCAGCTGCTATCGGATCCATCTTTGGGGTGAATCAAGGAGAGCTGACTAAACCAATTCGTGAAGACGTTGGGGTGATTGTAGGCAAATTGAATGCTTTGACTCCTGCAGCTGAAATAGGCGACTATTCTGCTTATCAGGGTCAATTGACTCAGAATGCTTCACAGCGAACGACTTATTCTGTCATGATGGCGCTGCAAGATCTCGCAGGCGTTAAAGACTATCGATACAAATTCTTTTAATAGAATGAAACTAGATTCGGAACCCATGCCCTACAGCATGGGTTCTTTGTTTATATTCGAAAAGTAATTGTAGATCATTAGTTGAGATGGATAAAAAGGATTTTGATAAGGAAAATTTCAAGGAAAAATTAGAGGGCCATGGGGAATTTCCACAGCTATATATGTTTAAATTTATAGTTCCTAGCGGAAAAGAAGCAGAGGTAGCCGCCTTATTTCCTAAGCATGAAATAACTACCAAAGCGAGTTCTGGAGGCAAATATGTAAGTACCACCGTACAAGCCATGATGCAAAGTGCCGACCAGATCATCAAAACCTACGAGGAGGCAGCAAAAATAGAAGGATTGATCTCGCTATAAACTCACAGACCTATGTGGAAAGAAGAAGATAACAAGCTAAAGCAAACATTCAAATTCAAAGATTTTCAGGAGGCGTTTGCCTTCATGACCCGCGTGGCATTTTTGGCAGAGGCTGCACAGCATCATCCCAACTGGAGCAACGTGTACAATACTGTTGAAATAGAGTTGACCACGCATGATGAAGGAAATACGGTTACCAAAAAAGACCGAGAGCTGGCCAAAGCCATTGACGAGCTGAATGCATGAGCGAAACTGCTGTAAACTTATTTCTCGTACCTACGCCTATCGGTAATCTGAAGGATATTACGCTACGAGCTATAGAGGTCTTGAAAACTGCCGATGTGATCCTAGCGGAGGACACACGAACCAGTGGACAATTGCTCAAGTATCTGGAAATCTCTCGCCCACTGCAGAGCTATCACATTTTCAACGAGCATAAGACCGTAGAAAAACTAGTGGAGCGAATGAACCGTGGTGAAGTGTTTGCCTTGATTAGTGACGCTGGGACTCCGGCTATTTCAGATCCAGGATTTCTTTTGGTGCGCGAAGTATTGGCAGCAGGACTGGAAGTGCAGTGTCTCCCTGGAGCTACTGCATTTGTTCCTGCTTTAGTGAATAGCGGATTACCCAACGACCGGTTTGTATTCGAGGGTTTTTTGCCTCATAAAAAAGGTCGGAAAACCAGAATCGATGGACTGATCGAAGAAGTGCGCACCATTATTTTTTATGAATCACCACATCGACTATTGAAAACTTTAGGACAGCTTGCAGAGGCATTTGGAGGAGAGAGGCAAGCCTGCGTGTCCCGAGAGCTGACTAAGCTTCACGAGGAAAACGTCAGAGGTACTTTAGCTGAATTACTAGATTATTACCAAACCAATACCCTAAAAGGAGAAATCGTTCTAACAGTAGCTGGGAAGAATCCCAAAGCTTGATTTATACTACCAACCTCTATGATCTCAACAGAAAAACTCACCGTACTCCTTGAGAGAACTCAACAAATTGCCAAAGAAGCTGGCGCCTTTATCCGTAAGGAAAGACAACACTTCAACCGAGATAGAGTAGAGCACAAAGGCTTCAATGATCTAGTATCCTATGTAGATAAAGAAGCTGAGAAACTTATCGTGAATAGACTTTCCGCCATTTTGCCAGAGGCAGGTTTTATTACCGAAGAAGGAACCAATACTACCCAGGCAGAAGTCTTCAATTGGGTTATTGACCCTTTGGACGGCACGACTAATTTTATCCATGGGGTGCCGATTTTCTGTGTTAGCATCGCGTTGATGGAGCGGGATGAGGTGGTTTTGGGAGTGGTGTATGAGGTGAACCTGCACGAATGCTTCTATGCGATGAAAGGCGGCGGAGCATTTTGTAACGACACCCGAATCAGAGTTAGTGGAGCCAAGAAACTAGCTGATTCACTGATTGCAACTGGATTTCCATACAGTGATTTTGATATGCTGGATAAATACCTCGCTGCCCTGAAGTCATTGATGCAGTCATCCCATGGCGCTCGCAGACTAGGTAGCGCTGCTGCTGATTTGGTTTATGTAGCTTCGGGTCGCGTGGAGGGCTTTTTTGAATACAACCTAAATTCCTTCGACGTAGCTGCTGGAGCATTGATCGTGGAGGAAGCTGGAGGATTGGTGACAGATTTCTCTGGAGGAAGAGATTTTATTTTTGGCAGACAGATCATAGCTACCAATGAAAAAATCCACGAAGAAATTCTCGCTAATCTGAAAAAAGCTTGGGCCTGATCATCCAAGGAAATAATACCAAGCCAAAATCGTCACTAGCGAAATAGGAATACCCAGGCCAGCTAGCAGCGTGGCTAGTTTTGGCTTTAGATCATATTGGATCGCGACTATGGAACCAGTGATCATCGGTGCCATCCCGCTTTCCAACACGGTGACTTTGAATTCCAGACTGTTTTCCGGGATAAGACTTCTATAGATCAGCCAGACCATGAGCGGTGCCAGCAGTAGTCTATAGCCCATCCCAAACCAATAATACCTGGAGCTCAGTGAGTCAAAGTCCAGCGAGAACTTCAGCCCAATGGCAAATATGGCCATGGGCGCCATCGTTTTCCCTATTAGCGAGACTATCGGTATCAGAAATTCTGGAGTTTTCCAACCCACAATACTCATCACCATTGTTACCAATAAGAATCCGAAGGGAGGGAATTTCAGAATTTTCATGGGAATCGCGCGTAGGTTCCCTTCTTTGTGAGAATAGATAGAACCTACCAGAATCGATAAAGAAGAGACAAGTAAGAATGAGCCTCCCTGATCGATGAGTAGCGCGATGGGCAGAGCATCCTTTCCATAAAGCCCCTCGACGACAGGAAATCCTAAAAAGGAGGTATTGGCTAATCCAGCGACAATCACCAGACATCCAGTAGTCTGCCGATCCCAGGATAACATTTTTCCCAGAGAGCCAAAAATCAACCAAGACAGCAAAAACGTGAACCATGCTGCGGAAATAGGTAGGAGAAGATCCCAGCCCGGATCTATCTGAGGAATGTAAAGCAGTGCAAGAGCCGGGAGGACAATGTTTAAAAGATAGGCATTTACCCACTTAGTGATTTTTTCCAAGGGAAGACCAGGTCGCCTTTGTAGAAAAAGTCCCAGCATTAGGCATAAAAATGCGATGATAGCCCCTGTCATGCTATTTTTTGAAAAAACTTACCTGCTGTTAACATAAAAATAACTTCGTAAAATTGTAATTTGCTGACTATCAACATATTTTTGAGACAAATAAACCGAAAGTGTATGACTAAACTTATACCGATTTTTATCAATGGAAGAAAATGGATTCAGCTTTCACAGCTCTCCAAGGAACAGTCTTCCAAATTGAAATCCTGGATTCCTGTGAACTGCCTCAAGAAAATCACCTTTCAAGGCGTTGAATTCAGCGATTGCTTAGCTTTTGAGATTTACGAATATTGGTTTCGTACACATCAAGTTTCCGAGCAAAAACAAGCGCTTTTAGATTTTTAATCTAAGCCGTAATTTTTCCTTTTTTCTTCAAAATACCTACCCAATTCTGGGTAGAAGTCACTTTCGACTTCTGGAATTCCATCCAATATCAATTCCATATTTCCTTCCATTCCATCGGTATTCACCTGCATCCCCTCTACCAGATAGACCATGTCCTCTAGGCTCAGCGGTTCAAAACTGGACGAAGGATACAGCATGTAGTCATTGCCATAGAAGTCCACTGCTTCAAAGTGAATCTTTCGCTCCAGCCAATGTGCATAAATACTGATTTGCTCACCCCACTGACTTTCGGGATAATTCAGTTTTAGTAGGAGTACCGAAGTGGTTTCTTCGGTGAAATAGCTTTCAGGGCAGAATTTGAAATCAATCATCAGCCAAAAATAGCAATTCCTTAGAATTCAGAATTTCAATCCTTCAATTGGATTGGATAATCGGGACTTTCAGGCTATTTTTGGGCACATTTATAGGTAGGTCATAGGATTTACCTCGCATTTAATTTTGCTTTCAAACCCCTGATTATGAAAAGAGATACGCTTGTTTTCGACCTGATCAACGAAGAAGAAGACAGACAAAAGAGAGGCATAGAACTGATTGCTTCCGAAAACTTCACCAGTAAGCAAGTGATGGAAGCTGCGGGAAGCGTGCTGACCAATAAATATGCAGAAGGCCTTCCAAGCAAGCGCTACTATGGCGGATGTGAGGTGGTGGATAAGATAGAGCAATTAGCAATAGATCGTGCGAAGGAGCTTTTTGGGGCTACTTGGGTCAATGTCCAGCCTCACTCTGGAGCTCAGGCAAATGCTGCGGTATTTTTAGCTTGTTTGAAAGCAGGTGATGCGATTTTGGGATTTGACCTTTCTCACGGGGGGCACTTGACGCACGGTTCTCCAGTTAATTTTTCGGGCAAATTGTATGAGCCACATTTCTACGGAGTAGAGGAAGAGACAGGAAGAATTGACTACGATAAATTGGAAGAAAAAGCGTTAGAAGTTTCTCCAAAGATGATTATCTGTGGAGCTTCAGCATATTCAAGAGATTGGGATTATGCTCGATTGAGAGAAGTTGCAGACGAGGTAGGCGCGATTCTTTTGGCAGATATTTCTCACCCTTCAGGATTGATTGCAAAAGGACTTTTAAATGATCCATTGGAGCATTGCCATATCGTCACCACGACTACCCACAAAACCCTAAGAGGCCCAAGAGGTGGTATGATCATGATGCGTGAGGACTTTGACAATCCATGGGGATTGACTACACCAAAAGGAGAAATTCGAAAAATGTCTTCTCTTCTCGATATGGGTGTTTTCCCAGGAACCCAAGGTGGTCCGTTGGAGCATATTATCGCTGCAAAAGCGGTAGCATTTCAGGAGTGTCTTTCTGACGAATACATGCATTATGTGGTTCAGGTGAAAAAGAATGCATCCGTAATGGCCGATCAGTTCGTAAGTCTTGGATATCAAATCATCTCTGGAGGAACGGACAATCACATGATGCTCATCGATCTTAGAAATAAAGACCTTACCGGAAAAATAGCTGAAGAGACCCTTGGCAAAGTGGATATCACCATCAATAAAAATATGGTACCATTTGATACGAGATCTCCATTCGTCACTTCAGGTATGAGAATCGGTACAGCTGCAGTGACCACCCGAGGACTGAAAGAAGACGATATGATCAAGATAGTCAACCTAATTGATAAGGCGTTGACCAATCATGAGCATGAGGCCGAATTGGCCAACATCCGTAGCGAAGTAAATGCTTGGATGAATCAGTTTCCATTATACTAGAATATAGACACTACCCGTGGCGCTAGACCAATACCAAGACGAAGAGGAAGAAGGCGGAATGTCCTTTTTGGATCATTTAGAAGCATTGCGCTGGCATTTGCTCCGCTCAGTATCTGCAATTCTGATTTTGTCCGTTGCGGCTTTTTTAGCTAAAAGCTTTGTGTTCGGAATCGTAATCCTCGGGCCATCGAAGGTTGACTTTGTCACTTATAGGTGGCTATGCGAGCTCAGTGATTACGTAGGATTGCCGGCACTTTGTATAGATGAATTGCCATTTACTATCCAAAGTAGGCAGATGACAGGGCAGTTTACCATGCACATGACTTCGAGTTTTGTGGTGGGGTTCATTGCTGCTTTTCCTTTTGTATTCTGGGAAGTTTGGCGCTTTATCAGTCCGGGATTGTACGATCAGGAGCGCAATGCCGCCCGCGGAGCTGTATTCTTTGTAAGTTTATTGTTCTTCCTGGGCGCGGCATTTGGGTATTTTATCCTATCTCCGCTGTCGATTAATTTCCTGGCAAACTACCAGCTGGACCCGTCTATTCTGAATGAGTTTGACATCACTTCCTATATTTCTACACTTACCATGTTGGTGCTTGCTTCGGCAATTATGTTCCAGCTTCCGGTGGTGGTATATTTCTTAGCAATGTCCGGGCTGGTAACTTCTGGAATGCTGAAAGCCTACAGAAGGCATTCAATTGTGGTGATTCTGGTCTTGTCAGCGATAATCACTCCTCCAGATGTGATCTCTCAGATTTTGATTGCGATGCCGATTTTGGTACTCTATGAGGCGGGAATTCAGATTGCGAAGAGATTGGAAAGAAAAAGAGCTGCGAAAAAAGCTAAGGAAGAAATAGACGATGCGCTTTAAAAATAGACGTTAGACACAGGTAGTAAGTAGCAAAATTCTGGAATCAAGGTATAAAAACGATGAGACAAGATGGAGAGCCTTGCTTCGGTCTTTTAAGAAAAAATTATGGCAAAGAAAATAGCAATAGGAGGAGATCATGCGGGTTATGAATACAAAGCCAAATTGGTCAGCAAACTGGAATCACTTGGCTATGAAGTAAAGGATTTTGGTCCGTACTCAGATGCTTCTGTGGACTACCCAGATTATGTTCATCCGCTAAGTGCTGCGATTGAAGCAGGGGAGTATGAGTTAGGCATCGTGATCTGTGGCTCTGGAAATGGCGTAGCCATCACAGCCAACAAACACCAAGGTATCCGAGCTGCACTCTGCTGGAATGAGGAGCTGGCGGCTTTGTCCAGACAGCATAACAATGCAAATGTCTTAGCGCTTCCTGCTCGATTTATTTCTTATGAGTTGGCAGAAAAGCTAGCTGAGACATTTCTCACCACAGATTTTGAAGGTGGAAGACATCAGAATCGAGTGAATAAGATTGCTTGCGGATGATTCCTAACGGATGCTTATAAAAGAAGCCCATCTTGTGTGAACAAGATGGGCTTCTTTTATGTGTGAAAGGGTCGCTTTTACAAGCTTACAGTTCCATTAGCTACTTGGCTAGCCAAAATTAAGGCATTATATAAATTGGCGATTTTGCCTGATTTGGAGATTTCTGAAAAAGATTTTTCCTCTCCTTCCGGCCCACCTACCTGGACTTTTAGCGTTGGTGAGATTCCTGAGCTCATTATGATTTGTTTTACCTGTGCTGCAGTGAGCTTGGGAAAATAGGACCGTATCATAGCTGCAACCCCTGCGACTGCTGGAGCTGCCATCGAAGTTCCCCCTTGAAACTCATAGGAATCATCTGGCATGGTGGAATAAATCTCATCCCCAGGAGCAAAGATATCCACACGCTCTTTTCCATAATTAGAAAATACTGCGATCATGCCTGATCCATAGAATGGTGTCAATGCTCCAACTGTAAGGTAGTTATCCTCCAGCTCGGTCGAACTTGGAGAAGATTGATCATTTGGGAAATTGGTATTTTGTGGAGCATCTAAGTCAAGCGCATCATTCCCTGCTGCATGAACAAACAAAACATCCTTGGAAGCGGCATATTGTAATGCTTCATAAACCCATTCTGAATTTGGAGAGAATCCTTTTCCAAAACTTGCATTGATCACTTTTGCGCCGTTATCTGCTGCATATCGGATGGCCAGTGCTATGTCTTTATCGTATTCATCACCATTTGGGACAGCCCGCACAGACATGATCTGAACATTTTTGGCCACTCCATCTACTCCTTTTTTATTATTACGTGTTGCAGCTATGATTCCTGCTACGTGTGAACCATGACTTTCACCTGGATCAATAGCCTGTGGATTGCCGTTACCATAATTTCTGTCACTAATATCATAAGGATCATCGCCTACAGGGATACGTCCATTAAAGTCAACATTCAAATTATACTTGAGCTGCTCGGTGTAATACTTAATCCCCTCCTGCATCTCCTCGATGGCGAGGGGTACTGACTCTTCCAAAGTCATCACCTGCATGAGTAAACCTGCCGTTCCTTCTTCCTGTCCATTTTTTGGCTTAAATGCCTCCAGATCGGCTAAGGTGTAAGAATCCTTGCCCAAAGATTTTTTCATACTTTGATCAGCCATGCTGATTACTTGCTCTATTTGCTTGATTTGAGGTAGTGCGGCATTGGCTTCATTTAGCTTCTCATCCAATTTTGCTCGTGCAGCCTGTTGATAAGCTTCATCTCCTATTTTCAAGCGTAGGATTCGAGCAACTTCCATCTGTTCATTGTAGGATTCTCCAAGGAAATTATATCCATGGATATCATCTACATAGCCATTGCCGTCGTTATCTATTCCATCTCCGGGTTTTTCGTCGGAGTTTGTCCAAAGTACCTCTTTGATATCCTCGTGCGCTAGGTCAATCCCAGAATCAATCACCGCTACGATCACCGTTTCTCCTTTACGCTTTTTTAGAAGTTCGGAATAAGCACGATCGATGCTCATTCCCGGAATCGTGTCTTTTTGCAAATCTAAATGTCCCCAATGTTTTGCTTGCTGCTCTGTTAGTTCAGCTGTTTTTGGGCTATTGCTTGGGTAAGTAATTGGGGGAGCGGTGATTAGGGAAGAGGTGTTACATCCCATTACGATCAGGCCGATGCCTAAGCTTGCCACCAGTTTAAAATTGGATTTAATCATAGGTAAATGTAACGCCTGCTTTTAAAAAAAAGATGAAAAATTGGAAGTTAAAAAAAGTGAAGTTAGGTAGGTTCTTTTTTCAGGCGGAGGACATTACTCACCTTCAATTCTTACCCTTCTTATCTATTTTCACTTCATCCAGGGTGGCTTTTAGCCTCAGGGTTTTCCGGGAATCATGGGTTCCGTAGTCGATTTCTAGCGTTTTTTCGTATTCCTTTTCTTCTATCCATTGGGCTACCTCAGGATTGATGTAAGGTCCAATTTCGAAAAGGCTTTGGTCGGGAGCCTCGCCAATCTCTGAAACAGCTATCAGCAAATTATGTGAAGCTTCACCATTTGCAAATCCCGCACTACCCGCTCCGTTACTGACTTTATAGATGCGTATCGATAGCCATTCCTTCGAATTTTCTGCAATTAGATCAGCTTCGTTCAAAACATATATTAATCGGGTATTGTCTGACTTTGTGATTTTCAACTCACTTTGAGCAAAAACACCGCTAGTCACCAAAAACATGTGTAGGGTAAAGAGGATAGTGCTAGGTCTCATATGTTTTGGTATAGAAATTTAATCGCTTCAATTTTTCCCTTATCCTGTTGCCAAATTGACTTAGTTCTTAGGTCAAGTAGTGATCGAATCAACTTACGTTAATTTCAGTGATCCGGCTAAGGAAGTGGTTTTAAGGAGTAACTTCCTGCAGCTGTTTTGCGGTATTGGACTTCCAAAGCGGGAAATTGCCTCATTAATTTTTCGAAGTCTCCATTTGGATCCAGGACTAAGGTAGGCTTTTGCTTTTGGAGCATCTGAAAAAGCCTAGCTTTTTCCCTGAGGTCTCGCTCTTGGCCAAGGTAAAGCTTACTCAACCGATAATTGAGAAAAGGTCCGCCTAGTCTGCTGCTGAGATAAGGGGAAAGATCATCGCCTAATACTAATATATCGCCGGTATAGTTAGTCTCACTTTTTGTCACAAAGTAATCTGAATCGCTGTCTTCTAGATGCCAATACCAAAAAGCGATCGTTGGAAGGCCCAAAACAAGGAGATTGAAGGCTATTTTTGCTACGACTTCTTTTTTGGTGTTTAGGAAAAATTGTGTGATCAAGTAGGTGAGGCCAGGGATCAAAATCACCAATTGATAGGCAGCTTGCTTTTTGATAATGAAAAACTCGGCTGCAGAGAAGAGTAGCCAGATGAGGACAAGTTGCCGTTGCTTCTGCTGATTGATCGTCGAACCGCGCAAAACCGTAGCCATAAAATACCCAACTGCCGCCAGCGCTAGCGGGAATATCCCTAGGTATAACCAGCTGAGGAGTGACTGATATTCATATTTCTCAGACAGAAAAGTGAGTGGCCATATTTGAATGGCTTCCTCTAGGCCATCATTCCAAAAATAGAAAACTGAAATCAATAAAATAGGGAGAAAGTATCCCACCAAGGAAAGCATCAATTGCCGGAAGGAAAAGCTACTAATCGCGATTCCGGTAAAAATCATATAAGGGAGAAATACGATGTAATTGGGATGGAACCCTGTGGCCAATCCAGCATAAATTCCGATCAGCAAGGTGGATTCACTTGTGTCTTTCTGTAGGACAGTTTGAGAGAAAAGCTGTCCAAAAGCCAAAATCAGGAATGTACTTCCCAGTAGGGCTGGACTCAAACTAAGTAAGTCAAAAGAGAAATGGAAAAGTGCTGCCATAATGATAGCAGGTAAGTAGGTATTCACAGAAAAAGCCTTGAATTTGATCAAGATGGAGTTCCAATATAAGATCTGAAAGGAAATCAAAACCCTACCTACTAATTCATACGCAACGAGACTGCGGCCAAACAATAAATCCATGAACGTAAAGAACCCTGCCGACAATGGGCCGTTGTCATCTATGATGTCCTGATAGAGAAAATATCCTTGACCCAAGCGCTCGCCCAGCAGCATCCACATCAATTGTGGATTAGTTATTGGAAAAGGGTTTAATGTCAAATAGACAACTGTCAGCAAGAGAATGTATATTCCAATGCCGATAAGCCTGAAGGGATCATTTAATTTAAAAAAACTGAACAAGGTAAATTGGAGAAGAGTGTGTGGTTGCTTTTGCCCGAAATTAAAGCTTGCCCAACTATTTCGCTAAATTTGTACCACAAATACTTTATATGGAAAGTAAAAGACAACAAAAATATTCCAAGCTGATCCAAAAGGAGCTCGGAGATATCTTTCAAAAAGAATCTAAACACCTAGTCGGACGAGCTATGGTGACGATTACGCGTGTATTGATGAGTCCGGATTTAGGTTTGGCTAAAGTGTATGTGAGCTTTCTACTAGCTGATCCAGAATCGATGCATAAGCTGATCAATGAACACAAAAAAGATATCAGACATCAGCTAGCCAAACGGATTGGGAAATCTGTTCGTGTGATTCCAGAATTAGCCTTTTTCCTAGATGATTCAGCGGCTTATGCGCAGCACATGGATAAGGTGATCTCTAATCTGGCTATACCTCCAGCACCTGAAGAGGAAGATCAAGAAGAAGAGGATTAATCCAGCTTGCGTTGAATCTCAGTTTTTTCATAGCCAATAGATATTTTCGCAGCAAAAAAAAGCGAAACTTCATCACCATTTTGTCCAGGATCTCTATGGTAGGGGTCGCTGTGGGCACCATGGCCTTGGTGATTGTGATGTCTGTGTTCAATGGTTTGGAGGATCTGATCAGAGGACTTTTTGCCAGCTTTGATGCGGAGCTGAAGATAGAAGCTGCGGCGGGGAAGAGTTTTATGACTAATGCGGAGTGGCTGGATAGTATCAAAAACATTGAAGGTGTAGCGATACTTACTGAAGTGATCGAGGACAATGCCTTGCTCGATTACAATGGCAATCAGATGATCGGAAGGATCAAGGGAGTTTCGGATAATTTCCTAGATCAGGATAGGTTTACTAAGGGCTACTTCTGGGGAGATACCACGCTTGGGACAGCTCTGAATCCAGCAGCAATATTAGGCAGAGGCGTCGGGTTTTTCCTTTCCGTGAATCTTGACAATGTCAATGTGCCCTTGAAAATCTATTATCCGAAGGCTCCCAGAAGTGCTGCGTCTATCGATCCCTCTCAATTCTATGAATCCTCAGTCATTGATCCTGTCGCTTATTTCAGTATCGGGGATAGACAGTTTGATGATGAATATGTGATTGCTCCACTTTCATTTGTTGGGGATTTATTGATATACGGAGACAAAAGAACGGCCTTAGAAGTAAAAGTAGCAGCAGGTTCCTCTATAGCTGAAGTTCAAAAGCGGCTAAGAGCTCATCTGGGGGATGATTTTTTGGTGAAAAATGCGGATGAGCAGCATGCTGGCTTGATTCGTACCGTCAAGATGGAAAAACTATTTACCTTCCTTGCATTGACCTTCATCTTGGCCATTGCGTCTTTTAATATTTTCTTCTCACTCAGTATGCTGGCCATCGAGAAAAAGAAAGATATAGCGGTATTGAAAGCGATGGGAGCGACCGAGAAGTTGATACGCAGAATATTCCTTAAACAAGGAGCGTTGATAGCCTTCAGCGGAGCAGTGATTGGACTGGTTCTGGGCTTTGTTATCTGCTGGTTGCAGCAGGTTTTTGGCTTTGTTTCCCTTGGTATTTCATCTGCTGTCGTAGAGGCATATCCTGTCAAAATGATTTGGTCGGATTTTCTTTGGATCAGTTTAGCGATGGTGGGGATTACACTAGTAGCTTCATCGAGGCCAGCATGGATAGCTTCACAAGTGGATACGGTCAAGGAAATTTAATAGGCCAATCCAGAAGGATGTTACAGGGCTAAAGTGAGTTTCTACTCCCTTAATATAAATTTTCAAGGATAAATAAGAATGGGTGTCTGTTCTAACCAATTGAAAATCAATTGCTTTATCATATCGAAAGAATTGACTTCTTTTCCAATAAAACATATAAACTTGAATTTACACCCTAAGGCATGTTTATTGGTGACTGAAGCCATTCACCCTAGTTTGTAAATTAATTACCCAATGAAACGTATAGTATCTCCTGTCCTAATCTTAATTTTCTTATTCTCCTTTTCGTTTGGCACTATCGCTCAAGATAGCACAGAGCAAAAAGAATCTCTGGAATCTGGAACGATAGATAGCCAGTTTGAATACATCTACAACAGTTCCAATAATTTTCAAGAATATAAAGTAGTCTTGCGTACCAACTTAGATAAGCTAAAATCTAATATTTTGGACTCGATGCGTACGATGAGAGCGGAAGTTGGAGATCTTAAACTACTCATAATGAGTGAAAAAGATTCTATCAAAAACCTGAAGGACTTTTTGGCGACGGCAGAAGCTGAGAAACAGGCAGCTATAGCAGAGAAGGAGAATTTCTCCTTCCTGGGTATGGGAATCCAGAAATCTGTTTATTCGTCTTTGATGTGGATATTGGTAGCAGTACTAGCTGGAGCACTTGCGATTTTTGCGTTTCAATACGTGAGTAGTTTTAAAAAAATCCGAAAAGCTGAGAAGGAATTGGTAGAGGTACAGGAGGAATTTGACAATCACCGCAAGACCATGCTGGAAAGAGAGCGGAAGCTGAAGCGGGAGTTGGTTGATGCTCAACTGGGCAGGTAGGCGATTTTCTCCTCACTTTTCTAGCTTATTGGCTAGGAATTCTTTCCTTTCTCTCCTAGAAGTGCTGATTATTTTACATAAAAAAACTGCTCCAGCCACAAGTACGAGTCCTAAGCTGGAGGCACTGAAAAGGAAATATATCCCTAGATTAGCTACAGCGAGGCTGTAGAAGATGCTTAAGAACATTTGCTTTGCCTTCTGTTACAAAATATACTTCTGACTAGTGGTATGATTATACACGCCAAAGTATGATCCGGAGCCCTTCCTTTCTCTGATATACCAGCACATCGTCACTTAATTCCCTTTTCAACAGGCCAAATGGAAATCCTAAACCTTTCCCCTCAACTGCCGAAATCCTTATAAAAAGCGTTAAATTTGCCCTCGAAATACCAAAATCAACGAATGGCTAAGAAAAGAGGAACTGCTTTGGACGAGAGTGAAAAAAGGAAGTTGAACAAGCAGAATTTGAGTAAACTAGGAGGCATTTTTCAATTTTTAATGCCGTATAAGGGACAGTTCTTTTTAGGAATGATTTTCCTGGTTTTTTCCTCACTTACCCTTTTGACATTCCCTTTTGTAGCTGGTAAGCTCATCGATACGGCCCAAGGCACGGATTGGGTTGTCAGTGATATCAATTCGATCGCGATGATTTTGGTAGCTATTTTAGCCATTCAAAGCATTTTTTCCTTTTTCCGAGTTTGGCTTTTTGCGTTAGTTTCGGAGCGCTCCATGAGAGATATTCGATTGGCATTGTACGGCAGACTGGTGCGCCTGCCGATGACTTTTTTTGATAAGCGTAGAACTGGAGAATTGATTAGCCGCATCACCTCTGACGTGAGCCTTCTTCAGGATACCTTTTCGGTGACACTTGCAGAGCTTTTTCGTCAGGTAGTTACTCTCGTTGCAGGGGTGATTTTCTTGCTGGTCAATACGCCAAAGTTGACTTTGTTTATGCTTGCTACCTTTCCTGTGTTGGTGGTGATCGCTATGGTTTTTGGAAGATTTATTAGAAAACTCTCCAAAAGCACGCAAGATGAGCTAGCCAGCGCAAATGTGATTGTAGAAGAAACCCTGCAATCCATCAGCACAGTGAAGTCTTTTGTCGGAGAAGCTTTTGAATCTTCCCGCTACGGCTCAGGCTTGAATCGGGTGGTGACAGTAGCCTTGCGAGCGGCCAAGTATCGTGGTGCATTTATTTCCTTTATCATCTTTGCCTTGTTTGGTGGGATAGTAGCGGTGATGTGGTACGGAGCGAGCTTGGTTAGTTCTGGTGAAATGAGCGTGGGTGAGTTGGTCTCTTTTGTACTCTACACCACTTTTATAGGTGGCTCTATCGCTGGATTGGGGGATATTTATGGTCAAGTTCAAAAAGCCATTGGTTCCTCGGAGCGCGTCCTAGAAATATTGGATGAAGAGCCAGAGTCAGTTACTGGTATCAAAGGAACAAATTTTCAAGGCAAAATTACGTTCAATCAGGTGGGTTTTCATTACCCTACCCGACCTGCAATGGAAGTACTCAAAGACCTGACTTTTTATGTAAATCCTGGTGAAAAAGTCGCACTGGCGGGTCACTCTGGTGCTGGCAAATCCACGATTATTCAATTGCTGATGAGATTTTATGAGGTTCAGCACGGTTCTATTGAAGTAGATGATAGACCGTTGAATGATTGGAATTTGCAAAACCTCAGGTCTCACATAGGCATGGTTCCGCAGGAAGTTCTGCTTTTTGGTGGTTCCATTCGTGAAAATATCGCTTATGCAAAACCTGATGCCTCAGAGGAAGAGCTTATTTTGGCCGCTAAAAAAGCCAATGTTTGGCAGTTTATCTCCCAATTTCCCGAAGGGCTAGATACTAAAGTTGGCGAGCGGGGAGTGAAGCTTTCTGGTGGACAGCGTCAGCGCGTGGCGATCGCTCGGGCGATTCTGAAAGACCCCTCTATTTTGATACTCGATGAGGCCACTTCTTCTCTAGATGCCGAATCAGAATCCTTGGTGCAAGAAGCGCTGGACGAGCTGATGAAAGGAAGGACTACCATTATCATAGCGCACAGACTGGCTACTATTCGCAAAGTGGATAGGATCTATGTACTCAGCGAAGGGCAAATCGTGGAGCAAGGCAATCACTTGGATTTGCTAGGTCGTGAAGAAGGCTTCTACGCCAACTTGGTTCGACTTCAATTTGCTGATTAGGATAGATTGTGGGCTGAAATAGATTTAGTCATGCCCATAAATTTTTCCAAATACATAGATGAGCTGGGGAAAAGTAGCTGCATTTCTTTGACATTAAGCAATCGGATTTCCTCTAGGTATTGCTGTGCATGTATCGGGTCCCATTTTTGGAGTCGGCTTACTTTTGTTTTGGTCAGTAAAAAATAAAGTAAATTCTGAGGAAGGTATTGCACAAAGGGTAAGGCATAGTGCGCTTCCACTGGAAAGTACTTGTTCGGAGTTTGAATAAAATGTTTTTTTCCCACCCGGATAATCTCATTTGCCATTTTCTGTTGATTTTCCCAAGTATAAAGATGCTCTATGACCGAATTAGAAAACACTAGATCAAAACTATTGTCTTCGAATTCAGCCATATTGGTAGCATCTCCGACTACGGATTTGATCTTGGGATGATCGATTTTTTCTACACCAAGGTTGAGTAGTACAATTTCAATATTCGGCAAGGAAGGAAGACTGCTCGTATTCCAGAAATAGGCCGCTCCGCCTACGTCCAATACTCGGATGGGATCATTTTTAGAGAAATTCTGAAAAAATAAATCTTCAAAATCCTTCTGTCTTTGGCTTCTAAATTTTGCTCCTAAAGAATCAGGATTGTCGGATGGTGAAAATAAATTCGAAATAAAACTCATGAGTTGCCTAGGCGGCTTTTCGGCTAACAATTAATCACAAAAGTAATAAGCCTTGGGGATTCTTTCCTTAGTTTTGATGCTGAAATGAACCTCATTTCATAATTAGATGCAATTTCACCATTTTGAAGAGCACTGTAGCTTACTTTGGGAATTGCTTTATACTGCTTGGGATGGAAATTATTTAGAATTCAACTCTATCCTTAGGCTAATTTTTACTTCTGAATATGTCAACTAGGTTGTACAAGGCCTGTAAATTTTGTGGAGGATCCAGTCTTACTACTTTTCAAGCTAGTGAGCGGATGTTTGGTATGGGCGGTTCATTTACCTATACGGAATGTATGGACTGCAAATCCATTCAACTGGATGAGGTTCCAGATGATCTAGCGCGGTATTATCACAACTCCGACTATTATTCTTTCCTCCCGTTAGTTCCCTCTGGCTTGGCTAGACGTGTGTTTAAGAAGATTCGAATGAACTTGTTTCTAGCATCTGGTGCCAAAGTAGTAGAGCCAAGCTTTGGGTATTGGTTTAAGAAATTGGGGCCTGGTTTTCATTGGAAAATAGCCGATGTCGGCTGTGGAAACGGTCAGCTTCTGTATGAATTGTACGCGTCAGGCTTTACAGATTTGCATGGGTTTGATCCATTTATGGAGAAGGATCTTGCTGTAAATGAGCAGTTGCATCTGTGGAAAAAGCGCTTGGAAGATAGTGAGGATCAATTTGATCTCATCATGATGCATCATGCTTTTGAGCATATGGAAAGCCCTATGGAGATTCTTCAGGCTTGCTATGACAAGTTGAATGCAAAAGGGAAAGTAATCATTCGGACCCCTGTGACAGATGCGCAGGTTTGGCGAGATAAGCGCGAGTATTGGGTGCAGTTAGACGCTCCTAGGCATTTGAATATTCCTTCAGTTATGGGATTTGATACCTTGGCTAGAACTATAGGTTTTGACTTACAGGAGGTGATCTTTGATTCTTCAGCGTTTCAATTTTGGGGAACTGCGCTTTATGAAGAGGGCTTCCACTTAGATTTGAAAATGCGGGATAAGCTTTTTTCGAAACGAGAATTAGAGGCATGGGAAAAAAAAGCCCTCCACTATAATGAGGAGGGCAAAGGTGATCAGGTTTGCTTTTTTCTTACCAAATCTGATTAGACTTTGAATAATGCTTCGAAGAATCCCATGGTTTCGCCTTTTTTCTTGAAGATGAGCATAGGCAGAATATTATTGACTAAAACTAATTTTTCGGCTACACTTCCAAGAAGGATTGCCGCGGATTTTGTTTTGCCTCTGGATCCAAGCAGAATCATATCTGCTTCGATTTTTTGAGCCTCTTCTAGGAGAGCCTTGCCTTGGCCTTCACCATCATTCAGGACAAAACGACACGTTAAACCTTCGTGATTGAATTTGTGGATAAATCGGTTAAAGTCCTCCCGTGCATTTTCTTTCATGATTTCTGAGAATTCTTCGAAGGATTTGCCTGTTTTGGAATAGCCATGAGGAACTTCATAGAGGTGAACAGGAAGTAGCTCTGCACCCAATTCTTCGGAGATTCTCTCTCCAAAATCATAGATCAAATCCGTGTGATCGGAGAAATCAGAGGGGATCATGATTTTCTTAGGTAGTCCTGGAGGTCTTCTCTCCTGAAGCAACAGGACGGAGCAAGGCGCTTTTTTGGCAATGCCTTTCGCTAGGGAACCGTTGCCTTCTAGGGTTTCTTTTCGGCCCATGATGATGAGATCCACATCTTTTATTTTGGCCCATCGTAGAAATGTGTCCAACGGATGTGCTCCTTCTTCAGCAAAAACTTCAATATCCATACTCTCTGGAAAATCAAACTCTTTAAGTTTTGAAGTGATCAAGGCCTCGATTGACTCATCTCCTGGTGCCATTAATTCAGGATGATTTTTAAGAATTTCATCGGGCACCGCTAGATTTTTGGCCACATGTACGAAGTAGCACTTGTCTATTCCGAGGAACCTTAGGTACACAATTGTTTTTTTGATCAGGATATCATCCATTTCAGTCAGATCAAGGCCAATCATCGCCTTATAAAAATATTTCATAGCTAGTAGGTGTTATTTCCCCTTAATTTAAAGCTTTGATCCAGTTTATCGAATAGATTTTATGTTTTTACCCAATGATTTCCTTTTCGAGGTATTTTTGCCTGATGAAAGTGATGCAAAAGTATTTTCTGGCGATTGTCCCTGAAGGTGAGTTCCAGGATCGAGTGAAGCAGCTGAAATTAGAAATCAAAGATCGCTTCCAAGCTAAGTTTGCGCTCAAATCACCTGCACATATTACCTTGAAAATGCCCTTTGTCTATAATGAGGCGAAGGAAGATGAGTTGATCAGAAAGCTAGGCGAATTTATAGCAGGCTACAATTCGTTTAATGTGACCGTAGCTGGACTAGGGAACTTTGGAACGCGGGTGATCTACCTAGATGTAGAAGGGGAGGATGCTTTATATGTTTTGCAACGTGAATTAATTAGCTATTTCAAGAGAACATTAAAGCTTACTGACGAGTTAAGTGATCGAAATTTCCAGCCTCATATGACGGTTGCATTCAAAGATATTAAGAGAAGTCAATTTCAAAATATCTTAGCTGTCGTGGGTAAGCAGGAATTCCAGGAAGTAATTAGTGTTTCAAAAATTGTCGTTTTGAAAAAGGTATTAGGTCAATGGGAAGCCATTAATTTTTTGGAGCTAAGGTAAAAAGCGGGGATGATTGGAGAATTTATTGAGGAATATCAAAAAATAGCTTTTTTTTGAGGAACAGGTAAAAAAAATTTTATTTCAAAATAATCTATTCTACCAAATTAAAATTGATTCATTTTTTTATGGGGAAAATTAATACTCAAAATAAAAACTAAGTTTCCTGAATTGATTAACCATTTTTAAGAATAAAATATTGAGAATTCTTTTAATAGGTCGAAGAGCTCAATTTTTATAATTAATAGTTTGGGTGGTTTTAGATGAGATTGCATTTGAAAATATCTCATTTTCGAAATAAATATTTTTATAATGATACTTTTTCAAAATAATAAGCTGTTTTATGATTGTCATTCGAGATTTATAAATTGAATTTTTACAAATTTTAAGATTCTCGAAATATTATACTTCACTAGGTCATTAGGACTAGTAGTAACAGCTTTTTCAAATCAAACTTTCGGTCAATATTCGCGTCAATTATTTCTTAACATAAATGTTCAACCTATGAAGAAAGTTTTATTAACCTTTGCTTTTGCTATGCTGTCCCTCGTGACGGTGTTGGCGCAGAGCAAGACGATCACTGGTAGGGTCACTTCGGCTGAAGAGCCAGAAGGAATACCAGGTGCTAGTGTAGTAGTGAAAGGTACTGCACAAGGTGTGATCACTGATTTGGATGGAAGCTATTCTATTCAAGTTCCAGGTGACGCTACTACGCTGATTTTCAGTTTTGTTGGTTATTTGACCAAAGAAATGCCTATCGGTTCTGCTTCCATTATCAATGTGACAATGGATGTGGATGTGAAAACCCTCAACGAAGTTGTAGTGGTGGGTTACGGTACTCAAGAAAGAAGAGAAATCACAGGTTCAGTAGCATCTATTGATGCGACTGCGATAGAGAATCTTATTTCTCCTTCCTTTGAATCACAGTTGGCAGGTAGAGCGCCCGGAGTTCAAGTGACTACTCCAAGTGGTATCTTGGGTTCTGCACCTATTATCCGTATCAGAGGTGTAAACTCTCTTACTTCTAGTGCAAGTCCGCTATTTGTAATAGATGGTGTACCGATGGTAAATTCAGACAGATCAGCTGTCAACAACGCCAACCCAATGGCAAACATTAACCCTGCTGATATTGCTTCTTTTGAAGTATTGAAAGATGGATCTGCTTCTGCAATCTACGGTTCAAGAGCTGCAAACGGGGTGATTTTGATCACTACCAAAAGAGGCGCTACTGGAAAAGCTAAAGTAAACTACAGCATGACCATGGGTGTGAATGAGGCAGTAGAAACATTTGACCTACTCACTGGTGACGAATGGGTTACCATTGCAAACGAAAAGAGATCTAACGCTAATCAATCTCAACTAGCTGCTCCAGGTGTAAACACAGACTGGCAAGATCTAGTATTTAGAAGTGGATTTACGCAGCAGCACAACCTATCAATCGGTGGTGGCTCTGAATCTACCAAGTATTTCTTCTCTTTAGGCTTCACAGACCAGGAATCTCCAGTGAGACCAAATGAATTGAGCAGATATTCATTTAGAGCTAATTTGGATCACAGTATTTCCAAATCAGTGAGAGTAGGTACTTCATTATCTTATTCTTACACAGAGATTTTCGGTCTAAATAATGGTGCCAACTCACTATCTGGAGCTATTTACAATGCTACTCGTGCACTTCCTAACGTGCCTATCTATGATGAAGCAAATACTGCTTTTGATGGTTTCAATGTGACAGCCAATGGAGCTACTACTGGTTTTGGAGCTAATGCAGCTGGACCAGATAACAACATTCCAAACATCGGATTTGTGCTTCAGAACAACATCTACAGAAGCCGAACTAACCGTATAATCGGTAATGCCTATGGCGAAATAGATATCGTGACTGGTCTGACAGCTAGGTCTCAAATAGGTATCGATCTTACCTTGGCTGACGATTTCCAGTCATTGGATGCTAGACATGGTGATGGTAGAAGTTCTAATGGTAGCGTCTATATGGCTACAAACCCTGCTTATCAGTGGAACTGGCAGAACACCTTGAATTATCAGACAGTTTTTGCTGATGATCACAATTTGAACGTGACTGCAGGTCTTGAATATCAGTTTGCTAAGTTTTACGGCTTCTTTGGACAAGGAACAGATGTGTCTGATGATTATTTCAGAAGAAACAACTTGATTTCAGGATCTTATAATAATCAGTTTTCAGGTGGTAGCTATACAGAGAGAGGTTATGATTCTTACTTCGGTAGATTCAACTACTCTTTCAAAGGTAAATATCTAGCTTCTTTCACTGTAAGAAATGACGGAATCTCTGACTTGGCAGTAGAAAATCAAAGAGGAACATTCTTTGGTGGATCAGTAGGATGGAGAATTTCTGATGAAGCCTTCTTCAATTCAGACTTAATTTCTGATTTTAAATTCAGAGCATCTTATGCAGAGGTTGGTAACACAGGTATCGACTCATTTGCTGCCTATGGTGGATATAGCCCAGTTCTAGGTGGTGCAGGTGCAGGTATTGGATACAATAGAATTGCTAATGCCGACCTTCAGTGGGAAACTTCCGAGAAGTTGAACTTCGGTCTTGATATGACCATTGGAAAAGTGACTTTCTCAGCAGATTATTTCATCAATAATATTGACGGAATGATCCTAGCTGCTCCTACTGCTCCTTCATTAGGTGTACCAGGTAACAGCATCAACCAAAACGTAGGTCAGATGCAGAACAAAGGTGTTGAACTTAGAGTGTTTTCAAATGTGATCAACAGAGGTAAATTCTCTTGGGATACAGACTTCAACATTTCTTTCATCCAAAATGAGGTTACTAACTTGATCAGTCCATTGACTGGTACATATAACAGAACTGAAGTTGGAAATCCTATTGCTCAACTATACGGTGCAGTTTGGGCAGGTGTAAACCCTGCAAATGGTAACCCAATGTATGTCTCTGGTGACAATATTGTTCAGTACAACTTAGTACAGGGTAAACTTGGATTTAAGACCTATGACCCAGCCAATCCAGCTGACGTATCTACTGCCGCTCCAGGTCCTACTCAGGAATACCTAGGAAATACGCTTCCAAAATGGCAAGGAGGATGGTCAAACAACTTTAAGTTTGGCAACTTCGATGCGGAGATCTTCACTAGATTCTCAGGTGGAAACTACATTATGAATGAGTCCCTGAGAGGTCTAATGGGACAAGGATTCTCTAACAACCACGCAAGCATCCTAAACAGATGGACTGAAAGTGGTCAAGTAACAGACGTACCTAAGTTGTATTCTGGTCAAGATCAAAATATGTGGCAGAACTCAGTATCTAACTCTAGATTCGTAGAGAAAGGTGACTTTGTAAGAATCCAGAATATCGTTCTTGGATACACTGTTCCTTCTGCTGCTTTGCAATCTGCCTTTAATGGAGCAATTTCTAATGTGAGAATTTTTGGTCAGGTTCAGAATCCGTTCACTTTCACAAGCTACTCTGGCTTGGATCCTGAAGCAAACTCTTACTCTGGTCAGCTTAGCTTCGGTGTCGATTGGAACGTAGCTCCTGTGATACGTACATATACTCTCGGCGTAAACGTAGGTTTCTAATCACTCAAACCGAAAAAATATTATGAAAAAATTCGCAATAAAAAATATAAAAATGGCACTGGTTGGTGTTGCCTTTCTAGGCTTTACCAGTGCATGTGAAGTGACTGAATTGGTTCCGGCTAACTTGATACCTGATTCAGAAGCTTTTTCCACAGGTGCTCGAATTGAGTCTGCTGTTCTCGGGGTATATGAATCTGCCCAAAGAGGCTTCTATAATGGTTCCGTGCAACGTGGTTATCCTTTCGGAGCAGCCAATGTGCAACAAGGTGATATGAGAGGTGAGGATATGTATAATGATCAAGCTTTCTACGAAATCACGTATAACAATTCGTACAGCCCAGTTTCTGCTAATAACGTAGGTATGTGGATCTCTCTTTATAGAATGATCAACAGACTAAATATCATCTTAGAAAACCTAGATGATGCTGTTGCAAACGGGGTTCTCACTACTGAGGCAGGAAATGCATATAAAGGAGAAATGTTATTCTTGAGAGCTTTGGCTCACCATGAATTATTAATTCACTTTGCAAGACCTTATTCTGATGATCCTTCCTCAGCAGGTATCCCTTACAGAACTTTTGGTATAGATGACGTAACCAAAGTTCCTGATGGAGAAGCAGTACCAAGAGGAACTGTAGGAGAGGATTATACTCAATTGCTATTAGACCTAGATGCTGCGGAAGGATTCTTACCAGAAGGTGGACCATTTAGAGCTAATAAAGGTGCTGCAATTGCTTTGAAATCCAGAATCAAACTTCACATGAAAGATTGGCCTGGAGTTTTAGCTGAATACACTAAGCTGACATCAAAGTATGCTGTTACGGCTAATCCAGCTACTCCTTTCAGAGGTGGAACTAGCTCTGACAACATCTTCTCTTTCGTAAATTCAGCAGAAGCCAATCCAGGTGTGAATGGTGCATTGCCATCTATGTATGGCAATCCAAACTTAGGCGCAAGAGGCTTGGTGAAAATCAGCCCAATTATCTGGAGAGCTACTTTCTGGAAAGCAGAGGACACTAGAAGATCTCTATTAACTACTCAAAGCCCTACAGGTATCTTCACTGGCAAATACCAAGATGCCGTTACTTACACTGATCCAAACGTCATCTTGAGATTTTCAGAGGTGGTTCTCAATGCTGCTGAAGCAAATGCAAGAACTGGTAAGATGATGGAAGCGGTTACTTTGCTTAATTCAGTAAGAAGTCGTGCATTACCTGCTTCTGTACCAGCTTATACGGTTGATGGCTTAGGTAACGGATTACTTCAAGCGATCTTTGATGAGCGAAGAATAGAGTTTTTAGCAGAAGGTAGAAGATGGCCAGATATTCACAGACTTTCTGGTGAAGGGTTGATGAACGGTATTCCTTTGAAAGCTACTTCAAGATCTATTACCAATCTTACATTCTATCAAACCGCTACTATCCCGACTGACCATTCATTAGAGTATGACAGCCATCTATTTGTTTGGCCAATTCCTTTGGATGAAATTCAAACAAACAATTCTGCACCAATCCCTCAGAATCCTGGGTATTAATTCGGATTGCTTTTACTATAAAAGTCCGGCCTTTGGGTCGGACTTTTTTTGTTTCCTGCTAGTAGATGGGCCAAATAAGTGTTTTCTAATGAATTTGGCTAGACGTATCTGTTCGTCTGAGCTGGATCATGCATGTTAAGACAGAAGAATTGTCTTAAAAATGCGTAAGATTTAAGACGCGGTAAACTAATTGTTTTGAGCACTCACTTGTTTTTCAATGTACCTCTATCCTCACCTTTCCCTAGAATAATGCTTTTGGGAGAATTGGAAATAAAATACACCTGAACCACATTCTTTTGATCTGGAAACGATTCTATCAGTAAGCTGTTTTTGACGTTGATAGTATTCGGTTCGGGAAGTTTTCCGGATTCTAGGTAGAACCACGCTGCATCGTCTTCTATCTCATAGCCAAGGAACTTAAGAGGAATTGATTTCTCATTTATCCAGATTTCATTTTGCGCCCGTAAGTAGGACTCGATTTGTTTGTCAAGCTTTTCCTTGTTTGCAGGATTGAGGAAATCAATGGAGACATCATGATAGGCACTTAGAGCTATTTCCAAATCATCCCAAAAAATCTTCTGTGAAATCTCAAGTTGCTCGGTATTCTTATTCCATTTGATCTCAGTCAAACTAAGGTGAAAAGGATGGATGAATACCAGCCATCCAAGGCTGATCAAGTAGGTGTAAAACTGTGGCATTTGGTCTGACGTCGGCTGTCTTTTCTGCTAATTATCCTGTATTATTGCGCAATTTACTTCTTTAGAGGTATTTCACCCCTCCTATGAATTCATTTGAATTGTATTTCCGTTTAGGCCTGCAGCATATCCTTGATATACACGGGTATGATCACATTCTGTTTATTTTGGCCCTTTGCGCAGTTTTTATTCCACGAGATTGGCGCAAGGTGGTGATATTAGTCACAGCTTTTACGATTGGACACTCGCTAACTTTAGCTTTGGCTACTTTCAAACTAGTCAATGTGAATGCTGAGTTGATCGAATTCCTGATACCTGTCACTATCGCGATTACGGCATTTATTACGATTCTCCGACCGAAGCCTTCCTCTGGAAAGGGAACGAGCATCAATTATATTTTTGCTTTGTTCTTTGGACTGATTCATGGTCTTGGATTTTCAAACTATCTCCGAAGCTTATTAGGCAAAGAAGCTAGTATTTGGGAGCCTTTATTAGCATTCAATCTGGGACTGGAGCTAGGACAACTCGTTATAGTAGGAATATATCTGCTCGTAACGTCTATCTTAGTAGGTATTGTGGGAGTGAGTCGCAAAGAATGGACATTGGTGGTCGCATCAATGGTGTTTGGTGTGGCGCTGATGCTGATGTTAGAGACGAAATTTTGGTAGATAATATGTTTGGGGTCGGCTGACCGATGGAAAGTTGTACTTCTTTAAGTTGATTGAAAATAAATAAATGATGAGAAAAATAGTAGCACTCACAGCACTGGCAATTTCAGGGATTTTCCCTGCTTTTGCGCAGCAATCTGAGCAGAATCATGCCGAGCGCTTTGAGCAGCTTGGCCCTATGCTTCGCTCACCAAATGTTTATCGTACAGCCTCCGGAGCACCAGGTCATATGTATTGGCAGCAGCAGGCGAACTACGTGATCAACGTGGAGCTGGATGACGTCAATCAATCTATCAAAGGATCTGAGAAAGTTACCTATATCAATAACTCCCCAGATCAATTGACCTACCTCTGGGTGCAATTGGAGGAAAACCAACGTGGGCCAGATTCTGCCACTCCTAAAGCTGCCGAGAGCTCCATCAGCAATCGAATGACCCTGCGTACCATCGAGGGACTCGTGTGGGCAAACGATGATTTTGGCTACAAAGTCTTAGAGGTGAAAGATGCAAAAGGCAATCCGCTACCAGTGACAGTGAATCAGACAATGATGCGAATAGATCTTCCTGCGCCATTGAAAGCAGGTGAAAGTTTCACCTTCGGAGTTGATTGGACTTTTAATATTACCAATAGAGTAGGCTATATCTCTGGACGTCCAGGATATGAGTTTTTCGAAGAAGATGGCAATTACCTTTACACGATGGCGGAGTGGTTCCCAAGAATGGCCGTTTACTCTGACTTCGAAGGCTGGCAAAACAAGCAATTCTTGGGTTCTGGTGAATTTGCGTTGGTTTTTGGAAATTATGAAGTAAACATCACTGTGCCTGCTGACCACATGGTGGGCGCAACAGGTGAATTGCAAAATGCTAGTCAGGTGCTCTCTTCTACAGAGCTTAGCAGATGGAATACTGCTAAAAAAACCTACGATAACCCAGTGGTAATCCGTACTCAGGAAGAAGCTACTGAATTGGAGAAAAGTAAATCTGAAGCCAAGAAAACCTGGAAATTCAAAGCAGAGAATGTACGTGATTTTGCGTGGACATCTTCCCGCAAATTCATTTGGGACGCTATGGCGGTGAAGCAAGGTGGTAAAGATGTGATGGCGATGTCCTACTATGCTAAGGAAGCTAACCCACTATATGGCCAATACTCCACCAGAGTGGTCGCTCATACCATCAAATCTTACTCTGCGCATACGTTCGATTATCCCTACCCAACGGCTATCTCTGTGGAGGCGGCTAATGGCATGGAGTATCCTATGATCTGCTTTAATTATGGACGACCTGATCCTGACGGAACCTATTCTGAAGCGGTGAAAAACGGAATGATAGGAGTGATTATCCACGAAGTAGGACACAACTTCTTCCCGATGATCGTCAATTCCGACGAGCGTCAGTGGACTTGGATGGATGAAGGCTTGAACACTTTCATGCAGTTTATGGCTGAGCAAGAGTGGGATAGAAACTTTCCGTCTCGTCGCGGCCCAGCTCACATGATTGTTCCTTACATGAGAAGTGAGGTCAATACTTTGGAACCTATCATGACTAATTCTGAAAACATCATTCAGTTTGGTCCAAATGCCTATGCAAAGCCTGCCACGGCACTGAATATTCTTCGTGAAACAGTAATGGGTAGAGAGCTGTTTGATTATGCTTTCAAGGAATATGCAAGAAGATGGAAGTTCAAGCATCCTACGCCAGAGGATTTGTTCCGGACAATGGAAGATGCTTCTGCAGTCGATTTGGATTGGTTCTGGAGAGGTTGGTTCTATGGCTCTGAGCCGGTTGATATCGCTATAGAAAATGTAGCTCTTTACAAGATGGAAAACCGTACCCCTGCCGAGAGAAAAGCTGCCTTGAAAGCCGAAGCAGATCGAGAGCAAAGTTATGTTTCCAAAGAATTCAATAAGACTGATGTCAAAGAAACGGTGATTGAAGCCAACCCTGCTACTCGAGATTTCTACACTACCTATAATCCTTTTGAGGTCACGCCAGCGGACGAGGAGAGTTATAAAAAATTCATGGCTAGTCTTACTCCAAAGGAAAAAGAGCTGATGGAGAAAGATTTGAATTTCTATGAGATCACCTTCAAAAACGTCGGGGGATTGGTGATGCCGATCATTTTAGAATTTCACTATGCTGATGGTACTTCTGAGATCGACCGTATTCCTGTAGAGATCTGGAGAAAGAATGAAACTCAGGTTACGAAGGTTTTTGTGAAAGAAAAGGAAGTCACTCAAATCATTCTTGACCCAAAAAGAGAAACTGCCGATATCGATGAGTCAAGCAATTACTGGCCAAGACAATATCAGCCAACTCGCTTTGAACTGTTTAAAGGTTCGGGAGCTGCACGCGGTGCATCTACAGGAAGCAATCCGATGAAAAGAGCGAATAGCAATCCATAAATGATAAAGCCGGCGATAGTCGGCTTTTTTTACAAAAGCACATTTAATCCTAAAGCACACCGAGACTTTCTTGGAGGACGCAGCGTTGTCCTACTTCTCTTGAAGCTGGACGCGGTAGATGGGTGTCCCTAAGGCCAACTAGAATGATCTAATCTAGAATTGGTTTTTAGGATTCTCACAGAAACGCTACTTTAGAAAATTGGATGGATTTAATCTCATCAAGTTAAACCTAAAACCTAACTCAAAATGAATCTAAAAAAACTGGTGTTACGAGGATTTATCGCCTTTTGCTTTATCCTAAGTACTAATCTTTTTGCCCAAAAAAGAGATTTTTACGAACTCAGAACCTACCACATCGATACTCCAGAACAAGAGGCCATGCTGGACGATTATTTAGCCAACGCTTTTATTCCCGCCGCCCACAAGCATGGGATTTCCAAAGTGGGTGTGTTCAAACCTATAGCCTCTCAGCAAAATGCTGGCAAGGCAGTTTATCTTTTTGTGCCATTCAAGTCACTGGACGACTATGTAGCTTTGGAAGGAAAGCTGGCAAAAGATCAAACCTATCAGACTGCTGGGGCTGCCTACATCAATGCCTCACATACTAATCCTCCTTACAAGAGAATTGAAAGCTCAATACTTCAAGCGATGAGTGGACAACCGAAGTTCGCAGAGTCCAGCTTGACCAATGACAAAAAAGAAAGAGTCTATGAGATGAGAAGCTACGAAGCTGCTACTGAGCGTCTATATCAGGCAAAAGTGAAAATGTTCAACTCAGGAGAAATGGACATTTTCGAAAAATTAAACTGCAGTCCAATTTTCTATGGAGAAACAATAGCTGGAGCAAATATGCCAAACTTAGTCTATATGACAACCCATGAAAATATGGAGATTAGGGATCAGCATTGGGCTCAATTTAGGACTGATCCAGACTGGATTGGGATGAAAGATCTGCCTGAATATGCCAATACGGTTTCTCGTAATGACACGAAGTTACTCTATCCGGCAGCGTATTCAGACCTGTAATGACCTCCTGTGAAGCGTCAGGCGCGAGTTGGGTTTCTAACCACTATGGGCACGACTTTTTCACAGAGGGCGCAGGGTGTTAAGTATCCAAAAATTGTTGATTTAGCCCTAATTTTAAGCGAGCCTTGCACTAAACTAGTTAATGTAGTGAGCACAAGTGCTTCAATCTGATCACTGTTTTTCCAGACCTTGCAGGTTTTCAAAGCCTGGAAGGTCTTTTTTTTACCCATTGACTTCCCTAGCAATTCCTTCAAAAATTCTAACTCCAGTTTCAATTAGTTCATCTGGAAAATCATAGGTAGGCTCATGGAGTTGCGGGCAATTTTCTCCGGAGCCCAATCCAAACAAATACGATGGACAACTTTGACTGAAAAGCCCAAAATCCTCCGACCAGCGGAAGGGATCTGGTTTTTCTAGTATAGTAAAATCTAACTGCCTCATCGCATTTTCTGCAATCTCAGCGGCTTGAGGGTTATTTTTAGAGACTGAGAAAGATTCTACCAACCTGAATTCTACTCCGAGCTTTTCTAACTTCGCGATTCCCTGAGCCTCGGCTTTTACCCTAGCGATCAAGCTATCCAAGTCACCTTGATCGAACGCTCGGATTGTGACGCTCAAACTTGCTTTTCCTGCGCTGGTGCCAAAAGCCAAACTTCCTATCTCAGCATGGATAATCGTCACCAAAGCAAAGTTTTGGAGAGTCGCAGGTAAGGTCGGAAGCGTTTGAATCAAAAGTGAGATGGCTCGTGCAGGATTGATTCCTGCGTCGGGATGCGCCGCGTGGGAGGTTTTACCAGTTAATAAAATAGTCAATCCCGTACTTCCTGCGGCGAAAGTACCTTTACGGGTGACAAGGTGATGGAGAGGAAATCCCGGGAGATTGTGAAGTGCAAAGGCATAATCTGGCTTTATTTCTTGGAACTTCGGATCGTCTAAAATCCTTCTCGCACCTTCCCCTGTTTCCTCGGCAGGCTGGAAGAGCAAAACAACTTCGCCAGAATCAGGTTTCTGCGCAGCGAGCCTTTCTCCGAGTCCACAGAGGATTGTCATATGTCCATCATGACCACAAAGATGTGCTTTGCCTGAAGTTTGGCTTTTATAGCTTGAATTGCCCGTCTCATGAATTGGCAAGGCATCGAGTTCAGCTCTGAATAAACTTCTTGGTCCTGGATTTTTACCTTTGAAAATAAATGCAAGACCGTATCCTCCTATACTTTGGATGGTTTGATCTGGTTTTATATTTTCAAAAAAGGATAAAATCGTGTCGGCTGTACCAGATTCTTCTCCAGCGATCTCAGGATTTTGATGTAAGGTATGACGAAGGTTTACGAGTTTTAGGCTGGACATTCTTTGTGACTAATTTCAAAAGGTAAATTTCTAGGACTCAGTTGAAATCATTTTTACTAAAAAAATGAAGCTGCGATCAGGAACTATTCAGGATCACTGGCTATTTTTAGAAAATTATGATTATCCGAATTTCTACCAGTAAGGTGGAATAAGCAAGGTAGCAAATGTTAAACTAAATAATTGAGGCCGCTTCGGTCATCGGTCTTCCAACCAGCTAAGCAAGGAATAAAAGGTGACTGGCAGTACTGCGGATAATCATATAGAAAATCATTTCAACCTTCAAATCTAACGTTTATGAGCGAAGCACAAATTCAAAACTACAACGAGCAAATCCAAGCTTTGGAATCACAAATCACCGGCGACATGTTTGCTGACATGGAGGTTCGCGACAAAATCCATAACCTAAAAATGGAGCGTGACGGCGTGAAACCTACGGACTCCAGTATAGATTGCGTGGGTTGCGGTAGTTAAATCACTGACTTTGGCTAGATACTTTATACTATATAAGCCTTTCGGGGTTTTATGTCAATTTTCTGGAGAGGGGCAGACATTGGCCTCTCTTTTTGATTTTCCGAAGGAGGTATATCCAGTGGGTAGGCTCGACAAGGACTCTGAGGGTTTACTGATTATTACGGACGATAAATCCCTGAATCATCATTTGCTCAACCCTCGCTTCGGACACCAACGGACGTATTATGCGCAAGTGGAGGGAGCTCCTGACCCAGAATCCCTGAAAGCATTGATGCAGGGTGTCACTATCAATGTGGATGGTAGAGACTATAAAACCAAGCCAGCCATTGCAAAGCTAGTGGACCCCATTCCGTCACTTCCAGACCGCGATCCACCGATTCGCTACCGAGCTTCCATTCCTGATACTTGGATTTCTTTGACATTGATTGAAGGTAAAAACCGTCAGGTGCGCAAAATGACTGCTGCAATAGGGCATCCTACGCTGAGGCTTGTTCGATGGTCGATGGAGAAATTAACGATTGATAAGTTCAAAGTTGGTGAAGTACAGGAAATCGACGAGGAGACGATTTATCATAAGTTGGGTTTGACTGGATTTAAGAAAACTAATAGATGATTTTCTCGTGGCGACGCGACGGGGCGGCGATTTATAACCTTTGAGGTATTTTTTCGACCTCGAAGGTTTAATTGGTTTCTGCGGAAAAGCAAGAGTAAGGAGAGTACCGAAGAGCTAATTCAAATGAATACAGCCTTATTTCTTTGGTTCAATTTGCGAATGTTGCGCGGGAGAACTCACAGACGAAACCTTCGAGGTTTAGTAAACCTCAAAGGTTATCTACCGCTGCGTCCGCCGCGCCGTTGCGAGAAATTTTTGAGGCCTCCCTAAAATCCATCTTAAAAAATCATAAAATCCCTTTAATCGTAAGGCTTTACCGCTTCTAAGATTTAAGATTGTCCTTTGAGACAAAAACCTCTATTTTAGTCTCCGATTAAAAAGCACTCAAAGATTCAGATTCCATGCATCAGGAAAAAATAGCAGACGTAATACAGGAAGTAAAGAAAGTAGTGGTAGGCCAAGACAGAATGGTCAACAGACTTTTGATTGGACTTTTTACTAACGGACACATTCTTTTGGAAGGTGTACCGGGCTTGGCCAAGACCTTGACGGTAAACACACTTGCCAAAGTGCTTCATCTGGATTTCAACAGAATTCAGTTTACTCCGGATTTGCTTCCAGCGGATTTGATCGGTACGATGATCTACAATCCTCAGGCTGCAAGCTTCGAAGTGAAAAAAGGCCCAATCTTTTCCAATGTGATTTTGGCTGATGAGGTGAACCGTTCTCCAGCCAAAGTTCAATCTGCGCTTTTGGAAGCCATGCAGGAAAAGCAGGTGACTATAGGAGAGACTACCTACAAGCTCGATAGACCTTTCTTGGTATTGGCTACTCAAAATCCAGTGGATCAGGAAGGAACTTATCCGCTGCCAGAGGCTCAGGTGGATAGATTTATGATGAAAGTACACATCGACTATCCAAGCAAGGCAGATGAAATGGAAGTGATGCGCAGAATGGCAAACATGTCCTTCAGTTCTGAAGTGAATGCAATTCTTAGCAAAGAGGAGATTTTTGAAATTCGTAATCAGATTAATGCGGTGAAAATGGCGGAGCCATTGGAACATTACATCATAGAATTAGTATTTGCAACTAGGTTCCCTGCCCAGTACGGTCTGAAAGACGAAGCCAAATACATTCAATTTGGTGTTTCGCCACGAGCGAGTATCAACTTGAACTTGGCAGCCAAGGCGGTGGCATTCATGGATGGGCGTGATTATGTGTTGCCAGAAGACATCAAAGAAATAGCAGAAGACGTCCTAAATCACAGAATTATCCTCAACTATGAGGCAGAGGCAGACGGAATTAATACCCGAGACCTGGTAAAAATATTCTTGGAGAAAGTTCCGATTAACAAATCGGTAACATTGAAATAACTGCTTATATAGCTTAAAAAAAGGCTTTTCGAAAGAGAAGCCTTTTTTTATGCCCCTTTGTTAATCCAATATTACTTCGTGTGATTTTTAGTAAAAAAAGGGTAATTCAAAAAATTCTTTTGAGAAAGCCAATTGATCCAGCTTTGTACCATCAAATGAGGCAAACCATAATCAATTATACTATCTCAATGAAAAAGTTCAATTCCCTATTAATCTTGTTTTCAGCTATGGTGATCGGATTCACCAGCTGTATTGATGGTAATGACAAACCTATTGATCCAACAGATCCTGACAATGGAGATGTACAACTAATCAACTCCAATATCACGACTAATACGACGTGGGAAACTGGTAAAACCTATGTGCTAGGTGGTAGAATAGCTGTCACTTCAGGAAATACACTTACTATCCAGCCAGGTACTATAATTAAAGGCGAAGTAGGATCTGGCTCCAATGCTACCGCACTAATCATCGCCAGAGGAGCAAAACTAAACGCTCAAGGCACGGCGACATCTCCTATCATCTTTACTACTGTGGCGGATGAGATCATGCCGGGACAGATTTCTTCTCCAAACCTTGAGCCTAATCTTGGCGGTCTTTGGGGTGGGTTGATCATCTTAGGTAAAGCTAAAGCTTCGCTTGCAGGGGACGTGACAGAAATTCAAATAGAAGGAATTCCACCATCTGATACAAATGGACTATATGGAGGAAATGACGATGCTGATAACTCAGGCATCATCAAATATATCTCTATCAGACATGGGGGTGCCAACATCGGCGAAGGGAATGAAATCAACGGCCTCACCCTTGGTGGTGTAGGTTCTGGTACTGTAATCGAAAACGTAGAAGTGATAGCCAACCAAGACGATGGCATCGAGTGGTTTGGCGGTTCGGTAAGTGTAAAAAATGCGATTGTTTGGAATTCTGGAGATGATGGTATAGATACTGATCAGGCTTGGTCTGGTACACTTGACAATTTCATCGTAGTAGCAGGTGGAGAAACTGATCACTGCTTAGAAATCGATGGCCCTGAAGGTTCTTTTCTAGCAGGACATACAGTGAAAAATGGCACCGTCAAAGGAAATAATGTAGCTGAGTTGGGTGATTTCAGAGATGGAGCTAGAGGTACTTTTGAAAATATTTACTTCTTCAACTTTGCTGATCCTGCTACCACAGAAGGTAGAGGAGACCTTTCTCTAAGTGGTGACAAAACTTTGGCAACTTTTGCTGGGGGTTCATTGAAATTCATGAATCTTCAGGCTACTCTAGCGAGTGGTGTTGCCCTTACTTCAGTTTTCAAAAATGGAACAGCAGCTTCCGCTTCATCTGTAGCTTTAGGAGCAAACACAGTAGGAGCAAACAAAGCTGCCTTCGCTAGCACGTGGTCTTGGACTGCTGCATCAGGAGCAATTTCTGATCTTAAATAATCAATAACCTAAGGAAGGGAGAAATAACTTGCAAGGTCAGTTTCTCCCTTCTTATTAAGTTTTCCAACAATTTGCTGTATGAAAAATCAATCTACCAATCCACTAATGAAGGGATTACTGGTTTTACTTCTGCTTATACTTTCTCAAGTATTTGCAGGTTTTGTTTTTGCCCAAAGCGGTACCATTCGTGGTACGATCTTCGAAGAAGGTTCTGGAGAGCCGTTATTCGGAGTGTCAGTTCTAGTGAAAGAAACATCTACTGGAGCAGTAACAGACTTCGATGGTAAATTCGAAATCAAAGTATCTCCAGGAACTTACACTTTACAAATTTCTTACATTTCCTATTCTTCAATTAACCTCACGGAAGTAGAGGTCACAGCTGGAGAGGTCACTGTCATCGGGGATTTATTGATGGCTGAGGAAGCCTCAGACTTAGAAGCGGTGACCGTCACTGCTTCTGCGATTAGAACCACAGAATCTGCACTACTTTCTGTGAAAAGAAATGCTGCCAACCTGATCGATGGAATTTCAGCTAGCACATTCCGTCAGATAGGAGATGGTGATGCAGCTTCTGCTGTCAAACGAGTGACGGGTGTATCCATCGAAGGTGGAAAATACATCTACGTAAGAGGACTTGGCGACCGTTATACCAAAACTGTTTTGAATGGTGTGGATATTCCAGGTCTGGATCCGGATAGAAATACCATACAGATGGATATTTTTCCTACTAATGTGATTGATAACATTATCGTGTCAAAATCATTCACTGCTGATCTTCCTGCTGATTTCACAGGAGGAGTGGTGGACATTGAGACCAAAGATTTTCCTGAGGAAAAATCAATGAGATTGAGCTTAAGCGGTGGTATCAATCCATCCATGCACTTCAACTCAAATTACCTGAAATACGATGGCGGCAACACAGACTTCCTGGGATTTGATGACGGCACCAGAGCTATTCCTACAGATGGAAGAACAGATATTCCTCAGTTCGGTGATGCTGTTGGCAATCCGAACAGTCCAGCGGGACTAGAGTATCAGGAGATTCTTGGGAATTTTAATAAGACTTTGGGAGGCTTCAGAGCCAACAGTCTTATGGATGTAGGACTTAGCTTTTCCCTTGGAAATCAGATAGCTAGATCAAAAGCTACTTGGGGTTATAACTTCGCTGTGACCTACAAGAATGAGACTGAGTTCTATCAGGATGCACAATACAATCTCTACGCCAAGCCAAGAGAAGCTGATCAGACAGAACTGGAGCCTTTGGAAAGACAGCGTGGTGACTTCGGTGTGAACAACGTTTTGCTGGGAGGTCTTGCTGGTATTGCTTTGAAAACAGATCGTGCTAAATACAAGTTGAACCTGATGCATTTGCAGAATGGCGAATCAAAAGCAGGTCAGTTTAGCTTTCTCAATACTAATTTAGGTGCAAACTTTGAAGCACAGCAGTACAATCTGGAGTATAGCCAAAGAGGTTTGACGAGTATTTTACTTGCAGGTACGCATTATATCAATGGGAATGATTGGGAAATCAACTGGAAACTTGCTCCAACACGATCAACTATCTCAGATCCGGATATTCGATTCACTAGATTCAGAGAGCCTACGAATACGATCTCAACTGAAGTTGGACTTCCAGCTAGAATTTGGAGAGATTTGGAAGAATACAGCATCGTAGCAAAAGGAGATATCTCCAAAAATCTCAACCTTTTCTCAAGAGATAGCAAAGTGAAATTTGGAGGAAACTACGTTTTCAAACAGCGTGATTTCAATATCCAAAGCTTCCAGTTCGCGACGGGTAGTACAGAATTCACTGGTGATCCTAACGAAATACTACTAGAAGAGAATCTTTTCGCAGCAGACAATAGAAACGGTGTGAGATACAATGCCGATTTTATTCCAATCAATGCTAATGCGTACAACTCAATCGCTACAAATTTTGCCGGATATGCCTCATTAGAAGCCAATCCTGCCGAAAATCTAAAAGCAATTGTAGGTCTGAGAGTAGAAAAATTCAACCAATACTACACAGGAACTAACCAAACTGGTACGATAGATTTTGATCTAGTGGAGGTTTTGGATGACTTGGATTTCTTCCCAACGGTGAATTTGATTTTCAACCTAAAAGAGAATCAAAACCTACGTGCATCAGCTTCCAGAACAATTGCTAGGCCTTCTTTCAAAGAGCTCTCCTATGCAGAGATTTTGGATCCGATCACGGGTAGGACTTTTATCGGAGGACTTTATCCAGAGACTACCAATGGCGGGACTGAAGTTCTTTGGGATGGGAACCTGGTTTCTACCCGTGTAAATAACTTCGACTTAAGATGGGAAGCTTTTCAAGAAAGAGGTCAAATGTTTTCTGTGAGTGCGTTCTACAAGACCTTCGAAAAACCTATTGAAATGGTTCAGTTCCTTTCAGACCCTGGTACTTTCCAGCCTAGAAATGTGGGTAATGGAACAGTTGCAGGTTTGGAATTTGAATTCAGAAAGTCGCTGAAGTTCATTGCTCCTAGCTTAGAGAACTTCAATTGGAATACAAACGTGACTATCACCAAATCGCAAATCGAAATGTCGGAATCTGAGTTTAGATCAAGACAGCTATCGGCAAGAGAGGGACAAGTCATTGACGATACCCGCGACATGGCAGGTCAAGCGCCATACCTGATCAATACAGGATTGAGCTATAATTCTTTCTCTACGGGCTGGGAAGCTGGAGTTTTCTACAATGTGCAGGGATCTTCACTGCAATATGTAGGCTTTGGCAACAGGACAGATACGTATTCTGTACCATTCAACAGCCTAAATCTGAACATCAACAAAACCTTTGGAGCAGATGAGCGCTTGCAGGCTGGCTTTGGTGTAGAAAATATCCTGAATTCAAAGAGAGAGTTTGTCTTTGAATCTTACCAAGCTCAAGATCAGATCTTTAGTAGCTTATCTCCTGGCACAAAGATGACCTTCAGAGTAGCATTTTCATTCTAAGTTAACTTGTCATGCAATAAAAAAAGCTCCAAAAAGGAGCTTTTTTTATGTCAATTTCTGGATGATTTCAGAATGATCTGGGTACTGTTCTAGGAGTTGACCTTCTCCAAATAGCTCGAAATCCATAAAATCAAATCCTGGAGACACCACGCATGATACTAGTGCGTAGCTATTCGGCTCATCTATTGAACTTCCGAAAATTGTATGTGCCTTTACCAACTGCTGAGGCGATGAATCAACTAGATCAGATGGATGACCAAGTGAAAGCTGCTGATGTCCATTTTTACTCAAGGTATGAACGGTTAACTTACTGCCTTCATGGAAAAACCAAAGTTCATCACTTTTGATTCGATGGAATTTGGAGACGTTCTCCGAAGTGAGCAGGAAGTAAATCGCCGTAGTTAGATTTCTATGCCCTGTATTTGTCTCGGTGCTGATTTCAGATCGGTATGTCTCTGAGTAGAAGCCGCCTTCGGGGTGAGGCAGAAGGTGGAGTTTTTCTATCAAATAGGAAACCCTTTCTTGTACATGCATCTTAGTTTTCCGGATAGGAATCAATCAATATATCCACAATTCGCTCTGCAGTTTTGCCATCCCAAAGTGGTATTCCTTGATATTGCTTCCATTCTCCGTGCATGATTTTTTCCAAGTAGGGCTTAAGCTTAGCCGGGTCTGTTCCCACTAGCTCATTCGTGCCTAGGTGGATGGTTTCTGCCCGTTCGGTATTGTCACGAAGAGTGATGCATGGCACGTTCATGACTGATGCCTCCTCCGTGATTCCACCAGAATCTGTGATGACTCCCTTGGCATTTTTCACCAGATAGTTGAACTCCAAATAGCCCAATGGCTCACATAGGTGGAGGTTGGGAGCTTGGATACCTAAAGCTTGAAGGTTTTTGGCTGTGCGAGGATGCACTGGAAAAATGATAGGTAGGCCTTCTGTGCCCTCGAGGATTGCTTCAAGCATCGCTTTCAGCTTATGTTCTTGATCTACATTGGCAGGACGATGCATCGTCATGATGAAATACTGTCTAGGCTCGAGCTTTTGGAAGATTTCACCTTCTGGCTTTTGAAACCGTGGCATCTGTGCCATAAGCGTATCAATCATCGTATTGCCGACGAAGTGTATTTTTTCTTCGGCAAAACCACTTTTCCGCAGATTTTCATTGGCTATTTCGGAGGTGGTGAAAAAATGATCCGTAATGCTATCAGTCACCATTCTATTGATTTCTTCGGGCATGCTTAAGTCACCCGATCGTATTCCCCCTTCTACGTGGGCAACGTCGATTTGTAGTTTTTTGGCAGCAATCGAGCAAGAAAGCGTACTGGTGACATCTCCCACAACTAGCACAATGTCCGGACGATTTTCCAGTAGTTCCTTCTCAAAAGCGACCATAATAGCAGCGGTTTGTTCTGCCTGAGTTCCACCTCCCCCGCCTAGATTGGCGTCTGGCTCAGGGATATTGAGTTGCTCGAAAAAATCTCCCGACATCTTTTTATCGTAATGCTGTCCGGTGTGTACTAGGCGAAATTTGACTGGAATTCCCTCCTGTTGCTTTTTAATTAGTTGATGAAGGATTGGGGCAATCTTCATGAAATTAGGTCGTGCCCCCGCGACTATGGTAAAAATGGCCATTGCTTTATTTTAAGTTTACTATTGAACAGCTTCTAGCAGACAGCAAAATTCTAGCTGGGTTCCCTGCGATTAGCTGAGCTTCAAAGCTAACACTTTCCTAATTTACTTTGCCCAAAACGCGAGTTTGCGTATGGCTAATAATGGAGATTGAAGGTCTTTCTCAGCTCTCGTCGGTCAGCATTATTATTTTGTCATTGCTAAATTCAAAAATGGACCTTCCTCTTAATTTTATCTCATCTCCCTTTTTCAAACCATTGGGTAAGTCAATCGCCAAAACTGCCCAGTAATCAATCTCAATTTCTATTTTATCTGCTACGTGCTTGAAGGACAGAAGCGTTTGCTTTCTCTTTGAGAAGTAAAATTTTGTTTCTTCAGCTTGAGCAGCAAATGCTTGAATTCCCTTCAGGGTGAGCGTAGTTACTCCATCTTGAATGTTTTCAAAAAGTATGTCATCAGAGAAATTCCTGGTCATTTTTTGGATGTCAAAGCTGTTGTAGCCTTCGATGTAATTTTTGATTATCTCTTCTCTATTCTTCATTTTGGCATATATGAGTCGATTTTTTGTAGGCTGTTTTTCAAGTGGGCAAATACTACTTACCTGAAACTGACTCAAAAATAGCGTTCTTTTGGTAAGTCTGCTTTGGCCGCTTTTTTGTTTCTTTGCATCATTGTATTTTCTAACTCATTGAATTTGATGAATTATAAAAATTGGCCTAAAGAAGTGAATGCCCTTCTACTGCTCTTGGTCTTAGCTTCATTTTTCTCTTGTGCTGATACTTTGGAATCAGAGCAAGTGGTTTATTCCAATGATTTTTCGGATGCTGATCTTGCTGGTTTTGTAAATGGAAGATTTATCATTTTTGAAGGCGATACCATCGTAGGGTATTATCATAATGAGGAACTGTCAGTAACGCTGACCGGTTTGCCAAGCCACAATCTTCTTAAAGTTACACTCGATATTTTAATCCATGATACGTGGGATGGAAATACATCAGATGGAGTGAGTGGCCCAGATCAGTGGTTTTTTGGGGTGGACAATGAGGAAGTTTTCAGAACCACTTTTTCCAATACGCCTTGTGAATCCACTTACTGCCTATATCAGTCTTATCCAGATACATTTTCCCAAACCAATCGACCTAAGACTGGAGCAGTCCAAACTAATATGCCTGGTCTTTGCTTTTTCGGAACCACGCCTAATTACACCTCTCGATACAGTATTTCTAAAATTATTGAGCATAAAAATTCCGATGTGAGAATCTACATGGATTCCGATTTGGTAGCTGAGAATTCTTTTGATCCTAAATGTGATGAGTCATGGTCACTGTCAGGGATAACAGTAGAAGCGCTTATCCTGAAATGAGTATGATGACTATAAAATTTTTGAAAGGCTGTTTTGGAGCTTTGTTTCTAACTCTTCTTGGAAGTCATTTCGCCGCGGCTCAGACGGTACCTGTCGGCACTCCGGTGCTGGATGATTACCTCCGACGAGCCCAATTGCTAGGTCTTGTTGACTCTGCCTCTTCGTTTATGATTCGGCCGCTATACCCGGTGGAGGCTTTCGGAATTAGCTATGCCTTCGACTTGGATAGCTCCGTGGTGGACATGGATCAATCGAGAATCAACCGAGTTTTTGGCAAGGATAATCAAGGGAAGTTTTTGATGATGCCCGCGGTAGCTAAGTTCCAGTATAATTCTACTTATGCGTTTGGAGTGAATGATGGAGCCTTTATTCCAAATCGAGGAATTCAGACCATCCTAAGTCCCGGTGCCTATTTGGAGTATGGAGGATTTACCCTGCAATTTCAACCTGAACTCTTGATCGCCCAAAACCGAGATTATTTGGGCTTCCCGATAGAGCATCAGCTAAGCATCCTGTACTATTACGACTACATGAATCGTATAGATATGCCAGAGCAATTTGGCGAGGGTTCCTATTCTCAGTTTTACTTAGGCCAATCCAGTCTTCGTTATAATTTCAAGGAGTATTCTGTGGGTGTGTCTTCAGAAAATCTATGGTGGGGTCCTGGACGGAGAAATTCTCTTTTGCTTGGCAACAATGCTCCGGGATTTGTGCATCTGACAGCCAACACGCGCAAGCCTGTGAAGACGGGAATAGGTTCATTTGAAGGACAAGTAATTGGAGGTTTCCTGAGGTCATCTGGATTTCTGCCTCCTTGGCCTGATTACCGTATTCAAGAAAACAATGTGTTGATTCCTAAGCCTGAAAACGATAAGCGATTCTTATCTGGATTGGTTTTGACTTATCAGCCTAAATGGGTTCCGGGTCTTTTCTTAGGTTACGGATCCACGAGTCAGATGTATCAGGATGATATTTCTAGTCTTGGAGATCTTCTTCCTGTATTTAATGGTAGGAAAAAAGCTCAGAATATAGTCGATCCTATCCAAGAAAAGAGGCAACAATTCAGCTCTGGTTTTTTCAGATGGCTTAGTGCTGAGGGGCGTTTCGAATTCTACGGAGAATATGGAACTCGGGACAATGACCGTACCCTGAGTGACTTTATGATTACTCCTGAGTCAGGCCGAGCTTTTACTTTTGGATTTTCTCACTTGATGAGTTTGAAAAAACCAGGTCACTACCTACAGATCAGTTCTGAGATGACCCAAACCGGCCAAACGATCAGGGATGACATCAGAGCATTGAAAACCTGGTATATCCACGAGCATGTAGTCGAAGGTTATACCCAAAAGGGACAAGTACTCGGAGCTGGTAACGGTCCTGCAAGCAATGTGATTTTTCTTGAGTTTGCCTGGGTGAAGGAAATGAATAGGATTGGATTCCAGATGGAGCGAATTGTGTACAATAATGATTTCTATTATTACAGGTATGAAGCTTCTAAAGATTGGAGAAATAAATATGTGGATCTGGTCCCTTCATTGATTGGTGATTGGAAGTTTGGCAACGTGATGGTCAATGCTCGCTTGCAATACGTCAATACGCTAAACTATAAGTGGTATCTGGAGAACAATCCTGACCAATACTTCGTCCCTGGCTATGACCGAAAGAACTTCGTGGGTCAGGTGGGAGTGGCATATATTTTTAACTGATAAACTCATTCAATAACTTATGAAAGTAGAAAAGAACAAGGTAGTAGCCGTGTGCTATGACCTCCAAGTGGACGATGGTGAGACAGGGATGGTGCCTTATGAAAAGGTACCAGAAGACAAGCCATTTTACTTTTTATATAATGCCGGTGAGGTGTTTCCGAAGTTTGAGGAAGCACTGCTCGGCAAATCAGCCGGTGATGAATTTACCGCAGATTTGGGATTTGAAGAAGCTTATGGAGATTATATAGAAGAGAAGAAGACGATCATTCCAAAGGCAAATTTCAAAGAGAAGGGCAAAGTGAATAAAAATCTTCTTCGTATCGGAAATGTAATTCCTATGCAGGATAATAAAGGCGGACAAATCCGTGGCGAGATCACCAAAATTGATTACAAAGGAGTTCACATGGACTTCAACCCTCCGCTGGCGGGTTATGATTTGTCCTTCAAAGGTAAAATCATAGCCGTTCGGGATGCGCTGCCTGTAGAAATAGAACATGGTCATGCGCACGGTCCTGACGGACATCATCACCACTAAAAAACCTCCATGCCCTATTGCCAAATAGGGCATTTGTCGTATAGCCTCCACACATATGATTTCCTAGTTTTGGTATGATAATTCATTCTAGCCATGACTAAGGAGAATCTAATTGATTTGATTAAAAAAGCCTCACTAATAGGGTTTTTCCTTGCTTTCATGCTTTGATATGAGCTAGAAAGTAAGTTCCTCTAGGTAGGTGTCAGAAAAAGTGGAGTATTTTTAAATAGATTGTTTGGACAATTGGGGTGATTGTTGCAACGGATTAAGGCCGCCGATTAGGTGGCCATTTTTTATTTTGAGCTTGCCAATAAGTTTATCTGCTCTTCTGCTAATGCCATTAGCCCTTCTATCCGATCCGAATTATACAATTTCAGCGCTTTCTGTAATTGATTGGATGCCTGATGGAAGCTTTGCTCGTTGAAGTGCGCAATCGCGTCATTGTAATACTGCAAGCCTGCCAGCTGAGTGAGACTGACTTGTCTAAAAATGGAGTTGTCCGAAAGTGCTACTTGCGGAGCACCAATCCGCTGATTGAGGGAAGCCGGCTGAGCTGATTCCGATGCTTTGTAGCCATCAAGATAAGCAGCTACTTCCGAAGGAGCAGTGATCATGCCACCCACAGGAAGCGTACTTTCTAAAATAATGTCATTTCCCTCATGATTGACTACGATAAACACGTGGTAATCTGTTTCTACCACTTTGTAATCAAAATCATATCGATCCAAAAGCATCGCCAATGCCGCCGAAGCACTTACACAATCGAATTTTCCCTGGTCAAGCATAGCATTGAATGTGGAATGCTGCTCGTAGGTTTTGAATAGCCGCTGATGGGATTTTTGGAAAATTTGACGAAGGACATTGAGGTGTGTGCCCTTCTTTTCAAATTTCTGATCCAACTCGGATATTAGGTTAGTCCATTTCTCGTCAGAAGGAGACTTTTCTGACTGAACCGCCCTGAAAAGTAGATAGGGATTGGATTGGCCCGCTTCCCAAAACTCCTTTTCAAATTTGCTGTCAAAGGGTAAATCCTCAATAGTATCCTGAGCCTTGGCCAAAAAGCCAAAAGCAAAAATAAGGAAGTATGTGAGGAGTACTTTTTTCAACTTGGATGAAGCTAATGTTACCAAACTTACGAATCGGGTTACGTAAAGTTAACAATTTGGTAACATTAGAAATATAGCAGGCCAAAACTTAACATAGGATAGGCAAGAGATCAGTGAGCAGTACCCTTATCGAATCTCAATGAGTAAACTTTCAGTAGTGAAGAGTGGAACTTGACACTTAAAGATCGGACTGTTAGTGCTGAAGCGTGGAATCTTACTCGTGTAAGACTCCAGACTTGTGCCTTATTCAATATAGTCTTCAGACTGCCACTACAGGACATCTAGCAAGCATAAGTCTGAAGGCTTCAAGATCCCAGACCCAAACCTAGGTGCAACAGATAGGTCAGAAAACTTGAACCAGACTCTAGCTTGAATCACTGAGCCTGATTACTGAGTCTGATCACTAATTAAATGCTCAATCGCTTCTTTTATCAAGTCCATTTCAAAACCCTTGGTCATCAGGTATTGAGTGACTTTGTACTTTTTCTTAAAAAAATCAGGTTCTTGAGTACTTTCCCACTTTTTCTCAGTTCGGGTCAACAGTGTGTCGTAGTATTCCTCTGGATCTATTTCATTCAACCCTTTTTTAATGAGAGTTTCAGCTATTTCCCGCATTTTGAGTTCCATGCGGATTCTGTTTTTTCCCCATTTTTTCAGTCTGAACTTACCTCTTGCAAAAGCTCTCGCATAGCGTTCTTCGTCCAGGTATTCCTCAGCGGTGAGTTCAGCTAGCAGCTTTTCAGCCTGCTCATCTTTGATTCCTTTTTCGTAAAGCTTTCGCCGGATTTCCCAGGGACATCTCTCTTGATAGGCACAAAATGTCGTCAGCTTTTCGAAAGCTTCCTCCATGGACCAGGACTTTTTTCCCGACTCATTTAGCTTATTTTTTCCCCAACTGGACATTTTCCGTAATTTTAAACCAAATTAGAGTGAATCCCTTTTTAATCAAACCTTATTAAATTTTCAAAACTAATCATGCGTAAGAAAATCGTAGCCGGAAACTGGAAAATGAACATGACTTTCGAAGAAGGTCAGACCCTTACTTCCGAAATTTTAAATATGATGAAAGATGAGCATTCTGGTGAAGCCATCGCAGTACTCAATCCTCCTTTTCCTCATATTTTCCCAGTTAAAAAACTTATCGGTGAAGCTCGAGGCGTTTTTATCGGGGCGCAAAATTGCTCTGACAAAGAAGCCGGTGCCTATACAGGTGAAGTTTCTGCTAAGATTCTTGCATCCTTCGGTGTTCAATATGTGATCATAGGCCACTCTGAGCGCCGTGAATATTTCAAAGAAAGCAATGAAATGCTGGCTGCCAAAGTAAAACTTGCACTAGCGAATGGTCTAACTCCGATTTTCTGCTGTGGTGAATCTCTTGAAATCAGAAACGCCGGTACGCATGAGCCCAATGTGAAATTCCAATTGACAGAAGGACTTTTTGACTTAAGCCCTGAGGATTTTTCTAAAATTGTCATCGCTTATGAGCCAATCTGGGCTATCGGAACGGGAAAAACTGCTAGCTCTGAGGAGGCGCAGGACATGCATGCAGCTTTGAGAAGACATGTAGCTTCTAAATATGGCAAAGACATCGCAGACAAAACTTCCATTCTATATGGCGGTAGCTGCAATCCAAAAAATGCACAAGAGTTATTTGCCAAGCCAGATGTGGACGGTGGACTGATCGGTGGAGCTTCACTGAAGTCACGAGATTTCGTTGACATCATCAAATCTTTCTAATTAAAATGGATTACCTGGAGTTTAAGATCACCTGCCTGGAGGAATTCCAGGAAATCCTTATAGCAGAACTATCCATGATAGGCTTTGATTCCTTCCTCGAGACTGAGGAGGGAATTGATGCTTATACACTGGAGTCAGATTTCGATAGAGAGGCATTCGATGCTGTTATTTCCCAATACAAAGAGGCAGCTGAGATCCAATTGACGGAGGGGATCATGCCTAAAGTTAACTGGAACGAGGAGTGGGAGAAAAATTACGACCCCATAGAAGTAGATGAACTTGTGTATGTCAGAGCTTCTTTTCACCCGAGCAAAACTGGTTTTCAACACGAAATAGTCATTAATCCCAAAATGTCATTTGGGACTGGGCATCATGCGACGACTTTTCAGATGCTTAGACATCAGGGTCAGTTGGATCACCAAGGCAAAAGAGTGCTAGACGTAGGTTCTGGGACGGGAATTCTAGCCATCATGGCTCATCTGCTTGGGGCGAGTAAAGTTGAGGCCTTTGATATAGACGATTGGTGCGTGGAGAACGGCAATGAGAACTTTGATCTGAATGGTCTGACCACCCGCATGGGACTTGGAACCATCAGAGATGTGCAGCCTCAGGGTGAATTCGATATTGTTTTGGCTAATATCAACAAGAATATCCTGCTTGACGAAATGGCTCTTTATGCTGATTTGGTTAAAAAGGATGGTTTTTTATTACTCAGTGGATTTTACACGCAGGATATCGAGGACCTAACGGATCATGCAAAACCACTTGGTCTGACTCTGATTGCTCAGCAAAGCAAAGACAATTGGGCAGCGTTGATTTTGCAGAAAAAAGCTTGAAGACAGGAGATCAAAGACTGAAGTAACTTAACAACTTTGCCAGTTAACACCTTATAACTTTAATGACCGAACTGATTATATATGCTGCCGTTTTTGTCTTATTGATTGGACATTGTCTTATGGCGGGAAAGATGTATCGGGCGGTGCATGCGAATACTAGCTTGACCTTGCATCAGAAGAATGATTGGAAGCTCAAAGCGCTTATTTTCCCGGTTTATTTTTGGGGAAAATATAAAGAGGCTACTAGTTAGTTTTTCTGCTCTGCGCTAAACTTTTGGGCTCAATAGCCGATAATGAAACAAGTACTTTTAATTTATACTATCACAAGAAACTTAGCTTACTAAATTACCCTCATGGAGTACCTCTGGAAACAAAAGCCAAAAACCTCACAAGCTGCCATAGATCAGTTGAGCAAGGAGATCAATGTCAATCCGACATTGGCCAACATGCTGATCAATAGAGGAGTGGAGAGTTTTGAGCAGGCAAAGAGTTATTTCAGGCCATCTTTGGTTCAGCTTCATGATCCTTTTTTGATGAAGGATATGAGAGAAGCGGTAGATCGGATACAAGCAGCGATTGCTGGAGAAGAGAAGATCATGGTCTATGGGGATTACGATGTGGATGGCACCACAGCTGTTGCGCTGATGTATGGATTTCTGAAAACCTTCTACCCAGAGGTAATTTTTTATATTCCAGATCGCTACAAGGAAGGATATGGTATTTCGGAAAAGGGCGTTCGCTTTGCTGCAGAGAACGGTATTAAGCTCATAATAGCGCTCGATTGCGGGATAAAGGCTATAGCAAAAGTAGCTTTGGCGAAGGAACTTGGGGTTGATTTTATTATTTGCGATCATCATACGCCAGGCGATGAATTGCCAGCAGCAGTAGCCGTGCTGGATGCCAAGCGTAGAGATTGTGATTATCCATACAAGGAATTGAGCGGTGCAGGCGTAGGGTTCAAGCTGATCCAGGCATTAGCGATGAAGCGCGGAATCGATTCTTCGCAGCTGGACACTTACTTGGATTTGGTGGCAGTGAGCATCGCAGCGGATATAGTGCCGATCACTGGAGAAAATAGGATTCTGGCCTATTATGGACTGGATCGATTGAATAATACGCCAAGGCCAGGATTGAAGGCATTGATGCTGAGTAGTAATCTGGAAAAGGACATTGGCATAGCTGATGTGGTGTTCAAAATCGGTCCAAGGATCAATGCTTCTGGTAGGCTGGAACATGCAAAGGCTTCCGTTGAGCTTTTGATTTCTTCAGACTTGGAAGGTGCGATGGAACGAGCCAAAGTGGTGGATGAGGTGAATGCCACTCGGAGGAATTTTGACGAGAACATTACCAAGGAGGCCTTTGAGTTGATCGCATCCCGTGAGGAGTCGGTAGAGTGGAATTCCACAGTACTTTTCAAAGAAGACTGGCACAAGGGAGTAATCGGAATCGTAGCGAGTCGTTGTATTGAGAAATATTATAGACCTACGATCATTTTGACGGAGTCCAATGGAAAAGCAACCGGAAGTGCAAGGTCTGTGGTGGACTTTAATATCTACGAAGCCATCGAAGAATGTGCGGATTTGCTTGATCAATTTGGGGGACACATGTACGCAGCGGGTTTGACGCTTTCTGTGGAAAATGTCCCAGCGTTTCAGGAGAAATTTGAGGCTGTGGTGAAGAGTAGAATTCAGGAAGTTCACCGCAAGCCCGTAATAGAAGTTGACGATGAATTGTCCTTAGATCAGATTAATTACAAGTTTTATAATATCTTGAAGCAAATGGCGCCTTTTGGTCCTGGAAATACTGAACCTGTTTTCCGTATCTCAAATGTCTATGCCGAGGATGTAGCAGTGTTGAAGGACAAGCATTTAAGGTTCAAGATCGTCCAGGATGGTCAAGTTACCACACCGGTTTGTCTGGGATTTGGGATGGCAGATCGGGCAAAAGACCCTGATCTCACGACTGTAAATATGCTTCGGGGCAAAATGAGATTTGATATAGTTGCTGAAATGAGAGAAAATGTATTTCGCGATAAGAGCAGTTTGCAACTCTACGTGAAAGACATAAAATTTGATTGATATGATTCTTCGAGCTGAGCATTTAGTAAAAATCTATAAAGGGCGCCGGGTGGTGAATGACATCTCCGTGGAGGTGAGCCAAGGCGAGATAGTTGGACTTTTAGGTCCAAATGGAGCCGGCAAAACCACTTCATTTTATATGATCGTTGGGTTAATTCAACCAAACGAGGGTAAGATTTTTTTGGAAACAGAAGATATCACCAGTCGGCCTATGTACAAGAGAGCTCAGGCTGGTATAGGCTATTTGGCACAGGAGGCTTCTGTTTTTAGGAAACTTTCCGTGGAGGAAAATATCATGGCTGTCCTGGAAATGACCAAAATGCCTAAGCAAGAGCGAAAGGAAAAAGTGGAAAGCTTGCTGGAGGAATTCAGTTTGACTCACGTGCGGAAAAACCTTGGAATGGTGCTTTCAGGCGGAGAAAGAAGAAGAACAGAGATCGCCAGAGCGTTGGCGGTTGATCCCAAATTCGTCTTGTTGGATGAGCCTTTTGCCGGAGTCGATCCGATCGCTGTGGAGGAAATCCAAACTATCGTGGCAAAGCTGAAGACAAAGAATATTGGCATTTTGATCACGGATCACAATGTGAACGAAACCCTCTCAATCACCGATCGCGCTTACTTAATGTTTGAAGGGAAACTACTCAAAGCCGGAACTGCCGAGGAACTAGCCGCCGATGAGCAGGTAAGGAAAGTATATCTGGGTGCTAATTTTGAATTGAAACGAAAAGTTTTTAACTGATGGCAGTTCTCAACTCACTGATGTCCTGGCTTTTCAAAAGCAGAATAGGTCAGATCGACAAGTTCAAACAACATCCAATTGCGGTTCAGGATGCAATTTTTAAAGAGCTGATAGCATCCGGCAGAGAAACAGAATTCGGGAAGGAGCACGGTTTCTCTGAGATTCGCAGCTACGAGGATTTTGTAAACCAAGTACCGATAAGGAATTACGATTCATTCAAACCCTTCATCGACAAAGCAATGGAGGGAAATGATCTGGTACTCTGGAATACCGAGATAGAGTGGTTTGCTAAATCTTCGGGTACGACATCCAGTCGTAGCAAGTACATCCCAGTGACGCATGAGAGTCTCGAGGAATGTCATTACAAAGGCGGCAAGGACATGATTGCGATTTACATGCACAACTACCCAGATTCCAGACTTTTTGCAGGCAAGTCACTAACGATAGGAGGTACGCTCGAGCACAATCCGCTCAATCCACAAGGCACAGCCAGAGCAGGAGATATATCTGCGGTAATCATGGAAAACCTTCCATTTTGGTCATATTTTGTCAGGACTCCCTCGAAGGAAACCGCGCTGATGGGAGAGTGGGAAGCCAAAATTGAAAAGATGGCGCGCGAGACCATGGACGAAGATGTGACCTGCATGGCTGGAGTTCCTACTTGGACTATTGTACTTTTACAAAAAGTACTGGAGCTCAAGAAAGCGAAGAATATAACGGAAGTTTGGCCCAACCTGGAGGTGTTTTTTCATGGAGCGGTTGCTTTTGGACCCTATAGAAGTCTTTTCAAGGAGCTTATTCCTTCTGAAAAAATGCGTTACATGGAGACCTACAATGCATCGGAAGGTTTCTTCGGAATTCAGGATCAAAAGGATTCAGATGAGTTGTTACTCCTGTTGGATTATGGGATTTTCTATGAGTTCATTTCGATGGAAGAGTGGGAAAGCGAAAATCCAGAAGTCATTCCATTAGCTCAAGTAGAATTGGATAAAAATTACGCTTTAGTGATTACTACCAATGGTGGACTCTGGCGATACAAAATCGGAGATACGGTCAAATTCACTTCTACCGCACCTTATAGATTCAGAATATCCGGCCGTACGAAGCATTTTATCAATGCCTTTGGCGAAGAGGTGATTGTGGAAAATGCGGAGAAAGCAATTGAATTTGCTGCCGAGCGTACTCAAGCGACGATTGCCAACTTCACCGCTGCACCTGTTTATTTTGAAGGATCTGGATCCAAAGGGGCTCATGAGTGGATTATAGAATTTCAAAAAGATCCAACCGATCCAAAAGAGTTTAATCGACTTTTGGATGAACACCTACGTGAAATAAACTCGGATTATGATGCTAAGCGCCATAAAGGGCTAGCGTTGGTAGAACCTATCATACACCTTGCGCCACGAGGTCTTTTTGAAAAGTGGATGCGAAATAGAGGCAAGCTGGGAGGACAACACAAAGTGCCAAGATTATCCAACTCTCGGGAATATTTGGAGGAGATTCTAAGGATGATGAAGGAATAGCTTTTTGATTGGAAGTTAGAAAAAGTTAAATTCTAAGCTTTATTGGTAACAAGAATAAACCTAAAATTTGTATGCAGGACTTGCAATTATTTCCATTTGATTCAGATCACTCTGTCGAGTATCAAACTTCAAGATATCCTTTGATGAGGTATATGGGAAGTAAAAATAAGCTAGTTCCTTGGATTCATGAGGCTTTGAAAAGCCTAGAATTCGAATCGGCATTAGACGCATTCTCTGGATCAGGAGTTGTTTCATACCTTATGAAAGCCATGGATAAAAAAGTTTATTCAAATGACTTTTTGAATTTTTCTTCTGTAATTTCAAAAGGAGTAATAGAAAATAATACTGAGGTAATTGATTCTAATGATTTGAGGCGTTTACTTGATATGAATGCGAAGTCAGATGATTTTATTCAAAAAACATTTAAAGATATTTTTTATGACTCAGCCGACCTTCTTTTTTTGGATGCAATTTCAGCAAATATTTCTCATCTAGATTCAAAATATAAAAAAGCATTAGCCTACACTTCACTGTTCAGATCTTGCTTAAAGAAACAACCTCGTGGAGTATTTACAATTTCGGGTAATCTAGATAGATATAATGATGGTAGGAGAGATTTGAGATTATCGCTCAAAGAACATTTTGTAGAACAAGTGAAAATCTACAATGAGGTGGTTTTTGATAATCATAAAGAAAATGCTTCTTTCAACTTAAATGTTTTCGATTTCAGCAATAAAATGTATAAGCCTGACTTAGTTTATATGGATCCTCCTTATGTGCCAGCCTCTGACGATAACTGCTATGTAAAGCGATATCATTTTTTGGAAGGTCTTTCAAAATATTGGAAGGGCGAAGAGATTATGAAAAATACCAAGGTGAAGAAAATCAAGAAAAAATATACTGCATTTTCTTACAGGAAAACTGCTATTCAAGCATTTGAAGAAATGTTTGATAAGTTTTCTGATAGCACTTTAGTTTTGTCATATTCTTCAAATGCTTACCCTGATTTGGAAACACTAATTTCTATAATGAGAAATCATAAATCAGATGTTGAAGTCAAAGTTAAGCCTCATAAGTATCATTTTGGCAATCATTCGTCAGTGTCTAGATCAAACGTCAATGAGTATTTAGTGATAGGTCAAAGTTAATATGAAGAGGCACAGACAAACGAAAAGCCAGCTAGTAGAAGATTTAGGAGAAGTTTTGACCGATTGGAAAGATGCTTTTGCGATGAAATTTATTGATTATCTAAATAAATTTGAGGGAAAAGATGACTTGACAGAAGATCATCTTTTGAATTTACTGGAAGAAGATTTTGATATAGCTATTACTCTTTTTCGAATAATTCTAGAGCAATCTAAAGATGAATTTACAGAAACGTTAAAAGCTATTTTCTTTGAGAATCCTAGAGGCTATGGTAAAACATCCTTTAAGTTTAATCCTGAAGCCTATGTAAAAACGCTAAATAAACTAGGCTTAATTTCGAAAATAAATGAGATGTCTTCAAGAGCCTTTTCGTGGAAAGACATCATTCAGGAACGGTTGAAAATGGGGAGAGGAAGTGCTATCAAAGGCCAAACAAGAGGTAAAAACCTAGAAGATTTCGTAGAACTCATCGTCAAGGAGGTTTTCGGCGCATTCCAAATACGAAAAAGTTTTATTGGGTCAAATGGGCTTAGCTCTGCTAAGGCTGATTTTTGTATTCCATCAACTGAACAACCTAGTATCGTCATAGAAGTGAAAGCTTATGGGGCTACCGGCAGCAAGCAGAGTGATGTAATAGGTGACGTCCAGAAAATAATTAATGAAAAGCGTAGCGACACCTATTTTCTTCTAGTGACAGATGGAGTCACATGGACAGCTAGACTTCGGGATCTTGAAAGGTTAGTTGAATTTCAAAACTCTGGTGATATTTATCGTATTTATACTCAGAAAATGAAGCAAGAGCTACTTGAGGATTTGATTCAATTGAAAACTGAATTATTCATAGATTAGTAATGTCCCAAAATTTTTTTTAAAATCAACAAAGCCCGGCGATATCGTCGGGCTTCCTTGTTATATAGTTCAGCTTTAAGCTTTCGTAGCTTAGACTTTAAACCTCCATTCCTTTATCTCTCATCTTTTTGAACTCGTCAAATCTTCTGAAGATCGCTACTGTGAAGCCTATCAGCATCACGATCGTACCGATCCAAAGTACATTGATATAAGGCTTTACGATTGCCTTCATTACCACGTAGTCTTTTTGGTATTGATTGACCTTGAAGACAAACTTATTTTCCTCAGGCAGAATGTTTTCCAAACTAATTTTCAGGCCCAACTCATTATCAATCACAGGCAATTTACCCACCTGATTGTTTCGGATGATGAAGGTAGGCTGCAGCAATTTTTCTACGTCATAATCCAGAATTCGAAGGTTTGCCCGCACAGCTACGTCACCCTCCTGAAGTACATAGCCATCAAGTTCCTGAAGGACATCTGCCCCATCGAAATAGGTTACAAAGTCCGCTACATGGAATTGCTCGCCTGGCGCTACTTCGTAGATTTCATCTTCTTTCCAATCGGGATCTTCCGAATCATTCATCGCAGCCACATAGGTATAGAGATCCTTGTCAATGAAAATCCGCGAAGCTGGCGAAGATATCAAACCACCCATTCCCTCGTTGAACTGAGACATCGGGCTGAGCGAAAATTTCATCACTTCATTCTGGTAATATTCGATCTGGAAGTAATCATTCTCTTCTAGGACGATATCTACCTCATCACCTTTTTGGAAATAATCCTTATAATCTTCCAGAGCAAGTGCCTTGTTTACTTCACCTGTAGGCTCTAGGATTTTGGCAGGAACGTACTCAGAGATACCTTTCACTTTTTTCTGACGTCCCCGATATACCACCGTGTAGTCTTTCATCTGGGTAGGTTTATTGATCCAAAGGAGCACATGCTCTTTGTTCAACTCGTCTTCCCAGCTATTGCTGTATGTCAATCCTGACATATTGATAGAAATGGTGTCCGAATAGCCTGAGCTAAACATGATGCCTATGAGAATCATGCCTAATCCTATATGTGCCAAAGAACCGCCTGCTAGTTTGAAGCTAGATTTTTTTAGAATTTTTGCCAATATCACTGAGTTGGCAGTGATCGTAAAGGTACCCGCAACCACCACGATGATGTATTGCCAGTCGTAAACTTTGCCCAAAACTATAATCGCAGCAGAAAGCAGGAGTGAGATGATGTATGGGGTCAGAAGCGCATCTTTCAATGCTTTCTTGTCCATTTTTTGCCACCAAAAGAATTGTCCTACTGCAGTAAGCATCGCTAGCGCTACTGCAAACCAGAGTTGGAACTTGGTGTAAAACTCTACCTGATCTGCCGGAGGAGCCATATTAGATATACCGCCGAAGCTTTCCACCATCGCATTCCATGCCGGAATAGAGGTTGGAAGAATGACCTGAAAAGCCATCAAAGCCAACGTAGTTGCGCCGATGAATACCCAGAATTCACGGGAATAGACAGATGCCTCTTTCTCAGAAGTAGGGATATGTTTCCATGCTCTTACGCTAAGCACTACAGCAATCACAAGGAAGAACAGCATGTAGATCAGCAATTGACCAGATAGTCCAAGGTCGGTGAATGAGTGCACAGAAGCATCTCCCAATACACCTGATCTCACTAGGAAAGTGGCATAAAGAACTAGAATGAACGTCATGATCACCAAGACTATAGAAGTCTTGAGCGCGGTAGCACTTTTCTTGAAAGTGATCATCGTGTGGATAGATGCTACCAGAATCAACCAAGGCACATACACGGCGTTTTCAACTGGATCCCAGTTCCAGTACCCACCAAAGTTCAGTGTCACATAGGCCCAGTAAGCCCCCATGATAATTCCCATTCCCAAGATCATGGCAGAGAAAATCGCCCAAGGCAAAGCTGGACGAATCCATTCAGAGTATTTTTTGGTCACCAGTCCGCCCATCAGGAAGGCAAAAGGAACCAAGGTAGAAGCATAGCCCAAGAACAAGGTAGGAGGGTGAATCACCATCCAGATGTTTTGCAAAAGTGGATTCAATCCTGTTCCGTCTTCTGGTACAAAGTCAGGATTCATCTGGAAAATCGGCGCCTGAGTAGCATCTCTCAACAGAATAAATGGAGAACTACCGATTTTCAACTCACCGATTACCACGCCTAAGATCATGGAAACCAAGAATGCCTGCACAAGCGCAAACACGACCATTACAGGGGCTTCCCAGAATTTATTGGTAAAAATCAGGATGGTCCCTAGCACTACATTCCAGAAAATCCAAAGGATAAAGGCCCCTTCTTGACCCTCCCAGAAGCTGGAAATCATGTAGTGAACTGGTAGTGCTTCCGAACTGTGTGAATAGGCGTAGAAGTATTCGAAGCGATGATTGTAGATGATCTCAAAAAGTGAAAAAGCGATCATCACTGCGGAAACACCGTGGATAGCGAAGCTGATCCTGCTGAATCTTTTCCAGCTGGCTTTCTCAAGTTCGTTTGCTCGGAAGTACTGAAAGTAAGCGTATGCGGTAGTCAGAGCACTGACGAAGGCCACTATGGTCATGAAGTGGCCAAGATTACCGATAAAGGTATTGATCATGGATTTTATATTCTAACTGAGCTTAAACTCACATTCCTGCCGCCTGCACTTCAGTTTCCTGATATTTAGAAGGACATTTCATCAGGATTTTGTCTGCAATAAATATTTCGTCATTCTTGTATGAACCGATCACCACTACAGATTCTGAACGAGTGAAATCTGCTGGTACTGGCTCATTGTAAAAGACCTCTTGCTCCACCCCCTCGTTGTCCACGAGCATGAAAGTAAAAGAGACTTTATCCTCTCGCACGTTCAACCCAACTACTTCACCACTCGCATCTTTTTTCAGCTGACCTACCACGTGGATAGCTTTATCATCTCCGTCCTGCTTCATTTCTTTGGCAGTGGTGAAGCTTTCGTAGCTACTTGCATCACCGATGGATGTCATGATGATTACTATTGCTATCGCAATAATTCCGAGTCCGAATAAATGTCCTCTTTTCATATTAGCTAAATTTAGGAACGAAGATTTTTTTCAAGTTTGCTGATCTTTCGATCGGTACTGATTAAGTAGCCGGTGATTCCTATGAAAATGATCGCGATAACACCAACCAACACGTAGATTTTGCCATCACCGCGCATCACATCTGCCATTTCTACTGAGCTATTGGTGTAGTCAGATTCTGTGACAGCGATTTTCTCTTGTGCCAAAGCAGAAAGACTGAAAACCAGGAGCACTAGGGTTAGTAATTTTTTCATTTAATAAGTATTAATCAAGAATTAATCATACGGTCTTCAATCGTCCTCTCCACCCTACGCATTCTCACGCGCACGGTTGCTATCCAGGTTCCAAATAATGTCCAACCAATAATGGCCGGGTAGAAAACCGCACGAAGTTTAGAGTCCAAATCGTAGGCATTGAAACCTGGGTTTCCACCGTTTCCAGGGTGCAAACTATCTGTCAATCTAGGCAATACAAAGATAAGTGGGATAAAAGCCGCGAATGCGAAGATGTTGTAAATGGCTCCAATACGGGCTCTTTGCTGCGAATCAGTTAGGGAATTTCTTAGAATCAAATAGGCAAAATACATCAAGATTCCGATGGCAGCTGCATTCTGCTTGGGATCTCCACTCCAGTAGTCTCCCCAAGTATATTTGGCCCAAAGCATCCCAGTGACGATTCCTAAAACGCCAAATAGAATCGCCGCGTTGGTGAATTCTACCGCCAAGTCATCGTTTCGAAGGTCATTTGTTCGGAGGTATTTGATACTGTAATAAACTGCTACCACGAGCATCAGGATCATCCCAAACCACATGGTCACGTGGAAGTGAAGGGCACGGATGGTTTCGTTAAGGATAGGAAGTCTTGGGGCTTCCATCAGCAAGCCTGCGATAATGGTGTACAGCAGCAGGGCGATTGCAAGAATTTTCCACCAGGATTGGCGCATAGGGCAACTTTGCTAATTCAAGCGCAAAAATAAGTCATAAGTTCCTGAAAACGGTACTTTTTGCAAAGTCTTTTGAGGGGAAGTAAGATATTGGATTTACGATTTACGAAGTACGAGATTGTAAGAACTTCAAGGGGTTTTATTTAGATCTAACCTTCATTGGATGCAATCATATACTATTCAAGTTTTTCAATCTTCCAATTTTTCAATTTTCAAATCTTAAGACCTCCACAAATACGGAAACAAGATATATCCTGTCACGGCGACTATGGCATTGATCGCTAAAAGTGTGAGTAAATAATCCATACTCACGCTCCAATCTAATCCATCAAGTGCGTTTTTGGATATTCGGATAGCCATCAACAGGATCGGTATAATCACCGGAAAGCTCAGAATCGCCATTAGCGTCGCATTATTTCCTGCTTTGGAAGCTATGCCGCTGACCATCGTCAGGCTGGCTGAGAAGCCCATGGCTCCCAATACTAAATTCAGGATAAACAAACCTTGATCTCCCACGGGATTACCTAAGATCACTGAAAAAACACTATAGCCTAGAAGTGCTAAAATCAGAGTTAGTCCTGTGTTGTAGATGATCTTAGACAGGATGATCGCCTCCGGAGAAGCGATCATGTAATAGTAGAGTTGTCGGCCCTGATGCTCTTGCACAAAGCTTTTTGCCACCGCATTCACTGCTGAGAATAGAATAATGATCCAGTACAACGCATTCCATGTCGGAGAGGAAATATTTCCCTGCTTCGCTCCTACACTCAGATAGGTGATAAAAACTGCGGAAACCACATAAAGCAAAATCCCATTCAGCGCAAATTTCTGTCGCCACTCTAGCGTGACTTCCTTATGAATTAAGACGGTGATTTCTTTCCACATCGCCCAAAGGTAAGTCAGAAGTATGAAGTGAGAAATCTAAAATCGTGAAATTTCAGATTTTTCACTTTTGATTTCTGACTTTCGTTTCTGCCAAATTGACACCAAATCTCCTTTGGAACAACAGTTGCAATTCTGTGCCCGACAAACAAGTGTTTAACTAAACTAATTTATAGCCATGCAGGAAAAAGGCACGATCTCGATACATACCGAGAACATTTTCCCGATTATCAAGAAGTTTCTCTATTCTGATAACGAGATTTTTCTAAGAGAACTAGTTTCTAACGCAGTTGATGCGACGCAAAAAATCAAGCGTTTAGCGACATTAGGTCAGTACACGGGCGAACTTGGTGACACCACGGTGGAAGTGAGTTTTGACGAGAAAAAGAAAACCATCACCATCTCTGACCACGGGCTAGGGATGACTGCAGAGGAGATCAAAAAGTACATCAATCAGGTGGCTTTCTCCGGTGCAGAGGAGTTCGTAGAGAAATTCAAAGATGCCAAAGATGCTAATGAGATCATCGGTAAGTTCGGTCTAGGTTTCTATTCAGCTTTTATGGTTGCTGATACGGTAGAAATCAACACGCTTTCCTACCAAGAAGGTGCCGAAGCTGCTAAGTGGACCTGCGATGGTTCTACTTCTTTTGAAATCTCCAAAGGAAAAAGAAAAGAGCGCGGAACGGACATTATCCTTCATATCAACAAAGACTCTGAAGAATTTCTGGACAAGTGGAAGCTTCAGGGAATTTTGGATAAGTACGCGAAATTCCTTCCGGTTCCGATCAAATTTGGAACAAAAACCGAATCCGTAGAGGATGGAGTGGACGAGGAAGGCAAGAAGAAATGGAAATCTGTAGAGGTTGATAACCTCATCAATACCACTGCTCCGATCTGGACGAAGTCACCAAGTGAACTGACAGACGAAGATTATCTGAAGTTCTACAAGGAACTTTATCCAATGTCTGAGGATCCGCTTTTCTGGATTCACCTGAACGTGGATTATCCATTCAACTTGACCGGAGTGTTGTATTTCCCTAAGGTGAAAAACGAATTCGAACTTCAGAGAAATAAAATTAAGTTATTCAGCCGTCAGGTCTTCATCACTGATGAAGTGAAAGACATCGTCCCTGAGTTCCTGATGTTGCTTCATGGTGTGATCGACTCTCCGGATATTCCGCTGAACGTATCTAGAAGCTTCTTGCAAGCGGATGGAAATGTGAAGAAAATCAACTCTTACATCACCAAGAAAGTAGCAGATAAGCTTGCTGAGTTGTATAAAAAGGATAGAAAAGCATACGAAGACAAGTGGGATGATATCGGACTTTTCGTGAAATACGGAATGATCTCTGAGGATAAATTTTACGAAAAAGGTAAAGACTTCGCCTTGTTGAAAAATGCAACTGGTGAGTACTTTACCATAGAAGAATACCAGTCTAAGGTGAAGCCAAATCAAACAGATAAGAATGATCAGACGGTTATTCTTTATGCAACTGATCTAGACAAGCAAGATGGATTTATTCAGTCTGCAAATAATAAAGGCTACGATGTCTTGGTGATGAACTCACCGATCGACAGCCACTTTATCCAAAACTTGGAATCCAAGCTGGAGAAATCTCAGCTGAAGCGTGTAGATGCTGATGTGGCTGAGAAGCTGATCCAGAAGGATGGGACCTACGCCAACTTGCTGACTGAAGATCAGAGCAAGGAAGTGAAGGAAATCTTCGACAAAGCGATCAACAACAAGACCTACACGGTAGAAGTGGAAGGCTTGAGTCCTGAGGAACTTCCGGTGACGATCACTATGGAGGAATTCATGCGCAGAATGAAAGAAATGGCTGCTACTGGTGGTGGAGGAATGGGCTTCTACGGTTCACTCCCTGATGCGTATAAAGTCGCGATCAACGGTAATCACCCTGCGGTAGACAAAGTCCTGAAAGCTGAAACTGAAGAAGAGAAGATCAAAATTGCTAAGCAGTCATTTGATCTGGCCCTTCTTTCCCAAGGCTTGCTTACGGGCAAAGATCTGACTGCCTTCGTGAAGAGAAGTGTGGAATTGCTTTAAGTAGCATATAGGCCGGTTATGTCACCCTGAGCGAAGTCGAAGGGTTAACTTATTATCCCCAGCTCAACAGTTGGGGATTTTTTGATTTCAAGTTTTTCAAAAAAGATTTTTTAATTGTTGACTACTAATATTTTGTCATATGCTAAATGATTAAAATATAAAGAGTTAGAAATTGTCTTTTAGCATGAACTAAAATTGATATCATTGATCGTCAGCTCTTTAACTAATTTTTAAAAAATATTCATACTAAAATTTGCATTTGTAGATTGGGGGGGGTATGTTTAGTTCAAGTTCAATGCGCAGAGGACTTTTTAATCAATCTTTTAACTAAAATAAGAAAAATGACAGCTTCAAAAAGAGTTTTTAGTTTTGTGTTTCTAGCCTTGTTTATGCTTGGCTTCGTAGGTTCCATTAATGCTGAGGAGGAAGAAGATGGTTTCCCTTCAAATACGGGTTATTGGGTTCAAAGTGGTAATAATACCTATTACTGCGAATGGTCTTTCTTCTCTTCGGTATGCCAATCCGGGGCTACCTCCGATGGGCCTCCTGAAGAATCAGGGGATTAATTAGTATGTTTCTACCCTAGCCTTTCAAGGTTACGGTAGTTTTTTAAACTTTAAGAAATGAGGGTCTTTGGAATCGTGTCTTATTTTGCCCTATGAATATTTAGATTAATTATGATAAAAAAATACTGTTCGATCATTTTCCTTACCCTACTTTTCTCTTGTTCTGAGGATAATCAATCAGATCATGGTGGAATTTATACATCTGCATCAAATAAAATCAATTCGTCCCTTGATGTTAATTTTATAAGAAAAGATGTTGAGCCTATCATCAATGAAGAGTTGAACCATAGGTTTCAGAAGATGAGTATGGATTATTTATGGGGAGACTCAGTTTTAATTTATCCAGTTGAAAATAAAATTTACCATGTGAATATTATTTCCGGGGCATTTCGGGTTGTTGAAATACCCGAATATGAGGTAAGAAATGAGATAATATATGCTTACCCCATCAGTATGGATTCCATACTCACCATACAGCGCATGCCTCCTATTTTGATGATAAATGATTCTAAAGGGAAAGTTTTGTATAAGGAGAATTTACCATTTTTTGATTTTGATGTTGATAATTTGTGGTGGAAAACGATGAATTTGGCTCTAGATAAGGGTAGTTTCAATTATAACTTACAACCGTTAAGGTCTATTTACTATGATAAAAAGAAGAATTGGGTGTATATCCCTTTTCTCCCTGTTGATTATATTTTTTTGGATAAAGTTGAAAATGCTCAAACAATAGGTGCTTTTGATCTTGAAAAGAAAGATTGGCAGTATGGATTAGGGGCCGCCCAAGGGTTAATGAAATTTCGGGGAGACAAAAATTATACTGGAATTTTTGACCGAAATTATTTCTTGGTGAAGGGTGATACGACCTATTTGACTTATCCTATCAGTCATCATGCTTTTTTGCTAGATACAGAGTCTGGGGAATTGATTGATGAAGTAATTGCCTCACCTATAGATGCTGACGCTATTCCAGAACCAGTTGAAAAGGAGTTGGTTTCATCTAGTGATTTTGTGAGATTAAACGAATGGCAATCGGGGTCACCATTTTACAGTGAACTTGCTTACCATAAGTCTGTTAACCTCTTCTCAAGAATTTATTTTCATAAGAAGTCCGTTGTTGATGGCTTTAAAGGTTCCTATTGGGAAGATCGGAAGACAACTCTTTTGGTTTTTGATCATGATTTGAACTTGATTGAAGAAATAGATTTGGATCCAAAAGTGTTTCAATTGTGGCGGTTTATTCCTACATCAAAGGGGTATTTGGTGTCTGAAATGAATCTTCAAAGGGAATTGGAAAACTCCGATGTAATCAAGCTAGGGTATACCGCCGAGTATATACTAGATGTTTCGGACAATTGATGTTTTAAAAATACTAGGTAATTAACAATGGTATGGCTTCATACCCGTTTTTTTTGTCATATTTATTAAAGCCTAGTACCGTACTAGGGTATTACCTGAAAAAGTTTATTTTTGTCTATGCTTTCTAAAAAGACCAAATACGCCCTGCATGCCCTGACCTACCTCGGCAGACACAAAGATGAGAAGACAGTTCTGATCCAAGAAATCGCCGAGGAGCATGGGATTTCGCACAAGTTTTTGGAAAATATACTACTGGAACTGAAGAAGGCAGGCATGCTTGGTAGCAAGAAAGGGAAAGGGGGTGGCTATTACCTGATCAAAGAACCTAAAGACATTCCACTTTCTAAGGTAATCCGTTTACTTGATGGACCGATCGCTTTGCTTCCCTGTGTGAGTCTGAATTACTATGAACCCTGTGAAGAGTGTAAAAATGAGGCAGTTTGTGGGATTAATAAGGTGATGATTCAGGTGAGAGATGAGACACTTAAAATACTGGAAAACAAATCATTAGAAGATATTTTGAACAAAGAGTAAAATTTTTTACCCATAAACCCTACATATTTTATAGGGTTTATATACTTTTGTGTATTACTCTCGTAAAAACCTAGTATGATTTTAGACCAACCACTCAAAAAGCTACTCAGTAGCAAGTCCGGTAAGGACAGCAATGCTAAAAGCTTACTTAAGTCAATCTCCTGGAGAATTGTTGGGACGATTGACACGATTATCATCTCCTATTTTGTGACAGGTGAGATGGTAATGGCGATATCAATTGGTTCAGTAGAAGTATTCTCCAAGATCATTCTCTATTACTTCCACGAGAGGGTTTGGGAAAACACTCCAAAAACACAAGCTGATGACACTCAAGAAAAATATGCATGAACTTGAAGCTCAGCTTTCTCAGCTGAGTGCGCAGGATGGGTTGGCGCTAATAGCTGAACTTTTCCCAGGTAAAGTGACTTTTTCGACTTCCCTAGGTCAGGAGGATCAGGTGATCACGCAGCTGATTGCTGATGCGCATTTGCCTATCTCCATATTTTCATTGGATACCGGAAGACTGTTTCCCGAGACCTTGGATCTACTTTCCCGAACTGAAGCCAAGTATAATCAAAATATCAACGTGTATTATCCAACTACAGACTCGGTAGAAAGAGTGGTTTCTGCTATTGGTATCAACGGGTTTTATGATTCTGTTGAAAATAGAAAATCCTGCTGCTTTGTGCGTAAGGTTGAGCCACTTAGAAGGGCATTAGCTGGAAATGAAGTCTGGGTGACGGGACTTCGTGCCGAGCAATCAGCCAATCGTAGCGATATGAAGCGCATCGAATGGGATGAGGGAAATCAAATTTTGAAGTTCAATCCCTTGTTGGATTGGACATTTGAAGATATGATCAACTATATAAACGAGAAAAATATTCCATATAATCCACTTCATGACAAGGGCTTTATCAGTATTGGTTGTGCGCCTTGTACCCGAGCCATCATGGAAGGTGAAGATGCGAGAGCCGGAAGATGGTGGTGGGAAGATTCGAAGAAGGAGTGTGGCTTGCATGCGAAGTGACAGATGTTTGATGTCCGATGTCGGGTGAGGGGCTCACTTCGATATTCATGATTGAACATTCATCCTTCGGCATGAAAAATTGGAATTAAGAAATAAGATCGATGGCAGACTGAGCGAAGTCGAAGCAAATAGAAGATAAAGTTTGGAGTACAATTTCATCTCGTAAATCGTACTTCGTAAATCATAAATACCATGAACAACCTATTAATACCTAATCCAAAAGAAGCAGAATCGATTCACATCATTCGTGAAGTGGCGGCGCAGTTTGAGCGTCCGGTTTTGCTTTTTTCTGGAGGAAAAGACTCTATTACGCTGGTGAGACTGGCTCAAAAGGCTTTTTATCCAGCTAAAATCCCTTTCCCTTTGTTGCACGTGGACACCGGACATAATTTTCCTGAGACCATAGAATTCCGGGATAGATTGGTGGAAGAACTTGGATTGGAGCTGATTGTCAGAAATGTGCAGGATTCTATAGACCAAGGAAAAGTCCGTGAGGAAAAAGGCAGGTATTCCAGTAGAAACTCTCTGCAGACTACCACACTTTTAGATGCAATCGAAGAATTCAAATTCGATGCTTGTATCGGTGGAGCGAGAAGAGATGAGGAAAAGGCCAGAGCAAAAGAAAGAGTGTTCTCAGTGAGAGATGACTTTGGTCAGTGGGATGAGAAAAATCAACGTCCGGAGCTTTTTGATATGCTAAATGGTAAAATCCATAATGGACAGAATGTTCGTTGCTTCCCGATCTCAAATTGGACTGAGTTGGACGTGTGGGAGTATATCAAAACAGAAAATATTGAGATTCCATCGATCTACTTTGCGCATGAGCGAGAAGTATTCCTTCGTGATGGGTTGATCTGGACTGCCAACGAGCATGTGTTTCGTGAGGAACATGAAGAGGTTCAGGTGAAAATGGTGCGATTTAGAACGGTGGGAGACATGACTTGTACAGCCGCTGTATTCTCGGAAGCAGTTTCTCTCGACGATGTAGTGGGGGAAATTAGAAATTCTTCCATCTCCGAGCGAGGTGCCAGAATCGATGATAAGCGATCCGAAGCTGCGATGGAAACCAGGAAGAAAGTGGGATACTTCTAGAAGTAGCAACGTCATTGCGAGAAGGAGGTAAGAACGACAGCCTGTCCCGATTTTTTTTGTCGTTATGCTGCTTCTCCAGAAGCAGCATGAATTACGTCCAGCTTCTGGAGAAGCAGGACAACAGAGAAACTTAAAACTGAACAACATGTCTGAAAATAGAAAACTTATAAAAATTGCTACCGCAGGCTCTGTCGATGATGGCAAGAGCACGCTGATTGGGCGATTACTGTACGATACTAATTCACTGACAACTGATAAAATCGAAGCAATCGAGCGTAGCTCCAAGCAGCGAGGTTACGATTACCTGGATTTTTCCCTAGCTACTGATGGTCTGGTCGCTGAGCGTGAGCAAGGCATCACGATTGACGTCGCGCATATTTATTTCAATACAGAAAAGACCAATTTCATCGTAGCTGATACGCCAGGTCACGTGGAATACACGCGAAATATGGTCACTGGTGCTTCTACTTCTCAGGTTGCGATCATTTTGATAGATGCTAGAAAAGGAGTGATCGAGCAGACCTACCGTCACTTTTTCATCGCCAACTTGCTGCGTATCAGCCACGTAGTTGTAGCGATTAATAAGATGGATTTGGTAGGTTATAGTGAAGATGTCTATTTGAAAATCAAGGCGGATTTCGATGCATTGGTTGCCAAATCAGATTTCGCAGAAGATCAGATCAACTTTATTCCTGTTTCTGCACTGAAAGGTGAGAATATCGCCAGAAAGTCTGAAGAGATGTCATGGTATGTAGGAAATACCTTGTTGGATCATTTGGAAGTATTGGAGCCTAAAGATTTGGAAGAAAGTACGGCGGCCAGATTCCCAATTCAATATGTCATCCGTCCAAAGACGGAAGCCTGGCATGACTTCAGAGGTTTTTCGGGAATGCTCTATGGAGGAAGCCTGAAAGTTGGTGATGAGGTTACACTTTTGCCGTCCTTGACTACTTCCAAGATTAAAAGCATTCACTATTTCGATCAAGAGATTCAGGAAGCTGCTCCGGGGAGTTCCATTGCGATCACGCTAGAGACAGAAGTGGATTTGAGCCGAGGAGATATGATGGTCAAAAGCTCGGCAATTCCACGCAGCGAGAAGCAGATTACCGCTACGATTTGCCAAGTAAACAACAAGGCACTCACAGTAGGTAAAAAATACATTTTGCAACATGGAGTAAATCGTGTCATGGCAAAAGTAGAACAGATCGATTCCCGAATTCATACGGATTTCACTGGAGGTGAGGCTGCGCATTCGCTTAAGTTGAATGACATCGGGCGGGTACATTTACGACTAAATAAGCCGATTCATTTTGACACCTATAAGTCAAATAAATCAAATGGAAGCTTTATTCTAATCGATGAAGCAGAGTATGATACCGTTTCGGTTGGATTCATAGAATAGACCTAAAAGTGAAATATTGGATAGCGGTAAAGTAAACTTATCAACTTTCTAACCTTACCATTTTTCAACTCCGAACCTCAAAAACCTAGTAAGCCATGCAAAGTTTCAGAACAGAACTTGAAAACAATATTGTAGAACAGGATATCATCGACCTAGAAAAGAAAATTGCGCTTTTCAATGGAGGTAATATAGATGAAGAAAAATTCCGTAGCCTTCGTCTGGCGCGAGGCATCTATGGCCAGCGGCAGCCAGGTGTGCAGATGATCCGAATCAAACTGCCTTATGGTCGAGTTTCTTCGGATCAATTGCGCAGAATTTGCAAAGTTTCTGAAGAATATTCTACAGGAAGATTACATATCACTACACGTCAGGATATCCAGATTCACTACGTGAGTTTGGACCGTACGCCGCAGCTTTGGGCGGAACTGGAGCGGGATGATGTGACCATCCGTGAGGCTTGTGGTAATACCGTAAGAAATGTCACTGCTTCAGAAACAGCCGGCATCGATCCTAATGAGCCATTTGACGTAACTCCTTATGCAGATGCTACATTCAAATACTTTTTAAGAAATCCGATTTCTCAGGAAATGGGTCGTAAATTCAAGATCTCTTTTTCCTCTTCAGATGAGGATACTGGCCTTAGTTATTTGCACGATTTAGGATTTATCCCAAAAGTAAAGGTTATCGAGGGACAGGAAGTTCGTGGATTCAAGGTGATGCTTGGTGGCGGGCTTGGTTCTCAGCCACGTCATGCGGATGTATTCTCAGAGTTTGTGGAGTCAGATCAGATCATTCCTTTTGCGGAAGCTGTGATCAGAATCTTTGATCGCTATGGAGAGCGGGCAAAAAGAATGAAAGCCAGAATGAAATTCCTGATCAAGGACATTGGGTTAGATGCATTTTTGGAATTGGTGGAAAATGAGAAAAAAGCACTTCCGTTCAAGTCTTATCCTATTGATCATGAGTCTTATGATGCTGCGCAAAAACTTCCCGATGCTCCATCGGCTTCTGTAGAAGAGGAGCTAGGCTTGGACTTTGAGCATTTCAAGCTCACCAATATTTTGCCTCAAAAGCAAAAAGGCTATGTCTCTGTTGGTGTTAGAGTTCCGCTTGGGGATTTCTATACAGATCAAGCAAGAAAACTGGCGGATTTGGTAGAGAAATATGCAAGCGCAGAAGTTCGTTTTACACTTCGCCAAAACTTCCTAATCCGTGATGTTCGTGAGGATTTGGTTCCATATTTCTACAAAGAGCTGAAGGAAATCGGTTTGGCTTCAGCTGGTTATAATTCTTTGGGTGATATCACTGCTTGTCCGGGTACAGATACTTGTAACCTTGGCATTGCTAGCTCAACTGGAATTGCGGCAGAATTGGAAAAAGTGATTCTTGCTGAATATCCTCAATACCTGAAAAATCAGGATTTAGTTATCAAGATTTCAGGCTGTATGAATGCCTGTGGCCAGCACAATATGGCTCATATTGGTTTTCAGGGCATGTCCATGAAATCCGGAAAAGTTGTAATTCCTGCGCTTCAGGTACTCCTAGGAGGGGGAAATATGGGTGATGGTAATGGACGCTTTGCAGATAAAGTGACGAAAATTCCAAGTAAAAGAGGTCCTCAGGCATTGAGAATCTTACTGGATGATTTCGAAACAAATGCAAATGGTCTGGATTTCCTGAGCTACTATGACGAAAAAGGGCAGATCTATTTCTACGATTTGTTGAAAGAACTCGGTGATGCTTCTACGGTGACTCCAGCCGATTATGTGGACTGGGGAAATACTGAAGAGTATAAAATTGCCGTGGGTGTGGGTGAATGTGCCGGAGTGGTACTTGACTTGGTGGCTACCTTGCTTTTGGAAGCGAAGGAGAAAATTGATATCGCCCAAAAATGCCTGGAAGAAGGGCGCTGGTCTGATAGCATATACCATCATTACGCAGGCTTGATCAATGCCGCAAAGGCGATCTTGCTCAGCGAAAGTGTGAGCACAAATTCCTACGCAAATATCATCAAGCAATTTGACGAGGTATTTGTAGAATCTGGTAAAATTGATTTGGGAGGATCATTCTCTGAAAAAGTTTACCAGATCAATCAAAACGAACCTAATGAAGAGTTTGCAAATGCTTATGCAGCGCAGGCTTTGGAAATCTACGGATTGCTGAAAAGCTACCGTGAGGAAGAGGTGACTGCATGAAGTCCTTAGTCCAACCGAAAGTAACGCTGGTCGGAGCAGGTCCGGGTGATCCTGAATTGATCACGCTCAAAGCAGTCCTGGCACTGAATAAGGCCGATGTAGTCTTATATGATGCGCTGATTGATCCGGTTTTATTAGATCATGCACCTGATTCCGCATTAAAGGTATTTGTGGGGAAAAGAGTTGGGAAACATTCTTTGCCACAACAAGACACCAATCAACTTTGTGTCAGTTTAGCCAAAAAGCATGGACATGTGGTACGTCTTAAAGGTGGAGATCCCTTTGTCTTTGGACGGGGATCTGAAGAAATTGAATATATAGAAGCATTTGGTGTCCCTACTGAAATGATTCCCGGGATTACCTCAGCGATTGCTGTTCCAGCTTCAGCGGGCATTCCGGTGACGAAAAGAGGTGTTTCAGAAAGCTTTTGGGTGGTAACTGGCACGACTTCAGCCGGAGAACTATCAAGAGATTTAGCTTTGGCAGCACAGTCCACTGCAACTGTTGTGGTGCTGATGGGAACTAGGAAATTATCTGAGATTTCACAGGTTTATAGTAAGTTTGGAAAAGCTGATCTGCCGATAGCGATTATTCAAAGTGGTACAACTAGCGAAGAAAGGATTGTAGCTGGGTATATTTCTGATATCGTTCATAAAGCAGAGGAAGCTAAAATCGAAGCTCCGGCGATTATTATCATCGGCGAGGTAGTTCGAGAAAGCGTGAAGCTGGCTGAGGTGTATCGGGAAGCGGTAAAGTATATCCTTTGAGAGTTTTTTAAACCTCGAAGGTTTTTGTTAATATATATAGTGTACGGTGTTTAAAAGGTTTTAAACCTTCGAGGAGATTTCTCAATCTTCCCTCTCTCGAAATGACACCTCAAAAGTTATCCTAAATCACATGAACCACCTCTATCCTATTTTCTTGAAAGTGCACGAACTCAATATCCTGCTTGTGGGTGGAGGATATGTGGCGACTGAGAAATTGGAATTTTTGCTTAAATCGAGTCCTGAGGCACAAGTGACGGTGATTTCGCCGATGTTTCGTCCTGAGTTTATAGCCATGGCAGGAAAGACGGATACGGTCACCCTGATCGAAGATCGCTACCACGAAAAATACCTGGGAGGAAAGCATCTCGTGATCGGTGCGACGGATGATAAATCTGTCAATCGGCAGATCCGTGAAGAGGCCAAAGAGAGGTTTCTCCTAGTCAATATCGCCGATACGCCGGAGTTATGTGACTTTTATCTGGGTGGCATCGTGACCAAAGGCAACTTAAAGATCGCCATCAGCACCAATGGTAAATCCCCAACAGCAGCTAAGCGAATTCGCCAATTATTGGAAGATGTACTTCCGGAGGAATTGGATGAGTTGCTTAATAATCTCAATGCTTACCGTGAAACTCTCAAAGGGGATTTCGAATACAAAGTGAAAGCAATGAATGAAATTACCGAGGGGTTTATGAAGAAGCATTAAGCCAAAGATCATAATATTCATTAATCACTTAGAGGCTCGGTTTTTTATTTCCTCCAGTTCCCGTATTTTTGGGCTTTCTTAAAATACGCATTATCACTATTTATTTATGGCATATTTATTTACCTCAGAGTCTGTATCTGAGGGGCACCCAGATAAAATCGCAGATCAAATCTCTGACGCGTTAATTGACAACTTTTTAGCCTTCGACCCAAATTCCAAAGTAGCATGTGAGACGCTTGTTACGACTGGGCAGGTGTTCCTTGCTGGAGAGGTGAATTCTGACATTTACCTTGACGTGCAGAAAATCGCCCGTGACGTGATTAACAGAATCGGTTACACTAAGAGTGAGTACATGTTTGAGGGTAATTCCTGTGGTGTGCTTTCGGCGATTCACGAGCAATCTGCGGATATCAACCAAGGAGTGGATCGAGCAAATCCAGAGGAGCAAGGAGCAGGTGATCAGGGAATGATGTTTGGCTATGCAACTAGCGAAACTGAAAACTACATGCCATTGGCATTGGATTTATCTCACATGATCCTTCGGGAACTCGCAGCTTTGAGAAGAGAGAATAAGGACATCACTTACCTAAGACCAGATTCCAAAGCTCAGGTAACCATAGAATACTCTGACGATAATGTTCCGCAGCGAATTGAGGCAATTGTAGTCTCTACTCAGCACGATGATTTTGATGAGGAGGCTAAAATGCTTGCCAAAATCAAGACTGATATCATCTCTATTTTGATCCCAAGAGTGAAAGCACAGTTGAAGCCAGCGCTTCAGAAGTTGTTCACTGATGATATTAATTACCATATCAACCCAACCGGGAAGTTTGTGATCGGTGGGCCGCATGGTGACACTGGTTTGACCGGTAGAAAAATCATCGTAGATACCTACGGTGGAAAAGGTGCACATGGTGGAGGAGCTTTCTCTGGAAAAGATCCATCTAAGGTTGACCGTTCAGCAGCTTATGCTACGCGTCATATCGCGAAAAATATGGTGGCTGCGGGACTTGCAGATGAAGTTTTGGTACAGGTTTCCTATGCGATAGGAGTAGCTGAACCGATGGGTATTTATATCAATACTTACGGAACAGCTAAGGTTGATATGCACGATGGAGCAATTGCGAAGAAGATAGAGCAATTATTTGATATGCGTCCTTATGCAATTGAGCAACGCCTGAAGCTACGTAATCCTATCTATGAAGAAACGGCAGCTTATGGGCACATGGGGAGAACCAATGAAGTAGTGACTAAAACTTTCATTTCTCCATATAGAGATAAAATAGTTCTGGACGTGGAGCTTTTCACATGGGAAAAATTAGACTACGTGGATAAGATTAAATTTGCATTTGGACTATAAAAACAAAAGCTCTCGATGTAAATCGAGAGCTTTTGTTTTTTACTTCGATCTTCTAGTTTCGGTCTTCAAAACATCTCCTCGATCAGCTGAGTGTAAAACTCTTTGATCTCCATTCCTGTCGCTTTTACTTGCTGAGAAATCAAGCTCGTCTCTGTTTGTCCAGGCACGGTGTTGATCTCGATGAAGTAAAACTTCCCGGTTTCATGTTGGAGAAAGTAATCTACCCTCACGGCTCCTTTACAATTTAGTTTTTCATAGATCTTAGGAATAATTCGCTCAACTCGAGCTACTTCCTCGGCGCTTTGGCGACCAGGCGTGATTTCTTCGGTTACTCCAGGAATATATTTGGATTCAAAGTCAAAAAACTCCTTGCTGCTTACGATCTCAGTGGCTGGTAGGACGGTGATTTCTCCTTTTCCCTTAAAACTGCCGATAGAGAATTCCCGACCGGACACGAACTCTTCCACCAATACTTGTTTGTCTTCTGCAAAAGCTTTTTCCAGCGCTTCCGGAAGCTCCTCCCAAGTCTTCACCTTGGACATTCCTATGGAGCTCCCGCCATTATTTGGCTTGATGAAAAGCGGCAGAGTTAGTTCTTCTTCTATGCGTTTGAGATTTTTAGCAGAGTTTTCAAAAAGTTGGAGGGACTTAGCAATGTGAAGTTCTTCGATATCGTCCACTATGGCCTTGGTATAGCCTTTGTTCATGGTGATGGCGGAGCTCAGCTGATCGCAGGTGGTGTATGGAAGGCCGATCATATCAAAGTAGCCCGCAAGTTTTCCATCTTCGCCTGGTGAACCATGAAGGATATTGAATACACCGTCAAAGGAGATTTTCTCATCTCCTATCTTAATGCTGAAATCATTGAGATCTACAGGTATTTTTTCTCCCGAATCACTCAAATAGTGCCAGTCCTGCGGATAGATCAAGATTTTATATACCTCGTAAAGCTGACGATCGATGGTTTTTTCTACCATTGCGGCACTTTTTAGCGAGATCACAGATTCTCCGGTGTATCCACCGGTCACAAGGGCGATTTTTCTCTTCATAGGGAGTTGGAATTGACGCTACGAATTACTCGATTTTTTTGGAAGGGCGAAAAGAAATTTAAAACTTATCTCGACCAGCTTTGCTGATTAAAGAAATAATTGGTTTTTATCGCTGTGAATAACATATTTGTAGGTATTGCATTGATTTTTACAAAATTTATTTTGTATCTCTAGCTGTAGCATACTATTGCCTTCTTGCGTACTAGAGTTATTCAGACATAAATTCTATCCCCATGAGAACTATTACAAATTATTTCCCCGTGTATATTTTTATCGGTTTCATGATATTTAGTTGTGACTCTATGGAAGACCCACAATCAAGGTTATTGCCAGATTCCGTAGGTTTTGAAGGGGTTTTGCCGGATGGCAGTGATTTTGGAAATGTTGATATCAGGTCTTCCAATGGATTGACTACTTCAGGTATAAATCGAGTTTATACAGGACGACACTTCCTTTCAATCAGAAATATTGACACGGGCTGGTCTTTGGATTTGGAGACACCGGGAGTACTTTTTACCAAAGAGATTCCGGCAGAAGCACTGCAGGAAAATGATGGATCAGCGTTGAAGAACTATTTCACTGAGAATTATTCTTATGCATTGCTATTGGAAAAACTCAAAGATGAGGAACAAAAAGCATTAGCTGATGCCGATTACAATGGAATTGAAAATTTCAGAATATCATTAACTCAACAAAACGAATACTTCGCTTACCTTCAAAACACGAGCAATCCCAAGGAATCAGGCAGTGTAAGAGTGTTAAAAGTAGAAACCGGATTGGTTCAAAATACGCAGGGGCAGGATGTGCGAAAAATTGAGGTAGTGCTAGAGCTGGATCTCTTGCTTACTGCATCAGAAAGCAGCATCTCTCCTCAGATAGGATCGCTAAAGGGATTGGCTAGATTAAGGTACCGAGAAGATTTTTATCAGGGAGAGATAGAGGATTAGTTAAGAAATTATTTTACAAACATCTGTATTTTTTTCTCTGCCTTCCTTCGGGAAATAGCTATTTCTAATCCAACTTTATCTGATCCAAGTAGAACTTCATCCTTGTATGATCTCTAGGCAAAAAGTCAATTTTATCGATTTTGTCCTGTTTATGATTGTAGAAAACTTCCACGTATTCGCTATCGAGAAGGTAGAGGTTTACCTTGTGCTTGTAATACCGAATGCCTACAACGAAGGTGCCCTCGGTGTAGAGGGTGGTGATTTTTTTATGAAAAGGTAAACCCGCGAATTCTTCTTTGCTCATATTCTAATTAGGACTCCTGTTAAGGTAAGGAATTGAATCTTAGTTTTTGCCAGATAAAGGTTGATTTCTGATGGACTTCGGCTTATACTTGAAGCAACAAAAACCACTATGCTGCCCAAACAATTCCGCTCTTCAGCTTTTTTTCTAGTTTTAGGTTTGATGCTGGCCTCTTCTTGTGCATCCAAAAAGAAAATGGCAAATGAGCCTTTCAATACTGTCATTCAGACAGCTAGGAGCTATACAGGAACGCCTTATCGCTATGGAGGAACTACCCGGGCAGGCATGGATTGCTCGGCTTTGGTCTATCATTCTTTCTACTCCGTGGGAATTACGATGCCGCGAATCTCTGCTGATCAAAGCAAAATGGGAAAGAGTATTCGCGTGAGTGAAATCAAACCAGGGGATGTGTTGTTTTTTGCTACTGGCAAGAGGAAAAAGGTAGTCACTCATTCAGGGATCGTCACGGAGATCTCCAGAGGAGATGTTCGGTTCATTCATTCCTCTACTTCACTAGGAGTTTCAGAAGATTATCTGAGTAATAATTATTGGTCAAAAGCATTTTTGTTTGCCAGGCGGGTACTGGATTGATTATCAGTTTGGTGGCTTTTTGTAGCCTGTCTTCAGATAATTAATTGATCTGCGATAGATTATTTCCCAAATATCCTTTGGGGTTAGGCATTATTGGTTAATTTTGCGGTCGAATTCAAAAAGCATATCCTTTTTACATTTCAATTATCAGATGGCAAATATTGGAAAGATAACTCAAGTGATCGGGCCCGTAGTGGACGTGTCCTTCGGAGGCGGCAAGCTGCCTAACATCCTTGACGCGGTAGAAGTTACCAAAGAAAATGGCCAAGTGGTCGTAATGGAAGTTCAACAGCACTTGGGCGAAGATCGAGTGAGAACTATTGCAATGGACTCCTCTGAAGGGATGGTTCGTGGCATGGAAGTAAGAGACTTAGGCCAGCCTATTTCTGTTCCTACAGGTGAAGGCATCAAAGGTCGTCTTTTCAACGTAGTTGGGGAGCCTATAGATGGTCTTCCTGCTCTTCCAGAAGGAAAGAGACTGCCTATTCACAGATCTGCTCCTCGTTTTGAGGATCTTTCTACAGCTACAGAAGTACTTTTCACAGGTATCAAAGTAATTGACCTGATCGAGCCTTATGCAAAAGGTGGTAAGATCGGATTGTTCGGTGGTGCTGGTGTTGGTAAAACTGTATTGATCCAGGAATTGATCAACAACATTGCGAAAGCATACGCTGGTCTATCTGTATTTGCAGGTGTAGGTGAAAGGACAAGAGAAGGGAATGACTTGCTTCGTGAAATGATCGAGTCAGGCATCGTAACTTACGGTGATGACTTCGTCCACAGCCTTGAAGAGGAAGGTGGATGGGATCTTTCTAAAGTTGATTTGAAAAAGCTAGAAGACTCAAAAGCAACTTTTGTTTTCGGTCAGATGAACGAGCCTCCTGGGGCGCGTGCACGAGTTGCCTTGACAGGTTTGACTTTGGCAGAATATTATAGAGACGGTGAAGGCGATGGTGCAGGTAAAGATATTCTATTCTTTATTGACAACATCTTCCGATTCACACAGGCAGGTTCTGAAGTGTCCGCACTTCTTGGACGTATGCCATCTGCGGTAGGTTACCAGCCAACGTTGGCTACAGAGATGGGTACTATGCAAGAGCGTATTACTTCTACTAAAAACGGCTCGATTACGTCCGTTCAGGCGGTTTATGTACCTGCGGATGACTTGACGGATCCGGCTCCAGCGACAACTTTTGCTCACTTGGACGCTACTACAGTACTTTCCAGAAAGATCGCCGAGCTAGGGATTTATCCTGCGGTGGATCCGCTGGATTCTACCTCTCGTATCCTCTCTCCAGACATTTTGGGAGATGAGCATTACGGATGTGCACAGCGTGTGAAAGAGATTCTTCAGCGTTACAAAGAATTGCAGGATATCATTGCGATCTTGGGTATGGAAGAGCTTTCTGAAGAAGATAAGCAAGTGGTACACAGAGCTAGACGTGTGCAGCGTTTCCTTTCTCAGCCATTCCACGTAGCTGAGCAGTTTACAGGCTTGAAAGGTGTATTGGTAGATATTAAAGACACCATCAAAGGTTTCAACATGATTATGGACGGTGAGTTGGATCACCTTCCTGAGGGAGCTTTCAACTTAGTGGGTAGCATCGAAGATGCCATCGCTAAGGGAGAGAAAATGTTGGCTGAAGTAAGATAAATTGGTTGTTAGTTGTTGGTTGCTGGTTTTGAAAAACTAACGACCAATAACTAATAACATTTCTATAATTTACCGGAGGGTTTTATCTTTTAAAGGGAAGTCTCCAAACGATAAAAATTCCATGCATTTAGAAATCGTCACACCGGACAAAAAAGTATTTCAGGGTGAAGTATCCGAGGCCAGTTTTCCTGGCGCCAACGGATCATTTCAGGTGCTGAATAATCACGCTCCGATCGTATCGGCTTTGGCAAAGGGAACAGTTTCCTTTACTACGCCTGAAGGCAAGCAATCCATGATCGTGGATGGCGGAGTAGTGGAAGTGAAAGACAATGTAATTGTATTGCTAGCTGAGAAAGTAGTCGCTTAAGCAATTCATCTGAATAGTTAGAAAAGGTCTCCTGTGTAAATGGGAGACCTTTTTTTGGTGTAGTTGTGAGATGAGCTTTTCCAAAATTTGGAACTTTGGAAAAGGTGTGGGATTCTACCTTACTCTTCAATAGGCTTTAAGACAGCACGTTTGATGTATTTATCATCGTACTTCATCATGCTGCCTTCATAAAAATATAAGGTATCATTGACCACTCCGGCAAGCATTCCGATGTCAAGTATGCCCTTCGGGTTTTGGGTTTCATACCATTTTTTTTCCTCCTTATTAAACAGCAATAGGTGAGTAAATCGTGTCTTTTGGATCCCTCCTTCTCCAATTTTCATCCAAGTTTCAATATAAATAGCCTTCTCATCCTCATAAATAGAGTTGAAATAATGATTGTCAGGAGTCTTCGTGCTTTGCTTCTCTCCAGCCATAACGCTATTGAAATCAATGATTCTATCGGCAGACCTCAATTGGTAATTAAATACCCTGCTTGGAGGTAGATCAACATGCTCAAGCTCTTCACCTTCAGTGGAATATCGGTACAGTTTTTTGCTGTGTGGAAAGGAAAGTAAAATATTTTGGTCATAGTCGCCCATTTTCAAATAGTTAATCGCGCTCAATGACCCTTCCATGACTTTATATTCCGCTGGATATTCCATTATTGATTTTTGAATTTCTCCATTACTATCAAAGAAATAAAGGAGATTACCTGAATTTCGATAGAAATCAGGCAGATAGGCATCGTGTTTTAGGTCGTATAATTCTACCAGAAAGCCACTTTCTGTTTTTTTAAACTCTGCTCCAATTGTTCTGATGATTTTGTCTTCTGGAAGCTTTAGTCTTATTTTTTTCAAAAATTCCTGAGTCGCTACATTGAATACAAGTACTGACTGGCTTCTTTTGTCTATGATATAGACAATGGGATACTCTGAGACATCATAGGACGAAGGCATGAAAGATCCGATAGGAAAATCCCCTGAAGCAATGTTTCCTACCTGTTCGCCATTTTTACGAATAATTCCTACAGCGGGAGTTCTATTGGAGGAGACGGCCAACAAACTATCCCCGATTAATTCTACTTTAGCGGTTACATTCATGAAAAAGAGCTTTTCTTTGACTAAAGTGGAATCCACAATCACAAGCTCAATTAAAGTAGGAAGAGCATCCTTTTTCGCTGATGATTGACAAGACCAAATAGCGAAAAAGAATGCTCCATATAAACAATACTGCTTCATTTTGATAAATTAATTAGATACAAACAGTCATAGTGTGACAGTCTCCATCTGCACATTGCTCTTCATTATCACATGCCCAAGCGATACAATCGCCACAGTCTGCTACATCACATCCAAACTCATCTACAAAATGAGTACATGGATCATTCTCACCTGCCATCACCGGCTGCACTACCGCAAAGCTTCCCAAAACCATACCTAGTACGGCAAGGGTTAAAATCATCATTTTTTCATATTCGTTTTTGTGTAAAGTTATTTAATTGATTTACTGTCATGACGTTATGAAACTAGGAAATTCTTCTGAATATGAATCTATGAGATACAAGAACTTAACTAGAAAATAGTTGAACGGCTATTTTTTTTGTGGGCGGTAAGAAGAGTTAGAAATATTGACGCTTTTCATTTTTATAAGGTTTATCCTTTGATAAAAACATCAAGCAGTTGATTTAGCAAGTTCAACCATTTGACAACAAAACTGTTTCCTTTACCACTCCTGACGGAAAGCAATCCATGATCGTGGAAGGCGGAGTAACACAATGTGATCGTATTGCTAGCCGAGAAAGTAGTCGCTTAAGCATTTCATCCAACTATATAAAAAAGGTCTCCTGTGTGAATGGGAGACCTTTTTTGGTTTAGCTCTAGGTAGTAAACTATGGAAAAGTTATGGGCAACTAGCTATATTAATCTTCAATAGGCCTAAGGACTGCGCGTTTGATGTATTTCTTATCCTGCTTCATTAGACTTCCCTCGTAAAAATAGAGCGTGTCCTTAGCTACTCCCGCGAGCATGCCTAAGTCTAAAGTGTTTCTAGGATTTTTTGTTTCATACCACCTTTCTTCATCTTTTTTGTATATGAACAAGTTGGTGTAAAATGCATTATTTGGTGCTGCTTCTCTGTTATTCATCCAAGTAGAGATGATGATCTCCTTTTCATTATCAATGACTGTATTGAAATAATGGTTAAAAGGGACTACTTCATCCATTCCTTCACCAGAATTAAAAAGCTCCTGAAAAGAGATAATTTGCTCAGCTCCTAAGGGTTTATAATCAAAGTAGTTACTTTTTGGTAGAGGAATTTCCTCAATTAGTTTTCCGAGATTATCATTATCAAATCGCTGAATCGTTTTTCCATGAGGAAAAGTGAATAAAATTGATTTATCATTTGAATTGAATTCTAAGTAGTCAGTAGGTTTTAATGAACCTTCAACTTTTTTTAACTCTTCTGGATATTCAAGAAATGATGTTTTGACTTTTCCTTTTTCATCGAACAGATAAATTAAATCTCCAGAGTTTCTGTAATAATCAGGATGATAGTTTTCATAAATCGATGATTCTAATTCTACAATAAAACCTGAAAGGATTTTTTTGAATTTTGCTCCAGCAATCTTTGGACGCTTATTGTCAGGTAGGTTTAGCTTCAGTTTATTTAGGAATTGCTTTTTTTCTACATTAAAGGTTAGAATAGATTCACTTCTTTTGTCTAAAATGTAAAGAATTGGATATTCCGAAGCATCAAAGGAAGAAGGAATAAATGGAGCCATTGGATAATCCTTACTTGCTATTTGTCCTACTTCTTCACCATTTGAGCGGATGAAACTAACAGAAGGAGATCTAATGGATGTTATGGCAAGTAGGCTATCTCCTACAAGATTAACTAAATATTGACTATTAATAAAGAATTCCTGCTCTTGAACTAAAATTGAGTCAACAACAACCAAATCAAGCAATTGAGGAATGGCATTCTTTTCAGCTTTAATTTGGCATGCAAATGCTGAAAAGAACGCCAAGAAATAAATACAGCGCTGTCTCATTTATCTCTATTAAATCCCGCAGTCAATTATTGTTGACCCTCCTGGGCATTGCCATGCAAGGCACTCTCCGCAATCTGCATAGCTACATCCTTGTTCGTCTGTAAAATGATCGCAATCATCTACAGGTATATTAGCCTTCACCGGCTGAACCACTCCAAAACTACCCAAAGCCATACCTAGTACGGCGAGGGTTAAAATCATCATTTTTTTCATTTTCATTTATGTGTAAAGTTTTTAATTGATTTACTGTCATGACGTTATGAAACTAGGAAATTCTTCTGAATATGAATCTATGAGATACAAGAACTTAACTAGAAAATAGTTGAACAGCTATTTTTTTTTGTGGGCGGTAAAAAGAGTTAGAAATATTGACTCTTTTCATTTTTAAAAGGTTTATCTTTTGATAAAATCATCAAGCAGTTGATTTAGCAAGTTCAACCAATTGACAACAAAACTGTTTCCTTTACCACTCCTGACGGAAAGCAATCCATGATCGTGGAAGGCGGAGTAACACAATGTGATCGTATTGCTAGCCGAGAAAGTGGTCGCTTAAGCAATTCATCCGAATAGTTAGAAAAGGTCTCCTATATGAATGGGAGACCTTTTTTTGTTTTCCTCTACATGTATCGTTACTCTTCTAAAGCTTTTAATACTGCTCTTTTGATGTATTTTTCATCTTTTAATCTCCCACTTCCTTCGTAAAAATATAAAGTATCATTGACAACCCCGACAAATTTCCCTATGAGTTCAGTGCTCAACGGATTTGAGGTTTCTTTCCATTTGTTTGATGTTTTGTCAAAAACTAATAAATGAGAACTTACTTTAAATGTCTTTAAGTTGTCATTGTTTCTCATCCATGTTGATATATATAATTTTTCTTTACCATCATGTATGAGATCAAAGTAATGAGTTGTAGGGTAATCTAAGTAATTATCAAATTCAACGTTAATTTTTTTATTCAATAATTGAGGAGCAAAGTCGAAAAATCGACTACTTAGAGGTATTTCAATGTCAATTGAATCTTTTTGATTTTTTATATCAATCAATGATATTTTGTTTGAGGTCGAAAAAGAAACCCATAAATTATCATTTTGATAGTTTTGAGATAAGCTTCGATATGGAGCGATATGACTTTTTAAATCTTGAAGTTCTTTTGGATAGTCTTGAAATGAAGAAATAAGGACTCCATTCCTATTGAAAAAACCTAGCACCTTTCCAGATTCTTTATAAAAAGTTAGGTCGTTATTGTCTAGGAATTCTGGGTAGAGTTCAATTATAAAACCATTTTTAGATTCATGAAATATAGATTGAATATGTCTAATCATTTTACCCTCTGGAATATCTAAAGTAATTTTACCTAGATACGAGCTTAGTTCAATATCAAAAATCAATATTGAATTACTTCTTTTATCGAGGATTTTTATTATAGGATAATCAAGTGTTGAAAATCCCGCTGGAAGAAAACTAATATCCATCAAGTCCTTTTCAGAAAGTTTAAATAACAATTCACCTGTTTGAATATTCACTATGCCTAAGGAAGGGATTTTATGGCTTGATATAGCAATAAGAGTATCTCCGATTAGTTTTACTTGAGATACTCCTGTTAAATAGTTGTTATCGTCATTTACTCGTATTGAGTCAACAATTATTAATTCGAGTAATTCAAATTCTGATTCTATATTTTCTTTTTGCCCACAGGAAAAAAAAGAAACTAAAATTATTAAAAAGCAGCGCTGCATTTAACTAATAATTAAAATTTAACAAATTATGTATGATGTTCCTTCTTCTTCCTCATGCTCTTCATTAGGCTGGCACTCGAAATAGGTGCATTCGCCACACTCTCTAAAGAAACATCCAAAATCATCATAAATTTTAGGGCCGCATGGACCTCCTTGAGCCTTCACCGGCTGCACCACCGTAAAACTACCCATAACCATACCTAGTATGGCAAGGGTTAAAATCATCATTTTTTTCATATTCGTTTTTGTGTAAAGTATTTAATTGATTTACTGTCATGACGTTAGGAAACTAGGAAATTGTTTTTAACACGAAGCTATTAGAAACAAGAATTTGACTAAAAAATAGTTGAACGGCGTTTTTTTTTGTGAACGGTTGAAACCATGAGAAATATTCACACTTTTCATTTCTTTACCATATTCCTAAGGCAAAAAAAAGGAAACCCGCAGGCTTCCTTTTTTTATTAAAATGAATTTCCGAATGCTTATCCACACTTGGAAGAACCGCAATCCTTACAGGTCAAGCATCCTTCCTGATAGATTAGATTGACTGATTTGCATTGCTCACAAGCTTGTCCTTTAGCTTTCGTGCCATCTTCCACGTAGCGCTTCACTGCTCGTACTACACCGTTTTTCCAGGTATTGATAGACTCGTTATCCAACTGTAAACTATTGATAAGATCCACGATCTTGTCTATCGGCATACCGTAGCGAAGTGTACTGGAGATCAGTTTGGCGTAGTTCCAATACTCAGGATCAAACTTATGTGACAAGCCTTCTATAGTCGTCTTATAGCCTCTGGCATTCTTGTACTGGAAGTCATAGCGGGAGTTACCGTCTTCATTTCTATTTTTAATGATCAATCCATTATTCACCCATCTAGGAATTAAGATGCCATCTTCGTCATCTGCCAAACCAGTGAATACCTCATAAGGTCTTCCGTCGATTAGCCCGATAAATGCGATCCACTTTTCTTTATTGTTTTGAAAGCGAACTACATCAGCTTCCAATACTTGTGGTCTTTTGGTAGGAAAAGGAGTGAGTGAACCTTCTAATACTTCACTTTCTTCTTCTTTTTTCTCCTCGTTTGAGATTAATACTCCAGATCTCGAGCCATCTCTATATACTGTCACTCCCTTACATCCAGCTTCCCAGGCTTCCATATATAATTGCCCCACTAGCTCCTCAGTAGCATCGTTTGGTAGATTGATGGTTACAGAGATGGAGTGATCGACCCATTTCTGCACAGCACCTTGCATGCTCACCTTGCTCATCCAATCCACATCGTTGGAAGTAGCCAGATAGTAAGGAGACTTCTTGATGATCTCATCCAATTCTGATTGTGGGTAGTTTTTAGTAGTATCTATCCCGTTGACTTCCATCCACTGCTTGAACCTATGGTGGAATACCACATATTCTTCCCACGAATCACCCACTTCATCTACGAAATCAACACGAACATTCTTGTCATTTGGATTGACCTTTCTTCTTCTCTTGTAAACTGGCATAAATACCGGTTCAATCCCTGAGGAAGTCTGCGTCATTAGGCTGGTAGTTCCAGTAGGAGCGATGGTCAATAGCGCAATATTTCTTCTACCATATTCTAACATTTCGTAGTAAAGCTTCTCATCAGCCTCTTTCAATCGCAGGATAAAAGGATTATTTTTTTCACGCTCTGCATCAAAAATGGCAAATGGACCTCTGTCTTTGGCTGTATAAACAGATGCTCTGTAGGCTTCAATACCTAAAGTTTTGTGCACTTCCACAGAGAAGTTATTTCCTTCTTCGCTTCCGTATCTGATTCCCAATGCAGCAAGCATATCGCCTTCTGCGGTAATGCCTATTCCCGTTCTTCTACCTTCTTCTGCCTTTTTCTGAATATTTAGCCATAGGTTTCTTTCTGTGGCTTTCACCTCATCTTGTTCTGGATCAGCATCGATTTTGGCTAGGATTGCATCTATTTTCTCGAGTTCTAGATCGATGATATCATCCATCATGCGCTGAGCTGCGTGGATATGCTTTTTGAACAGCTCAAAATTAAACTTCGCCTCCGGAGTGAATGGATCCTCTACGTAAGAGAAAAGGTTGATCGCCAATAAGCGGCACGAATCGTAAGGACAGAGCGGAATCTCTCCACATGGGTTGGTCGAAACAGTCTTGTAGCCTAAGTCGGCATAGCAATCTGGAACCGACTCATTGATAATGGTATCCCAAAAGAGAATTCCTGGCTCAGCTGATTTCCATGCATTATGCACGATTTTCTTCCAAATTCTCGTGGCTTCTATAGTCTTAGAAAATTTCGGAGTTTCGCTGAAGATTGGATATTTCTGAACGTATTCGGAATTAGATTTGACTGCTTTCATAAATTCGTCATCGATTCTAACGGATACGTTTGCCCCAGTTACTTTTCCTTGCTCCAGCTTAGCATCTATGAAGTCCTCAGAATCTGGGTGATTGATAGAAACTGAAAGCATCAGCGCACCTCGGCGACCATCCTGAGCTACTTCTCTAGTTGAGTTTGAATAGCGCTCCATGAAAGGAACGATGCCTGTAGAGGTCAACGCGGAGTTTTTAACCGGAGAGCTTTTTGGACGAATATGAGATAAATCATGACCCACTCCACCACGACGCTTCATGAGCTGCACTTGCTCCTGATCGATCTTCATGATTCCGCCATAGGAATCAGACTCACCATTATTTCCTATCACAAAGCAATTGGAAAGGGATGCGATCTGGTAGGGATTTCCAATTCCAGCCATCGGACTGCCCTGAGGCACGATGTATTTGAAGTCCTTGATCAGGTCAAAAATTTCGGTTTCAGATAGCGGATTGCTGTATCGGGATTCTATTCTAGCCAGTTCTTTCGCAATCCTAGTATGCATGTCATTAGGTGTGGACTCATACAGGTTGCCATCGGAATCCTTCAGCGCGTACTTGTTGATCCACACCCGAGCGGCTAGCTCATCTCCTTTGAAATAGGCTGATGAAGCTTCGAAGGCTTCCTCTTGCGTGTATGTTTTGGGTTTGGCCTTGGTGTCAATCTGTGTGCTCATTTTCTTAAGGATTTAAAAATTCGGAATGTCATTATGAATACTTGAAGTAAGCGAAAATTTCAATTCTAAAAAATGAGTATAATCAACAAGTTTACAATAAAAAATCATAACTAATTGTAAATCAGAATTATGTAAATTTCAAATGACTGAAAAGTTTACAAAAAAATTTATTCACAGTTATTTCATTAGAAAACAATTTGTTGAGAATATCCGACTAGACGTAGCTGATTTCCATAGGTTTTAAAAAGCCTTAGCCTTATTGCTGCGGATATTTCATGATTTTGGAGGTGACAAAAACTAAGCAGACAAGTCGTAAACCTAAGTTATAGTCATAGAGATAGTGAGTGTAATTTGATCGTTAGACTGTAGGATTCAGAATATACAAAAACTCAAAACTGATTGGCTTAATTGCTCTCAATCACCTGACCTTTTTCTCTATAAAGATCCACAGGGCCATCCAGCAATACTGCTAGTACCGTAATGTCTTTGTCATAGACATGGTCAGGAATGTCTATATATTTCATACCAGGGACTGCGCTCCAGTACATTTTACCTACTTCTCTGGCCTGGAGCTTGGTGCCATTTCCCACTACCCATACGCGTTGAATTTTGTTTTTCAGGCCTTTAATGGCAAGGGATTCATTCACCTTATAGTCCAAATAAATATAAAGTATTGTCTTGTCTTTGGATAGGGTAGTTGGAGCATAGATATGTCCATCGGGAATGCCTGCCTGCGTTTCATAGATAGCAGATTCATGCTTGGTAGTCCAGCGGCCAAACTCCTGGAGGATATCTTCGGCCTGCTGTGGAATAGATCCGTCAGGTTTCGGCCCAAAATCAAGCAATAGGTTTCCTCCCATGTGAAGGCAATCGACAAATATCCTAAGAAGCTCACTTGGGCTCTTATACTGATCATCGTTTGCCTGATATCCCCAGCTATTGTTCATGGTCATGCAAAGCTCCCAAAATTTACTAGAGGGTCTTGTCACAGGAACTCCTTGTTCAGGAGTAGCATAATCGCCAAACCCTGGCCCTAATCGAGAATTGATGATCAAATCAGAATTATAAGATTGAAGTTTCTCTTTCAACTCCGCGCTTTTCCATTCTTCGGGCTTGTGCTCCCAGTCCCCATCAAACCAATACAGATCTGGATTGTAAGTACTGGATAGCTCGCTTAGTTGCTCGAAGTTGAAATTCACAAATTTTTGAAAGCGTTCTGGGTCATTTTTATAGCGAAAGATTTCTCGAGTTTTTCTATCATAGTCTGGGTGAGACCAATCCAACACAGAGTAATATATTCCTCTTTTCAGTCCTTCACTTTCTAATGCCTTCATGAAAGGTCCTACCAGATCTTTTCCAGCGGGCGTTTTTTTGACAACGGAGAGATCTGATGCTTTCGTGTCCCATAGTGCCACGCCATCGTGGTGTTTTGCCGTCAGGACTGCGTATTTTGCACCGCTGGATTTGATGAGTTTCGCCCACTTTTCAGGATCGTAATGAGATGCGGTGAAACCAGAAAGCTGTTTCATGTAATCATCATAGCTGATGTAATCATTGAAAAAAGACCAAGATTCGTCTATTCCATTCACAGAATAGATTCCCCAATGAATAAAAATTCCAAGTTTCGCATCTTCGAACCATTCCATTTTTTCAGGATTTTCTTGAGAAAAACCTGAAGTGGATTGATAGAAAAATACTATCAGGATGCCGATTGCTGAGAAACAGCCTTTGCAAGAGTTACTAATGTTCACGTCGATGAAATTGAGATTTGTGATAAATTTAGGCAAAATGCCCTATATATCAAGATCTAGAAAAGAGTTTAATGTAAGTGAGGCTATTGTATTTAGAATAATATCAATACCTTTGTGCCCACGAAAGGGGGTGTATAGATATGATCATAGTTAACGTAAAAGAGAACGAATCAATCGAGAAAGCGCTAAAGCGTTTCAAAAAGAAGTTTGACAAGACTGGTGCAGTCCGTGAACTTCGTGCGAGACAAGCTTTCACTAAGCCTTCTGTAAAAAACAGAGCTCAGAAAATCAAAGCAGCTTATAAGCAGCATCTTCAAGAAGCAGCTAACGGTTAAGCTGAATTGAATAGTAAATATCAGACGCACTTGCCATCAGGCAGGTGCGTTTTTTTTGTTTCCGCTAGTACTTTTGTTCGGAAATTATTCACATTTTTTTTCCATCTTATCATCCAAGTTAAGTGACACATGATCGATTCGTTTATCAATTATTTGGAGTTTGAGAAAAGGGCGAGTCCACATACCGTGGATGCATATCGTCGTGATTTGGGTCAGTTAGAAGAGTTTTTGGAGCTTTCTTTTGAAATAAATGATATTTCTCTCGGTACTCATTCTGAGCTCCGGGCATGGGTGATCGATCTGGTAGATAGCGGGTTGAGTGCTACTTCGGTCAATCGGAAAATCGCCACGCTGAGGTCGTATTACAAGTTTTTGCTCAGATCGAGGATCATTTCAGCCGATCCAACGTATAAGTTAAAAAGCCTTAAAACTCCCAAGAAACTCCCTGAATTTGTACAGGAATCGGCGATAGAATCCGTTCTTAATGAAAGCGTCTATGAATCGACCTTCGAAGGACAACGGGACAAAATGGTGATGGAGTTTCTCTACCTTACCGGAGTCAGACTGTCCGAATTGGTTGGGATGAAATGGTCTGATATCAACCTGATTGAGGATTCGGTGAAGGTGCTTGGAAAGAGGAAAAAGGAAAGAATTATACCTATTACAAAAGGCTTAAAACAGAATATTTTGTTGTATAAAAAAGTATTTGAGGAAAGGTTTTCTAAAGTTGGTCAAAGTGACTATTTTATTGTCAGTAATCAACAAAAGCAAAGTTACCCTATGATGATTTTTCGTATCGTCAGGCACTATTTAGATCTTTTTGCGCAGACATCTAAGCGTAGTCCACACGTGCTGAGACATACTTTCGCCACTCATCTCCTCAACAAAGGTGCAGACTTGAACGCCGTGAAAGATTTGCTAGGTCATGCAAATCTCGCCGCCACTCAGGTCTATACGCACAATTCCATGGAAAAACTTAAGGCTGTGTTCGAACAGGCACATCCAAAAGCTTAATATAAATTATTTGTTCACCACTAAATGCAAAGGATTATGAAACTGCAGATGCACTCCATCCATTTTGACGCCGATCGAAAACTGATCGACTTTATTCAGAGAAAAGCTGACAAACTGGATACTTACTATGATCAGATCATAGACGGAGAGGTTTTTTTGAGGCTCGACAAAAACGACAGCAACGCTAATAAATTGGTAGAAATCAAACTCAATGTGCCAGGAAAGCAATTCTTTGCCAAGACGCAGGCTGATTCCTTTGAAGCTGCTTCTGATGATGCGATAGAAGGATTGAGACGACAAATCAAGAAATACAAAGAAAAAGTAGTCCTGGCTAAGCAGTAAAGGCTTAGGATTGTAATTTTGCAGCACCTCTCAAAATACGGGAGGTGCTTTTTTTATTCAATATCCTATGCAGAAGTCTCCGAATTATCCACTATATTTTTGGTTAAGTACAATTGGCCTTGTGATCGCCAAGATTTTATTTACGCTACGTCCGGAGATTGACCTGTTCACCGAAGAGGCCCAATATTGGCTTTGGTCACAGAATATGGCTTGGCATTATTACTCCAAGCCACCACTGGTGGCAGTACTCAATTATATCAGCACCGCGATTTTGGGAAATACCGAGTTGGGTATTCGTATCAATGCGATTCTTTTAGGTATTGGTATGTCGTGGATAACTTTTCTTTTTGGTAAGCACCTGTATTCTCCTAAAATAGGGTTTTGGTCAGCGATGATTCTACAGGCTATGCCACTCTGGTGGCTTGCTTCCACTTTTCATATGACTGATTCTGCGCTTACTTTCTTCTGGGGATTAGGTGTTTATTTTGCCTATCGAGGTTTGGAGGAGGGGAAAAAAACCTGGTGGATCTGGGCTGGTGTAGCTACGGCCTTTGGCTTGATGGCTAAAGTTGTGATGATGCTGATCTTTCCATTTCTGCTCATTTACCTTATTTTGGCTAAAAAATGGAAGGCTCAAAGCAAGAATTTCATCGTGTTCGTGTTGATCAGTTTGCTAGGCTTTATCCCTGCCTTGATCTGGAATTGGCAGAACGATTTTAACACCGTAAAACACTTGTTAGCTTTAGGTGGAGGTGGCGGAAAGGCTGAAGCATTTGACACTGGAAAGGCATTTGCTAGATTCTTCGAATATCTGGGCGGGCAGCTGGCAATGATTTCTATTTTCTTATTGCCACTATTTTTTGGTGCTTTTAGAAACGTTATCAGAACGAAAAACCAGAAAGAAATTTATTTGCTGATGCCGGCATTGATGTCCTGGGCTGCTTTTGCCGGCTTGAGTTTATTGACTTCAATCGAAGTAAATTGGCCGGTGTTTGCATACGGAAGTTTAGCGATTTTGATGGCTGCTTGGATTTGCGAGCAAAGTTTGACTTGGCTGAAAATCCGGAATTGGGGAGTTGGCTTAAGTATAAGCTTGCCTTTGTTTTTTCTGCTTCCTGATTTTACTTTCCTGAAAAGTATTTCCCCCATCAAAAATGCTGAGAAAGCTGCTTTCAGAAGAATGGCTGGCTACGAACCGTTGGCTGAGAAGTTAGTAGCCCTGAGAGATACCTTGGGAATACAAGACTCCTTCATTTTCTCAGAAACCTACCACATGGCTTCTGAGCTTTCTTTTTACCTGCCTGAGCATCCACAGACTTATATGCTGAATATGGGAGCTAGGAAAAATCAATTTGATCTTTGGCCCGGTTTGGAGCAGTTTGTTGGAAAAGATAAAGTTGGGATTTTCGTCAGCTGGAATTATGATTCACCTGGTGAATTTGCCGATTTCCAGGAATTGATCTACGAAGAGGAGTTGCCGATAAGTTTCCGAGGCGAGTCTCTTCGAGTTGCTAAAATTCAAGTTTGGAGGAAGTTGGTAGAATTCAATCCTTATCTCCCAGAAACGTATTAATTAGCCTTTTTCTCCAGCCAATAATAGATCTTCCCATTCTCTTTTACTAAAGAATCAAAGGCGGGGGCACTCAAGTTTTGAAGTAGGAAAGGGATTTTTTTAGAGTCCCAATTCACCGAGCCCACTTGAATCTGGTATGCTGACTCTGACAATAATGCAAGGTATCTATCCTCTACGATCAGATACTTAAACCTAGATGATTTCTCCAGCAGCTCATCGTCAGTCAGGTTTTTTTCTCCTGTCAAATCAGTCATGTAATAATCAGGGCCTAGGTAAACTCTGATTTTACTACTCGTGTGAATATTTCCTATAAAGCCGATTTCTTCTTTTTTGTCAATATCATTTGCTGCTACAAATGCTTTTATTTGTTCGCCCTGCTCGGGGAGTGATATTTTTGCCGTGACTGTAGAGAGAAGGAAAAATAGAAGCAAGAAAGAATAAGAAAGTGCTTTGGGAAGTTTTTGACTAATTATAGTCAGTCTGAAAAGATAAGCTAGAATCAAAAAGCCCAAGAAGATTTGTAGATAAATCCAAGCTGTGCTACCCAATTGAATGTTGATCCAAAGGCCAAAAACGCCTACAATCAGACAGAGCATTAGGAAAAACCAAGTGCTGATTTTAAGCCCTTTTGCCCTCAATTCAAACCCTCCTCTCACCAATAGCCAACCTAGTAAAACAGCAAGAACTGGTGCTACAGGTAGTAAATAGCGCTCATAGAATTTGCTTGTCATGGCTCCCATTCCCAAAATGGCTAATCCCCACAAAAGTGCGAAACCAAAGAAAACAGCGTTTTCAGCCCAAGCTTTCTTTGTACTTTCTTTAATTTTTGGAATAACTAAAAGTATCCAAGGAATATAAATAGCAATCAGAATACCCAAGGCAAGCAACCCATTCTTCAAAATCAAGAGGTACCTGGAAGTCACTCTGCCGCCGACTTGATCTTCCAAAAAGCTGTCAAGGTAGGTAGGTCCGTGGATTTGATACATGGCTACAAACCAGAAGAAGGCGACGAAAAGAGCTAGTGCTATTGAGGGAAGGTGGAGAAATGTTTTAGCTGATATCCTTTTCCAAGGGTTAAATAGAAGATAGAGAATACCAATTCCGCATAGTGCGATGGCGGGTAGGCCTTTTATTTCTATAGCAAATGCTAAACTGAGGTAGAGGATCCACAGGTATTTTTTTGGAGCTTGATCACCAAATCGAATCAACCCCGCAAAACCAACAGCACCGAGCGTCATGGTCAAGCCAAGCAAAACATCTGGAATGGAGCGTGTTGCGGATAAAATTAACACAGGATTTGCAGCGATGATGAGCGCTGAGATTCCAGCTACTTTTTTGTCCTCAAAGAGTATTTTGGCAAGCCAATAGGTGGCACCTACGGTTAATGCTCCAGCGAGTAAAAAGAAAATCCTAGAAGAAAATGCGCTGACTCCAAAAAGCTTGAAACCTGCTAGCACCACCCAATAAGTGCCTATTGGTTTACGAAATCGAAGTTCACCATTTCCCAGATAGGTAGTCAGGTAATCTCCATTTTGGAGCATTTTCACAGCTGCATCGGTGTAATACATTTCGTCAGGGAAATGCATGTGGAAGCTCAGTGCAAACGGGCCAACAAGAATGGCAAATGCCGCCATAACCACCCAAGGATTAATCTGGTAATCTTTTAAAGACATGGCGCAAAGATAATCTTATTGAACTTTGTCGCGCCAAATTTTCGTTGGCTTCCGAAAGCCAATCCAAGCTTTTTTGTCCTAGGAAGTAATTTCCCGTATTTTTGACAAAATTTTATAGCATGTCCAAGCCACTCATTTCCGTAGTAATTACTGTTTATAACGAAGAGGATAATATCCAGCCGCTTCTAGAGCAAACTTATTCAGCGCTATCGGCGATAGATTACGAGGTGATTTTGATCGAAGATGGCTCCACCGACCGTACAGTCGCTGAGGTGAAAAAGTATGCGAATAGCCGTACCAAGCTGATCATTTTCAACAGAAACTTTGGACAGACTACTGCTCTAGCGGCTGGGATCGATATGGCAACCGGTGAATACATCTGTACCATGGATGGGGATTTGCAAAACGATCCAACGGACATTCCTGTGATGCTTCAAAAAGCGATAGACGAGGAATGGGATGTAGTCGCAGGTCGTAGAGCGAATAGAAAAGATGGATTTGTGCTTAGAAAGATACCAAGTAAAATTGCGAACTGGGTGATCAGAAATACGACTAAAGTTTACTTGAAAGACTATGGTTGTACTCTTCGTGTTTACAAGGCTGAGATCGCTCAGGGAATGGGGCTTTATGGTGAATTGCACCGATTCATTCCTGTGCTGGCGAAGCAGCAAGGTGCAAAAATGACTGAAATGGATGTAAAGCATCATCCACGAATCCACGGAGAATCCAAGTATGGCTTGAGCCGTACCTTCAAAGTGATGTCAGATTTGATTCTGATGCTATTTTTTCAAAAGTACTTTCAGCGACCAATACACTTGTTTGGAGGCATTGGTATTATCGCGTTTCTGATTGGCTTGTTGATCAATTTTTACCTTCTCATCCTGAAGCTAATGGGAGAGGATATCTGGGGTAGGCCGATTATGATTCTGGGCTTTATCTTGGTGCTGGGCGGTATTCAGTTTATCACCACAGGGATTATTGCAGAGATCATAGTCCGTACATATTTTGAATCTCAGGATAAGACTACGTATAGTATAAAGTCTGTTTATCAAGGCGTGCTAGCTCCAGTTGTCGGAATGGCGTCAGCTAGCGATAGCTCCTTGTAAATGTTAATTCAGCAATAGCATTTTGGCAAAAACAGAGAGTTCTCATAAGAAGAGGTTTACGACTGCCTTGAAGCTGGTTTTGACTAGTTTGGCTCTCTTTCTGGTTTTTCGAAAAATAAATACAAATCAACTTTTGGAGATTGTCAAGACCATTCGATGGGCTTGGTTGATTCCAGCTGTTTTGATTTTTGTGTTGAGTAAATTGTTTACTGCTTTTCGCCTTAATCTATACTTCAAAGATATCGGCCTTTTCATCTCCGAAAAGCTAAATCTAAAGCTTTACCTGATCGGTATGTTCTACAACCTCTTCCTTCCTGGTGGAATCGGAGGAGATGGTTATAAGGTGTATTTGTTGAATAAGCAGTATCAAACTCCGGTAAGATCCCTGGTCCAAGCCTCTTTGTTGGATCGATTGGGAGGTTTGGTGGCCATTGTTTTTCTGTTGCTTGTGTTGATTCTTCCGGTGGATTTGAGCTTGCCTTTCGCTTCGCAAATTCCTTGGGAGATTTTGGTGGGGATAGCTGCTTTACTGGTTTTTCCAGCTTTTTGGCTCCTGCAAAAGCTATTGTTTAAATCCTTTCTACCCTCCTTCTGGAAAGCGAATGCCTGGTCGATGGCTGGCCAAGTAGCTCAGCTAGTTTGCGCATGGTTTATTCTAAAAAGCTTGGGAGTGACAGAGAATTTCTTGGCTTATCAACTGGTTTTTCTGCTTTCTTCGATCGTGGCAGTGCTTCCTTTGACAATCGGAGGAGTTGGTGCACGTGAACTTGTTTTCGTCTATGCGCACACTTATGCAGGCATTGATGAAGCGACTGCGGTGGCTTTCAGTTTGATCTTTTTCTTGATCACAGCGATGGTTTCTCTCACAGGATCTATGATTGCAATTAATTTTGAAGATTAATAGTTAAAAGTTTGTTATCCAATGAAATAAGAAAAAATCATCCTTGTATATTTAAAATCAAATTTTAAATTTGCAAGGATGATTGTACGAGATTTGATACTGAAACTGCAAGAATTGATGCCCGACTTTCCGGCTATTGCTATTCTTGGACCACGCCAAGTAGGTAAAACTACCTTAGCGCAAGAGCTTGTGGAAACTATAGCTCTTCAGTCTATTTATTTAGATCTCGAAAGCCCTTCAGACCGAAGCAAGCTAGCTGAGCCTGAGCAATACTTTGATCTTCACGAAGGCCATTTGATTATTCTTGATGAGATTCAGCGCATGCCTGATCTATTTCCCCTTATGAGAGGAGTGATAGATCGGAGGAGAAAAAAGGGCTTGCGATCTTGTCAATTCCTGATCTTGGGTTCAGCCTCTTTAGATCTTATCCGACAATCGTCCGAATCCCTAGCAGGACGAATCGCCTATGAGGAACTTCCAGGCTTTAATGTGCTGGAAGTCGATTCGATAGAAGGTCATGTGGAAAAGCTATGGCTTCGTGGAGGTTTCCCGGATAGTTTTCTAGCTAGTTCGGATAGATCCAGCATGACATGGCGAGGGAATTTCATCATGACATATTTGGAAAGAGACATACCGCAGATCGCGCAATTTGTCCCTGCGACTCGACTTCGCAGGCTATGGACCATGCTCGCGCATCAGCAAGGTCAGCTAATCAACTTTTCCAAACTTGGAGCGAGTCTTGATCTGACCTCACCTACGGTGAAAAGCTATGTGGAAATGCTGGAGGATCTTTTGCTGATTCGCTCACTTCGTCCTTGGTTGGTGAATGTGGGGAAGCGGCTGGTGAAATCTCCCAAGATTTACATCCGGGATTCTGGGATTACACATGCTTTATTGAACTTGACTAAACTCGATGATCTGCTTGGACATCCAGTAGTGGGAGGAAGCTGGGAAGGATTTATCATTGAAAATATTCTTTCTGTCTTACCAAATGGAGCGGATTATGGCTTTTACAGAACTACTGCTGGAGCGGAGCTTGACTTAGTACTAAGTCTGAATGGAGAAATTTGGGCGCTAGAAATCAAGCGAACGCTGAGCCCAAAGCTTTCGAAGGGTTTTATGATAGCGGTGGAAGATGTGGAAGCAGTTCATCGCTATTTTATCTACGCAGGTCAAGATGAATTTCCTTTGGGGGAAAACACTAGTGCGATAGGTTTAGCAGGATTTATGAGAAAAATAAAGGAAGGCTTTTGAGGCCTTCCTTTTTCGCTTTACGAAAATTTCTGTCTCCTACTTATTAACAGCATTTGGGAATCGAAATCTCAGGTAGTAGGTTTTTTGGTTTGAGAATATTTATCAAAAATCATTTTTTGACTTAATTGACTGTTTGATTTTGCTATCTATTTATGTGTCTTTTCTGCGAATTTGCTGAAGGTAAATGCTAAGGCTAGTATTATTATTCCATAGGAAAGTAACGACCCTATTAATTGAAGCCACATAGGCTTGGGACTTGAAAATATCTGTGTAAAAATTAGATCGAACGTAGCTAGACAGAAGAAGCCAATTATCAATCTGATTTTGAGATTTTTACTTAGCATTTTAAACATGAAAGAAAATTAATAAGTACAGGTGTAAAATAGCTTATCGGTGGCATTTTACTTATCATTTTTCGAACTAGATCTGAATTCCCTACCTTTGCTAAAATCCCAAAACCCCATGACTCGAGCAGAACTTTTCTCCCAAATCCAGAAAAAATCATCCTTTCTATGCGTAGGTCTAGACGCTGATTTGGATAAGATTCCTGCTCATTTGAAGTCTGAACCTGATCCGATTTTCAGCTTTTGCAAAGCAATAATCGAGGAAACTTCTGATTACGCTGTGGCCTATAAGCCAAATATTGCCTTTTTCGAAGCGTTGGGTCCTCAAGGTTGGGAGACGCTGCAGAAGGTTACTGAACTTATCCCGAAGGAGATTTTCACCATAGCCGATGCCAAGCGAGGAGATATTGGAAACACTTCCAAACTCTATGCAAAGGCATTTTTCGAGAAAATGGATTTCGATTCTGTGACAGTTGCCCCTTACATGGGAGCGGATAGCGTGACGCCATTTTTGGAGTTCGAGGACAAATGGGTGATTCTCTTGGCTTTGACTTCCAATGCCGGATCGATGGATTTCCAGTTGATCAAAGACGAAAATGGCAAGCCTCTCTATCAAACGGTTTTGGAAAAAAGTCAGGAGTGGGGCACTCATGAAAACCTGATGTATGTGGTTGGCGCCACACGTGGAGAATTGATCGGCGAAGTCAGAAAAGTTGTTCCTGATCATTTTTTCCTAGTTCCTGGAGTTGGAACGCAGGGTGGAAGCTTAGCTGATGTCGCCAAGTTTGGTATGAATGCGCAATGTGGACTTCTGGTAAATTCCAGCCGTGGGGTTATTTACGCTTCCGGGGAAAAAGACTTTGCCAAAGTGGCTAGGCAAGAAGCTAAGAAACTGCAAGAAGAGATGGAGAGGTTACTTGAAAAGTACCTTTGAAGGTAAATACAACTAGCTAAAATTTTGAGAGTCAGGGTTTCCTGACTTTTTTATTTTTAAGCTTTTGGTTAAATTCCCTTCACTTTTAACCTCTACTTTTATGACATTCAAAGAAGACTTTTTACAACTCGTCTGGAAATATCAGTATTTCGAAAAGGCGAAACTGCGCACGACTGCTGGAGAGGAATTGAAAATAATACAGGTTGGTTTTCATAACCAAAGCGAAGGGCCTGATTTCAGAGATTCAATAGTGGTAATCGACCAAGTGACACTCCATGGTCATGTGGAAGTGCATCGATTGGCTAGCGAATGGAAGCAGCATGCGCATGGTGGTAATCCAGCCTACAATTCTGTGGTACTTCATGTGGTCTGGGAAAATGACTTCGAAGTCCTCCGAAATGATGGGACAGCTATGCCCACGCTGGAGTTGAAAGGATTGATTTTCTTGGATGTCTGGAGGAATTATGAGCAAATGCTAGATTACAAAGCTGACTTGCCCTGTTCTCATGGGCTAAAAGATGTGCCGGAAATCGTACGATTTTCTACTTTGGAAAGAGCCTTGGTAGAGCGATTGCAAGAAAAATCTTCCCTGATTTTGGATATCCTCAAATCCACTACAGATAACTGGGAAGAAACTGCTTATCGTTGGTTATTCAGTTGTTTTGGTTTCAAAACAAACAGCCAAGCCATGGGAGAGCTGGCGGCTTTGGTTCCCAATAAAATTCTCCAGAAGCATAGAAATCAATTGCCGGTTTTGGAAGCCATACTTTTTGGACAGGCGGGATTACTTCCATTGGAGTCTGATGAGCCTTATGTGCTATTCCTGATTCGGGAGTTTGAATTTTATCAGAAAAAATATGGGTGGACTCAAGGAATGAAGCGGCAACATTGGACCTTTATGGGGGTGAGGCCAAGTAATTTTCCGACGATCAGGATTGCTCAATTGGCTGCGATTTTGGCTAATGCCCCAAATCTACTCCAATCTGTCATGCAAGACTCTCAGAATTTTGCAAGCTTCAAATTGCTCCTGAAAGTAAAGCCCAGCGAATATTGGCAGTATCATTTTAGTTTTGGAAAGTCATCAGAGCGACAGGCAAGCACTGGAATTTCTAGTACTGCTGTGGAGCTGTTGGTGATCAACTACGTGGTTCCGCTCTGGTTTGCGTACGGGCGATATTATGAGGAGTCGGATTGGCAGGAGCGTTGTTTTGACTTGTTGCAGGAGATCTCGGCAGAGAATAATCACATCATCCGTCGCTTTCAAACTCACAGTTGGTCAGCTGCCAATGGCTTTGATTCACAAGGGATGATTGGTTTATTCAAGAATTATTGCCAGCCTAAAAAGTGTTTGCAATGCAAGATTGCCCAAGTGCTGATCAAATCAGAATCCAAGTAATTTTTGGGTAAGCCAGTGAATTCCTGTATTTTTGCAGCCTGAATTGCAAAAAACTATGGAAAAACCAGTTATAATTTTTGGGGCAAAAGGTATTGCTCACCCCGCACTTGAGATTTTCAACAGTAACAATGTCGTGGTTTATGGTTTTTTGGACGAAGATGAAAAGATCCATGGAAAAGAAATTAATACTGTTTCAGTCCTTGGAAATCCTGAGGATGATGGCTTTTTGAAATTGATTGGACAAAAAACCGAGGCGTTTGTAGCGGAGGAAAATCCAAAATACCGCAAGTTCTTAGTAGAGCTTCTGAACGACAGACGCAAGGTTCAACCCGTGAATGCGATTCATCAGCGAGCCTATATTTCTACGGATGCCATCATTGGTCATGGTAATTTTATCAATGCGAATGTCAATATCGGTGCGGGAGCTCAGATTGGTAGCCATTGTATTATCAATTCGGCAGCTGTGATCGAACATAAAGCTGTTCTGGGAGATTTTGTGCAGATCGGGGCGGGCTCAGTGGTGAATTCCGATGTGATTATTGAAGACGGAGCTTTTATCGGGTCTGGAGCTACGATTGTGTCTGGTGTGACCATTGGGAAAAATGCGCGTGTGGGCGCTGGATCCGTAGTAATAGCTACTGTCGGATCGAATGAAACTGTGTTTGGCAATCCTGCTGCAAAAGTGAAGTAAATTTGAAATTTGAAATTTCTAATCCCAAATAATAAATCCCTAAACACCCTGCCGCAACAGGGCTATCGTTATGGAAAACAAAAACTATCAAATCCTCCTTTATTACTGCTACGCCAAGATTGAGAACCCTGAAGAATACCGTGAGCAGCATCACCTTTTTTGTGTAGAAAATAACATCCGTGGACGGATCATCATTTCTGATGAGGGACTAAACGGTACGGTTTCCGGCTTGGTGGAAGACTGCCAGAAATACATGGCTTACATTCATGCCGATGAGCGCTTTGCAAAGACGGAATTCAAGATTGATGCTCATGATACCCATGCCTTTACTAAGATTCATGTGCGTTATAAGCCGGAGATTGTTCACAGCGCATTGAGACATCTCGATCCAAACGTGAGAACAGGTAAACATTTAGACCCTAAGGAATTCAAGAAATTGAAAGATCAGGAGGATGTAGTGATCCTGGATGTGCGCTCAAATTATGAGCACGAACTAGGGCGTTTTAAAAATGCATTGACCCTCGATATTGACAACTTTCGTGATTTTCCCGAAAAAGTAAAAGAACTAGAGCATCTGAAAGGAAAGAAAGTTCTGACTTATTGTACGGGCGGAATTAAATGTGAAAAAGCCTCTGCATTTCTATTAGAGCAAGGTTTTGAGGATGTTTATCAATTGCATGGCGGAATCATCAAATACGGTATGGAAGCTGGCGGAGAGGATTTTGAAGGGAAATGCTACGTGTTTGACAATAGAATAGCGGTAGATGTAAATAAGGTGAATCCAAAAATCGTTTCTACCTGCCATGTCTGTGGTACACCTTCTGATCGTATGGTGAACTGTGCTAATCAGACTTGTAATGCACATGTACCTATGTGCGAAAAGTGCGGATGGGAAATGGAAGGTGCCTGCTCCACCGAGTGCAAGGATACCCCAGAGAAGCGGGTCTATGATGGGACGGGATATTATCAAAAAAATACCAATGGATATAATCCCTACAAAGGGTTAGTCCGTAAACCCAAGGATAAATCTAACGCTTAGTCTGTAACGTGAGCCGACAAATTCCAGAATCCGAATTGATTTTGAATGCTGATGGAAGCATTTATCACCTTCATTTGAAGCCAGATAATCTGGCTTCTCTTGTATTTACAGTGGGCGATCCTGATCGGGTGCCTATGGTGTCCAGATATTTTGATCAGCTTGATTTCAAGGTTAGTAAGCGTGAGTTTGTCACGCATACCGGCCGTCTCAATGGTAAACGCGTCTCTGTAATGAGTACAGGCATGGGGACGGATAACGTGGAGATTTTGATGACCGAGCTGGATTCTCTTGTGAATGTAGATCTCACTACTCATCGAGTGAAACCAATGGAGAAGAGTTTGGAAATCATTCGTCTCGGGACATCGGGAAGCATGCAGGCCGATATTCCTGTTGGTAGCCTACTAGCCAGCGAAGTAGCCGTAGGCATAGATACCTTGATGCAATTCTATCCTTCACTGGAAGGATCTCAAGCTTGGGCGAGTTTGGTACAGAAGACGCTAGATCTTTCCTTTTTGCCTTACCAAGCTTCGGCTTCCAGTGACTTGCTTCAAAAATTACCTTCTGATTTTTATCGGGGAGTGACACTTACTGCGCCGGGATTTTATGCGCCACAAGGAAGGGAAGTTAGACTGAAGCCAAAACTTGACGATATGATTGGACGGCTAGGCGCATTGGAAATTGACGGGCTGAAAATGACGAATTTCGAAATGGAGACAGCCGGATACTATGCCATGGGCAAACTTTTGAATCATCGCATGCTCAGTCTGAACGCTATCGTGGCTAATAGACCTACTGGAGAATTTGATAAGGAAGCTGAAAAAACCGTAGATCGTATGATCCGCGCAGCTCTAGATGTTTTCTGCTGAAAAAATATCACCCTTTAGGCTTGGAATTGATTCTGGTAGATTGGCTTCTCAATTTTGAAGTCCTCCCACTCATGGTAATCAATATCCTGAATTATCTTATTCATGAATTCTGCACACTCCTGCTTGCAGAGGTAGATGCCAAATAGCGCTTCACTCTTGTTGACAAGAAAAGTTCTGCTGCTGTCAAACATTCGTACGAGATCTTTCCAGGACCCCAAAACGAGAAGTTCATCACGATTTTTTATGGTTTGGATTACTTTAAAATCCCCCTGAAGACTTGAAATTTTCATAGCACAAAAAGTTTGGTAGTTGAATTATTTATTCAAACCTACCCAAAAATGAAAGGTGACTCAATACGTATTAACACGTATTTTTTCTCTTTTCAGACCAAAAAATGTCATTAGTCGATTAAGCCCCGATTTTTTTGGGCCCAGATGAGTAGGGAATTATGCTTTTTCTCCAAATTCAACTTTGTAATCATATTACTTCTATGCTTGTCCACGGTGCGTTCTGAAATAAACAATTGATTGGCAATTTCTTTGGTCGAAAGTCCCACGGAGATCAATCGGAGGATTTTTATTTCCGAAGGCGTCAGCGGATTTTCATCGGATTGCAATTTGTTTTCCTTCATGCCTTCAAATATCTTTTCGCTAAAAAATTGTCCGCCGCTTAGAACTTTTGAGACAGCTTTTGAAAGATCTTCAAGTGCAAAATCCTTGAGGATGTATCCGGACAAATTCAATTCCTTGGCTTGATGATAGAGGTAAAGCTCCTTATGCAGAGTCAGTAAAATCACTTTGGTGTCCAAGCCTAGTTTTCTACATTCTACCGCAATTTCCAGCCCTGTTTTGTGGGGCATATCCATGTCCAAAATAGCAAGTTGTGGCTTGTGTTGTATAATTAGATTGATGGCACTTTGCCCTTCGTTAGCTATTCCTAAGATGTCTAGGTCCAATTCATCCAAGAAATCTTTCAATCCTTTGAGTAAGATTGGGTGATCATCTGCAATTACTACTGTTGGCTTTTGAGTTGACATTGACCTATTTACTTTAAAATTCAGATTTACTTACTGTTGAAGGAGATCGTGGTTGAGTGCGAATTGACCATATTTTTATTTGATGCTAATTAAGGAAATCAAAAAACCACAAAGAAAAACTTAAAGCAACGCCTTCCAAAAATTTGATCAACTCAGTACTTTTTTCTTTGATCTCGTGACGTGGTAGGGAGTAAAGCAAACAAGACTTGATCTAATCAACTAATTTTATCATAAAAAAGCTGATCATCGGTAAATATAAGGGTTCCTTTAAAATCAGAACTATTAAAATCACATTTGAAGCTTAAGATTGGATAAAGCTTGCCTTTGAAAGGGTTAAAACTCTCGCTATCCTGACATTTGTCCACAAATCAAGTTTTCAATCAACATCAAAACCTTGCTGGATTATTAAGGTTAGTAAAGGTGTACTGTTTGCAAATAGTTAATTCACAGTTTTTTAGGAACTGCTAATTGCATCTGTGAGATATCTTGAACTGATAACGACTTGTAATAATGATAAGATTTACGCCTTTAGTGGCCTTTTTTGTGGTGATGTTTTACTCTTTGGATATTTTTTCTCAGGAGGTCAAAATCAGAGGTAAAGTCATAGATGGAAAAAGAGAATCTGGGCTTGAGTTTGCTAATGTGGCTTTACTAACACCCTCCGACTCTTCATTGGTCACTGGTGGAATGAGTGATTTGGACGGAAATTTTGAGTTTTCTACAGCTGCCGGAGAATACATTCTGCGTGTGGGATTTATAGGCTATTTGGAGTTTTATGAAAAAATTACTTTGGGAGAAAGTAAAAACTCCGTGAATCTGGGAACGATCACGCTGGTAGAAGATGCCCAAAACCTAGATGAAGTAGTGGTGGAAGGCGTAACCTCGATGTTTGAATCTGACATAGATAAGCGAACCTATAATGTAGAAAATAGCATCGTGGCAGAAGGACAAACCGCTTCACAGTTGCTCAGTACATTGCCATCTATACAGATGGATGATGAAGGTGGGATCACGATGAGAGGGAGTGGAAATATTCTAATCTATATCAATGGTCGGCCTTCAAACCTCTCTGGCGATGACGCAGAAAGTATTTTGTCCCAATTTCCAGCAAATAGTATCAAAAGTGTCGAATTGATTACCAATCCATCCTCTCGTTACGATGCAACAGGAGATGGTGGTATCATCAATATTGTTTTGAAAAAGAACGAGAAGACGGGTTTCAACGGGCAAGTAAATGCTTCCATAGGTACGCGGGATAAATACCAAGCAGGACTAAACCTGAACTACGGGACAGAGAAAGCTAACTTTTATGGATCTTATAACTGGCAAGATCGTCGTCAGTTGGAATTTGGAGAGGGAAGCAGGAGTAATTACCTCGATGGTTTTTCTCCTAAGCTTGAGCAAGATCAGGACGGGTATGAGCTGGAAAAAACCCATTTAGTAAGAGCGGGAGTGGATTATAATATCTCAGAAAAGGGATTGTTTGGGGTTTACTTTCAGGGAAATTTCGACGATGAAACAGAATATTCAGATGTCACTCAGCTTAATATCAGCCAGACAGGATCAATTGATTCAAGTTTTGTGCGGCAGAATAACGAATGGAGCACTAGTGCTAACTACGAAGGAGGTGTCAATTATACCTTGACTTTAGATAGTTTGGGGCAAAAGTTATATTCTTCATTTTCCTATTCGTACGATACCCGAGAGCAAACAGATTATTCAAATCAGGAGTTTTTCGACGCAGATGGAAATTCTGATCCGACCAAGCGGTTGATCCAAACTAATGACCGACCTAGGACGAGTAATCTTTATGTGGCTCAGCTGGACTATGAGAAGCCATTTCAGAATGGAGCTAAGATAGAGACCGGGCTAAAAGCAACACTTGGAAATTGGCAATGGAGCCAGGAATTTGCCCAGGGGGATCAGTTTTCAGATTTTGAACCCGTAGTGGTGGATACCTTGTCTGATACATTTGACTTCGATGAATCTGTGTATGCTGCCTATTTCACCTATAAGAACACCAAAGGAAAATTTGGGTATCAGTTGGGGTTGAGAGGAGAATACACACGAACACTAGGGGAAACGGTAAGAAATAATGAAAGCATCCCAAATAATTATCTTAATCTGTTTCCAAGTGCCTTTTTAAGTTATACGATTGCTGCAGAGAATGAATTGACGTTGAATTATACGCGAAGAATCTCTAGACCAAGTATATGGGATTTGGCGCCAATCTATCGAGTCAGAGATCAATACAATTTTAGCATAGGAAATCCTTATTTGCAGCCTGAGTTCACTGACAGCTATGAAATTGGATACATGAAAGGCTGGGAGAGATACCTGCTCAATGCCACGGTGTATCATCGATACAGTACAGATGTAGAAACGAGGATCACCATCCTCACTGATAACAACGTGGCTATTCAAAGTCGGGAAAATGCTGATACACGAGCCAGTACCGGTTTTGAGTTAATCAATCAGATCCAGATTTTCAATAACCTGGATGCTACCTTGACTGGGAATCTCTTTTACTCTAAGATCAATGCAGAGAATATCGAGCAAAGCTTCAGTAATGAGAATTTCAGCTGGACGTTGAATTTGCTGGCAAATTGGCTTATTCCTAATTGGTTTAGCGTACAGGCTCAAGGTAATTTCCGTGGTCCTATCGTACTCGCTCAAGGGCAAATCGAGCCACAGTACAGCTTGAATATAGGCTTGCGCAAAGATGTGCTCAAGGGAAAAGCAACGATATCTGCAAATGTGAGTGATATTTTCAATACGAGAAATTTCCGAATCACCACCTCAAATCCTCGATTTGATGAGAAGCGAGTATTCCAGCGCGAAACACGTGTAGGAACTCTGTCTTTCACTTACAGATTTGGAGGATTTAAAGAGAGAGCGGAGGACAACAGAAGCCGAAGAGACGGTGGAGATGGTGGAGATGATTTTTAGAAAGGAAATCATTTTCTACTTTCAATCATGAGCCAATTAGCTGAGCAAATTATTGCTGCACTATCCGATAAAGCTAATCCCATCAAAGCTGCCTTCTTACCCAAGTTTTTCAAGTCAATGCCTGGGGGATATGGTGAAGGTGATCAGTTTCTCGGCGTCGTCGTGCCTGAGCAGCGCAAAGTTGCCAAAGCAGTCTTTGAGGAGAGTAGCCTTCCTGTAATTTCAGAATTAGTGAAAAACCCCTATCATGAGGTTCGGCTTACGGCCCTGTACATGCTGGTCTATAAATTCCAGAAGTTGAAGGACGAATCGGAGCAACAGAAGCTGGTAGATTTCTACCTCGCACATCTTGATTATGTAAATAATTGGGACTTGGTAGATAGCTCCTGCCATCGTATCCTAGGTCACTTTTACTTAGATAAAGAGAAATCTATATTTTACGGTCTGGCGGATTCGGGGCATTTGTGGAAGCAGAGAATAGCAATGATTAGCTCACTGTACTGGATAAAGAGGGGGTATTTTGACGATGGCTTGGTCTTAGCCGAGAAACTACTTTATCACGAACACGACCTCATTCACAAAGCCGTGGGGTGGATGCTTCGAGAGATAGGAAACAGGGATTTTGAGGTTGAAATGGAATTTTTGAAAAAACACTACACGACCATGCCTCGAACAGCCTTACGGTATGCAATTGAAAAGTTTCATCCAGAATTGCGTCAGCAACTATTGAAGGGAGAACTTTAACAGAGCATTAGGTTCAAAACAAATTATCTTAAGCCAGAACCATTTTCCTTTCTTTGTAATTAGGATTAAGAACAATTATAACTAAGAAGCAATACATGCAAAAGCCCGATTTCAACATCGAAGAAGTAAATAAAATTATCCGCGGACGTAGATCCATGTTTCCCGCACAGTTCAAAGAAAATGATCCTGTAGATGACGCGATCATTGAGGAAATGCTAGAGAATGCACGCTGGGCCCCCACACATAAATTGACACAGCCGTGGAGATTTATAGTTTATACAGGAGAAGGCTTGAAAAAATTTGCAGATTATCAAGCAGCTATGTATAAGCTAAGGGCGGAGAAGAACGGTACGCCATTTTTAGAGGGTACGTATGAGAAATTTAAGCAACAGCCATTGAAGGCATCTCACATGATCGCAATCATTCTGAAAAGATCCCAAGGAATTCCTTTGATGGAAGAGATTGCTGCAGTTTCTATGGCTGTTCAGAATATGTATTTGACGGCTTCAGCACATGGATTAGCAGCCTATTGGGGAACGGGCGGTCCTACTTTCTGGGCTGAGGCTCGGGAAGACTACGGATTGGAAGGCGAGGATGCATTGATGGGCTTTTTCTACGTAGCCAAGCCTGCGACTCTTACCTGGCCTGATGGCAAAAGAGATAGTATGGAGGAAAAAGTAGCCTGGATAAGAGAGTAAACTTTCAGCATTAAAAAGCGGCAATGAACTTAATCATTGCCGCTTTTATATGAAATAAAGTAGTGATTAGAAACCAACAAATGCAGGAGGCTCCACCCCTTCAGCACGCAAATAGGCGATCGCAGCCCCTCTGTGATGTGTGGCGTGGTCCATTATCAAAGCCATTACCTGACGTCTAGATACTGTATTTCCAAAAACTTCTAATGTCTCGGCACCGTCAGCTTCTGATAATGCCTTCATCGTCATAGTACCGTAGTCATAGCATTTTGCTACATAGTTTGCCAAATCTGCCTTTGATGCGGAAGCAAGCTCAAGCGTAAAACCAGGATCGCCGCCTTTTAGAAAACCTTGTGATATTCCTACGATCGCATTCCCTATGTGATAGATCTGTTCTTTGAAAGACATTGCTTCTGGATCAGTTTTATAATCCATTCCAGAATCTGGCATTTTGTCAAGCACGTCTAAGGTAAATTGCTTGCTGTTTTGCCATTTGCTCATAAATTCTGCCTTGGTTGTTTGTGCTGATGCGGTTGTAGAAACCATTATTAAACAGGTAAACAGCATGGCGCCCGAAAGGTAGTGTAGTGCTTTTTTCATAGGTATAGAGATTGGTTGTTTGGTTAAATTTCATTTATTCTCCAGCCAAATCAAACACTTTGTCTAATTTTAAGCCATGAGGAAACACTTTTGGATTGGTTTGCTATTTGTAAGCCTGGTAGGCTGTGATCAGACTTACCTGCCAAAACCACCTGGATACAACCGTATTGATTTGCCTGAGCATTCTTTTGAAAAACTCACCGAGGGCTATCCTTATCAACTCGATTATTCAAGCTATTCTAGCATAGAGCCTGATTCATTTAACATGGCGGAGAAGGCTTGGGTCAATTTGAACTATGCTGATTTTGGGGCGAAAGTACATCTCACCTATAAGCGAATTGATGGTGATCAGGTCAATTTCAAGCAATTGTCCAGTGATGCGTTCAGGTTGACTTCTCAACACCAAGTAAAAGCCTATGGGATAGAAGAAGCAGTATTATTGACTCCGCAGGGCTATACGGGGGTGGTGGCCGAACTTACCGGAGAGGTGCCTACGCAATTCCAGTTTTTTGTTACAGACTCGACGGATAACTTTCTCAGAGGTGCGCTATACTTTAATACTGCGATGAAAAATGATTCGCTATCACCTGTGATAGAATTCATCAAGGAGGATATGATCCACCTGATGAATTCTGTCAAGTTTGATGATTAGTTAAGGTTTTTCCAAGATCTGAATATAACCACTCCGCCTACTATAGCGATGGCGGCAGCAATGATTCCTCCCAATAGATTTCCGTAGATAAAGAATCCTGTAGAGAATAGCGCAGCATAGATCATCGCTGACCCTATCATCATCAGACCGATTTCTTTTGGAAGCTGACCGATTACCTGGCGCTCATTTGGATAGCGATCCAATACTTTTTTCCATCCAAATGCAGCTGGAGTTACTTTTCTGTAGAAGGAAAGCAATACTGCGTCTTTCTCTGGTGCTGTTAAAAAAGTCACGAGCAACCACCCAATTGTGGTAATTGAGACGCTGTAAATTAATTTCAGATAGGCCTGATTTTCTGGAATCAAAATCCAATTTACCTTAGGATTAATCACTTCAAAGAAGATAGCTACCACAAAGGAAATTGCCATAGCTGAGATTTCAGTGTATGCGTTGATTCTCCACCAAAACCATCTTAGAATAAAGATTAGGCCTGTTCCTGCGCCGATTTGAAGTAGAATGTTGAATGCATCTAAGGCGCTGGAGAGTGCTAAGGCTAATACAGCCGAAAGTCCCATGAGCACCACAGTGGAAATTCTTCCCACAGCTACAAGCTCCTTGTCGGAAGCTTCTGGCTTCATGAATCTCAGGTAGAAATCATTCACAATGTAGGAAGATCCCCAGTTGAGGTGAGTAGAAAGTGTGGACATCACCGCTGCAATCAAAGATGCTAGCACTATCCCGATTAGGCCTGTAGGTAGATAGGTCAACATGGCCGAGTAAGCCAAGTCATCCCCAAGTTTATCTACAGGGATATTAGGGAAGGCCGCGGAGATATCAGATACGTTAGGAAAAACAATCAACGATGCCAAAGCAATTAGAATCCAAGGCCAAGGGCGTAGAGCATAGTGAGCAACATTAAAAAACAAAGTAGCTCCGATTGCATTTTTTTCGTCTTTTGCCGAAAGCATGCGCTGCGCGATATAGCCTCCGCCTCCAGGCTCAGCACCAGGATACCAAGTTGCCCACCATTGTATAGCTATTGGCATCAGGAACAACGGAATGTAGGCATTGGGATCTGAGAAGTCAGGAAGAAAATCTAGTTTGCCTACTACATTTTCATGCGTAAGGAGATTATTCAAAGAACCAATTTCTGGCAGATCAAGAATGTAATAAGCCGCTCCAAATGCACCGATCATTGCGATGAAAAACTGGAAGAAGTCAGTTAGCAAGACCCCTTTTAAACCACCCAGAGAGCTATAAATCACCGTGACCACAGATGCAATAAGCAAAGTCTCATAAGGCTCTAAGCCTAGCATAATTCCGCCGATTTTGATAGCAGCGAGAGATACGGTCGCCATGATCACGACATTGAAAAAGACTCCTAAATAAATTGCTCTGAAAGCTCTCAAGAAGGCAGCGCCTTTACCCGAATAGCGTAATTCGTAGAATTCCAGGTCAGTAGTAACTTCAGATCTTCTCCATAATTTGGCATAAACAAAGACCGTAAGCATACCTGTCAGCAAGAATGCCCACCATGCCCAGTTTCCGGCTACGCCATTTTTTCGAACGATATCTGTCACCAAGTTGGGTGTGTCTGCTGAAAAGGTAGTCGCTACCATAGATACACCTAGCAACCACCATGGCATATTTCTGCCTGATAGAAAAAATTCTTTGGCAGAGGAACCAGCTTTTTTCGATGTATATAGCCCTATCAGTAGGGAGATTACAAAGAAAGCGGCAATGATTGCCCAATCAATGGAGGTAACATTCATAGGTTTTGGGATTTATAAGTTCTTTAAATTTTTTCTAAAATGAATTTAAACTTAAATAATAAATTTTGCTAATGTATTTATTTTCTGCCAAATGGGAAAAGTATGCCTCAGAAGTTTACTCAGAATTTTGTCGTGGTGAGCGATTTCTCTAGTATAATTTTATTTTTTTCAAGTTCATTCTAAATGGTATCCTATAGCTTTGGGGCATGATTAAGGAAAATGTCGCCAGCATTCTAGCTGCCTATTCGCTCAGTACATCTGAAGATTTCACGTATTCTATTTTTGGTGCAGGTCTCATTCATGGCACCTATTTGATAGAATCAGAAGGGTCAAAATTTATCCTACAGGAATTTAATAAGGGAGTATTTCAGTTTCCTGAACGTATCACGCACAATCAGCGGCAGGTCAAATCACAAGGTAATGACGGCCTATTACCCTTTAGTTTACCTCTTCCGATTCCCAATTCCGACGGTAAACTTATCACTGAATGGAAGGGAAAGCTTTTTCGTTTGTTTGAATTTGTCTCGGGTCAGACGATTCAAGAAATCTCTTCTCTTGATCAAGCCTATTTAGCGGCAAACGCTTACGGGGTGTTTGCTGAGTGGGGTAAGGATGTGGATACAGCACAATTGAAAGAGTGTATTCCTGATTTTCATCGGTTGGATTTACGCTTCGCAAAGCTCTACCAAGTAGCAGCTGGTAAGGTTTCTATTACAAAAGATGATCAGGCACTAGTGGATTTTTACTTGGGGCAAACGGATCTAATCGCCTCTTATCAGAAATTTCGAAAGACCCTACCTGAACGTCTAACTCACAACGATACCAAAATCAATAACTTGATTTTTTCAAATGACTTTCAAAAAGTGGAGGCTTTGGTCGATTTGGATACGTTGATGAGTGGGTATTTGATGTATGATTTTGGGGATTTGGTACGAACTGTTTCATGTTCTGTGCCTGAGACTAGTCAGAAGTGGGACGAGATTAAGTTTGAAATACCGGTTTTTGAGCACTTGTTAAAAGGTTATTGGGAAGGTGTGAAAACGTTGGCGACGAAGGAGGAGGCGGCTTCCTTATTAATAGCCGGGGAGGTGATGACCTGCATTATGGGTCTTCGATTTTTAACGGATCATTTGCAGGGGAATATTTACTATAAAGTGGAATATTCGGAGCAGAATTTTCATCGCGCAAAAAATCAGATGCTTTTACTAAAAAGCCTTCAAGCTGCCCAGCCTGAGCTGCAAAAAATCTTGAAGTTGGTCACGCACTTTTAAAATTGATTTCTGACAATTCCAGTCTATCTATTGTCATTTGAGTTGAGTGGACTTAATTTGTCTTTCCCAAAAATCAATAGTCCTTGTCCAGTTTTTTTGATACTAAGATAGAATTTCTCAAAGGAGTAGGTCCTCAGCGCGCCGCTCTGATCAACAAGGAGTTGAATATTTTCACCTTCGGGGAATTGTTACAGCATTATCCATTTCGCTACGAAGACAGGACGAAGTTTTTCAAAATCCGTGAATTGCATGCTGAGATGGAAGCGGTGCAGGTGATCGCCAAAATTCGAAAAGTGGAGCTTGTAGGGATGGGCAATAAAAAGCGATTGGTCGCTCACGTGGCAGATGAGACCGGGGAAATGGAAATGACTTGGTTCAAAGGTATCGCTTGGGTTCAAAAATATTTGGTGACTGGTGGGGTCTTTATTTTCCTGGGAAAGCCTGCTCAGTTTGGGCACAAATGGAGTATCGCACATCCAGAGATGGAGCCGCTGACTACAGCAAACGAAACTCGTAATAATTTCCAACCTGTTTATTCAACCACGGAAAAGCTGAGAGCCAGATTTTTGGATTCCAAAGGGATTTCCAAAATTATGGAGCAGCTGGTTCAGGTTTGTATTCCCCACATTCAAGAGACGATTCCGGTTCAGATCAAGGAGCAATATCAATTGATCGATAAGCAGACAGCTATTCGTGAGATTCATTTTCCTACCAAGCCAGATTTGCTTCAAAGAGCTAGGAGAAGATTGAAATTCGAGGAATTTTTCTTTCTGCAGCTGCGCCTGCTGATGATGAAAATCACAAGAACGGAGAAGTTCCATGGGCAAATTCTAAATAATACGGAGCTACTTACCGAATTCTACACCAATCATATTCCCTTCGAACTGACAAATGCTCAGAAGCGTGTAATCCGGGAAGCTTATGGAGATTTGAAATCAGGTAAGCAGATGAACCGGCTGATACAAGGAGACGTGGGATCTGGGAAAACGATGGTCGCATTTATCTGTGCGTTGATTGCGATTAGCTCTGGTGCACAGGCATGCCTGATGGCTCCAACAGAGATTTTGGCAACGCAGCATTATGCCGGATTGAAGGGATTTGCCGAAATGATGGGGTTGAAAATCGCCTTGCTGACTGGATCAACTAAGAAATCAACACGGAAAATCATTCATGAAGAACTACTTTCCGGCGAACTTAAAATCCTGATCGGAACACACGCGCTTTTGGAAGATGTGGTTCAATTTCAAAATTTAGCCTTAGCCATAGTCGATGAGCAACACCGTTTTGGCGTAGCCCAGCGAGCGAAACTTTGGGCGAAGAATGAGGAGTTCATCCCACATGTGCTGGTCATGACGGCCACTCCTATTCCGAGAACTCTTGCCATGACGTTGTATGGGGACTTGGATGTGTCGGTGATCGACGAGATGCCTGCAGGAAGGAAGCCTATACAGACCGTCCATCGCTATGACAAAGACCGATTAAAAGTATTCGGTTTTATAAATCAAGAAATCAAGAAGGGGAGGCAGGTTTATATTGTCTATCCTTTGATCGAAGAATCTGAGAAAATGGATTTGAAAAATGTCATGGACGGATATGAAAGTATCTCACGTGCTTTTCCAAACTATCCGGTAAGTATAGTGAATGGGAGTATGACAGCTGACGCCAAAGAATACGAAATGCAGCGTTTCGTGAAGGGCGAGACGAAAATAATGGTAGCGACGACAGTGATCGAGGTTGGAGTGAATGTGCCCAATGCTTCGGTGATGATCATAGAGAATGCTGAGCGCTTTGGACTATCACAGTTGCATCAGCTACGGGGCCGAGTGGGAAGAGGTGCCGAGCAAAGTTATTGTGTGCTGATGAGCAAGTATGAGCTTTCTAAGGATTCACGGGTTCGATTGGAGACGATGGTTCGCACAAATGATGGTTTTGAGATCGCTGATGTGGATTTGCGTTTGCGTGGTCCTGGAGATTTGATGGGAACTCAGCAAAGTGGGATTACTGATTTGTTGATTGCGGACTTAAGCAAGGATGCGCCGATTTTGACTTTGGCTAGGGATGCAGTACAGCAACTTTTAGCAAATGATCCAGAATTGCTTCAGCCAGAAAATGCACCAGTTCTCCGACAGATCAAGCAGCAGAAGAAAACTGCGGTGAATTGGAGTAGGATTTCTTGATTGGATTGAAATATTGTAAAATTTGAAAATTGAAAAATTGGGTAATTCCTCTAAATAAATTATAAACTGGGTCCTCTGCGCAAATCTCTGCGAGCTCTGTGGTTAAAATGTTATTTCCGCTTAGAAAACATTCCTCCAATCCTCCTGAAAAACTGCTTCTCTTTTTCCCAGAAAAAGTTGAATTGACCGAAAATAAAGCCGTAGATCAGTAAGATGATTTGGTATAAAGGAAGAACTAAAAGTAGATACAGAACTGTGTTGACAAATCCGCCTTTCTCCACACCAAATAGGTCCAGGATGGGATTCTTTATAAAAAGTATGGTGAATCCGGTACAGGCAAAAACAACCAGAACTAAAACGACCTGAAGCAGGCTGTCCAATTTCCACTTGGTTTGTAGGCGCTGAAGAAATCCAGGTTTATCCTTTTCAACTGACATTCATCAAAAGTAATAAGAATGAGTCTAAATAAAATAGCCGGCGCTAGGCCGGCTATCTTTTTTACCAGGTAAATAAGTCTTGATTGAGGCTTTGAAGTGCTTCTTTTTTGAATTTTGAATCGATCAGCACGGAAACATTGTGACGACTACCTCCGAATGAAACCATTCGTACAGGATATTCTATGAGTGAATCGATAACGGATTGGATAGCTCCTTTGCTTTCAGAGACCATATTTCCTACGATACAAATAATAGTCTGGTCTCGGTCAACTTCCACACTACAGAAAGTCTCTAGCTCAGCTAATATCTGTTGTAAATGGCTCAAATCATCAATTGTAACCGATACAGCGATCTCTGAAGTAGTAATCATGTCAATAGGCGTTTTATACTTTTCAAAAATTTCGAACACCTTTCTCAAGAAACCATAAGCCAAAAGCATTCGACTGGATTTAATTTTGATGGCTGTGATTCCGTCTTTGGCAGCGATTGCTTTTACACCCACAGAATCTACTTCAGCTTTGATCAAGGTTCCGTGAGCTTCAGGTTGCATGGTATTGAGCAATTTGACAGGCACATTAAACTGCTGTGCTGGCCAGATAGATGCTGGGTGCAGGATTTTGGCTCCGAAGTAAGCGAGCTCTGCCGCTTCGTCAAAAGACATTTCAGCGATTGGACGCGTCTTATCTACGATGCGAGGATCGTTATTATGCATCCCATCGATATCTGTCCAGATCTCGCAAGCTGTGGCTTGGATAGCTGCTGCCACGAGAGAGGCGGTATAGTCCGATCCACCACGCTTCAGGTTGTCCACTTCGTTCAGGTGGTTTTTGCAAATAAAACCCTGGGTAATGAAGATTGATTCTTCTGGATGCTGGGCAAGTATTGCCTTCAATCGATCTGAGATTTTTTGAAGTTCCGGCTCTGCATTTTCATCAATACTCATGAAGTCAAGTGCAGAAAGGAATATTGCCGGAATCTCCAGCTCTTCCAAAAGTGTATGGAATAGCTTGGTAGAAAGTAATTCTCCCTGGGCTAGAATGTCACGATTGATCGCCTCGTTGAAAGAGATTCTCAATAGGATGTTCAAAAATTCAAAGTGCTCCTTGATGATTTCTTGAGCTTTTTCTCTGGCTACTTCTGTCTTGACCAATTGAGGATAAAAATCATTGTAATGCGCATGGAGCTCATCGATTCTTGACTTTGCCAGTACTTTATCTGCCGCTGCCAGCGCTTCTCCAATACTCACCAACGAATTGGTCGTGCCGGAAAGCGCGGAAAGGACGACAATTTTAGATTCATCACCTCGGGTGATCAGGTCTTTCACCTGGTGCATGCGTTCTGGACGGCCCACAGAAGTGCCGCCAAATTTCATGATTTTCATAGGTATAGAGATTATAGGTTACTAGGTTTTTGTCTTAGAATCCAAGCATTTTCACAGCCGTGATAGCCGCTTCATCGCCTTTGTTGCCATGCTTACCACCTGCGCGATCCATGGCTTGCTCTTGAGTATTTGGTGTCAGTACTCCAAAAATTACCGGCTTATTGTATTTCAATCCTACGTTGGTTATGCCATGAGCTACAGCATCGCAGATGAAGTCAAAGTGCTTAGTCTCACCTTGAATCACACAACCCAAACAGATCACAGCGTCGATGCTTTCTTCCTGGGCTAGCCACTGCGCAGCAAGGGTCAGTTCGAAAGATCCTGGAACATTCTTACGAATGATGTTTTCTTTCTTCGCTCCGTTTTCTATAAGTGTCTGATATGCGCCAGAAAAGAGTGCTTCAGTTACGTCTTCATTCCACTCGGATACGATGATGCCAAACGTTTTATCGCTCATGTCTTTCACGTTTTTGGAAGAATGTGCGCTGAGACTTTTTAGTGAAGTTGCCATATTGGATTACTTTTTAATTTTTGGATGGAAAAACTGAGTTTTTAGAATCAGAGTTTTTGAGTATCAAGTATCAAGAGCCAAGAATCATGACTGTAAGTCTTAATGATCCAGGGTTGACTGATGTTGGATCAGGAGAGATGAGAGTTTGTTTAAACAAAAAAAGAGTAAGACCACAGGGCCTTACTCTTCTAGTATGCTATAGAGAAAGCATTACTTAGAGGCAAGACCTTCTAAGCGAGCTTTGTGTTTTCGTGCAGCAGCAAATTCGAAAGACTCGAAATATTTATCTTCGATCTCTGCATAAGCCGCGATAGCTTCCTGAGTTTTACCTGCGGTTTCGTAAGCGATTGCCAGTTTGGTCAAATACTTAGGCGTGAAAAATTTATTTTCATCGTACTCAGCTGCTTTCTTGTAGTTAGAAATCGCTTCATCAATATTGCCAAGCTCCATGTTAGCATCTCCTATTAAAGAGTAGGCTTTTGCCTGAACCAAGAAATCATCAGTAGAGAATTGCTCCAATTCAGTGATCGCTTGTTCGTAGTTTCTCTCAGAAAGATAAATAGACCCAATATAGAAATGCGCAAGATTTGCAGCGTCAGTTCTTGGGTATTCTTCTACGATGTTAAGAAGACCAGCATTGATGCCATCGCCATTCAGGGCAAGTTGAACACTGTCTTGCTCGAAGAAATACACCGCTTGGAACATTTCCTTTTGTGCTTCCTCATTTTGGTTTTGATTATTGATTTGGAAAAATAGGATTCCTCCGATCAAAACTACTGCGGCTATCAAGACGCCTGCTAGTACTTTACTATTCTGCTTTACAAAAGCTTCACCTTTGCCCAGTCGCGCAGCGATTTCGGAAGGATCTTCGATTAAATCGTTGTGATGCTCAGGTGCTTTATTACTTTGTTTCGTTGCCATGCTACTCAAATTTCAGCCGCAAATATACGGTTTTTATATTTTCTACAAAGCCCAATAAAAAAGCCATGAAGGCTTTCTGTCTTCATGGCTTTTAAGACGTTACGTTATTTTAATTTATTCCATTACAAAAGGATAGTCTTCCTGGATATATACATCCTTGAAAGCATCCTGTCCATCAGGCCAAGGTGATTCCTCTGCAAATTTCACAGCATCAGTTACCTTTTGTTTTACGCCTTTGACGATCTCCTCGATCTCTTCTTCACTGAGAATATTATTTTCTCTGATGGTGGCCAAGACTTGCTCTACCGGATCACGCTGCTTGTATTCTTCTACCTCTTCCTTAGTTCTATATTTCTGAGGATCGGACATGGAGTGCCCTTTGTATCTGTAAGTTCTCATTTCTAGCAAAGTCGGCCCATCGCCTCTCCTTGCTCTATCCGCAGCCTCAGCTACCGCCTCATGTACTGCCTCTACGTTCATTCCGTCCACAGCGAAAGAAGGCATGTCATAGGATTCGCCCAATGTAGAAAGGTCTTCGACGTTCGAAGATCTTTTCACTGCCGTGCCCATTGCGTAGCCGTTGTTTTCGATCACGAAAATCACAGGGGTTTTGTAAAGCATTGCCAAGTTCAGCGCTTCGTGAAAAGCTCCCTGACGTACTGCACCATCACCCATGTAGCATATTGCCAGGTTTTTGGTGCCTTTATATTTTTCAGCGAAGCCCATTCCAAGACCCATAGGAATTTGTGCTCCTACGATTCCGTGACCTCCCATGAAGTTTTTCTCTTTATCGAAAATGTGCATAGAACCACCTTTTCCCTTGGTAGTTCCGGTTGCTTTGCCATAAAGCTCAGCCATGACAGCTCCAGGGTCAGTACCCAATCCTAGTGGATGAGCATGACATCGGTAAGCTGTAATCCACTTATCATCTGGGGTCAAAGCCGAAATGGCTCCCGAGGCGCAAGCTTCTTGACCTATATATAAATGACAGAATCCTCTGATTTTTTGCTGACCGTAAAGTTGTCCAGCTTTTTCTTCGAATCTCCTCATTAAGAGCATGCTCTCATACCAAAAGGTGTATGTTTCTTTCGAATATTTTACTTTGGATTTAGTTGCTGCAGTTTTCTTTGCCATATCGTACTGATGAAAATATGCTAATTTTAGGTTCCAAATATAATCAACCCGCCCTAAATAACAGGCTCCCTTCGAAATAATTACCCAATCTCATGCACCTGAAGTCCCTCGAACTCTTACAATTCAAAAATCATGAGAAGACCCGACTTAAATTTTCAAGAGAAATCAACTGCTTCGTAGGCTTGAATGGTAGCGGTAAGACGAATGTGCTGGACGGGATTCATTATCTCTCGTTGACCAAAAGTGCAGTGCAATCCAGTGATAGTCTGAATGTGCAGCATGAGAAAGATTTCTTTGCGATCAAAGGGCAATTCGAACTCGCGGAGGCAAAACCTCTGGAAGTAAGATGCACAGTGGAGCAGGGGAAAAAGAAGCAAATCTATCAAAATGGAAAGGCACTTGCGAAAACCTCTGAGCACGTTGGACTTATTCCCTTAGTCTTAATTGCACCTGATGATACAGAATTGATCAAAGGCGGATCTGAGGGACGGAGGAAGTTTTTTGATGGGTTGATTTCTCAGCTTGATCATGGGTATTTGGATCAGTTGATCCGATACCACCATTTTTTGAAGCAGCGAAATGCGTTGCTGAAGAAATTTGCAGAGACTGGCAGACGGGACTTTACACTTTTGGATAAGTACGATTTAGAGTTAATTGAACTTAGTAGTGTCCTTGCTGCTAGAAGAAATGAGCTTCTGGCGGAAATGGCGCCCTTATTACAAAGTCATTATTCGGAGATTTCACAAGGGCAGGAGCTAGTCAGCGTGATCTATGAAACGGAAGCCTTGCGAGCCGATTTTGGAGATTATTTTAAAAGCCTGCGGAAAAAAGACCTGATCACCAAAAATAGTAATGCTGGAATTCACAAGGATGATTTCGGCTTTATGATAGGCGAGCATCCTATCCGGAAGATTGGTAGTCAGGGACAGCAGAAGTCTTACATCATATCTCTTAAACTTGCTCAGTTTCAGATTTTCGAGATCGAAAAAGGAGAAAAGCCAATATTACTACTGGATGACATTTTTGATAAGCTGGATGATCTACGTATTGCCCAGCTGATGAAGCTGATCTCTCAGCATACCTTTGGACAAATATTTCTGACGGATGCGAGACCTGAGCGATCGAAGATGATTTTAAAGGAGTTGAATTCGGAAGTGGTTTTCTTTTCTATTGAAGATGGAGTGATTACCTCTGAGTCATAAAAAAAGGAGCCGAAGCTCCTCTTACTTATTTCCATAGATCAGCTGGATAATCTCCAGCCTCATGCAGATTTCTCAGGGAATCAATTACCACAGGTTTATCTTCCGTATAGGTGACACCAAACCAAACTTTTCCACCTTCCAAGATATCAAATGCCGCTTCATCAGCTTGTATGAGATTATTAGCGACAGTTGGAATGAAAAATTCAGATTTAAGATTATCGAGGTTTGCTGGAAGAAAAGCATTCCACATTTTCTCTATGTCAGCAAATACGTCCGGATGAAAGCCCCAGAAGTTCATACTAACAGGTGTGTTTTCTGCTATTTCCAACACTTCGTTTTCTCCTTTACTTAGGATTTTGCCATTCTCTCGGGTGATAGAAGTTCTTTCCACCATCCCTATCAGATGACCTTTTTCATTGGTTTCGCAGACACCTCTGCTTACTGTGCCATGCTCAGAAAGGACATTTTGGATCGCATAGCCAACCATCGCGTGAAGGTCAGACTTTACTTCTGTTGAAAGGAATTTACCAATGGCATCAAACGCTTCTTTGCCATAAAAGTCATCGGCATTGATGACAGCGAAAGGTTCTTGGATAGCATCCTTAGCGCAAAGTACTGCATGAGCAGTGCCAAAAGGTTTCTTCCGGTCTGCTTGCTTCAATTCTGAAGGCACAAAGCTATCGAGTGATTGGATTACCCAATCCACTTCGATTTTACCCTCAAGTTTTGGAAGGAATTTCTCTTTGGCTACTTCGAGGATCTCCTCGCGGACAATGAAGACCACTTTGCCAAATCCCGCTCTGATAGCGTCAAAAATAGAATATTCAAGAATTGTTTCTCCGCTAGGGCCAAATCCATCGATCTGTTTATTCCCACCATAGCGACTTCCCATTCCTGCTGCTAGTACTAATAATGTTGGTTTCTGAGTCATAGGTCGTTAGTTAAACGTGCGCAAAATTATGTTTTTATGTGCGAGGGACAAAGGTTTTGCTTTGTTTCGAACTGGCACATGGGGTTTAATATTTACCAGTAGTTGCCAGATTTACTTACGATAATCGATATTATAAGTAATTTTTCAATCCAAGTTTTAAATTTTCTATGCATTTATTTGGGATTTTGGGTAAAAAAATACCTTAAAAATGTTTTTTATTTAATTTTCTGATTAGGTTTATGTCATTATCATAAAAAACCTTTAGACCTATTGAAAAAAATGAAAAAAATTGAAGCAATTATTAGAACATCTCGCTTTGATCAGATCCACACTTGCGTGGCAGGTCTTGGCGTGAAGTTCCTCACCTTTTACGAAGTGAAGGGGATGGGCCTAGAACATGCGAGGCAGGAAATGTACCGAGGAGTTCCCTATGAGCCGGCTTATATTCCCAGAACTAAGATTGAGATTATAACGGTAGAAGAATTGGTAGAACCCGTGATCAACTGTATCCTAACGGAGGGAAAAACTGGCCAGGTCGGAGATGGGAAAATTTTTGTCTATGATGTCCTAGAAGCCTACCGTATCAGAAATAGCGATACTGGCGAAAAAGCCCTTTAATCTTTTTTCTTCTCTCACCTTACTATTCAAACCTATGCAAGAACTATTTACTGTCAATAATTTATGGATGATGATAGCCACGACGATGGTTTTCCTCATGCATTTGGGCTTCGCCAGCTTGGAAGCTGGACTAACACGCTCAAAAAATACCGTTAACATTTTATTCAAAAACACCATCATTCCAGCGATTGGGCTTTTGACTTATGCTTTTGTTGGATTCAATTTAATGTACCCAGGAGCAGACTATGCTGGCACCTTCTTCGGCTTTGCAGGCTTCGGCCTTACTCTCCCTGAAGGTTGGGATTCTAGTAATTACAATGCAGGATATACTTATTTTACGGATTTTATTTTTCAGGCAATGTTTGCTGCCACTGCTGCCACTATCGTTTCTGGTGCTGTAGCTGAGCGAGTGAAGCTTGGGCCGTTTATATTTTTTTCAGTACTCTATGTTGGGATTTGTTATCCTATAGTAGGTATGTGGAAGTGGGGTGGAGGATTCCTGAATACGCTTGACACTCCATTTTATGATTTTGCTGGTTCTACCATAGTTCACTCTGTAGGTGGATGGGGAGCATTGATAGGTGCAGCGCTGCTAGGGCCTAGACTAGGAAAATATACTGCTAGAGGTATGACTGCTATTCCTGGACATAATATTCCGTTGGCCACCTTGGGTGTGTTTTTGTTGTGGTTTGGTTGGTTTGGTTTCAACGGTGGGTCAGTTTTGAGCGCAGACCCAGGCTTGGTTTCAAAAGTATTTGTGACTACCTCTATGGCTGCCGCTGCCGGAGCTATAGGCGCATTGATCGTTTCCTATCTCATGTTCAAAACGTACGATATCACGATGGTTTTGAATGGGATCCTGGCTGGCCTGGTAGGCATCACTGCGGGAGCAGATCAGATGAGTGTCAATTCTTCAATTATCATCGGCTTGATAGGAGGAGGATTGATCGTCCTTGCCGTCGTATTCTTCGATAAGGTAAAAATTGACGATCCTGTAGGCGCAATTTCGGTTCATTTAGTCGGTGGAATCTGGGGAACCCTAGCTGTGGGTATATTCGGAGATTTGGCTGGAATAGGACAGTTAGTCTCTCAGTTGATTGGAGTAGTGGCAGTAGGAGTATTCTGTGTGATTTTTGCTGGAGCGATATTCTTTGTCCTGAAGAAAACCATTGGAATCCGAGTGGATGAGGCAGAGGAAACTGAAGGATTGGATATTAATGAGCACAGCATGCGGGCCTATCCGGATTTTGCTACGAAAGATTAATTAGCAATCTGATTATGCGTACTAATGCCAGTCGCCATAGGTCATTTGCTTCAGGTAGGAAGTCCGAAGACGGGTGATCGAAGTGGCCTCAATTCTTAAATTGACCAATTCTTATTTTGCTTTTGGTCTCCACTAGTTCCCATGTGGAATTAAATATTAACTAAACCACTTACCATAAATGAAAAAAGCCCCGATTTTTGAAGTCGGGGCTTTTGCTTTCTAAAATGAGGGTTCGAAATACCGATTGAGAATTATGTGGTGCGCTTTGCCAAACATCAGGTAACACCAATCTTTGAATTCATGAATTTCGGTGGGGCAGATTAGTCTTAGGCCTTTTCTCAGCTCACGTTCAAATAGATAATTTGAAAAGCTGACCTTCTGAAGGATAGTCTTCACATATTCTATCATAGTTTAAAGAGTTTAGGGTTTTAACTGATTTTAAGTGTAATTACGGCGGCATTTAGGGAGATGTTACGTTATTTTAGAATTCAAAGAGTAGAATATTCCCTATTTTCGCAACCATGATTAAAACGCTTGCCCGATTCATTTTCGTATATGGTCTTTTCCTATTTTCAGGAATAGTTGTAGCACAAGATGTCCAGATTGAGCTTGGGGCTTCGGAGATTGGTTTAAATGAAACCTTTACCATCAAAATAACGCTCAGCAACGAAAAAATCAAATCCTACGATCAGTTTCCGGAAATCCCAAGTTTTCAAAAACAAGGGATCTCTCAATCTTCCTCCATGAACCTGATCAATGGGCAGATGAGTAGTTCAAATAGTATTATTCAATATTATAAGCCGAGCAGAAAAGGAGATTTTACTTTGCCTGCATTTGAACTAACGATTAATGGTCAAGCCTATTCTTCTCCTGGTAAGAAAATCACCGTCGGCGAAGCCGCTAGTACTAACGCAGGGCGGGGTGCCGCAACTGACCCCTTTGCGGATTTTTTTGGAAGGTCAGCCATAGAGGAGCCAGAATATGTGGAAATGGAGGATGATGCATTTTTCTCTGTTTCTGTGGACAAAGAGGAAGTGTATCAGGGTGAAGGAATCAATGTAAGTCTGGCGTTTTATATGTCGGAAGCGAATCAAGCCCCATTCAATTTCCATGAGCCAGGAAGGCAATTAGATGATATTTTGAAAAAAATCAAACCTACCAATGCCTGGGAGGAGAACTTCAATATCAGCAATATCGATCCTGAACAAGTGACGATCAATGGCAAACGCTGGACGAAATATAAGGTCTATGAAGCTACCTTTTTTCCATTTTCTGAAGGAGAAATAGAAATCCCGAGAATTCCCTGGGAAATGATAAAGTATAAAATAGCCAAAAACCCGACATTCTTTGGTGCCAATAGACAAGAAGATTTTAAGACTTTTTATTCCAATCCAAAGACAATAAAAGTCAAGCCACTTCCGCCACATCCACTTAAAAATGAGGTAAGCGTGGGGCAATTTCAAGTTAGAGAAAACATCACCTCTATAGAGGTAGAGACTGGTCAAGGCTTTGATTATAATTTTGGCATCAGCGGAGTGGGGAATATCAATGCCATCTCAGCACCCAAAAGACTACCAGTCGCTAATCTGAACACCTACGACCCAAATGTTCGCCAGCAGATTAATAGAGGCTACGGGAGAGTATCTGGTATAAAGGAATTTAACTATTACATCACCATCAATGAAGCTGGAGAAGTGGATCTTGGGAAGAATTTTGAATGGGTGTATTTTGATCCAGAACGTGCCGTTTACGATACATTGAGACCAGCGGCTAAGATCACCGTGGTAGGCGAGAGTAAAGTCAATCAGGCTATTTCTAGTCAGCGGCTAGGTGGCTTGTACGACCGGATTCCTTCAGAAGACAATCGGTTTTTAAACGAGAAATATAAATACTATTTTACAGTCGCTATCAATGTGATGCTGCTACTAGCAGTGGCTATGCTGGCTGTATTGATAATCAGAAAGAGATAATGGGTAATTCATTTGGAAAGCTATTCAAGATCACCACCTTCGGTGAATCACATGGATTAGCTTTGGGGGTAATCATAGAAGGATGCCCAGCAGGACTCAAAATAGATGAGGCAAAGCTAATCGCAGAGATGCAACGCAGGAAGCCAGGTCAGTCCAAAATCACCACTCAGCGTAAAGAAGAGGACGAGTTTGAAATCAAATCCGGTATTTTTGAAGGAGTGACTACCGGAACTCCGATAGGTATAGTGATCAATAATTCGGATCAAAAAAGTAAAGATTACTCCCATATTTCAGATAAATTTCGTCCTTCTCACGCGGATTTCACCTATTTCGAAAAGTATGGATTAAGAGACTACCGTGGTGGAGGTAGAAGCTCTGCTAGAGAAACTGCCGCACGTGTAGTAGCTGGGGCTATCGCAAAGCAGCTTTTGGAAACTAAAGGAATTACGATTCAGGCTTATGTTTCTCAGGTAGGCGATTTGAAGTTGGCGAAAAGTTATACAAAACTAGATCTTGCCAAAGCTGAAGAAAACATCGTGAGATGTCCTGACCCAACACTAGCTGAGGAGATGATTGAATTGATCGATTCGGTACGGAAAGACCGGGATACAATCGGCGGCGTGGTAAGCTGTGTGATCAAAAATACGCCTGTAGGAATTGGAGAGCCGGTATTTGACCGGTTACATGCTGAGCTGGGCAAAGCGATGCTGAGTATCAATGCTGTAAAAGGCTTTGAATATGGAAGTGGATTTGAAGGGGTGAACATGCGTGGTAGCTTGCATAACGATGTGTTTTTCCAAGAAGGAGATAAAGTAAAAACCAAAACAAATCACTCCGGAGGTATCCAAGGTGGTATATCCAATGGAGAAGATATTTATTTCAATGTAGCCTTCAAACCAGTTGCTACTATTATGACTGATCAAGCTTCGGTGAACGAAGCTGGAGAAGAGGTGATCGTATCAGGTAAAGGCCGTCATGATCCGTGCGTAGTGCCCAGAGCTGTACCGATAGTGGAAGCTATGGCCGCTTTAGTCATAGCTGATTATATATTGTTGTCAAAAAGTAATAAACTGCAAGACTTCTAAACCCATTTATATGCTTAAAAAGATACCCTTACACACCCAAATTATCATCGGACTGGTTCTGGGGTTGATTTTTGGTTTAGTGGTCATCAAGACTTCCATCCCCAATTCTTTCACCATAGATTATATCAAGCCATTTGGAACGATATTCATCAATGGACTTAAAATGATTGCAGTACCACTGGTATTGGCTTCTTTGATCGTCGGAGTTTCTAATCTCGGAGATGTTTCCAAACTGAGTAGAATAGGTGGAAAGACTATCGGGACCTACTTGGTGACGACGGTACTTGCAGTTACTATTGGTTTGGTGCTAGTGAATGTATTCAAGCCAGGAAAAAGTTTGCCACCTGAGACTCGTGAGAACCTGATGAGCCTGTATGAAGGCGATGCCGGCTCCAGAGTGGGACAAGCAGCTGAATTGCAAAAACAAAGTCCTTTGCAGCCATTGGTGGATATAGTACCAGAAAATGTCTTCAGGGCGACTACTGATAATGCAGCCATGCTACAGGTTGTTTTCTTTGCTATTCTGGTGGGCATTGCCCTATTACAAATTCCAAAACAAAAAGCCGATCCTGTAATTGCGTTTTTCGACGGGCTAAATGATGTCATTATTCAAATCGTGAATTACATCATGATGATTGCTCCCTATGGAGTTTTTGCTTTGATGGCTTCCTTGATTGTGGAGATTGCTGGTGAAAACCCAGACTCTGCTGTCCAGCTTTTGATGGCTTTATTAAAATATAGTTTGGTGGTAGTGGGAGGACTTCTCACCATGATTATGGTCATCTATCCACTGATTTTGATGGCTTTTACGAAGGTAAAATATTTGGATTTTTTTAGAGCGATTAGACCAGCTCAGCTACTTGCGTTTTCTACCAGTTCTAGTTCGGCCACGCTTCCGGTTACTATGAAGCAGGTAGAGGAAGAATTAGGTGTGTCGGAGGAGATTTCCAGTTTTGTGCTGCCATTGGGAGCTACGGTGAATATGGATGGAACGAGCCTTTACCAAGGTGTAGCAGCGGTTTTTATCGCACAGGCTTTGGGGATGGATCTTAGTTTGACTCAGCAGCTAATGATAGTTTTGACTGCTACCTTAGCATCTATAGGTTCGGCAGGAGTTCCAGGAGCTGGACTGATTATGTTGATAATTGTATTAGAATCCATCGGAGTTCCGGCTGCAGGTATTGCCTTGATTATCGCTCCTGATAGGATTTTGGATATGTTCAGGACGGTAGTGAATGTCACGGGTGATGCCACAGTTTGTACAATAGTGGCAAGTACAGAGGGTGAGTTGCCGGATGGGTTGATTAGAAAATCAAATCCCCTTACACCGAATGAAAGCGTTCAAGATACAGAATAAGTGAAATTCAAACTTTCTTTAAAAGGGCTTTGTCAATAACCAATGACAAAGCCCTTTTTAGTTTTAATGCAATCCGCTTTCTCACCTGAAGCCAAATTCTGGTACTTTTTTTTAGTAACTCCATAAAACATTGCCTTTTAAAATGTGGATAACTCACCTGGCCTAAGCATAATTGGGGTTTCTGAGATGAGTTTACGCATAAGACAAAAAGCAAAAACAAAAAATTAGAAAAGGGGGAGATTTTGCGCGGAAATCTTAATGAAATAAATGGTGATTAGTTATTTACAACTGTTATAATGGAGACAGACGATACTCTAGCCAGTATGTCATTATGGTGAAAAACGCTCTACTCAGGCAACTGAAACTTAAAAGTGAAAATAATTCAGCGTGTGATCCCACCCGAAGCAATACTATCTCTTTAAGTTCATCATCGTGTTCCCAAATGACCAGTAAATCAGGCATAGCGTGACATTCTCAGCACCCAACGTAATTACCTAATAATTTTTGAGGTCAATATGAGCTAAAACAAAATCTTAAATAATCCCCTTTCCGGTGGTTTCAGGCTTTTCCGCTTTTTTCATTGCATAGAATTGACGCAAACGATCGACTTTTAGCCAAGAGATGGCGATGTGGGAAAAAGTAACATGATTTTAACTGTCACCTGCTAAAACTAAGATAATTCTTAAAATTCCAGGATCATTGCACAAGTGCATTACCTATACTTAGGTAGAATCAACGTATTCATACAAAAAATGGCTCTAGGAAGCTAGATTACATTTAAAATCAAATAAAATGAGAAGACTTTATTTTGAGAACAGTTTCTAGAGGTACAAAAAAAAGCGCAAATCCGAAGACCTGCGCTTTTGTATGATTATCGAAAATGACTACTCGCTTTTAGCTGGCACACCTGGCTTAGCCTTTTGCGCTACTAACTTCTCTGGTTCCCCTGGAATTCTAATCAGTGCTAATCTCTCCATGTAATCAGCTTTGGTAGATTCGAATGCAAGTTTATTTGCGGAGGAAATCGGCTCAGAAGGTGGGATTTTTTCACTTAACCAGTCTTCCTGCTTTCCATTTTTCCAAAATCTAAAGCATAGGTGTGGGCCAGTGGCCAAGCCAGTACTTCCTACATATCCTATCACCTGGCCTTGCTTAATTCGCGTTCCCGGTTTGATGCCTTTGGCAATCTTGGACATGTGAAGGTATTGGGTGGTATAGGTTCCATTATGTTTGATTTTCACATAATTGCCATTCGCAGAAGTATATCGTGCATCAGTAACCGTTCCCTCACCTACAGATCGGATTTCAGTGCCTGTTGGTGCAGCGTAGTCTGTCCCAAGGTGGGCTTTGTAGCGCTTCTGTACGGGGTGGAATCTCTTTAGTGAGTATCTAGAGCTGATTCTTGAATACTTCAAAGGATCTCGCAAGAAGGCTTTTTTAAAGCTATCCCCATTCTGATCGAAGAATGTCACCTCACCATTTTGCTCAAAAGGAATCGCATAAAATGGCTCGCCCTTGTGTTCAAAATAGGCTGTTTGAATATCTGAGACACCGACAACTACTCCGTCAATCACTTTCTCTTGATAAGTTACTTTGTATTTGTCACCTTTTTGCAACGCTCCAAAATCAATAGACCAGCCATACAGATCGGCAAATTGATCTATGATATCATAAGTCACTCCCCGGCCAGTCATGTCAGCAGAAAGGTTGGAATTGATAATTCCACCAGCCTCTTTCGTTCTGAATTCAGCAGGTTTTTCGGCTTTGTAAATATCTATGGAATCGAGATTGAAAACCACATACTCTGCTGGATTTGGCTCGTAGATAAAATAGGCTGCCTGGGAAGAATCAGCTGGAGTCACTACAGTGAATTTCTTATTTGCCGCTATTCCTCTCACGTCAAAAATCTCCTTTGACTTTTTGGCGATCTGGTCAATAATCTGATAAGGAACATTAAAAGGTGCCAGAATAGAGCCTAAGGTTTGGTTTTTACTTACAGTGCCTTCTACAATATTCAACCCAGTAACATTGATACCATAAAGAAACACCTGATTCGCTAGAGAGTCTAACAAAGGCGGTTCTACGATCTCAGGTTCCTTTTCAGTCTGAAAAGGAAGGTCGAAAAATTGGAGTGAAGATGCTGCGCCAATGGTGATAACTAATGCAGCAATTCCTATCCAGATCTTTTTCATTAATCTAATTCTATTTGGGGGAGGTGAAATTTAATTCAATCAAGCAAAAAAGGGTTTTTAATCCAAGTTTTGGGGTGTAAACCTTTTGCGCGCAAGCTTCCAACTATCATACCAACGATGAACGCTCAAGGATTATTTTCTATTAAAAATGGGTTAGAGGAGATATATCAGTCATTATCAGCCTTCAAATTATCTTGATTTTTCTTGGCCAACATGGGATGTCGAGGTACAGAAAACTAGAATGCTTTTCTACCAAAACCTATCTAGCTACAGCAATCCCAGAATTTAGTTTTGAATTAACTTTTTTTGAAGAATAGACTACTTTTACGTGAAAATCGCAAGGAAATCAACGAAATAAATGCTAATCCTGCAATGATTCCTGTGTTCTCACGGGCATTTCTTTATCTTTGAGCAGTCAATAAAAACATTAAAAACATGCTGAGAACGCATACTTGTGGCGAACTACGCCTGGATCACGTAAATCAAGAAGTTACGCTTGCTGGCTGGGTTCAGCGGGTGAGAAATAAAGGAGGGTTAATCTGGGTGGATCTTCGGGATCGATACGGTTTGACTCAATTGATTTTTGAGGAGGATTCCAGTGAAAAAGCGTTGTTGGAAAAAGCGGCAGAATTGGGTCGTGAGTTCGTGGTGCAGACTACAGGCAAAGTAATCGAGCGGACATCTAAGAACGATAAAATTCCTACAGGTGCAATCGAGATCAAAGTGACGGCCATTGAGGTGTTGAATGCTGCTAAAGTTCCTCCATTTATCATCGAAGATGAGACAGATGGTGGTGAAGAGCTTCGGATGAAATACAGGTATTTGGATCTTCGTAGAAACGTAATTCGGGAGAAACTTCAGCTTCGTCACAGGATGATGCAAGAGACTCGAAAATATATGGATACTCAGAACTTTATCGAGGTGGAAACTCCCGTTTTGATCAAGTCCACTCCTGAAGGAGCACGTGATTTTGTAGTGCCTAGCCGTACTAATCCAGGTGAATTTTACGCATTGCCACAGTCACCTCAGACGTTCAAGCAATTACTGATGGTTTCTGGCTTTGACAGATATTTTCAAATTGTAAAGTGTTTCCGCGACGAAGATCTCAGAGCAGATCGTCAGCCTGAGTTTACTCAGATTGATTGCGAGATGTCTTTCGTAACACAGGAAGATATTCTAAATACCTTCGAAGGATTGACTAAGCATTTGTTTAGCAAAGTGAAGGGAGTTGAGCTGGAAGAAGTCAAGCGTATGACTTATGCAGATGCCATGAAATATTATGGTAACGATAAGCCTGACCTTCGTTTTGATATGAAATTTGTCGAGCTAAATGAACTTGCCCAAGGCAAAGGCTTTAGCATTTTTGACCAAGCTGAATTGGTAGTGGGTATCTGTGCCAAAGGTGCAGCTGAATACACCCGTAAGCAGATAGACGCACTGACTGAGTGGGTGAAGCGCCCTCAGATCGGGGCAAAAGGTATGGTTTATGCCAAATACAATGCTGATGGAACCATCAAATCTTCTGTGGATAAATTCTATTCTGCAGATGATTTGCAGGATTGGGCAGATGCATTCGGAGCAACTCAGGGTGATTTGATGTTGATCCTGAGTGGAGATGCAGATAAAGTGCGCAAGCAACTTTCTGAACTTCGTCTAAAAATGGGCGAAGAACTTGGACTTCGTGATCGTTCAGTTTTCAAACCTCTTTGGGTGATGGACTTTCCGTTGCTGGAGTGGGATGAGGATACTGCCAGATTCCATGCGATGCACCACCCATTCACTTCTCCGAAGAAGGAGGACATGGCCTTGCTGGATACCGATCCAGGGGCTGTACGGGCAAATGCTTACGATCTGGTGATCAACGGTGTAGAAATCGGAGGAGGATCTATTCGTATTCATGATAGAGCTACGCAGCAATTGATGTTCAAGCATCTAGGTTTCTCAGAAGAAGAGGCTCAAAAGCAATTCGGATTTCTGATGGAAGCCTTCGAATACGGAGCGCCACCACACGGTGGAATTGCCTTTGGATTTGATAGATTGTGCGCGATTTTCGGTGGATCTGATTCCATTCGTGATTACATCGCCTTCCCTAAAAATAACTCCGGACGTGATGTGATGATCGATTCTCCAAGCAGCATTGCGGACGAGCAATTGACTGAATTATCGATAAAATTGGCTGTAGTAGCTAAATCATAATAAAAACTTTTCGGTCTGTGGGGACACAGACCAAGGGGCTAAAGAGTATGGGCGAATGATGATTCGCCTGAATACGAATAAACTTATACAAGAGGCTGTTTCAGAGATGAGACAGCTTTTTTTGTTGACGTCAAATGATTAGTATTTGGGATAAGTGTAACCCATAGAAAACGAACCCTTCCCATGACCCAATGACCCCGAAGGCGGTCGAACTTTATTTTAACCTCTTTGCCTTCCTCTCGTTTTGGCGAACCGTTATCTTTTCTAGTGATATCACTTCGGCCAAAACCTGGAATCTATTATCTTATTTTTACCCCGAGCTGAAGCTTCGAGCTACAAAAACACCTCACCTACGGTGCTTAAAATCCAAGGATTGAGTTATGCACTCTCGGTAGTGTGCTTGAGTCCTAAATTATATCCTTGACGAAACGTAGTTGGTATCTAGGCAGTTAAACTCTCAAGGATTTGCAATTATCATTGCATCCTTCAACCCTTTCAGGTTTGTTGACTTCAAACACTTTTTCAACTTTCCCAGAGTTGTCCCCAAACTTACTCCTGGGCGTAGCTATTGAAAGGTACTATCCCTTCAGAAACTTGAAATAGGTTTTTAATCTTAAATTATGATCCTGAACTGCATGCATGCCATGGATTAGCTAGTCATGGCTAAAGGAATTAGGTAGTAACGAAATATTATTTTCGTTACCTTTAGTTATGCCTCAGATTAGAATAGCTAGATTAATTGTAAAACTTTGATAATTACTTGAAAACTATAAAAGCAATGAAAAAAATATTCACGTTCCTTTTCGCTCTGGTAATAGCCTTTGGAGCTTTTGCTCAGGATGATTCTGCGGGTGCAGCCCAAGCCAACAACCCTCTGGCAAATATGACGGCACTTAATTTTCAGAATTATTTTACGCCGAAGCTGACTAATGCCTCGGATGCTTCCTATATGAATACTACTTGGATTAGATATGCCACCCCATTTGCGGATGGCAAATTACTCCTAAGGGTCTCTGCGCCACTATCTACCATAGGAACACCAGATCCGGTGACCGATGTGGTGAATACCACCAATGGACTAGGAGATATCAATGCCTTCCTTTCTTACAATTTCGTGTCAAAGCCAACGACTACTATGGGTATAGGGCCATTGATTTCAATGCCTACGGCTAGCAAAGAAGTGCTTGGATCTGGTAAGTGGCAGGGAGGTCTTGCCTTCGTGGCATTTATCGCAAAATCCCCAGTGTTTCAATATGGAGCTTTAGTGACCTGGCAGACTTCCTTTGCGGGTGATTCTGATCGAAATGGCACCAATAATTCTGCAATACAGCCATTTTATTTCTTTCAACTAGGAAAAGGAACTTATCTAAGAGGCGCGCCGATATGGTATTATGATTTTGAGAATGACTCCTTCAATATGCCAATGGGCTTAGGACTTGGTCAAGTAGTAAAAGTAGGTTCTACGGTCATGAATTTGTTCATGGAGCCTCAGTACACCATGTTGTCCAAAGGAACGCAACCACAATTCCAGCTATTTGCAGGTATCAATTTGCAGTTTACTAAGTAACTGCAATTTCCCCATTCTTAAATTTGCTTTTCCAAACCTCCGCCTACTGGTTGGAGGTTTTTTTACTGACGAGGTTTGGTAACTATTGACATCTTTGGGCACTATTATTTTTATGGTATCGGGGATTGGATAGTTGGGGCTCATCCATTGATTTTTAGCGTTTACCAATGTTTATTTGACTGAGAAGAAATTATGATGGTGTGATAACTCTTAGCAGTACTTACTATTTTATCTGATTATCCGCAATCTTGCCATTACCCAAAATTCCTGTGCTCATCCGGACAGAAGTCCGAAGGCCAGTGCCCGAACCGAAGGCGGGAGTAACCGAAGTGGCCTCAATTCTTAGCTTTACCAAATCTTACTATGATTTGAGTCTCTACTGGTAATAATGGGGATATACAAGAGAATTTTTCTTCAATTTGGAATTTTATCTCTTAAATTTTAGTCAAGCTTTTAGTTTGTCTTACTTTTATTGAAATAATCGTTTCAAATACGATACAATAATTACGATATGAAGAAATTTTATTTGCCACAGTTTTTGATCATAGCATTGTTTGGCTGCGCAATTTCTATTTTCTCAGCTTCCAAAAGCTATGCTCAGGGCGCTCAAAAAATCTTTAACCCACTTTACGAGGAATATTTTGATAGCCTAAAGAATATGGATTATCCCTATATCTTTCCAATCCTGGGTGCAGGAGCAGCAAAAAAAGGCTATGACCTGCCTTATGCCTGGGGTGCTAGTGCGATATATTTTACACAGCAGCAGCAAATTTTGATAGAAAGCACTTCGGTTGGATTTGGAGGTTCTGATCTTGTTGATATCAGTCAGTTTATCAATTTTGGCCCTACGATAGCGACTACTAACGCCTATTCATTTAGACCAGATATTTGGGTTTTACCATTTTTAAATATTTATGGAATCTTGGGAGGGGGAACTACCAGCACGAAGGTGACGCTTTTGGATCCTATCTCATTTCAAACTGAGCAGAAATTTTCTGTGAGTAGTTTTGGCCTTGGAGCCACGCTGACAGGAGCCTTTGGGCCTGTATGGGTTGCATGGGACAATAATTACAATTTTGCGGACGTGGAAGTGGTAGTAGAGCCTGTACCAGCATTTAATAGTAGTTTAAGAATAGGTCATACAATTCCATCAATCAGCAATCCTGAGCGAAATCTTTCGGTTTGGGCTGGTACATTTTACCAAGTGATCCAAAATGATACCCAAGGAAGTATTCCAATTTCAAATTTGGTTCCTGGTCTTGGAGACGGGATAGCAATAGATAGACTAAATGAATGGGCTGATGGCCTTCCTCCGGCTCAGCGGGTAGTTGCTAAGCAGATTATTGATAAAATAGAGGACGCTGCAGCAGGAATTGACCCTGGTGAGGCCCTGGTAGAATATAAATTGGATAAAAGAGTTGCTGATCCTTTCAACTTAATACTCGGAGCCCAGTATCAATTTAATAAAAGCTGGATGCTTAGATCCGAGCTAGGGGTATTTGGGAAGAGGAGCCAGTTTCTGCTCAACTTAAATTGGAGATTTCCAGGCTTTAAAAAATCAACTTCATGAAATACAAAGCACTTTTAGTTCTCCTTTTCTTTGGGATACAAACCTCCTTGCAGGCACAAGTTCTCATGAGTTTGATCTTTGGTGACAAACTGAACAATGAGGATAATTTATTTGGGTTGCATATGGATTATAGTTGGAATACGATGTCACTCATCCAGGCCCAAGATCGAATGAAGTCTTTTAATCTTGGGCTTTTTTATACGCATAAGTTCGATGAGAACTGGCATTTAAGTATAGAAATGTTAGCTAAATACCAGCGTGGTGCGGCAGGCATTCCTGTTTATGATTTGGAAGATCCTAGTCTCAACACATATTATGCAGAAGGGGACGTAGTCCGAAAGATAAATTACCTGAGTATTCCTTCTACAATGAGGTATGCCTATAAAGGAGCTTATTTTGTGGAACTGGGGCCACAGATTTCTTTTCGAACCAAGGCAAAGGATATTTTTGAAGCAGCTATACCTCAGGGGAATTTAGAACTAGATGTAGATATCCATGATCAGGTTCAGCGTTTTGATGTGGGCTTTGTCAGCGGGATCGGATTATATATAGACAAGGATCGCCTAAATTCTGTGGGGGTACGCTATCACGGAGGCTTCTCTGATGTGATGAAGGATCAGGCTGGAAAGCAGAATCACAGTCAGATAGCTGTTTACGCAAATCTCCCGATAGGTAGAGGGAAAATGGATAAAGAAGTAGAAAAATAGGTCTGGATCTATGTTAGTTGATTTAGTCTGCTAGCGATTAGAATTTAATTTTGTCTGTACCTATTGAGCTTGAACGGCCTATGAGACTTAGGCTGATTTTCTAAACTAAAGAAACACATGTTTGGAGGATACCAGAACTGTTTGAGCTAAAAATTCTCAAAGTGCAGACTATTATAAGTTGTTTAAGATGTTGCTATATTTCATACAAGTGAAATTTGAATACACTATTAATTTCTTGGTTATCAATCCATTGTTTGGTAGAGGAACAGGAATATCTCAAGAAAATTCAAGAAATTAAGATCTATGAAGTATTTGATCAATGTAAAACTTAAGGTCATGAAAAGCATAATCACCACATTTTGTGTACTTGCAATTATTTGCACAAATCAGCTTAGTGCTCAGAGCTCTATGCATGCTAATGATCAGGCAAAACGAGATAGTCTAAAACAAACTCCATATAGCTACTCGCTACCTTTTTTTGGGGATAAAATTCAAAGTATGGGGTATGAGCAACCTCTTCCCTATGGTTTGATGATAAATTATGTTCATCAGGTAACCAGGTTGGAAATTACTAGATTATCTGTAGGATTAGGCCCATTTGAGCCGGTTGATATGGGGTTTGTAAAGTTCGATCCAGTCACCAATACTGCCAACGTATTTAATTTCAGAGCCGATGCATGGGTCTTTCCTTTTTTAAACATCTACGGAATATATGCTCATTCAGAAGGATCAGCCAATATTGACATTACTTTTCCTGTAAATCTTAATATTCAGACTTCTCCTACCGTAGATACCTATGGAGGAGGCATAGTACTCGCCTACGGCCGAAACAGCTACTTTGGGGCCTTTAACTTAAATCTATCTTCTTCCAATACATCTGCTTTGGATGAACCTGTATTTGGTAGGGTTACATCTCTTAGAGTAGGTAAAACCCTAAATCTAAAAAAGCCTGAACATAAAATCAGTCTTAGTGTAGGAGTGCAAAATCAGTATGTAGAACGCGTATCTGCAGGGGAACTAACTTTCAACGATATATTTGAGTCATTAGATGAAGAGAAACTTCAGCAGATGAAGGATGATATCTCCAGTGCAGCAAATAATTGGTACGATGATTTAAGCCTTGCGCAGAAGTTGGTAGTTGATGCTTTGGTCGAAGGCATGGAGGATTACCTGGATGGAGAAGGCGTTGGTAATACTCGTATTCAATATGAGTTTGAAAAAGAAGTGATTTCTCCTTGGTCATTGCAATTAGGAGTACAATTAATGTTCAACAAGAAATTTTGGTATAGAGTAGAGTATGGTCATGGGAAAGGACGTGATCAATTATTACTGTCAGTCAATTATAGATTTGGGATTTAAATGTTTTTAATGTTGCTGACAATTCTCCCAAGATTTACACTTCGAATTTGTTTGCTTTTTGGTGCTTTACTATTGACCAGTTACGTCCAAGCACAAAAGTCCGACACAAAATTAGGCAGGTATATTTATAGGAAGGATTCTATCAAACATGCAAAAATTGACAGAGGGGAGCCATATCTTAGCCTTATGCTCGGACCTGGCTATACGCCAGAAAATGGGTTTTTGATTGGAGGTGGGGCTTTATACACCTTTTCCACCAATAAATCAGATAGCGTATTACAGCGCTCCTCGATCCCACTAAAAGCATTTTATAGCACTAAAGGCAATTACGGACTCAGCTCTACGATAAAGACCTTTTGGCGTAGTGATTTATTTCGTGGAGTATTGGACTTAAATTTTGAGAATGCAAATGATAATTATTTTGGAGTAGGGATAGTGCAGAATCAAGAGATTCCCCAAAGTGATTCCACCTCGGCATATTTCAGGAAATCAAGAATGATAAATCCGGAGATTAAAGTGCAGTTCCTTCCGAATTCTTTTCTTGGAATTCATGCTTTGTTTAAGCATGATAGAATAGTTGATGTGAATCCGATTATGGCTGAAGACCCTTATTTTTTAGCTTATGGTAATGATATTTTTAGTAGCGGCATCGGAGGCAGCTTAAGCTTTGATACTAGAGATCTCACCGTGAATGCATGGAGAGGCGTTTTTTTAGATTTTAGAAGCATGCTTTTTCGAGGTGGTATGGGCAGCGATTATAACTACGAGACCTATGAACTTGACCTAAGAACGTATCAACGGATAGTTAGAAAGGGAAGTACCTTGGCTATTAGGTATTATCTACGTGCTGCAGTGGGAGATGTCCCTTATACAGATATGTCTTTTGTGGGTGGGGGAAAGGAATTAAGAGGTTATCTCCACGGTCAGTATAGGGACAAGGTAGCCACTTCCCTAACTTGTGAGTGGAGGCATAGCTTTCTGAAAGCTGACGGAGATTTGAGTAAAAGTGGTATGGCCTTATGGGTGGCTACAGGAAGTGTTGCTCCCACCGTCTCCGAGATTACTGAATGGTTACCTAATTTTGGTATAGGTTACCGCTATGCAGTACAACCAAGAATGAATGTGAGGATAGATTTTGGAATCGGGGAAAACAGCTCTGGTCTTTATTTTGGAATCAATGAAGTGTTTTGAAGTGAAAACCTCAATTCTTATTTCCAGAATACCGGGTTTACGCGACGTATAAAATACTAACTGATGCCCATCACCATGCGGTACGAAATGCCAAAGGGGATTTTTATAGAGCTTGGCCCCCAAGTATCTTTTCGGTTGAACGCATCCCACACAGTTGAAGCAGAATTGTCAGATGGAGAGGTAAGGCCTGGAGGTAGATATGCGGGATCAGGTACAGAAATTTGACGAAGGAAATGTAGCTGAGGTGGGTTAGTTTTTTGACAAGGAATCCCTGAATGCGTCTGGATTACGCCAAATTGGAGGTATTTCAGATGTGATGAAAAATGATCCCGGTAAGCAAGTCCATCAGCAGTTGAGGGTGTATTGAAACCTGCCAATTGGAAGAGGGAAGATGGATAAGTAAGGTTTGAAATTCTTTATTTCTTCTAAGAAAGTGCTTAGATTAGAGACAGAAGTCAACGTATATTCCTGGATATAGCAAGGGAGGAGGGTGACACTCTGGGAATAATTGGTTTGGTATTTTCCTCAACTTATTAAGGCTGCATTAGATTTAACTTTCCTTATTGATGAGAACTTATTTTTTACTTATAGTCTCTTTTTTTTTAATGCTGTTGGATGCTACAGCTCAGCAACAATCTGCGAGAAGTGAACTTACCGGTGATTGGGGTGGAGTAAGAGATAGTTTGGAAGCTAATGGCTTATTCATCTCCTCAAGGATCACATTATTTAATCAAAATTTTATCAAAGGAAAGGGAGCCAATAAAGGAGTCTTTAATGGAAAGGCTCAGCTGGGGCTGGATTATAATGGAGCGAAAATAGGATTGAGTAAGTGGACTTTAGTCACTAAAGCGGAGTATAATTTTGGAAGCGCACTGGATAGTACTGGTCAAACGCTCTTACCTAAAAATACCGCGATAGCAATTCCTGGATATACTTCAGGCAACCGCTTTGATATTTCCAGTTTATACTTGGTTTATAATTGGAAAGCAAGTGATATGCTACTGTTAGGAAAGGTCAATCTAATTGACTTGGCAGCAAGCATGAACTATACAGGTGGAGCAGGGTTGGATGCATTTTGGAACATCGGCTTCTCTGCTCCACTTACTGGTATTACTCCTGCATATATTTTTGGTGCAGTGGCATCGATACAGACTAAGAAAATAGCCTGGACTTTTATGGCATACGATCCTGAGGATGCTGTGAGGAAATCCGGACTCAATAGGCCATTCGATGAAGGAATAGTTTTATCTGTTTCCTCAGGCTTGAAGGCTAATATTGGGAACTCCGAAGGGAATCATGTGTTTCAATTGGCTTACAGTTCTCAGGATGGTGCCAATTTGTATAATTTGAGTAACCTGACTCCACCTATTCAAGTGCCGCTTTCTGATAAGAAGAACCGCTATTTCTTTGGCTATACCTTTGACCATTCACTAAAGCAACTAGATGAAGAAAATAGCTGGGGCGTATTCGGTGAGGTAGGGGTGTCCGATGGAAATCCAAATCCGCTGGATTTTAGTTTTGTAATTGGGTTAGGAGGAAGCAGTTTTATTAAAAATAGAGTTCAGGATACCTGGGGGCTGGCTTTTTATGATTATTCACTTAGTAAGATTATAGATGAGGAGGCAGCCAATCTTGGTCTGCCGCTAGGAAATGAACTAGGGCTGGAATTATTCTATCAATATTGGGCTACCAATTGGTTTTCCATAGGAGCAGATCTTCAGGTGATTAGTCCGGTGGTAAAAGCCAGCGAAACGGCGGTGTTTTTAGGGTTTAGATCTTCGATTAAACTCTAGCTAGCTGGACAACTGAGAGGAGGATTGCCAGGAGTGAGTTTAGTAATACCCTTTTGCCCTCAGATTTCAGACTTTAACCATTTCAGGCGATTCCTGTTTTACTGTAGATTACAAGCATGTATTATTTAGTACCTTTTGAGTGTGTTTAATCTTAATTTAATGATGATGAAAAATTGTTTTACACTAATTCTCCTTCTCCTAGCAAGCTTCGGCCAAGTAAGTATGGCGCAAGAAAAACCGAATGTGGTCTTGATTGTGATGGACAATCTAGGTTGGGGGGAAATAGGAGCTTATGGGGGTGGAATTCTCAGGGGGGCTGCCACGCCTAGATTGGATGAATTAGCTTCAGAAGGAGTGCAATTACTGAATTTCAATGTGGAGCCACAGTGTACCCCGAGCCGCTCTGCACTGATGACAGGGCGCCATCCCATCCGATCAGGAACTACCAAGGTGGTTTGGGGGCTTCCTTATGGCTTAGTTGGCTGGGAGAAGACTATTGCAGAATTGGCTGGAGATGCCGGGTATGCTACCGCAATGTACGGTAAATGGCATCTGGGAGATATGAAAGGCAGGTATCCCACTGATCAGGGATTTGATGACTGGTATGGCATAGCCAATACTACTGATGAATCAGAATATACCAGCCAGATGTTCTATGACCAGGCAGTGGTAAGCCCGCCGCAGATAGTGCGCGCCACGAAAAATGGAGATCCAGAAAATGTGAAAATCTATAATGTTGAAAACAGAAGATTGATAGACGAGGAACTTACAGATAGATCCATAGATTTTATCACCAAACAGGTGGAAGATAAGAAGCCTTTTTTTCTATACCTGCCTTATACACTTGCTCACCTTCCCACTTTGCCTAATCCCAAATTTGAGGGCAAATCAGGAAACGGAACCTGGGCAGATGTTCTGATGGAAATAGACTATAACACAGGAAGGATCTTGGATGCTATAGATGACCTGAATATCAGAGAGAATACCATTGTGATCTGGATGAGCGAAAATGGTCCCGAGGAAGCACCGAGTTGGTTTGGAACTGCTGGATACTGGAGAGGTCATTATTTCACTGCCTTGGAAGGTTCCTTGAGGACTCCTTGTCTAATTCGCTGGCCTGGAAAAATTCAGCCTGGCATTCAGACAAATGAGATTGTCCATATGACAGATATTCTGCCTACGCTCTCGGGTCCTATGGGATTTGATGTGCCAACTGATAGAATAATTGATGGGGTAAATCAACTTCCTTTGTTTACTGGGGAAACTACGCTCTCTGCCCGGGATGGGTTTCCTGTTTATAATGGTGATGATATGTTCGCTTACAAATGGCGTAATTTCAAAGTTCACTATTATGAGCACGAGAGTATGTTTGACAAGCCGAAAAAGCACAATTTCCCAAGAGTTCATAATCTGCTTCGTGATCCTAAGGAACTCTATGGCATCGACGGAGGACATGAAACAGGGGCCCAAAACCTGACTTGGGTTCTTCCGGCAGTTACTAAAGAAGTCATTAAATTCGGAGCAACCCTTCAAGAGGAGCCGCCAATTTTGCTGGGAACGCCTGAGCCCTATACTCCTAAAAGGTAACCTGTCCTCAGGAGCCAATCAGAGGTGTAAATCGTTGGGTCCAACTTTCTATCACTAAGAAATCGCAAAAGCCCAGAAATTTCTGGGCTTTTGCGATTGAGAGGAATGTAGATTTTTCTTTACCTAAAGATCGATTTTTGCTTTGCAAAACAGTCTGTCTTAAATGAATTTTCCGCAAAGGTGAGTGGAGGAGAAATCCCTCCCTTAAAACAAGGTTTTTATACCCATATAAAGCATAGGCCGTGTTTGTGCAAAGTCATACTGAGGTTCAAAGAATAGATTGATAGCTGCTTTGTCGGTTTTAATAATTTTACCCACACCTGCACCTATAGGCACCTCGTACACATCTTCTGTCAAGTCAAAAAGCATCCTAGGGTGCCCACGGAAATACCAACCCCTTTCAAAGTCTTTATAAATCCCCGGCTGAAATTCTATAGAAAATATATCATCGCCTCCTTGCACAGTGGCAAGACTGATAAATCTCCAATTATTCCCAAGTTGACTGACCGATACAAAGCTCACTCCACCAGCAAATCCTTTGGGATTGAAATAACTGACGATAGCTCCTAAGCCATATTGGTTTTTGCCATTTTTAGACTGGAACAATCGTGCAACCATGAAATTTGCTCCTTTAGAAGTGGTGGGCCCATTATAATCAAACTGCAACTCGGTGGTAACCCTGTAAAAATATTTCCCATAGGTCATATTCGCCAGAAATTGCAATCTGGAAAAGTCATCCCCATAAAACCGATTCCAAATCCCCACAGTTGGGCTCGGGTCTATGGGGTTATTAGGATCCTGGGCTTGAGAAAAAGTAATGATTCCCAAAAGGAAGAAAGCAAGGAAATGTAATTTTTTCATAGAATTGTGATGTTATAAGCTTATTAAAAAAACTGGTTTCAATAATTTAGTTCTTCATTGGATGCCAATTAAAATACCAAATCAAAACCAGCCAAGTTGAAGTGAATTTAAGTTTTTTTGACCGATTATTAATTTAATGAATCTGATTATCCGCAAGCATGCCAGTACACGATTCCTTTGCTCAACCAGATAGAAGTTCGAAGACTGGTGACCGAAGTGATGTCAATTCTTAAGTTTACCATATCCTATTATGCTTTTAGCTTTTACAGATAACAAAGCAGATAAACAGCTAAATAAATTATATAAAAGCTTTTCAGTTGTTCGGCTATAGAGACATTGAGGATTTGATAGACTGTAGTTCGTAGTATATTCCAATCAGACTTCATAGAGCAAACTCAGCTTTTGATCTACTGTTTTACTTTCTTCGAATGGCTATAGCGGATCGAGGGACTATGTAATCTTAGCTCATTCCGGAGTAACTTTAATCGCTTGATTTTATAGCTTTTGGCTGTTTTGTGACAGCTTTTCGACTCGGCATTTTACTATGATTATATTTCAAGTTTCAAAAAATAGTTGGAGATTCAAAGAGAAATAATTTGAAGACAATTCAATGGAAATTGTGAATTTTGACTTAAAAACTTTTTATTTTTATTCACAAAAAGAAACACTATGCGAGTTTTTTGCCTTTTGATTGTATTTTTCTTTGTTTGCCCTCTGCTGATCGCGCAAGAGAAGTCTGAAGCACAGAAACTCACGATGGCAGTGTTTAAAGATTCTTTGGACGGAAAATTCGATATGGGGGATTTTCTGATCTCTTATCATGGATTTATTCCCATTGTAAATATTATCACAGAGCCTGCTTTGGGCGGGATTGGAGTGATGTTCACGCCGATCTTCATCCAGCCCAATAAGCATCAGGAAATTGGTAAATATACGCCCCCTGATATTACTGCCGGGGCGATAGGCTATACAGGAAACAAGTCTTGGGGATTTGGTGCAATGCGTATTGCTTCTCTGCCGAAGCAGCACCTGCGATACCGGGTAGGAGGAGGGTATGGAGACGTTAATATGGATTTTTTCAGAACCTTCCCGGTGGTTGGAGAGCAGCAGTTTGCTTTCAATTTCAATACAGCGGCTTTTTTTGCAAATGTCCTTCGACAAGTAGGGGATACTGATCTCTACTTGGGCGTTCAATACCTTTATCTAAGGAATAAAGTAAAGCCTGAATTTTCCCAATTAGAATTACCAGATTTTGTGGATAGCAAGGCACTAGACAATAATCTCAGCAGTGTAGGAGTGAATATGCAATTTGACAAACGAGATAATGTATTCACTCCTAATAAGGGGCTTTATATTACATCCGCTTTCCGGATAAATGCCGGCTGGACAGGTAGTGATTACGATTACCAAAACTGGATGGTGACAGGGCTTCAGTATGTTCAATTAGCTGAAAAATGGGTCAGTGGGTTTAGATTTGAGGGTAATTTCCAGTTTGGAGATGCTCCGTTCTATCTGAACCCAGGGATAAATCTCCGAGGGGTACCTATGGCCAGGTATCAAGGAAGTGAGACCTATTTATTGGAGACAGAGCAGCGGTATGATGTTACGGATAGGTGGAGCATACTGGGATTTTTGGGTGCTGCGAAGGCTACTACCAAGGAAATTTCATTTTCAGAGGCTGATTTAGTGTATAATTATGGTACAGGATTTCGCTACCTGATCGCGAGAAAGTTCGGTATTCGTACCGGTATTGATGTAGCCTGGTCCAATGAGGATTTTGGCTGGTATATTATTTTTGGCTCAGCCTGGAATAATAGAAATTAAGGTAAACTGTTGAGGTATTTAGGGAGATTTTAATCGGTGGTTGATCACTTTTTTTGATGATCGATTTTAGCTTGTCACAACTATAGATAAGCTGCCTTCAAGGCTAAATTTTCCTTCCATCACCAAAACATTTGTATAACTAGCTCAGTTATTTAGCCGAAAAAATCAAATCAGTCCTATATAATTACAGAAAAGTTGTTAGTTTTTGAAAAATCTTTATTTCCACATCAATTCAACTCTTATGAAAAATTCACTTAAACAGGTAGTAATAGGAGCACTTCTCCTGTTCTTTTCAATTTCAAGTTTTGCGCAGGTCAAAAGTGATTATGACAAGGACGCAGATTTTTCCTCATTAAAGACTTATTCTTTTCAAGGTTGGCAGAATGATTCTGACAAACAGTTGAATGAGTTCGATAAAAAGAGAATATTAGATGCGTTAAAGGCTGAATTTGATGCACGGGGTATGACTTTGGTACAGTCGGATGCAGATGCAGAAGTCACATTATACCTGGTTTTGGACAGTAAGACTTCTACTACAGCCTATACGGATTTCATGGGAGGAATGGGCTATGGACCGCGCTGGGGCTGGGGTATGGGTGTAGGAGGAATGGGCATGGGTTCTGCTACGACCACGTATAACGAGGATGATTATACCGAGGGCACCTTGGTAGTGGATATGTATGATAATTCGGGCAAAAAACTAGTTTGGCAAGGTGTACTCACGTCAGTGGTGCAGGAAAAACCTGAAAAAAGAGAGAAGACAATTCCCAAAAAAATCAAAAAGTTGATGAAGCAATTTCCCGTTAAGTCGATGAATTAATCTAATTTTCTGAAAGATTGGCGGTAAAAACTGAAACGTTTTTGGCTAATCAAACTTTAAATTTTAACTCCATCGTGCACTAAATTAATTCCTGATTTTAATGAATAAGCTGATCATTTTTTTAGTAGGAATAGGTTCTGTATTACTATCCCATACTGTCATGGCACAGGAGGAGGTTAGGGAAGGTTCAGAACGTGAAGGAAGGCATAGTCTAGCCTTAGTCCTTGCCCATGCACGCATAGGCCAGGGAAGAGATGCTGAGGGTAACAAGCAGTTTACCTCTGTGCCTGCTTTTGCGCTTGATTATAATTATTGGATAGTTCCGAAATTTGCCATTGGTTTACACACCGACTTTCTGAATGAAAACTTTTACATAGAAACAGAGGATGAGGGTCAGCTTATTGAGCGGGAAAGGCCTATAGCTCCAGCGATTATGGGGACCTACAAAGCGGGTGAGCATTGGAATTTTGGGTTAGGTATAGGTGGTGAATTCGCCAAAGGAGAAGATTATTTTGTCACTAGATTAGGCGTCGAATATACAGTTGAAATTAGAAACGGATGGGGAGTATTGGCGTCTTTGACCCAGGATTTTCGGTCTAAGGCGTATAATGTAACCTCTTTAGGATTAGGGGTAGAGAAAAAATTTTGATGTGAATAGCTGAGTATTATATAAACCTTAAAAAAATAGTAATGAAAAATATTTTTGATAGAAAAATTACTAGCAAGTTTTTATACACTGTGTTAGTCGCTTTTAGCGTAGCATCTTGCTCTTCCCCCAAATCTGCCGATGAGAGTATTCCAGCTTCAGAAACTGATGGAAATGAGCAGCGGGGACAATTGGCTTCCTGGCAAGATGAACCTCGCGACAGAATTATGGATTGGGTGACTTCGGCTACTACTGAAGGCAATTCCGGGTTTATCCCAATAGCGGATCGAATTGCAGTATTTGACAATGACGGTACGCTATGGTCCGAGCAGCCTATCTATTTTCAGCTGGCCTTTGCAATAGATGAGGTCAAGCGGATGGCTCCTGAGCATCCTGAATGGAAGAAAAATGCTTCCATCAAAGCACTAATTGAAGGAGATATGGATAAATTTCTTTCAGGAGGACAGAACGCATTGGTCGAGGCACTAGCTATTACGCATTCCGGCATGTCTGTGGAGGAATTTGACTCTCATGTAAAAGCCTGGATGAACACCGCTACACACCCTAAATCTGGCAAGCACTACAATGAAATGATATACCAGCCTATGCTGGAATTATTAGACTACTTACGAGCCAATGACTTCAAAACATTTATTGTATCTGGCGGAGGCATAGACTTCATGCGTGCCTGGACAGAGGAAGCATATGGAATTCCTCCCTACCAAGTGGTAGGTTCACAATTAGGTCTTTCCTACGTTGACTCTCTTGCAATGCCTGAATTAATAAAAACCCCTGAATTGTATTTCAACGACGACAAGGCTGGTAAGCCAGTTGGTATCTATAGGCACATAGGAAAGAGACCGGTATTCGCCGGAGGAAATAGCGACGGAGATTACCAAATGCTGCAATATACTTCTACAGGTGAAGGTTCACGATTTGGTTTGATCGTGCATCATACAGATTCTGTTCGTGAAGTGGCTTATGACCGTGATTCCCATATTGGGCAGCTGAATAAAGGTTTGGATGATGCAGCCAAGTACAATTGGCTGGTAGTGGATATGCAGAAGGACTGGAAAGTAGTCTATCCATTTGAGATGGGTAATCCATAATTATCAATTGGATCTTCTGACAATCTAAAAGGAAGAGACATATTTCATTTATCCTTATGAAATATCAAATCCAGTTTGTGTAAAATTTGATTACAATAATATAAATCTTGTTGTTTTCCATGAATTTGTTAAATTAATAATTAGTTCACTTTTAACTGTATTTCTATGAAACACAAATTCTCAATTTTCAAAGAAGCGGCTTTTCTGCTCTTTGCTTTGCCACTCGTGGTACAGGCGCAGGACAAGCCAAACATCCTCGTGATCTGGGGAGATGATATTGGGCAGTCCAATATCAGTGCTTACACGATGGGAATGGTAGGGTATCGTACTCCTAACATAGACCGAATTGCAGATGAAGGCATGATCTTCACTGATTATTATGCAGAGCAAAGTTGTACCGCTGGACGTTCTTCTTTTATCCTTGGACAAAGTGTATTCCGCACCGGTCTAAGTAAAGTAGGTATGCCAGGAGCTAAAGAAGGGATTTCGGAAAAAGACCCTACTATTGCTGAACTACTGAAGCCGGCAGGATATGTGACTGGGCAGTTTGGTAAGAATCACTTGGGAGATAGAGATGAGCACTTGCCAACGAATCACGGCTTTGATGAATTTTTTGGTAATCTCTACCATTTGAATGCAGAGGAAGAACCGGAATTGCCTGATTACCCGGATCCTAAGGAATATCCTGATTTCAGAAAAAATTACGGTCCTAGAGGTGTCATTCATAGCACTGCAGATGGCAAAATCGAAGATACCGGTGCTTTGACCAAGAAAAGAATGGAGACTATCGATGATGAGTCTTCAGAAGCGGCTTTCAAATTTATCAGAGATGCTGTAGCTAGTGGAAAGCCATTTTTCGTTTGGTGGAATGGAACTAGAATGCACTTCAGAACACACGTGAAGCCTGAACTTAGAGGTATATCGGGACAGGATGAATATGCTGATGGGATGATGGAGCATGATATGCATATTGGGAAATTCCTAGATTTACTGGATGAGCTGGGAATAGCTGATAATACTATTGTGATGTATTCTACGGATAACGGTCCTCATAAGAATACTTGGCCTGATGCTGCGTTGAACCCATTCAGAGGCGAGAAAAATACCAACTGGGAAGGTGGCTGGAGAGTACCAGCTATGGTAAGATGGCCAAATAAGATCAAGGCTGGTTCTGTTAGCAATGAGATCATGAGTGGTATGGATTGGATGCCTACTTTCTTGGCCGCTGCTGGTCAGGGAGATGTACCTCAAAAATTGCTATCAGGTTATTCTGCAAACGGGAAAAATTTCAAAGTACACTTGGATGGGTATAATTTCCTTCCTTTTCTTACTGGTCAAACAGACAAAGGTCCTAGAAAGGAAATTTTCTATTTCTCGGATGATGGAGATTTGACTGCTTTAAGGTATGACGACTGGAAGCTAATCTTCATGGAGCAAAGAAGTCCAGGTACCTTAGAAGTTTGGGCTAATCCATTCACTCCTCTAAGAGTACCATTGATTTTCAATTTGAGAAGAGATCCTTATGAGTTTGCCCAGATTACTTCCAATACGTATTACGATTGGTTAGTTGATCATTTATTCTTACTAGTTCCTGCACAGGGGATTGTTGGCGAATTCCTAGCAACCTTTAAGGATTATCCACCAAGAATGCAAGCGGCTAGCTTTAGCTTGGATAAGGTAATGGAGACACTCTCCACTCCAAATGGTAGTAATTAAGTTCATTAAAAATTTACCTCTTAGGCCAATCAATTTTGATTGGCCTTTTTTTGTGATAATAAACTTTTAGACAGTGAAGAATGCTAGTGAATTAAATTGCCTATCCCGAGGGTTAGGGTTCTCAAGGAGGCCAAAGCAATAAGTTGCAATGAATCAATAAGATAATAACCTTCCATGTTTAAACAAGTATCTTAATTGAGGATGTGTTTTTTTAGCATTTGCTAAGGTTGGTGAGATAAAGTGTAAGCTTAGAAAAACAAATTGAAATGATGAAGGTTATTTTTATTGAAATCATTTCCGTTTAACAGTACTAAAATCTAGTTGAATTCTGTGCTTTTGATTTTGTTCGGCTGAATAATATTTAGTATTTTTCATGAGTCTTTAATACTGTCTATACTTTATCAAATCAAAAAAATAACTATTTTAAGAAGAGTAACTTTTACCTAAAATTCTATGAAACACAAAAACTCAATTTTCAAATCAGCTGTTCTGTTGCTGTTCTGTTTGCCATTTTTGGCTCAGGCGCAGGACAAGCCCAATATTCTGGTCCTCTGGGGCGACGATATTGGATGGTCTAACGTGAGTGCCTATAATATGGGTATGATGGGCTATAAAACTCCAAATATTGACAGACTGGCAAAGGAAGGAGCGGTATTTACGGATTGGTACGCACAACAGTCCTGTACTGCAGGAAGAGCGGCTTTTATCTTAGGTCAGCATCCATTTAGAACTGGTCTTTTGACCATAGGTATGCCGGGTGCAAAACAGGGCATTCAAGAAAATCAGCCTACTATTGCAGAATTATTAAAGCCACATGGCTATACTTCTGGTCAATTTGGTAAAAATCACTTGGGAGATCGCGATGAGCACCTTCCAACTAATCACGGGTTTGATGAATTCTTCGGAAACCTCTATCACCTGAATGCTGAAGAAGAGCCAGAAAGCTACTACTATCCAAAGGACCCGGAATTTAGAAAAAAATATGGCCCAAGGGGAGTATTACATTCCTATGCAGACGGTAGAATCCAGGATACAGGGCCATTGACCAAGAAGAGAATGGAAACAGTGGATAAAGAATTCACTGAAGCAGCAATTGCCTTTATAGAGAAAGCTCATGCAGATGGAAAGCCATTCTTTGTATGGTTGAATTCCACTCGTATGCACGTGTGGACTCACTTGGAAGAAGGTAGTGAAGGGGTAACTGGAATTGGACTTTATCCTGATGGAATGGTAGAACATGACAAAGCTGTAGGTAAAGTTTTGGCCAAGTTGGATGAATTGGGAATTATTGATAATACAATTATCATGTATTCCACCGATAACGGTGCTGAGAAATTTACTTGGCCTGATGGTGGAACTACTCCATTTGCAGGAGAAAAAGGAACTACCTGGGAAGGTGGGTTCCGTGTGCCAAGTATCATCCGTTGGCCTGGTGTGATTAAGCCAGGGACTATCTATAATGATATTTTCTCACATGAAGACATGATGCCTACCTTGGTAGCAGCAGCGGGAGAACCAAACATCAAGCAAAAGGTATTGAATGGGTATCAGGCAAATGGAAAGACATTCAAAGCACATTTGGATGGCTATAACATGATGCCTTATTTCAAAGGTGAAGTAAGCGAGTCTCCACGCAAAGAAATTTTCTACTTTGATGCAGCGGGAAATATGAATGCGATCAGATACCAGAATTTCAAACTGCATTTCACTATCATGGAAGGCTCCATCGCGGAAGCCTACCGTAAATCTCCAAGCTGGCCTATAGTAATCAACCTTCGGGCTGATCCTTTTGAAGTATCTTGGAAATCTGCTCTTTATATTAAGTGGTATGCAGATAATATGTGGATGTTTGTACCTGCACAGCAGAAAGCGGCAGAGTTTCTTGCCACCTTCAAGGAATTCCCTCCTGTGAAAGGGTCTTCATTATCAATCGATGAAGTAGTGGAATCAATGACAGCACATCCTGTTCAGCAATAATATTTTGCGATGATGATAAAATCAAACTGTAGGGAAACTTGCAGTTTGATTTTTTTTTCAATTGAATTGTCGCTGCGTTGCTTAATCAATTTATTTTTAGAGTAAGCTTTCTATTCAAATTATACTATTATGAATACTTTAGAGTCCATTCAGCTTCTAAAAACTAAAATGTCTGAATCCATAATTGGACAAGATGAACTGGTGGAGCGCTTGATATTAGTGCTGTTGGCGGATGGAAATATGCTGCTGGAAGGTCTTCCTGGCCTGGCAAAGACCCGAGCAATTAAATCCTTAGCTAAAGAGTTGGACTGTGGATTAAGCCGGATCCAATTTACTCCTGACCTCCTACCATCGGATGTGACAGGTACGGAAATCTACCAGCCCGAACTGGAAGAGAAATTTGTCTTTCAGCAGGGTCCCATTTTCAGCAATTTAATTCTGGCAGATGAAATTAACCGTTCTCCGGCTAAAGTTCAGTCAGCATTGCTGGAGGCGATGGAGGAACGGCAAGTTTCCGTAGCAGGCAAAACCTATAAAATGGAGCCCCTCTTTATGGTAATGGCTACTCAGAACCCAGTAGAGCAGGAGGGAACGTATCCACTTCCGGAAGCGCAGATGGATAGATTCCTTATGCATGTCATCATCAGCTATCCGGATGATGCCTCGGAATTGGCAATTCTAAGACTAAACAGAAAGGAGCAAGTCAAGCTCAGCAAACCTGAAACCCAGGAGAAACTTTCCCCTCAGGTGATTTTTGATGCTAGGGAAGAAATCGCATCAGTTAAGATCTCAGAGACAATGGAGAAATATATCGTAGATATTATTTCGGCAACGAGATATCCTGAAAAATATAGTGAACAATTGGATAGCTGGATTGACTTTGGTGCGAGCCCAAGAGGTAGTATCGCATTGGACAGAGCCGCTCGGACTCATGCCTGGATGAGTGGCAACGATTTCGTTGCTCCTGACAATATCCGCGCTGTTGTCCATGACTGTTTACGCCATCGATTGATCCTTAGCTACGAGGCAAATGCTGATGGAGTCACCGCAGATCAGGTCCTTGACGAAATACTCAAAGTAGTAGCAGTGGTAGCATAGCCAAGATTAGGAAAGGTTAAATCTCCTTTCAATTGGCAGGCATTCCTATTATTCCAATTCTATTTCCTACTAAGGCAAAAAGCTATGAATAATGCTAATTCATTTCCTTCCCAAATTTTTACCTCTCTGAAAGAGTTGCTGGGAATGGAGCGTCATGCGCAGTTTTTCTCCTTGATAGCCCGAAAGCAAAAGGTGAAAAGTATTTTAGGTGGTCGCCATGAGTCAAAATTGAGAGGAAGAGGTTTGGATTTTGAAGAAACCAGACATTATGTGCAGGGAGATGATATCCGTAATATTGACTGGAAAGTAACAGCCCGTACCCGGGAAACTCATACACGGGTTTTTACTGAAGAAAAAGAAAAACCAGCTATGATCGTGGTTGATCAGACCAATTCAATGTTTTTTGGCTCCAAGTCCCGAACCAAATCTGTAGTCGCAGCAGAGCTGGCAGCTATAGCCGCATTCAGAGTACTCAAGCAGGGCGACCGGGTAGGTGGAATAGTTTTTTCTGATGACGGAATAGATATCATCCAGCCAAAGCGGGACAGAAGGAATATTTTAAGGTTTCTGGAAAAGGTGGTCAACAGAAACCATGACTTGGCGAAACCTCATTCCACTGATTATCAAGACACATTAAAGGAAGTTAGTAAAAAAGTCAGAAATATTGTTACCCACGATTACCTGGTGGTATTGATATCCGATTTTCATCGGTATTCTCCGGATGTTACACGTTTTATCAGCCAGATAGCGCAGCATAATGATGTGGTATTGGTGAAGGTTTTTGATCCCCTCGAGCGAGATATTCCAAAAATTAAATTCGTCGCTGGTGATTTTGATACCCAAGTGACAGTGGATGGGGGTAAGAAAACGTTACGCTCAAGTTTCCAAACCGGATTTGATGAGGATTTCCAGAGTTTTTCTGCCCAAATGAAAAAGCATCGCGTTCCGATTATTAGTCTGGACACGGTAGTACCGATAGATGAGCAAATGAAGTCAGTTTTTAAAAAAGCGCGAAAATGATTTTTCATCAAACAGATACGCTTGCCAAAAACACCAATCAGGCTCCTCCTCCTGATTTAGGGAAATTATATGAACCACCTCCGGTGGAATTTACTTTCGAGACGATTGGTTGGACCATTTTAGGTGGAGTATTGATGCTGATAAGCCTGGTAGTGATTTTTATTTTAATCAAAAAATATCTTGGTAATCGCTATAGAAGAGAGGCAATTCAAGAGCTCGATTTACTTCAATCCGAACAACAGGCATTCTCTAAAATTCTGGTCATTTTAAAAAGAGTGGCCATAGATGTGTTTGGACGAGAGAAGGTGGCTCACCTTCATGGAGCGGAATGGTTGTCATTTCTAGAAAAAACAGGCAAGCATGTAGAATTAGTGCGCTATGAAAAGCAAATTCAGGCGATGCTGTACCAGAATATTGTGCCCGATGCACCAATAAGAAAAAGTATTTTGTCACAGGCTAAAAAATGGATGCGTACTCATGCCAGCTAATTTTGAAATAGCATATCCTTGGGCATTTATCCTTCTTCCACTACCATTTTTGGTCTATTGGTTGATGCCTGCTTTGCGGATTAGGAGTGCTTCATTGCGTCTGCCCACCTACGAAAAGGCATTGGGTTACACAGGAGAAAAGCCTAGAAAGTCCGCATTTGTCAGACGGAGAGGCTTATTCACATGGATAGTGCTATATCTCGTATGGATCTTACTTTTAAGTTCACTAGCCTCCCCCCAATTGGTCGGAAAGCCGGAGATGAAGGTAAAGACCTCAAGAAACTTTTTGATTGTGGCAGATATTTCTTTCAGTATGGCGCAGAAGGACTGGGAAATCGATGGCGAGAAAGTTCGGAGATGGGATGCAGTGAAGGTTCTTATGCATGAGTTTATTGAAAAACGCAAGGGGGATCGGATGGGATTGATATTCTTTGGCAGTAGCGCCTATATACAAGTGCCATTCACTCCTGACTTGGAAACGGTAAACCAACTGCTAGATGAGGCTGATGTAGGAATGGCAGGGCAAATGACGAATATTGGAAAAGCTATAGCTAAAGGAGTGCAGTTATTTGAAAAGGATACAATAGAGTCTAAGGTCATGCTTTTATTAACTGATGGAGTGGATTCAGGTACAGATGTGCTTCCTTTAGATGCAGCAGATATGGCGAAAAATGATTCTATTCTAATCTACACTATAGGCATAGGCGATCCATCCGGTGTGGGAGTGGATCTTGATGAAGAGACTTTGCAGGAGATCGCAGATATGACTGATGCGCAATACTTCCAGGCAAAGGATGAACAAAGGCTGCAGGAGATTTATCAAGAAGTAGATCAATTGGAGCCGATAGAGTACGAAGAGGAGGAAAATCGGCCGACAACTTTATTATACTATTATCCATTAGGTGCAGCACTTGGTTTGATGATGCTTATGATGCTGTTTCAAAGTCTTTTCCAGGCATTTAAAGGTCTGAGAAATAAAAGAGAGGAGGTAACTCATGGCTGATTTATTCCCGATCGATTGGCATGAATTTCACTTTTTAAGGCCTGTTTTTTTATGGGGGTTTATTCCGCTGTTGCTAATCCTACTCATCAGTTTAGTAAGCATTAGACAGGAAATATCTTGGAAATCCATGATTGCCCCGCATCTCCGTCCTTTCGTCATTCAGAAGGGGAATGAACGTATGAAAATATGGATGCAAACCATCGGATTTCTTGCGATGAGCATGGGGCTTATTGGTCTGGCTGGTCCCACCTGGAAGAAAGTTCAGGTACCTGGTCAAAAACTGGAGACCCCCTTGGTTATCCTGTTGGATTTGTCCCAAAGTATGCTGGCTACCGATTTGCAGCCTACACGTTTGGAGCGTGCCAAATTCAAGATTTCAGATTTAATCAAGCAAAATCCGCAGGCAAGAATAGCGCTAGTAGGCTTCGCAGGCACAGCTCATGTCATTGTGCCGCTAACCAAAGATTATGACATTATCAGTAGTCATATAGATGGGCTCAGACCAGATGTGATGCCTATTCCTGGCTCAGATTTGGAATCAGCACTTGCACTGGCTGATACAATTATGTCCGTCACAGATGCGCCTGGTACAGTACTGCTTCTTTCCGATGATATAGGAGATCCAGAGTTTGGACTGATCCGCAATTTTGTGCAGAATTCTGAAAATTCGGTGCAACTGCTACCCATGAATACCGCTGCGGGAGCTGAAATTCCCATTTCCTCCGGTAGAGGTGTTATCAAGGATGAGGAGGGGAATACTATGCGCTCTGTGTTGAACCAAAATGTCCTTGCCCAGCTAAATTCTTTGGATCAGGTGACGGTGGGAATGCTGACTCTTGACGACAGTGATGTGGAGTTGATAAGCAATGAAGTGAAAAAGAATCTTGTCTTTACTGCGCAGCCCGAAGACAAGGAAGACGATTGGAGAGATGCTGGATGGCTACTTGTAATTCCCATGACATTGCTGTTTCTGCTTTGGTTCAGAAAAGGATGGGTGTTATATGGAGTGGTAGTGCTAATGTTTTCCTCCTGTTCATCCGATAAATCATTTCAGGATCTCTGTTACACCAAAGATTATCAGGCTCAGATGCTGGCTGATAAAGGAGACTATACAGCAGCTGCGGAGGAATTTGAAGATCCCTTACGCAAAGGAGTAGCGTATTACAAAGCAGGCAATTATGAGGCTGCAATCCAGCAGTTCAAAAGTGACACCTCAGCCTATGGTGCTTATAATTTGGGCTTGGCCTATTACCAAAATGGAGATTATGATGCAGCTCGTGGCGCGTTTGAAGCAGCGGAGGAGCTAGATCCCTCCATGGATCAGGCATCTGCCGGTAAGGATAAGATGGAGCACCTCTCTGGAGGAGAAAATGAAGTAGATCCCAAGGATGCTCAGGAAGCTGACCCCAATCAGCAGGCAAATACCAAGCAAAATGATAGTCAAGAAGACTTGAGTGGAGGAGGTCAGGAAGTAACCAAAGAAGATATGAAAAAAGAAAGGCTTGCCGAAACCGTAAATACAGACATACGAAAGGGAAAAGAGCTCGATGAGGTGCCTGATGATATCAAAGGCTCTATGAATACGGATAACAGTAAAGTCTTGATGAGAAAAGTGGACGACGATCCCTCACTTTTTCTTCAGAGAAAATTTGTTTATCAAGTCAAAAAGGACAGTTTAAAACCTAGAACAGATGCGAGAAAGTGGTAGAATTTGGCTAGGGATATTTTTGATGCTGATTCTTACAATCTCAAAGACGCCAGCTCAAAATATCTGGTCTGATGTGAGCTTGGATCGAAACAGTGCTTATGTAGGACAGCCCATTGAGGTAACCATCTCAGTATATACTTCCACGTGGTTTACCCAAGGACTGGATATTGGAAATATAAAAGTAAATGGGGCTTTCACGGTTTACTTCAGGCCTGTAACTACATCCTACACAGAGGACGGCGTCACCTATTCCGGAGTGAAGCAAATTTATCACGTGTTCCCCTATACTGAACAGGACATCACATTTCCCGAGCTGGATATAGTGGTAGAATCACCAGCACCAGGGGAATATAAGGGTAGAAAGCAAACTGTAAAAACCCAGCCAAAACCAATTCGTGTAAAACCAAGACCATCGAAATTTTCAGAATCTGACTGGCTCGTTGCCAGTGGCATGAGTGTAACGGAGCGATGGACTGGCATTGCTGGAAACCCTGATGGCAAAAAGGTAAAGGTCGGTGATGTACTGGAGCGTTCGATTTCTCGTACCGTCGCGGGTACGGTCTCAGAATTAATTCCTCCCATTGCCTGGGATAGTGTGGAGCACGTGAGTTTATATCCTTCAAGAAGCGAAGTAAATAACAATAAAACCAAAACTGAAATTTCCGCCTCGCGGACAGATCACATAAGCTACCTCTTCGAAAAGGAAGGAGAGGTTGTGTTTCCAGAAGTGGTACTAACCTGGTACAATCCCTACCGCAATCAGCTCTATAAGCGAACCCTAAAAGAAATACGAGTGCAAGTTGAACCCAATCCTGACCTTGGAATGCTTGCTAGTGTCCGTGATTCACTCGCTGCACAGCAGGATGAACTTGCCAAAGAAGATCTTCTGGAAGATAAGCCATTCACTATTCTTGGCATTAGTCCGGAGAAATTTGTTGCTCTTTCGGTAGGGGTAGTTTTAGTTTTCATTTTCCTTATTAGAGTGCTGCGCAAAATGATCACAATGCAGAAAAAGCGAAGAGCATCTTATTTAGCTTCAGAGTTGTATTATTTCCATGAGTTTAAAAAGTCACTAGCATCGAAGGATGATAAATCCATAGCTAGCAAACTTTATCGGTGGCTAGATGCTCTGGATCTGGAGCAGCCAAGCGCTACTTATTTTGCAAAAAGGTATGGATCCGCCACGTTGCAGGATCAGGTAGCTGAAATGGAATCGAAGTGGGATAATGGGGGTCAATTTTCCGCTCTAGATTGGAAAGAGTGGGAAAGTGCGAGAAAAAACTATTTGAAGCGAGGCGTAGTGCTGAAGACAGGGTGGATAAATCCTGTGTAAACTAGTGATCCGTATTCATAGATCAGTCGGAGCACTATCATCTCACGTTTTAGCGCAACTGGCGATAGTAAAATCTCCTCAAGTATAAAAATGGATGAGGTCTAACCCGTAGGTTCTCTTACCATTTATGCCACATGAACTCAGCTTTACCTCAAATGCTTCGGCACCTCTCCATCCATTTTTTTCCACTGTTTGGTGAAAAATTTACGCACTAGGAGCTTCGCAGTTATTCCTACAGCGGCCGTTATCGCAGTATAAAGCACGACTTTTCCAAAAGAAGCTTGGTCAGTTTCCGGGTTTTTAGGCGCTGGATCACCGGTAAATGCTTCATATCGGTTGTCCACAGCGTTTTTTGCAAGGGCAGCCACACCCAGAGAGAGTACTGCTGATAGAATGGTGAACTTATTTTTTGATAGTTTCATATTCTCTTTTTCCAAAAATTCTGCAAACACTATGCACAACTAGCTCGGGTGCTTATGGTTTTGGTGGTTTTGGAATAGGATTGGCAAGCATTTTTAGACATAATTTTAGCTTTTGACTTTTCAATAAATCTGACCCAAAAGCTTGTTCAACCCTACAGGAACTTGTTCTTGGTTAGTTCATCTTTGGTTGTAAAATATGTGACCTAATACCCATGATAATCATTAATTGGGCAACGGTGTAGGTGCCCATCACGATGATTCCCGCATCAGGAATAGGTTGATAGAATCTATTCATAGCGATAATCCCATCTGACATAAAAAATAGAAATGCTCCGATGAAAATCTGCCAAAAGGAAGCAGGATTGCATTTGCCATAGCGTTCTCGAGCAATGGTAACCATACTCACAATAACGATAATATAGACGATAACCGGGATTTTTAAAGTGCCAAGATTAGGATTGATAAGGTAAAACACGAAGGCAGCTAGGAAGTATATCGGAAGGTTGTAAAAAAATGATTTTATGAAATTCACATTCAGAAGTGAATCAGGGGCTTTTTGAGCTATTCTGAATCCTATGATGTAGCAAATATGAGCCATCAGAAAAGCGCCAATTCCATAAATAAACAGATGATCCCACAACAATAGAACATCTCCGATCCAGGAGAAAATTAATGCCCCTAGAATTGATTTGGCAAGTAGGGTGGAGGAGATAGGTCGGGTGATTTGGTAGAAATAAGCAGCTAAACCTAAAATAATCAATGGTTTGGAGAAAAATCTTAAGTCGTCATTGCCTTCAAGAATAAATGCTATATCGGTAAGGGCGGCAAACAAAAACAAGTAAAGCCAGAGGATGTCTTTTTTTTTCAAGGAGATGATAGTTTTGATAGAGTTTATTAACGTGAATTAATTTTTCGAAATGTATGAAATATCAAAATTTAATCTGGCAAAAGAAGGTGTTTTCGGAAACCACGGGTTTTATCCAATATGAAATTTTATTCTAAAGTAGGGATGATTTTATAGGGCACCTGACATATAAATAAATGTTTTTGTGACTGAGGCAGAATTTTATTCAACTTTCTGTATTAAGATATAGTTAAATTTTGTGAAATTTGTAGCGTGAAACTTAACATTCTGTACTCAGCCGTTAAGCAGGGCCAAATTACCTTTGCAGGGATTAATCAAAAATCAACTTATATCAAATCGTACAAATTATGAGGCAAAATTTACTTAAAAGTTTGATGTCACTTCTCTTAGTAGCTCTTGCTGCTGTAAGTGTGTCTCAAGCACAGGTAACCACGAGTTCCGTAGTAGGGTTAGTGGTAGATGCATCTGGAGAGACTCTTCCTGGTGCAAACGTGGTCGCTACGCATGAGCCTTCTGGGACTCGATATGGTGCAGTGACGAATTTGGATGGTAGATTTACTATTCCAAACATGAGAATTGGTGGGCCATACACAATTCAGGTTAGCTTTATCGGTTATCAGGCAGCTTCTTTCAGTAATGTAGTCTTGAGATTAGGAGAGCCTTATCAGCTTTCTGCGACTCTTAACGATGATAGCACGGAACTAGGCGAGGTACTTATCGCTGCTTCCAGATCAGGTGAATTCGATTCGAACAGAACAGGTACTTCTACTAGTATCTCTACCAAGCAATTGACTGATCTTCCTCAGATTAACAGATCGGTAACTGAGTTTACCCGATTGACACCTCAGGCCAACGGAACTTCTTTCGCTGGTCGTGACTCTAGATATAACAACCTGCAGGTTGACGGTGCAAACTTTAATAACGGATTCGGTCTTAGTGGTAACCCACTTCCAGGTGGCAATGCTCAGCCAATCTCTTTGGACGCAATCGAGGCAATTTCTGTAAATATTGCTCCTTTTGATGTGACTCAGAGTGGTTTCACAGGTGCAGGTATTAATGCTGTAACTCGTAGCGGTACCAACACACTTACCGGTTCTGCTTACTATTTCACCAAAAACCAAGATTTGCAGGGCACGAAAATCGGTGATAATGAATTACAGCCTGTAGATGCGGGTACTAAAAACTTTGGTTTCAGACTAGGTGGCCCCATCATCAAAAACAAACTTTTCTTCTTCGTCAATGCGGAAAGAGAAAATGAAACAGGTGCTAACGCTTCTGGAGCAAACCTTTGGAGACCTTCGGAGAATGGAGTAGCTGACGCTGAAAACAACATCACTAGAGTGAGGCGTTCAGAAATGGAAGCGGTACAGAGTCACTTACGTAATGTTTGGGGTTACGATCCAGGCAGATACGAAGGCTACGCAAATGAAGCTGAGCAATACAACACGAAATTCCTAGCTAGAGTAGATTGGAATATCAGTGATAAGCATAAGCTAGCCGTGAGATATAACCAAGTAGTTGGTATTTCGAATCAAATAACCAATGGTTCATCTGGTCCAAGACCTAGAACTCCTAACGATGCAAACAGAGTGAGTCAGAACTCCATGGCATTTGAGAATTCAGCTTATGGATTTGAAAACTCCGTGAGATCTATCACCGCTGAATTAAACTCATTTTTCAGTCCTAAAATCTCTAATCAGTTCTTATTTACTTATTCTAAGATTCAGGATAAAAGAACAACTCCAAGCAGTCAGCTTTTCCCTATGGTGGATATCTGGGATGGTGGTAGAGGTGATGGAACTAGAAACTATATCAGTGCTGGTACTGAGTTGTTTTCTTTCAATAATGATGTGATCAACGATAACTTCTCGTTCATTAATAACCTTACCTACATTGAGGGTAAACACACAGTCACTGCAGGTGCAGCGTTCGAAGTACAGAAATTTGGTAACAGCTTTACCAGAATGGGTACCTCTTACTACAGATATGCTTCTGTAGAAGACTTCTTGACCACAGGTACACCTAATGAAGTTGCTCCTATCATGTTTGGTTTGACTTACCCATATGAAGGCCAAGAGACTTACGCTAGAGTAAACTTTGGATTAGCTTCACTTTATGCACAAGATAAAATTGCTGTAAATGATAAGTTGTCAGTTACACTTGGATTGAGAGCAGAGCTTCCAATCTACATGAATGAATTGACACCAAACGAATCAATCAACGATCTAACGTTATTAGATACAGATGGACAGCCTAAGAACTATGATTCTGGCAACTGGCCAAAATCAAGAATTATGCTTTCTCCACGAGTAGGATTCAACTATGACGTACTAGGCGATAGAAGTCTTATCGTAAGGGGCGGAACAGGTATTTTCACGGGTAGAGTTCCATTTGTATGGTTGACCAATATGCCAACTGGTGCAGGAGTACTTCAGAATACAGTAGAGCCAGGAAGCTATGCAGAAGTAGCGCCTTGGATTGGCAATATTACTTTCCAGCCTGAAAGATATTACTACGTGGAGAATCCTCCTGCTGGAGGTGAGAGTGTGTTCATCACTAGTCCTAATGCAGGTGCACCAAACTCCTTCGCTTTAGTTGATAGAGACTTTAGAATGCCTTCTGTATGGAGATCTAGCTTAGGTGCTGATTACCAATTGGGCAATTCGCCATTTGTGTTAACCACTGACCTTCTTTATACAAGAGATATCAACGCAGCCTTCCAGTTTGGAGCGAATAGAAAAGAATCTCCAAATAAAATGAATTATGTAGAAGGAGATGATAGAGAAATTATCCTGAAGCCGAGCGATGCTCAGTACAATTCGGCTATACCTGCGAACAATGCAACTATCTTGACTAATACAGATATCAAAGGGTATGCTTTCAGTGCTACAGTAGGTTTATTAGTTCCTGACTTCAAGGGGCTTTCTGGTAGCGTTTACTATACTTACTCAGAAGCTAAGGAAGTAAGTGCAAACTCCGGTTCTTCAGCTAACTCTGCTTGGGGTGCTAGTCCAAACATCAATAGCCCAAATGAGCAGATGTTGAACATCTCCAACTTTGCAGTTCCTCATAGAATCGTTGCCAATATGACCTACAGAATAGAATATGCAAGACATTTTGCAACTTCAGTAGGTGTTTACTATAATGCTTCGAATCAAAATAGATTCTCTTACACGTATGGAAACGACTTCAATGGAGATGGTATCAATGCAGATTTATTGTTCATCCCTGAGAATACAAACAGCATAACCTTTGCTGAAATCCCTGGATCTAATGGCGGGGCACCTATCACAGCGGCACAGCAAGCGGCAGCTTTTGATAAGTTTGTGGCTGATAACGACCTTGAGCAGTACAGAGGCCAATATGTGCCAAGAAATGCTTTCGTTACACCTTGGTTGAACAGATTCGATGTAAGAATTCTTCAAGATATCTTTACTAACATCGGTGAAAGAAGAAACACTATACAGGTAAGTTTGGACATTGTGAACTTTGGAAACTTACTTAATAGCGATTGGGGAATCCAAGAAAATCTTAACGGTGCGCAGAATCTACTTTCTAGAACAGGAAGAAATGCTACACAAACTCCGACTTTCAACATGAACAGAGTTTCTGGTGAACTTCCAACTACTCCTTTCCAGAATGCTAGTAACTTCGGTACTACCTGGAGTATGCAGTTTGGTTTGAGATACATTTTCTAAGACAATAATTTATCTACATCTAAAAGCATCCCTCAAAAGGGGATGCTTTTTTCTTTTGTCTAGAAGGGTAATTACTTATTTTTAGGTCTGAAACTTCAATCATATGCAAAGACTTATATTGTTTGTACTTCTTCTTTTCGGAGCCTCTGCTTCAATTTTGGCACAGACCGACTCCCTTTTATTAAGCAATGGCAACCTCATCGTAGGAGAGATCAAAAGCATGGACAAGGGAGTTTTGACTATTGAGACAGATTATTCTGATTCTGATTTCAAAATCACCTGGGGGGAAATCAAAAAAATAACTTCGAGAACCAATTATCTCATCACCCTTTCTAATGGCAAGCGGTACAACGGCACGTTAAATAGTATGGATAGCCTTCAAGCTGAGATAGACACGTACAATCCGGAAAGTTTCATCCGAAGCATTCGCGGAAAAAAGGATACTACAGAACAACCGATCGGCGGCAAGGAGGTAATACGTTTGGCGGAAGTAGTTTACCTCAATGCACTAGACGAGGGATTTTGGAGCAGGCTTTCTGCAAATATAGATTTTGGATGGAGCCTCACTCGTGCCAATAACCTCAAACAGCTGAACATGAGAAGTGGATTGGGGTATCTAGCGGATCGATGGAAGATAACTTCATCTTTTAACTCCATTAGATCCACTCAAGATGATGTAGAAGATGTAAAACGTACCGATGCCAGTGTTGCATTCAATTACTTTCTACCCAGAGATTGGTTTTTACTTTACAATTTCACCTTCCTATCAAATACCGAACAGCTCATCAAAAGCCGTGTGGGTAATCAGATTGGTTTGGGTAAATATGTCATCCATACCAACAAAACATACTTCGGGTTTCAGGCTGGTCTCAACTTAAACTCGGAATCTTATTTCGATGATACTCCCTCAGGAAACTCTGGGGAAATAATGCTAGGAACAGAACTTAATCTCTATGACATCGGTGATTTGAACCTGCTCACCAGTGTTATGGCCTACCCGAGTATCACAGAGTCTAAGCGATTCAGAACAGATTTTAAGCTAGACCTAAAATATGATTTTTTGTCTGACTTCTATGTGAAGGTAGGTACGACTATGAACTTTGATAACCAACCAGTGGCTGATGCTGCTAAGCTGGATTATGTCATCCAAACCACCGTTGGCTGGGAATTGTGATGGGTCCTGGCAAATTTCCTTTATAGAAGAGGTCTGATTTCACCCTGAATTCAGACCTTTTTTATCAATTGCATCCCAAATTTTTCCCATTGATAGGATAGATTTGCCATCAGTAAGTTTTATTATTTCTTCCTGAGTATTCTCAGTTATTTTTGACAACTCAGAACCTTACTCTTAGCTCAAAGGTTAACCTACCATGTTGTATTACAAAATTTTCTCACATCCTACGAGTACGGAATGGGTCGTGTTTATACATGGGGCTGGAGGATCTTCTGCGGTTTGGTTCAAGCAGTTAAAGGATTTCAGTGAAAAATTTAACCTGCTTCTCATCGATCTCAGGGGCCATGGAAGATCAGCTGATTTATCACAAGCGATTTACAATGAGGACTATACTTTTGAAAGTGTCACCTCGGATGTGATAGAAGTCCTCGACCATTTACAGACTCCACCTGCCCATTTCATGGGAGTTTCCCTTGGGACTATTATCGTCAGACAATTAGCTGAATTAGAACGGCATAGAGTGAAGTCTTTAGTGTTGGCAGGAGCAGTGACTCGACTCACGGTAAAATCCAGGATTTTAGTCAACCTGGGTAATGCATTTAAGCGAGTGATTCCTTACATGTGGCTGTACAAACTGTTTGCTTTCGTGATCATGCCTCGGAAGCAACATGCAGAGTCTCGCAATTTATTTATCCGAGAAGCCCAGAAGCTATGCCAGAAAGAATTCATTCGCTGGTTTAGATTGACCAAGGATATTAATCCCTTGCTTAGGTATTTCAAAGAATCTGATTTAGGGATTCCCACCTTATATGTCATGGGTGATCAGGATATTATGTTTTTGGAGCCTGTTAAAAAGATTATCAAAACACACAAAAGTTCCGTGCTGAATATTTTGAAAAAGTGTGGCCATGTTGTAAATGTGGAAAGGCCTATCGAATTCAACCAGCTATCCATTGCATTTCTCCAAAATCAAACCTAAAAAGCCTACTATTTTTCTTGATGTAATTGAGCAGCTATTGATCTTCAAATCAATGAATTGATTGACCGCCTAGCAAGATTTCATCTGAATATGTAAAGCAAGAATAAACAAATGAAAAAACAGACAAAGACCATTTTGATTATTGCGGTTATTCTAATCGTGGCCGCTGCCTATTTTTACCCTAGACTGGACAGTCGCAAGAGTAACGAAGCTGGTGCAACATCGACCGGAGCAGGCCCAGGTGCAGCTACAACTTTACCAGTGAAAGTAGTGAAGCTTGAAAAAGAAACATTGAGAAACCAGCTTTCTATCACAGGGACCATTATACCGAACGAATCAGTGGATCTTAGATCTGAAATATCGGGGTTAATTACTAGAATTGCTTTCAAAGAAGGTGAGTTTGTGACCAAAGGAACTCCTCTACTTTACTTGAACGATGATGAACTTCAAGCTCAATTCCAGCGACTGGAATATACCCAGAAGCTTTTTGAATCGCAGGAGAACAGACAGAAGCAACTACTGGCTAGAGAAGCAATCAGTCAAGAAGAGTATGATATCGTACTCAATCAATACAACACAACCTTGTCAGACTTGAAACTGGTGGAAGCACAGCTCTCCAAAACGGTGATAAGAGCTCCTTTCAACGGGATATTGGGATTGAGACAAGTCAGCGAAGGGTCGGTGATAGGCACTAGTGATGTCATCGCAAATTTTGTCAACATCGATCCCGTCAAGATCGAATTCTCCATTCCCGAGCGCTATGCCAATCAGGTGACTGTTGGTTCCACTATTTATTTTACCAATGAATCTTCTCCTGAAGAGGTAGAAGGGAAAGTGTATGCTTTTGAACCTCAAATCGATGCGGCTACCCGAACTCTGAAATTGAGGGCAGAAAGTCCAAATAAAGAAAGGAAATATCTACCAGGGATGTTTGTCAGGATTCGCTTCGTACTGGGCGAGACTGAAAATGCTCTAATGGTTCCTTCAGAATCTGTAATTCCTGAATTGCAGGGCTATAAAGTATTCGTAGTAGGTGCTGATAATAAAGCAGAAGAACGCAAGGTACAGATCGGTACACGTACAGATACACATGTTCAGATCACGAGTGGTTTGGAGGTTGGAGATCTGGTTTTTACCACTGGGGTATTACAAGCAAGAACGGGTACACCTGTAGAATTCACTCAAATCAATTAAGATGGCGAGTTTATCCAAAGTAAGTATCAGTAGGCCAGTTTTGGCTATAGTGATGTCCTTAGTCATCATGCTTTTCGGTGCCATAGGAATCTCACTTCTTGGTATTAGAGAGTTTCCAAGTGTGGATCCCCCTGTCATCAATGTACGCACATCCTATGTAGGTGCTAACGCTGATGTGATCGAAGCCCAGATCACGGAGCCTCTCGAGGAAGCCATTAATGGCATTCAAGGAATAAAGTCCCTTACCTCTACGAGTAATGATGGGAGCAGTAGTATTACAGTAGAATTTGATGTAGGTGCAGATCTCGAGGCCGCAGCCAATGACGTACGTGACAAAGTATCCGGCGCACAGCGAAACCTTCCACCAGACGCAGAGCCTCCCGTGGTTTCTAAAGCTGATGCAGATTCTCAGCCTATCGTATTTTTGAATGTGAAAAGCGACGAAAGAAGCCTCTTGGATCTCTCAGACATCGCAGAGAATATATTCAAAGAGCGACTTCAGACTATCCCCGGAGTAAGTAGAATTCAGATCTGGGGAGAAAAAGAATATGCAATCCGCCTCAGGATGGATCCGCTCAAAATGGCTTCTTATGGTGTTACTCCACTGGACGTATTGTCTAAAGTGCAAAGTGAAAACGTAGAACTACCATCTGGAAAAATAGAAGGTGAGACGATCGAGCTATCCGTTCGAACCAAAAGTCGATTAAGTACTCCGCAAGAATTCAATGACCTGATCATCAAAGAAGATCAGAATAACATTGTTCGTTTTCAGGATATTGGAAAAGCCGAACTGGCCGCTTTAAATGAGCGAAGTATCCTGAAGCGCGATGGAGTGCCTATGGTGGGCGTGGTTCTAGTTCCGCTTCCGGGTTCAAATAGCATTGAGATCGCAGATGAGTTTTATCGTCGATTGGAATTTATCAAGAAAGATTTGCCAGCAGATGTAGGCCTTGAAATAGGATTTGATACTACCAAATATATCCGTAGTTCTATCTCAGAAGTGCAGGAGACAATTATTACAGCTTTCATCCTCGTGGTAGCGATTATCTTCCTTTTTCTTAGGGACTGGCGGACTACCTTCATCCCTGTTCTCACCATTCCTATTTCTTTGATTGGGGTATTCTTTATCATGTACCTAATGGATTTTTCCATCAATGTGCTGACACTTCTTGGGATAGTACTCTCTATCGGACTTGTCGTCGATGATGCGATTGTGGTGCTGGAGAATATTTACTCTAGAATAGAAAAAGGAGAAAAACCCCAAGAAGCAGCAGAACAAGGTTCTGAAGAGATTTTCTTTGCCGTAATAGCCACCACTGTAGCGCTAGCAGCAGTATTCCTTCCAGTGATCTTTTTGACCGGAACGACGGGAAGACTATTCCGGGAGTTTGGAATCGTAGTAGCTGGAGCGGTGATTATATCTTCTTTCGTGGCATTGACCATGACTCCAATGCTGAGTTCCAAACTGTTGAAGAGAAGAGAAAAGCATAACCGCTTTTACAATTTTACCGAACCTGGGTTTGTTTGGATCAATAATAAGTATGATGCAGCACTTTCCTGGTTTATGCAGTTTCGCTGGGTTGCCTTCTTGTTGGTAGCTGGGATGGGTTTTGGGATCTATTGGCTTTTTGAAGCAATTCCAACGGAATTGGCTCCCACAGAAGACAGAGGTGAGATTGTCATTCGGATGAGTGGACCGGAAGGAGCTACGTTTGGCTATATGGACCAGGTCATCGATCAGATGATAGAGGATTTCAAGACGACTTTTCCTAAGGAAGATGTCAAGGGATTGGTATCAGTGACCTCTCCAGGTTTCGGGTCATCCAGCACTAACTCAGGTTTTATTAGGTTTATTCTCTCGGATGCCGAAAATAGAGAAAAGACCCAAGGGGAATATTTCAATGAGATCAATCAGAAATTGAAAAGCTACACTGGCGTCAAGGCTTTCGCCTCTCAGGCACAATCCATAGGGGATAGCCGCGGTGGACTCCCTGTACAATATGTGCTTCAAGCACCTACGCTGGACAAGCTCAAAGAAGTGATTCCAACTTTTATGAATGAAGTGGGTAAAAGTGAAGTCTTTATTTTCTCTGATATTAATTTGAAGTTCACCAAACCTGAACTGGAGATAGAAATAGACCGAGAAAAAGCGAGAAATATTGGGGTTTCCATACAGGAAATAGCAAGGACACTTCAGTTGTCGTATTCTGGACAGCGCTTTGCTTATTTCATCAAAAACGGAAAACAATACCAAGTGGTGGGTGAAATGAGGCTGGAAGATAGAAATGAACCGATTAATCTCCGTATGCTTTACGTCAGAGCTGAGAATGGCTCATTAGTACAGTTGGATAATCTGGTGTCAGTTACCGAGAAAAGCACTCCACCACAATTGTATAGATTCAATCGTTTCGTAGCAGGAACTGTTTCTGCAAACTTAGCAGAAGGATATACCATAGGGGATGGACTGAAAGAAATGGATAGAATAGCGGCTGAGGTTCTTGACGACTCCTTCACTACCGATGTTTCTGGTCCTTCCAAGGAATTCAGAGAAAGCTCAAACAGCTTATTATTTGCCTTTTTATTTGCGTTGGTTCTGATCTATTTGGTTCTATCTGCTCAATTTGAAAGCTTTTTGGATCCACTGACGATCATGTTTACTGTACCACTGGCTCTCTTTGGAGCGCTGTTTACCTTGTGGTTTTTTGGATATACACTTAATATCTTCAGCCAAATCGGGATCATCATGCTCATAGGCTTGGTGACCAAAAATGGTATTTTGATCGTTGAATTTGCGAACCAACGAAAAGCAACCGGAATGTCAATTCACGAAGCTATCTACGGTGCAGCTGTTGCCAGATTCCGACCTATCCTGATGACTAGTTTGTCAACGATTCTGGGGATTTTGCCTATTGCTCTTGGACTTGGTGCTGGAGCCGAAAGCCGAGTACCGATGGGTGCAGCAGTTATTGGAGGATTAGCCTTTGCGACTATTTTGACGCTTTTTGTGATCCCAGCTATTTACACTTATCTCACTTCCAAAGAAGGAAGATTAGCCAGAATTTAATGAAAAAGCTTAGTCTATTGCTCTTATTGAGCATTTTTGGAACACACCTATACGCCCAAAGTAACGAGTCTCTTGATCTCGAGCGAGCTATTCAGCTTGGGCTGGAGAATAACCTTCAGGTGAAAATCGCTGTGGAAACGGTGACACTCAGAGAAGGCGATGAAAAGATAAGCAGCGGTGAACTCTTCATGCCGAGATTGGATGCTACTTATTTGAGAAGTTACAGTACCGAGGATGTGGAGCAGAGGTTTGTCAACGATCCTGAGCCAAGACTGATCAATGATGCAAAATCAAGAAATGAAAACTTTTCTCTAGCCGCTATTTATGGCTTTAGGCCTGAAAGTTTTGTAGTCATGAAGCGCCTGGGCCAGCTCACCGAAATCTCAGAATTGGAGACCAAGGTAGTGGTGGAAAATACTGTAGCTAGCATTTCATCGGCCTATTATAGGTTGGTACTCGAGCTTCAGCGGTACGAAGTTTTGAAAAATACACTGGAACTCAGCCAGGCCAGGCTGGATATAGCAGAGGCACAATACGAATTGGGAGGGGCAGGAAAACGTGATTTCCTCACCGCTCAGGTTGATTACAACTCAGATTTGACGCTGCTACTTACGCAGGATCAAGTCATCCAAAATGCCCGGGTGAATCTCAATGAGCTTATGGCGCTGGATGCTGGCACAAACTTTATCGTAAATGACACCATTTTGGTTGGAGACCCCTTATACTTGATTGACCTGGAAGAAAATGCATTTACCAATAACAAAGATCTTTTGATCGCCCAGCGTGCAGAGAATGTTGCTTTTCTTCAGATGAAAGAGTTGAGAGTTTCCAGATTTCCTGTGTTGAATTTGAATGGAAACTATGTGAACAATACCTCAAATTCCGACGCTGGCTTTCTTCTTCAGAATCAACGCGAGGGATTCAATGGTGGCGGGAATATCACCATCAATATTTTTAATGGATTGAGTCTCAATCGAAGGATTCAAAATGCTAAAGTGCAGGAGAAGATTCAATCTTTTGCCACAGACCAGTTGGAGATTCAGCTGAAATCTGACATTCACCGTGCCTACAATACTTACCAGACCAATAAGAATCTGTTGGAAGTAGAAAAAAGAAATTACCAAACCGCCAAAGAGAGTACTGAAATTGCCTTGGAACGCTTTCGGTTAGGGATATCTGGCTACCTCGAATTCCGGGATGCTCAGGTCAATTTACTCACAGCGCAGAACAGATTAATCACTTCTATTTTCAATATCAAAGAGCAGGAGATAGAATTGAGAAGACTTTCCGGGAAGATTTTCTTTCAAAATAACCTGGAGGAATTCATCATCCCCTCAGAAGATTAAGTAGGAAAATGGGAGATCTGACTAGGTCTCCCATTTTTTTATTCGCTTTTTTCGCCCGATCAGGTATTTTCTTTTGGCATAGCATTTGCCAAATGGGCATTCGTAACATCCAGAGTCCTACGACTCTAGTGAATGAAAAAAGCACTCATCCTATTTTCCTCTATTTTTGTACTGCTCCTTTTCGGTGTGCAATGCACCTTTATTGAGAAGCATTTTGGCAAAACCGCCAAAGAGGAAATCTACCTACTTGACCTGCAAGGCATACAGAATCGCGGGTTTATTCGTGCCGCAGTGGACAACAACTCGACGGGATACTACATCTACCGGGGTAGGAGGATGGGCTACGAATACGAACTTCTCCGGGACTTGGCTAAGCGACTGAATGTGCAGTTGCACCTAGTAATGGTCTCTGAGATAGATGCTGCCTTTGATTACTTGCATTCTGGAAAAGTGGATATAATTGCGATGAATCTGGAGAAAAGTGCGGAGAGATCTGAAAAGACTTCTTTTTCTCTTCCCTTAGGGAAAATGAGTACCGTGCTCGTCGGCAATAAAACTTCCGGCAAAATTACTTCTTGGGATCAGCTGGGATCAGATACCATTTACGTGCGTGAAGGAGCTGTTTACAAAAATCAACTATGCCAGCTGAAAGACTCACTAAAACTGAACTACTCCGTTTTTACCACCCCAGATCATGAGGAAATCTTGATAGATCAGGTGGCTGAAGGCAAAATAAAATGGACCATTGCAGATCAGAATATTGCGCGGGTGAATGCTACGTATTACGATGGGTTGGATATTTCTTGGAAAGTGGAAAAAGAAGGAGACGTATCCTGGGTAGTTCGAGACAATTCTCCCAAGCTGTTGTCGGCGCTCAATACCTGGCTCAGCGATAAGCAAAAGCGCTTTATTCCTGACCTTTATGCCAAATATTTCCTCAATTCCAAAAACAGCTATTTCCGATCCAATAGCCCATTCTCTTCCCTTGCCGGAAATCAGATTTCTGAATACGATGCCATCATCAAAGATGGAGCTGAACAGCTCGGTTGGGATTGGCGATTGCTCGCTTCCTTAGTCTATAAGGAGTCTAGATTTGACACCGTAGCTACTTCTTATGCTGGCGCAAAAGGATTGCTTCAACTCATGCCAGTCACGCTGGAACGGTTTGGCGTCGAAAATCCCAATGATCCTGTGCAGTCACTCATGGGAGGCGTCCGCTACCTGAGGTACTTGGATAAGTTCTGGATGGAAAGAGTACCCGATACTTCGGAGCGTTTGAAATTTGTATTGGCATCCTACAATATCGGACACGGACACGTGGAAGATGCTTGGAGATTAACGATGAAGTTTGGTGAAAATACCCAAACTTGGGCAGACGTGTCAAAATTCCTGGAGCTAAAAAGTGATCCCGATTATTACCGGGACCCTATAGTGAAGAGCGGATTTGCCAAAGGACATCTGGCGGTTAATTATGTCAAAGATGTACTGAGCGTTTTCGAATCCTACAAAGCACTCGTACAGCCCTAATTCTTACTGCTGTGGTCTATTCCCTCCCAAATCACTGATCTATAACCGTGGACTGTGACCTTACAGCCCACTTTAGAACTAACCGTGGTCTGTGTCCTCACAGACCACTTGCTAATTTCTGCATAGCCGTGGTCTTTGTCCCCATAGACCACTACTCCCCGCTACCTTTAAGCTTCTTCGTGCAGTTCAAACAGCGCTTCCACTTCCACAGGAATATTATCCGGTAGCGAGCCCATACCCACAGCTGATCTCACGCCTATTCCATTTTCCTCACCCCAAACCTGCGCAAATAACTCACTGCAGCCATTGATGATGTAGGGATGTTTTTCGAAGGAAGAGATACAGTTCACCATCCCTAATATTTTCACCACACGCTTCACGCGATTCAGCGAGCCTAGGTTTGCTTTAATGGTTGCCAGCATGGCTAGACCTACCTGACGAGCGGCAAGTTTGCCATGTTCCTGATCCATGTCCTCGCCGATTCTTCCCAGTATCAGAGTTCCGTCTGTTTGCACCGTTCCATGTCCTGATAGATACAGGTATTTTCCATCGATCAAGCAAGGCTTATATACGCCCAAAGGTTTTGGCGCTGGAGGTAAAGTGAGTCCAAGTTTGGAAAAGTTACTTTCAGGAGTTTCCATAAGTAGTTGTGTTGTTTTTTTAAGTTATAAAGTAATGTTTAACCTGCCTTCTTGTATTGAGCAATTCTAGTTACCGCGGCCTGGATCTTTGCATACCAGAATCTCGATCACCATTTTCCCCTACACAAAAATATCCAAGATCAGTACGCCCGCCAAACCAGCCACGGCGACTATCGTTTCCATCACGGACCAAGACTTGATGGTGTCTTTGATACTCACGTTGAAAAACTCCTTGTACATCCAAAAACCGGCGTCGTTGAAGTGGGAAAACATCAAACTACCTGCACCGATAGAAAGCACCAGCAAGTTAGGATCCACGTTCATCGTCGTTACTAATGGAGCAATGATACCCGCAGTGGTCAGGCCAGCTACCGTAGCCGATCCCACGCATACCCGGATAATAGCCGTAATGATCCAGGCCAAAATCAGTGGGTGAATATCCCAGCTTTGTAGGCCTTCTGCGATCACCTGACTGACGCCCGTATCTGTAAAAATCTGCTTCAATGCTCCTGCTCCTGCCACGATCAGCAAGATCATGGCAATGTCCTTGGTGGCCACCGTGTATAGATCCATCAACTGCTTCATCCCTACCCCGCGCTGCAATCCCAAAGTGTAGGTCGCTATCAGTACCGAAACCAACATCACCATGCCTGGGTCTGCCACAAAAGAAATGATAGGAGCAAGCGGACTTTCTGCTGAAATATTGAGATTCAGCGCGGTGGTTCCTACCAATAATACGACCGGAAGTAGGGCAGTGAAAAAGCTATTGGCGGTGGAAGGAAGCTCGGACTCTGGCTTTACTTCGGCCTGGAAAGTCTTCAGCGGTTCTGCCTTCATGTTTTTTAATGTTCTGGCGAAAATAGGCCCTGCCAGTGCAATCGTAGGCAGTGCAATCACAAATCCATAGAACAAGGTCAAGCCCATATTCGCGTCAAACTGTGCCACCAAGGCCGCCGGCGAAGGATGCGGAGGCAGAAAACCATGGGTAACCGAAAGCGCTGCCAACAGGGGAATCCCCACATAGACCGCAGAGATCTTGTACTGATACGCTACCGTAAATGCCAAGGGGACTAGCAGGACAAAGCCTACATTATAAAATAGCGGAATCCCAACGACCAGTCCTGTGATGGACATGGCCCAGGTGATGTGCTTCTCTCCAAATACCCGCATCAGGAAGCCAGCGATGCGCTGGGCGGCACCACTGTCTGCGACCAGCTTGCCGAGCATGGCACCCATCACAATCACGATAACCAAGTCACCCAGGAGCACGCCCATGCCCCGCTGTACGGAGCCGGCGATTTGATCTGCGGGTAGTCCGAGCAGGAAGCCGGCGGCGATGGAGGAAATCAAGAAAGCTAAAAAAGGATTGAGCTTGGCCCAGACAATCAGTAGCACGAGGATGGCTATACTGAGCAGTACAAGAAGAATGGTCATAGGAATAGGTTGGGTTTAGCTGGCTAAGATAAAAAAGATTGGGGAATTTGGGTTTTGGAAATAGGGATTGTTGGGTGAATGAAGTCGCCAGTTTTTTCAGTCTCAGTGATCAGTGCCAGAGAGCAGTTTACGTGATCAGTTTCCGGGAGACATAGCAGTTAAGGATCGAGCTATAAAATTTTCGATTTTCAACTTGTAGGCAAGGTTACCTCTTAATCCATTTGGATTGCAATGAGAACGTTGAATTGGAAAAGCGAATGAGATATATCCCCGGAGTTAGAACTTCTAGTCTTTCGGAAAAATACAAAGCTTCAAAAGTGAAGGCCGAAATTAACTGACCGTGAGTGCTGTAGATGGAAACTAGTGTTTGCCCGGAATGTAATTGTTCAGGCAAGTGCACACTAATTTTTCCGTAAGTATGTGGGTTAGGGAAAATGGATAGTTTACTGTTGGAAATTGATGAAGTATTTTCAAGTCGTACCACGTGGCTCCATGCCCATTCTCCATTCAGGTCAACTTGCCTAATACGATAAAATATGTGCTCTGAGGTTAGCATAGATTTATCATCATATGAATAATTCGATGGATTATCTGAATCTCCTTTGCTTAGGACTTCTCCTACTTGCAGCCATTCTTTTCCTGTGTCTGTAGAGCGATAGATTTCAAACTTCTCGTTATTTTTTTCCTGGGCAACGGTCCAGGTGATCTGCCTTCCAGCGCCTTGCTTTTTGGTAGCAAGGGAAAGCCAGATGACAGGAAGAATACTCAAAGTCCGGAAGCTTCCCACGGTGAAGTTTTTACCAAGAAGATCATCGAATGTGAGCTCACGGATTGCCCAAAGATTCACTAAATCAGTACTTTCTACGTGATTTCCCGGTGCTGCATATCCAGTACAAACTAGCCGAATATCTTCAGGTTGATCGACGATAAGTTTGTCAGCAGAAATTCTTAATTCCAGAGGATTGGAGGATGCAGATAATCCAGAGAACTGGAAATAGCTAAACAAACGATAAAGAATGGGAATTCCTCCGGTGTCGTCAAAACTAGGGTTAAAATCCGCTCCTTTGTATTCAGTGTAGTTTATAGATAGGTTTCCCCCAGATGAAGTGCCAAGCATTTGAACCCTTCGTATTCCTCCTTGATAGCGATCCCCAAAAGGGAATGTTGCATTGGAAGCGCTAAGGTTAGTTGGGGTATTGACGTAAGTGAAGTTGGGCAAATTTTCCCAAGATCCACCTGAGTAGGTATAGGTTCCTGTAGAGGAGGTGTTAAGGATCAAGTTGTTATTTTGGAAGTCAAGCTGCCCATTGAGCATTGTTAGGTTTCTCAGTATGATAAGGTTTTGTTCCAACATGACTTTTCCACCCGATTTATTGACCGTCAGATCTCGCGGTATTAAGGAGAAGCCTGAAATAGTTTGTTCTCTATTTCCAGTGAAAGTGAGGTGAGTAGAGTTAGTCAAAAATGAACCAGAGCCAATTTTCGAAATATTTCCACTTACAGCTATTGTGGTAGGAAGAGTTACATTTTGAGAACCTTGGATTTCCAGGTCGTAGAAATTGGCAATCGGGCTGGCATCAAAAAAAGAGGATGTAAGTAGTGATTTTGTTGAAGAGCCCCCTCTAAAAGTTACTTTGCCATACATTTGATAGGTCGCAGCTTCGATTCTAGGGTTTGCACCTTCTAAAATCAACTCTCCTCCTGGATGAAGATGAAAAAGGCCCGCACTAACAGACCCAGAGATTGACCTTACTATTATATTGTTATTACATTCCGAAATTAATGTGCCATTTGGTTCGATTATAAAATCGCCAAATGGACCTGAAGGATAAAATGTAGTTTCGGTATTGAATGAAAATGACGAACAGAAATTAGGCGTGACTGAAGTATCTAATTTCTGAAGTACTGTCCCTGATCGTATTATAAATCTGACCGCTTTGAAAGGCTCTTCTATAGTCAATAGCTGTCCAGCGCCAGGGTCGAAAATTACAGAATATCTACTTTGGGTAGTAAATCCACTCCAGGCATTTTTAGGTATGATTATTCTAGAAATTCCTTTAAAGGTAAGTGTACTAGTCGTTGAATTTCCTATCCAATTTTGGCTATTCCAAGTTCCTGATGGAATTCCAGGCGCTGATCCCGAAAAAGCCTGTAGTGTACCATAAATATTTAAGTTCCGTCCGTTGAGATTCAGTTTTTGATTTGCACCAGATTCCGCGTTTATAAACAAACTTTTTACTTCCTCATTACCGGTCAATGTTATTAAATGCGTTCGATCTATATATACCTCATTTACCTGAGTTGGCTTCGAAGTGGCGGGTGCCCAGATCACTCCGTCATATATTTCCCAGATACTAATATTTCCAAAATTTCCACTCCCAACGGTCTTATAGGCCCCGATTTCTTGGCTATGGCAGGTATTTATGTAAAGACAATATCCTGCAACTGCCGAGAATATCAAGTATATTCGGCGTTTAAAAATAGACTGCAGGACCAACGTTTTGCTCCGTGTTTTCATTCTAAAAAGTATTTTGAAAAAGCGTTTATTAAATTAGTAAAATGGATTTTAAAAAAATAGTGATTAGTGTATTTTTTTTACTGACTGTCAGTGGTTTACACGTTTTAAACGCCCAGCAATACCAGATCTCGCTCTTAACCTGTGACCCCGGAGAGATGATCTACAGTTCCTTTGGGCATAGTGGGATTCGGGTCACCGAACTGACTACAGGCCGGGATGTGGTCTATAACTACGGCACCTTTGACTTTGGCGCACCGAATTTCGTCCTGAACTTTGCCACCGGCAGACTGGACTACTTTCTCTCGGTCTCTACCTTTGATCGCTTTATCGCTGAGTACGACTACTTCCAGCGCTCGGTGCGGGAGCAGGTGCTCGATCTGAGTGAGCAGCAGAAGCTGGATCTGGTCGCCTTTCTGGAGACCAATTATTTGCCGGAGAATCGAGCCTACCGCTATGATTTCTTCTTTGACAACTGTGCTACCCGGGTGCGGGATGCATTGGCTACGGTGCTGGGTGAGCAGCTGGTCTGGAATGATGCCGTTCGTGAGCCGGTGGAGCTGACCTTTCGTGAGCTGATAGATGAGATGGTGTATTACATGACTTGGTCTGATCTGGGAATAGATTTGGCACTTGGGGCTAGGCTGGACAGAGATGCCACGCCGCTGGAAGAGCAGTTTCTGCCTAAGTATGTGGAGGGAGCCTTTGGTCGCGCGAGCATCCAAGGCGATGGGCCTACTCGTCCACTGGTAGGAGAAAGTCGTGTTATTTTAGACTTTGCCAAGCCAGCCGGTACTTTCGATGCGATCAATCCGTATTGGTTATTTTGGGTTGTAGCGTTTATTTTCACTGCCATTACCTTTATAGGATTCAAGAAGAACAAGTTATTTATCGGATTTGATGTGGTGTTTTTCGGACTCCTGGGACTCATCGGGATCGTGATTTTCCTGCTTTGGATAGGTTCGGATATCCCTTCTACCAAGTACAATTGGAATATTCTCTGGGCTTTTCCAGGGCACTTGGTATTGGCGGTAGTGTTGCTGAGAAAAACCATCAGCCCATGGGTATTAAAATACTTGCTTTTTGCGCTGGTGATAGCAGATATCGCGGTGGTTTTTTGGATTATGGGATTGCAGTCATTTCACCCAAGCTTGATCCCATTGCTTCTAGTGGTGATCCTCCGAACTAACTATTTATATTATAACCTCGGGAAGTTTAAGCCGGTGAGTTGAGTTTGAGAAGTTATACTTCGTTACCCTTCTCAGATGGATTGGTGGGTAGGTAATGCCGATCAGTCTAATAGAAGTTTAAGGCCCTTCGATTTTGAATTGTTCTAGTAGGTGCTGAATAGGAAGTTCAACTTCGCTCAGCCTGACTCAGCTCTTGCAGTTTTGCCGATTTCGTCAGTTCCATCGAAGGCTAGCGCTAGCTTTGCGGAGCTAAGTCTAATCCTAGCTTCCAATTTTGGGATAATTTCTTTCCATCCAAACTTTTGCATAGGGGATTGGTGTTGGGTATTTTCGGACGAAGCTTATGGAATTCAAACTTACCTCAGAATATCAACCCACCGGGGATCAGCCCCAAGCGATCAAACAGCTCACCGATGGTATCAATGCCGGTGAAGAAGCGCAGGTTCTACTTGGAGTCACTGGCTCGGGGAAGACCTTTACTGTCGCTAATCTTATCCAGCAAACACAAAAACCCACCTTAGTTCTCAGTCATAATAAAACTCTGGCGGCGCAGTTATACGGAGAGTTCAAGCAGTTTTTTCCAGAAAATTCCGTCGAATACTTCATTTCTTATTACGACTATTATCAGCCGGAGGCATTCATCCCTACCTCCGGTACCTACATAGAAAAAGATCTTTCCATCAACGAGGAGATAGAAAAGCTTCGTCTGAGTGCGACCTCAGCGTTGCTCACCGGAAGGAGAGATGTGATCGTGGTTGCGTCGGTTTCCTGTATTTATGGTATTGGCAACCCAGATGAGTTTGGGAAAAATGTCATACGGCTGCAGGAAGGTGACAGGATTCCCAGGAATCAGTTGCTCTTCAAGCTGGTGGATATCCTGTATAGCCGTACGCAACTTGACCTGACACATGGGACCTTTCGGGTGAAAGGTGACACGGTGGATATATTTGTAGCCTATGCCGACTGGGGGTATAGGATTTTCTTCTGGGGAGATGAGATTGAGGCGATTCAACGCTTTGATCCAGCGACAGGCAAAAAACTGAATGACGAAAAGATCATCTCTATTTTCCCTGCCAACCTATTCGTAACCGGAAAAGACACTTTGCAAACGGCCATCCATGAGATCCAATACGACATGGTGGATCAGGTTAATTTCTTTGAAAGAGAAGGTCGATTTGCTGAAGCAAAGCGGCTTCAAGAGCGAACGGAGTTTGATTTGGAGATGATGCGTGAATTGGGGTATTGTTCTGGGGTGGAAAATTATTCCAGGTATTTCGATAGAAGAGCTCCTGGAGCAAGACCTTTCTGCTTATTAGATTACTTCCCTGATGATTTTCTTTTGGTGGTAGATGAAAGCCACGTCACCTTGCCTCAAATCCGCGCTATGTGGGGTGGAGATAGATCTAGAAAAGTTAATCTTGTGGACTTTGGCTTCCGACTTCCTTCCGCTTTGGATAATCGTCCGCTGAAGTTTGAGGAGTTTCAAGAGTTGACCAATCAGGCAGTGTATGTGTCAGCAACTCCTGCCGACTACGAATTGTCACTGACTGGAGGCGTGGTAGTGGAGCAGATTATCCGCCCTACAGGCCTATTGGACCCCACTATAGAAGTGCGGCCTAGCCAAAACCAGATTGATGATTTGCTGGAGGAAATAGACCAAACGATCCAAAGTGGCGCGAGAACTTTGGTCACTACCCTAACCAAGCGGATGGCAGAAGAGCTTCAGAAATTCCTGGAAAGAGCGGGAGTGAAGTCACGCTACATACACTCAGAGGTAAAGACGCTGGATCGAGTGGAGATTTTGCGGGAGTTGCGCTTGGGGATTTTCGATGTGCTAGTAGGAGTCAACTTACTGCGGGAAGGTTTGGATTTGCCGGAGGTTTCTTTGGTAGCGATCTTGGATGCGGACAAGGAAGGCTTTTTGAGAAATGAGCGGAGTTTGGTACAGACCATAGGCCGAGCGGCTCGAAATTCCGAAGGCCGGGTAATCATGTACGCAGACAAAATCACCAACTCAATGCAGTTGGCGATCGATGAGACGAGGAGAAGGCGGGCACTGCAAATAGCCTATAATGAGGAGCATGGAATCACGCCAACTACGGTGGTCAAGTCGCACGATAAGATAATGGGACAAACCAAAGTGGCTGATTCAAAGAAAAATGCGAAGTTCTATGCGGAACCTATGCCGGGCGAAGAAAGTATGGCAGCCGATCCGGTGGTACAGTACCTAAGCAAGGACAAGCTGGAGAAATTGATTCAGCAAACCCAAAAGCAAATGGAGAAGGCAGCCAAGGAACTCAATTTCATGGAGGCGGCAAGGCTTCGGGACGAGTGGCAGTCTCAGAAATCCAGATTGGATCAGTTGAACCGAGGTGTTAACAAATAGGATTGACCTATCTAAAATTTAGTACAAATGACGCTGCAAGAGGTGAAGCTGCTCGCTGCAAGAGGCGAGGGCCTGAGGATAGAATTCAAGAAGAAGGCCACTTATCCTGAGAAAATTGTCCGTGAGTTGATCGCATTTGCCAATACTTCAGGCGGATATTTGCTGATCGGAGTGGATGATGACGGAACTGTCAGCGGGCAGCGGTACATCGAGGAAGAAGTTTTTGTCATGGAAAAAGCGATCAAGCAGTTTATTTTTCCACCCTTGGAATACGAAGTCATATCATTAAAAATCAATGAAAAGAAAGGCGTAGCCGTTTTTAAAATTCCAGTTAGTCCGCAGCGACCTCACTATTTGAAGGAGAAAGATCGTAAGCAAGCTTATATTCGTGTGGAGGATAGATCAGTGCAGGCGAGCAGGGAAGTTTGGGAGATTTTGAGAAGAGGAAAAAATCCGAGAGATATGGTTTTTACATATGGTGCCAAAGAAGAGATCTTGATGAAAGCCTTGGCAGAATCTGATAAAATAACTTTGAAGGACTTTGCCAAGCTTGCCAAATTACCTAGGTTTTTGGCTTCGAAGACGCTGGTTCGTTTGACATTAGCTAATGTACTTCAGATTCACCCTCAGGAATCGGAGGATTTTTTTACACTGAAGGGGTAGGGTGCAGCTATTGCAGCTATTCGGGGTTTGTATTCCTGCATCTCAAATCATAGGATTTTCAATCTGAATCTAAGGCTTCAGTCCATTTTTTAGATTAGATCACAGGCAAGTAGCACAAAGCGAAAAGCTAGACTTATAGATAGGGTGGATTACAAATCCACGGGTTTATTCTCATGACTACATATCCCGAGGAGCTTGCGGTGGCAATTCAATTCCTGTCCTTTCTGTAAAACCAATATTTCCTTGCAATCCACCCGTGTGGATCATTAGAATTTTTGAGCCTTTGGGGAAAAAGCCCTGCTGAATCAAGTCCCAAAGGCCATAAGCCATCTTTCCGGTATAAATAGGATCTAACACTAACCCAAAATTTTCATAAAACCACCAGATGAATTCGATAAGCTCTTTCCTGTATTTGGCGTAGCCCCCAAAGTGGTAATTTGTAAAAATCTCCAGTGAGCGAGGATTGCTCAGTTGCTGTACCTTAAGGAGTTCGGATATTTCCTGGCGAATGAACTCCCCTTTAAGAGAAGAAAATCCTATTATCTGCTGATTCGCAGAAAGTGAAGAAAAAATTCCCGCGAATGTTCCTCCGGTACCGATGGAAGTACAAATATGAGTGAATTGCTTATCGCTCGAATCCAAAATTTCCTGGGTGCCTTTGATTGCTAACTCATTGGTTCCACCTTCTGGAATCAAATAGAAATCTCCAAATTTTTCATTTATCTGATTAAGGAAATCTGCTGTGGCTTTTTCTCTATAGCTTTTTCTATCAATAAAATGAAGCTGCATGCCACGCTGCTCCGCATGAGCCAGGGTGGCATTTAATGGCTCAATTTTTTCACCTCGTATGATTCCAATTGATTCAAGGCTTTCAGCTTTTGCCGCTTCGGCAGTGGCATAAATATGATTGGAAAAAGCCCCTCCAAATGTTAATACGCTATGCTTTCCTTCTATTTTGGCTTGCTCTAGGTTGTATTTAAGTTTGAAAAATTTGTTTCCCGAAACCTCAGTATGTACTAAATCCAGCCGTTTAATGGCCAATTTGATTCCTTTTTGAGAGAGAATAGGGTGATTTAGCGAATTGACAGGAACGGAGTTTGGGAGAAGCATTAGCAGTGCTTTTTTGCGGGGTAGCCAAAGTTACCTCATATAACCCTATTTTTGCAGCATGAGTATGCAAGAAGACGAAGATTTCGAGTACGAAGAGGTAGAGCTTTATGAACATTTTAAGTTCATCATAGACAAGGGCCAGACTCCTATTAGGATCGATAAATTTTTGACAGGCAAGATCGCTTTTGCCACTAGGAATAAAATACAACAAGCCATAGATGCTGGAGCCATTCAGGTAAATGGGGAGTCTATCAAGGGGAGCTATAAGGTAAAGCCACTTGACGATATCCGCGTGATGATGGGCAAGCCACCCCGGGACACAGAAGTGGAACCGGAGGATATTTCGCTCGATTTTGTATATGAAGATCAGCATTTGCTTGTAGTGAACAAGCCTGCGGGGATGGTTGTGCATCCTGCCCATGGAAACTGGACAGGAACTCTGGTCAATGGATTGGTACATCATTTTCAGAATTTGCCCGAAATGAAAGGAAATGAAGGCCGCCCAGGCTTGGTCCACAGAATAGACAAGGATACGTCGGGTTTACTGGTGATTGCTAAAGCCGAAGAGGTGATGACTCATCTCGCCAAGCAATTTTTTCACCATACCATTGAACGGACTTATTTGGCTTTGGTATGGGGAGAGCCGGAAGAGGACTCGGGTACCATCACTGGCCATGTAGGGCGAAGTGCCAAAAACCGCAAAATCATGGATGTGTATCCAGACGGAAGTCAGGGCAAACATGCAGTTACTCATTGGAAGGTACTGCAACGATTGAGGTATGTCTCACTGATCCAGTGCAACCTAGAAACGGGTCGTACACATCAGATCCGGGCGCACATGAAGTATTTAGGGCATCCGCTTTTCAACGATGCCATGTATGGCGGGGATAAAATCCGTAAGGGGACCCAATTTTCTAAGTATAAAACCTTTGTGCAAAATGCGTTTGAGTTGCTCCCACGACAAGCACTTCATGCAAAGTCACTCGGTTTTGTTCATCCTGTGACAAATGAAAAACTATATTTTGAAGCACCACTGGCTGAGGATTTCCAGTCAGCACTAGAGAAATGGGAGAATTATGTAAACTTCGAATAAAGACTTCTGTTAATAAATACTCAAAATTATGTCATTTTTAATACGAATTCACTAATGAAAAGCCTATTTATAGGCTTTTTTTGTAATATCGAGTTGTTTCATTGAAAAATAGTCAATAGGAGTACTGATTGTCTGATGAATTTTAACGATAATGTATTTATCAAACGATTTCATTAAAAATACTGCAAATATTCAGATTTATTTTTGAATTATTTGCAATAAATAAACCGACCTTCTATATTTGAAGCATACAAAGAGGGAAAACAAATGGTTTACTCTCAAAGCACTCAGAATACATTAAATTACACTACACTGTAGGATGTTGAAATTGGCAGACAAGCCCTCCTGTCTCGGGGGTGGAGGTCATAGGATAAAGCATTTAGCGAGCTCGTAAATTTGCCTAACTACTCCGTGGAGGTTCGAATCCTTCTCCTACAGCAGGTTATTTTGGGTTTATTGTTAATTGACTAAAACCATGAAATTTTGTTTCATGGTTTTTTTTATGTCCTTTCGGTTCTAGGTGTTCACTTTAATTTGGTACTATCCATTTTTGTCACAATATGATTTTGATTTTTTCACTTACGATCTATTAGTGATTTGTTAATTAGGTTGGCTGATTCGGGACCGATATTATCAAATATTTATTTTTATTCTGTTTAAATTATTTATAATGTAAAAAAAATAAATATTTCTTATAAATATTTTAATAAACCACAGGTATTTCTAATTTTGACCAATCGAAATTTAAGTTGGTTTCATCCAAGAGTTTGGAATACCATCTTGATTTCACTCTCAAACCTATTGAACCTTGGTTTTTTACCAAAACCAAAAGAAAGCTGGCAAAAGGCCAGTAGAAAAGTCATAACAATCTTGTAGGATGTTGAAATTGGCAGACAAGCCCTCCTGTCTCGGGGGTGGGGATCTGGTCTCGAGGCTTTCGAGATAAGGAGTGAATAAAGCGTAATTCTACCGGACTATTGCCTAACTACCCCGTGGAGGTTCGAATCCTTCTCCTACAGCATACAAAGCAGCACCTAAGTGCTGCTTTTTTCGTTTAGATTTGTACTTAAATGTCTATTTTAGACAAAAACCAACTAAATGGCCCAAGTGCATAAAGAGAAGCATTCTAAACATCCCTTCCGTAAGAAAATTCTGAGGTGGGTGATGTTCACTTTTCTGGCGTTACTTTTTTTAGAGTTTACGATCTATTTTGGGTCTAACCTGCTGCTCTCCAACTGGGCAAGGCGAAAAATCAATGAGGCGGCTAAGGATGTATATTCAGTAGATTTTAATCGGGTTAGATTTTCCCTCTTTCGTCGAGGAATCTTCATGGATGGAATAGTAATGAAGCCGCTTGGAGAGCGAAGACCTGATCAAACTCAGGCCATATTTGATTTGACGTTGGATCAACTGGCGCTGAAAAATCTCTGGTATGACTTCTCAGAAGAGATCTTATATGTAGGTAGGTTGGAGTTTGACAATCCAAATATCAGCATGGATTTGCCTCCGAAAAACTTGGTGAAAGAGGATGCTGACAGTGTAAAAACCGAATCACCGGTTAAGTCACTGGAGGATGAGTTGAAAAAGATTATAGATAAAATAAACTTTACCGGTGTATTTATCAGTGAGTTGGAGATAAATCATGCGGATTTATTCTTCTTGAATTTCCTTAGTCAGAATTCCCTGAAAGCCGAAAATACGCGATTACTAGTTCGGGATATTAACTGGACAAGTAGAGAAAAATGGACTACACCGTTCAACGCAAAGGGCTTTGAGTTTGATCTTGAAAATGTAAATTTCCCGCTCTCAGATGGCGTGCATGCTATTCAATCAGCAAAAGTCTTTGTAAGCTCTCTGGACAATACGATCCATATTTCGGACTTTAGCTTATATCCTGATAAAGCGACAGAAAGTAAAGCCTATTATAATGTGAAGCTTAGCGAGCTTCGTGTGGGAAATGTGGATTTGAATAAAGCATTTATGACCTCACAGGTCCTGATAGATGAAATTGTCCTCAACGATCCTAATTTCCTGGTAGAGGATAATAGCGAAAGTAAAAGAGATAGCACCGCCTCTGGTGATCTAAACGAACTGATAGAGGGGGTGCTGAAGTCCTTTGAAGTGCAGGAACTATCTGTGAATAATGGGCAATTCACCACCTACAACCTCGCTGACACACTCAAAAACAGAATTGATATCAAGAAACTTGATTTCAAGATGATTAATTTTTATTTGGGAGATGATGAATCCAGGAAGGCAAATCAGTTTTTCTATGGAGAAGAGGCTGCAATGGAAATAGAAAAAGCGGATCTGTACCTCTCAGATAATGTCCACGTCATCTACGGAGACCGGATGAGTGTCTCGTCCTTCAAAGATGAGATAATTATTGAAAATGTACGTGTGGAGCCTAGAGAGGAGTCATTGGGAAAAGGATTGACGGATCAAATAATGCGGATTTCTCTACCAAAGCTGACACTTTCGAAGGCCAACTTGAAGCGTCTGTACAATGAGGGGATTTTCAAAATTGATGAAATGCATATCCAATCTCCAAAGGTAGAAATCACGGAGATAAGTCAAAGTGAGCCAAGTGAGGGGAGAGTTCCTGTAAAGGAGCTTTTGCAAGGCTATATGAATGAACTGTCAATAGGCGTAATGGATCTGCGTGACGGAGAAGTTCAGTTCAAAAATGAAAAAGGAGTGCGAAGTGATGATGTTGGCTTCGAGAAGTTTAGTCTTTTACTGGAGAAAGTTTTCCTGCAGCCTAACGCTACTAAAGATGTTCAAAACCAATTCTTGGCGGAGGAGATGGTCTTGAGTCTGGATAAATATCGCTTGAAGCTGCGAGACAACCTGCATGAATTCATGGCCGATCGCGTGTTGATCGATTCAAAAAACTCTCTCGTGGAGGTAAAGAACTTTACACTTCGGCCTGAAAATCCTGACTCGACCCAGGCTATTTTAGATACCTATGGCAAATCAGTCATTCTCGATATCAGTGTGCCAGAGTTTAAAGTTCAAGGGATAGATTTGATGGCTGCGTATATGGATGAAAAACTCCTCATTAGGCAGATATTAGTACCCTCTCCTGTGGCTAAATTTACCAGGTTTAGAAAAGTGACTAATGGGAATTCACCTATACAGGTAGAATCAGCGGATGAGATTGAGGATTTGTTGACTTCCTATTTTTCTTCAATTCAGATAGACTCTATCAACTTCAGTGATGGGCAGGTTTTGTATGAGAATTTTGCCGGGAAGAAAGACCTTTACTTAAGTGAGGATAGTTTATCGCTTAGTTTGAAAGGGTTTTACCTTTCAAGAGGACAGATCAAAAATCCTGAAAGAACATTTTTCTCTGATGAGATTAATCTGGTATTGAGAAAGTATGATTTCAGTGTAGCTGGGGGAAACTATGAGGTGGACACTGATGGACTTCGGTTTAATTCTCGTTCAAAAACAATCGATATAGACAACCTAACCTTAAGTCCAAGCAAGTCTATTCAAAGTAAAATTGCGCTGTCATTGAAACTTCCAAGCGTCTCGCTGGAAGGAGTAGATATAGAGTCTTTTCTATTTCAGAATGAGCTCCAGCTTGATAAACTTGCAGTAGATGGTAGTGCGATTACATTAGAGATCAATAGGGATTATCAGAAAAAAGAATCTACAGAGCAAAACCAAGCGAGTGGTGCTAATGCGCTTCCCAAGGCTGTGGAGCTGGTCTCAATAGCCGCCATAATGGCTACCAAATCCAAATTAAACCTGAATTATCGAGTAGGGGAAGATGATTTTGAGTCCATTCAGACTGACTTTAACTTAGAGATAAGGGGGCTGAATCTAGACTCTACTGCCAATGCGCAGCAAGATATTGCCGGCCTATTTGATGCTGTTAACCTCACATTAAATGACTTTTCTTATGCGCTGCCCGACAGTATTCATACCATCAAATTCTCTAATCTCTTTGTGGACAATACGGCCTCGGAGACTATATTTTCGAATGTAGAAGTAATCCCTAACACGACTACTGGACATCCGGGTTCACCTATATTTTCCGCAAAAATAGATGAGTTGGGAGTGAAGAATAACAGTATTCGGGAGATTCAATCGACAGGGGTGTTTGATCTTACTCAGCTTAGGCTGCTGAACCCAAAAATTGAGGTCTATCTCGATACTGCAAGCAAACCTAGAAAAAGCAGACCGAAACCTGATTCATTAAACGCCGCAAAAGTGGGATTGATCGAAGCTGTGCTGCTTCAGGATATTCTTATCACCAATGGTGATATCGTGCTGATCAACAAGGAAACCGGTCAGATTCCACGATTGAAATTCAACCATGTGAACCTCGGCCTAGAAAGGTTGAATTTTGATTTGATGAGGAAGGGAGCTGAGTTGAGCCCTCAGTTGTTTTTCGAAAAAGACTTGAGCCTTTCCCTCACCAACTATCAAATCTATACTAAGGATAGTCTGAACAAATTGAATATTGGTAAAATAAAGTATTTAGATAACTCCCTTATACTGGAGCAGGTGCATTTCAAACCTGCGATGGGACGCTATGAGTTTTTGAGAAAGAAGGGGTATCAGGATAATGCTATGGATGCTTTTGTGGAAAAGATCCATTTTGAGGAAATAGACTTTGAAGAATTTTTCAAAAATAAAATTCTCAAAGCGCATGTGTTGAAAGTTGATGGTTTGGAGATGGATGTATTTAGGGACAAGAGAATTCCAATGAAAGAAGGCGTCATCAAGCCTATGCCGCAATATGTGATGTCCAATGCTCCCTTTGATTTGGATCTGGATTCTTTGATCATTCGCGATGGCTTGATTAGATACCAGGAGTTTGCGCCGGAAGCTATGCTTCCAGGTTCCATTAGCTTTGAAAAAGTGAATGCTTCTATAGCTCCTTTTGTATTACGAACCAGCTCGCAAGATTATCCATTGAAGTCCAGTATGCTCTTGGCAAAAGCCAAGTTGATGGGAGATGGAGATATTACTTTGAAAGCCGATATGAAGTTTGGAGCACCATATCCGATGGATGTGGACGTACAATTGGGGGAGTTTGATCTGACCAAGTTGAATAGAATGGTGTCACGTGGAGCATTTATTGGTATTGTGGAAGGAAAAGTTACAGATGGCAAGTGGCATTTTACGATCGATGATGATGTCGCAAAGGGAAAGATGAACTTCCGATATGAGGATTTGAAGTTAGAGTTTTTGGATTCATTGACGCTGGAAAGAGGGACTGGAAAGCTTGGATTTATGACCTTTCTGGCAAATACGATAACTAAGAAAAGTAATCCCAGAAAATTATTTAATAAGCGAGTGGTGTCTAGGGTTTATTTTGAGCGAGACAAGTCCAAGTTTATTTTTGGAGGCTGGTGGAGAGCTACCTTCAGTGGGTTGAAAGGAGCTGTAGGTCTAGGGCAGGCCAAAGCGCCAAAGAGAAAGGAAGAGGAGGAATAGCTGGAAAATACTTACTGCAGCTATGGTTACGCTAGTTCTGGAGTAAATAGGAGGAGTAGATGACTTTAATTCGGTTTTCTGATTGCCTCCTTTCAATCAACTTTTTCGGAGAGCCATTTTGAGAAACTATTCCTAAAATGGTAAAAGTAAAAAAGCCGACCATCAGAATGGGTCGGCTTTCAATTATAGGTGATTTGAGGTGATTATTTCAGCTTTCCTTCTGTATCCGTGTAATTTCCGATGATCTGAGCGCCACTGTTCACGGTCACAGTACCATAGACGGTTATTGTATTTCCATTTCCTAAAAACTCAAGAGTAGCTCCGCTATTTAGTTTCAAGTCACCATAAATAACTGTACTTCCTTGAAGCTGTAGTTTGGATTGGCTATTGATATTCAGGCTTGAATTTTTGCGGTATTGACCAAAGGCAAAAGAACCATTGACAGTCATGAGGCCATTGCTGTTGATGTTAAGATTTTGCTCAATGGCTAAAGACCCACAGAAAAGGAAAGTTCCGCCAATATTCACATTTTTCAACACTGTAGAACCTGCATAAGCAGCAGACTCATTTCCGTTTATGTTCAAATTAGAGTTTCCGCTGTAGCTTGGTAATCCTTCACAAGAAACGCCTGAAGGCTCCTCTGTCTTATTGATTTTCAAAATTTGAAGACCACCGGCTCCAGTCGCCACGAAGACAAATTCCTCTTCATTTCTTACAAAATTGGAAGAGCCGTCTAGATCTAAGACGCCAAATTGTTCGATCGCGGCAAGATCAGTCACGTCTGAAATAGAAATACCCGCTGCTCCATTGGCCATGAATAGTAATCCTTTATCAACGGATACCGCATTAGTTACGATATCTCCAGGTTCTACATCAATAGGATTGATGGGAATTGGGAGTTTTTGGATCAAAGTTCCGTCTGTCATTTTATAAATTCCAGCACCATTGCTGCCTTCCGAAACGTATAAATTCCCTTCGTTGATATCCAGGGTTCTTTTTGCGCCAGCTACATCTAAAGTCAAAGGAATATTGAATAGCTCTGATAGACTATTCGGATCCAACACATGAACCCCTGAGGAACCACTCAAAACAGCCAGTTTATCACTTCCAAAAGCGACAGCTCTTAGATCTTCCATTTCTGAGGCATTGCCTGGAGTTTGGCTAGCATCAAATAGGCCAATAACTCCATCATTTCCACTTGTAACAGCAGTGTTGGAATTTGTATTGGCTACATCTGTCGCCACAAAACCTGGCAATGAGGTGTAAACAAAATCCGATGTGAATTTACCTCCAGACACCGAAACGGTAATCAAATTGGCAGGCGAGGTGACATCGTCGTTTTGGTCGATATTGACTGCGGTGGCGAGGTAAAGCTTGCCGTTTTTGTATTCCAAAGCGCTGATATCTGTATCACTGAAGATGGCTTGTTCGGTGATTTTAGGGCTGTATATATTGGAAATATCGAAAATGTCAACTGCGCCTAAGTAAGTGTCCCCTTCAGTATTGTAAGAAACATAGGCATAGTCTCCATCAATATCAACATGAGTTGCTCTCAATGTCTGTCCATCAACGGTTGGCGCGTCCACCTGAGAAACTAAAATTAACGGGAGATCTGACGCTTCTTCCTGAATCCGTCCTTGTGGTGCATTCGGGTCAATAATGGCTACTACTCCGGCATTATCGAGTTTTACTCGAGCGGTGAGTGCTTCACTGTCTGAATTGATGGTGATAGCTCCATCATTTATTGGATCTGAGGTGTCGTTGCAAGAATAGAATGCAAGGACCAAGGCTAAGCCAAGTAAATACTTCTTTTTCATTGTTTTTAGGGGAAAATGGAGATGCATTTGATCTCAATGAATTTGCTTTTCAAATACGATAATTAGAATTTTATTTCGATTTTCACTTTTTTACACGAAATAAATAGCTATTAATGTGTGCAGTAAGCACAAATTTGAAATATTATTTTGGTTTTACGCAATAGAGAAGAAGGAAGTTTTCAAAGTTTTTCCTCGTTAGTCTCTGATCAGCTTGAGTTGCTGACGTTGATCTCCCCATGTTATATCCAGGATATAAAGGCCACTAGGAGAAGTTCTGATCCAATCTGAGACTATGGACGAGACCTGCTCCGGTGAGGAGGTGGAGAAGGACTGTGCCTGACCAAGACTATTGCTAAGTGTGATAAGTATCTTTTGATCTAGATAGCTTTCAGGTTTTAGGAGGTCAATGTTGATCTCTGTGCCACGAGCGCTAGGGTTGGGATAGGCTACCCAACTGTGCCTACTTTGGATAGCTTTCATCTGAATAGCTCGTGTTTTACTATAGCTGTATTTACCAGAGAAATCGACTTGTTTGAGTCTGTAGAAGATGTTGCCACCTGATATTGGGAGATCAGTATCATTAAAACTGTATTTCACAGGAATTTCAGAATACCCACTTCCATCCACTTGACCGATAGTTTCCCAATCCTTGACAGAATTGACAGCTCGTTCGATTTCAAAGTGGGAGTTTTCCCATTCTTTGGCTGTGGACCAGGAGAGTAGGGCGGAGTTAGTTGTTGGTTGATGGGTTGCGTTGAAAGAGAGGAATTCGACCGGCAGAACCCTACATCCTCCATAGTAGGCTGGTGAAGGAGCTACATTTATTCTAGGATCACTCGCATCAGTAGGGAAGCTTCCATTACAAATTTCAAAAATCGCGGTATTGTTGACATTGAGATTGCTATTTGCTCCTTTTGAAAAATCACCCTCCACCAGCACTGTAGAAGATGAGGAGCTATTCCAGGCAGTAGAAAAGTTATTGTCAAAAGTTAAATTTCCTTGCAATGTTAAGTTGGAGCTATTTCCCAAATTGACATTGGCACCTCCTCCCACGGAGGTATTTCCGGAAATAGTAGCCTCAGCGTTCGTATCCATTGTGAAAGTCGTACCAAAACCGGTTAACGATAGCGTTGAATTGAGTATCAAACTACTTGAATTAGTACTTCTCAGATCTGCTCCACCCCTAATGTTTACGGCACCTGTGACTTCTGTTTTTGAGCTGCCATTTAATTGCAAAACTGTCTGATTATTCATATCCAATTCGTCTCCTAAGGAGATTTCCGCGGTGCCATTTGCCGTAATGGACGATTGATTTGAAAGGCTTGTGTCATCAAAAACAGACAAAGATGATGCATTTGACAAGGTTAGTGAAGCCTGGTCTTCCATTTGCAAATCATCTTCTACTACTACGTTGGAATTGTTGGAAAGAAGTAGCCCCGCACCATTTGTCAGCGTCAGATCTCTTTCAATTGTAGCTTGTGCATCATCAGCCAGAGCCAGATCAAATTGATCCCTTATCTCCAGATCCCTACTTATAGTAAATGTAGAGTTATCGCTAAGACTAAGATTTCCTCCATTGGAAAGCGTAAGATCTCTAGCTGAAACGGTACTACTTCCTTCGAAAATCACAGTGGGTGTGTTTCCGGAAATGATTAAATCGCGAGCCGAATTAATACTTGAGGTACCTGCAAACAATACATTTACACCGTTCTGTATATTAAAGTCCTCATTGGTAGTGGTAAATGAGGTATTATTTAAGGCATTGAAAATTAAAGATCCATTTCCATTTACAGTTATTCTTCGGGCAGACATTTGAATATTTCCGTTAGATTCAAACTGGGCAGCTTCTGTTACTTCAAATCTTCTGGTAATCTCCACACGCAGATTTCCTGTAATATTTACATTCGAATTTCCGGCAATTGTAAAATCTCTTCCGATTTCCAGATTTCCAGCGCCTGAAAGCGTTAAAGATTTGTTCCCATATCCAGTAACTAACAAATCCCTATTGATAGATAGCGATCTTCCACTGGAGATGGCGATCGACACTAGATTATTGTTACCAATAGTTAGATCATTCGGTCCAGCTACGTTATGATTGATCACCACCGCTATCGGGCAAGGCCGATTGTTGGTTTGTACTGGAGGTGTGGAAGGGATAGGAGTTCCGCATCCAGCGGTATTGGTTATGGTCCAGGTAGATGCGGTATTCCAATTTCCATTGGAATTTGAAGTATAAGTCTGAGCCAATATCTTGTCTGAATGCAAAGTCTGAATAAGACTAAAAATTATAATAAGATATAGCGATACACTTTTCATTATTGAGGGCGCAAAATGAAATGCAGGTGAAATTTAAATTAAAAGAATGCGTAGGGGTGAGCTTTAGGTTTCTTTTTTAACCAATTCAATTACGTAATTGTTTAAGTGGTTGGTTTTTCGGAAAGTCTGAATTTCTTTGAGCAGGTCTTTTTAGAATATTGTATGTTGGATTATTTATCGAAGCAATTTGGCCTAAGCTAGGACTGGAACTTTACCCAATCCTGGAGTCATTGGTACTTTAAACAATAAAGCCCTAACAGATACCAATCTATCAGGGCTTATTAAGGGACATGTGGTGATTTTTTACCTTCTCAGAATCACCTTATGGTATTCCCGCTGCGTACCCCATGAGATTTCTAGGGTATATATCCCTGCGGCTTTAGTGGTGAACCACTCGCTCACTTGCGCACCCATTTGGCTCATTTCAGAAACCTGAATTGTTTCAAATTGGCCAGTTGCAGAGATGATCCTTAATGTAATTGGTTCATCTTGATAGACCGAAGGGTCTAGGATTTCTATATTGAATGGATTGCCCGTGGTAGGGTTAGGATAAACTTTCCAACGGGTAGTACCTGATAGGGCTTCCACTTTAATTGACCTTGTTTCACTGTAACTGAAATCTCCATCAAAGTCAAACTGCTTCAAGCGATAGAAAATATTTCCACCAGCTACTGGTAACTGACTATCTGAGAAGTCATAGTTCACTTCTTTTTCAGAATATCCAGCACCAGTTACTTCTCCAATAGTTTTCCAGTCCTTAGTTGTGTTTACAGAGCGTTCGATTTCAAATCGTTCGTTTTCCCATTCTTTAGAAGTAGCCCAGGTCAAATCTCCCGAACGGAGAGTCGAGTTATACTTGACGTGGAAGTAGCCGTATTCAACTGGAAGAATACGGAAATTAGGGTAGCGGATATAGATTACGCCTGGGAAACCCATACCTCCACCGTCTCTTCCTGCTCCGCCACCAGAACCATAGGTAGATGAAGGTTGTCCCATTCCATTGTTTGTTCCATTTCCTCCGGCAAAGTATCCTGATCCATACGGACTTCCTCCATTACCTGCTTGATTGGTTATAGCTCCTGAAGAAGTTGCGCCCCCACCAGCTCCGTAAATAATTTCAGTTCCAGAAATTGAATAAGGTAAACCAGCGCCACCTGTGCCTCCATACATTGTTCCAGAATATAATGGATCTCCGCCGGCACTAGCGCTACCGCCACCGCCACCGCCTCCTGAACCGGAAGTTTCACCAATAGCATCTCCACCACCATTTCCGGCAATACCCAAGCCACCTACAGACTCATCAGTCCCGTATGCGGCACCTCCTCCGCCAGAAGCACCAGTTTCACCTAGTCTCACGGCGGAATTGGAGCTGGTGGACCCACCGCCTCCGCCCCCAGCAGCGTTAAGATCTGAGAATGTGTTTCCTCCTGAATATTCAAACACAGGACTTGGTAAAGAAAAGGTAGATGCCTGACCATTTCCTCCTTTGGATGCCACTGCGACCGATCCTGAACCATTGGCTCCAACAGAAAGTGGGAAAACTGCTCCTTGAAGCCCAGGAAGTCCATTCATGGTTATTCCTGTATATCGCTGATATACTACGCCACCACCGCCACCGCCACCGGCCGCAGATCCATAGCCACCGCCACCACCACCGCCGACTATTAAGACTTCAAACTCGTCCAGTCCATCTGGGGCATTCCACTCACACGCACCGACGTCAAACCGTATAATTGTATATCCTTCTGAGTCAGTGTATTCATATGGTGCCAATCCAGGGCAAGCTGGAACTGGGGGATTACAATCATATAGGAATACAATTCTGCCATTTGGCCCAGTTGCAGAAACTATATAGTCTGATACGGTTGCAGATGCGAGGGGAGCCTGTGTGGCAAAAATTACATTTCCAACAACTCCTATATTTATGACTCCGCCAGGAATTACAGGTATGGTTTGGGATTCCGTAGGCGATCCATCTCCGTAAGCCTCGATCCTAACCTGGTAAACGTCTGCAGGTACATAGAAGGCATCATCGCCTCCACTCTGAAGAGATTCAGAACTACAGCCAAAACCATAAATAGCCGTGTTATTATTTGGTGGGTAATAGGTACAATTCTCAGTATCCTTTTTTATCCAGTTGATCTTCAATGTCGTTGTGCCTTCATTGCTATAAGGCAATGAAGTAAAGGTGAACTGCCCAGCAGTGCTTACAGTCACAGGTATTGTTTGATCAGGCCCACCATTCACTCCCTCAATGCTGTAATTAATGGTGTAGGTACCAAGGGTCAGCTCATTGCTAAACACAGTAAACTCGGAAGTAAATGGTGCAGTGTCCCCAGTACCTGGGTTTACTACGTTGATAGCTGTAAAAGGATAAGTCGGATTTTCTACCGTGATTGTTCCTGTTGCGCTTACCGTGCCACAACCACCAGATAGGGGAATGTCATAGTTGAATACACCCATTTCAGTTGGAGTTCCCTGAACCGTCAATACTCCGGCATTCCAGCTTGGAGTTACACCATTTGGTAGATTGTAATCCACAGTTGCACTTGGTGGTACTATACCAGTGACACCTGTGGTGGTATGTGTTATGATAATAGGGGAGGCTTCATTTAGGCAAAGTGTCGGATCAGGATCCACGTCTACTACAGTGTTAACAGGAGTAACTGTTACCACTATTGGAGTAGTTGGTACTGATTCGCAAGCAGCTCCGTTCAAGGTAGAGATAGTTATTCGTCTAAATTGAGTTGTCTCATCCAAAGCAGTGGATTTATAGGTTGGGGCAATAGCACCCACTATTGTATTCCAGCCTGGGTTGGAGGAGTTAGTATATTCCCAACGATAGCTGATTGTGCCATCCCCTGTGCCATTAGTTGCGCTGCTAAATTCATCAGGATCTTCCCCTTCACAGATGGTTTGATCTTCGGCGATAGCGCCAGCTGTTGGCTCATTCTGGATCGTAATAGTAACTGTGTTTGAAGATGGAGATTCACAGGAGAGGCCATTTACTGTTGAAATGGTATGTCTTCTAAATTGAGTTGTTTGGGTCAATATTGGAGGATCATAATCTGCACCCCAAGGATTACCGGGTACATCTGTCCAATTAGGTGTTCCTAGATTGGTATTCAATTCCCAGCGGTAAGAAATAATTGCCCCAGCATCTTGAGGCGCATAGATGTCACCAGTAATAATTGCTGGATCCACCCCGCTACATACGGTTTGGTCGCTTGCTATCGTGCCTACGTCTGGAACATCTTTTACTATAATCAACCCTTCTACTCGGACTTGTTGACATGAACCAGTAGTAAAGACCTCATAGATATATTCTCCCGGTGATGTAGGTGATCCGCTTATTCTCAAATTTACGCCATTCCACGTTGCTGTAACCCCTACCGGCAATCCCGTTACTAAAGGTCCTGCTAATCCACCCCCTACGGCATATTCTATGTCTTCAATAGGAGTGTCTTCGCAGACAATCTGGCTGTCATTAGTTCCTGGGTCTGATGTTAGTCTAATGAAAGGAGAAAGTGTTCCGAAGGAGATGTCATCTATAGCAAAATCATTTCCTCCTGCATCTGTATTTAAATTTACAATTTCAATAATTGCAGTTGTAGCAGTTCCTGAACTCCAGCTTGGGTTGGATCTAAATTCTCTCCAGTTATCTAAACCTACTTGTGCATCACTAGTAGGTTTAGGCGCACCATCTAGATCCAAAACAGTACCGACCAATTGACCATTTATTTTGAATTGAAGTCTGGCTGGAGAGCCAGGGTTCAAATTCATAGCCCAAGCGGAGAAATAGTATTCAGTAAATTGATCTACTGGCACTTCCTGCCTCCAAATTACAGGCTGTCTCAGTGGACTGCCGATAAGTTTGCCTCCATTTACCATGAGGAAATTTCTAGGTCCGGTTGCGTTATTTGTATGGTCTCTACCATGAAAATTTGGATGATAACCATTTGTCCTACCTTCCAGGTTGTTATAATTGGCATTGGTATTTACTGCATATCTTCCATCAGGGTGTAAGCCTCTTGGTGTTGCAAAGCTATATGGAAAAGGATCATCCCAGAATGCTTGATTTTGTGTATACTCTGTAAAGAAACTAAGATTGTTTGGGTCAAAATTTGTAAATGAACCATCCACGATTAACTCTTCCGCTATACTAATGGAGGTTGTACTTGTACATCCATTCGGAGAGGTAGCTGTAACGGAATATGACCCAGCGATATCAACTACAATAGATGCGGTCGTTTCTCCTGTACTCCACGCCCAAGTCGTCCCAGTTACATTTGAGTTGGCTACTAAAAGTACAGCTCCATCCACGGCGCAATAATCGGTCTGTAATGTAATGACCGGTGTGGGATCTACCGTAATCGTAAAAGATTCTGAAGGACCTGGACATCCATTCACAGTTGGGGTCACGGTAATCGTTGCCGTGATAGGTCCTGGGCTTGTATTTTGAGTTACAAATGCCGGAATGTTCCCTGTACCGGATGCCGCCAAACCAATTTCTGGATGACTATTTGTCCAATTGTAAACCACACCGGCGACTGCATTTCCAGTAAAGTTCACAGCTGCTGTGGACTGCCCGGAGCAACCTACATTTTGATCGATAGGATCATTTACTGTAGGTCTAGGCCGTACCAATACATTTACTTGGAAGGTGTTTCCAACACATCCGTCTGGTGTGGTAGGAGTGACTGTATAGGTTACTGTCTGATCCACAAGTGAAGTATTGGTCAAAGTCTGTGAAATGTTAGATTGGAGACTGGTTTGATTTGACTCTCCAGTAACATTTCCATTAGGAGAAACGGTCCAAGTGTAGGTGGTTCCTGAAGGGATTGACCCGTTTGTTCCATTCAATGGTGTGACCGTAAAAGTACTTCCGCTGCACACGATAGTTCCTGTAATGTCTGTTATAACAGGCGTCACATTGACATCCGTAGAATTGGTTACAGCAGACACTGCTGTACATCCTCCTGCATTGCTGTAATTCACCGAAACATTCTTGGTGCCGCTTGTTAACCATGTGAGTGTTACAGTATGGTTGGTAGGTCCAATGCCTCCACCAGTAATTGTATAATCAGTTCCTGCAGTTCCAGGTACTGTCCAGATATAATTAGACTGTCCGGATTGGGTAGAGTAAGTGACTGGAGAACCTATACAAAGATCAGAAGAAGGAGCTGTAGTAAAAGTCGGGGCAGGGAGTTGGTTGACATTTATAGAATTGGTAACAGCTGTGGAGGCTGTGCAATTATTAGAATTACTGTAATTAACAGAAACATTCTTAATACCACTTGATAGCCAAGTCAAGGTTACTGAGTTGTCAAATTGCCCAATACCTCCTGCTGTGATAGTATAATCGGATCCGGCAGTGCCAAGCACAGTCCATAAGTAATTGTCTTGTCCTGACTGGGTAGTATAAGTTACAGTGGTTCCCACACAGACATCAGTACTTGGTTGGATGCTGAAAGTGGGTACTGGAAGGGAATTGACGATAGTTGAATTAATTACTGCGGCAGCAGCTGTACAATTAGTTGAATTTGTATAATTAACTGATACGTTTTTAGTGCCAGCTGTCAACCAAGTAAGTGTTACCGTATTGCTGGAAGTGCCAATGCCACCAGCTGTGATGTTGTAATCAGTTCCTGCTGTTCCTGGTAAAGTCCAAACATAGTTAGATTGACTAGGCTCAGTGGAATAAGTTACAGAGTTTCCCACACAAATCTCATTCGGAGGAGTTGTGGTAAATGAAGGCACCGGGAGTGCATTTACCGTGGTAGAATTTATTACAGCTGATGCTGCAGAACAATTACTTGCGTTTCTGTAATTGACTGAGACGTTTTTCGTACCCGATGTCAACCATCTAAGTGTGACTGTGTGGCTAGATGCTCCGATTCCGCCTGCGGTAATATTGTAGTCGATTCCCGCAGTTCCTGCTATTGTCCATGTATAAATGGATTGACCTGGCTGGGTAGTATAGGTTATTGGAGCGCCGATACAGACTTCAGAAACAGCAGGTGAAGTAAATGTTGGTGTAGGTAGCGCATTTACTATTGTGGAATTTATGGTTGCAGCAGCAGCGTTACAATTATTTCCATTTGTATAATTGACGGATACTAGTTTGGCGCCATTTGTTAACCAGGTAAGTGTAACTGTATTGCTAGTATTTCCAATGCTCCCTGCAGTAATGTTATAATCAGTACCTGCTACGCCTGGAATTGTCCAGATATAATTGGATTGCCCCGATTGGGTGGAATAGGTCACTGAAGTTCCTAAACAGACTTGGGTAGGAGGTGGAGCAATAAATGTTGGAACTGGAAGCGCATTTACAATAGTAGAATTGACGGTTGCTGAAGCTGCAGTGCAATTGTTTGAGTTGTTGTAATTTATAGATACATTTTTAATTCCGGCAGTCAGCCAAGTCAAAGTAACCGAATTATCCGTTGCTCCAATTCCTCCTGAAGTAATGGTGTAATCCGTTCCAGCCGTTCCAGGGATTGTCCAAACATAGTTCGACTGACCGGTTTCAGTAGTATAGGTTATGGAAGCACCCACGCAAATTTCGCCTGCAGGTGTTGGAGTCAAGGTTGGAATTGGCAATTCGTTCACCACAAAGGCTCCAGAAATACTGGAAGTTTGATCAGGACCACAACCTCCAGAACTTGACACTACAACGTAATAATATACAGGCACGCCATTGGCGACATTTGAAGGAGGCGTAAAAGTATTAGAACTGGTTCCAACTGGGGTATCTGCTCCCGTATTAATTATACCTGTTGTATTACTGTACCATTGATAAGACAAGGTTCCAGTTCCAGAAGCGGTAACAGAAATTGGACTAAATGGACCTTGACCCTCGCAAATTATATCTCCTGAAAGATCCTCTGAGTCAATTGAAGTTAATGGATTGACGATAAATGCTCCTGAAATTGAAGATGTCACCGTACCGCAACTTGGGCTTGTAGCAGTAGCATAATAATATCTTGGTAATCCATCAGCCACACTTGCATCAGAAGGTGGAGTGAAAGTAGCGTTGTTTTCACTGGTGAGCAAAACACCTCCTGAATTATTTGCTGTAGTATTCTGATACCATTGATAGGCTGCAGCAATACCACCATCCCCTGTTGCCGCAACTTCAAGCTGAGTGAATGTTCCAGTTCCAAAACAAAACACCTCATCGGCAGCACCAGGATTCAAATCTATATTTATTGAAGTTCCTGAAGGAGAAACTATATATGCACCAGTAAGGTCTGAGGCTACCGGACCACCACAAGTGCCAGATACCACCACATAATAATAGGAAATGCCCTCTGGAGAAGAGGGTGGAGTAAAGGACGCAGAGGTGGCACCACTTACCTGTGTTCCCGGGTCTGTGCTTATTGGAGAATTGTCTGGTTTACGATACCATTGGTAACTTATACCAGATCCTGTTGCAGTAATTGTAATAGGGTCAAAACCATCTCCAAAGCATTCAGTATCACCGACCTGACCCGGATCAATCACAGGATCAATAGAAACAGGAGTGCTAATTTCAATGGAATTTGAAGCTGGTGTTGGAATGGAGCAGCCTTTCGCATCGGTGTAATTGACGGTAACGGTTTTGGTACCAGAACTTAACCACTGGATAGAGATAGTGTTACTGCCGTTTCCTATTCCTCCTCCTGTAATAGTGTAATCTACACCTTCAGTACCGGGAATAACCCAAACATAATCTGATTGTCCGTTTTGGGTAGTATAAGTTACGGCATCGTTGAGGCAAACCGGATTAGTTGGCTCTGAGGTAAAGGTAGGTAAAGGAAGCGGAGTCAGATTAATTGAATTGGAAGCTGGTGCAATTCCCGCACATCCATTTGTATCTGTGTAATTAACGGAGACTGTTTTTATGCCATCTGTTAACCATAGTAAGGAGACGGTACTACTATTATTGTTAATGCCACCTCCTGTAATCGTGTAATCTGCACCTGCAGATCCAGAAATTGACCAAACATAATTCGATTGGCCTGATTCTGTGGTATAAGTAACCTCTTCTCCGATACATACCGGATCAGATGGCTCGACTGTGAAAGTTGGAACTGGAAGCGGATCAAGTGTAATGGTATTCGAAGCTAATGAAGCACTGGTACAACCGTTTGAATTTGTATAACCAACTGTGACTAATTTAGCTCCATTGGTCAGCCACTTAATAGAAACCGTATTACTGCCGGAGCTTATTCCTCCTGCCGTAATGTTGTAGTCTGTCCCTTCAGTTCCCGACACAGTCCAGGCGTAGTTGGATTGTCCTACCTCTGTGGTATAGGTTACTACATCACCTATACAAACCGGATCTGAAGGCTCAATAGTAAAGGTAGGAACAGGGAGGGGATTCAAATCTAAAGTGCTAATTGCAGGTGAGACACCTAAGCAGCCATTTGAATTAAAATAATTTACCACAATGGTTTTTTCTCCATTTGTCAACCAAATGATAGAAATCGAATTATCACTTGTGGTTCCACCGCTTACTAAATTGTAATCAGTTCCCGCATTTCCAGAAATCAACCATTCATAGTTTGTAATTCCAGAGCCAGACTGAGTCGTATAGGTGTATTCTTGTCCTATACAAACTGGACCGGTAGGTGCTGTGAGGAAAGTGGGAACTGGTCTTTGATTTAAAGTAATTGTATTTGATGCAGGACTCACTCCTTGGCAACCATTGGAATTTTCATAATTCACAGTCACAGTTTTAGAGCCCGTCGTCAACCACTCCAGAGAAATTGAATTAGTATTGATTCCACCGGCTGTAATTGTATAATCCGTTCCCTGTACTCCTGTTATATTCCAATCGTAGTTTGCACGTCCGGATTGTGTAGTATAGGTTACCACTTGTCCTAGACAATAATCGCCAGACGGTTCAATATTAAATGTAGGTACCGGTAGGGGACTTACAGAAATAGGGCTACTAATAAAAGTAGCTGCAGAACACCCACTAGAATTTGAATAACTCAGAAATACTTGTTTTGTACCTTGGGTCAACCAGGTTAGAGTTAAAGAATTGCTGGTACTGGTTCCACCGGAAGAGATAGAATAATCTATGTTGGCCACCCCAGAGATCTGCCAATCATAGTTGAATTGCCCAAGCTGAGTAGAATAAGTAACCTCTTCTCCTATACACACAATTCCAGATGGTTGGGCTGTAAAAGTTGGCGTGGGTAGAGGGTTGATAGTTAAGGTACGTGTCGCCACATCATTTGCACAGCTCCCTGATCCAGCTACCGTATAACTAATGGTAGTAGTGCCACTTGTAAGCGCGATAACATTTCCGGTAGAGCTATTGATGGAGGCAACAGAAGGATTGCTGGAAGACCAGACACCGCCAACTGTTGTAGAAGTAAAGACATTATTGCCACCAACACATAGTTCATTTACCCCACTTAATGTTCCGGCATTTGCTAATTTGGTCACAGTAATTGATCGGGTTTCTGAATCAGGTGGACAACCTCCCGAACCAGCAACTGAATAAGTAAGAATAGCAGTGCCTGGTGCTATTCCAGTTACTATTCCTGTTGAAGGATTTACCGTAGCAACGGATGGATTACCTGATGACCAGATGCCACCAGAGCTTGTAGAAGAGAAGCTACGGGTACTTCCTTCGCAAACTTCCTGAATGCCACTCAGAGTTCCTGCATCAGGCGGTGCAGTCACGTTGATACTGATACTTGTTTCCGGTGCTGGGCATCCTCCGCTGGCGGGAAGTCTATAGAAAATAGCTACTGTACCCGCTGAAATCCCCGTCACCAAACCTGTACTGGAAACTGTGGCAATAGCTGGATTGGCCGAAGACCAAGTGCCAAAAGCAGTAGTAGATAATAGCTGAGTACCCCCACCTATACAGATATCCTGATTTCCGCTCAATGTTCCAGGGCTGATGGGCGCGTTAACAAAGACCGTCCTTGAAGAAGTAGCTACGGAACAGCCCGTTATTGTATACCGGATAGTTGCTGCCCCTGCACTTATTCCTGTAATCACTCCAGTGGATGGATTAACTGTAGCTATAGCAGGATTAGCAGATGACCACACTCCTCCCGACATAGTGGAGGTAAAAGTGGTGTTGCCTCCAACACAAATGGATTGAGGCCCATTTACAATGCCTGCGGTCAGACTATAAGAAATTTTGATTCTTCCAGCTCCGCCATCACCGCCAGTGTAATAGGTGCTACCATTCCTAGGTGATCCACCACCACCTCCCCCCCCAGGAATTTGTCCTGGTTGTCCTACAGTATTTGAAGTATTTATTCCAGGCCCACCATTTCCACCTTCACTTCCTGCTGGGATTGAACCAGGTGTAAGTACTCCTCCATTGTTACCATTTGAATTAGCATAACCTGAAGATCCACCACCGCCACTATTTGAATTATTAGAACCACCTCCGTTTCCTCCACGATAGGTTGCATCATTTCCCGTACCTATTGTGGCTCCAGCACCACCATTAAAATCGTCACCTACTCCAGAACCTCCATTAGCGCGTAAACCAGAACCAAAAGTCGTATTTCCCCCATTTATATTGCCCGTAGTGCCTCCTCGACCAACAGAGTAAACGAAAGTATCATTAGGGTTGACGGAGATTATAGATCGAGAATATCCTCCTCCTCCGCCTCCTCCAGCTGCCCAGCTTCCACTAGTTCTTCTTCCGCCTCTTCCTCCGCCTCCCCAACCTTCTACAATAACTTCAGTAACTCCATTGGGAACCACCCAAGTTCCTGACGGATTGGTAGCGAAATCAAGGGTTTCTACACATCCACAATCCTCCACGATGATAGTTCCTGTTGCAGAAGCTACTCCACAAGTGCCTAGGAGTTCTATGGAATAGGTAAACGTTCCGAGCTCTGTTGGATTACCGGTTATATTTATATCTCCAGTAGTAGAATTAAATGTAGGTGTAACGCCAGCCGGAAGATTTGTTATCGTTCCAATCCCAGTGACTCCTGTTGTGCCATGCGTAAGGTTAACATTTCCGGTAAAGAAGCAGACTGTCTCTGTAGTCACAGGAGTTACTGTCTTACCAGGATTAATCCGTATGGTTTTGGTAACAACTGCAGAACTGCAAGATCCACCACTAGCGGTAAGTTGTAAGGTGATAAGGCCCAACGCACTATCGTTTGCTCCTGCTGTGTAGGTAGCAGTGGCAGGATTATTGGCATTGGTCCAGGTTCCGTTACCATTCAGATTAGTCCAAGTACCATTTACAGCAGCTCCGCCTATGCTTCCTCCCATAGGAGCAGAAGTTTCTCCGTCACATATTGCTGCTAAGGCTGCTCCGGCATTTGCCACAGGGCTGCTCGTGATGGTTAGCGTTTTTGTAGCTGTGGCTACCCCACAGGTTCCCCCTACAGTTGTTAAGGTTAATGTGATAGTTCCTGTTTCTGATGCACCAGCTCTATAAGTAGCATTTGCCGGATCGTTCGGATTGTTCCAAGTGCCGGAGCCTCCTGACCAAGTTCCTCCAGACACGGATCCACCTACCGATCCACCCATAGAAGATGTGGTTTGGCCTTGGCAGATTCCAGTCAGTGCTGGGCCCGCATTGGCCGTAGGGAGTTGATTGACTGTTACTTCTACCGGAACTGTTGTGCTCTCACATCCGGCAGAGCTTATTGCAACTCTTCGATATTGGGTAGTTTGTGTCAATCCACCAGGAGGATCATAACTTGCCGATGTAGCTCCACCTATAATAGTCCAAGTAGTGAAAGGAATGACAGCTCTTTCCCAGCGATAACTAGACCCACTTCCTGCGACATTATTTGAGATTATTCCCGGATTTCCTCCACTGCAAATCGCTTGTGTTCCGGCGATGGATCCGGCATTTGGAGGACTTTGCACGGTAACTTGAATAGGAGCAGTCGTTGATTCACATCCGGGTGTAGCGATAGATACTCTTCGATATTGGGTAGTTACTGCTAATCCTGCAGGGGGATTATACGTCGCTGAGGTGGCTCCTCCTATAGGAATCCAAGTAACGAACGGACTTATAGCACTTTCCCACCGGTAGGAAGAACCCGTTCCGGCTGCTGTACTGGAAATTATGGCAGGATCACCTCCTTGGCAAACAGACTGTGCTCCAGAGATTGCACCAGCAGTGGGAGGTGCGACGCTATAGGTGATTAATACCTCACCTCGGGCACCATCGCCGCCACGATGTGTTACAAATCTAGAAGTTGTTCTAGACCCTCCTCCTCCTCCTCCAATAGCATCTCCGGGATCACCATCACTATTATTTTGGCCTGCACCTCCATCACCTCCAATACCTCCATTACCTCCATTGCCACCTCGACTTGAAGTTGCATTTCCTCCATTGGTCCCACCTGTGAATGTTCCGAATCCTGAATTAATACCTCTAGCTCCTCCATTTCCATTAATATTTCCTCCTTGACCACCATTAGCTTGTGCCAATGTGGATCCGCCTCTTATTACACTGGAATTACCTCCATTTTCTCCACTGTTGCCGTTCCCTCCAGCTCCTCCAGATCCTACCGATATGTTAAGAACCTGTCCTGCGAAGACTCCAACGGTTCTTGTAGAGTAAGCACCACCACCACCACCGCCACCTGGCCCACCGCTACCAAAAATCCAAAAATCATAAGACCCGGCACCGCCGCCGCCGCCGCCCCAGGCTTCAATAGTGATAGAGGTTACACCAGCCGGCACTATCCATGTATCATTCCCGGTAGAATTAAATGTTATGGTATTTGCACATTGACCTATACTTTCCCCTATTATTCCAATTCCTAGAGCCAAAATCAAGGTAAACTTGGCAAGGATAGAATTAAAAATGGTCGAAATGTTTGACTGACCCCTTAAATGTTTCACCACCAAAAAAATCCATAAAATTCCAAGTAGGAATTTCATTGTTGAAACTCCTTTATATATTGATAAAATTGCAAACCGAAGCTGGTTTTTTTGATGCATTTGGCTATAGAATTCGTGTGAAAATAAGTGAATTCTCCTCTAAAGGTAAACTTAATTTTTCAAGTACATAAAAACGTATTTTGGACTAAAAAATACTTTCTTAATCCTAGTTCTAATTAGAATCCAGTTAAATAAAAAAATATTGCATCAACACTAAAAGAAATTCATGAGCTTATATGTGATGCGTTCTGACTATCCACCAAGGTAAGATTTTATGTGGGATTAGCATCTTTTTCATTTCGATAACTGGGTCTAAGGATTGGGTTTATCGGATAATAAATTCTACAGTAATGCCTCACAATGACAAATTGTGAGCTGAGGCTGCAGAAGAAAAAGTTGCTAGAAGCATGACCTATCATGTCATGAAAAAAGCACGATCAAAACATTTCTCTGATCGTGCTTTTTTTCTACAGAACTATTGAAATCTACCTCTTCAAAATCACCTTATGATATTCCCTCCTGGCACCCCATGCGATCTCTATAGTATAGACTCCAGCAGCTTTGGATTCAAAATAACGGCTAACCAAGGCACCCATCTCTCGTATGTCGGTAACTTGAATTAGTTCATATTGGCCAGTAGGAGCAATCACCCGCAAAGTGATTGCTTCATCACGGTAGGCAGAAGGATCTAGTATTTCTATATTAAATGGATTTCCAGTAGTTGGATTCGGGAATATCCTCCAGCTAGTTACTCCAGGTAAGGCTTCTACCTTGATGGCTCGTGTCTCGCTGTAGGTGGAGTCTCCATCGAAATCGACTTGCTTTAGACGATAGAAGATATTTCCTCCAGCACCTGGAAGTTTTTGGTCTCTAAATTCATAATCCACTGGTTCATCAGAATAACCGGCGCCCGCAACCTGATCGATTGTTTCCCATTCGTCCATAGAATTTATAGATCGCTCGATCTCAAATCGATCATTTTCCCATTCTTTGGCCGTAGCCCAAGTCAGATCTCCAGATCTAAAGCCTGGGTTATACTTAGCATCGAAGTATAGGTATTCTACTGGGAGGATACGGTAGTTGGGGTAGCGGATGTAAATGACGCCAGGAAAACCATCTCCTCCGCGACTTCCTCCAGCACCTCCGCCAGATCCGAATGTAGTAGCAGTTTGGCCTACTCCAGAATTGGTTGCGCCACCTCCAGCAAAGTAGATATTTGAGTTTGCGGTATATTGACTTCCACCGAGGCCTTCAATATTTGATGTTGCGCCAATAGCTGTTCCTCCACCTCCTGCACCATAATAGGTAGCTTCTCCAGATATGTTGTAAGCAATTCCATTTCCTCCATTTCCTCCATTCATCTGAGTTCCACCTCCGGAACTTAGGCCATTGACACCAGGGCCTGTTGCACCTCCGCCACCTGCTCCAGCACTACCGAAAGAATCAGTGAAGGCATTTCCACCACTATATCCCGTACCGGCACTGATCCCACCAGTAGAAGCATTCAACAAATACGCCGCTCCACCACCACCGGATGCATCACCAGAACCATTTGCACCCTGCCTAAAAGAAGCATTCGAATCAGTAGAACCTCCCCCTGCTCCTCCCTGAGCAGTCAAGTCAGAAAATGAATTAGATCCGGAGTAGTCAAAAGTAGCTCCTGCAAAGGACGTTGCTAATCCATCTAAGCCTCTTTCACCTGCATTAGCTCCTCTTCCTTTAGTTCCTATCGATAGGTTGAAAGTTGCATTTTGAAGTCCAATTTCTCCACCCATTGTAATTCCTGTATACTGCCGGTAAATAACGGCACCACCACCTCCACCACCCGCAGCCGGACCAAAACCTCCGCCTCCGCCAGCACCGACAACCAATACTTCAAATTCTTCTAATCCATCAGGTGCAGTCCAAGTACAAGGTCCCTCAGCGCTAAATCTTAAAACAGTAAATCCTTCTGAGTCAATGTAATTGCTGCCATTATCCAGCTGAGAAGAGCAAGGAGTAACAGTGGGACAGTCAAAACTAAAAATAATCCTTCCATTTGGTCCAACTGCGGTGACAATTGCTGCTGCAATCCGGTCAGCTTTAGGCTCTGATGCGGGAACTTCAGTGGCAAATACATCACTTCCATCGAAAACAACGAATATCGCCCCACCCGGGACTACAGTCATGGTTTCAGCACTGGAAGATGAACCATCTCCAAATGCTTGAATGGTTACTTGGGATACTCCTGCAGGTACATAGAAAATTTTATTTCCATCGCTTTGCAAATAGGTTGTGCTGCAATTTACCCCATATGGAATGTTCGTGTTTGTAGGAGGGAAGTAGGTGCAATTATCCCCGTTGTTTCGAATGGAAATGATCTCTAGGATACTCGTTCCTTCATTGGAATAAGATTGGGAATTGAAAGTAAGTACTCCGTTGGTAGTTACTGTACCTGTCACAGTTTGATTAGTAGCCGAATTTACCCCAGTAGAGTTGTAAACTACGGTATAAGTTCCTGGTACAAACCCTCCACTATAGACACTAAACTCGGAAGTGTATGGAGGAGAACCAGCAGAAGGGTTTAGGACATCAATGTCTGTGATTGGATAGCTTTGATTTGTAGCTGTGATCGTACCGGTAGTAGTTGCAGTAGCGCAGGTATTTCCGGTAGTTGTCACAGTGTAAGGAAATGATCCTGAAACTGTTGGTGTACCGCTTATTGTCAGTGTTGTACCGGATACGTTAGCCATTACTCCTGCAGGCAAGCCTGTTACTATTGCTCCTGTTGCTCCGCCTCCCAAGGTTAACGTTATATTTGCCAACGCTACATTTTGGCATACCGTCTGGTTACTTCCCGCGGAGATGGTATGAATTGGACTAACGGTAATTGTACCATTCGTTGTCGCGGTAGTGCAGGCATTACCGGTTGTTGTAACAGAATACGGGAATGAACCTGATACAGTAGGTATGCCACTTATTGTTAAGGTTGTACCGGAAACACTAAAAGTTATGCCCGCAGGTAATCCCGTTACAGTTGCACCTGTCGCCCCACCTCCCAAGGTCATTGTTATGTTTGTTATAGCGACATTCTGACATACCGTTTGATTACTTGCTGCAGTGATGGTATGGACAGGAGTTACAGTGATTATTCCTCCAGTTGTTGCTACGGTACAAGAATTACCGGTTGTTAATACTGTGTAATTGAAAGGTCCAAAGACTGTAGGTGTCCCGCTTATGGTGAGGGTAGTACCGGATACATTGGCAGTTACACCAGCAGGCAGGCCTGTTACCGTTGCACCGGTCGCTCCGCCTGCCAGTGTCATAGTGATCGGAGTCATTGGAGTATTTTGGCAAACCGTTCGGTCGCTTCCAGCGGTGATGGCATGGATAGGGGCTACGGTTATAGTTCCATTTGTCGTTGCTGTAGCACAAGTATTGCCGGTTGTTGTGACTGCGTAATTAAAGGAACCTGTAACTGTAGGGGTCCCACTTATTGTTAAAGTAGTTCCCGATACATTGAATGTGACTCCTGCAGGTAAGCCTGATACAGTGGCACCGGTAGCTCCACCACCCAAAGTCATGGTGATTGGCGGCATAGCAGCATTTTGACAAACTGTTGGGCTGCTTGCTGCCGTGATGGTATGAATTGGATCTATAGTAATGGTGCCCACTGTTGAGGCGGTTGCACAGGAATTTCCGGTTGTAGTGACATTATAAGTGAATGATCCCGATACCGTTGGCGTACCGCTTATGGTCAGGGTGGTTCCCGAAACGTTCGAAGTTACCCCGGTCGGAAGTCCTGTGACCGTCGCTCCCGTAGCTCCTCCACCTAGGGTCATGGTAATAGGTGACATAGCAGCGTTTCTGCAAACTGACCGGTTGGCGGCTGCGGTGATGGTATGAATAGGAAGAACAGTAATTGTTCCAGTGGGTGCCACTTGACCTGAAGTACATCCACCAGTCATACTAACAGCATAATTGAATGATCCTCCAGCTGGTACATTTGGTGTTCCGCTGATAGTCAAAACATTTCCTGACCATACTCCCGTTACCCCGGAGGGAAGTCCAGAAACAGTAGCTCCAGTGGCCCCGGTGGTAGTATAAGTAATTGGCGTTATAGCTATACCACTACATATAGTCTGAGTAGTAGTAGCGGCAGCTGAAGTTCTAGTTATTGTATTAGTTGGATTAACTGTAATGTCAACAGTTCGCGTAGCTCCTGTACAATTACTTGACCTTGGTGTAATAACATACCGAACAACCGCAGGGGTAGACCCTGTATTGGTAAGCGTTTGATTAATCGGCCCTGCGACAAAAGAAGTTTGGTTGCTAAATCCTGTAGCTGATCCACTCACTAAGCTAGCTGTCCAAGAATAGGTAGTTGGATTATCTGTGATATTACTACTTAAGGCGATGGCTGTGGAGCCGCCGCTGCAAATATTCGATGATGCCGGTGTCGCTGTGAGAACAGGTGTTGGGCGTATCCTTACTGTGAAGGATGTAGGTGATGAGCTACAAAGCTCCGCCCCTGTAGAAAAATTATAAACTCTAGGTGTGATAGTTATAGTGGTTGTAACGGTTGCATTCGTATTATTTGTGGCCGTAAGCGATGGAAGAGTAGCTTGAGAAGTTCGGAAAAAGCCGAAGAAGAATGGAGCACTAGTTGTTCCAATTGGACCTCCTGTTGAAGGACTTATGAAATTGGGATCTGCAGTCCAAGAATATCGGACAGCTGAAGAAGAGAAATGGCCTGGAGTTTCTACCTCAGGAGCAAATGATGTACCTGGACAAATTGGTGAAGAAGGAATGGTAGAATTATCGACCTGTGCTGGAAAAGATAGACCATTTAAGTCGTTAATTACTTCCACAAATATGATATTACTTACAACTACACCACATTGGTCAGTTGCCACAAGTCTGTAATACCAGTTATTTCCATTGGCGTTAAATGGATTTGTGGTTGGAGGTTGATAGGTAATTCCTGTAGCACCGGCAATATTGTCAGCAGTGGTCCATCCTGTCGAAGATGCCCTTCTTTGCCATTGATAAGTATAGTTGTTGCTTCCACCTGTAGCTGCTGTACCAACCAATAGGGCCGGATCATTAAAAACACAAACCGTTTGTGATGAACTTACTACAGGCGCTACTTGAGGGGCATAAATAGTTACATTAACATTCACTGGTACACCACGACAAAAGGAAGGGGCAGGTCCGATCGGGGTTATGGTATAAGTGGTAGTAATGTTGGAAGTAGTGTTATTTTTAAAGGTACCAACTAGCGTAGTTCCAGACGTAGTTCCCGAAAGTGCCGTGCCTGCACCGGTTCCTACCAGACCAACCGGGTTGGTTCGGCTCCATTCATAGGTAGTTCCGGCCAAGTTTCGGGGCGCCGGAGAAAGTGTGATGATCGTTCCGGAAGCGATGTTGTCGCACCTAAATTGGGATGCAGGAGTGGCAGTAACGGTAGGTAATTGATTGACTGTAATGGTCTTTGTCGTAGAGACCGAGCAGGTTCCTAGTGAAGCAGTCAAGGTTAATGTGATTGTGCCAGACTCGGAGGTGGATGGGGTGTACGTTGCAGTAGCAGCATTAGTAGCATTAGACCATGTACCAGCACCACCTGTCCAAAGGGCTGTCGCACCTCCCGGGCCCACACTTCCACCCATTGGTGGTGAGGGTTGTCCTTGGCAAATCGGGCTGGTAAATGCAGTTCCTGATGAAACTGTTGGATTAGGATTAATAGTTATTGTCTTGGTCGAAGTGACGGTGCAAGATCCTAAGGTTGACATTAAGGTAAGAGTGATCACTCCCGACTCGGATGCACCAGCAGTATATCTTGCGGTGGCAGCATTAGTTGCATTGGTCCAAGTACCAGCACCCCCACTCCAAAGAGCAGATGCGCCTACGGTGACACTTCCACCCATGGCCGCTGATTGTTGACCTTGACAAATGGCAGCTAATGCAGGCCCAGCATTTACCACCGGATTCGGATTAACAGTTATTGTTTTGGTGCTACTAGAAACACATGATCCATTGCTTGCAGTCAGGGTAAGTGTAATGGAACCTGATTCAGATGGAGACGCGGTGTAGGTTGCTGTTGCAGGGTTGTTGGCATTGGTCCAAGTGCCCGTACCACCACTCCAGGTCCCGGTGGTAGCTCCTCCACTTACATTTCCTCCCATTGCCACCGAGGTTTGGCCTTGACAGATCGCTGGCAGAGTCGAACCCACATTTATAATTGGATTTTGATTTACAGTAATATTTTTAGTGACTGTAACTGATCCGCAAAGGCCTCCGCTAGTGGTCAGCGTAAGGGCAATATTTCCTGACTCAGATGCACTTGCGGTGTAGGTTGCTGTTGCTGGATTGTTTGCATTGGTCCAAGTACCTGCTCCACCGCTCCAAGTACCGCCTGTGGCATCACCGCCCACGCTACCTCCCATAGGGGCAGAGGTTTGTCCTTGGCAAATCGCGAACAAAGGTGTTCCAGCATTGGCGGTAGGATTTTGATTTACAGTAATGGTTTTTGTAGTGGTAGTAGTGCCACACGTACCGCCACTTGAAGTCAGGGTCAAGGTGATTGATCCTGATTCAGTTGGACCAGCAGTGTAAGTAGCTGTTGCAGGATTGTTGGCATTGGTCCAGGTACCTGCTCCACCACTCCAAGTACCTCCGGTTGCCCCGCCACCAAAACCTCCTCCCATGGGAGCCGAGGTTTGTCCTTGGCAAATTGCCGCTAAGGCAGGCCCCGGGGTTACTGTAGGATTTGGATTGACTGTAATTGTTTTTGTAGTGGTAGTAGTGCCACATGAACCGCCGCTTGAAGTTAGGGTCAAGGTGATTAATCCTGATTCAGTTGGACCGGCAGTATAAGTAGCTGTTGCTGGATTGTTGGCATTGGTCCAGGTACCGGCTCCACCACTCCAGGTTCCGCCTGTGGCCCCGCCACCATAACCTCCTCCCATGGGAGCCGAGATTTGTCCTTGGCAAATTGCCGCTAAGGCAGGCCCCGGGGTTACTGTAGGATTTGGATTGACTGTAATTGTTTTTGTAGTGGTAGTAATGCCACATGAACCGCCGCTTGAAGTTAGGGTCATGGTAATTGATCCTGATTCAGTTGGACCGGCAGTATAAGTAGCTGTGGCCGGGTTGTTGGCATTTGCCCAGGTACCTGCTCCACCACTCCAGATTCCGCCTGTGGCCCCGCCACCATAACCTCCCCCCATGGGATCCGAGGTTTGTCCTGGGCAAATTGCCGCTAAGGCAGGCCCCGGAGTTACTGTAGGATTTGGATTGACTGTAATTGTTTTTGTAGTAGTAATGCTACATGAACCTCCACTAGAAGTCAGGGTCAAGGTGATTGATCCTGATTCAGTTGGACTGGCAGTGTAAGTAGCTAGGGCGGGATTAGTTGCATTGGTCCAAGTACCGGCTCCACCACTCCAAGTACCTCCGGTTGCCCCACCACCAAAATCTCCTCCCATAGCTGCCGAGGTTTGACCTTGGCAAATTGTTGCCAGTGTAGGTCCCGGAGTTATTGTAGGAATTGGATTGACTGTAATTGTTTTAGTAGTGGTAGTAGTGCCACATGAACCGCCACTTGAAGTCAGGGTTAAGGTGATTGATCCTGATTCAGTTGGACCAGCAGTGTAAGTAGCCGTTGCAGGGTTGTTGGCATTGGTCCAGGTACCTGCTCCACCACTCCAGATTCCGCCTGTGGCCTCTCCACCAAAACCTCCCCCCATGGGATCCGAGGTTTGTCCCTGGCAAATTGCTGCTAAGGCAGGCCCTGCGGTTACGGTAGGGCTAGGAACGACTGTGATAGTACCTGTGGCTGTATTCTGACCTGTAGTACAGCCACCAGTCATTGGAATTGAATAGTTGAAAGTTCCTGAAACGCTCGGTATTCCCGATATAGTTATGGTATTTGAAAACCAAGAAGCAGTAACTCCGGTAGGTAAATTAATTGGTATTCCAATACCAGTTGCACCAGTTGTAGTATGTGTAATTGAAATACTTGTAGTATTGACGCAAAGAGTAGGACTGTTTGATGCTGCCGTGACTGTATTAGCAGGTAAGATATAGGTGATCACAATTAGTCCATCTGCTCCGGAACCTCCAATTGCAGAAGATCCACCACCCTGTCTTCGTGCACCACCACCACCTCCTCCAGGGCCCAGACCTGGAAAACCATCCCAAGGGCTTCCACCTGAAGTTTCGGGATTTCCATCACCTCCATTACCTCCTCCCGCAGGGGCAATTCCTCCGGCAGGTCTAGTTCCATCGTCTCCATTTGCTAGAGTTCCAGCAGAAGAGCCTCCTCCTCCGTTAGAACCTCCTCCTCTCGATTCACCATTTCCACCTGCATACCTAACTGATCCAACACCTAGAGCCCCGCCAGCTCCAAATTGTACTCCCCCTGGCTCATCCGTTGGAGCAGATTCTCCTCCTCTAGCCAAAACTAAGGCTGCGGCTTCATTTGAAAGCGAAAACCAAGAGTTACCCCCAGGTAAATCACTCGTGCTTCCAGAACCTACCGAAAAATTGAAATTGGTTAATGGGATCACAGTTACAACACTTCTAGAATATCCACCGCCTCCACCACCACCTCCACGGCCATTAGTAGAAACTCTTGAAGTACCTCTACCTCCTGCTCCCCACGTCTCTACTGTGATGGAAGTTACTCCCGCAGGAACTTGAAAGGTCTGGAGGCCAGTGGTTGTGAAGGTTTGGGTAGTCGGACACTGTCCATACCCCTCATATATACTCAAAATCAATGAGCAAATCGTCAAAAGAACTGAGGTCTTGAAGACCTTCTTTTGAAAAAGGTGGGATATTTTTAAAAAGGATCTGAGCATCATTAAGAATTGGATTCCTAATTTCGAGGGTGATGAATCCAATTTAAATCGGTTCAAAATACATAAAAATATCTTCAAAAAATGACCATATTTTTTAATGGTCTAATAATCAGAAAACTAAAAAAAATTCTATAAATGAAAATTTTGAATTTCATTTATTAGGGTTGGTAGAAGAGCGGAAGGTTTTTGTAGAGCTACTGTCATTTCTCCTAAGCAGATACTGACTTTCTGATTTGCAGAAAAAAGCCCCGTCCATGGGTGGGCGAGGCTAGCTTTAGTTTGGGTGAATCAGGATTTACCCATTCATACTGATCAAAAACTCCGCATTGTCGCGGGTTCCTTTCATTCGCTGAAGTAGGAATTCCATGGACTCCTGAGAGTTCATGTCGCTCATTAGCTTACGAAGGATCCATACTCGTTGCATCTCTTCTTTGTCCATGAGTAGATCTTCACGACGAGTACCTGAGTTAAGTACGTCGATAGCTGGATAGATTCTTCTATTGGAAAGCTTACGATCCAATGCGAGTTCCATGTTACCAGTTCCTTTGAATTCTTCAAAGATCACCTCGTCCATTTTCGAACCTGTCTCTACCAGAGCAGTAGCGATGATAGTCAAAGAACCTCCATTCTCTACGTTTCGTGCTGCACCGAAGAAGCGCTTTGGCTTGTGAAGTGCATTGGCATCCACCCCACCAGAAAGTATTTTTCCAGAACTTGGAACCACGGTATTGTGTGCTCGGGCAAGTCGGGTGATAGAATCCAATAGGATTACTACATCATGACCTACTTCCACCATACGCTTGGCTTTTTCCAAAACGATGTTCGAAACCTTCACATGTCTATCAGCCGTCTCATCAAATGTGGAGGAAATCACCTCTGCATTCACAGATCTCGCCATATCTGTCACTTCCTCAGGACGCTCATCGATCAGTAGGATCATCAGATGGACTTCCGGGTGATTTTTGGTAATGGCGTTCGCTATCTGCTGCAGCAATACTGTTTTACCTGTTTTGGGCTGAGCTACGATCATACCTCTTTGGCCTTTGCCGATCGGGGCAAAAAGATCTACTACTCTGGTAGAGAATTTATCGCCAGAAGTAGAGAGGTTTAATCTTTCTTCAGGGAAAAGGGGTGTAAGGTATTCGAAAGGAACACGGTCTCTGATTTCGTCTGTGGTCTTGCCGTTTACCGTGGCTATTTTTAGCAGGGCAAAATATTTTTCACCTTCTTTTGGCGGACGGATTGAGCCTTTGATATGGTCACCGGTTTTCAATCCGAATAGTTTTACTTGACTAGGTGATACATAGATATCATCCGGGGAGGCAAGGTAGTTGTAATCCAAGGAGCGAAGGAAGCCGTAGCCTTCTTGCATCATTTCCAATACACCTTCATTTTCTATCACACCGTCGAATTCGCGAGGGTTCACTCCTGGACGACGACGATTAGATGGTGGACCTGTTTCGGCTGCAGGAGCCATAGTTTCGTCCGCAGATTTGAAATTCTTTCTTTTTGGAAGTTCTATTTCTTGCTCTTGCTTAGGCTGAGAAGGAGCTGTGGCAGGTGTTTCTTGTTTGTTTTCTGTAGATGGCTCTACTTCTTCGAAGACTTTTCGTCTTGGTCTGAAGGTTTTTGGCTCTTCAGCATTTGCTTCAACTTTTGGCTGTGGCTGTGATTTTTTCTCGGGACGCTCGTTTGGAGCCTCTTTCTTAGCTTTCCAGTCTGGCCTAGCTTCCTTTGTTCTAGGTTCAGGCGCTTTTTGGGACTCTTCGGCAGGCGTTTCTTCTGCTTTAGGGATTGCTGTTACGTTCTGTCTTTTGAATTTCGGCTTGTATTCCGATTCTTCGTTTGGTTTGGCAGCAGCAGGTTTTGGGGCTTCTGCTGGTTTCTCGGCTGCTTTTGGTGGCTCTTCAGCTGCGGAAGGCTTCTTTTTTGGTAAGGCTTGCTCTGGGGTGATGGCTTGCTGGTCGAGAATTGCATAGACGAGTTCGTCTTTCTTCAGAGATTTGTGATTTTTGACACTAAGCTCCTCAGCGATTTCCTTCAGTTCAGACAGTAACCTGACTCTGAGTTCTTCTATGTTGTACATAAAGAGGGTATGAAATAAATAAAATGTAGTAAATGCGGTATTTGGGATCGTGGATGATTTTCTGAGCAAAAAAGATCTGCAGGAAACACTCAAGTCAAAGTGGGCTGACTTGCTCATTCACGGTGATGGCACAATATTAAGGTTTGAGTTTGGATAATACAAATTATTGTTTTGGAAATGTGTGATATGGAAAGGGTGGGCTTTTTGAGGCACAGAGGTTCAAAGAGAATTGAACAGGGAAGGAGAAATTGAAAGATTGTCGATAAGTTAGTAGGATGTGAAGGCAATAAGTGCGCCTTAGCGCCATGGCGGGAGACCACGAGAAATTTATTCATTGATCTGCCTCAAAATCGCCAAGGATTTCCAGTTTCCCGGATTGTCTAGGTGTTGGCTATAAAAGTCCAGCAAGTGATCCAATAGTTTTTGACGTAGGGCCTTATTGATTCTGACGGTATTGGAAAAAGACTCTTGCATGAGGATGCTTAGGTAGTTTTCGGCTAGCGTAAGCTCTGCAGGTGAAAATGGTTGAGATCTACTTTCTGCCAAAAAGCCCAGTGCTTCCTCCGGAGCGAAACCTAAATAAATGGCATTTTCCAGCAAAAACACGAGTGGGAATTGAGCTAGCTGAGCCTCTTTGTGATCAAGTTCTACAATGCAATTATGTAAAAAATCAAAAAGAGATTCATTTTGATAATTTTCATAAATAGACTTGCTGATCACCTCCGTGATAAAGAGCGCCAGACCCGTTCGGGTGAAATCAAAAGGGATTAGCTGATGAGCTCGGGCCAACTGAGCTTCAGAGATTCGTTGAAGTCCTCCATTATCTTTATCATAGACGACAAGATCGAGAAGGGTAAGTGGCTGATATAAAGCTGTTTTAGACTTGTTGCCTTGAGATCGCACACCATTGACTAGGTAGGACTTTAGTCCTAGCTCCCGGGTGAAAATCTTCACGATAATGCTCGTTTCCTTGTATCGAATGGCACTCAGCACTATTCCTTGGGTTTTTTTGAGCATTGCTTGGAATTAACAGTATTCGTCCTTTTGAGGCATTCGTTGGTTAGGTGACTTCATTTTTTTACATTCATCATTCATCATTATAGCAAGCAGAAAGGTATAACAGCAAAACATCAGTCATCCAGCATATGACATCCTACTATTTCTTATCCTCATAAAAACACTTCCTACACCGTGCTTCATAGCTTTCCTTTTCACCCAAGACAACTTTCTCTTTGGCATCAGAAAGTCTAAAGGAAAATGCAGCCAAGTCACCGCATTTCATACAGATCGCATTCACCTTGGTCACGTATTCGGCGATGGCCATCAGCTTGGGCATAGGTTCAAAGGGATTCCCCTCAAAATCCATATCCAGTCCAGCGACGATTACTCGTTTGCCTTGGCCGGCAAGTTTACGAACCACGGTCACGATCTGCTCATCAAAAAACTGCACCTCGTCTATTCCCACTACATCACAATCACCTGTCAGCAATAAGATGTCGTCTGCAAAGTTGACAGGGGTAGATCGGATGCTGCTCTCGTTGTGGGAGACTACATCATTCTCGTCGTATCGCTTATCGATGGAAGGCTTAAAGATCTCCACTTTTTGCCGCGCTATATTCGCTCGATTCAGTCTGCGGATCAGTTCTTCCGTTTTTCCGGAAAACATAGAACCACAGATCACCTCGATCTGGCCTTTTTTTCCTGAGGACTTTAGCCCACTTATAGAGGGTTCTAAAAACATACCTATTCTATTTGCTGTATGCTACGTGTGGAAACTTATTTAACTCCCCAACTCGGACAACTAGCTCGCCCGAAGTAAGTTCTGCTTGGCAAGACAGTCGTTCATCAGTTTTCAATCTTCCAAGTTTTAGGAAATCAAGTTCAGGTTTGGTGGGAGGGGAGAGGTTTTCGGATCCGGACTTGACGATGATTTTGCAAGTGGTGCATCTTCCTTTTTTCCCACAGGCATGCATCCAGTCGATTCCATTTTCATGAATAATTTCGATAACTTTACGATGAACGCTACTCGAATTAATCCTCAGATTAAATAGATTTTCTATGACGATTTGAGGCATTTGTTCGTTGACTTTTGTAAACATCACTCTTCAATGACAACTCAAATTAACAGCAATTATTTAGAAAAATACGCGGAAGACTATTCCAGAATTGTTTGTGGACAGTTTTTCTCTGGCAAACAATACATGACCGGACAAGACATCGTGCAGCTGACAAATAGCGCTCAGGTGAATTTTTTCGTCATCAAAAGACTATTTGAACTATGGCAGGAAGAGCTTGGTAAGCTGAAAAGCAGCCCGTACTTCGACTATCGGGATATCACCGTACATGAAGCGCTCACCGAGTTTATGAATGTTCTTTCTCGAAGAATCAAAATAGAAAGTGAGCAACTTCAGCCTCTACTGAAAACCGCCGTTAGACAGGCGGTTCAGGTGGCTACAGATCCGGTTTCTTTTTACCAAAACGAAATATCCAAAGCTCCGACTGGTGAGATAAATGAGTTTCTTAAGGAGAATAGGAAATATTACAAATGGCATGATCAGGTGGTTTCATTTCTGATCGATAAGGCTGGGTTTGGTCATGATGAAAGTGCCTACCTGCGCGCTATCGCGGCCAACTTCCAGGCGATAGAAGATTCTTTGGAATCTGTGAATTTATTGCTAGCAACTCTTGGCGACGTCAAGCCTTTCGATTTGGATACTTATTTGGGGAAGGATTCTTCAGCTCCCACTCCGGTGGTAGAGACGCATTCAGAACCGACTAAGGAAGCTGAATCCAAAAGCTCTTTTTTCGATCAGGTAGAAGCCCCGGCTCCTGTCAGTAGAGACGTTACACCAGAACCTGTCAAGATCGTGGAAGTAGCCCCAGAGCCAGTTAGAGTTGCACCGGTAAATCACGGAAATGGATCCGCGAATGGATTGGATGCATACCATCTTAAAGCAAAATTCGAGACCCTATCCTATAAAGGAATGAAGGGGATTTTGGGAGAGTTGGCGGAAAGTGTCGCCATTAACCAGCGATTTATGTTTACCAAGGAGTTATTTGATGGAAATGCAGATTTGCTGAAGCATGCGCTGAAATCCATCGATAAGTGCGACTCCTTTGATGAGGCGATAGGTTTGGTCAATTCCCGTTATGTAGAAGAGCTTAATTGGGAAATTGATTCGGAGCCAGTTCAGGAGTTTTTATTACTGGTCTATCGGAAATTCGAAGTATAGTTCCTTATCCCTTTTGCCAAAAAAGAGAGCTGAATCCCGGCTCTTTTTTCTTTTTATACAATCAATTCTCCTTAATTTATAGGAATTGCTTGATTGACAGATTACCTTGTTTTTCAGATGTTGTTCCTTTTGAGCTAGCTTTTTCCACCTATGCGTAAAAAATTTCAAGGACTTAAAGACGTACCGCCGCTAGATCCAGGCATAGATGCTGTAGATAATTATTGGTACCTGATCATGTATCTGCGTGATCTGATCAAAGCTTCAGAAATTAAAGCAGGGTTGGTGCTATCTTTTTACGGCTTGCTGATGAATGTTTTCTTCCAGTTTTATGAGCACCTGATCGAGATAGCGACGTCAGACTACCTGACTTATGGCTTCATGGGAACATGGTTCGTCTTCAGTGTCATTTCTATTTATTATAGTTTCAGATGCTTCATGCCACAGATAGAAGCTAATTATGATAAAAGTGTGTTCTTTTTCGGAAACATTATTTCTTCCTATGGGCCTATCAAGGACTATGTAAAAGAACTTGAAAAAGTCAGCACTGCTCGGAAACCACTTTTCGACCAACTCGGAGAGCAGGTATTTATCAATGCGAAGATTACGGCCACCAAGTTCAGAAATGTCAATCTTTCCGTCCGGTATTTGTCATTTAACATTGGCTTAGTGTTCGTCTATATTTTGTATTATGCATTCAAGACTGCTTTATAGCCTATAGCCCAGTAGAACTAATGAAAGGATATCGTTCGCTTAGAAAACAAGTTCTGTCGAAACTAAAGTCAGACTTGCCAGCATCTCTGACCTACCATGGCATAGCGCACACGCTTGATGTGTTGAATGTATGCAATCAATACATCAAGAGAGAGAAACTCTCAGAAGAAGAGCGGTATCTACTGAGGATAGGGGCGATAGTCCATGATATGGGATTCCTTAAAGGAGCAACTAATCATGAAGCAGTAGGTGCGGAAATGGCCGAAGTCCTTCTGAAAAAGTTGGGTATAGACCAGAAGAGAATAGATCTGGTGAAAGGATTGGTGATGGCTACGAAAATCCCACAAAATCCCCAAAATCATCTTCAGCGTATTATTTGTGATGCAGACCTAGATTACCTAGGTAGAAAGGATTATCCTGAGATCAGTCAGAAATTGTTTGAAGAGTTAACCAATATGAAGGTCATTTCTAACGGTCAGCAGTGGAAGGATCTTCAGATTAATTTTCTCAAGGCACATCATTTCCACACTCCTTTTGCTATCAACTATAGAGAGCCTCAGAAGCAAATCTGGCTTCAAAAACTGCTGGATTCTTAGCCCATTCTGCCCAGCTGTAAGGCTCTGGCGCTATCCATTTTGATGAATATGAAAAGCAAAATGGTAAAAGACCAGAGGGAAGATCCACCATAGCTAAAGAAGGGCAAAGGTATTCCTACTACTGGAAATAGACCAATAGTCATGGCTATATTGATCATAAAGTGAAACATCAGAATAGAGATCACGCAGTAACCATAAATCCTGTTGAACCTATTTTTTTGACGCTCAGCCATAAAAACCAATCTGGTCAGCAGTGTGACAAACAAAGCGATCACGACGAAACTTCCTAGCCAGCCAAATTCCTCTCCCAAGGTGCAAAAGATAAAATCTGTATGCTGTTCCGGCACAAAGTCAAATTTGGTCTGAGTGCCTTGCAAATAGCCTTTCCCAGCTAGCCCGCCAGAGCCAATCGCGATTTTGGATTGCGTGACGTTCCAGCCTACACCCAGTGGATCTAGATCAGGATTGAAGAGTACCATGATTCTATTTTGCTGATGCTCCGGAAGTTTGGAAACAACAAAGTCAAGGCTATACGTGAAGGCAATTAGTGCCAATCCTATAACGCTAAACCCAATGATCTGCTGAGGGGTCTTTTTCCCCATAAGTATAAGAATCACCACTATCACAACGATAGCTCCGGCGAGGTAGAGGTTGTTTTCTATCCCTAGAGCTAATAAAGCTATTGCGATTAAGCCTATTCCTAGTACATAATATTTTTGCGGCAGCCCTTCTCTGTAGAACATGATGAACATGGAGAAATAAACCATGGCTGTTCCTGTATCAGGCTGAAGAATGATCAAAATTATCGGCAGAAGTAGCACTCCAAAAGCCTGCAATTGATAGTTGGTTTTGGAGAGATCGAAGGTTGGTCTTTCCATGATTTTTGCCAACGCCAGCGCAGTGGCAAATTTGGCAAATTCCCCAGGCTGAATCCGAAAAGATCCAACCCCAATCGTAAGTATTTGGCCATTCACCTCTTTTCCTATGAAAGGAGTAAGTAGCAATAACACTAACATTACTAAATAGATGGGTATGGCTAAATTTTCGAAAAGTCTGTAATCTGCCGCCATGATCACAGTGATGATAGCGATTGCGGTACCTATCCATACGAGTTGTATGCCAGAATTAATGGAGGTGTCGAAGATGCTTTTGTCCACTTGACCGTCATAGACTGCCGCATAGATATTGAACCAGCCGATTATGACCAATGCAAAATAGATCATCACGGTGATCCAGTCCACCCGATTTATGTTGATATCCGTTTCGCGCATTAGTAAATGAAGTTTCCAGCGATCACATACTTCTCCAATTCTGGTCTGGAGATGCTGTCTCTAAGGTATTTCTCTATCATCAGCGAAGCAGTACTTGCTGCAGCTCTTCCTCCCCAGCCAGCATTTTCTACATACACGGCTATGGCGATTTTAGGATTGTCTTTAGGGGCAAAAGCAATAAAGACTGAGTGGTCTTCCCCGTGAGGGTTCTGAGCTGTACCAGTCTTGCCTGCGATCTGAATATCCTTCATCAAAGCACGCTGCGCAGTTCCATAAAGGGCTTCCACCATGGCATCCTGTACCATGTCAAAATGATGGGCGTCCACACCTACTTCATGTTTGGTCAGGTATTCTTGGGGGATTTTGCTATTGTCCCCATCTATGGCTCGGATCAGGTGAGGTGTATAATAATAGCCTTTGTTGGCGAAGATTGCTGCAAGATTCGCCATCTGAATCGGCGTGACTAACAATTCTCCTTGTCCAATAGAAAGCGAATAGATCGTTGAATATTTCCAGCGTCCGTTTCCATAGTAGCGGTCGTAGTATTTGCTGGAAGGGACGTCACCACCTTTTTCATTAGGCATATCAATTCCTAAAGTGCTGCCAAGACCAAACTTCATGACATGTTCTCGCCATTTATCAAGTCCAATCTCGGTGTCTTTGAACGTATTGCTAGAGACTTCCTGATTGATGATCTGACGAAAAGCCTGATGGTAATAAGGATTGCAGGAATTCCTGATTGCTCCAAAAAGATTGACAGGTGACGGGTGGTTGTGACAAGCTACCAGTGATCTATTACAAGCAAAAGTTGTCTCTGGAGTCAAAATACCTTCCTGTAGTCCGATGAGACTTTGGACGATTTTAAAAATCGATCCTGGAGGATAGGTAGCCATGATTGGGCGGTTGAACAGAGGCTTGGTTTCCAGTTTGTTTAGCGCCGTATAGTTTTTGCTAAAATCTGCTCCAGTCAGGGTATTTGGATCATAGAAAGGCGCTGAAATCATAGAGAGAATTTCCCCTGTCTTTGGCTCGATAGCTACCACAGATCCGGTTTTTCCCATCATCAGCATTTCGCCATACTTCTGCAGCTCCATATCTATGGAGGAGTTGATGTTATTTCCAGCGACTGACGCTGTGTCATATTCCCCGTCTTTAAATGGACCTTTGTCCACCCCTCGCACGTTGACCATTTTGTATTTTACGCCTTTTCTACCCCGCATCTCATCTTCATAAAAGCGCTCCATGCCACTGAGGCCGATGTAATCACCCTGCACATAGTAGTCAGAACTGTCGCGCTCTAGTTGCCTAGCGCTGATTTCTCCTATATATCCCAGCGCATGAGCAGCTACTGGTTCTGGATAGGAACGTACAGACCGAGTCATGATGAATAGCCCTGGATAATCAATCAAAAAATCCTGAATTCGAGCAAACTCATTGGTCGAAATCTGCTTGATAAAACTTGAAGGTTTGACGGTTGAGTATTTCCGAGCAGCTTGATAGGTTTCGATCAAATGCTCCTTGGTGATACCGAAAATCTCTAAGAAGCGCGCGGTATCTTGAACCTGAAATTCCTTAGGCACGATCATCAGGTCAAAGATCGGATTGTTGTACACCAGTAATTTGCCATTTCGATCATAGACCAACCCACGATAAGGGTGATCTACTACCCGCTGAATAGCGTTCCGTTCAGCTCTTTTCAGAAAGCTGTCGTCCATCACTTGTATCATGAAAAGCTTGGTCAAGAGGACCGCACCTACGATGAATACGAAGATGATAATTACTACGGGGCGTTGGTCGTTCATCAGATTCCTCTTCTTCGTTTAAAGAACAGTAATTGTACAATTATAGCCAAAATGACTGTGAATATCGAGGAGAAGAGCGTTTTGTTCAAGACGCCAAACAATCCTCCAGTTCCCCATTGATCAGCTATGAAAAACATAAGGGAAAATACGAATACTAAAGGCAGTGAATAGCTTATATACCAGCCTAATCCCATCTGAGGCAGAGTCGGATTCGTGCCTTCATCGTAGCCGCCATTGGGGCTAATTGCTTTGAGCCAGTATGGTCTCAAAAACGCCAAAAGCGTGGCAGCTGATGCATGCATACCTAGGGTGTCATAGAACACATCAATGAGTAAACCTAACCCGAAACTGATCAGGATTAAGGCGAAGCTTTGCATATTTATAGGAAAACTTAAAATCGCCAACAAATAAATAAAGCAGAACCCCACCCCAAACAGCGCCAGATTTTTCAAAAACAAAATCTGCACTAAGCATAGGCAAATCACCAGAAAAACGTAAGTGATCAGATTTTTAAAATTCATTTTCTATTTCTGCATTCTGGTAAAGCGAATCAAGCTCATTCGATTGGGTATTTTCTACGAGATAGACGTAGTGAGCGCTGCTGAAGTCAGTACTCAATTCTATGACAATGTCTAAGAAATTGGGGTTTTCACCTTTTTCAACGCTGGAGATGACTCCAATCTGAATGCCTTCAGGAAATACATGGCTAAATCCAGTAGTAACTATCGTGTCTCCTACATTAGCCATCACATGGCTGGCGACGTAAAGTAGTTTGGCGTGTTTAGAATCTTTCCCATCCCAATTAGTCGTACCAAATGAATTATTAGTTTTGATTTTGGAAGAAAGCGTATAGCCTGTATTTAAGAGAGATATGCCGACTGAATAGTTTTCTGAAACTGATTTTACCCGGCCTATTACTCCTTGTTCGTTGAAAATCCCCATCCCAGGCTTGATTCCATCTTTGGAGCCTTTATTGAGCGTAAGATGGTTCTGTCCAAATCGAAGAGAGTTGCTGATGATGCGGGCTCCCCTGAAATTGAATTGAACGCTCAAAGCAGAATCTAATGGAATAGCAGTACTGTCAGGAATTGCTTTGATGATTTTCTGAACCTCAAGCAACCTTGCGTTTTCAGTGACCAAGGCTTCGTTTGCTTCTGCAAGTGAAAAGAAATCCAAAACATCAGACCTAGTCTTTAACACGGACCCGGTAATCGCACTAGAACTATTATAGAAAGCTGCACCCTGAGGGGAATTATTGGAGACAATGAGTGAAATCGCCAATACTTCAAGCAAAACAAATAAAAGGAAAGACCTTAGGCTATAAAGGAATTGAAGGATGCGTAGCATTCAGGGTTTAAGTCATCAATACTGTTCGGAAATTCTGTATGTTTTTCAAGGCAGTGCCAGTTCCTCTCACTACAGCTCTAAGTGGATCTTCTGCGATGTGGATAGGAAGCTTAGTCTTTTGATGAAGTCTTTTGTCCAGACCTTTGAGCAATGCTCCACCTCCTGTGAGGTGAATACCATTGTCATAGATATCCGCGGACAGTTCTGGTGGGGATATTTCCAAGGCTTTCAAAACTGCCTCTTCGATTTTCGAAACAGATTTATCCAAAGAAAAAGCAATTTCTGAATAAGAGACTTTAATGACCTTAGGAATACCAGTCATCAGGTCACGTCCTCTGATTTCATAATCTTCTGGAGGTTCGTCCAACTCAGTTAACGCTGAGCCAATTGCGATTTTCACTTTTTCAGCAGAGCGTTCACCGATCAGCAAGTTGTGTTGACGACGCATGTAGTCAAGTATGTCCTTGGTGAAAGTGTCACCAGCTACTCTGATAGACTGATCTGCAACGATTCCTGAGAGCGCAATCAAGGCGATCTCCGTAGTACCTCCTCCGATATCCACGATCATGGATCCCATTGGTTTTTCTATATCTATACCTATACCTATAGCAGCAGCAATAGGTTCATAGACCATATACACCTCTTTGGCGCCTGCATGTTCAGCAGAGTCACGGACGGCCCTTTTTTCTACCTCAGTGATTCCCGAAGGGATACAGATCACCATTCGGTGAGATTGAGGAAACATGCCTTTTTTCTGTCCGGGAATCATTTTGATCAATCCTCTGATCATTTGTTCTGCCGCGTAGAAGTCAGCTATTACTCCGTCTTTGAGTGGGCGGATCGTTTTTATATTTTCATGCGTTTTCTCATGCATGTTCATTGCTTCCCTACCTACTGCCAATACGCGGTTGGTGGTTTTGTCGATAGCAATAATAGAAGGTTCATCTACTACAATTTTATCTTTATGAATGATCAGGGTGTTTGCAGTACCGAGGTCAATTGCAATATCACTAGAGAAAAAGTCAAATAATCCCATTTTGAGGTCTTGATTGTATTTACTGGAGTTGAGTGTTTAATATACTATGCCGAGCATTTATAATAAACGGGGGTCGGCAAAATTATTATCTTAATGGGACAAATTTGATAGAATCGGGATATTTTTTGGTAACAAAATCAAATGACTTTAAAACAGGAATAATTTGACGAAGCTTTTCTAGCGAAAAAAACCTAAATATCTCTGTATCTTCAATTAGAGGGTGCATTGTTTTTACTGCAAAATTATTTTACCTTTGCGTCGTATTCGAAAGTTTCTGGAGGGGACACCATTAGGTCCCCTCTTTCATTATACCTACTATGACTGACCTCAAACAAGCTATCGAAGGGATCGCGGAGAAGCATCTTCCAGATGAGAATCATTTCATCGTGGCAGTGAATATCTCTGAGAAAACAGGCAAAAAACATCTCAATATCCTGTTGGATGCTGATGAGGGAGTGACTATTCGCGCTTGTGCTAAACTAAGTAGAGCTATTTCGGAGGAATTGGAAGCTAATGAAATTATGCCAGATGCTTACGTTTTGGAGGTTTCTTCTCCAGGTTTGGATTTTCCTTTGAGCAGCAAAAGGCAATTTGACAAGAATATAGGTAGGGAGCTGAAGATTTCTTTGACTTCGGGAGAAGATATCCAAGGTAAACTAGTAGAAGTGACAGAAGCCGGTGTGAAGCTATTGGCGAAAAAGAAAAAGGAAAAGGGCAAAAAAGCCACTGAGGAGGAAGTTCCACTTCTTTTCGAAGACATGAAGAAATCAATTGTACAAGTATCTTTTAAATAAAACAAATGGATGCCAAAGTCTTAATAGAATCCTTCGCTGAATTTGCGAGATCTAAAAATGTGGATCGACCTACGATGATCCGTATCTTGGAAGATGTGTTCAGAGCGATGATTCGCAAGAAGTTTGAAACAGACGAAAACTTCGACGTGACCATCAATGCTGATCAAGGTGATCTTGAGATATTCCGTATCCGGGAAATTGTCGATGACAATTCTGAGGATATTTGGGATTTAGATAAAATCAGCTTCACAGAAGCCCGTAAAATCGAGCCTGATTTTGAAATAGGTGAAGAGGTTTACGAGAAAATCGAACTAGAAGCTTTTGGAAGACGTGCTGTGCAAATGGCCCGTCAGACATTGATCCAAAGAATCAAAGATCTAGAGAAAGATATTCTCTATAGTAAATATGAAGAGTTAGTAGGAGAAATAGTTAGTGCTGAAGTGTATCAGATTTTAGGAAGAGAGATCCTCCTGATGGATGCAGATGGTAACGAATTGATTTTGCCGAAAGCAGAACAAATTTCTAAAGATCGCTTCAGAAAAGGCGATACCGTAAAGGCAATTGTCCACAGAGTGGATATGTCCAATGGTAACCCAAAAATTATTCTTTCTAGAACCTCGCCTATTTTCTTGGAGCGATTGTTCGAGAATGAAGTTCCTGAAGTATATGATGGATTGATCACGATCATCAAAATCGTGAGAGAGCCGGGAGAGAGAGCTAAAGTAGCTGTGGAATCTTACGATGATCGTATAGACCCGGTGGGTGCTTGTGTGGGCATGAAAGGTTCAAGAATTCACGCTGTGGTTAGAGAATTGCAGAATGAGAATATAGATGTGATTAATTTCACAGAAAACCTTGAGCTTTATGTCACCAGAGCATTGAGCCCTGCAAAAGTGTCTTCAATCACTGCGAATGAGGAGACCAAAAGAATATCAGTATTCCTGAAGCCAGATCAAGTTTCACTTGCTATCGGTAAAGGAGGATTTAATATCAAGCTTGCGAGCAGGTTGATCGGTTATGAGATCGACGTATTCCGTGAGTTGAATGAGAGCGAAGAAGAAGACGTTGATTTGAGAGAGTTTGTCGATGAAATCGACAGCTGGATCATCGACGAATTAAAGAAAACAGGCCTAGATACTGCCAAAAGCGTATTGAGCCTGACCAAAGAGGATTTAACTCGTAGAACAGAACTTGAAGAAGAGACTGTGGACGAGATATTCAGAATCCTAGGACAAGAATTTGATCAATAAAGCGGGAACTAATCCCCGTGTAATACCCTAATTATTTAAGATTTCGAAAGAAGTTTTTGCTTATGTCAGAAGAAAAAATGATGCGTTTAGGCCAAATAGCCAGAAAACTCAACGTGGGTACGGCAACCATAGTTGAGTCCTTGGCTAAAAAGGGCTATGAGGTGGAGAATAATCCGAATTCAAAAATCAACATGAATCAAGTTGAAATGCTGAATAAGGAGTTCAAATCTTCTGCCCTGGATAAAGAGGAGGCATCCCACCTCTCTATAGGTAAGCGCCATGAGCCTATCTCAATAGAGCCAGAAACTCCAAAGGAGGAGCCAAAGCCAGCACCAGCGCCTGCTCCAACTTCTCAGCCTAAGGCTTCAGAAGCACCAAAGCCTGCAGCACCAGCGCCAACTCCAACCCCTGTTCCAAAGGCAGTGGAGGAGCCAACCCCTACACCTGCACCATCTTCTGTACCAACTCCGATTGCCGATTCGGATAAAGTTTCTGCCGAAGCCCCTAAATTAGAGGGTATTAAAGTCCTGGGTAAAATTGACCTTAGCAAAAATACTTCTGCTGTTCCTAAACATAGGCAACAACAAGGTCATCACAAGCAAGGGCAAAAGCCTGGAGATTCTAGGAAGCCGCAGCAAGCTCCTCAGCAGAACAAGCCTCAGCCGCGACCTACTCAAGATGCCAAAAAGCCAAATGCGCCTCAGGCACCTCAAGAGAAGAAGGAACAACCAAAGCCTACTGCACCACAACCAGCAACTAATACTCCTGAAGCACCAGTCGCTAAAGACCAAGTAATAGCCGCAAAAGCTGAGTCACTAAAAGGACTTACAGTTCTGGGTAAAATAGAACTACCTGCAGATCGACCTAAGAAAAAAGGCGGGCCTGTAGCATCCTCTGACGAAAGAGGAAGAGATAAAAAACGTCCACGCAAGCGTATAGATAAGCCAGGAGGACCTGGTCAAGCAAATCGCCCAAGTGGTGGACCAGGTGGCCGACCTAATCAAGGAGGTGGAAACCGTCCAGGTGGAAATCCAAGAGGTGGAGCTCCTGTAAGAGCTCAAAAGGCTGAACCAACTCAAAAAGAAATTCAAGATCAAATAAAGCAGACTTTAGCTCGTCTTCAAGGCAAAAGTACTGGTGGTGGAAAAGGCAAGAGCCGCAGAGACAAGAAGGCGGAAAGAGATCGAGATGTAGATTTCGAAACAGATGAAGTTAAGGTTTTAAAGGTTACTGAATTTATCTCAGCAAATGACCTTGCAGCCTTGATGGATGTTTCTGTCAATCAGATTATATCTGCTTGCATGTCTCTAGGAATGTTTGTTTCGATTAACCAACGATTGGATGCCGAAGCTATAACAATCATTGCTGATGAGTTTGGTTATGAAGTAGAATTTACCAAATCCATAGAAGATGAGATTGAGGCGGAAGAAGAAGATACGCCTGAGCAATTGGTAGAGAGAGCACCTATCGTCACCATCATGGGCCACGTCGATCATGGTAAAACTTCCTTGCTTGATTACATCCGTATGTCCAAAGTGACTGCTGATGAAGCAGGAGGGATCACCCAGCACATCGGTGCTTATGATGTAATGACCAAGACTGGTCATAAAATAGCTTTCCTTGATACTCCTGGTCACGAGGCCTTTACAGCGATGAGAGCACGTGGTGCAAAAATCACCGACGTCGCGATCATAGTTATTGCTGCAGATGATAGCATCATGCCTCAGACTAAGGAAGCGATCAATCACGCACAGGTAGCTGGTGTACCGATGATCTTTGCGATCAACAAAATAGATAGACCAAACGCCAACCCTGCCAAGATCAAAGAAGAGCTTGCAAACATGAATCTCCTAATTGAGGAGTGGGGTGGTAAATATCAGTCTCAGGATATTTCAGCTAAAACAGGTGAAGGTGTGGATGATTTGCTAGAGAAAGTTCTCCTTGAATCTGAAGTATTGGAGCTTACAGCGAATCCAGATAAAAATGCCTCAGGTACAGTCATAGAAGCCTCTTTGGACAAAGGGCGTGGATATGTTTCTACTATTATGGTACAAGCTGGTACGCTGAAAATTGGAGACATTATTCTAGCTGGTCAGCATCACGGACGTGTAAAAGCAATGTTTGATCACAAGGGTAAGAAGCTGAAAATAGCAGGTCCATCTACGCCAGTTCAGGTATTGGGATTAGGTGGAGCCCCTCAAGCTGGTGATACCATCAAAGTTTACGATACTGAGCGTGAAGCAAGAGATATCGCTAACTCTAGAGAGCAGATCCAAAGAGAGCAAAGCTTAAGAACTAAGAAACATATTACATTGGATGAAATCGGTCGTCGTTTGGCAATCGGATCATTTAAAGAATTGAATATCATCATAAAAGGTGACGTGGATGGATCAGTAGAAGCACTTTCTGATTCACTATTGAAGCTATCGAAAGATGAAGTAAAAGTGAGCATAATCCACAAAGGTGTTGGTCAGATCTCCGAGTCAGATGTCTTGCTAGCTTCTGCTTCTGATGCGATTATCCTAGGATTCCAGGTAAGACCTTCTTCTAACGCCAAGAAATTGGCAGAGCAGGAAGAGATCGAAATCAGACATTACTCTATCATCTACGACGCGATCAACCAGATCAAAGATGCTATCGAGGGTATGCTTGAGCCAGAATTTGAAGAAGTGATCACGGGTAACATTCAGGTACGTGAGGTGTTCAAAATCACAAAGGTCGGAACTGTTGCAGGTTCATATGTGACGGATGGTTTCATTACCAGAAAGAACAAGATTCGCGTGATCAGAGACGGTATCGTAATTCACGAAGGCGAGATCGATCAATTGAAGCGATTCAAAGACGATGTAGCTGAAGTAAAAGCTGGATACGAATGTGGTATTTCTATCAAAGGCTTCAACAACATCCAGATCGATGATACGATCGAAGGTTACGAAATGAAGGAGATCAAGCGTAAAAAGTAATTTTCGCTTAGGTATTATAAAGAAGAAGGAACAGCATTGCTGTTCCTTTTTTAGTTTTACGCTATGATTGCAGCCATAGAAGTATTGATTTGGTTTCTGTTCTATTTTTGTTTAGCCAGTTTGATTGCGGGTTTGGTCAAGCCAGTATTCGTCCTTTGGTTTTTGGATAGGATGAACCGTCTTAAAGTCCTAAAAATTTATGGGTTTGCTGCGAGTATATTTTTATTCATTGGACTATTCGTAAGATATTATTTTAAAAATTGAAATTATACGGAGTATAATTTTGTAAAGGTGTTAATTCATAAAATAATGGATTATTTATTTTTGGGTAGAGTTGGTTTTGCAATTTGAATTTTAATACTTTTCGATTTGTAATTAATTCAGAATTGAAGAAAGCCCTTTCTCTATTTCTTTTTGTGTGCTTTGCCATTTATCATTTTGGCTACTATGCATTCTATTTTTCCTACGATCAGCATATTGAGCGTAAGTGGGAGGAGAAAATTTATGGGGAGAATTCAGTGAAAATTCAAGAGATATTACTTGAAGTACCTCTTTCTGCTCCTTACATGGCCAATCAGGAAGAATTTCATCCTACGAATGCTTCATTTGAAAAAGACGGTCAATATTTCCGTGCTATCAAGCAACGTTACCAAAATGACACACTTCAAATCGTCGTGGTACCAGATACTGCCAGAGAGGTATTGGACAATACAGTTAAAAGGTGGATTTCCTTTTTGACTGACGACGAAAACTCCCAAGATCAAAATGGTAAGCTATCTATTAAGCTCATAGCCAAAGACTATATTCAGCCCATAAAAAACAACTTGGCATTCACTCAGGTAGCAAATGGGATTGATTCACCCGAGTTTCATTTCCTTATTTACACGAATCCGTTTTTTCAGCTCCATACCCCGCCACCTAGGTTGGGATAATTCTTCAATTCAAAATACTTAAATGCTAGCTGGGAATAATTCCAGCCTAGTGATCTGGTGCACCATTTAAACTTAATGGATGATACCTGCTACTTGGTGTTTAAGAACTTTTAAAATTTTGTCAAGAAATTATCCAATCTATCATGAAAAAATATTCTATACTTATAATCATACTTGCTTTTCTTCACCTTGCACCATCTGAATTATTCGCTCAAGGTTGCGTAGCCATCAGACAATTTTCCGGACTGGGAAATGCTGTGGGTCAAGGAAATATCCTCAATAAAGGTGAGTGGAACGTAAGTGCCAATTACCGCTATTTCAAGTCATTTAGACATTTCAGAGGAACTGAAGAAGAACACAATCGTATTACAGATCACACGGAAGTGATCAATATGCAGCACGGTCTGGACATCAATATCAGCTATGCATTCTCAGAGCGTCTGTATGGTCTCGTTTCTCTGCCATTTCAATACAATGAACGAAGTTCGCTTTACGAACATAATCGAACTGAAAGACATACGACCTATTCCAAAGGCTTTGGCGATATGAGAATTGGTGCTGGATATTGGTTGCTTTCTGGAGAAAAGGCTCAAAAAGGTAACACGGCAATTGGTCTTGGAATCAAATTTCCAACAGGAGATTATGCTGCCACAAGTACTTTTTACAAAGGCCTAGAAAGTGTGCCTACCGAGCAGACAGTTGATCAGTCCATCCAATTAGGTGATGGTGGCACAGGTTTGATCGTAGATTTTCAAGGGCTGTGGAACATCGGAAGTACCAACTTCTTGTATTACGATGGATTTTATATGTTCAATCCTAAGGAAACAAACGGCACGCCTACTAATAGAAGATATGAAAATGAAGCGATCATGAGTGTGCCGGATCAGTTTGCATTGAGAACTGGTGTTTTCCATTCTTTTGAAAAAGTGCATGGATTAGGAGCATCTCTAGGAGGAAGAATTGAAGGAATTCCAGTCCACGATGTATTTGGTGGAAGTGAAGGATTCAGAAGGCCTGGCTATATTATTTCCGTGGAGCCAGGCATTAGTTACATGCTGGGAAATGTGACTGGGACATTGAATGTACCTATTGCTTTATTCAGAAACAGAACGCAAAGTGTAACCGATATCGAGAATTCTACACCAGACAATGAAGTTCATGGAGATGCTGCTTTCGCCGATTATCTGATCAATTTCACGCTGGCGGTAAGAATTCCTAAAAAGGCAAAAGAGGTTTTCAATTCCTTATAAGAGCACAAAAAGTCAAAGAGCCTTTGCGGGTTCTTTGACTTCTTTTTTTAAGCTTTTTGTCGCCAGAACCATCAAGGATATAGCCAATACAAAAAGTAGAGCGGCAATGATGGAAAGCACATAGACCTCGTCTTTGAAGTTTTTCCAAGCAAAAAGTCCCAATGAAGATAAGGTAACCGTAAACATAAAAAACATGGGTATCGTCACGAAGAGCGCATTGATTTTTTTCTTAATCAGCCAGACTGCGATTGTCAATAGAGCCAGTGCTGCCAGCAATTGATTAGCGGAACCGAATATTGGCCAGAGTGTGGTAAACTCTCCTGATAACAACAGAAGAATAGAAAAGACGACCACAATTCCAGTTGATGCATACCTATTTTTTGCTAGAAATTGGCCTGCTGCCTGGGGTACATCTTCGAAGTATTCCTGTAAAGTAAATCGAGCCAAACGAGTACAAGTATCCAATGTCGTCAATGCAAAGGCAGAGACTGTCAGTGCCACAAATCCTACGGCAAACTCCTCTGAAATCCCAAGCGTTGCGATCATTCCTCCCAAGCCAGTGGAGAAAAGCGCCACCGGTCCTTCTCCTGTGAGCCTTGCCGCATATTCAGATCTCGACAGAATCACCACTGCACCAACTGAAATAATGGCCAAGAACGATTCTATCAACATTCCTCCAAAACCGACCAACTTTGCATCCGACTCCTTATTCAATTGCTTGGAAGTGGTCCCTGAAGCTACTAGAGAATGAAATCCGCTGATAGCACCACAGGCTATAGTCACAAAGAGCACAGGGAAAATATAGCCAAGATTGTCATCTGATACATGGATTTCATTGCTCATCTGGATTTCGGGATTGGCAATCACTACACCGAGGACGGCGGCAATGATCAATCCATACAGCAAAAAACTGTTGAGGTAATCGCGGGGCTGTAGCAGCATGCTGACCGGAGTGACTGATGCAAGGAAGGCATAAGCCAATAGGGCCAAAACCCAGATTTTATAATCCAGTACAAATGGAAGTTTCATTCCTAAATACACAAAGAAGTACATCAATAGTACCCCAATTACAGAGATGACGATAAATGCTGTTTTTTTGCTGCCGATCATTTTGTTGACGACACCGAAAACAATTGCCAACAGAATAAAAAGAATAGAAGCTGAAGCTACGCCGGGGTTTGTGACGAAAGTTTTGGCGATAATATCCGCAAAAACGCCAATAACTAAGATTAGGGTAGAAAAGCTAAAGATGACAAATAGCTGCTTTCCTTTCATCCCAATTTGATTCCGGATGATCACGCCGATCGATTTTCCATCTGTTTTCAAGGAAGTAGCCATGCTTCCTAAGTCATGCACAGCCCCAAAAAATATTCCACCCACCAAAATCCAAATCACAGCTGGGATCCATCCAAAAGTCACTGCAATGATCGGCCCGACAATTGGACCTGCTCCAGCGATTGATGCAAAATGATGGCCTAGCACCACTATAGGCTTGCTGGGCTCATAATCCACTCCATCCCGATGAGTATGCGAAGGCGCTGGATTTTTATCGTTTAGACCAAATTTCTTATAGACAAAGTTGCCATAAACCTTGTAAGCTATAAATAAAATGACAGCAGAAATGAGGAGTAGAACGGCTAAGTTCATGAGTAGCTAGTGGGATAGGGTTATCTAATACAGAGTAAAAGCTACTCTGAATCTTTCAATTCAAAATAAGGTAATTATTAATCCCTGAAAAAGCGATTTTCCAGATTGGTACGTTTTCCTTTGTGTAGTTGAATTGAAGAGCTATTTCTAATCAGGTTTTATTTACCAGATTTAACGACTAAATTTGTAACCTTTGACTCGTCAAAAACAACCTAAAAACTCAATATGGCTTGGTTTAAAAGAACTGACAAAGGCATCAAAACATCTACCGCTGAGAAGAAAGATGCACCTGATGGCCTTTGGTTTAAGACCCCAAATGGAAATATCATTCATACCAGAGAGCTGAAAAACAACGCTTATGTGTGTCCAGATGATGATTTTCATGTAAAAATTGGTTCGAAGGAGTATTTCGAAATCCTATTTGACAACAATAAATTCAAAGAGCTGGATGCCAATATGACCTCCGGCGATCCTTTGAAATTCACGGACACCAAACCTTACATTTCACGTATAGAAGCCACGATCAAGAAGACAGAGTTGAATGACGCTGTTCGTTCTGCCGTGGGAAAAATGAATGGGTTGGATATCGTGATTTCATGTATGGACTTTAATTTCATCGGTGGATCCATGGGGTCAGTAGTAGGTGAAAAAATAGCTCGTGCAATTGATCACTCCCTGAAAAATAAAATTCCATTCTTAATGATTTCCAAGTCGGGTGGTGCACGAATGATGGAAGCAGGATTTTCTTTAATGCAAATGGCTAAAACATCTGCCAAGCTTGCGTTGTTAGATCAAGCAGGTATTCCTTACATTTCTATGCTGACAGATCCGACCACAGGTGGAGTCACTGCTTCTTACGCGATGTTGGGCGATTTCAATATTGCAGAACCAGAAGCTTTGATAGGCTTTGCAGGGCCCCGGGTAATTCGTGAGACGATTGGTAAGGATTTGCCAAAAGGATTTCAAAGTGCAGAGTTTGTCTTGGAGCATGGATTTCTGGATTTTATTGTTGATCGACGTCAACTTAAAGGCCGATTGACCACGCTGCTAAACCTTTTAAATAACTAAAAGAGTTACTTCTAAAAGGTTTTGATTATTCGGGCCATATTTGAACATCGATTTGGTCTGTTTTAGTGATTAATAAATATATTTGTGCTCCCGTATTGGGCCAATCCATAAGAAAAATTAAACCAAAATTTCATGGGTTCAGTAATTATCACATCCATTGTAGCTTTTACAATAATCATATTGCTACTGGTATTTATTCTCCTTTTTGCCCAGTCTAAGCTGGTCAACTCAGGTGACGTTAACATTATCATTAATGGTGACGCGAGTTCTCCAATCGTAACAGCAGCAGGAACAACCTTGCTTTCTACGCTTGGTAGTCAAAAAATCTTCCTTCCATCCGCATGTGGTGGTGGCGGAACTTGTGCGATGTGCAAATGTGTGGTCGAAGAAGGTGGAGGAGAAGTTCTACCTACAGAAGTCGGTCACTTGAGCAGAGCAGAACAGCAAAGTAACGTCCGCCTTGCATGTCAGGTGAAAGTGAAAAATGACATGAAGATCCGAGTTCCGGAAGAAATCTTCGGCATCAAGAAGTGGGAATGTGAAGTTATTTCTAACTACAACGTTTCTACTTTCATCAAGGAATTCAAAGTGAAACTTCCAGAAGGTGAGACGCTTGATTTCGAAGCCGGTGGATATATCCAAATTGACGTTCCTATCATCACGGTGAACTTCAAAGGTATGGATATTACTCCACACCCTGATTTAGGTCACCCGGCAGACGTGTACCAAAGTGATTGGGACAAGTTCGGTCTTTGGGATTTGACGATGAAGAATGACGAAGAGCTATTTAGAGCTTACTCTATGGCTAATCACCCAGCTGAAGGTAACATCGTTATGCTTACCATTCGTATCGCTACTCCACCTTGGGATAGAGCGAATAACAAATGGATGGATGTGAATCCTGGTGTTTGTTCTTCTTATGTATTCTCTAGAGTTCCTGGTGATAAGGTAACCATTTCCGGTCCATATGGTGAATTCCATATTAATCCTACTCAACGCGAGATGGTTTACATCGGTGGTGGTGCAGGTATGGCTCCATTGAGAGCTCAGATTTTCCACCTTTTCCATACAGAGAAAACTAACAGAAAAGTATCTTACTGGTACGGTGGTAGATCCAAGAAAGAGCTATTCTATGTACCTCAATTCAGAGACATAGAGAAAGACTTCCCGAACTTCCAGTTCAATATTGGACTATCTGAGCCACTTCCGGAAGACAATTGGAAAATCAAGAAATCTCCTGAGGATGAAGGTGACGGTTACGTTGGTTTCATTCACCAAGTATTATATGATAACTATCTGAAAAATCACCCTGAGCCAGACGAGGTAGAATACTACCTATGTGGTCCTCCTTTGATGAACTCAGCAGTATTGAAGTTGCTAGATGATCTAGGTATCCCTCAGGAAAATATCCGATTCGATGATTTCGGAGGATAATCACTACTTAAAATCCCGCTCTCAGCGGGATTTTTTATTTAATCCCAACTTATTCTAAAAATAGAGATTGATCTAGAAATAGGAAGTCTGCTCCAAAATTCGAGGTTAGGTGCCTTTTTTGATTATTTTTACCTGAGACAATCACCCCTTATGAATATCCAATCTTACTTTGACCCTGTAGCCGAATACCTTTGGCAGAAAAAATACCCAGAAAACTCATTCTTTAAACAAATACACTTTTTTGGAGAAGAATTCCCTGACCTCAAAGGAGTACAAATTGCCCTAGTGGGCATTAAAGAGAATCGAGGCCTCGCAAAAATAGAAAGTGCTGACCGAGGTAGTAGTGAGATCCGGGAGAAACTTTATGAGCTGAAGAAAGGCTTTGGGGCATATCGTGTGGCGGATTTGGGAGATATGATCTCCGGCCAGAGGCTAAGTGATACTTATCAGAGAATGCAGGAAGTGGGAGAATACCTCATGAAGCAGCAAATTCTTCCAATCTATTTTGGCGGATCACATGATTTGGACTACGGACAGTATTTGTCCTACCAAAAAATGAAAAAACTAGTAAGTCTCTTGACAGTAGATGCTAAACTAGACATGGAGGAAGAAGGACCGCTAGCTGATCAGCACACCCAAGAAATCATTCTTCATCAGCCTAACTTCTTGTTTTCATCGGCACATTTAGCTTACCAGAGTTTCCTAGTTGATCCTTCGTTGATCAATGTGGTGGAAAAGCTATATTTCGAGCATGTTCGTCTCGGAGAGCTGAGAAGTGAATTCAAAGAAGTAGAGCCTCTGATTAGAAATGCTGATTTGCTTAGTTTCGACCTATGTGCTATACAATCTGCCGATGCTCCTGGGGCAGTCAATGCTGAGCCTTTTGGGCTAACGGCTGAGGAAGCTTGCCAGATTTGCTGGTTTGCTGGCACCAATGAAAAATTAAGCTCTCTTGGGATTTACGGCTATGATCCTTATTTCGACGATTCGGTAAATAAGACTGCAAAAGTCGTCTCTGTGATGATATGGTATTTTCTGGAGGGATTTTATTCTCGCAAAGACAGTCTTTCTTTTAAAAGTTCTGACTACACGAAATACACAGTTTCTTTAGATACCAAACCAAATACGTTGGTTTTCTACAAAAGTAAAAGAAGTGGCAAATGGTGGATGGAGATTCCACATAATGAAACAGAAAAGTTTGACCGGGTGAGCACAGTACCCTGTAGTTATGCGGATTACCAAATGGCTCAACGGGGTGAGATTCCTGAGCGTTGGATCAATGCTCAAATCAAACTTCTCTAATGCAGACCTATACCAAACAGCAACTGGCTTTACGAAATGGACAGGATAAACCAGAGATTTGGGTAGCCTATAATGGGGTCATTTATGATGTGAGTAGCTCGAGACTTTGGAAAAAAGGCATGCATTACGAACATTGGGCTGGACAAGATCTGACCGAGGAATTGCCAGACGCTCCACATACAGAAAAAGTATTTGAAAAATTTCAAGCCATAGGGCAATTAGCTAAATGATTTTAATCGCAGATAGTGGATCCAGCAAGACAGACTGGAGAGTAATTCATGCCGACAAAAGAATTAGTCAGTACAGAGGCATAGGGTTTAACCCTTATTATCAGACTTCAGAGGAAATTTCCCTTCTGATGAAGTGCGATTTCCTGCTTGATTTAGTTCCAGAGATTCAAGAGATATTTTTTTATGGAGCGGGTTGCTCTACAGATCAAAGGAGGAATGAAGTCTCATCGGCTTTGAAAACGATATTCCCAGAAGCTAAAATCACGATCGATCATGACCTCACAGCTGCCGCCAAATCTACTTGTGGTCACCTCGCAGGAATAGCCTGCATACTAGGCACAGGATCAAATAGCTGCGACTATGATGGGACGCAAATCGTCGATAAACGCCCCTCTCCAGGATATTTTTTTGGAGATGAAGGCGGCGGAGGCTATGTGGGCAGAAAACTTTTGAAGGATTTTATCAATGATGAAATGCCCCTAGATATCAAAAAAGAGCTGACCGAACGCTTTCATTTGAATAGTACAGTGATTCAGGAGAATGTCTATCAAAAACCATTTCCAAACAGGTACATGGCTAGTTTCTGTAGATTTATAACGGAACATAAGTCCAATCCCTATTGCTATATGCTGTATTACAGCTCATTTCAGGAGTTTTTCAAACAGCACGTGATGAAGTACAAAGATTACACACAGAAACCGGTGAACTTCGTAGGCTCGATTGCTTTTTACAACAGCGATATACTTCGCAAAGCTGCAGCTGATTCGCAGATCAATGTAAATTTGATCATAGAAAGCCCGATTGCAGGCTTGACGCTTTACCATCAAGAGACCTTATAAAATCAGACCATCACAGGATTCCCGATGATCCTACCTAGTTTTCTAAAATTCTTTAAGACCCGATAAAAAACACATGAAAGTAACTGAAAGTACCTCTCATTATGACAATTTGGAGCAAATGGATTTATTGGATTTGCTGCGCAATATCAACAAAGAGGATAAAAAAGTGCCTTTAGCTGTAGAGCTAGTCATTCCAAACATTCAAAACCTTGTAGCTGAGATCGTGCCCCGAATGCAAAAAGGAGGTAGGTTGATCTATATCGGAGCAGGCACGAGTGGTAGGCTGGGAGTACTAGATGCTTCTGAATGCCCACCTACATACGGTGTCCCTTTCGACATGGTGTTGGGTATCATCGCAGGAGGTGACACCGCGATCCGCAAAGCAGTAGAAAACGCTGAGGACGATACCGACCAGGCTTGGAATGATATTCTCGAGTATGGCTTCAATGAAAATGATACCGTAATCGGGATAGCTGCATCAGGCACCACTCCTTATGTAATCGGTGGAGTGAAAACAGCTAAGGCCAAAGGTCTTTTGACAGGAAGCATTACCTGCAATCCAGACTCCCCACTTTCCAAAGAAGTAGATCACCCGATTGAAGCGGTAGTAGGCCCAGAGTTTATCACGGGAAGCACACGAATGAAATCCGGTACCGCCCAAAAGCTGATTCTTAATATGATCTCAACTTCCGTGATGATCAAGCTGGGAAAAGTAAAAGGAAATAAAATGGTAGATATGCAGCTTTCCAATGCTAAGCTGGTACAACGAGGCACTAAGATGATCATGGAAGCAACTGGTCTGGACGAGGAAACCGCCCAAAAACTTTTGCTCAGTGAAGGGTCTGTTCGTAATGCGACAGAGCACTTTTACAAAAACATGAAGTAGTATCGTGTAAATCAACGCTGTTGGGTTTTAATAAAAGTGTTTTGATATAATTCGGATCTATATGGACCTGATTGAAAAACCTGGCAGATATGCGCTAACATGATTATTTTTGAAGGGTATGGTTAGAAATCTCCAGATAGGCCTTACCTTTGCGACCCGATTAAGGACTTGAAAACCAATCGCTTAATCATACACAATTAATACAGCAGTGATGTTGCAAATCTATGAGAGATAACAATTCAAAAAAGCCGTTTTTCGGCGAAGGTAAAAAAGATTCCAAACCGTCTAATTCAGGCCAAAGAGGCGGTTACAAAGGGAAGTCAGATGGAATCAAAAACAAATCTGAAGGCTACCAAGGGAAGTCCGAAGGATACAAAGGAAAGTCCGAAGGCTTTAATAAATCAAAAGACTCAGGCTTTTCTAAATCTGGCTCAGGTAAGAAGTCTTTTGGTAAAAATGAGGACGACTTCTCTGAATTCAATAAAAAACCAAGAACAAGCAATAAGCCAGGATTCAAGTCACTAGGTGAGAAGAAGTTTGGCTCCAAATCGAACTTTTCTCCTAAGAAAGAACAAGGATCGAGCTTTACAGAAAAGAAAGAAATTGGTGGAGTGAAGAAGCAATTTTTCGCTAAAAAAGAAGAAGCTGAAAGCCCGAAACCATACAAAAGAGATGCTAAATCCAGCAAACCGTCACCTAATGAAAAGCCAGAGGGCCTTATCTATAAGGGACGTGGAAGGGATCAGAAGCCAGTTTTTGCGGCGGGAAAACCTACCTACAAATCTGACAAGAAAGACGGCAAAGGCTTCGCTAAAAAGCGTTTTGTGGACCAAGACACCACCGTTGAGCGACCAGATTACAATTTTGATTCTCTCCCTCAGAAGAAGAAAAAAATGGAGAATGCCGAGAATCTTATTCGTCTGAATAAGTACATCGCCAACTCCGGTATCTGTAGCAGAAGAGAAGCCGATTCACTGATCAGCAATGGTCTGGTTACTTTGAATGGGGAAGTCTGCACAGAACTTGGTAGAAAAGTAAAGAAAACCGATCGCGTAGTATATCAAGGAAGAAAGATCAATCCTGAAAAACCTACTTACGTTTTGTTGAATAAGCCAAAGGATTTCATCACCACTACCGATGATCCTATGGATCGCAAGACGGTGATGCACCTCGTTGGGAATGCGTGTGAAGAGCGTATTTTTCCGGTTGGTCGATTGGATAGAAATACCACTGGGCTTCTGCTGTTCACCAACGATGGAGAGTTAGCTGCCAAGCTTTCTCACCCATCTAATGAGATCAAGAAAATCTATCAAGTGACCTTGGATAAGCCATTGACCAAGAAGGATGAAGAGGCTATCATTGAAGGCTTGACACTGGAAGATGGTAAAGCGGATGTGGATGATTTCCAAGTGTTATCTCTGGACAGAACGATTCTTGGACTGGAGATACATATTGGTAGAAATAGAATTGTGAGAAGGCTTTTTGCTCATTTGGGCTATGAGGTAACTGCTCTTGATCGAGTGGTTTTTGCAGGACTTGACAAAAAAGATTTGAAACGCGGGCATTACCGCTTCCTCACCGAGCAGGAAGTGATTCGCTTGAAGTTCTTTGTATAAACAGAAAAAGCTCCCAATTTGGGGAGCTTTTTTTTTATGTATTCAAAGGTAGAAGGAATTAAGATTTCTTTTCCTTTTCGTCAGATTTTAAATCGTCCCGATCTTTCAGTTTTTTGTCCTCTACATTCTTATTGAGAAACTCGTTGATTTTATCAATGGAAAAGGAGGAGGAAATTTCACCAAAGGAATTAATATTCATTTTGAAGCCGCTCAGATCTTCGTGAACTTTCGGGTCTTCGTTTTTCTTTTTCTTCTTAGTCATAGCTTGCGTGTTTAGCTGATTACTTCTAAAGTGGCTAACGCAAATCTGATTCGCTTGGCCACTTCTTCAGTTCCTAAAATAGCAAAAATCTCCATCAAATCCGGTCCTGCTCCTGCTCCGGTCACTGCCAGGCGGACTGCCTGCATAGATTTTCCTAACTTGATTTCGTTTGCATCGGCAGTTTCTCCTAGCAATGTTTTAGCCGTTTCCGCATCAAAATTAGTAGTAAATCCTTCTAGCGTTTGAGCAAAAGCGGTAAGCAATGTGACAGCGTCTGCGTTCCATCGTTTACTTGCTACATCCTGATCAAATTCAGTAGGAGCCACCACAACAAATTTACTTCCCTGCCAGATCTCAGCAGGGAAAGTCACGCGCTCTTTCATGAGAGCCGCTAAAGCCTCAGCCGTATCTTGAAGTATTATTTCTCCATCTTTGGAAGCGTCGGAGATTACAAAAGGTGCCAACGCCGCAGTGGACATAGCTTTCAAATACTGTTCATTGAACCACTTGGCTTTTGCGATGTCAAACTTAGTTCCTGACTTGCCGATTCGCTCCATAGAAAATGCCGCTATGAGTTCTTCTAAAGAAAATAGCTCACGATCATCACCAGGATTCCAACCTAGAAAAGCTAAGAAATTCAAAAATGCATCTGGTAGATAGCCAGCCTCACGGAAGCCTGCAGCTGTTTCTCCATCTGCCTTATTTTCCCAGTTTAGAGGGAAAACAGGAAAACCTAACTTATCTCCGTCACGCTTGGAAAGCTTACCGTTTCCGTCAGGCTTAAGCAAAAGTGGTAAGTGCGCAAACTCAGGCATGGTATCTTCCCAACCAAAAAACTTATAAAGTAATACGTGCAATGGGGCAGACGGAAGCCATTCTTCACCACGGATCACGTGGGTGATTTTCATCAGATGATCATCCACGATATTTGCCAAGTGATAAGTTGGCATTCCGTCGGACTTCATTAGTACTTTGTCATCTAGCGTGGAGGAGTGAACCATCACCCAGCCACGGATCATGTCATTCAGTCGGACGTCTTCCTTGAGTGGGATTTTCACACGGATCACATAAGGTTCTCCAGATGCTAGTCTCGACTTTACTTCATCCTCGGAAAGCGTAAGCGAGTTTTTCATCTGAGTTCGGGTGATACTGTTATACTGAGGCTGAACCACCCGAGCAGCCGTCAAGCGCTCGCGCATAGCTTCTAATTCCTCAGCAGTATCAAAAGCATAATATGCATGTCCTGCTTCCACTAAATCTAGCGCGTATTGCATGTAGCTGTCCTTGCGCTCAGACTGGCGGTAAGGGCCACAGTTACCAGGATTCCAAGGGCTTTCGTCAGGGGAAATACCTAGCCAAGCCAGAGATTCTTGAATGTAGGACTCAGCTCCAGGTACAAATCGCGCCTGATCCGTATCTTCTATTCTCAAGAGGAATTTCCCGCCCATTTTGCGGGCAAAAAGGTAATTGTAAAGCGCGGTGCGTACCCCGCCAATATGTAAAGGCCCCGTCGGTGATGGAGCGAATCTTACGCGAACTTCTCTACTCATGGATTTATATGTCAATAGCCTCTTCAGTAAAGTTGAGGGCCGGTTTTGGTTTTGTGATCAGGGGGCAAAGATAGGGAAATGTAGCGGAAGGGAAATTCAAGAATCTAAATGATTAAAGTCTCTAGGATGACGATTGATGTGCAATTTCAATCTTGAATTTATTTTTTATTCTTACATGCAAATGGTTGCATATTTAGATTTAATTTCAACCTCTATGTATTTTGTAGGGTTAGCAAATTTAGTTTTTAAGTAGAACTTTCCTTTTAGGACAAAACAAGGATTCTGAACTCTTGTCGCCTTTCCATGTTTATTAAACTGCGAAAAGCTTTTTGGATTCAATCGTTAGAATTCATAAAACGCTAACTTTGCGACACCAACTTAGAATCAAACCACACGCTTTTGGATCGTCCCGATTTTCTTTCCATATACCAATCAGACCCTATTTTTCAAACGATCGCCCACGAAATTTCGAGTGGTGACAAGCTCACACACCAGATAAAAGGCTTATCGGGAAGTTTGGATATGGTGCTATTCTCCTCTTTTTTTCAGACCAAAGGAGGAACACATCTGATCATAGCACAAGACAAGGAGGAAGCAGCCTACCTGAATTCTGATCTTCAGAATTTGATGAATACCGAAGCTCACATGATCTTCCCCTCGAGTTTCAAGAGGGCATATCAATACGAGGAGATAGACAATGCTAATGTGTTGATGCGTTCAGAGATTCTGAATCTCGTGCTAGAGGAGAAAGATAAATCACGCATTATCATCACCTATCCTGAGGCGATCTACGAGCGAGTGATTAACAAAAGGTCGTTACTTGAAAATACCTTTTCTGCCAAAGTAGGCGAGCAGGTGGATATGGAGTTTGTCTCAGAGATCTTGGCTAGTTATGATTTTGAGCGGACGGACTTTGTCTATGAGCCTGGTCAATTTGCTATTCGAGGTGGGATTTTGGACGTGTTTTCATTTTCCAATGAGCATCCCTATCGCTTGGAGCTTTTTGGAAAAGAGATAGAAAGCATCCGGACTTTTGATCCAGAAAGCCAACTATCTATTGCAGCTGTGGATCAGATTTCTCTGATTCCAAACGTGCAGACAAAGCTGCTGCAGGAAGTGCGGCAATCATTCTTGAGTTTTCTGCCTGAGCAGACGATTGTATGGATCAAGGATTATCAGTTGACACTGGATGTGATGGACGAGTGCTTTCACAAGGCTTCATTGGCTTTTGACCAAATAGTAAATAAAACGAACAACACGAAAGTTGTCCTCAGTCCTGGAGATTTATTTGATAAAGGAGAAAACTTTGCTTCGCTTTCAGCCAATTTTTCCAGAGTGGAATTCGGGAAGCAATTTTACTTGAAAAATGCCAAGCAATTCTCTTGGGAATCACAGCCTCAAGCTTCCTTCAACAAGAATTTTGACCTGCTCGTAGCGCAACTTGCGGAGAACGAAAAGAAGGGATTTGTCAATATTCTCACTGCCGAAAATGAGAAACAGCTAGATCGACTGCTGGGGATTTTCAGAGAGTTAGATCCAACCTTGCACGTGCAAAGCATGCTATTAGGCTTGAGAGAGGGCTTTGAAGATAAGCAATCCAAAATAGCTTGCTTCACAGATCATCAGCTTTTTGAGCGTTTTCATCGCTACAAAACCCGTGACAAAGCCAGTAAATCCAAAGCGCTCACAATCAAAGAACTGAAAGCTTTGCATCCTGGTGACTTTATCGTCCATGTGGATTATGGCGTAGGGCGTTTTGCGGGGCTAGAGAAAGTAGATGTGGCCGGCAAAATGCAGGAAGCTGTCCGGCTTGTTTTCAGAGATGATGATTTGCTTTATGTAAACATTCACTCCCTGCATAAAATCTCCAAATTTTCCGGGCAGGAAGGCGCTGTTCCTACCATGTCCAAACTGGGTTCGCCAGATTGGGAAAATAAAAAATCCAGAGCCAAAAAGCAGGTTAAAGATATTGCGAAAGACCTGATTGCACTTTATGCAAAGCGAAGATCAGCACCTGGTTTTGCTTTCAATCCAGATTCTGTACTTCAGATCGAGTTAGAATCCTCCTTCCTCTACGAGGATACCCCAGATCAAGCTGCCGCCACGCAAGACGTAAAAACTGACATGGAAAAGTCCTACCCAATGGATAGGTTGGTTTGCGGTGATGTGGGTTTTGGCAAGACTGAAGTTGCCATTCGCGCTGCTTTCAAGGCAGTGAATGACAGGAAACAAGTAGCCGTTTTGGTACCGACTACGATTTTGGCTATGCAACACTTCCATACCTTCAGTGAAAGGTTGGGTAGTTTTCCAGTGAAAATCGAATACATCAATCGTTTTCGTACAGCGAAGGAAATCAAGGAAATTATAGCTCAGGTGAAAACCGGAGAAATCGACATTCTGGTAGGAACCCATAAAATCGTCAATAAGGATATTGTCTTCAAAGATTTGGGCTTGTTGGTAATAGATGAGGAGCAGAAGTTTGGGGTGAAAGTGAAAGATCAGCTGAAAAATCTTCGGGTGAATGTAGATGTATTGACCTTGACCGCTACCCCTATTCCAAGGACCTTACATTTTTCCCTAATGGGAGCGCGAGATTTGTCTGTGATTGCGACTCCACCACCTAATAGGCAGCCGGTAACTACTGAAGTTCAGACGTTCCAAGAGGAAGTGATTCGAGATGCGATTTCGTATGAACTACGCCGTGGTGGTCAGGTTTTCTTCGTTCACAATCGGGTGGGAGAGATCGATTCCATTGCTAATTTGATCATGAAGCTCGTTCCAGATGCACGGGTAGTAGGAGCACATGGTCAGATGGATGGGAAAAAGCTGGAGAAAGTCATGGTGGATTTTATTCATCACGATTACGATGTGCTGGTTTCTACCAATATCATTGAATCAGGACTGGATATTCCGAATGCCAATACGATTATTATCAACCGAGCTCATATGTTTGGGATGAGTGATTTGCATCAGATGCGAGGACGAGTTGGTAGAAGCAATAAGAAGGCGTTTTGCTATTTGCTCACCCAGCCTATGTCAGGATTGACGGCGGAGGCCAGGAAGCGGATGCAAACGTTGGAAGAGTTCTCAGATTTGGGAGATGGCTTCAAAGTAGCGATGAAAGATCTCGATATTCGTGGAGCAGGGAATCTTTTGGGAGCGGAGCAAAGTGGGTTTATTACTGATCTAGGCTTTGAGATGTATCATAAAATCCTGGATGAAGCTGTACAGGAGCTGAAGGAAAATGAGTTTGCAGCCTTATTTGAGACTGATTTGTCAGAAAAAGTCAAAGTATTGGTTCAAGACTGTACGATAGAGACGGATTTGGAATTGCTCATTCCGGAGGAATATGTAGGGAATATCAGCGAACGATTAGGGCTTTATTCCAAGCTAGATGCGATCAAAGATGAGGAGGAATTGGCCAAATTCTCAGCAATGCTTCTGGACCGGTTTGGACCTCTTCCAGAATCTGTTGCGGATTTGATGGAGACAGTTCGCTTGAGATGGAAAGCAGAAAAGCTTGGGATCGAAAAATTGGTTCTGAAAGGTAATGTGATGAAATGTCACCTGTTACCTTCTACCCGCGATGATTATTATTCCTCTGAGATTTTCCAAAAAATCATGCGTTTTGCTCAGATGAATAGCAAGCTTTGCAAAATAAAGGAATACAAGAATCGTTTGATTCTTACACAAGCAAATGTTTCTTCCATTTCTAAGGCTCAGATTAAGCTAAATGAGATGAATGATGCATGATTTTCAAATAATTTAGTGGCATAAAAATTGCAGATTCGCCTACCGATTTTGTTGATTTTCTGGGATTTTGGCTCTTTTTTGTCAAAATGATTAAAAGGACTTCACACCAAATCATTGGAAGTGCTTGACATTGCATTTATATTAGCACACTGAAAAAGACCTTAAAACAATTATATATATGTGTCTGAGTAACAAATCTTGGGGAATGTGGGTAGCAGCTCTTGCGATAGTAGGAAGCTCTATTTTAACCTCATGTAATAAAACTCCCGGGTATGGTAGAAGAACTGCCGATAAGCCGGGTAAAAGAAGTGCTACGACCGGTGCAGAATTCAGTTTTGATGAACAAGATTCTACTCAATTTTTTGTAGCCAAAAATGCCGAGCAGATTCCGGGGCCAAACTTGAAATTTATCCAAGGTGGTAGAGCCGTACTTGGCACCCAAGAAGAAGATGTGATGGCTTTTCGGGATAATCAAGAAAGGACGGTGACGCTTTCGAACTTCTATTTGGATGAAACGGAAGTGACCAACAATGATTACCGAGAGTATCTTTTCGACATGAAGAAAAAAGTGAGCGCAGATTCACTTCTGAAATTAGAGCCAAAAGATAACGTATGGGCTGGTGGAGAGATGACATTTAATGACATGTACCAGTCTTATTACTTCAGATTCCCAGGATTCAATTTCTACCCTGTAGCTGGAGTGTCTTGGACCCAGGCAAATGCCTACTCTAAGTGGAGAACAGAATATGTTCAGGAAATCATCAGAAAAGAAAGAGAAATCGATTCCACTTTCACTAAAAACCAGCTGATCGAGAGAGGCGTAGCACTAGCCGACTATAGACTACCTACTGAAGCTGAGTGGGAGTATGCTGCTAAAGCAATGATCGGTACTCAATACTTAGACGAAAATCAGGAGTATGGCCGTATCTATCCTTGGGATGGTAGAGGTGTTCGTAATCCTTACAACGTCAAAAGAAAAGGCAAGCAAGGTGACTTCTTGGCCAACTTCAAAAGAGGTAGAGGTGATTATGGTGGGATTGCTGGTGGACAAGCTAACGATGGAGATATCATTCCTACTAATGTCTATGACATGGCCCCGAATGATTTTGGGTTGTATCACATGGCTGGAAATATGAACGAATGGGTACAGGATATCTACCGCCCGCTTTCTTTCCAGGATGTAGATGACCTCAACCCAATAAGGAATTCTGGGATTGATGATGAAGAAGAAACTTATCAAACTTCCATGCTGACGGATGAGCTCAGAGTTTATAAAGGCGGTTCTTGGAGAGATGTAGCATACTGGCTTGCTCCGGGTACACGTAGATTTATGCACCAGGACTCTGCGACCAACCATATCGGTTTCAGATGTGCGATGATTTCTATCGGAGAAAAAGGCAATTAAGCACTTCGCGCTAGGTAATAAGCCCCATCAATTAATTTTGATGGGGCTTTTTTTGGTAGTCAACTCGAGGTTCAAGCGCTCAGAAGTTTGCTTGACTTCATAGCTCCTTCAGATCCATTCCTTAACAGGCTATATCCATCCCCACTCTTGCAAAGTCCTTTAATTGAGCAACTTGATTCAGCTTACTAGATACAGTTGAGTCAACTTATACCCCGTACATTTTTAATGCTTACTGAAAACTGATTAAATTGATGGAAAGAATTTTTCACTTTTAACTAAATACTAGCATGGAAAGTAAGTACGGTTTTGTAAAAATGACAGGTGGAGAATTTGTAGCCTGGATACAATCGCAGCGTATCGCACGCACTATTATTACCATTCAGCAGCATCATACCTGGAGCCCTAACTATAGTCATTTTAATGGTAGAAATCATTTTGAAAGGCAGCTCTCAATGAAAAATCACCACGTGAGAAACAATGGCTGGAGTGATATAGGACAGCACTTCACTAGTTTTCCAGACGGAACTATTGTGACAGGAAGGTCGCTTGAGGCTACTCCCGCATGTATATATGGAGCCAATCGCGACTCCATCTGTATAGAGCATCTTGGGAATTTTGATCAAAATGGAGATACCATGACCAACGAACATCGACTGACAATTGTCCAGATGACTGCCGCTCTCTGTAGTAAATTCAGACTTCCTGTGAATACTATCAGTATTATCTATCACCACTGGTTTGAGCTCAGTACCGGAAAACGGAACAATGGAACGGGAGGAAATAAATCATGCCCAGGAACTAATTTCTTTGGCGGAAATAAGGTGGATGATTGCAGCACTTATTTTTTACCGCTGGTTCAACAACACATGGCTGGAGATGATCTACCGAGCTTGCCGCCGGCCATAGAAAATTATGTAGCCGTAACAGCTACTTCGCTAAACGTGAGAACGGCACCCAGTGGCTCGGCATCCAAAGCCTCAGGACGAGAATCCGCCTTATTGGGCGCCATATTGAGGGTGTACGATGAGTCTAACGGCTGGCTCAAAATCTCTAACAGCCAATCTCACTGGGTTTATGGTAAATATACCACTGAGGTGAAAAGAGCAACTGTAAATGCCAATGTGCTTCGGGTCAGAAGTGGGCCCGGTGCGGAATTTCCGATCGTTGACAATCTGATGAAATCTGAAGAGGTGTTTATCTCTACGATAAAAGGTGACTGGGCAAAGTTTAGCCTGGAGGAGAAATGGTTGAGCAAAAGCTATTTGGATTTCAAGTCATAATGCGGATTGACTTCAGATGCCGATTTTGAGAGGGGAATGCTCAAAATGTGGAATTATCAAATGAATTACACTTCAAAAATCCTACTCCAAGCCAATTGGAGTAGGTTTTTTATTTTGGAATAGTAATGGCAAACTACTTATAGCTTCCAAACCGAAGCTGCTTTCTAGCCAGAAAGTAATTGCCAACTTAACCACATAAATTATGAGTTTATTAAAAGATATAAGAGTAGCTATTTTGGCTACTAACGGATTTGAAGAATCAGAGCTAGTAGAACCTAAGCGTGCCTTGGAAAAGGAAGGTGCTGAGGTATTTATCATTTCTCCTGAAAACGATGAGATCAAAGGGTGGAAGGACGGAAACTGGAGCGATGCGATCAAAGTAGATGCGCGCGTTGATCAAGTGAGTTCGACAGATTTTGACTCACTCCTTTTACCAGGTGGTGTCATTAATCCTGACAAGCTAAGAAGAGATATGACCTCGGTGGCTTTTGTCAAGAGCTTTTTTGAAGATCATAAGCCCGTAGCAGCAATCTGCCATGGTCCGCAAATCCTCATTGAGGCAAATGTCACTAATGGGCGAACAATGACTTCATTCCCTTCCATACGCAAAGATCTGGAAAACTCTGGAGCAAGCTGGGTGGATGAGGAAGTAGTCGTGGATAACGGACTTGTCACGTCCAGAAGTCCGAAGGATTTGGCTGCCTTCAATAAGAAAATGATTGAGGAATTCCGAGAAGGAAAGCATGCTAGGCAAACTGCCTAAAAATCAAAAGCCTGATTAGTGTAAATAATCAGGCTTTTTTAGTTTTTATGGTGTATTCTCGAATTACCCCAAATCAGTTCCCCACATAAAGATTAAAAACAGAATTCCGATTACAATTCTATAGTAGCCAAATGCTGTAAATCCATTTTTGGAGACAAACTGAAGGAATACTTTCACGGCAAACCATGCTGTAACAAACGCTACCATTGAACCTATTCCTAAAAGCATCAACTGATTAGTAGTGAAGACTAAATCCGTTTTTAGCAAATCATAACCAGATGCTGCCATCATGGTAGGGACTGCCAATAGGAATGAAAATTCGGTCGCCTGCTTTTTATCCAAACCATTGAAAACACCACCAATGATCGTGGCAGCTGCTCTGGAAGTTCCCGGCACCATAGAAAGACACTGAAATAGCCCGATGAAAAATGCGTTTTTGTAGGAGATATCCTCCACTTCGTCCACATGAGTCTCGGAGTTGACTACTTTTTTGTCAATAAAAATCAAGATTATTCCTCCTACAATCAGGGAAACTGAGACCACGATAGGATTGAATAAATAGGCCTTGATGTAGTCATACGCCAGCAAGCCTATAATGGCAGTAGGTACAAATGCTGCAAATAACTTGAAATAGATGTCCATACCTTTCAAAAATCGATTGATGTACATCAGGGCAATCGCGAGTATTGCACCTAGCTGGATAAAGATTTCGAAGGTTTTTACAAATTCGTCATCGTGAATATTCATAGCCGCTGAGGCCAAAATCATGTGTCCTGTGGATGAAACAGGTAAAAATTCAGTCAGACCTTCGATGATGGCAATAATGATGCTTTGTGTGATCGTCATTGAGAAAAGGATGATATCATTGGTTAATTAAGCTGGCAAAGTTAATCATCTGGTTTGTACTCTGACTTATTTTGTATTCTTTCAAAACAAGAAGATTCTTAAAAATGGGTTTAACCGCTTTAGAAGATGTAAAGAGCCAAAACATTTTAGGAATTGGTTCACACAAAAATTGAAACAGCTTCGGTCACTCCTGCATTCCAGCTACTACTTTATGCCGTCCGGTTCAGCAGGGGGATTTTTGGCACTGACAAGATTGCGAATAATCATAATTTAGATTTTTTAATAACCAGCGATTTCTCAAACCGTTAAATTTTTACTTCTTTAATAGTTCAACCCACTCCCTATGAAAAAACTTACACTTTTGTTTACCCTGCATCTAGTGGCTTTCTTCGCATTTTCTCAAGAAATCAAAGAAACTACCTTCAAATCCCAGATCAAGGAAGTGACGGTATTTCTCACAGGAGCTCAGGTTTTTGAGTCGTCCAGTGGGCAGGTTTCTGCTGGTGAATCCTTTATTTTGATCAAAGGGCTTTCTCCTTATTTGGATGAAAAAAGCATTCAGGTGAAAGGAACAGGTGATTTCATTATTCAGGCTGTGAATAAGCGTTTGGACTATCTTTCTGAGCAAAAGAATGGCGAAAAACTGCAAGCGCTTCAGGACTCTATAGATGTCATTCAAAGAAACCGAAACATTCAACTCGCCAGGCTGGATGTATTGAAGGAGAAAACGAGCTTGCTGAATGCAAACAAAGACTTGGGAGGAACTCAAAGCGGATCCAGCCTGACAGCACTGAAGCAAGCCATGGATTTTTATGATAGTGAATTGATGAAAATCAAGGCAGAAGAATTAAAAATTCAAGCGAACATCCAGCAGGAGAAAAATGAAGAAATCAAGCTCGCCAGTCAGGTAGTCGCCATGCAAGCCTCAACAAATGAATCTACCTCTGAGATTAGAATACGTGTGAAGGCAGAGCGTGCGGGCTCAGCTTCCTTCGAAATTAATTACTTAGTAGCAAATGCCGGCTGGTATCCTAAGTACGATGTGCGGGTGAAAAATGTCAGCTCTCCCCTCGCACTCACTTATAAAGCTGAAGTCTTTCAAAACACGGGGGTAGATTGGAAGGATGTCAAACTGAGATTTTCCAACGGCAACCCTACTCAAGGCGGACAGATTCCAGACCTTGAAAAATGGGAATTGAATTTTGCCAGACTAACGACATTTAATCCAAGAACTCAAACTTTTGGTACCGTATCTGGGCGTATTACCAGTGCTGCTGATGGGAACCCGCTTCCCGGAGCATCTGTAGTGGTGACAGGTACTTCCATAGGAACGGTGACCGATATGGAAGGTAATTATTCTTTGACGCTGCCGTCAGGTGCCAACCAAATAAGTGCTCACTTTATAGGTTACGTATCCAGGGATGCTCTGGTGAATTCTTCCAAAGTAAATATTTCTCTTCTTGAAGATGGCGCAGCGTTGGATGAAGTAGTGGTAGTTGGATATGGGGCAAAGCAAAAGCGAGCCTCTGGAGCTGAGATTCGTCGAGAAGAGTCTAATTTATACCTAGCAGCTCCTGCTCCTATGCTTCAAACTACCGTAGTAGAAAACCAAACCACCGTAGAAATCGAAGTGGCGGAGCCGTATTCGATCAAGTCAAATGGTGAGCGAACTCTGGTAGATCTGAAAGACTATCAACTAGACGCCTCCTATCGATATGCTGTGGTGCCAAAATTGGACAATGATGCATTCTTGATTGCTGAAATCGCCGACTGGAGCAAATACAGTTTACTCCAAGGAGAAAGTAATTTGTACTTCGAGGACGGCTTTGTCGGAAGATCTATTTTGGATGGCTCTTCACTGCAGGATACCTTGCAAATCTCCATGGGACGAGATAGAAGCATTGTGATTCAGCGGGAGAAAAATGATGAATTTTCCAAAAAGCGCACCATAGGGTCAAATATCACCGAAAACCGCGAGTATAAGATTACTGTGAAAAACAACAAATCTCAGGCAGTGACGATCGATGTAGAAGATCAGATTCCAGTATCTGTGAATTCTGATATTACAGTGGAGGCTCTAACTCTTTCCGGTGGAAATCTGGATGCTCAGACAGGAAAAGTAACTTGGACGATTACCCTACCACCAGGCGCTCAGAAAGAGCTTATATTCCAATACGAAGTGAAATACCCGAAGCGAGAGAAAGTGCTTTTGGATTAACTAGGGAAGGCTCAAATTCAGAGGAATTTGAGCCTTTTTTTAGGGTACTTTATCTAGAGTCATCTCAAAGAATGGATACCAATTTCCAATTTTATTGATTTCCCCGATTTCATACCATTGACCTTGCTCATTGACGCGGATGGTATAGCGAATGAAATTGGTGGGATACCAATAAAGAGCCCCTTCTGTTAATTCTGATTTGTATAGTCCTTTTTGGCCAGAAGGAAGAAATGATTGAAAATCATACTGATTACTTTCTCCTTTATAGGTGATGATTGCCAGTGCTTCCTGCACTATTTTTTCATTGGATTGACCTTTGCCTTCTATCAAAAGAGCAGTAGAATCCAGTTTAAACTGTACTGTTTCTGTTTGATCGAATGTGCGTTTGATCATGTCTTGACCGATTATCCATCCTGAACCTTTCCATTCGCCTACTAGAAAATTCAGTTTTAGTGCCTTTTCCTGGGCGATGGTGTCTGTTTTATAATTTTGGGCTTGCACACAGAATGCTGCATCAAATAAAATGAGTAGTAAAAATGCTGTCTTTTTCATGATTTATATAAATAGGTTTACTTTATAAACCTAAGATTCAAATTTTTTTAAGTGATGTAGTTTTTAAGATTTTCTACATATTGCTCGAATGCCTTCACCCCGGTTGGGGTTATTTCACAAGTAGTAAGCGGACGTTTTCCCTTGAAAGATTTGGTGATTTTAATGTAGCCAGCCTTATCAAGCTTGTCTAACTGCACGCTAAGATTTCCTGCGGTCGATTCTGTTTTATCTTTCAGGAATGTGAATTCAGCTGACTCCAAACTGATAAGCAAGGACATGACAGCCAGGCGCAACTGTGAATGTAATAGGGGGTCTAACTGCTTAAATTCGCTCACGATAAGTATTTTTCAAATAGTAACCAGGCACAAGGTATCCCAAAACCATGGCAATTCCAGCCACTAGATATTGGTCTGTCACAGGTACCGTAAAAGCTATAATGGTCGCAATGCCTAATACTAATGCGCCCATTTTCACTATAACAACCCGAATCAAACTCCCAGTGACGAACATCCCGATAGCCGCCAAAATCAAAATCACAGGGTTATGATTAAAGCTCAACGTAGGCATGAATGCTAAGATGACTATAATGGCTACAAATACAGCTATCCATAGTTGATTCAGTGTTTGATCAAGATGAGTTCTGATTTTTGAATTACTTCTTTTTTTATAACTCCAGTAAAAACTGAAGAAGGTTGCAGGTAGGATCAAAACCCATATGTAATAGGGATGTTCAACGTTGGCCTTTTCCAGAAAGTAATATCCAAGATTGCAGACTGCAATCACCCAGCCCCACAGGAGTAAATGAAAACTTCCATCTCCGGCAGCTTCTTTTTTCGCCTTTGCTATCATATCTGTGATGATGGCTAAAGATTCTTTACTTGTCAATTCTTTTTCCATGATTTTAAGTTTAAAATAGAATGTTGGATAAATGTAAATAGGTTTATGATATAAACCAAATTGTTTTTCCAACTCAATGCAGCTTTATATTCCTACTAGGGGATTTGTTTTCGATCTCAAATTAGTAATCGAGTGAAAACTCGTTTTAGAGTCCATTTCTTTATATTTAACATGTAAATCCGCTATGTTACCAGTAAAGAGTTAAAAGCATGATAGGATTTGGTCAACATAAGAATTGAGGTCACTTCGGTCTTCTATCTGGTTGAGCAAAGGAATTTTATGTACTGGTAAGATTGCGGATAATCAGCTTAGTTAAAATTCAATCTTTTGCTACCAAGACATGAAAAATATTTTTGACCCAAAAGTCACTCAAGAATTGATCGATCGAATTAACTCTCTGGCACCAGAGACCACACCTAAATGGGGAAAAATGTCAGTAGATCAAATGCTAGCGCATTGCGCTGTCGCTTACGAAATGGCCTACACAGACAAACACCCTAAGCCGAATGGTTTGGTACGATTTCTCTTGAAAACTTTTGTGAAAAAGGGAGTAGTCAATGAAAAGCCTTATCCCAAAAACTCCCGGACCGCACCTGCTTTTATCATTGCGGATCAAAGGGATTTTGAGAAGGAGAAGAACCGACTGATATCTTATCTCAAAAAGACACAGGAGTATGGCGCTTCTTATTTTGATGGGAAAGAGTCCTTGTCGTTTGGGGTCATGACGACTGAAGAATGGAATAATCTGTTCTATAAACACCTCGATCACCATCTCACACAATTCGGCGTATGATCCATCCAGCCAAATCTATTCGCACTTTTATTGGATCCAAAAACTACGCAGAAAGCATACGATTCTATGAAGTTTTGGGCTTTGATGTGCATTCGGTAGGAGAGAAAATGTCAGTCGTGACAGTAAAGGAAAACATCGTTTTTTATCTTCAGGATGCCTACTTGAAATCATGGTGTGAAAACTCCATGATATTTCTGGAAATCGAGGACGACCTAGAGTCGTATTGGGAGGCGATCAAAGTCTTGGGTTTGCCGGATAAATTTCCCGGTACAAAACTCAGCACAATTCAACACAACGACTGGGGCAATGAGTTTTTCCTGCACGATCCAGCCGGAGTTCTCTGGCATTTTGGAAATTTCAAGTAAGTTTTAACAGCAAAAACTTGGGAACTAACTTTCCTTACCAATTGACTGAACCCAATTTTTCACCACGTCCAATCCATACTCAGTCAGGTAAGCTTCTGGATGATACTGTATTCCTAGAATAGGCAGTTCTCGATGTGCAATCCCCATAATCTCTCCTGATTCAGTCTCCAATAGTACTTCAAGGTCGGCTGGTAAGTCTTTCAGCTGAAGGGAATGATAACGAGTTACATTGAAAGTTTCGGGAATTTCATTGGTATAGACATGAGTGATAGTCTTTCTTACCTTCCTCACTTTACCATGGGTGGGGACAGTATTCTTTATCAGTTTGGCGCCAAAGAACTCCCCGATAGCCTGATGACCAAGACACACTCCAAGTATAGGTACCTTATCGTGGTAATGAGCTAAGATTATATTGAGATTGCCTGCCTGACTAGGAATGCCAGGCCCCGGAGATAAAACTAAGCCATTAAACTTCAGCTTTTTAATTTCTTTCAGCGTGACATCATTGCGAACTACAAGTAATTCTTCGCCAGTCTGCCTCAGCAGATCCGCCAACATGTGGCTGAATGAATCAAAATTATCAATCAGTAGTAGCATCTTTGATATTCTCCACTACCTCTTCCAACTTCTCCAAACTCTCTTCTATACTTGGGAAAAATGGCTCAATTCCAGCGACAATTGCTGGCGCAATGGGCTCAATAAAATACAACATCTCTGAATCTTTCGTCCATTTCTTTGGCATCTCCAATTTGAAAAGACCAGCCTGCCAAAAGAACAAGCTGATAAAAAATGCAGCTTTCACTGCGCCAAAAAGGCCGCCAACTATGGAATCTAACGGTCCCAGCAAAACCATATCCATCACCTGTTTTAAGATCCAGCCAGCTATTTTAATGAATAATAGAGTCAATATAAATACAACGATAAATCCTAGAATGGGAAATCCCAGATTGAATTCTGTGACATTTGCTGCAAGCCAGTCATTCATGGGTGACATAAAATATAAGCCTAGAATCACGGCGATCACAAAGCCAAAAAGGCCAAGGACCCCAAGAAGGAAACCTTTTCGGTATCCTTCGTAGGTTCCTAGGCCTAGGAGAACCACGATGATGATATCTACGGCGCTCAACTTAGCTGTTCAGTATGGCTTTCACTTTCTCAGAAATCACCTTTCCATCAGCTTTTCCAGCTAGTTCCTTGCTGGCGACACCCATGACCTTACCCATATCTTTTGGGCTGGAAGCGCCAGTTCGAGTGACGATTTCTTGTATAGCAGCAGTTATTTCTTCGTCAGTCAGCGCCTGTGGCAAAAACTCCTGAAGTACTTCCAATTCAGCCATTTCCACTTCATAGAGGTCAGCTCTATTTTGCTGTTGATAGATATCCGCTGAATCTTTACGTTGTTTCGCTGCCTTGGTCAATAACTTCAACTCATCTTCTTCAGTGATCTCAGCTTTGGCACCACTTTTAGTTTCTTCCAAAAGAATCAGCGACTTGATAGATCTCAAAGCTCCCAAGCGGGTTTTGTCTTTTGCGATCATGGCTGATTTAATTTCACTTTCTATTTTCTGCTTTAAACTCATTAGTCCTAAGTTTGTGTTACATTCTAAAATTCAAACAAAAATACCTTTTTCGACTCGGATATGACTAAGCTAAGTGTAAATATTAACAAGATCGCCACCCTTCGCAATGCGCGTGGGGCAGATAATCCTAATGTGGTGAAGGTAGCATTGGATGCCGAACGGTTTGGATCACAGGGAATTACTGTGCATCCAAGGCCTGATGAGAGGCATATTAGATATCAAGATGTAATTGACCTTGCAGAAGTAGTGACGACGGAATTCAACATCGAAGGCTATCCCGATCAGCGTTTTATGGAATTGATTCGTCGGGTAAAACCGGCTCAGGCAACACTAGTTCCCGATCCGCCAACAGCGATTACTTCAAATTCAGGATGGGATACCCTAGCTCATCAAGATTTGTTGAAAGATATTGTGGCTGAGCTTCACGAGTCTGGGGTTCGGGTTTCTATTTTCATTAACCCTGAGACAAAGTACTTTGAGCCTGCAAAACTTACTGGTACGGATCGAGTCGAGCTATACACTGAGCCCTATGCCGCGCACTATCACCAGGATCGAGAAGCTGCGGTGAAACCTTATGTGGAGGTGGCAGAATTAGCGAGGGAATTGGGATTGGGACTGAATGCAGGGCACGATCTGGATTTACAAAACTTGGCTTTTCTGAAACAAAACATTCCGTTTCTAGAGGAGGTTTCCATTGGCCATGCCTTAGTTTGCGATGCGCTTTACTATGGTTTGGAAAATACTATTCAGCTGTATAGGAGGAAGCTTGAATAAAAACTGTTGGGTGTTTGTTGCCCGATGCCAGATGTGGTATTTCAACTACAGTTGTGTAAAAAAGTTTGAGTATAAAAATAGAGGTTGGAGGTTCAAAAGACCTCGTAAATCCTAGTTCAAAAATCGTAAATCCCAAATGCAGTTAAATTTCAAAAAATTAGGCGCAGGAAAGCCATTAATTATACTTCACGGACTTTTCGGATCGGCAGATAATTGGTTCAGCATTTCCAAAGAACTTAAAGACAACTTCACGCTTTACCTGATTGATCAGAGAAATCACGGTGATTCACCACAATCAGAGGAGTGGAATTATGAGGTGATGGTGGAGGATCTAAAGGAGTTCATGGATAATGAGGGCTTGAAGAAAGCGTTTCTCATGGGGCATTCCATGGGTGGGAAAACGGTAATGAATTTTGCCTTGAAGTATCCTGAGAAAGTCGAAAAACTGATCGTAGCGGATATTGCTCCTCGGTATTATTCTGTCCATCACCAGACTATTTTGGAAGGATTGAATTCGCTGGATTTGTCAGAAATCCAATCTAGAAAAGAAGCCGATGCAGAATTGGCCAACTACATTCCTGAAATCGGAGTTCGTCAATTTTTGCTGAAAAGCCTCGGTAGAGATGCAGATGGGTTTATGTGGAAAATCAACCTTCCTGTGATCACTTCAAATATTAATGAGGTTGGGAAGGCTTTGCCGGAGGGTCAGCAGTTTCAAGGCCCTACTTTATTTTTGGCTGGCTCCAACTCCAGTTACATTCAGCAGTCTGACCTGGATGATATTGACACATTTTTCCCTACTAATAAAGTGGAATTCATCGCGGATGCTGGCCACTGGCTTCATGCCGAGCAGCCAGACGCGGTAATCGAAGAAATAAGGAAGTTTCTACTCTGATCTATCTATAGGTTCACCAACTTTGAAATAACCCCATGTCCACCTCTTTTGACTACATCATCGCAGGATCTGGCCTTGCCGGCTTGAGTTTGCTACATCGACTGGCGCAAGATGAGCAGTTTGCCGAGATGAAGATTTTGGTGATTGATGGAGAGAAAAAGACTAAAAATGATCGGACTTGGTGCTATTGGGAAAAAGGCGAAGGAATCTTCGAGCCAATCGTTCATCATAGCTGGAGTACGTTGAGTTTTCTCACACCGGAATTCACCAGAACTTTCCAGCTGGAATCTTACCAGTATAAGATGATCTTGGGGGATGAGTTTTACCGCTTTGTGCTTGAAGGAGTGAAGGGGAAAAATAACATTAGTTTCTACACGGGCGAAATACAGAAGATTTACTCGGAGGCGAATAGTGGAGTGGTGCAGACAGCCTCAGAGACCTTTCGGGCGACTTATGTATTCAATTCTACCAATCTTTTTTATCCTAAAATCACCACCCAGAATTCACTTCTACAGCATTTTCTAGGCTGGAAAATCAAGGTGAATCAACCCACTTTTAATCCAAGTGAAGCCACATTGATGGACTTCACGTTGGATCAAAAGCATGGAACTACCTTCATGTATATGCTTCCCACCACTTCCCAGGAAGCGTTGGTGGAATACACCCTTTTCAGTCCTGAGGTATTGGAGCGCGAGGAATATATAGCTGCACTCAAGCGGTACATAGCGGAGGATTTGGGTATCGCTGAATATGAGATTACGCACGAGGAGTTTGGAATCATTCCTATGTCGTTGGCTCGATTTGATCGAAGTATAGGGGGAGAAAAAAGGATCATCAATATTGGTACTGCGGGAGGTTTCACCAAAGCCAGCACAGGTTATACTTTTTATTTTGTGCAAAAACATCTAGATCAGTTAATAGTAAGTCTGAAAGCTGGGAAATCTCCTGCGCTTAAGAAAACCTTTCGGGAAAAAACGCTCGACTGGTACGATAGGACCTTGCTGGATGTTCTCTTGACCAAGAAAGCAGAAGGCAGGGATGTTTTTGCGCAGCTCTTCAAAAATGTCCCTCCGGAGTCAGTTCTCGCTTTTCTGGCCAATGAAAGTACGGCTTGGGAAGAATTCCGTATTCGGCACAGTGTTCCGCTAGGGCCATTTATAAGTTCGGGCATGAATCAGCTATTTTGAGCGTATGCTCAAAACTCTCAACAGTCAATCTAGAAGACTAGCTTTGTCCATAGCCATAGAAGCCCTCGAGCTTGGTTGATTACTTCAATTAGCAGCTTTCTAATTCCCGGGATACCTACAGTTTGTTTGTATCAAATAAAATGTCAAAGATTTTACCTATTAACTTTTAACTTTGACCCTACATCCTGATTAGTAAAAATGCCCAAAGGAAAACTTTTCCTCATCCCCAATGTCCTAGCTGAAAACACGGCTCAATCGGTAATTAGTCCGCAGATCAAAGAGGTGGTGGCACACACCAAAGTTTTCTTGGTAGAGAATCTTCGTACTGCTAGGCGCTACATCAGTAGCTTGAAATTAGGGGTAAATATCGAAGAGCTCCACATGGAAATCCTCGACAAGGACACGGCTCCTGAGACTATTAATCGCCTCATGCAACCTTTACTGAATGGAGCAGATATGGGGATCATCTCTGAGGCGGGCTGTCCTGGAATAGCAGATCCGGGAGCTATAGCTGTAGCCCATGCACATGTGAAAGGTATCCAAGTTGTGCCACTTTCCGGGCCTAGTTCCATGTTTATGGCGTTGATGGGCTCAGGGTTTTCAGGTCAATCTTTTGCATTTCACGGCTATTTACCGATTGATAAAAAGGAGAAAGCCGCAGCAATCAAAAAGCTAGAATCAGAATCTCTTCGAGAAAATAGAGCTCAGATTTTTATGGAAACTCCTTTTCGCAATAATCAACTGCTGGAAGATTTGCTGAAAACACTTGCTCCACAGACCAAGCTTTGCATCGCAAAGAATATCACAGGTTCTGATGAAATGATCCTGACCAAAACGGCTCAAGAATGGAAGCAATTCCCTCTTGATCTGCATAAAATTCCCACTGTTTTCGTACTTCAAAGTTTTTAAAACATGTTTACAATCGACGCCCACCTTGACCTAAGTATGAATGCGCTGGAATGGAATCGTGATCTCACACAGGCCGTTTCAGCTATTAATTCCCGAGAATCAGGCCTGACAGATAAGCCGGACAGAGGAAATGCAGTGGTTTCTCTTCCCGCACTTCGGGAAGGAAATATAGGTTTGGTCGTTGCTACGCAGATAGCCCGCTACGTCGCCCCGGGCAATTCCCTGCCTGGTTGGCACTCTCCAGAGCAAGCTTGGGCACAGACTCAAGGTCAACTGGCTTGGTACCAGGCGATGGTGCAAAAGGGAGAAATGGCGCAGATCAGGAATCTAGCTGAGTTAGACGCGCATTTGGCACTGTGGGAAAATGGGGGAGATAACTCGACCAAGCCGGTAGGTTTTATCCTTTCACTCGAAGGAGCGGATTCTATTGTGACGCTTGATTATTTGGAAAAAGCCTACGAAAATGGACTTCGCGCGCTTGGTCCAGCTCATTATGGTCCAGGCAGATATGCTTTTGGAACGGATGCGTCAGCACCCCTGAGTGAAGAGGGTAAATCACTAATCCGGAAAATGGACGAGCTGGGAATAATCTTAGATGCGACTCACTTATGTGATTTGGCATTTTGGGATGCGCTGGATAGTTACCAGGGGCTAGTTTGGGCAAGTCATAACAATTGCCGGGCTTTAGTGGACCACAATCGCCAATTTTCTGATGAAATGATCAAAGCACTGGTCGATCGAGGAGCAGTGATCGGTGCGGCGATGGATGCCTGGATGCTGAGTCCTCATTGGCAACGTGGAAAATCCACTCCTCAAGAACGAAATGTGAGTTTGGAGACTGTGATTGATCACATGGATCATATTTGCCAGATAGCGGGAAATGCCAACCATATAGGGATAGGCTCTGATTTGGATGGGGCTTTCGGAAGCGAGCAGTGTCCTGCTGATCTCAAAACCATAGCTGATTTGAATACCATACCAGACTTACTTCGAAAAAGAGGATTTACCGAAAAAGATATTTCCAAAGTCATGCATGGAAATTGGTTGAAGTTCCTCAGAAGGGCCTGGGGATAATTGGGAAATTTTTTGGTGATTTAATCACCTAAATACTTCACGTTTAATTATTTAACGAAAAATAATCGCAAACCACCTATTAATGAAGTAGAAGTAGTTGTTTCACTTACTAGCTTAACGGGATGCTACCATATGTCGCTTTGAATGTCAGAAGTTTAGAAATCACAGCTGAGCCCTACGATGCTGAAATCTTAGTAGATGGAAGAATAATTTCCTTCTTAATTTTTTCCTCATTTATAATCAATCCATATAGCTCGTAGTTGGCCAACTACGTCTTCGATTATCTCGATTTCTTTATCTCGAAACTCTTCACTGCTTGATTCATTTTTTTTGTTTGAAGTGTTAGAAGCACCTGAAGGCCACGGTCGTAATCTTTTGCCGGAATTAGCTAGGAATTGCTTCTCAAGCGGTATTTTCTTACCTAAGTCTGAATTAACCTTGGCATAAATTTTATCTGAGACGCTACTACTTCCCTGCCAGTATTTAGGATCATAAGGAACCATACTTTCCAATCCAATTTTTGACATAGCTTTTCTTAAATTGTCTAGATTTTCATCACTTACTGCCTTATAATTTTTTAGATACATCTTCTCGGAAATGGAAGCTTCGTTACCCTGTTCAAATGGTCTTGGAAGACCAATATTTCTTCCACCAAAAAACTTAGCTTCCAACCCAATTTCCGAAGGTATTATTATATTATTTTCCTTCTCATAAGAGACTGAAAGCACGCCACTGATTTCCCAAACTAGTCTCCTTTTCAATTCTAAATTTATAGCTTTGTAGCTGGAGAAATTAAATATCAACTTATCGACCATATCACCACTGCTAGTTAGATAAAGAATCCCTTCTCCTATCAAAAACAAAGGGAGTTTAGCATCTGATTTGAATTGGTCTTTGACATTGAAATAAATCACATCATTGTTGTCCTCAACTCCATATTTAAAATCATAGTACTTTATACTTTTTTCATCCAATGGGCCCGATACCTCTAATGCTCTGTAGATTTCTCTGGAATAAAATGGCAACATCCCATATTCTTTATCTCTAGTGGGCTGATTGAAAAGTTGACTTGCAATGGTATCTCCATTTGTATTCCAGTGGAAACTTCTTCTGATTTCCATGGGAACCAAATGATTGTAAGATTCTCCAGTCGAATTATTATTTGCAAAATCCCATGGCTTCCACTTCTTATTTCCAGAAAGTAGCGACAGCCCATCCGCTTCATAATAATCTAAAATTTTTTCTTTTTGACTGACCAGAAAATATCCTGAAAAGGCACCTAAATGAGGAGAAGAAATATACTCAGCGCTTATTTGCTTTGACAGCTGCTTCACATGGTCTCTAGGATCCTTAAAAAATTTAATTTCAAAAACCTGTAAAGCCACATCTTCATATTCCAAAATGATTTTTGTCAATCGATTTTCTACTACTTGAAAAGTAGTATCAGTATAGAAAAGACTTCTTATCTGAAATGATTCACCGATAGGAAGGGAAACAACACCAACACTATCTGCCAAGGCCTCTACCTCGCCCGCTTGATTATATATAGGTAAAAATGGTAGAGAAATGGTACTTTCTCCTTCCTTGAAAAAAAATTTTGCTCTACCTCTTGCTCCGTCTTGAGCAAAAAGCGGCGTGACCGCAAAAAGTATCAGTAAGAATAAAACTTGAGTTTTGACTAATTCATTAAATGCTTTTGCCATGATATCAATTTTCTGGTAATTCAAACCTTAAAAGTTTTATGGGATCCTCCTCCTTGTCTGCTCTGTACCTAAACTCACCATAATAATAAGGTGCTTTATAACCTACGAAACGAAAGTCTTTGGGAACTTCTACATCTCCTATCAAGCTGTCATCTCGGTAGATCTGAAGACCATCTGTGGCTGAATTAGATTTGGTGTACCCTCTAAACAGCAGACCTGTCTCTTTGACATAATCAAGTGAAAAATAATAGCTATACCGCGCTCTATCCAACTCCCTAACCGCATCATACTCTTCTATACTTTCAGCTTTAAAATTGTCATAAGATATATTCATTTCCTTTCCAGCAACTCCAAAAGCATAGTGTGATTCTCCAGCATCACTCAACTTATATAAGATACTATCTGCCTCATATCCCTGAATGTAGGTATCCGCATTCAGATAAGTAAAGGGTGCACCAAGCAAAGTGGACAAAAATTGAAATTGGTTGTAGATATTTGAATACCTGCCTTGGATAGCTACTTTGCCATCGTCAGGATTGATTTTACCCAGAATTCGTGCTTCTCGATAATAGGTCTCATGCCAGACATAATTAAAATCAGGATGAGGAATACCCACTGAAAACACCAGATTGCCTTTGTAGTCATGACTTAGCTTTAAAGGTCCATCTAAAGTCTCATAGAGCCCAATATAATTCGCCTTAGGATTTTTCAATAGTTCCTCGTAAGGTGTTTCCTCATGATAAAAATCCAATTGTCCTCTATTCTCGATTTCCCAATTTTTATTGATTAGGCTATAGTCATAACTCCCACCTAATAGTACCAGGTAATCATCCATGACCGTTTGTTGTAGGATAATATTGCTAAGTAAGTTTGGCCCATCTCCTTTTCCCAAATACGTTGATCGATGAACTAACTCATCAGAAAAAACATAGGCTGAGTCCAACCTCTTATCTAAAAGCGTCAAACTATCATTAAAAATTACCCATAATCCAAGTCCTGAGTAAAAAAACGATTCGTTCGTTAATGTATCTATTCTTACAGCATCGATTGACAATTCTTTTTTTGGATAATATTTAATCACTTCTCCTTTATAGGTTACCTCTTTTTCGTGTTGGCATCCAAAGCATATCGCAAAAATTAAAAAAAAGATAAAATAATGAATTTTGTAATTCATAGTTACTCTAAATATTGAATTTGAAATAGGAGTTTTGAAAATTTTCAAAACTCCTGAAATTAAAATTAATCAGTATTACTACAGATATTACTCCATGCAGTACAATCGCCAGTCCCCCCTGGGAATTCTGCACACTTTGGCCTTACACTAATGTAATTACCAGGTCCACAATATTTAATTCCTTCTCCATCATTCCTACACCTGCATTTCAGCGCACCAGTATCTGGCCATGGCTCTTCAGATAGCGAAATTTGAGAAATTGCTTCTCGAAGTTCTAATGTAAGACTTGGACCTTCGAAATCCACATTAACCCCATCTATTACATTTAAGGTTAAACCAAACACTAAAAGTGTTGCAATCTAGTAACTTACTCTTTTCATAACTATTGTTGTTTTAGTTAAAATTATTTGATTTGATGAAAACTTTAAAAACCTATCGACTAATAAAGCTGTTTTAAAGAAAGAAAGAAAGAAAGAAACAAATTTTTAGTTAAATTTTTTTAGTAGGTTCTATCACGAATTTGAAGGAGATCTTCTTATGCGAAAATTTAGTGCCTCCCTAGGAGATAACTATGCTATCATTTATACTCTGAGTTAAAAATAACTTAAGTGCTCTTTTTCAACATATTTTCAGAATATAATCTCCCATTTTATACCAATACAGGAAAGTATCTTTTCCAATTTTCCTTAACTTAAAAATCTTAGTGCATCCCGATAGCTTAGAACTCTTTTTTTCAACGGACTACTTTTAACCCAACCCAAAATGAAACCTATAGTACAAATCTCTTTAGATCTGACGGACATTGATGAAGCGCTGGAAACGGCCGTTTTGGCAAGACGAGCTGGAGTAGATTGGCTCGAAGCTGGCACGCCATTGATTCTAGCCGAAGGACTTCATGGAGTCAGGAAATTACGGGAAGCTTTCCCCGGAGTGCCAATTGTAGCAGATCTAAAAACCATGGACGGAGGCTATCTGGAAGCAGAAATGATGGCAAAAGCAGGAGCTACTCATGTGGTAGTGATGGCAAGAGCACATGCAGAGACAATCAAATGCGTGGTTCAGGCAGGAAAAGATTATGGGGTGAAAGTCATGGGAGATAATCTGGGTTGTCCGGATATGGTGGAGGGAGCAAAATTTTTAGAAGACCTCGGTTGCGACTTTGTCATTCATCATATTGGATATGACGAGCGACGTGGGGTCGCTGCAGCTGGCCATAGAATGCCAAGTCCCTTAGACCAATTACGCGAAGTGGTGAAAGCTGTAAAAGTGCCCGTACAAGCGGTAGGGGGACTTTCGCTTGAGCAAGCAATCCAATGTCCGCAGTTCGGTGCTCCACTCGTAGTGCTAGGTGCGCCGCTGACGATTGACGCCGAAGCCTTTAAAACTGCCGGTGGCGACCTGGAAGCCTCTTTGAGGAAAATATGTGCGGCCATCCATTCTCAACACGTGATCAAACCTTAAACTTAATTTCATAATGTCAATTTCAGGCAAATCAGCAGCTGTCGTTAATTATTCGGAAACCAAGGGCTCCGTAGAAATCAGGGAAATTTCCGTCCCGAAAATAGGAGAGGAGGATGTTTTATTGGAAGTAGAAAATGTGGGAGTTTGCGGAAGCGACTTACATCAATGGACTTCCAATCACTCCTGGCCGGTGAATTACCCGGTGGTTTTGGGTCACGAATTTGGCGGGAAAATAGCTGCACTTGGAGACCGGGTCAACGGCTGGAAAGTAGGGGACAGCGTAGTAAGTGAGACGGCAGCAGTGATAGATTCTCAAAATCCCATGAGTAAAATAGGCCTGTACAATTTGGACCCAACTCGCAAGGGTTTTGGGTACGGAGTGAATGGCGCAATGACCAGATTTGTGAGAGTTCCTGCACGATGTCTGCATCGGATACCAGAAAACCTGTCGTTTGAAGAAGCTTGCCTCACCGAACCCTGCTCGGTAGCCTACAATGCAGTTGCTGTCAATTCACATATCAAGCCTGGCGATCGGGTGCTAGTGATTGGTCCCGGAACGATCGGGATACTTTGCGCTGCAGTTGCCAAAATCTGTGGAGGGGATGTAGCCATTTTAGGTTTGGAAAAAGACCGTGGTAGATTGGAAATAGCGAAAAGTTACGGAGTCACTCCCATCATTAATGACGCCACTGATTGGGCGAGAAAAGTAGATGGATTGGGTGCTGACTTGATTATTGATGCGGCGGGAATCAGTGCCACGCTCAAGATCGCCATGGATTTAGTCCGGCCAAATGGACAAATCACCAAAGTAGGCTGGGGACCTACCCCTTGTAATTTTTCTATAGATCCTTTGGTACAAAAAAATGTACGTCTTCAGGGAAGTTTTAGTCATAATTGGCTCATTTGGGAAAAAGTCATCGGGATTCTGGCTTCAGGTGCGCTAAATGTAAAGCCGATTATTGGGGGTGTATGGCCAATTACAGAATGGCATACGGCTTTTGAGAAAATGCATTCTGGAGAGGTGGTAAAAAGTGTACTAAAACCAGTGTAATATGAGATTGAAGGATAAAGTCATCATCGTCACAGGAAGTACGATGGGGATAGGTAAGGCCATCGCCAGGAAGGTCGTTGCCGAAGGTGCAAAAGTTATAATACATGGTTTGGAAGAAGATTTAGGAGCTCAAGTAGTATCCGAATTAGGTGCTGAAAATGCCCTACTTCACATAGAAGATCTATCCAATCCTGGAGCTGGGCAAAACCTAGTCGAACTAGCCGTAACCACCTGGGGAAGAATCGATTGTATTGTGAATAATGCCGCAATTGTGGCAGCATCAGATATTCACACTACTGACAGGGCATTTTTAGACAAGCTAATGGAGGTAAATACCTATGCTCCTTTATTTCTGATCAAATCCGCCTTGCCTCATTTAATTGAAAGTCAAGGTGCTGTACTAAATATTGGTTCGATAAACGCCTGGAGTGGGGAGCATAATTTATTGGCTTACAGCATTTCCAAGGGTGCACTTATGACGATGACTCGGAATCTGGGAGATTCCCTTTTTCGGGAACATGGCGTGCGTGTCAATCAGATAAATCCTGGATGGGTCCTGACGGAAAAGGAGATTGAGCGGAAAAGAGAACATGGTCTTGCTGATTCATGGTATAAGAATTTGCCGAAAATGTTTGCGCCAGCTGGCAGGATTATTTGGCCAGAAGAAATAGCTGCCGCGACTATTTATTGGCTTTCAGATGAAGCTGGTCCTATCAGTGGTCAGGTAGTTGATCTGGAACAATTCCCGATGATAGGCAGAAATATTCCGAAGGATGCAGGTACTATTCCACATAAATAATGGAGGTAGTTATCAGAAGAGATTGCTATTGCCTTAAAACCTTTGCTTATCAGGTTGGAAGTGCGAAGCCCCTAAACTCAAGAGTTTAGCAGCAACTTCTTTCCTTTAGGTTTTTAATAAAAACAAACTTCAAAAACAGTACACAATGCCAAAAATTGCCGCTTTTCCCAAAGCCTTTATGCAAGCACTTTGCAAAGACGGAAGCATGAAATTATCGGAGTGGATAGAACTTTCTGCTGTACTGGAAATTGATGGATTGGAGTGGTATGCAGGTTTTCTGGAAATGGAAAACCAAGCCAATTGGCGGCTTTTCCGCAGAATGGTGGAAGACCAAGGAATGGTGATCCCAATGATGTGTTGCTCTCCGGATTTCACTCATCCGGACAAAGCTTTTCGAGACAAAGAAATCCAGAAACAGAAGCGTTGGATAGAGATGACGGATGAACTCGGAGGGAAATACTGCCGCGTACTTTCTGGACAATATCGTCCTGAACTCACGGAAGATGAGGGAATAAAATATGCTTCTGAGTCAATTCAAGCCTGTTTACCTTATGCAAAATCACTTGGAATCACACTGATTTTGGAAAACCACTATAAAGATGACTTTTGGAATTATCCCGAATTTGCGCAGAAGAGGGAGCTTTTCACAAAGTTGGTCCATAGCATCAAGCATCCGAATTTCGGCGTGAATTACGATCCTAGCAATGCTTTTTTGGCGGGAGAGGATCCACTCGATTTACTGTATGAGGTTTCGGAGCGAATAGTTACCATGCACGCCAGTGATAGGTTTTTGAAGTATGGAACTATTGAAGACTTGAAAAAGGAGGAAAGTGGCGTGACTGGCTATGCAGCAAGATTAAGTCATGGGGAAGTGGGGAAAGGCTTAAATGATTACGATGCCATTTTCACTGAATTAAAGCGTGTGGGATTTGACAACTGGATCAGTATAGAAGATGGGGTCGATGGCATGGATCAGCTCGAGCGATCTGTGGCATTTTTGAAAAAGAAAATTGCTCAGTATTGGCATGAATGATTTACGAAATGAGAATTACGAAATATGGCCTTAGGAGTAACCTTTGAGGTGTCATTTCGAAGGAGGAACGACTGAGAAATCTCCTCGAAGGTTTATAAAATATTTAATCGAAACAACCTTGAATACCTACAATTACACCTCCATCCCATCTCAATGCTTCCTCGGTGAAGGACCTTATTGGCATGCTGGAAGACAAAATTTCTTCTGGGTGGACATTGAAAATGGGAAACTATACGAACATCAGCTCAAGACTGGGGAGACGAAAACGCGAAGTTTCCCACATCGTTTGGCAGTGGCTTTAGAATCAGAAGACGGAAGTTTAATGTTAGGTTTGGACCGAAAAATCGCAAAGTTTGATTTAGATACAGAAGAACTAACCTGGCTATGCGAGGTGGAATCAGATTATACTTTGCATCGCTTCAATGATGGGAAAGTGGATGCCAAAGGAAGAATTTGGATTGGAACTTTGAGTACCAAGTTCACTGAGGGAGCAGGATCCCTTTATTGTATCGATCAGGATTTAGAACCAAAAAAGAAACTATCCAATCTGACTATTTCCAACGGAATGGCCTGGACAGCAGACAATCAGACTTTTTACTTTATCGATACACCTACAAGACAAATCAAAGTCTTCCACTTTGACCTTGAATCTGGTGAAATAGAATTTGATAGGATTGCTGTTGAGATTCCGGAGGAGTTGGGATTTCCTGACGGCATGTGCATCGACCGAGAAGGCATGCTTTGGGTGGCTCATTATGGGGGTTCGGGAGTTTATCGCTGGAATCCAAGGAATGGTGAATTGCTGGATAAAATTGAGCTCCCTGTACCGCAAGTTACTTCCTGTTGCTTTGGTGGCGAAAACCTGGATACGCTTTTGATTACAACTGCTCAGGAAAATCTAAGTGAAGCCCAACTCAAGGAATATCCGCAAAGTGGTGATGTGTTTTTGGTAAAAACTACTACCAAGGGCTTTTTAGCAAACAAAGCAAGTATTTAAGGAATTCGAAAAATTATAAAATCACCTCTTAAGATTGATTATTAAAACCCAGAAAACCATGCATTCAAAACTCAGATTGATTCTCTTACTTTTTTTTACTCTGGCTCTTTTTCCAGCTTTGGCACAAGAGCAAGAAATCCCCAAACTTGACAATCCCATGTCGGTTTCTTACCTCCAAAAAAATCTGAGAAAATCTTCCCCAAGATTGGTTTTCGACCAGCCAATTTTGATGGATCTGAAAAAGAACATCAATACAGATCCAGTTTTACAAAACATGTATGGGAGTATCCAAAAGAATGCTGAATCTATTCTGGAAGAGCCACTTTTGGAAAGAGTGATGGAAGGAAGAAGGCTCTTGAGGACTTCCAGAGAAATGCTTTATCGGATCAACATGCTAGGTGTCGTTTACCTCATGGAAAAGGACGCTAAGGTATTAGCCAGAATCAATGATGAAGTATTGGCAGTTTGTAATTTTTCTGATTGGAACCCAAGCCATTTCTTAGATGTGGCTGAAATGGCCACTGCGGTAGCTTTTGCGCTTGATTGGACAGCTGGTGACTTACCAAAAACCACACAAGAACTGGCTAAAAAATCCTTGATTGAAAAAGGTATTCTTCCAAGTTGGCCGGAGAATGGAGAATCTCCTGAATGGGCTGATGGCACCAACAATTGGAATCAGGTCTGTAACGGAGGAATGATTGCCGCATCTATTGCGATCGCTGAAGATAATCCTTCATTGGCATCTAAGACTATCAGTCGGGCATTGGATGGCTTGCCTCACTCTCTTGCTGAATATGGTCCAGATGGGGTTTATCCCGAAGGATCTACGTATTGGGCTTATGGCACCAGCTATTCAGTGACAACAGCCGCTATGCTGGAAAGCGCTTTCGGAACAGACTTCGGACATTGGGAATTCCCGGCATTTAAGGAAAGCGCTGTTTTCAGAACTTTGGCAAATGCCCCTTCAGGATGGTATTATAATTTTGCAGATTGTGGAGATCAGAGAAGCGAGGCTGGCGACTTTACCTTGGCATGGTTTGCAGCCAAATCCGGTAATCCTCATTATTTCGAAAAGGAGCGATTTCTTATTTCTCCAGAAAAAATGGGGAAACTTGGTCGTCTGGCTGGAGCTTCACTGGCCTGGCTTTCCCAGTATGAAGAAAAAGGCGGAGCAGGGATTCCTACTGCCTGGAAGGGCGAAGGTTCTAACCCAATTGTGATTTTTACCGGTGGTGAAAACGATCCCCATAATTTCTATTTCGGGGGTAAAGGTGGCCGTGGAATGGTCAATCATGGCAACATGGATGCTGGTTCCTTTGTATTTGAACTGAATGGTGTCCGATGGTCCATTGACCCAGGAAATCAAAATTACAATGACCTGGAAATAAATGGTTTCGACCTTTGGAATCGATCTCAAAGCAGCGAGCGCTGGACCTTGTTGACCAAAAATAACTTCGGACACAGTACGCTGACTGTCAATGACTCTCTCCACAGAACGGAAGGCCAATCAACGCTTCTCTCTTTTACGGATGGCTACCAACCTGAAGCAGTTTTCAACCTTAGCAAAACGCTGGAAGGCCAAGTAAAATCTGCTCGAAGAAAATTTATAAAAGATAGCCCAATTTCTATAACCATTGAGGATGAAATTGAGCTTTCAGAAAACACCCAACTCATCACTTGGCAGATGATGACTTTAGCTGAGGTAGAGGTAACAAAGGATGGAGCAATATTGAAGCAAGAGGGTAAAACGCTTCACCTTCAGAATCTTTCTCACCCCGAAATAATGCTTTCGATTGTATCCCTTGATCCGGCTCCATTGGAGTTAGACAGACAAATTGAAGGAATTAAGCGAATTGAAATCCGGGTTCCAGCTTGGACTATTCAGGGCGATAAAACTACCATTAAAGTAAGGTTGACTGGAGAAAAAACACCGCTCTAATTTTCTAATTTAAGGTGACCTACTATCCGAAAGAAATCACTTGTAATTAATCGCCAGTTTATATAGTGTAGGAGTAAGGGGGGACACCTTGGGATTCTTTGTTAGCTTACCCATGGCTGCTTTCTGCTCATATATGCGGATCTCCCTTTTAATACGCGGCATCTGACTTTTCATTTTTGTAGTCAAATCTTCAATCTCCTGAGTAAGCTTATCTTTTGCCGTACTCCTATTTCAATAACACTAAATTTTAGAATATGATTATCTCCAATGATGGTAGTCCCCTTAGATTCCTTGCTTATCCGGTCGGATGACCGAAGACCGATGTGGCCTTAGTTATAAATTTTAGCCTATCCTAGCTTGCTTAACCTCTTGCAGTAGGAGCTATGCGGATAATCAGACCTCCTTATATCAGGAGAAACTGTTGTTTGAGACCAATGCAAAAAAAAGTAGCCTTGTTCTCTTTATCCTCCGAAGTAGCCCCGCTAAGAATCGAACTTAGATCTAGCGTTTAGGAAACGCTTGTTCTATCCATTGAACTACGGGGCCTGAGAAAATTGTCTCGCAAGATATAAGAAAAGCCCGCTTTCAGGCAAATATTCCTTAGCCAACTTATGGCTTTACAAGTATTTACCCTATATTTGCACTCCAAAATTAGGATGGACGGGTTCCATCCACTCACTAAATACATTATAATTTATGTCAGTAAAAATCAGATTAGCACGAAGAGGTAGAAGAAAAATGGCTATCTACGACGTGGTTGTAGCTGATGCAAGAGCTCCACGTGATGGACGCTTCATCGAAAAGATCGGGTCTTATAACCCAAACACAAACCCTGCTTCTATCAACATCAACAATGAGCGCGCTCTTAAATGGTTGTTGAACGGAGCTCAGCCAACAGACACTGTGAAAGCTATGCTTTCTTACAGAGGTGTGATGCTGAAAAAACACCTTCAGATTGGTGTATTGAAAGGTGCAATCACGCAAGAAGTAGCTGATGCTAAATTCGAAGCATGGTTGAGCGAGAAAGACACAAAAATTGCTGGTAAGACAGAAGGTATCACTGCTGCTAAAGCTGATGCTCGTAAGAAAGCGATGGATGCTGAAACTGCTAAGAACCAAGCGAGACTTGATGCGATCAAAGCAAGAGAAGACGAGCAAAAAGCTCTTCTAGCTGCAGCTGAAGCTGCTAACAATCCTACTCCTGCTCAGGAAGCCGAAGCTTCTACTGAAGAAGCTCCTGCAGCTGAAGCGCCAGAGGCTACAGAAGGCGAAGACGAAGCAAAAGCTTAATATAAATCCCCATGAATAAGGACCAAAGCTTCCAGTTAGGCTACGTGTCTAAAGTTCATGGACTTCGTGGAGAAGTAATGATAGTGTTGGATGTCGATTATCCAGAGGATTATGAGACATTGACGCACTTATTCATAGAGCAAAAATCCCGGCTAGTGCCGTTTTTCCTGGAGCACTTTGTACTCCAACCTGGGAATAAAGCACTAGCGAAGTTTGAGGATTTGAACTCGATAGATCAGGTAGAAGATTTAGTTGGATTGGGAGTATTTCTTCCCTTGACAGCACTGCCGGAACTGAAAGATGATCAATATTTCTTCCATGAGTTGATTGGATTCGAGGTTTTTGACGAAGCCAAGGGTTTGATCGGACCTATTCAGATCATCTATGATCTGGAGACACAGAATCTCCTCGGGGTTACTCATCAGGAAAAAGAAGTTCTCATACCCATGCAGGACGGAATTATCCAAAAGGTGGACAAGGCAGCTAGAAAAGTTTACTGCCAATTACCCGAAGGTTTACTTGAAATTTATCTGGAAGATTAACCCATGCACATTGATATCATCACTGTAGTTCCAGGATTATTAGAAGGGCCTTTTGCACACTCAATTCTGAAAAGAGCGGAGGACAAAGGACTTGCTAATGTTCGCCTGATCAATCTACGTGATTACTCAACAAGCAAGCAAAAGCAGGTCGATGACTACGCTTTTGGAGGGGGAGCCGGGATGGTGATGTCCATTGAGCCTATCGCTCGATGTATAGAAGCACTTCAGAAGGAGCGCACGTACGATGAGATCATCTACATGACACCTGATGGAGCTCGATTTGATCAACCAATGGCAAATGCACTTTCGCTCAATCAAAACCTCTTGATCCTGTGTGGTCATTACAAAGGAGTCGATGAGCGAGTAAGAGAGCGATTCATCACCAAGGAAATCAGCATAGGTGACTATGTGCTTTCCGGAGGAGAATTAGCAGCAGCTGTAGTAGCTGATGCGCTGATTCGATTGATTCCGGGCGTGTTGAATGATGAGACCTCTGCATTGACGGATTCTTTCCAGGATGGACTGCTTGCACCGCCGGTATATACACGTCCCGCTGAATATCAGGGGATGAAAGTACCAGCAGTTTTGCTATCAGGTCATGAAGCCAAGATAAACGAATGGAGATTTGAAGCATCGGTTCGCCGAACCCAAGAAAGAAGACCTGACTTGCTAGCCAAGAAGGACACTGGGGTAAGCGATGCAGAATCGTATAAGAAATAAATAAATAAGCCACGCGTTGGCAAACAGCGAAAGCATAAAAACATAAAGCTATGAGCGATCTAATGAAAATAGTAGAAGCGGAATACAGCGAAGCAAGAGCTAAATTCCCTTCATTCAAAGCTGGAGACACCATCAACGTACACGTACGTATCAAAGAAGGTGCTAAGGAGCGTATCCAGCAGTTCCAAGGAACTGTGATCCAGCGTAGAAACCCGAACTCTAACGGTGAGACTTTCACTGTAAGAAAAATATCTAATGGTATCGGTGTAGAAAGAATCTTCCCTATCATCTCTCCAGCTATCGAGCAAATCGACCTATTGAGACAAGGTAAAGTGAGAAGAGCTCGTCTATTCTACCTAAGAGGACGTCAGGGTAAAGCTGCACGTATCAAGGAAAAAATCAGAGTGAAAAAGTAAGATTTCACCAGTCTGAAATCAAAAAGGAACCTAGTAATGGGTTCCTTTTTTTTATCACTTTGAAGCTGGATTTAGAACTAAGGTCTATAAAAATTTAGCACTGTCTGATCAGTCTTATAAAATGGTAGCCTTCGCTTAACTACTTTTAGAACTTAGGTACTTAGCAGCATCGATCGAAAGTTTCAAACAACTCATTCAAAGCATTTAAAAAGCCACCGTATTCCTAAGGATACTTAAACTCCTGAGCCAAAATAACACCTGCCAAATACAAAACATATCGGATTAGGAGGTCAACAATAGCTGGGGATTTTTGGTAAATGAGAACTGCACATAAGCTAGTTTAAGTACTGCCTTGGCTACCACAAGCGCAACAATTACAACTTTGGAAAGCTCGACAAACTCAAACTTATAGTCGCGAAGAAGTATGATCTTAATGATCATAAAATCGCCAATCCAGGAGAAAAAATAAAGTTAGGTCAGAGGCACCGACTTCAATTCCGCTGGTATTTTATCTTTTATACTCATTGCGTTGGAATGAGTGGGTGTGTGATAATTGATTTATATTTTGACTTACATGGATTATCCGCAATAATTCCAGTCACCTTATATTCCTTGCTTATCTGGTTGGAAGACCGATGACCGAAGATCGAAGCGACCTCAATTCTTAAGTTTAACAGTTGCTACATTGCTTATTCCACCTTAGTGGTATAAAAGCGGATAATCATAATGACTAATTTATCCTTAAAATATAGTGCGCTATTAGCAGCACAAAAGCTTAACGGCTAATACCTCCCCAAAAAACCAATTAACTTATCCATCTCTGTATTCGTGATCGCAGGGAAGTTAGCGATTCGGAAGCTAGTCGGCTTATGTGGGCCATATCCAGATCCTAACTGCATTCCTTCCTTTTCCGCATCTTTTTTCACAGAAGCGATTAGCTCTTCCGAGCCAGAAACCGCCAAAACTGTAGTGCTTCTTGTCTCTGAATTGTCAACCAACATTCGTAAAGATTTACTCTGAGCCACTGCAGTTTCTAGCTTCAGCATGCGCTCATGGAGATTTGCATCTATGTGCTGAATCTCTTCCAGATCTTTTAAAACTCTGTTAAGCAGATAAATCCCCAAAACATTTGGAGTATAGTGTGTCTGATAACTTGCAGCATTTTCTAGGATAAAGCTTAAAGAATTGTAGCGTCCATTTTCCCCTTTGCTTTGGCACTTTTCTATGGCTTTGGGAGAAAGAATAAGAATGCCCAAACCTGCCGGGAGTCCGAAGCACTTTTGTACAGAAGCGTACCAAATATCTGCTAAGCTGAAGTCCAATTCGATTCCTGCCATAGAGGAAGTCGTATCCACTGCGATCATTTTCTCAGGATATTTTTCCTTGATTGCTTCGATCACAGACATTGGAACTTGGGTCGCATTGGCTGTTTCATTTTGCGTCAGCGCGATCACATCGAAGTCCTCAGAAATCTTCAAGTCTGCAACATCGACTACCTGGTTTGCTTCAATTTTCAAACCGTCAGTCGCAGGATTGATATGCTTTGCGAAGCCTATCCACTTTTTCCCAAAAGACCCGGAATAGATATGAAAACTCGCCTGCTGCACGATGGACTGAGTGATAATCTCCCAGTTCTCCGTAGCGCTGGATGTGAATAGCAACTTGTAATCATCCGGCATGTGCAGCTTCTCGCGCATCAATTGCTCAGTTTCCTGATACAAAGACATGAAGGCATTGCTGCGATGGTTGGCGCTGAGAATGCCAGCATTGTAGGCATCTTGCAAATAGGTAGGAAGGGCATCGTAAACCTTAGATGGCCCGGGCGCAAAGGTAAGCATAGGTAGATAGGTTATTGAAAGTAAAGAATTCCAAGCGCGTAGCCTTTCAGGCCAAGGCCGGAGATCATGCCGACGCAGGATTTGGAAATAATGCTTTTGTGACGAAATTCTTCTCGCTTGTAAATATTCGAAATATGAACTTCCAGTGTCGGAGTTGTCACACTGGCAATAGCATCTGAGATAGCTACCGAAGTGTGAGTATAACCTCCTGCATTGAGCAGAATGGCATCAAAAGAAAACCCAACTTCGTGAATTTTATTGATCAACTCCCCTTCCACATTGCTTTGAAAATAGTGAAGTTCTACATCTGGAAACGCCTTTTTCATCCCTTCGAAATATTCTTCGAAAGAAGTGCTTCCATAGACTTCAGGCTCTCTTTTTCCCAGTAAATTGAGATTTGGGCCATTAATGATCATTATTTTCAAAACAAAATTCGGTTTGATGATTACTGGTTCAAAGTTAATCGGATTCAGATTAGAAAGTTAAAACCTTTCGACATTTGAACCTTCCAATTTTCCAACCTAATTTTCCAATCTTCCAATTTTTAAATCTTCCAATGAATACAACCTGGCAAAACCACATTCGTCGATTCCGTCATTACCTTAAGCTGGAGCGATCGCTGAGCGAGAATTCCATAGAAGCTTATACCCGGGATGTTGAAAAACTGGCAGTTTATTCTGAGGCAAATTTCCCAGAAAAAAGCCCGTTGAGTCTGGAGTTGGAACATCTGCGGAGATTTGTGAATTCCTTAGCCCAACTTGAAATATCAGATTACACGCAAGCCAGGATCATCTCTGGAATCAAAGCATTCTATAAATACCTGATGTATGAAGATGTGATCTCGGAAGATCCAGCCCAACTTCTCGAAGCACCAAAACTTGGACGGAAACTTCCCGATACGCTAAGCTATCAGGAAATCGTACAACTTCTTGAATCAATCCCTCTTGGCGAACCCGAAGGTCATAGAAATAGAGCAATGCTGGAGATGTTGTACAGCTCTGGATTGCGAGTTTCTGAATTGACAGAGCTCAAAAAAGGACAAGTGTTCGAGGATATTGGTTTTCTGAGAGTTATCGGCAAAGGCAACAAAGAACGCTTGGTTCCCATCGGAAAGGATGCGCTAAAATACCTGAACATCTACATGGATGAAGTGCGGTTACATCAAAGCATCGCAAAGGGACACGAAGAATTTGTCTTCCTGAATCGCCGTGGCAAAAAGCTTTCTCGGGTAATGATTTTTCTGATCATCAAAAAGACAGCTGAGCAAGCCGGAATTGAAAAGAACATTTCTCCCCATACCTTTCGTCATTCCTTTGCCACGCACCTGATCGAAGGCGGTGCGGATCTTCGGGCCGTGCAGGAAATGCTGGGGCACGAGAGCATCACGACTACGGAGATTTACACGCATTTAGATCGGGATTATTTGAGGCAGGTGCTGACGGATTTTCATCCAAGGAAATGATTGTTGGTTATTGGTAGTTGGTTGTTAAAAAAATAGTTTTATAACATAATTTCATTCTTATTGAAAAATCTACTTCTACTACTCTTTGCTTTTCTAGGATCGTATTCCTTTTCCATAAGCCAGAGTTATAATTTATTTAAATCAGATGAGCTTTTAGCCTATATCGACGAATGTAGAAAATTAACAGATGGTATTGCTATAGGCTCTGAGTTTCCTGAGTTTGAATTCATAGATCTAACTGGAGATTCTCTAAAAAATGATGATTTCGAGAACAAACTGATTGTTCTGAATACTTGGTTTGTTGGCTGCACTGGTTGCAAGCAAGAAGAGGAGAATCTGAAAATGCTTACCGAAGAATTCAAAGATAGGGATGACATTATTTTCCTCAGCTTCGCGATGTCCTCACCTCAAAAGATAGAAAGATACTTTGCAAAGCGGGGTGATTTTGGATACAAAACCGCTAGCGTTGACAGAAAATGGATAAGCGAAAATTTAAAAATCGAACTATCACCTACTCATTACATCATCAAAGACGGTATTTTGGTTGAGCTAATTTCTATGTCTATTGCTTTGCCTCAACTTTTGGACTGGTACCAAAATAGAATCTTGGAATTTGCTCCTAAATCAAAATAAATCTAAACCTATGCAATTCACCTAATTTTGCCTTATGGACATTATCCTTTTCAAACTTTTCCCAAAGCTAAACAGCCTCACCAAGCGTCAGAAACTCATGTTTCGCTTACTGATGATAAGTGTGACTATGTTTCTTTTTGGAGCTTTTTTCAAAATTAATAATCAGCCAAACTCCGATTTAATCCTTGGATCAGCCATAATTATTCAGCTCATTTCAATAGTAGGATTGCTTAGCAAATGGGCGAAAAGTCGCACTATAACTGAGATATCAAATTAGTTGAGATTTCGTATCTTTTTTGCTATTATAATTTTACTTAGCTGATTTTGAAGAAACTATTACTACTCTTATTCACGCTGATAGCTTTTTCCTCCTGCTCTTCCACGAAAATCTACCCGAGGATTAAATGTCACATTTGCCTGGCGCATGAAGATGGAATTTTACTTCTACCGCTCCACTGGCAGGAAAGCTTCAGTCAGCTTACTTCTGGAGATCGCAGGTATCTGGAAGAAATGATTATAGAAATCTTCCGTGAAGAGGGTTTTACCAAGATAGCCATCTATGATCAAATGGAATATGAGCTGCTGAATGCAGGAATCAAGGATATTAATGACCCGGATCAACTTGCCCAACTTAACCTAGAGCTGGGGATATCTTATCTCATAAATCTTAGTTTGGGAGAACTAGCCTGGACAGGCAATTGGGAAAAAGTCGATCCCTCTGACTTTAATTCTCCAAGCTATTGGGATACGGATACGCAGGTCAAAAGCAGTCTTCGAATTGCAATGAAGGAGACTGCAACAGGAGAAATTATTTCCGAAAATTCCATTGACACCAGCATGGGTGGGTTTCCAATTCCCATCGGTGATGATGATACCATCGATTTGAATTCCGCTTCACTTTTTAAAGCAGTTAGAATTTCCATCCGAAAAGGCATCAAAAATATGATGAAGGACTGTGGATGCTAGTTCGATAACCACCGAAAAATTAATTCTCCAGCTTATCCTATGAGTCAGTGGACATCTGCTGCTTCAGCGTAATCACGGTGAATTCTGCAGGACGAGTGATAGCTACTCCAATCGAAATCACAAGTTTTCCATCTAGTATATCTTGAGCTGTCATCGTTTTTCCCAAGCCACACGCTACATAAAATGCTTGCTCCGACTTAGCACCAGCGAGACCTCCTTCCCGCCAGAGACTAGTCAAGAAATTGCCAATCGTAGCGCTGATGGTATTCCAAGTAGTTAAAACATTTGGCTCGAATACAATAGCTCTCATTGCCAATTTGCAAGACTGCTCTATAAAAATTACAGTTCTCCGCACTGAGATGTACTTAAATTCCTGATTGTTTCCATCCAGTGTTCGTGCTCCCCAAACTAGAATTCCTTTTCCCGGAAAAGAGCGAATCCCATTGATTGATTTGCCGGTGGTAGCATCCATAGTGAGAGGTGCTTGCTGATCGCTAGTCAGGTGAAAGGGTAATCCTATCACACCAGACAAGCTGACATTCGCGGGCGCCTTCCACACTCCATGCATCGAATCGACTGCTGTAATTAGGCCTGCGATAGCACCACTTGGCGGAAGCAAATTTGCCATATCTCGTACGCTGGTGATCAGTGCAGCATAAAGTTTACTCCTATTTTTCAGTGCAGAATTCAACTGGTTCACTGTCAGATCGGTAACTTCCTTTTCAGTGATCATGTCAAAAAATTTCGCCAAAGTCTCATCTTTTCTTCCTGGATTAATCAGTTCTGCAAGTTTTGACAGATCACCACCAAAGAGGTTGGTATAGTTTACCTCTTCTGTCGGTAGCGCTATAGTTTGCAGAAATGGAATATAAGCAGCTCCATAACTCAGCCCAATTGAACCCTTACTCTTTCTAAAGTTTTCTACTTCCTTTTCAAAACTAGCTTGACCGGGGAAACTCCCAGCCGGAACATCGAGAATGGAAATTGCTGTTTTCAACTGCTGACATTGCTTTAGCATTTCCTGGGTCAGGATTGCATTTTCCTGTAATGGCAATAATGTAGCCTCAGGAACCACGTACAAGGTTGGCTCTGTTTCTTTTTTCAGCACATGGAGGCCCTTCAGCAGATCGGTGAGTGAGACGTTTGGATTGACCAGCGGATCGCCAGCCTCAAGTGTTTTTCCGGAAGGCTTACCATAACCACCAACTGAAACAATATAAGCTTCTCCACCTCCATTTTGGTAGAACAGATATACGCTCAAATACAAATAATAAATGGTGCTGGGGTCCGGAGAAATCTTATAATGAACTTGATCAATAAATACAAAACCGCGCGTATCGTTCCTACCTTTTGACAGCCTGATAGAGAAATGAGGATGATAATTCCTCTGCATTTGTCCTGCAACTATAGGGTAGCAGAATATTTTGACAAACTCATCCCAAGAATTAACCTTAACAGGCAGATTTAAATTTGATTTGCCTCTATAATCGGTCACGGGCGTGTAGCCTACAAAAGCCGGTATAGCCGTCGCAACAGGTGCTACAGAGTTCGGAAGGGCATTTTGTTCATTGATGTAAACGCCGGGGGTTTTATACTTTGCAGCCATGATATGATTTGGATGAAAATGATACTTTTAGAAAAACAGAATATGATTATCCGCAGTGATGTCAGTATTTGAACTTCCCTTGCTCAGCCGGACTTAAGCCCCAAGACCGGTGACCGAAGTGGCCTACATTCTTAAGTTGACCAAATCCAAAAATACTTTTGGCTTTTTACTGGTGTCAAAGCGGATATACATGAAACAGAAAAAGAAAAAAGGTAAACAAGGACATTCTCAGTTACAAAGTATGATGAATCGAATGCAATAAGTTGATCCTATAAAATTGCCTTTCCAATTCTAAAATAGGGTTAATTCCAGACTATACCTTAGATCGGGCGGAAGTCTTGCTAATAAGTTTACCTTGATCTATCTTCTTCAAGTACTTGTCGCCCTGATAAAAACCATCCTCAACTTTAGGTAAATAAACCGCCTAAATTCTACCTTCCAATCTATGAAGCAATTGTTCCTAATTCTATTAATCATAACGGTTAGTTTATTTCCAAATGACTCTCAGAAGATGCACAAATCTTTTTTGGAGGACTTTTCTTTCCCTGGCTCAAAAGTTTTCCGGTACGGTTCCACAGGAATACCAACCGATTTCACCTACAAAATTGGAATCTCATCTCCCTCTGAGCCTGACACCAAGATTCTTTCTTTTAAACTCAATCCCGAAGAAGATGCAGGGCCGGGAAAAGGACCAGAAATCATCTCTAAGAAATTCACGCATTTTGGTAGCTATTCTGCTCGTCTGAAAGTACCTGATGCGCGGAAAAAGCAACCGAATGTCGGAGCTGTGGTTGGCTACTTCACATACCATGAAGATGACGAGGAAGGGCTGAGCGAAATTGATTTTGAGTGGCTCATCGCTGATCCCAAAATTATCTATGTAGGTACCTGGACTGGGAAGCCCGGCAACCTTCAGCGCATCGGTAGGATCATCAATCTGGCTGAAGGAAAGATAGTAGAGACGATCTCTAAAGTGAATTACGATGGCAAACCTACTCTATTAAAAGGCATGCAAAATATCCCCGAAAGTATTCCTGCTATAGAAAATTACGATGCTTCTTCACAGTTTTACACGTATGGATTTGACTGGAAAGCGGCTGGCTTACGCTGGTGGATGCTGCATCCTGAGACGGCTGATACCGTCGTACTGTGGGATTATCAAGGTTCGCAACTAGGAATTCCTCACCATGCTTCCAAGTACAGAATGAATTTCTGGCACACAAAAGACTGGGCTGTCGAAGGCAATCCCGAGTCACTCGAACAGCCTGAATTCCCTTTCGAACTGGAAGTGGATTGGATGAGGTATGTGAAAAAATAAAATAGGTCTCGGGCTTTGCCAATAGATAGGATCAACCAAGCGCTTATGAGATTTTACACGTCCGTTTGTTAATTTTTACAAATACCTGTGCATCAGCATTTCATAAACAGATTATTTTAGTTAACTTTTAGTTCAAACTAATTGACAGCCTTATGAAGAAGTTGCTAATACTCGGATTCCTACCTGCATTTTTATATTCAACTAGCCTTTTTGCTCAATCCAAAACCGAACTCATCTCTGTGGATGGTATTCAGATGCGAGCCAAAACCTCTGGATTGACTGAGCGAAAAGCCCATCAGCCCATCGTCATTCTGGAAGCTGGAACTGGTGAAAGTCTTGAGGTTTGGAATGCAGTTTTTGATCAAATCGCAGAATTTTCACCAGTGCTAGCTTACGATCGTGTCGGTCTTGGAAAATCCGCTGAATCTGCTAAAATACCTTCTGTGGACTCACGCGTCAAGGATCTGGAAGCACTTTTAGCAGAAATGAATATACAACCTCCGTATGTATTAGCTGGCAACAACTGGGGGAATTTATTGATCCGGGAATTTGCTGAGGATCATCCAAGTGAGGTGGAAGGAATGATCTATGTAGATCCGGTTTTGGATATAGAAAACACGGAACAACTGAGCGCATACTTGACCGAGAAGGGTTTGGATGGAGATCAACTGGCAGCAGAATACATGAGCTATCAAGCTATGAGAGCGTCCAACCGGTCTGGAAGTAGTAAAGCAGAAGCAGAACTATTTATGGGGATCTTGAACGACAACGAGCTACTTTGGTCTTCCCAGGCCGTGCCTGAGGTTACTTCCTTAGTGATCCTAGGCAGAAGGTTTAATGTCTTTCCAATGATGGGTTCTCTTTCTATGAATTCTGGCGAGTTTTTCAACTTATTGATAGAGAGCAAAATGGAATACCTAGACGAGTACAGCAGTATTCACCCTGAATATTCCGTGCTTCTTTCTTCAGGATCTATGAATTCACTGCTTTTCCAAGTGCCTACTCAACTAGCGCAATCAGTTCGCCAAGTGCTTTATTCTGACCCCAATAAGAAGATCGTAAATGCGGCTCATAAGCTTAGTCCAGAAGAATTTGACGCGTTTATCACAGATTTTTATACCTATATGCCAGCCTCTTTACTTTCAGAAGAAACCATTAATATGATGGGCTATAGCCTCATGCGTTTGGATAAGTACAAGCAGGCGGTATCGCTTTTCAAGAAAAACCTGGAGAACCATCCAAATTCAGCTAATGTATATGATTCTCTCGGTGAAGGTCTATTGGCTTTGGGCAAAGTAGAGGAGGCTGTCCCACTGTTCAAAAAGGCGGTAGAAATGGGTGCAGAGCCTCAGCATCGGGACTATGCGCTTTTCAAAAAGAATTTGATAAAAGGCGAAGAAATGCTAGCGGGCATGGAAAAATAAAGGACTAGTGCTGGAAACTGAGAATAGAATTCTTCTCCCTACCTAACGCTCACTTTTATCGTTTACCGCTTACAACTTACCTAAATCGACCTATCACTTCTTAAAAAGCCTCTCCAATCCTGAAATAAATCCCCCAATCATCCTTGCCGACAGCAGCATCCAGACCGATGTTGAACTTCACAGTTTTGAAAGCTCTATACCGATAGCCAACCCCAACTCCCGGATACATTTTCCAGTTGAAAGACTCTGTATCCGAACCGTAGATCGTGGCAAGTCCGGCGAAACCGACCACACCCATTTTTTCGCCGAAATTGTAGCGGTATTCTCCTTGCAAAGCCATCTGCCCATCGCCTCTATACTTGCCTTCCGAGTAGCCTCTGATATCTTTTCCACCAAGAGTCACCTGCTGCTCAAAAGCAATGTCTCCCAATCCAAAAGTGCCTGAAAACCTAGCCGCAAATACATCTTTTCCATTTTTCATCGGAAAATAGCGATTGTATTCAGTCAGAATTTTGTTGGCAGCCACATCATTCCCAAACCATTCCGGGTAAGCGATATACCGAAGTTTACTATTCACCCCGGTCATAGGATAATACACAGCATCTCGGGTATCTAGCATCAGATTCAGCTCTATTCCATTGGTTTGGGTAGTTGATTCTGGCTGCACATCATCTTCGTATTTGGTATCGTAATTCGCATAGGTGTAGCTCAATCCGCCAAATAATTTCCCTGCAATTTTGCGCTGCACACCTACACTGATCAAAGTAGTATTCGTACCATAATCATAGAATCCGGGTTCATCAAAATCATCCATGAAAAACTGAGAATTGTGATCCCCTGTCACCCCAAACATTTTGATACGCCAAGTATCTTCTGCCAAATACCAACGATTAAAAACTGAGATAAAATAAGAACCATTGGTGGTATAAACTGCCGCCAGGCCAGAAAGAGATTTGGGAGAAATGGTATCAGCTTGGTTCAGCCTGTACATGGCCATCGGAATAGCCCCAATCATGAATTTGAGATTTCTATTGTAGCTGATGTATGGCATGACATTAAAATCAAGCTTTTTCTGCACCGTGGAATCACTCTTTACGGCTTTGTCCCTTTCTTGGCTTTGTGCCAAAGTAAGTGCGCTACAAAAAATCAAAAGGATCAAGAGTAGATTTTTTTTCATTTAAAAGTGGCGTATGATAGCCTTTTTTTAAAACATGAGTAGCTAAACATCAGATTAAATGTCAAATTGAGCTTTACCTTAAAACTTACAGTCTAGCTACCATTAAGATACAGAATGATTGGGAAAAAGCATGAATTAAGCTCCTGGTACTGTTCTCACTTGAGTTACTCTATCTTGGATGATTTATAATAAATCTGAAGACCCTTGTGCAGATTATAATCAGAAAATTAACCCGTTACAAAAACTAACGCCATTCCATAATTCCCTTTTTCACCAGCTGCAAAAATCATCTGACTAGCTGAAAGTTCTACCAGTTGCAAACTGAAAAAGTTGTTCTTGATGACTCCATTCACTTCAGATGCTTTGCTGATCGAAATAAAGACAAGTCCCTCATCCTCATAAAATTCATAAGAAGCAGTTGTAGTTTCATCTTTCGAATTGACTTTACTACAGCCAACCTCACCTGCGGTAACTTGTATTTCTTTAGAGTCTTTTTTAAAGACATAAACATCATCAATAAAACAGGCATTTCTTTCGCTGAGCACCTTCTGCTCGTAGTTATCATAAAAAGCCTGTAATTCCCATAGCTTGAAATCCTCTCCATGTAGTTTCACTAAATCCTCTGATTTGTATTTCTCCTGATAGAATGATTCCTCATCGGAAATGCATGAAAAGAGGCATAGAAGCAAGAGAATCACGAAAAATAGAGATTTGAAAATATTCATAGTTGGATTGGTGAAAATTAGAGTTGTGAGAAAACCTTCTCAAATCCCAAACCAATCTAAGACATACGCGAATCAAAACTAAAATTAAGGGTAGCTAGGCATTTAACCCCCTGATTTGTTGATACAAAAAAACCGAAGCGGCCTCAATTCTTAAGAATGATAGTTCAAATGGTACTCTTGCTTTTTTACTGATAAAATAGCGGATATACCTATGGTCAAATGATAAAAACCCGTTAGGCCAATTGAATAAATGAGCAATTTTTGTTTTATCAATTCCAAAATTCCGATAGATACTATTGATACAGCTCCATTCAACTTCATCAACGCACTGAAAAACAAACCACACTAAGTGTCGAACTACAAAGCATCTTAGTGAGTGACAGCTATTTCCATGGTATAAATCTTTACTTTTGCGCCCTCGTAGTTGACTATCATGGAAAAGGAACCAGAATCTGTAAAATCAGTGAAAATCACCGCTCAACAAATCGCTCAAGCCATAGCCGTGTTGGAAGGTTTGAATGCTGATACGGATCTGATTTTTGACATCCCAAAAGAAAGTAGGACTGCGCTACTGAAGGCTGCCGGACAGTTTTCACGTCCTAGCAAGGAAGAACTTGCTGAGCGAAAGAAAGGCGCAAAAAAAATTCACAGAAAGAAAAAAGCAGAGAAAGACAAGTCTGCCCGGAAGACCACAGGTATTCGTTCAGCTCGTGAAGCATCGATTTTCATCGCTCCTGCTAGGTTGGAATTGACAGGTAAAGAAGCTGATGAAGCTATTATTCTCGAATCCCCTCGGGAGTGTTATGTCTGCAAGGAATCCTTTGACCGGCTGCATCATTTCTACGATACCATGTGTACGAGCTGTGGGGATTTCAATTATGCCAAGCGTTTTCAGACGGCGGATCTCCATGACCAAGTAGCTTTGGTGACAGGTTCACGCTTGAAAATCGGTTACCACATCACACTAATGATGCTTAGAGCGGGCGCTACTGTGATTGCTACGACCAGATTTCCGGTGGATTCAGCGTTGCGCTTCGCAAAAGAAGCTGACTTTAATGAGTGGGGAAACAGGCTTCATATCCATGGGCTCGATCTGAGACACATTCCTAGCGTGGAGATTTTTTGCAATTACATCGAGCAAAAATACGATCGACTGGATGTCTTGATCAATAATGCGGCGCAGACGGTTCGACGTCCCTCTGGATTCTACCAGCATTTGATGGAGAATGAATCCTTAGACTGGAAGGATCTTTCTTCTGCTTCGCAAAAATTACTTTCCGATCATCATGCATGCTTGCAAGAAATCAGAGTTCTCAGCCAGGAATTTGCCGAAGGCGAAAATAAAAACCTACCGGTATCCTGGCATGGAAAGCAACTCGGTATTGGACTGACTTCATCTGCACAGCTGACCCAAATCCCTTACAGCATCGATGATTCCTTGAGTTCGGAGGAGATTTTTCCCATTGGAAAACTAGACGCTGATCTCCAACAAGTAGATCTGAGAAAGACCAATAGCTGGAGGTTAAAACTGGGAGAAATCCACACCAACGAAATGTTGGAGGTACAACTGGTGAATTCCGTGGCTCCTTTTGTGCTTTGTAATCGCCTGGTGAACATCATGAAAAAAGACAATACCGGCGCTAAACACATCATCAATGTGTCGGCAATGGAAGGCAAATTCCATCAGTTTCACAAGGAAGCCCGGCATCCACATACCAATATGGCTAAGGCCGCATTGAATATGATGACGCTGACATCTGCTGCTGAGCTACCAAAGTTTGGCATATACACCAATGCAGTGGATACAGGCTGGGTGACGGATGAAGACCCAGCAGAACTTGCGAAGCGAAAGCAGGATTTGCATGACTTCCAGCCGCCATTGGATATTGTCGATGGTGCAGCCCGAGTGATGGATCCGCTTTTTGATGGGATCAATACTGGCAAGCATTGGAATGGGAAATTCCTGAAGGATTATATGCCGACGAGCTGGTAGAAGTTTTTACCAAGCGAAAAGGCGACCTAGCGAATAGTGCTACTTTTTAGATCCCCTTGCCTTAATACCACGCAATAAAGCCTATTTGGAATAGGCTTTTCAGGCTTAAAAGGATAATTTTGCACCTCGTACCAACTAATCCCCAGATATATGGCTGTTAATGATTTTATCCGAGACAACAAGGATCGTTTTTTAAATGAATTGCTGGATTTACTCCGAATTCCATCGGTAAGCGCTGACCCTAAGTTCAAAGGTGATGTCATCGCAGCTGCCAATTTTGTGAAGGAAAGCTTGGAAAAAGCAGGCGCGGATGTGGTAGAAATCTGCGAAACTGCAGGCTACCCAATCGTTTATGCTGAGAAAATCGTAGATCCAGCATTACAGACTGTGCTGGTCTATGGCCACTACGATGTGCAGCCAGCAGATCCGTATGAACTTTGGGATTCTCCGCCTTTTGAGCCAGTAATCAAAAAGACCAAGATTCATCCTGAGGGAGCAATTTTCGCACGTGGATCGGCGGATGACAAAGGACAATTTTACATGTATGTGAAGGCGTTTGAAGCCATGATGGCTTCCGATGATCTGCCATGTAATGTCAAGTTCATGATCGAAGGTGAAGAGGAAGTTGGATCCAGCAACCTGGAGAAATTTGTCATCGAGAATAAGGAGAAATTGAGCGCGGATGTTATTCTGATCTCGGATACCCACATGATTTCCATGAAGGATCCTTCGATCACGGTTGGCCTTCGCGGCATGGCCTACATGGAGGTAGAAGTCGTGGCGTCAAACCGAGATCTTCACTCAGGAACCTATGGCGGCGCAGTTGCCAACCCGATCAATGTCCTTTGCGACATGATCGCTTCCATGAAAGATGAAAACGAGCATATCACAATTCCGGGATTCTATGACAAAGTACAAGAACTCACCGATGCCCAGCGAGCCCGTCTGAATGAAGCACCATTCGATCTTGCTGAGTATAAGGAGAAGCTAGACATAGATGATGTCCATGGGGAAAAAGGCTATACGACCATTGAGCGTGTGGGTATTCGTCCTACTTTGGATGTCAATGGAATCTGGGGTGGCTACATCGGTGAAGGTGCCAAAACTGTTTTGCCTTCTAAAGCAAATGCAAAAATCTCAATGAGATTGGTCCCTGATCAGGATTGGCATGAGATCGCCGAGCTTTTTCAAAAACACTTTACCTCCATCGCTCCAAAATCAGTGAGGGTCAAAGTAAAAGCGCATCATGGTGGAGCTCCGGCTGTTGTGTCGGATTCTTCAGTAGGGTACAAGGCGGCTGAGGCAGCTATGGAGGAGACTTTTGGTAAAAGACCTATCCCAACACGAGAAGGTGGATCTATTCCTATCGTAGCGTTGTTCCAGAAAGAGTTAGGGTCAGATCCAATTTTATTCGGTTTTGGACTTGACACAGATGCACTACATTCACCTAATGAACACTACGGTGTGAAAAATTACTTCATTGGAATAGAAACTATCGCGGCATTCTTTCGTCAGTTTAGAAAGCTTACGGAGAAGTAGCATAGACCTAAAAATATAAGGTATAGATCACTTGTTCTCTTATCTCAGACTCCTAGTTCATCAGGTTGGAAGACCGAAGGATAGAATCGTTGGAGTCAGCCCTTTTATAAGACGGGTTTATTTAGGTAATAAATAGATGAGGTGACTCACAAAAGTAAACTGCTAATCAATCATTCTTTCATGACTAAAGCCCAAAGAAAATCAAGAAAACTACTGCTACTGGCATTACTTTTCTTCAGTTTCTACGCTCAAGCCCAGATTATTGCACCTCCAAAATGGGTCGTATCGATAGAGCCGAAAAGTTTGGTGCAAGGTGAAGAAGCTACTTTGGTGCTCGAAGCCCAAATTCCAATCGGTTGGTACATTTATGCCAACGATTTTGATCCGAATCTAGGGCCGATTTTAGCAACTCTGAACCTGGATAATCCAGCAGGATATGCGTTGAAAGGTGATTTTAAAGCTATTAATCCTAAAGAAAAATACGAGGAGATCTGGGAAGGTGACGTCAAGTATTTCATCGGAAAAGGAAGGTTTGAGCAATCTTTTGTGCCTAATTCTAGCTCAGGAAAAATCTCCGGGACAGTAGAATATCAGATGTGCTCTGATGTCACAGGTCAGTGTGTAAATTATGATCTCGAAATAGAGCAAAGTTTTGAGGCTGGGGCTAATATTTCCTTGTCCACTGCTGAAGTAGATGAAGACACGTCCTTGCAAGAAACATCGACAACCTCGCAATCTGATACGGTCGAGATGTCTGAAGTGTCTGATGGATCGGCTATCCATGAGGATCAGTTGTTCGAAGATTTGTCCAATGGCGAAAAGCCTTCAACCATTGAGATTGTTCCCCTTCAGGAAGATGAGTCACTTTGGGGCTTTATGGTGTTGGCATTCCTGGCGGGACTTGCAGCCTTGTTGACCCCGTGTGTATTTCCTATGATTCCTATGACGGTAAGTTTCTTCACTGGACGTGCTGGAAGCAAAGCAACAGGGATAAGGAACGCATTCATCTACGGTTTTTCTATTATTGCTATCTACACTGTCGCCGGGACAGCCGTGGCGGCAATTCAAGGTCCTGAGTTTGCAAATTGGCTAGCCACGCATTGGCTTCCAAATCTATTTTTCTTCGGGATTTTCATCTTTTTTGCCCTGGCTTTTCTCGGAATGTTTGAGATTACTTTGCCTTCGGGATTTATCAATAAAGTAGATGAAAAAGCTGAAAAAGGAGGGTTAACAGGTATTTTCTTTATGGCCTTCACGTTGGTTTTGGTATCGTTTTCCTGTACGGGTCCGATCGTAGGATCAATTTTAATCTCTTCGGCTGGAGGAGAATTACTGAAGCCAATTTTGGGAATGTTTGCATTTTCTCTGGCATTTGCCATTCCTTTTACGCTATTCGCCATTTTTCCAGAGTGGATGAACCGACTTCCTAAGTCCGGTGGTTGGTTGAATTCAGTAAAAGTGGTTTTGGGTTTTCTGGAACTCGCCTTAGCGTTCAAGTTTCTTTCAATCGCTGACTTGGTTTATCACTGGGGGATTTTAGATCGGGATATTTTCCTGATCATCTGGATTGTGATTTTCTCAGGATTAGGACTTTATCTTTTGGGAAAAATTCGCCTTCCGCACGATTCGCCTGTAGAAACGATTGGTGTTCCACGATTGCTTTCAGCTCTTTTCGTATTCATGTTTGTGTTCTATATGATTCCTGGATTATTTGGAGCTCCGCTGAAATATCTGAGTGGCTATCTTCCACCTATGTCCACACAGCAGTTTACACTTAGCGCAGGGATAAATTCAGCTGAGGCAGGAGAAAATATTCTTGGAGAACCTATCAAATACGCTGACATCCCACTGGAAATCCCCCATGGAATTCCAGGTTACTTCGACTACGAACAAGCCATGCGTGCTGCCAAAAAAGCGAATAAACCTCTGCTAATTGACTTCACCGGACATGGCTGTGTAAATTGCAGAAAGATGGAAGAGAATGTCTGGGTGGATCCGCAGGTATTGATGCGTCTGAAAGAAGATTTCGTGATGGTAGCGCTTTACATCGATGAGCGATTAGAGCTTCCCGAAAGCGACTGGTACACTTCAGAATATGACGGGAAAGTCAAGAAAACTCTGGGGAAGCAAAACGCCGATTTTCAGATCACCCGCTTCCAAAACAATGCGCAGCCTTACTATGTGATCCTAGACCATAACGAAAATCTTCTCGCTCAACCGAAAGGCTATGATGCCGATAAACAGGCTTTTATTGAGTATTTGGACAGAGCGAAGAAGGAGTTTGAGGTGAGGAATTAGCCTTTTTCAAGGGAGAATTTCATATCAATTCTCTTTTCTTTATCAAAACGCTAAAACTGATTTTCTGAATATTCAAGCGAGCAAAATTGAGCTTATTCACTGGCTGACAGAACTCCAGGATCAGAAAATCATCGAGCAACTTCAGGTTTTTAGGGCCCAACAAGAAAAAGGGTTAAGTGATGCTCACAAAGCGCTGTTGAACGAAAGATTAGCTATTTACAAAAATGACCCAACCAATGTACTAGATTGGAAAGATGTCATGGAAGAAATCGGAAATGGTTTGTGAGTTATATACTAACCCTACTACCTGAAGCTAAAATCGATATTCAGGAAATCATTCAATGGTACAATCAAGAAAAATAAGGGTTGGGCGCTAGATTTTATACTTCTTTAAAATTACGTTTGTCCTCCATAAAGGAAAATCCACAACTCTATCAGATTCAATATCTTGATAGTAGAAATGCTTTATTGTAAAAATTCCCTTATCAAATCCATTACCAGATTGTTGAATCTAACTCCTCAATACTAGTTCTTGCGGTGACCCATACCAGTAGAAATCCAACAATCTGGAAAAATAGGCTTTGATTACTAGTTTAAAATCCATAAAATCTTACGAATCGATTTTTCTAACGGCTTAAAGCCTCAGACCTTCAATTCTCCTTAAAGGTATGAGTCAGCAATCTTGGATTGATGATCAGCTGCACCCAGCCCCAGTTGTTGGTGTTTTCATAGCTGATACCGCCTTTGATCGCACGCATACTTTCGGTTGCAAATAGTTGAGAATACCCCACGTTGAGTTTCACATATTTTCCCAGGGAATTACCATAAACCACGTCTAGCTCTGTCCCCAAATTTTGATTTAGATCATTTGCCATTTCAGCTTGTGCCGAGAAATAATGGACATTCAAGCCAACCGTAGATTTTTCTCCAGCAGCCAATGATATCTTTCCGTACAGATCATTCAGGCCCACATTATTGGCATGATTTCCTACATAGAAATAATCCATCAATCCATTAAACTTATGATTGGTACCGTAGAGCGGGAAGAATGATTTATTCTTTTCCTCACCAACCTGATCCGTACCACTCAGGGATTCAAAACCCGCTATCAAAGTCACTATTCCAGTTTTGTACTTTGCTTCCACCATATACTGATAGCCAGTCAGATCAGTAGAAGCATCTGCTTTTCCTGTCTGCAAATAAGCCGAGCCAGTAATGGCTAGCACAGATAAGGGAAATGTAAAGTATGCCCCAGTCGTTTGGCGATGATATAGACCGTCAGTAAGTGGAGTAGGGTCATTGGTATATTTCTGAAAGCCATTATTCATGAATAGAAAGCTGAACGAAGCTCTGTCCCAAGCCTGAGTAAAATGTGCCATCTGCATAGTTTTATAAGAGAAACCACCAGTAATGGTATAGTCTGTGCCTAGGAAGTTTTGCTTTTGCTGGTTGTAGGCAAAAGCCAAATCTAGCTTGGATTTATTCTTAGCATATTGGATCATGGCAGCATCATGAAACCTCCCCTGCATCGTCCAATCCACCTCTCCCAATATCCGCTGATCGTCATAAGAAAGCGTTTGCCTACCTAGCTTTAACGCCCAGTTTTCAGTAAAATCATACTTGATCCAAGCCTGAAAAAGCGAGAAGGAATTGTTGTTGTCAGCAGCCGTGAGCGTTTGCTCATCGCCCCAAGTGCTCACATCCTGCATGCTGATATATAGGCTCAGTTTTTCATCCCTGAACCCCAAATTTAACCGAGATCTCTGAGTGACAAATGCTGCTGGCTTGGCCTCATCTGGGAATAGGTTTCCATACCCGTGCCGATATTCGAATCGCGGACGGATGTCAGCGTCAAGGGTAAACTCTTGCGCATCAGTGACTTTTACCATTGAAAGCAAAACTAAAATGAGTAGTATAGATTTTTTCATAACAAAAGATATTCATGTCTTTTAATGCACTAATGTATGCCTTAAAGACCTTGGGTGAGGCACTTATTGAATGATATAAATCAGCTTTAATGCTAAGTTTTAAAAGTTTTCATTGGGCTACTATTGCTTTATTTTTTCTGATGAATTTACTTTTTGGAGCTTCGCAAAGTGAACAGCAATAGCTGGATGAAAGGTCTTCAAATGGAACTCCTGCTTCTATTCCTTGCATTTCATCTCCATAGGTGGAATCGTAAATCGTCAGGCAATCTGCACATTGGTAAACTTCAACCTCTTTTGTCTCCTTTAATGGAATGGACTTTTTAGATGGTTCAGGCTTTTTCCCCAACTGCTCAAAATACATCTTACTCAATTCAATCAAAAGCCCTGGCAATTCAGCCTTATCCACCTCCTGGACATAGACGATATATTTTTGGGTATTGGGATCAAAGTTTTTTGCATAAAGCAAATTATACGTGTTTCTCAATTTGACATTCTCCAAGCCCGCTGGGGGCTGGTTTTTCTCAATGATAATAGAAGTGAAATAATACGCTTTTCTCGTATAATCTGTGATGCCAAATGTCAACCCATAGGTGCTAATGTCTCTTTTATCAAAGTTGTCCACCAAAAATTCCTTCAGCTTTAGAGCAGATTTATTATTGACCGGAAGATGCCAATTCAATTCAAGCATGGAGTGCCGCACATTGATCCCGTAGCGACCTAGAAGTCTTTCCCACTCGATTTTGGTGTTTTCAGGAATTCCTTTGATGATGATGGATTTCCATGGTGTGATGGAAATTTTACCGATTCGGCTATCTGCACACAGATCGCAAAGAACCTTCAAAAAGTCTATGTAGTACTTATTATTTCTCCAATAGAGCCCCAGCCAATAGCGATCATCTCCCACACGATTCATTCCCTCATAGTAAGGAAAAGGATAAAAGGGAACTTCCAATGGTCTATCCACCGTCCGATTGTTGCAATCCACGGCATCGTTGACTAAATCAAAAAGAAATTCCACTGTCTCTGGCTCTTCCTGCAAAATCTTCTCAATCGAAGCAGACACCTTTGCCATATCCCAACTGTATATCAGCGCAGGATACATCTTGGTCTCCTCCCATTCAGGCAATCGGACGTACAGATACCAGTAGTCTTCATGCTCTGAAGCAATAAAATTCAGATGACCTGTGAAAAGTGGAACCAGTCGCTGCTTGGGATCTGTGATGTTGATTTTCAGATGCGGCTGAGTTCTGAACTGCTCCAAAACATATAAATAGCGATCGCCCGTAAGCCAAGGTGTGCTAGGGAAAATATCAGCGGAAACATACGAAGACACGATGTTCTCCGAGCCTGTGTCTTCTGGCGCTACCAGCTGAAACTTACTCTGAGCTTCAATTTCCAACAAGCCCTCATCTTTAATGAAAAGGATATCCTGTCGAGAACCTAGCGAAATCGTATCTAAACCCGCCTGTTCTGCCAACTCCAATAGTTGCTTAAGCTCAGCAGGCGAAAGAACTCCGCCTTTCACTACCACTCTGGAATAGGTGTTTTTCATTTTTTGCGATTTTAGGCCAGTACTTTGGATTGATGAAGAATATCCCGAACCTCTGTTTTGCAGCTACCGCATCCGAGGCCGGCTCCTGTTTGCTGACAAAGCGCCGTGAAGTCAGAGCATCCCCCTGCTATTGCTTCCTTGATATTTCCCTCGCCCACACGGCTACAGCTACAGACTAATTTGCCGATCACTGGTCGGGTGTCGGAAGATCCCATGAGCAAAGATTTTCGTTTTTCGGAAAGCTCAATTTTGTTTTCGATAAGGGATTTGAATTCAGCAAATTCATTTTTATCTCCCATCAAAACTGCCCCGATAAGCAAATCATCCTTCACGATACACTTCTTGTAATAGCGACGGCTCATGTCCGTAAAGATGATTTCCTCGTAGGAATCATCATTCTCAGGAATCAGAATATCGCCAATGCTGCACAGCTCCAGATCCTTGAATTTCAGGATATTCATCAGCACAGATCCGGCGTAAATACTACTCACGTCACCTGCAATATAGTTCGCTAGGACCATGGCCTGTTCCTCAGCCGCAGAGGTGATTCCGAAAAGTTGATTTTCGAATTCTGCGATTTCTCCTATAGCAAAAATGTTTGGGTAATTGGTTTGAAGATGCTGATTCACCTTTATTCCCCGACCACAAGCAATCCCATTATCTCTGGCGATTTTGATGTTGGGTTGGGTTCCTATTGCATAGACGACAGCATTCGCAGAGAGAATTTTTCCACTTTTCAGCGTGATTGAAAGCATTTTCTGCTCCTCATCGTCAAAGACCGTACTCACTTCGTTGTCGAAATAAACATGTATCCCTCGCTCTTGCACGTCCTGCGAGAGAAGCTTGCTAGAGACATCATCCAGCTGTCGCTCCATGAGTCGGGACGCTCGCTGAACGATAGTTACTTTCACACGATTATGCTGTAAAGCTGCGGCAAGTTCCAGACCCAACAAACCTCCACCTATGACTACCACATGCTGATTTTCCGGTGGTAGATTAGTAGAATCCAAATAATTCTTGAATCGATCGGCATCGATTTTACTTCGTATGGTAAACCGTCCCGGGAGGTCTAATTGGGCATCTTTAGGAATAAAAGCTCTACTGCCGGTAGCCAGAATCAACTTATCAAATGAATATTGCTGTCCCTGATCATCTACAACCACCTGCTTATCTGGATCGATCTTTACTATGGATAAATCTGTGTGAAGGGAAATTTTTAGCTTCTGAAGTTCATGCTCTTTGATCTTCTGAAGTTGCTCCCAAGTCAATTCCTCAGTTACATATTCTGGCAAAAGCACTCGATTGTAAAATGGGTGCGGTTCTTTGGAGAATACATGGATTTGATCGGAATCATTGTGCTCTCGATAGTTTTGGATAAATCGGAAAGCTGCCGCTCCAGCACCCACGACCACTATTTTCTCTTGTGTCTTTTTATACTTGGAAACGGATACTGTGGTGAATTTGAAATCTGGTTCCTTGGACTGCGGATCGACCACAGTATTTGTCAGGTTATTCGCTCGGTTCAGATCCGATTGCAATTGCTTCCCCCAGTGCATCGGTAGGAAGACCACGCCCTCTCGAATGTTTTTGGAAAGCTTGGCCTTCACGCGAACGATACCATTTTTGCTTTTCACCTCTACCACATCACCATCTTTTACCTTATCGATGTAGGCGTCGATAGGATTGATCTCCAGTACAGGACTTGGGTAATGCGTGCGAAGTCGGGATACTTTCTGGGTTTTGGTCATAGTATGCCATTGATCCCTGATACGGCCAGTAGTGAGAATGAGCGGATATTCCTTGCTGGTTTTTTCGGAGGTATTCTCGATTTGAGCGGGAATATTGAAGACCGCCTTTTGTGAAGGAGTGTAGAATTTATTGTTAGCAAAGAGTCGGGGAGTGCCTTGATGTCTGTATTCCGGAACTGGCCACTGGAAAGTGCCTTCGCTTTTCAGCCTATCGTAATTCAAGAAGGAAATATCGATGTTTGTGCCTTTGGTCATGGCGCAATATTCCTCGTAGATTTCTTCGGTATTGTTGAAATTGAAACCACGGAAACCCATTCTTCTAGCGAAATCACAAAGTATTTCTACGTCAGGTCTAGCTTCACCAGGAGGATTGATCCCTTTAGTTAGATAGGAGATTCGACGCTCTGAATTTGTCATCGTACCTTCCTTTTCCAACCAACCTGCAGCCGGAAGCACCAAGTCGGCATATTCTAGCGTGTCTGCTTTATGAGAAATATCCTGAACAACTACGAATTTGGCATTTTTCATCGCCCGCTCGATGCGTTTGGAATTCGGTAAACTCACCATGGGATTGGTGCAAATAATCCAAACGGCTTTCATCTCGCCACTTTCCAAAGCGTCAAACATCTCGGTAGCCGAATAACCTGGCTCGGGAGAAATCTCGTTTACCCCCCAGAAATTCGCTACTTCCTGTCGATGGACGGGGTTGTTCAGGTCTTTGTGAACAGCCAGTAAATTCGCCATTCCGCCCACCTCACGTCCTCCCATAGCATTTGGCTGACCGGTGAGAGAGAAAGGGCCGTTCCCAGGTTTACCGATACTTCCTGTGACCAAGGAAAGATTTAATAGGGAAAAGTTCTTGTCAGTGCCGACGGCGCTTTGGTTCAGCCCCATCGCCCACATGCTGATAAAACCTTTCGATTCACCGATAAGCTTAGCTGTTTCTGCTATTTCTTTGACGGAGATCCCACAGAGCTTGGCAGCATCTTTAATAGAAGTTGCCATGACCTGGTTTCTATAATCAAGGTAATTTTCTGTGTGATTTTTGATGAATTCTTTATCAGAAAACCCATTTTCTATCAGCTTCCTGCCTATGGCATTGTATAAAATGATATCCGTACCCGGAATGATTTGCAGGTGAATATCAGCGAAAGAAGCGGAGTCAGTTTTGCGCGGATCGACTACGATGATCTTCACGTTTGGATTTTTCTCCTTGTGCTTTTCCAGCCTTCGAAAAAGAATTGGGTGGCACCAGGCTGGATTTGCCCCAGCAATCAAAAATGTATCTGCCAGCTCAATATCCTCATAAGAAATAGGAACGGAGTCTTCACCAAACGTTTTTTTGTAAGCTACTACCGCTGAACTCATGCACAAACGACTGTTGGTATCGATGTTATTTGTACCGAAAAATCCCTTGGCAAGCTTATTCGCAATGTAATATTCTTCAGTAAGGCACTGTCCGGAAATGTAGAATCCTACGCTTTTTGGCCCATATTTTTGGATCAAAGACTTGAAAACTCTCGCAGCTCTATCTAAGCCCTCATCCCAACTTACCCGCTCACGGGGATGGGATCTGCTCCAGCGCATCTCGGGATAGAGAATCCTGTCGGAGGTATCATTCACGACGTAGTGGAGGTTCATGCCCTTCGAGCAAAGCATGCCCTGATTTACAGGATGATCTTGGTCACCTTCGACGTGAACCTTGTTTTGAGCATCTACGCCAGCGACTATGCCGCAGCCTACGCCGCAGTATGAACAGGTGGTTTTGACTTTTTTATCTAAGATCACTACTCAGGAGTTACCGTTGGAAATAGGTTAAGAACAAAATAGCTCATCCGCAAGACAAATGGTCATTTGCAGAAGAGCTATTTTGGGTGTGATGCTACAAGTTAATTATCAATTCTGACTAATTCAGGTTGCAGTTTGCTTAATTCTACCTCTGCTACTTTTTCATCTTCGGTACTGAACCTGATGGCTAAGGCTACAACGCCCGAAACCACAATCATACCTCCAATAATTAAATATCCAGCAGAGACGGCACTTGCTGCGGCAGCGGATTGAGCGGCTGCGGCAGCTGCAGAACCCAGCCCTTCACTCGCTAGAATTGCTGACTTTTCAGCCACTGCTGATTTGGAGCTCAGAAATAGCGCTGCCAAAAAGGCTCCAAAATTCCCGCCCGCACCCACTATTCCGGAGATAGAGCCAATTGCCTTTCTATTTACAAAAGGTACCACCGAGAAGGTGGCTCCTTCGGCCATTTGCACAGACAAACTGAAAGCAATTAGTAGTGCGAAGCCTACGAAAAGACCTGTGGCCAAAGAAAACAAACTAAGCATCAGTCCTTCTACAATTAGGATTGCAGCAAGAAACCACACGCGGCCTTTTAACCCCCTTAATTTTCCAAATTTATCCCCAAAGTATCCGCCAAGGGTACGGGCAAAAATGTTCATCAGCGCAAAGGAGAGTACGATGTTACCTGCAGTGATTCGCTCCAGTTGGAAGGTGTTCTGCAAGTAATCGTCCATGGTACCATAGACCGTCAATTCGATTCCGAAACAAGCTGCGTAAACGACAAACAGTAGCCAAACTCGATAGTCTTTGATAGCTTCGAGAAATCCAACTTTATCCTTCTTGGTGGTAGGAATCTTGATGCCTTGCGCTTCCAATTCCTTGAAATTGCCTTCTGGAGTGTCTTTTGTGAAGAAATAATAAACCAATCCCATCGCGAAGCAAACGATCCCGGCAAACACCATGGAATATCTCCAAGCATCTGCCTGAGCTACCCCGGCACTTATCACTATAGCTGCGATAATTGGCATACCCAATCTATTTGCTCCGCCACCTAAGTTACCCCAGCCTGCTGAAGTTGCATTGGCAGTTCCTACAACGTTCGATGCAAACATCAGCGAGGTATGGACCTGAGTGATGACAAAAGAAGCACCAATAAATCCCGTCAAAAGTCTGCAAATCATAAACTGCATCGGTGTCTGTACCAATCCGCTAAGAACTACCGGAATAGATCCCAACACCAAAAGCCAGGTGTAGCAAAGTCTTGGGCCGTATTTGTCACATAATTTCCCGATTAGCAATCTGGCGAAGACTGTTCCGGCTACGGCAAGAACTGTTGCATTCCATTTTTGGGCAGGAGTAAGGCCAAGATCCTTGACCACGTCTGGCATGAAAGGAACTATTCCGAACCATGCGAAAAAGCAGATGAAAAAGGCGATAGAGGTGATCCAAAAGGTTCGGATCGGAACGGTTCTAAGGTTTAGTAGATTTAACCGTGTGGCTTTGTGTGTAAGTAGTGGTTCCATAATACTTATATTTAACTGAGTTAAAAGTAAGTATAAATACGTAATTAATAAAAATAGTACGTAATTAATTTAGAATAAAAACAAAAAAATCCATTCAGATTGCTCTAAATGGACTTAGGACTACTTATAAATCTTAGTAAGAATTTCTAGATCAAATTCAATTCTCTGGATTTGGTAGTGAGCTCTACCAGATTCTTCACATTCATTTTTTTCATCAGGTTAAAACGGTGAACCTCTGCCGTTCTTTTGCTGATTTCCAGCGCATCGGCGATTTCATTATTTCCTTTTCCTTCCAGAATGAGTTCTAAGATCTGCTTTTCTCTGTTTGTCAGAGTAGCCAATTCCTCCGGGAGTACATCGGTCTTGGAAGATGCTTTGGGTTTTCCATTGACGAAATTGTTGATAATATACGCCGACACATCTCCAGCAAAAAATTTTCCGCCATTGGAAATTGTGTGTAAGGCCTTTAGGAACTCACTTTTGGAAGACCCCTTAAGCAAATATCCATCTGAACCAGCCTGTATAGCTTCGACTACGTACTCTTCTGAATCGTGCATGGACAGCACTAGTTTTTTGATTTTCGGAAAAGATTTAGTCATTTCTTTCACTACTTCGAGCCCATTCATTTTAGGCATTCGGATATCCACAATCAGTAAATCGGGATTTTGAAGGGCAATTACCTCCAGCGCTTCTACTCCATCAGATGCCTCGTCGATCACTTGAAATTCCTTTTCACTTTCTAAGAGAGATTTGATTCCATCCCGTACTAGTTCGTGATCATCAGCTAAAACTATCTTAATTGGGTTCATATGCGCTTAAGTAAATACGTAGTAAAGTAATAGAATTTACGTATAAAAATCTAAAAAATCTAAGTTAAAGGCAGGTTGATGGTGACTTTGGTGCCTTCGTTTGGAGAGGAGTTGATGAAAAGTCTTCCACTGATGTACTTCACGCGCTCTCGCATAAAAGTCAACCCCATACCACCTTCTTCATCGGGCTTGGATTTCAATTTTGATTTGTCAAAACCTTTCCCATTGTCATCCACGATGATGCTCAAGATAGTTGGGCTATGAGAGACCGTGACGATGATATGCGAGGATTCTGCGTATTTGATTGCATTGTTGATTGCTTCTTGTGTGATGCGGTACAGGTTGATTTCTATCAAAGAATCCATGCGCTGGGAAAATTCTGTTTTATTGAAAAGCACGATGTCTTTTCCGGTGAGTTTTGAAAGTTCCTGTGTCAGTTCCGTCAGTGCCGGGACAATTCCGTAATCTTTCAATTCCGGAGGAGTGAGGTTGAAGGTAGCGGTTCTTACCCCTTTGATAATGTTAGAAGTGAGTTCTTTGAGTTTGATGATCTTGACTTCGGCTTTTTCAGGATCGGTCGTATCCACACTTTCCAGCAGGTATTTCAATCCGGTGAGCATTTGCCCGATTCCATCGTGAATGTCCTTAGCGATACGGTTTTGCTCATTTTCCTGATTCTCTATGATTTGTCTGGAGATCACCTTTTGCTGATGCATTTTTTCCTCGAAACTCTCCTTCGTCAGCTGTTCCACCTGATGCATATATTCCTTTCGCTTGGTGATATCCAGGCAAATCAAAATCAGTTCAGATTTGTCTTCGGAAGAATTAAATGGAATCATGGATACGTCCAGCCAGATGTCTTCGCCAGTCTGTGCGGTAGTTTTGAATTCCCCTTCCCAGCCTGCTTTTTTGTTCTCGGCGATGATGCGATCGATGGTCAATTGTTCGTTTTCCTGAGTAGAAAGCACATCGGAAATTTTCGCATTTACATTGAATTTCTGAGCCTTGTATAGCCTGCTGAAACGCTCACCGAAATGTGTGATGTAACCTTCCGGAGTGATTCTGGCGAAAAGCAACGTTTGATCCATAGCCTTGCTGAGTGCCTGCAGCTCACGTACAGATTTCTCTTTGGATTGACTTAAGAGATCTGCGTTTTTAGCCATTTGGACCGCTTTTTTCTCTGCATCCATGAGCTCGTGAATGCTTGCTTTCATAGCTTTGGCCGAAGGCCAAAATATAATCAGGAACTCACCAACTAATACTAATAAGGTAAATAGCGTGATCAAAAGCTCCAGGCGCTGCAAATCTGAGACTTTCTCCTTGGCTTCGTGATCGTATTGATTTACGATCTGATCCATCTTGATCAGAAAGTCATTTGCATTCGTTTCAATTAGCTGTAGTTGCTCAGAAAGTGCTGCGGAGTCCGCAGAATTGCTTGATTTTAGAAAGAGCAAATTCTGTGTAGCCTCTACCACTTTTTTGAAATCCGGATCGATTTGCTCAAACATGGCAGTGATTTCCGGACTATTATTTACCAGGAAATCTTGTGATTCATCCCCGAGCTGCAAGAGTTGGTGGGCATTTGTCCAGCGGGCAAGTGTGTGTTCCAGGCTGTCGGACAGGTTCTTAGAAATTTGGGGATTCTGTGTGTGGGAAAGTAAAAGTGCTTCTTTGGTCAGTTTTTGGCTTAGCATACGCTGCCTGCCGGCCACATTCACCACATAGCTGTCATTTTCCTGATCGTTCAGGTATTGTCTGATCAGGATCTGACTTGCTAAAAGGGAGAGTGCAATCGCCCCTAAAGCAATAATATAAAGTCTGCGGAGACGATTAAAAGTTTCTTGATCCAGCGATCGTGGTGTACCGGTCATTAGTTTAGGTAATTGCTTCTTTGACTAGTTGAAGACTTGAAGGTGATAGAGGTAATTGAAGTGCGGCTCGATGTCCTTTTTCAGACATCTTCGCCCAGGTTTTTTGAAGGATGTCTATGACTTTTTCGTTTTCATGCTTGGTAGCGAATTCTTCGAAATAGTATTCAAGAAACACCAGGCAAATGACATCTTCCATCGTCTGGGTATCCGGATCGGTTTTCAGTTGCTTTTTTCGGATTAAAAATTTCGTTCGGTCTATTATCTCCTGATCGTAGCCAGATTTCTCGAGAATTTCAGCTGCCATATCAGCATGCATTTTCTTCAATTCCTCCCGCCATGTCAAATAGCCTACTCGATCCATGGGATAATCAGTTCGTGGGATTTTCCACCTTCCAATATGTTGTGCCCGAACAGCCAGCATCATAGCTTCTGAGCAATTTGGCTCAAAATCAGCAAGTTTCTCCGTCATCCGCAGTGAGTATAGGAGCTCTTTAGCGTATTCTTTTCCCTCGAAGATTTCTTTGGTGGGATCTTGAGCATTGATCTCATCGATTAATGAGATTGCTTTCTGAAATTGGTTCATGTGTCAAATTGGATTAATCAGCAAATCCAATATATACATTTCCCTCCTGAATCCTGACCGGATAAATGGCAATACTATATTCTTCTCCGTTCAGATTGCTGCCATCTTCCAGCGAAAAGGTCTTCTTGTGAAGCGGACAGGCCACTTTCGGAATTCCGTGAGAATCCCCAGTCATGCCTCTGGAAAGTACCATTTCCATCTTGTGCGGGCAAAGGTTTTGGCAGGCGTACCAGGAATTGCTTCGGGTAAAATGGTAAACTGCAATTTGCCTGGCGTTGTATTTCACACAGGCTCCGGCATTTGGTGGAAAGTCATCTGTCTGACCGACTTTGATCCAGTTAATTGCCTGCCGATCGGCTACAGTTTGATAGTTTTTCAATAATTCTTCCATGATCTTATTCTTATTGGATTTACCAAGGTCTAGGCATTTTCTGTTCTCTCATTGGCACAAAAACCAAGCTTTCGTCAGTCTCATCAGAATTGACAAATGGCTTGAATCTCTTCATCATGTGTGGATCCTCGATGGCTTCTTTCCATTCACAGGCATATCTCTTCACCAATTCTTCCATTTCATCTTCCAATTCTTGACCTATTCCCAGACTATCTTCGATGATTACTTTTTTTAAATAGTCTATTCCACCTTCGAGCTTCTCCAGCCAAGGAGCTGTGCGCTGCAAAGGAGCAGCAGTTCTGATGTAGTAAACCAGGAATCTATCGAGGTATTTGATGCAGGTATCGTCGTCTAGTTTTTCTGCCAAAAGAATGGCGTGCTTCGGGGTAGCCCCGCCGTTACCACAGACGAAGAGGTTCCAACCACCTTCTACGGCGATCACTCCAAAATCTTTTCCTCTGGCTTCTGCACATTCTCGAATACATCCTGATACTCCACCTTTAAGTTTGTGAGGTGAACGAAGTCCTTTATATCTGTCTTCGATTCTTATTGCGAAGCTCACGCTGTCATGCAAGCCATAGCGACACCAAGTCGAACCTACACAGCTTTTGACGGTTCTAAGTGATTTGCCATAAGCGTGTCCACTTTCAAATCCAGCATCGATGAGTTCTTTCCAAATCATTGGAAGCTCATGAAGCTGAGCTCCGAAAAGATCAATTCGCTGTCCACCAGTGATTTTGGTGTATAGATCATATTTCTTAGCTACTTGTCCCAGTACCATTAGTTTCTCAGGAGTAATCTCTCCTCCCGGTACTCTAGGCACTACAGAGTAAGTGCCGTTTCTCTGAATATTTGCCAGAAATCTATCGTTGGAATCCTGAATAGGGGCTTGACGATTGGCTGTTTCCATGTAGATGCTGGCAAAAATCGAGGCCAAGACCGGCTTGCAAGTTTCGCAACCGTGTCCTTTTCCATGACGATCCAGCGCCTCATCAAAATCCATAATGCTGTGCAGCTTCACCAGATCGTACATTTCCTGACGGCTGTACTCGAAGTGCTCACAGATGGTTTCCCTCACTTCCTGGCCCATGGATTTCAGCGTTGCTTTAACCAAGTCGCTCACCATTGGCTTACATCCACCACAAGAGCTGGAAGCTTTCGTGTTTTTCACCACATCAGATAAAGAGCAGCACGTTCCACTCGTAATGGTATCGCATATCGTTCCTTTAGTTACCGCTTCACAAGAGCAAATCTGTGCTGCGTCTGGTAGATCGAGTACAGATCTTAAAGCACTTTTGCTTTCACCACCTCTGGATCCCAAGATCAAATCCTCAGGATTCTCAGGCAGCTTCATCGCGTTGATGTAAAGCTGGAAAAGTGTGTTGTAATCTGAAGAATCACCAACCATGATTCCTCCAAGAAGCTTGGAGCCATCTTTGGAGATGTTGATTCTTTTGTAAACTCCGTGTTGCTTATTTTCATAAGCGATTGCGGTGACTTCATCATTTTCTATAAATGGATCACCAAAGGAAGCCACTTCCGTACCCACTAGTTTCAGTTGAGTGGACATATCGATGGATGGGCTCATTAGCTTTTCCCCGCCGGTGATTTGATCTACAGCCACCGCCGCCATCTCATATCCTGGAGCCACTAGCCCATAGATGCCATTATTATATAGTGCTACTTCACCTATCGCATAGATCGAAGGATCGGAAGTTTCCATTTTATTATTTACATAGATCCCGCCGCGCTCGCCGGTTCTGAGGCCACACTTTACAGCCAATTCATCTCTAGGACGGATTCCTGCCGAAATGATCAGCATATCTACCTGAAGGGAAGTATCGTCAGTAAAGTCGATTTTCTCAATCCCTTCTTCACCTACGATTTCCTTGGAGTTTTTACCTAGATGAACTTTGATTTCTAGACTTTCGATTTTAGTCTGAAGCATGTCACTGGCGGCTTTATCCAGTTGCCGCGGCATCAATCTCGGAGCAAATTCAATCACATGTGTTTCTAACCCGAGTTCTTTCGAAGCATTGGCAGCTTCTAGACCGAGGAGACCACCACCAAGAATTGCGGATTGGATATTTCCTCCATGCTTTAGTTTCTGAGCATAGTCTTTTATAGCGTCCAGATCTTCGATAGTGCGATAGATAAATACGCCTGGCTTGTCCACTCCAGGAATATTGGGCACAAAGCAGGAGGATCCTGTCGCCAAAACCAGGTAGTCATATTCGAAATAGTCATGCTTATGTGTGAAAACACGCCTAGTTACCGTCTCGATATCCGTGATCATCTCACCGGTTCGTAGCGTGATGTTATTCTCCAAATACCATTCACGGGGAGCTAAAAGTAGTTTATCCGCATCGTCTGAGGAGAAATACTCACTGAGGTGAACCCGGTCGTAAGCAGGTCTTGCCTCCTCGCCAAACACAAGTATCTCAAACTGATCGCGTAGAGGGTGGGCAGCTAGTTTTTCACAAAACTTATACCCGACCATTCCATTTCCTATGACAATAACTTTCTTCATGGCTACGTAATTTAGAGCTCAAATATAAGTATAAATACGTAATTAAAAATGAAATATTAAATAATTACTTATTTGAAATAAGTAGGGTAAAATGTTAGAAAATGGAATAATACCCATTAATAGGGTTTTTAATACAATTAATGAGCTAAACACGTACTTACGAAATGCTACTTAGGTACATGGCATACGTAAGTGATATCTTCGAAAAGTTGGATTCTAGAGAAGAGTGTATAAATAGGCTTTTAGGTATTTGTATTCCAAAATTTGGATGAACGGGCTTCTGGGGTAGCATGAAGACCTTTGGGTCAGCGATTGGAATAATTCAATTTCTAAAAATCTTGCTTCTGGAGAAGTAGGATAGCGTTGCCTTACGTTCTCGGCGCCACCTTATGTGCACCTTGCGGTTAGACCCACATTAGGGAAAAATACTGTTGACTTTAATCAAAAAAAGCACCCCAAATTGAGGTGCTTTCAAGTTTATTTTCGGTTGAGATTAACCTACTCTTTCGATCTGGGAGAAATAGAACGCTCCTTCGATAGCCGCGTTCTCGTCTGAGTCAGAACCGTGAACGGCGTTAGCTTCGATAGACTTAGCGAAGATCTTACGGATAGTTCCTTCCGCAGCATCCGCTGGGTTGGTAGCTCCGATCAATTTTCTGAAATCCTCCACTGCATTATCTTTCTCCAAGATCGCTGCGATGATAGGTCCCGAGGACATATATGCACACAGGTCAGCATAGAAAGGTCTCGCCGCGTGAACTTCGTAGAATTTTCCTGCGATGGCTGGAGTCAGTTGGGTAGCTTTCATGGCTACGATTTTGAAGCCTGCCTCTTCGATCATTTTCAAAATAGCTCCTGAGTTTCCTGCTGCAAAAGCATCAGGCTTGATCATGGTGAATGTTCTGTTGGTTGCCATGTTATTCGTTTTTCATTGGTTTAAATCGGGCGCAAAAATAGGCTTTTTAGTAGCATTAACCACAAAAACTTTTTGATTTCTACGCTACATGCTTCATAGTCAGCCTAATGCCATACTTGGGAATTGTCAAAATTTTCCTGACCTTTGCGAACCACAAGAGCCAAAAAGCAGCTAAATGTATAAAATGGAAGCTTTAGCCTCGTTTAAGAGAGAGATAAACTCACCCAAAAAAATATTCATCACCACACATGTCAAACCCGATGCCGATGCATTGGGTTCTTCATTGGGATTGGCTAGCTACCTACTCAAGAAAGGACATGAAGTGACTGTGGTGACACCGACTGATTATCCTTCGTTTCTAAACTGGATGAAAGGCAATGAGGATGTGTTGGATTTTAGCAATCCCACACAGACAGAATTAGCCACCAAGAAGTTAAATGAAGCCGATGTTATATTTTGTTTGGATTTCTCCTGCTTAAGCAGAGTCAACGAATTAGGTGAATTGATTCGAAAGTCGTCAGCCTACACTGTTAATATTGACCATCACCAGGATCCAGAGGATTTTGCTGACTACAGGGTCTGGAGCACGGAAGCTGCTGCTACATGCGAATTAGTCTATGAAATGATCGTGCAGCTAGGCGATGAAAAGCTTCTGGACAAAGATATTGCAGAATGCCTTTACGCTGGAATCATGACAGATACCGGAGGTTTCAGACATCCAAATACCACCAAGAATGTCCACCTAGTAGTAGCAGAACTATTAGATCTGGGTGCGGACAGTTCGCAGATTGCCAACTGGATCTATGACTCAAACTCTGTTAACCGACTCAAGTTTATCGGTTTCGCCATCAGTCGTCGCCTAGTCGTGCACGAGGACCTTCATATGGCGTATTTCGCGATCAGCAAAAAAGATCTTAAAAAATATCAAAGCCGTACCGGAGATACCGAAGGATTGGTCAATTATGCCTTATCTTTGGATGGGATCAAACTAGCCGCCTTATTTTCGGAACGCGAAGATGGAGTTAAGATTTCTTTCAGATCATCCAGCGAAGTAGCTGTCAATAAATTTGCTGCGGATTATTTTGACGGAGGTGGTCATAAAAATGCTTCAGGAGGCAAGTCCACCACCAGCCTAAAAGAAACGGTAGAGCGATTTGAGTCTTTGGTAGAAAAGCATCAGGACGAGTTATTCCGAGTTGCACCTGCCACTGTTGACTGATGCCGATTGTCACCCCTGTAATCTTGAAAAACCAATTATCCTTTACGAAGTCGAGCAAGAATATCCTAGAGAAATACCCTGAGAGGTATTACAGATAATTCATGCGAGAATTCACCCCGACCTTAAAAGCGGGACAACTTATGACCTTAGAAAAACAATTTTAATCAAATGAAAAATTCAAAAAGCCTTTTGGCAATCCTAGCTCTCTTGGTTGGAGCTGTTACTTTGACTTCATGTAAAAAAACGAAAGTCACTGAAGTAGATGGTATAGAGTACACCTACGTAAAGGAAGGAAATGAAAAAGCGCCTAACGGCGAGTTTCTGCTTTACAACTTTGAAGTCCTGACTGGATCCGACTCTGTATTGATTTCTACGGCTGATAACCCTTATCCGGGCTACATGCAGGTAAATGACTCCATGCCGGTACGTAACGGGATGGATGAAATTTTTCTTGGTTTGAGAAAAGGCGATAGCATCGCTTTTGAATCAACTGCTAAAATAATTTTCGGTGACAATCTACCTCCTTTCCTGACTGAAGATGAGATTATTAAAGTGAGATTGGGCGCTTTTGATATCATGAATCAAGAGGCTATACAGGCTTATTTTGACAAAGTGATGGCGGCTGAAGAAGTGAAAAGATCCGAGCGAGCTGTAGAAAGACTGGCTGAAGAAGATAAGATGATCCAAGAGTATATCAAGGAGAAAGGTCTAGACGCCAAGAAAACAGAAAGTGGACTTTACTATGTCATCGAAGAAGAAGGAACCGGTGAACCAGTGACTCCAGGTACAACTATGCATGTAAACTATGCTGGCTACCTAATCGATGGATCTTTATTTGACACATCGATAGAATCATTGGCCAGAGAAAATAATGCATTCAATGAAGGTCGTCCTTATGAGCCACTTCCAGTAGCTGTAGGTATGGGTCAAGTGATTCCAGGTTGGGACGAAGGATTGTTGCTTTTGAAAAAAGGATCGAAGGGTAAATTCATCATTCCATCTCCACTAGGATATGGTGAGAACGCGATGGGAGATAAAATTCCTGCTAATTCCATCCTTGTTTTCGATGTGGATGTAGCGGATGTAGAGTAATTCTCGTTCTGGAGATATATCTAGTTATTTAAAAAAAACCAACTACAATGAAAATTAGAATATTTGCCATTTTGAGCTTGATCGCTGGGAGTTTTGCTTTTTCATCTTGTATAGATGATGAAGCTACTGATAACGCCATACTAGCAAATGATAAACTAGCCATAGAAGAATACCTAGAGTCAAATACAATCGTCAATGTGAAAGAATATTACGATGAGGTAACTGGCCTGAGGGTAATTTGGCAAGAATTATCTGGCTCTGGAATAGGCGTCACCGCAGGAGACACATTGCAAGTGGATTACACCGGTAAATTACTTTCAAATAAAGTATTTGACACTTCTAACGAACAAGTAGCCAGAGACGCTGGGGTGTTTTCATCTGGTAGAACATACGCTCCTCTTAAATTTCCAATTGGCTACAATTTCCTGATCGCAGGATTTGAATTTGGAGTAGGTCAAATGGAGCAAGGGGATAAAGCTACGGTATTCATCCCTTCGGAATTTGCCTATGGAAGGCAAGGGAGTGGAATTATTCCAAGCAGTGCCCCGATACTATTTGAATTAGATCTTATTCAGGTAACTCAAGGACCACAACAATAAATGAGCAATTCTAAACTAAGTATCCTCTCATTCCTTTTAGCGTTAGTTGCACTTAGTAGCTGCGACACACAAAATCCTTTTGATACAGGACCTGCCTATGATGTAGAAGGGAACCTCGCAAAAGACAGCCTGTTGATCGTGGATTACCTCAAAACGGCTGAGATCGATAGTTTGTATAGAATCTATGATCCTAGTGGAGTGGTCATCATCGTACAGAAGGAGGGAAATGGCTCAAGACCGCTTACTGGCAACGCTATTTTCACCAATTACATAGGATCGCTGATGAGCGATGGCTCCGTGTTTGACACTAATATCAGGCAGGTAGCCATAGAAAATGATATCGATGTAGAAGGCAGAGAGTATGAGATCTTGAGTTTTGCACTAGGTTCGGGAACGGTTATACAAGGCTGGGATATTGCATTCAGGCGACTAAGGCCAGGATCTAAAGCTCGGCTGATCATTCCCTCTACTTACGCATATCGAGATGCCGCAAATAATGACCGGATCCCACCCAATTCCGTCTTAGTATTTGACGTGGATTTTAAAGGGATAGAATAAATTAACTAAGGGGGCTTCGGCCCTCTTTTTTATTTCTTTGAAAAGCCAAAAAATCACGTTGTGGCAGGAGATCAGAAGCTATCTCTAATCGTGGATTGGTAGTTCACCTAACCTATGGGCGTAGTGCTAGCTTGGGAGAGTATGGGAGCAGTTTTCAAAGAAAGTATAATTGCAAATTACTTGATAATGAAAATTACCTGAGCCTTATCATCCTATCTGTTCACTTGAACCCTGTTAAGCATGGACTAGTGATGACAGCCAAGGTAGAAGGTATTTTTTTTCAGCTTATTCTACCCATAAAACTCCCAAAGTATCTAGAGAGCAGGGTTGTGCATGGTTTGGAGGTATTTCTGAATTTCTAAAATTTCGTGGAAGAGTTAGTGAAGATTTTTTAACTGATGAGTACTCTCGAGAGTGATAACCTCATCAGAGAAGTGAAACCATCGAGGTCAGGTAAATAGTAATGGTTGCTGACAACTTATTTCTTCACATTATTTTAATCTAAATACCTTCTGAGTCTTATAGACCTCAACCGTTAATTCCCTACTTTCGCGGCATGTTTGATTTGAAGGAAATTTTATCTGTTTCGTTGATCTTGTTTTCGGTGATTGATATTCTCGGTTCTATTCCGATTATCGTCAATCTCCGCCAGAAAGTAGGGCATATTCAGTCTGAAAAAGCTACGCTTGCTGCGGGTGTTCTGATGATTCTTTTTCTGCTTGCAGGTAAGTCGATTCTAGGACTTTTCGGAATTGGTGTGGAGGATTTTGCTATTGCCGGTGCGCTGATCATTTTTGCAATCGGTGCAGAGATGATTCTAGGAATTGAGCTGTTCAAATCGGATCCAGACGCCAAGTCTGGTACCTCTATCGTGCCAATTGCTTTTCCGTTGATCGCAGGTGCGGGTACGCTGACTACTATTTTGACGCTGAAGGCAGAGTTTGCGCAGCTCAATATTGCTATAGGTATCCTACTGAATTTGATATTGGTTTATATCGTATTGAAAAGTACGGGGTGGCTAGAACGGAAAATCGGAAAAACAGGCCTTGATGTGCTGAGACGGATTTTTGGTATTATTTTGCTTTCTATCGCAGTGAAAATTTTCAAAACAAATGCCTTTCCTATAGGGGTTGAAACTGGTCTCTAAACCGGTTATCTCTCCTATTTTCACTTACTTTGTTTCATGATTACCATTTACACTGACGGTGCTGCCAAAGGCAATCCAGGTCCGGGAGGATACGGAGCTGTCCTAAAATTCGGCAAACACCGCAAAGAACTTTCCGAAGGCTTCCGCAGAACTACCAATAACCGCATGGAACTTTTGGCAGTGATCCGTGCGCTTCAAGCCATCAATACTACCGAGTTTCCTGTTCAGATTTACTCCGATAGCAAGTACGTAGTTGATTCTGTAGAGAAAGGCTGGATCTGGGGTTGGCAGAAAAAGGGCTTCAAGGATAAAAAAAATCCAGATCTCTGGTTGCGCTATATTCCACTTCACTTGAAATACAAACCCAAATTTATTTGGGTAAAAGGCCATGCCGGAAACATCGAAAATGAACGCTGCGACGTGCTAGCGGTACAAGCTGCAGAGGGATTTGATCTGAAGGTGGATGAAGGGTATGAGGAAAGTCAGAAGTAAAAGTTAAAGATCTAAAGTCTGAAATCTGAAAAAAGTACTTCAGACTTCAGACTTTAGATTTCATAATTTCTCCATGGTCATCACCGGAATATCATTTCGATTAACCTCCAATAGTGGCCTGTACTCAGTCTCAGGATAGACCCATCCATTTTCCCTCAACTCATAGAGTAGAGGAGCGAGGTTCTGCACGGCAGCTTTGCAGCCTTGAACGATTGCTCCCATATTTCCAGTTTGTTTTGAAAGCACAGCTTCATTCTCGATTTCAAAAGGACCTGAGAACCCTTTCTCCTTCAGGATACTCACAAAGGCTCGCCAATCCATAGAATCACCTAAGCCAAAGCCTGGCAAAGTGGCTTCGTAGTGATGTCTGTCCCAAGGATTGGTACTTGAAGGAATACCGGCTTTAACGGCCCAATCCTCACGGACTGCCTGCATGGGATACATGTTGCCCCAGAAAGGATCAGGGTTGTTTCGTGTGGATTTGACGTGAATGCGCTTGAGGCGCTTCATATCGGTATTTTTGATCACTTCCAGCGGATCAGTATGCTGCCAGATATCGTGGGAAGGATCATAAATTTCGCCGTGATTGGACTCAGGGATGAGTTCATACATGATTTTTCTTGATGCCAAAACTCCGGGAAGATTATTGAACGTACCAAAGTGACCGGAGCTTCTCCAGCCTTCCATAGGACAGTTTTCATAAAGTACAGTTATTCCCAGATCATTTGCATATCGTATGATGGGGCCAAAAACTTTTTGATATTCGAGTAAATTCTTCTCAAATCCACCTTCTTGATTTCCAAGCTCGTGGTTATATCCTACGAATGTTCCGACCTTAACATCATTTTCATCTCCACCGAGCAAGAATGCAATCCTGATCAATTTCAATAGATGGTTCTGATTCTTCAAACGTTCAGCAGGATCCCCTCCGATTAGGTTATCAAAAGCTCCAATGGAAAGTCTAAGCTTAGCTCCATTGAATTTCTCGATGAGTTTTTTGGCCTCTTCGGGATCAAAATTCTCATAGTCCAAGTGAGTCGCCACGAAATCGTCACGTGTCCCGTCCTTTCTGAAAACACATAAGTCAAGGCCTTGAACGCCGATTTGTAATGCTTTTCCAACCGTTTGATCCAAACTAAGTTGGTCAAAAGCAGAAGTCATGATCCAGATGGGGTTTGCCATTTTGGGAGTTTTTTGGTGAAATAAAAAAAGGGAATAGTCCGAGTTTAGTGAAAGCTCGATCTATTCCCAAGGAATGGAATTTATGTGATTTTGTCAATCAATGCACTAAGGTCACGATGACTTTCTGGGTGCCAAAGCCTGGCAATGCTACGTTTTGCGATAGAACCAGCTGGGTTGGAGTTACACTTTCTACGATTAAATCCCCTTCAGCTCCTGGGATATCAATGATGTCGGTATTAACAGTCAGTATTTTAGTGGCATCACTATAGCTCCAAGTGAAATCCACCGTTTGCGGGTCTGCGGGGTCACATTTAGTTGGGCCATCATCTACTACGCCTATGCTGATGGGGGTTTCATAGTTAAATGTAACTAAGTTGTCCAGCAAGCAGTCATCTATCAGCGAAATAACACTAATGCCATTTGTGGTGGCAGTGCTTACCTTCCAGGCTATGCCTGAACCGATGATTTCAGCATCGGATTTGATTGGATCTGGATCGTCATCGCCACAAGATGCTAGTGTCATCAGACTTGCCATTGCTAAAAGGAAGGAGAGTTTTTGAAAAGTTTTCATGTGAAAAATGGTTGAGTTGAAAAGCTATTTGTTAAGTACTAAGCTAAAATATAGCTTTAATTTGATAGTAATTGTCATTCTGGCGCAGAATACCTTTTTCTGATTTCGATTTTTTGCTTTTGCCTGTTCCAAAGGGCCCTAGCCAAATCAGGAGCGACTTGGTCTGGCTCGGATACGTGGAGGATTTTTTTCAGTTTTTCCTCTCCCAAGTCTATTCGATAGCAGATCTGAAGCAAGCGCTCAAACTCTCTGTCCAGCATGTGCGCTATGACTTTTGAAAGGGAGGAGATAGCTTTTTCCTCATCAAATTCTAAAGAGACTTCAGGAAGTTCAAAGTCTTTGCGCAGCAATAAGAAAGTTTCTTGAGGTAAAGTTTCGCTCATAATAAAGACAAAAAAGCCCCGAGGTGAGTCGAGGCTAGGTACTTATTTGTCTGATTTTTTGTCAGACTTAGCAGCTTTTGGAGCTTTAGCTTTTTTCTCCTCGGCAGGTTTTTCCTCTTCTGCTTTTACTTCCTCTTCTTTTTTCTGAAGTACTTCAGGAGCTTGTGCTTTGATGAGTTTGTACCACGTGATGAGCTTTTTGATATCAGAGGTGTAAACTCTCGCTTCGTCCACCTCGGGAAGAATGTGCTTCATAAAGGCTCTTAGCTCGGAATCATCCGGATTGGCATCCAGTCCCAAATCTCCTTGGAATTCTGCTTCGATCTTCTGCATCACAGACTCCAGAGGCTCTGCGCCCTCTTCGGTCAGGGTATAAATAGAAATATCGCTGAGTATAGAAACACGCTGGGACATGCCGGCAACGAGTTTGGTATTCTTTCCATCCATGCTTTCCAGGATTACTCCTGTGCGAGATGGTTTCAAAACTTTGAATAAACCGGGTTTACCGGCGACGGAGGCAAGATCTTTAAAATTCATTCGATATGTTTTTTTTCAAGGGTGCAAATATAGGGTTATCAGTGTAATGATTCACCTCGCTTGATATTCAGTGACTAATTCTTCCATAAATCCAATCAACTCCTCTTTGCCGGTGCCGGCTTCTGCACTGGTGATAAAGTAATCTGGATTTTCACCGAACATCTCTCTGGTTTTCTTTAGAAACTTCTGGATGTTCTGCTCAGTTTTCGACTTGGATTGCTTGTCGGCTTTAGTGAAAACCAGGGCAGTAGGAACTTCCTGAGTTCCGCACCAAAGCAAAAATTCCAGATCGATCTGCTGTGGCTCTAATCGGCTATCGATCAGTACAAATACACCGCAAAGATTTTCACGCTTGGTCAAATAGGTGGTGATCATACTTTCCCATCCTTGCTTCACTTTCAGGTTTACTTTGGCAAAGCCATAGCCAGGAAGATCGACCAGATACCATTTGTCATTGATCATGAAATGGTTGATGAGCTGGGTTTTACCCGGCTTTTGGGAGGTTTTTGCCAATCCTTTTTGGTTGACTAGCATGTTGATCAGTGAGCTTTTGCCCACATTGGATCTACCGATAAAAGCAATCTCGGCCCGATCTGGCTTTGGACAATTCCCAGGGTTGGAATTACTGATTACAAAAGTGGCTTTCTGGATCATTTGCTGGTATTTGTTTGCAAAAGTACGACATTATCCGAAACTGAAAGGATGAAGAGGAAGCGTAACAATTTTCCTTTCCTCGTGTTTCTTGCCTATTATTGCCCTTACAAACACAGAATTCTCATGGCCGTAGTTCCTTATAAAGACAAGCAAGATTCCAAGAAAGATCAGGTAGCGGAGATGTTCAATAACATTTCTGGCAAATATGATTTGCTCAATCACGTGCTCAGCATGGGTATTGACATTACTTGGAGGAAAAAAGCAATTAAATACCTGAAAGATGATCAGCCTAAATTAATCCTGGATATTGCCACTGGGACTGGAGATTTTGCGATTGAGGCGCTTTCACTTAACCCAGATAAGATCATCGGAGTGGATATTTCCGAAGGTATGCTGGAAGAAGGCCGGAAGAAAATGAAGAAAAAAGGACTTGAAGATAAGATTGAGCTTCAGCTCGGCGATTCTGAAGGCTTACTTTTTGAAGATAATAAGTTTGATGCGGTCATCGTTTCTTTTGGAGTGAGAAATTTCGAGAATTTGGAGAAAGGTCTCGCCGATATGTATCGGGTTTTGAAGCCAGGCGGGAAAGTGGTGATTTTGGAGTTCAGCAAGCCTACCAAGGCACCGATGAAGCAAGCGTATGCGTTTTACTCCAAAGCTATTTTGCCCCAGATCGGCAAAATTGTATCCAAGGATAATTCTGCTTATACTTATCTCCCTGAGTCAGTACAGGCCTTTCCGGACGGGATGGATTTCCTGAGAATTATGAATAGTGTAGGATTCACCAGCAACTTATGCAAACCACTAACATTTGGAATAAGCTCAATCTACGTAGGGACAAAGTAATTCTCGCAGGTTTAGTTTTTGTAATAGCGACACTTCCAACCTTCGGTCAGGGCATGTTCGGACTGACTTCAGCTTCGACTTCGGATAATAGACCAATTTCATACGGGTTTTTTCTTGCTGCTCATAACAGTACGCTGCGGATCAAATACACCGATGCTTTTCTTGATCCAACTTCTGTTGATCCATTTACAGGGGTTAGAAGTATTCAGACTAAGTTTTCGCCGGGCTTTTCACTCGGGTTTATCGGTATTTTGAGATTTCACGATCAGGTTTCGTTGATGTTTACTCCCAAAGTGGGGTTTTATGAATACAAAACTGAGGTAACCTATTTTAATGATCAGATCGATGTAGAGTTAGTCGGCGGGGATGTGATTGTCAGCGAGGAGAATCTAGGGAATGTTGTAGAGTATAGCTCGGAAGCGACAATGGTAGAATTGCCTTTGCTTTTCAAATACCGCTCCGTCAGGTTTAATAATACCCGGATGTACTGGCTCGGTGGAGCAAGCTATCAGTTTCGTACCAAAGGTCAGGACGAAGCTAATGTGGATGATATCGTGATGACGGGACAGGATGTTTCTCTAGAAGCAGGAATGGGCTTTGAGATTTATTTCAAATACTTCAAGTTTGCTCCAGAGATTCGCTTTTCACATGGGATGATGAATGCCTACCAGGCGGAAAATACCAGACCAGAACTTCAAGGTGCAATCGAATCGATTAAGAGGAAAAGCATTACGATCTATCTGAATTTTCAGTAGGAAGATTGTAAGATTGGAATAGTGAACTATTGTAAGATTTTATCTCATCCATCATCTTCCTTAACAATTGCGGGTTGAGTATTGAAAATTGTCCATTGATAATTTTTTAACTTGCCTCTATGAAATCGAGCATGACCCAAGCGACTCACAGAGGTATGGTTATACTGCTTGCGAAGATTCCATGTGGCCATTAAAAATCAAAATATAGACACATGAAAAACAAAATTGCCTTAGTCACAGGAGCGACTTCCGGAATAGGTAAAGCTGCTGCTATCACCCTTGCAAAGCTTGGTTTTGATATCATTGCTACAGGAAGACGTGGAAATCGACTGGAAGAATTGAAGTCTGAATTACCTGAAGGAATTGATTTTTTGCCCCTGATATTTGATGTGCGCGATCGGGAAAAGGTGCTGGAAATACTCGAGAATCTGCCCGAAAGATGGAAAGCCATCGACGTGCTGATCAATAACGCAGGAAATGCACATGGCATTGATCCAGTGCAAACTGCCAATCTGGACGATTGGGATGCGATGATGGATATCAATGTAAAAGGACTTTTGTATGTTTCTAGAGCTATTATTCCAGGAATGACTGATCGGAAATCAGGAATGATCATCAATATCGGATCCATAGCCGGCAAAGAAGTATATCCTAACGGTAGCGTCTATTGCGGTAGTAAGCATGCCGTGGATGCGATCACTAAAGGAATGCGAATAGACTTGAATCAGTTTGGAATCCGAGTGGTCGCCATACATCCAGGTTTGGTGGAGACCGAGTTTTCTCTGGTGAGATTCAAAGGAGATGAAGATAGGGCAGGCGCTGTCTATCAGGGAATGGAACCTTTGGTCGCTCAGGATATTGCGGATATCGTCGAGTTTGCCGTAACTAGGCCTGCACATGTGACGATCGCCGATGTGGTGGTGCTTCCCACAGCTCAGGCTTCCGCTACCCTTGTAAAAAGAGCTATTTGATTGTGAACAAACTATATATTCCATTAATACTACTAGTAGCCTCTTGCGGTACTTCACAAAAGTCTGATCAGGAGGTTTTCTCCGAGCAGCAGAGAGAAGTGCTAGATCCTGTGAAGGATATAGATTTGGAAATCGAAATTCCCGAAATGGAGAAAGTGCTGATCAATCAGGGATTGGTCAATGTGGAGGAAGTCATTCCAGGCATTAAGGTAGAGCTGAAATATTCGACCACGGATAATTTCTTTGGACAGGATGTCTATGGAGACTTAACCAACGCTTACTTGCAACCAGAAGTAGCAGAGCTTTTGAAAAAAGCCCAAGAAATGCTTCAAGCTGAGAATCCTGATTTTACTTTTCTAGTCTATGATGGCGTCCGACCATCCTCCGTGCAGCAGATTCTTTGGGACAATCTAGACAAACCTGACAGCGTAAAACCTCTCTATGTAGCAGATCCAAAAAAAGGCAGCTTACACAACTTCGGGGTGGCTGTTGACTTGACGATTTTTGACACTAAGGCTGACTCGACTTTGGATATGGGCACAGGCTATGATTACTTTGGCTATCCAGCTTATCCTGACCGTGAAGCCCAAATGCTCGCTGAGGGAAAAATCACCAAAGCTCAAGTAGCTAATCGGGAGATTTTGAGAAAAGTGATGACAGCAAATGGATTTTCAGGAATCGGTTCGGAATGGTGGCATTTCAATGCTTTTTCCAGAAAAGAAGCTGGAGAGAAGTTTGAAATGATCAAGTAAAAAAGACGGGAGATAGAAGACTTGAGACAGAGAACAGGAGACCCATGTCTGGTGGCTGTGGCAGTAGTATGAATGAGTGGTTCCCGTTGATTAAGTTTCAGAAAACTAGATTTTAGCCCCAATTGGCGGGTTTGTTTTATAGATAATTCAATAGATTTAGAATCAATTATCAGCATACAAATCCTTTTTTCTCAAGTTGAAAAAGTCTCTTAGTTTCGTTAAACGCTAGCATTTGAGTAGCATCCCACACCTGACATTCAGCATCGGTCTGAATCCTAAGGATGAAATTGGAACACAGATACTATTCCTAATTAAATAAATACATTAAAAAACAATTCAAACCCTATGACCTTAAAACGATCAATTCTCACGCTCTCGCTGATTTTCAGCATTGCGCTGGTATCTCAGGCACAGCAATTCAAAGCGCTCGTCTATACCAAGACGGCAGGTTTTCGCCATCAATCAATTCCCAATGCAGTCGTAGCGCTGAAGAAAATGGGCGAAAAGCAGGTATTTAGTGTGTATGCCTCTGAAGACCCTAAAGTGCTGGAAGAAGAAAGTTTGATGAAATACGATGTCCTAATCTTAGTATCGACTACTGGGACTATTTTCGATGAAAAAGCGCAGGCTTCATTGCAGAAATTTGTTCAAAGTGGCAAAGGTGTAGTCGGTGTGCATGCCGCTGCGGACTCAGAGTATGATTGGCCTTGGTATAACAAAATGATGGGCGCTTATTTCCTTTCTCATCCAGCTCAGCAAACCCTGCGTCTGGAAGTGGTAGATCAGAATCATCCGGCCACCTGGCATTTGCCTAAAAATTGGATGTGGACAGACGAATTGTATGAATACAAAGACATCAATCCTGATTTGAACATTCTACTCAACGCAGATGAAAGCACATATAAAGTCGCTAAGGGCAACGGTGCCAATCACCCAATGGCTTGGTACCATGAGTTCGAAGGTGGTAGAGTATTCTATACTGCTTTGGGTCACGTCGATTCAGCTTGGGAAGATGATGTGTTCTTGAAGCATCTCTACGGAGGAATCTGGTACGCAGCTACCGGACACCCCTTTAAAAAGTAAAAAGATTCCTTGAAAAAGCCGATTTGCAGGAACTTAATACCTGTAAATCGGTTTCCTCTTTAAAAATCAAGAATACCATGTTACAAGCTCAAGCTAGACCAGTTCACCTCTACATGGAGGCCAATCCAAACCCCAATTCTTTGAAATTTGTTGCCAACTTCATGTTGGTAGATGAAGGGGTAAGTTTTGATTTTCCAGATGCTGAAGCTGCCAAAATTAGCCCGCTGGCTCAAGAATTATTCAATTTTGCTGCAGTGGAGCGTGTGTTTGTTGCTTCTAACTTTGTGACTGTGACTAAGTCCGAATCAGTAGAATGGTCAGAAATACAAGGAATAGTACGTGATCATATCAAGCACTATTTGGAAGCAGGCAAAGCACCCGTACCTGTCAACATAGAGAAAGATCCCTTATTTGATGAGAACGATTCTGAAGTCGTGAAAAAAATCAAAGGAATCCTGGACGAGTATATCCGCCCAGCCGTGGAGCAAGACGGGGGAGCTATTGTCTTCCATTCCTTCCACGAGGGAGTGGTGAAAGTTCAGCTTCAGGGTTCCTGCTCAGGCTGTCCATCCAGTACTGTGACTTTGAAAGCTGGAATCCAAAACCTGCTTACCAGAATGCTTCCTGAGGTGAAGGAAGTGGTAGCAGAGGGAGTTTAAGCTGGCATTTTATGGGTAAGAGAGATTGGTCCTGGGCGATTCTTGGAGTTATTGCTTTGGGAATCCGTTATTTGGCTACTCAAAACCCTGAGGGCACAGACGATATTTATTCAAGAATCTTCTTTCCGGGAATCCGGAATGTAATCGATTTGACGCTGGGAAGATTGCCTTTTCCCAGCGTTTATTTGTTTATCGTGTCGGTGATGCTGGTTATAGGCATTTATCTTTTTAGGCTTCGCAAAAGAATTGGGTGGAAAAATAGACTCCTTTACTCCCTCAGGGCGCTAGCTAATGGGCTAGGGGCGCTGATTTTCTTTTTCTTAATCCTCTGGGGGTACAACTATCAGCGTACACCCATCGTGCAGCAACTTGGTCTGAGACCTACATCCATGAATTTGGAGGAGTTAAAAAGTGAAGTGCTCCTCACGCAGCGTCTGGCGCAGCAGTACCGCAATTCTATCACGCAGGATACATTGGCCATAGAGGAGATTTTACCTTACCCAGAACTGGAAAATCTCGTGAGGGCAAACATTGCAGATAATCTGGATATGCTGGGCCTGAACTTCACCGGCCGACCTCGCACCAAGCTTTTTCCCCCTCCAGGATTTATGCGGAAAATGGGAATCCTTGGAATTTATTTTCCTTTCACTGGAGAAAGTTATATTGATCCCACATTGCATGCGCTAGAAATGCCATTCACAGTGGCTCATGAGATGGCGCACAGTTATGGTGTCACGGATGAAGGGGAGGCCAATTTTATCGCTTGGGTAATCTGCACCAATAGTGACGACCCACTCCTGAGGTATTCTGGGCAACTTAGATTGCTGACTTATCAAATCCGAGACTACTACCGCATGAGCCCTGAGGACTATAAGCTCTGGATTAGCACTTTGGACCGAGGCATAAGAAATGATTTGATTTCTCTTCAATTAGCTTCAGAGGCCTTCAAGCCCTTTTCTATAGAGCTGAGTAGGAAAACCAATGATGTATTTTTGAAGACTCAAGGAGTCAAAGCCGGAATCAACAGCTACCAACAACTTCCAAAATTAGCCTTTGCGTGGAGAGCGCGGATGAAAGGCGAATAGTCAACTATCTTAAGTTTTTGTTTGATCGGATCGAAAATAATTCTTAGTTTGAGCGAAGCCAAATCCACCTTCATTAGAATTTGAATTAATTGGTTTTAGCTCATTTTAACGTTCTCGGTTTATGCGCCCACTGCTATTCGCTCTTTTCCTGTTCTCTTTCATTCAGGCTAGTTTTGCCCAAATCACAATGGAAACTGAGCGTGCCGATGATGGAAGCATGGAGCTTTACACAGTTAACTCTACTGTGATCCCTTACACTGTTTTGATTGATTATGCTGAGTTGAGTAATCTGAATTCGACCGGAAGTACTTCGATGGTAGTGGCGCGGCCTGGGAAGTCTAAGGTGGTGACCTTGAAGCGAACGGTAGAAAGTCAGCCCACCAATGTCCGCTACACCTTCACATATGTCAAAGGTGATTACACCAGAAGGTCAAAAACGGAGGCAGTTTATTTGATTCCCTTACCTGAAGAAACTCAGACAAGGGGAATTAGGATGACTCACATAGAAAATCGCCTGCAGCCAAAGGAGGTGAACTTAGAATATGTAGGGATTTCTTTTGAATTTGGCTTGCCAACTGAGATTTTGGCTCCGCGTAAAGGTGTTGTCTCAGACCTCCAAATGGGAAAATCTTCGGAAAAGGAAAATTTGGATTTTGACAGAGGAGAAAATTTTATTGAGCTTTTTCACGAAGATGGATCTCTGACTAAAGTAATGGTACTGAGTCCTGGCAGTGAAAAAGTAAAGTTAGGACAGGTAGTTTTTCCTGGCGATGTATTGGCTAGCTCCTCGGGCGAGGCATACAATTCTGGGTTTCATGTGAGGTTGGCGAATATGAAACCATTCAAAGACCCTGACGGAAAGCTTCGCTATGAAATGACGCCTATGAAGTTTGTCTTTAAAGGCGGAGAATCGGACTTTTCCAGCCCGATGGAAGTGGCGGTAGTTCATCCAGTAGAATTGGTCACTGGAGAAATGAGTAAGAAAGAGAAGAAGGAATTTGAGGCGGGCAAATAGGCAGAATGTGAATCAAGGTTGAGCGACTTTTTTCCTATTTCCTACCCAAACTCCTATGATCACGGCGAGGATTCCTACATAATGTCCTAAAAGTAAAACTTCTCCATCCAGTACACCCCAGAAAATAGCCACAATCGGGATGAGGTAGGTGACGGAAGAAGCAAACACTGGAGTTGCTGTTTTGACCATGACATTGAATATAATCAATGCTAACGCCGTCCCCATCACCCCGAGTAGGGTGACATAGCCTAGCGCCGGTAAGGCTCCGGCTACATTCACGACCTTATAGGAAAATTGAGTTCCAGCCATCAAATACACAAGTGCCAATGGCAACACCATTAGCAAAGAAATGGCAGTGATTTCTATGGGTTTGAGTTTTTGAAAGCGGTATTTGATGATGTTCAGATTGAAACCGTAGCAGATGCAGGCTAGAATCACGTAGAAAGCATGGGAGTTGATATCTGCAAAAGCTCCAAAACCGGAACCTTCTTTGACGGTAACCAGAATGAAAACTCCGATGAACGCGATGGCTAATCCTACGCCGTTTCGTCTGGTGATTTTCGAGTTGAAAAATAAAGCCCCGATGACTACAACAGACAGCGGAGTCAAGGCATTCAGCACCCCAGTGAGAGAGCTACTGAGTTGAGTTTGAGCTTTGGCAAATAGAAAAGCAGGAATAAAACTGCCCACCAAACCTACAATTATGAGGTTTTTAAGCTGAGTTTTATCAAGATTTCTTAGCCTAGGAATGGATAAAGGTAAGAGGAAACTAGCCGCAGCCACGATTCTATAAGCGCCTACTTCTCCGGGAGAAAATACTTCTAGCCCTCTTTTGATTAAAATAAATGAACTGCCCCATATGAGGGATAAGAGAATTAGCAAGCCCCAGTTTCTTAGGTTGCTGTCATTGGTGGTAGTGGACATCGATGGTCGCAGAGAATTATTCGCTTTGCAAAGGAAGCAAAACCAAAGAAAAGTTAGAGAAAAAATTACAGGAGACTAAATTAGGAGCAACTCTTAAGTCTGATTTTCTTGTTGAGATACTCGTGGAATCGATGAGTTGATGCTTTTTCGGGTTATAAACTAAATAACCCATCAATTCTATAAAGTTTTTATGGTTATAACCTTAATATATTTACGATTAATGATTTTTTTATGGTTATAACCTAAAAGAACATCATTTCAAGAACGACTGATTATGATCAGTTAAGGGGATTCATTGACAAGCCGCAGATCAAAATCCTAACTGGGATTAGGAGAAGCGGTAAGTCAACAGCTTTATTACTGCTGAAGAAAGAATTGCTGTCTAGAGGTGTTGAAAGCAACCAGATTATTCATATCAACTTAGAAAGTTTTGTGTTCTCCGACTTGCGCACAGCTACTCAACTTTATGGGTATGTTGAAGAGAAAGTACAAAAAGAGCCTATTTGCTTCTAGATGAGATCCAAGAGGTAGATGGCTGGGAAAAAGCAGTCAATTCATTTATGGTAGATTTTGAAGTAGATATTTACCTCACTGGCTGCTATTCTCATCTTTTGTCGTCAGAACTGGCCACTTATTTGGCAGGACGCTACGTAGAGATTCCAGTTTACACGTTGTCCTTTGCTGAGTATTTGGATTTTCGAGCTGCTTATTTCCCGAGTGACGCACCTGATAGAAAATCGGCCTTCATGGCCTATTTGAGAATGGGAGGTTTTCCAGTATTGCACACGTCAGATTATTCAATAGAAACGGCTTATAAAGTCGTGTACGATATATATTCTTCTGTTATACTCAGAGATACTGTTCAGCGCTACAAAATAAGAGATGTGAAATTGCTCGAGCGGATTGTGAAATATGCTTTTGATAATATAGGGAATACTTTTTCGGGGAAGAATGTGGCAGATTATTTCAAAAGTCAACAAAGAAAGATTGATCTTAATACAGTCTATAATTACCTTAATGCGTTGGAGGGAGCATTTATTTTGTATCGTGCATCGCGATATGATATCAAAGGAAAAGAGATCTTGAAAACCCAAGAAAAATTTTACTTGAGCGATGGGGGATTACTTTATGCTACTATGGGCTATCGGGATAGGATGATCTCTGGGATTTTGGAGAATATAGTTTTTCTTGAATTAAAAAGAAGAGGATATACTGTGTTTGTAGGGAAATTTCTTGACAAGGAAATTGATTTCATCGCAGAGAAGAAAGGTCAAAAGATATACGTTCAGGTAGCATATAAACTAGAGAGTGAACAGACTATAGAAAGGGAGTTTTCCAGTCTTTTGGCCATTCAAGATCAATTCCCAAAATATGTTGTGACACTGGATGATTTTTGGAAAGAAGATGTAGAGGGTGTTCAGCATGTACACCTATCCGATTTTTTGCTACAGAGTTTTTAATTTTAGCATAAAAAAGGTGGTAAAGCTGAAAACTAGCTTTCCAACTTTACCACCTCACTACTTATTTGTTCTAAAAAACATGATCTGCATAGACATTAGAGACTTGCTCCAAAATCTCGCATACATGCTCATACGTTTCTGCAGTGACCATTTCAGACCGGTATTGTTTGAAGTTGGGCATGCCGCGGAAATAATTGGTGTAGTGTCTCCTCATCTCAAGAATGCCAAGTTTTGGCCCTTTCCATTCTACGGAGAAGTCCAGGTGTTTTTTGGCGACAGCGATTCTCTCATCTAGCCCGGGTGCAGCGAGTTTTTCGCCAGTAGCAAGATAATGCTTGATTTCATTGAAGATCCAAGGGTACCCAATGGATGCTCTGCCGATCATCATGCCATCGACATTGTATTTGTTCTTGTATTCCTGAGCCTTTTCTGGCGAATCTATGTCACCATTCCCAAAAACAGGAATATGTAAACGTGGGTTTTCTTTAACCTTATTCAAATAACTCCAGTCCGCTTCACCTTTGTACATCTGGGCTCTAGTCCGTGCATGGATGCTGATAGCCTGAATTCCCACATCCTGAAGTCGCTCTGCTACTTCTACGATTCGTATCGTGTTTTGATCCCAGCCCAAACGGGTTTTCACGGTCACGGGGATGTTGACAGCTTTTACGATTTCGGCAGTCATCGAGACCATCTTGTCTATGTCCAACAGAATTCCGGCACCTGCACCTTTGCAGGCTACCTTGTTTACCGGACAGCCGTAATTGATGTCCAGAATATCTGGCTGGGCTTCTTCTACGATTGCTGCTGCTTCTCGCATCGAGTCGATTTCGTTGCCGAAAATCTGAATTCCGATTGGCTTCTCATAATCGAAAATGTCGAGTTTAGCTACACTTTTAGCAGCATCACGAATCAATCCCTCAGAGCTGATAAACTCTGTGTACATAAGGTCTGCACCGTTCTGTTTACAGACTGCTCTGAACGGTGGATCGCTGACATCTTCCATCGGTGCAAGCAACAATGGGAAGTCCCCTAACTCCAAGTTTCCTATCTTAACCACTTCTTATTTTAAATTTGCGCGTAAATTTACCCCAATTATGGAGATATACGAAACTGAATCAGAAATTGCCAAACGAAAGAATTGGCTTTTGTCCTTGATAGTCATTGTTTTAGTAGGGATAGGGATTTTGGTAGTACTTCAAGTCTTAGCACTGGCGGTTGCACCTTTTCTCTTTAATATCTCCGTCGAAGAGATTATGGGGCTGATGCTAGGGGATTATTCTCCGCAAAATGGTCGAATGGCCATGTTTTTTATCCAAGGAATTGGTTCTGGAATAGGATTTTGGGTGGCGGCATACGTGGTGATGCATTATATAGATAAAGCTGATCTGCATTGGGAGATTCAATTGCCGAGGTTTAATCTGACAGGCGCAGGCTTAGTTTTGTTAATCTCACTCGGGGGAATGTTGTTCAATGGTTTGTTGGTTTATTGGAATTCCCAGTTGGTGCTGCCGGAATTTATGTCTGGTATAGAGCTGTGGATGCAGGAGATGGAGACTCAGCTGATGGAGATGACTAAATTTCTTACAGATTTTCAGTCTATTCCTGAGCTCTTAATGGGGATTGTGGTGATTGGAGTGCTTGCAGGGATTGGTGAGGAGATGTTTTTTAGGGGGTTGATTCAGCCCAAGATGCATCTATATACAGGCAATGGACATGCAGGAGTTTGGTTGACAGCTTTTATTTTCTCGGCTATCCACTTGCAGTTTTATGGGTTCTTACCCCGATTATTTCTGGGAGGGATGTTCGGTTATCTTTATTATTATTCCGGGAGCCTTACTTATCCTATTTTGGCACACATAGCCAACAATTCAATTACTATAATATTGGTGTATGCTTCTAACCAAGGGATGATAGATTTCGACATGGAATCTACAGATACAGTGTCCTATCCTGCAGCTATGGGTGGTTTATTGGTTCTTCTGGCAGGAATCTATTACTTTAAGAAAATAAATAAGCCCAATGGAGAACTGGAACAAGGTATTTGAAACCCCAACGCAGGTAAGAGCTGAGATAGTCAAAGGCGTCTTGGAAGAACACGAAATACCTGCGGTGGTATTGAATAAAAAAGAAACGGTGTATCAGATTTTTGGGTACTACGAGGTGCATGTGCAGCATGAAAATTTGATGGAGGCAACTAACCTAATCCAGAATGAGATCACGTTTTAGTATAAATAATTACAGTAATCTAGGTCAGAGAGCCATTACGGGATTGTTTGGAGCTTTGCTTATCGTAGGTGGATGTGTTTATTCAGAATATACTTATTTCTTAGTCTTTGCTGGAATTCTGGGTTTTTCGCAGATGGAGTTTTACAAGCTCAGCGGGCTGGATGGAATGCTACCTTTGAAGAGTTTCGGTACTTTTCTTGGACTGATGATATTCTGTCTCACCTTTTTAGTACAGCAGGAACATCTCTCGGATAAGTACTTTTTCCTTATCTTCCCTATCGTCTCTATTACATTCTTTATTAAGCTTTATCGCAAAACAGATAAAAAACCTTTCACAGGCGTTGCATTTACTTTTTTGGGCCTTTTCTATGTCGCTGTGCCATTTTCCTTGCTGAATCTTGCGGTATTTTCAGTAGATGCTACCTATAATTATCAGATTATTATTGGCTGTCTTTTGATTCTTTGGGCCAGTGACACAGGAGCCTATTTTGCTGGAACAAAATTTGGTAAGACTAAGTTATTCGAGCGAGTTTCGCCCAAAAAATCCTGGGAAGGTTTCCTGGGAGGAGCATTTTCTGCGATTGGTGTGGCATTCGTATTGACAAGATACTTTCACGTGATCGAAGATTGGAAATGGCTGGTGATAGCCGGAATTATCATTATCGCGGGCACTTATGGAGATCTGATTGAGTCGCTTTTCAAGCGTTCTATTGAGATCAAGGACTCAGGCAAAGGGCTGCCAGGTCACGGAGGATTTATGGATCGTTTTGACGGTTTGTTACTTTCGGCCCCTTTTATTACCGCGTTCTTGAAAATCTTCTAATTTCCACCCCCTTAAATTGAAAATCTGCTTAATATTGTAACGCATTTGAATAACTAAATCAAACCCAAATATGGCTTACATTGAACCGGCTCCGATAAAGGATAAAGAGAATCCCTTGGAGTCAATGATGGAAAGATTCAACATCGCAGCTGAAAAGCTGGGCCTCTCCGATGAGGTGTATAATGTGTTGAAGAATCCCGCCAAACAAGTAATTGTATCTCTTCCAATTACCATGGATAATGGAAAAATCCAGGTGTTCGAAGGCATCCGAGTTATCCATTCCAATATCCTCGGTCCAGCCAAAGGTGGGATCCGATTTGCGCCAGATGTACACATCGATGAAGTGCGTGCATTAGCCGCATGGATGACATGGAAATGTGCCGTAGTGGATATTCCATATGGCGGAGGAAAAGGAGGCGTGAGGTGTAATCCTAGAGAAATGTCCAAAGGTGAAATCGAACGCTTAGTGAGAGCTTACACGATGGCTATGATCGATGTATTCGGACCGGACAAGGATATTCCTGCTCCTGATATGGGAACTGGACCTAGAGAAATGGCCTGGCTGATGGATGAGTATTCTAAAGCAAAAGGAATGACTGTCAGCTCCGTAGTTACAGGTAAACCGCTAGTGCTTGGTGGATCTTTGGGTAGAACTGAAGCTACCGGTCGTGGCGTAATGGTTTCAGCTTTGGCAGCCATGCAAAAACTGAAGATTAATCCTTTCCAAGCTACTTGTGCAGTTCAAGGATTTGGTAATGTGGGCTCTTGGGCAGCTAGGTTGTTAGAAGAAAGAGGCTTGAAGATTGTCGCTATTTCTGATCACACAGGTGCATTTTTCAATGACAAGGGGATCAATATTGTAGAGGCAATCGAATACCGCGATGCAAATGGCGGAAACCTGGAAGGTTATCAAGGAGGCGACAGAATGGAAAATGCTGCTGATCTTTTGACCCTAGAGGTAGATGTATTGGTGCCAGCGGCAGTAGAAGACGTGATCACGATTCACAATGTCAATGATATCAAAGCTAAGCTAATCGTGGAAGGTGCTAATGGCCCTACTTCAGCCAAAGCTGATGCTATCATCAATCAAAAAGGAATCATGGCTGTGCCAGATATCTTGGCAAATGCAGGAGGTGTAACGGTTTCTTATTTCGAATGGGTTCAGAATAGATTGGGTTACAAATGGACAGCTGACCGAGTGAACCGTCGCTCTGATCGAATCATGAAAGATTCATTTGAAATGGTTTATCAAGCTTCTCAGAAGTACGATGTACCGATGAGAATAGCTGCATATATCGTCGCAATTGACAAAGTAGCGAAGACATATACATTCCGAGGAGGCTTCTAAGCCAATTCTCTCGAAAGAATATTTTATCTTTGAGGCGTGGGGAATTCTCCACGCCTTTTAGTTTTGAAGCTTATGACTATACATAGAGAAGGACGCGTTTTGTTATTTTGGTTGCTAATTATTTTAGTAGCTGGGAATTATCTCATCATTTATTTCATGCCAGATGCTCGGGTGTTGTCTAATGTGGCAGTATTGGGAAGCATCGTGCTTTATCTGATTATTCTCCAATTTTTCAGAAGTCCGATATTCCAGTTGCCATCGGACGAAAGCCTTGTTTACGCGCCCGTGGATGGGAAAGTAGTGGTAATAGAGGAGACTTTTGAAGATGAGTATCTAAAAGAAAACCGCAGACAGATTTCGATTTTCATGTCTCCGATCAATGTTCACGTTACCAGATCTCCAATCAAAGGCATTGTGGAGTTTTTCCAATATCACCCAGGGAAATATTTGGTTGCTTGGCACCCTAAGTCAAGCACTGAAAACGAGCGTACTTCCCTGGTCGTGACTCATGAGAATGGAACAAAACTTATGGTCCGACAGGTAGCAGGTGCCTTGGCACGACGAATCAAATGGTATGTGAAACCAGGTTCGGAATTAGCTTCAGGTGGGGAGTTCGGTTTCATTAAATTCGGATCAAGAGTGGATGTGTACCTTCCTTTAGATGCTGAAATATTAGTAGGATTAGAAGCGAAAACTAAAGGAGGAAGAACTCCGATCGCGCGGTTGAAAGGGTAGTTTTTCTTTCTCCAGTTTTGTAGCGAATAGCGCACAGGTATCGTTTCAGGTATTGTTAACCAAATTTCTTTTTAGCCATGAAACATCTTTCCTTATTTTCTCTTATTGTAATAGCATTCGGTTTATTTGCCTGCGACAAAGATGATGATCCACTTCCGAACCAATTAGTAGGTAGCTGGGAAAGCAGGTATTTTGTGGACTCTGTAGATTATTGGGTAGTGAATACGCTAGAGTTCAAAAATGACAGTGTATATCAATTTAGAACCACCGTCAGAGATTCAGAAGCAGGCCCTGATTTAGGCTATCGTATGTATTATGATGATAGGTATGAATGGGATGGAATGAATTTCAAATATCTTCCAGACTTGGCTTATTGGATTGACTATAAAGAGGAAGCTTTTTATGTTCCACAGCAAGAGTTACGCGCCGGTATTATTGATTATTTCCATCAACCAATTGCCAGGATCACCTTTATAGATAACAAGGAGAGATTACTATTTCAGGAGCAATGTCCAGAAAACCCTGCTTTTGGGTGCGAGGAGCCAAGAGATCCTATAGAATATGTGAGAGTGGATTGAGACTGTTTAGTGTCGGAAAAAGTAGGATTCAATTTGGTGAATCCTACTTTTTTTATGCCTTGATGACTTTTTTATAAACAACGAATCCAAGACCTAGCGTAATCAGGAACAGGATCAAACTGATCCACTCAAAGGTTCTTCTTTCGTTTAGTTTTTCTTTGAGTTGCTTATCACGCTCAGCTACGGCTCTTTTCAGTGCCTGCACGTCTTGCTCTTGTCTAAGCGCGATAGCTTTGTAATCTTCTCCGGTTTGTGTAGCAGTGGTGGTTTCGATGTCACCGATCATTCTGAGTTCATCCATGATTAGATTATCCTTAGCAATGATTCGTTCCAGCCATTCGTTGGTCTCAATCATGTCTTTTTTGGTACGATTGCCAAAAATTCCGGATTTTCTGGTTTCGGAGTCTTTCCATTGTTGAGTAAGCACGTCTCGCTCCTGAACCATTTTCTCCAACTTAGCTTGCCCTGCTTCGGTGAATTGAGGATTGAGTAAGTTAAAAAGTAAGAGAAGTAAACCTAGACTCATTTTTCTGGATTGTAGTTGTGAATAGTTAGTAGCTCGGATTGATCGTTGTGGCGCTTATTTCTGATATATAAAAACGCAAAAATTAACATTCCCACAAAAAAGGTTAAAGTCGCTGATTGAGATTTCCATTGAGTTAATTCCTGGGAATTAATTTCGTGATTTTTGTGTGCAAGCTCGCTTTTAAGTTTCTGAACGTCATTTTGCAAAGAAGCAGCCAATTCCTGAAAATCTTCAGTTGCCAAGTTAGCTTGTGAGTTTTTTTCAGACATCATTTCCTGTGTTTTTTCAGGTGTGTTCTCTAGATTTTCTTCGGTGAATCGTGAATTATGACTGCCAGCGAAGATCTGAATAGGTAAGAGAAATAGCCAAGTAAAGATTGCCGTTTTCATTGAAATGTAGATTGGTGGTTTTCCTGATCCCTATCCAAACAGCATTCCAACCCTCGGTTTATTTTCTCCAGCCTCTGGTCATTTCTTTTTTGCCAGGAGGGCCAGGCAAAGTTTCTACTGCAAGTCCCATTTCCTTCAAATCTCTTTTCAGTTGACCGGTGGCACAGTAGGTAGTAAATATGCCGCCTGCATTCAGGCTGTCACAAACCTTGCGGAGCACTACTTTTGACCACATTTCAGGCTGTTTGCTTGGCGCAAAAGCATCATAAAAGACCACATCAGATGGGTAGAGTTGGACATCTTGAAGCGTAACTTTCTCTTTTTTCATGTTGAAATATTCAGACATGATGATGCCTTTGTCCCATTCTGCTTTGTGTAATCTTTGCAGATAAGGCTTGTAATGAAAAATCGCATCATCCATATCCCCATAGTTTAGCTGGGAATAAATATCCTCAGTTAGCGGAAAGGGCTCTATGCTATGATAAAGTACTGGGATCTGATTTTGCTCCGCCCATACTAGCGTCAGCCAAGCGTTGAGACCTGTGCCAAACCCAACTTCAAAAATCCTGATTGGCTTTTTCTTGGGGTTATTCATCACCCAAGTATCCAATCCATAGAGCATATTGATGTGGATAGATTCTCTAAATGCGCCTCCCAAATTGTGATAACTCTCCTTCAGGTCGTCATTGTATAGAGAATGTGACCCATCTTCCGTGGTGATAATTCTCAGACTCGAACTCATACCGAATAGATTAAAGCTGAGCAATAAGCCGAAATTCCTTCTTGTCTTCCTACAAAGCCAAGTTTTTCAGTAGTTGTAGCTTTGATAGAAATATCATTTTCGGATACATTCATCACCTCCGCTAGACATTGCTTCATGGCCGGGATGTGTGGGTTTAATTTTGGGAGCTGCAAGCAAATGGTGGTGTCTAAATTGCCAACTTCATAGCCAGCTTCACGGAGTAGAACCATTACTTCTGACAAGAGAATCTTACTGTCTATTCCTTTGAACTTCGGGTCTTGGTCGGAAAAATGAAAACCAATATCACGAAGATTCGCAGCACCTAGCAGTGCATCACAAATCACATGGATCAAAACATCGGCGTCGGAGTGTCCGACTGCGCCTTTTTCATAGGCTAATTTGATACCGCCCAGCCAGAAGTCATAGCCTTCTTTGAGTTGATGGACGTCATAGCCGAAACCTATTCTGAATTTGTTCATGCAGGTACAGATTTATAGTAAAGTACTGAGGAGTTTTCTTCACGGATCAGGCGGTTTGCCCAGGTCATGATTTCATCTCCTTTTATTTTTGATTTTTTATTGAATTCTCCGAAGTACAAATCCGGGCTCCCAAGCTGCGCATAATTTGCCAGGTTCATGGCACGATTAATTAGCTGAATGGATTCGTAAGTCTTCATGGCCTCACCTTGGTTCTTCACCTTTTCAAGCATGTTTTCGGAGATTTCTGAAGTAAGAAAGTTTGAAACTACGGCATCAAGAGCATTTTCCGCTTCTTCCGCTTTCACTCCATTTTCCATTTTTCCAGAGAAAATAAGTAATCCTGGATCCACAGAACCTAAGACATAAGCACCCACCGCAGCAAATAGTTTTCCGTTTTTCACTAATGTTTGCTCCAGAAGAGATGACTTGCCAAAACCTATGATGTCTGTGACCAAGTCTGCTTCCAGGTATCCGTTTGCTAATTTGGCCGGCATTTTATAGGCTTTATACAGCGCATCCGTGGGCACAGGTGCTTCTACTGTCTTAGTTCGTTTGGTCAGTTGCGTAGGCTCAGCAGGAATCGAGTCTGAAGCTTTGCTCTGATTAGGGATAGGTTCAAACCATTTTTTGGCTAAGCGCTCAACTTCCCCTGCTGTCACCGCTCCAGCTACCACCAAGACGGCATTGTCAGGTCTGTAGTGGGCTTGATAGAATTCCCAGACGTCTTCCTGCGTATAGTTGATTATATCCTCCAGATTTTGCCCGATGGTAGGCCATCGATAAGGGTGCGTCGTGAAGGCTAAGTCACGTAAATGATGAAAAACATCCCCGTAAGGTTGATTTAGGTAGCGCTGCTTGTACTCCTCCATGACTACCTTTCGCTGATTTTCGATTGTTTTCTCGCTCAGGGTCAGTTGCAGCATGCGGTCAGATTCCAGCCAAAAGGCCGTTTCTAGGTTCGCGGCTGGTATCGTGATGTAATAGTTCGTAATGTCTGGACTGGTAAAGGCATTGCAGGCGCCGCCGACCCGCTCCAGCTCTCGGTCGAAAACAGGGACATTCGCCGAACTCCCAAACATCAAATGCTCGAAGAAATGTGCGAGTCCAGTTTTACCGGGCTTTTCGTTTCGGGACCCCACTTTATAGAGTAGGTTGAATACGGCGATTTTGCTGCCGTGATCCTCATGTACAATTACTTCGAGTCCGTTTTTCAGGAAAAATTTAGTGTAGGGTAGCATAGGTGTAGGGTGCAAAGCTAAGATAATTGGCAATTTTGGCTAGTCAGGAACTGCATTTTAAATAAACCTTAGTGTAAAATCTTCAGTTTAACCAGCAACGCTCCCACTAGTGTAAGCATTCCAGATTTTTTCGAAAAAAAAGCGAACTTTGATTTGCCTTAGTTAATCTTTATTTATCATCCTCAGCTCAAACCCCTATGAAAAAACATTGCGTAGAACTCCAAAAGACAGGTCAGTTTTCACAATTTTTTTTGGACTATATCGAGGGAAAAAAGGAATTAGAGCCTTTTTATGCACTTGCACCTAAGATGGAGAATTTTCAGCAGGCAATTGAGCAGAAGTCTTTTTCCCAAAGTAAAAGAAAAACACTAGTCGAGGCTCTTCAAAATCAATATGCCAATCAGGAAGTAAGCTATGCCGTTTCTTCGAATATAGAGTCATTAGCTTCTGAGAAGACCTTCACCGTAACCACTGGGCATCAGCTGAACCTATTTACCGGTCCGCTTTACTTTATTTATAAAATTGTTTCGACGATCAATCTCGCAAAGAAATTAGAGGAAAATTACCCCGACAGCAAGTTTGTACCGGTTTATTGGATGGCAACAGAAGATCATGATTTTGACGAGATCAATTACTTCAAGTTGGATGGGAAGAAGTATCAGTGGAACTCAGATCAGACTGGTGCGGTAGGTCATTTCGAATTGGATAAGAGCTTCAAGGATTTTCTGAAGTCGGTTTCCTTTGCGCCTGAGGTTTTTTTGGAGGCATATTCTTCTTCCAAGACTTTAGCCGAGGCAGTTAGAAAGTATGTCAATTCACTTTTTGGAGAGGAGGGATTAGTAATCGTAGATGGGGATGATGTGAGTTTGAAGTATGAGTTCAAGGAAGTTATTCTCTCAGATTTATTTGAGCATGCTCCATTTGAAAAAGCTACCGAAGCGACTAACGCTCTAGAGAAACTCGGCTACAGCAGTCAGATTTTCCCGAGGGAAATCAATTTCTTTTATTTGGATAAAGGTGTTCGGGAGCGAATTGAACGCATGGAGTCTGGATTTGGTGTAGTGAATACTGAGCTGAGGTTTTCTGACGAGGAGATGAAAGCCTTGGTAGAAAAACATCCGGAGCGATTCAGTCCAAATGTTGTATTGCGCCCCCTTTATCAGGAAAGTATTTTGCCAAATTTGGCCTATTTGGGAGGCCCGGCAGAAGTAGTGTATTGGCTTCAGTTGAAAGGAGTTTTTGATCATTTTGAAGTTCCCTTTCCAGTTATTTTGCCGAGGAATTTTGCGCTGATCATCAATCAAAAACTACAGCGCAAAATGGCGCAGTTGAATTGGGATATTGAGGATCTCTTTGTAGATGTGGATCACTGGAAAAAGACTTTTGTGAAGGCTGAGGCAAGTATAGATATTGAGTTGAAAAAGCAGAAGGAAGTGATATCCACACTTTTTGATATGAAAGGAAAGGAAGCTGCTCACTTGGAGAAAAGCTTGGAGAATGCATTCGAAGCAGGGAAAGTGCGCTCTTTGAAAATCATCGATCAGATGGCTACAAAGCTTCGAAAGGCTGAGGAGCGTCGGTTACACACGCAAATTGAACGTGCATCTGCGATTCAAGAACTAGTAAAGCCAGGTGGTAGCCCACAGGAACGCGTGGTCAACATGATGCAGTTTTACCTAAGTAATCCAGAGCTGATCGCTTCACTTTTGGATTGTTTTGATCCGATGGATTTTAAAATGATGGTGCTAGCGGATGAATCGTGATAAGCAGGAGTTGAGGAGGTTTTATAAGCAAAGGCGGGCAGCTATGTCAGCAGAAGAGATAGAGGGAAAATCTCTTCAGATTACGGATCAGGTGATATCTTTTTTGAAGGAGCGTGAGACTTTGAATCATTTCCACCTTTTTTTTCCCATCTCAAGACAGCGTGAAGTCAATACATTTCCCCTCAAAGATTTTTTGGAAAGTAGAGGAAGCGTCCTGTACACTGCGAAAGTAGCGCCTGATACGTTGATCTTGCAGACTTTGCGACAGGAGCCTAAGACTACATTTCTGATAGATCAATGGGGTATCCCTGTGCCGAGAGATTTTGAAGTCGTGGAGAGCGAGGCCATTCAGGTGGTTTTTATCCCGCTTTTGGCATATGACCAAAAAGGCAATAGAATAGGGTTTGGAAAGGGATATTACGATGTGTATTTAAGTAGTTTAAGTCCTCATGTGTTAAAAATAGGCTTGAGCTTCTTTGAGCCTGAAGCAAAAATCCCATTTGAGAAGCACGATATACCGCTTGACTATTGCGTTACGCCAGAAAATATTCTTACTTTTTAGGTCTTTATAAATTCAGCAATCCATGCGCTTTCCCTTTATAGTGGTTGTCACCACATTCCTTTTGATGTTTTCGCTTCCTTCAGAGTCTATGGCTCAGTTAAGAGATTATAATACGATGATAGGAATGACCGCCGGGACGAATATCGGAGGTACAGTGAAACAGTTCTTTTCGCCTCAGAGTGCAGTAGATCTTCTTGTTTATCGAAGGTGGAAGGGATGGGTGGCAGCTGCTTTATATGAGCATCATTTGGACATCAGAGAGCTGAGGGGCTTAGAGTGGTATTTTGGAGGAGGCGCTCATTATGGTATGTGGAAAGATGGAAAAGGAGAGCCGCCTTGGGTGGATCCCATCGATCAGGATTATGCTGCCTTTGGGATAGATGCGATAGTGGGACTGGAATACAATATCAACCGAAGTAGCTTTTATGTTGGGGTATATTGGAAGCCGGCTTACAACTTTACCGACTTTACCAAGTTGTGGGAGGATGAGGCAGCCTTTACTCTGAGGTATGCGCTATGAAAGTGTGGTATTGATTTCAGTAGTGTGCACTATTTGTAGAATAATGTTTTAAGGGGAAGAATTTTATTGCCGTTATTTTTTTAGCCTATTTTATCCAATTTGTTATCCATACTCGACTTTATGGATGAATAAAGTATCTCTAGAATTGAAATTTTTCAGAAATATCAGGTCTTCTATTATTTTTTCAACCCAAGTTGTTTTTTTTGATAAAAGATAAATAATTGTCAAAATTTTAATTTTTTGGCAACTATGAAATAATATTCTGTTTAAACTGATATTTTTTCTGATAGTCTATTGATTTCATTCCTGAAGCGGAATAAGATTAATAATTCTTCTGTGAAAACCGTTTATACTGAAATTTAACCGTTTATTCTAATTAAGGGTATTTATTTTACTATTATGGATGTTGTTTTATATTATTTGACAAGAGGGATGTATTAATTGTATTTTTTTTATTATTTATATAATAATGCCTGCTTGGGAGTGATTTCATGTAGCATTTTGATATTCGATTTTAAGGAATTTTCTTTAGGTATCAACCAAATAAATACCTTATGAGAAAAGCTTTACTATGTATTGTTTTGCTGCTAACAACAACCCTCAGTTTTGAGGTGTTGGCACAACAACGGCAAATTACCGGAACGGTAATTTCAGCGGAGGACGGCCTCGGATTGCCAGGGGTGAATGTCCTAATCAAAGATTCCTCGCGAGGGGTTATTACAGACTTAGACGGAAAGTATTCTATTGCAGCCAGCACAGGTGAGACCTTGGTATTCTCGTTTGTGGGTTACCTATCTCAGGAGATTGAAATAGCTCAGAGCAGTGTTATTGATGTCACACTTGAAACAGATGCTAAGATTCTAGGAGAAGTGATAGTCGTAGGCTATGGTAGTACGACCAAGGGGGATTTGACGGGGAATATCGCCAGTGTAAAAGGTTCTGACCTAGCAACTGTACCTGTAGTGAATTTCCAGGATGCCTTGCAAGGCCGTATGGCGGGAGTTTTTGTCCAGTCTTCTAGTGGTAAGCTAGGTGAAGGAGTGAAGATTAGAGTACGAGGAACCACGTCTATTTCTGGTGGAAACGATCCGCTATATGTTATTGACGGGATTCCGGTGACTTCAAATGGTGCAATAGGATATTATAATCCGATGTCAGACATCAATCCAGGAGACATTGAGTCTTTGGAGGTTTTGAAAGATGCCTCAGCTTCAGCTATTTATGGTGCTCGTGGAGCTAATGGGGTTGTTTTGGTAACTACCAAGTCTGGCTCTAAAGGGAAAACCAAATTTAACGTTGGTATTCAAAGAGGTTACTCCAGCCCGACGCGAAAGAAAGAATTCTTGAATGCTTCGGAGTTTGTGGAGCTGATGAGAGAAGCTGGGTATAACAATGACCTTCAGATCTATAATATCGATCCAATAAATAATCCTGATGATTATCCTGGTTCAGATCTTGAATTTGTAGAAAGTAGATTGGATAGATATTCGGGCTATGCAGATTGGAGAACGGGTGAGATAGATACAGACTGGCAAGATCAAGCTTTCAATGAGGATGCAGGTACTTTCAGTGTGAATTTCTCTGCATCTGGAGGAGATGATAAGACGAGATTCTTCTTGAGCGGATCCTATGATCAACAAACAGGTATTATGATTCGAAATGATTTTGAAAGAATATCAGGACGACTTAATCTGGATCATTCTGTATCAGAGAAGTTTTTAATAGGCGCAAATTTCAGCCTTAGTCGAACTGATAATAATCGTCTTTCAGATGATAACCAGTTTAACAACCCAATTCAGCTAGTCGCTCTGGCACCTATTACTCCTATCAGAGATGAGAATGGTGAGCTTTATGATAGGCCTACTACTACCTACTATAACAATTTGATAGATTCTGAAAATGCAGAATGGGTGAATTTGTCCTTTAGAAATCTGACGAATCTATTTGGTGAGTATAAGATTTTACCAAATTTGAAATTTAGAACAGAGTTTGGTGTCGATATATTCAACCAGAACGAGGAGCAGTTTTTTGGCTCTAGAACCAATTCCGGTTTGTCAACAAATGGATTTGGCCGGTCGAGATGGGCTAGGATTGTAAATTACAATACCAACAATTTCTTCACCTACAATAAGGTGTTTAATGAAATGCACAATTTTGAAGCAGTGGTGGGGATGTCCTTTCAGCGTTCTGATCAAAGCAGTGCTTTCGTGGAAGGACAAGAATTCCCTTTAGATGATTTGAAAACTCTTGCTTCAGCAGCAGAAATCACTGGAGGATCGTCTTCATTGACAAATTTCACCTTCCTGTCTTATTTCGCCAGGGTGAATTATAAATATGGTCAGAAGTATCTTGCAACCTTGAGCGCAAGGATGGACGGCTCTTCACGTTTTGGTCCTAACAATCGCTATGGATTTTTTCCAGCAGCCTCAGTAGGCTGGATCCTTTCCGAAGAGGGCTTTTTGCAGGGAAATAGTACTGTAAGTTTATTAAAATTGAGAGGTTCTTACGGATTGACAGGTAATGCTGAAATTGGGAATTTCGACCATTTGGGTCTTTACGGTTCGTCTGCTTATGGACTGGTTCCTGGACTAGTACCTACTCAGATTCCCAATCCAGATTTGACTTGGGAGAACACACGTCAACTAGACTTGGGAATTGAGTTTGGAATCTTGAATGACCGGATCACTGGTGAGATTGATTACTACAATAAGAATACAACAGATTTGTTGCTTAACGTGCCGGTACCAGCTACCTCTGGTTTTAATACCCAGCTTACAAACATCGGTAAGATGCAGAACCAAGGTGTAGAAATTGTCTTGAACTCGGTCAACATTGCTAAGCCAAACTTCCAGTGGAATACTTCAATAAATTTTGCTAGAAACGTCAACGAAGTGAAAGAGTTAGCGCCAGGACAGGAGTCAATACCTCCATCATCCTCCAGGTTCTTGAATGCAGTAATTATCGGTGAGCCGTTAGGTGTTTTCTTTGGTGTAGCCTATGCAGGGGTAGATCCACAGAATGGTGATGCACTTTACTATACGAATGCAGATCAAACTGAAACGACCACTGACTATAACGAAGCAGAGCGAGTAGTACTAGGAGATCCAAATCCATCGTTTTTGGCTGGTATGAGCAATACTTTCAAGTATAAAGGCTTCGATCTCATGTTCTTGTTCCAAGGAGTATTTGGAAATGAGATCTTTGAGGGTGGTGGAGGATTCTACTCCGCTAATGGAGATTGGTTTGATAACTCTACGCGAGATCAACTTGCAAGATGGCAAAACCCTGGTGACGTGACGGATATACCTCAAGCACGACTAGGTGAGTGTAACGGGTGTCAAGCATCTAGCAGATATCTTTCCGACGGGTCTTATGTAAGGCTGAAAACGCTTAATGTTGGATATTCATTTAGTCCTAAGGTTCTATCCAAGATTAATCTGACAAGCTTGAGAGTTTTCTTCACCGGTCAAAACCTGCTGACATTTACAGATTATAAAGGATGGGATCCTGAAGTAAGTGCGGATTATTTGGGAGGAAATATCCAAATCGGAAATGATTTCTATTCAGCTCCGCAAGCCAAAACACTTTCTATTGGTCTTAATGTTGGATTTTAACTGAACTTATTATGAAAAAATATATAATTATTGGATTAGTTATTTTGTTTTCGGGATGTGCGGATCAATTGGATTTGTCCCCTCAGCAAAGTGTTGATCAGGATTTAGCTTTGAGTACGGATGCCAATGTAAAAAGAGTCCTACAAGGGGCTTATTCCGAAATCCGAACCGGAGATTTATATGGTGGTAGTTTGCTGCTATATGCAGAAATGCTAGGTGCCAATGGCGAGGTAAGATGGGAAGGTACTTTCAATCAGCCACGAGAGATGTACAATAAAAATATTTTTGTCAACAACTCTTTTGTGCAAGGCACCTGGTCAGCAGCCTATCGAGCCATCAATGTGTCTAATAATATCCTGGCCTCGCTGGAGGTGGTGAATGCTGAAGATAGATCTCAAGTGGAAGGTGAAGCCTTGTTCATCAGAGGGTCTATGTTTTTCGAATTGGTAAAATTCTATGCGCTTCCTTATTCGGCGGGTAACATCCAGTCCAACTTGGGGGTGCCATTAGTTCTTACGCCTACCAGACAAATCAATGAGGAAAGTTTTGTTCCTAGAAATACTGTTGCTGAAGTTTATGCTCAGATTATCAGTGATCTAGAAAAAGCAGAAGCTCAATTGCCTGCGGTAAACGGATTTCTGGCGCGAAACTATGTAGCAGCAGCTCAACTTTCTCGGGTTTATTTGCAGATGCAGGATTATGTCAAAGCAAGAGATGCTGCAAACAGAGCTATTACACTAGCTACAGCCAATGGAAAAATGTTGACTTCAAACTACTTGGATGCGTTCAATACCGACGGCGATTCTATCGAAGATTTGTTCTCTATTCAGGTAAATACGCAAGATTCAGACAACGACATGTTCCTTTATTATTCTCTCCCGGAGTTCGGCGCGAGAGATGGTGATGTCGCTATTTTGACTCCTCACTTCACTTTCTATGAAGCAGGAGATGATAGGCTAAATCAGTTTTACGAAGGCGCTGGCGAGGAAAGAACTGCTAAGTGGAGAGATCAATTTAAAAATGTGAAGGTGATCAGACTAGCAGAGATGTACTTGACCAGAGCTGAGGCCAATTTTAGATTGGGAACTTCAGAAGGAGCTACGCCATTAGCAGATCTGAACAGAATAAGACAAAGAGCTAAGCTACCTGCAGCTACTACTGTTTCTTTGGCGTCTATTCTCGCAGAGAGAAAAGTAGAATTAGCTCACGAAGGCCAATTCTTACACGATGTCAAAAGAAATCAGGGTTCTATAAAAGACAATGCGTCAAATGCCACCTTTAGCTATACCGATGGGAAATTAATATTCCCTATCCCTCAGCGTGAGATGGACGCCAACCCAAATTTGATTCAAAATTCGGCCTACACAAATTAATTAGGTACTAAATTGGTAAAAAGCAGCTCCAAATGGGGCTGCTTTTTTTATGCCTTGTCTGTTATATCTTTTGGACAATCACTACCTTAAACAAGGCAAGTGACCCGTTCTTCGTCTTTAAACTTCAATTTTTATGATCAATTCTGATTCAATTAGTGCTCCATTGAAGCCATTCGAAACAATAGGTCTATGCTTTAGCGGCGGAGGATATCGGGCCAGCGCATTCAGCCTAGGTGTCTTGGATTATCTTCAGAGGGTTAGCTTTGATGAACGACCCTTACTTGATAAGGTCATTGCACTAAGCTCGGTCAGTGGCGGGACGATCACAGCGGCTACTTATGCAGCTAGTCAAGCTAAGGGGGATTCATTTGCTACTTTTTACAGAAAACTCTACACCTTTCTCAAAGAAGATAAGCTAGTAGATGAGGCTGTATCGAAATTTATGGATGAAGAAGTTTGGAGAAATACCACCCGGAGTAGATCAATCATCAATGGGTTTGCGCTCACGTATTTTGAGCGTTTAGTGGAAGAAAGCTTCAGGGAGTTAGATCCGGATTCTATGCAAGGCCATTTGAAATATGTGGCTTTTAATGCAACAGAGTTTTCTTTCGGATTGGCGTTCAGGTTTCAGAATGCCAATATGTTTGGTAATTATCCTTTGAACTGTCAGGAACTTGAAGCTGTAGCACCATCTATTAGAATTGCTGATGCTATAGCATCTTCCTCTTGTTTTCCGGGAGGGTTTGACCCAATGATTTTTCCCAATGATTATTTTGAAGACCACCAAAGTGAAACTTATCTGAAGTTGGTTAAAGTCGATAATTTCAAAAATGGCATCGGGATAATGGATGGTGGAATCGTGGACAATCAGGGAATCGGTAGTATGGTTAATTTTGACAAAAGCTCGAAGAATGGTTTTCCACTTGACCTCCTGATCATCAATGATGTGGATGGCTATAAAATGAAACCATGGGAAAAATTCACGCCTTCCAACAGCACGGGCGAAGCAGAACCTTTGGATTCATTGGTCAATCGGTACTTGGCCTATCTTCAGCTGAAGCCATTATATTGGGTGGGGCTGAGCTTGTCAGGTTTGAGTTTGTGGTATTTTTTTGGGTTAGACTGGGCAATGCTGACTAGTATGCTCTCTGGGTTAGTTGGTGTTTTTTCTGTGCTTACTGTTCTTGGATTAGTTGGAAACGTATTGGTAGGGAAAATAAAAAGGAAAATAAAGGAAGAATTCGTAAGCAATATCCCAACTCCGCTACAGGATGATGTCGAGAAGTTCACCCAGCTACAAGTCAGTCAGGTAAGAGAAATGATTCAAAATCGATTTACCTCTGCTATGAAAATGATTAACTCTGTTTTCCTGAGGCAAATAAGACGCATTAATTTTGATTATTTCTACACCTCACCAAGATTTAAAAACAGACGGATTACCTCTATGGTTTACCAGCTGAATGGCTTACAAAACAATGTCAGTAATGAAAATCAAAAGAAGAAAGCAAATCAGGTCACTGTTTCTGATTCGATCAAAGCAGTTGCGTTAAGTGCTTCAGAGATGCCCACTACCCTTTGGTGGAGGGAAAATGATATTCAAGAAAACAGACAGGACAAGTTGATAGCGTGCGGTCAATTCACTACTTGCTATAATTTGATTAAATACATACAGGATCTTCCGTCTGAGTATAATAGCTTAGAGGTAAAGAATCTTGAAAAATTACTTCTGGAAGATTGGAGCAAATTTGAGACAAATCCGCTGGTTTTTGTCGGAAAAGAGTAATTCCACGTATTCGTTCTACCTCAGCATACGGATGAATTAGGTATTATCTAATACCATGCTTTCCTTAAATCACTCCTCTATTTTTAAGTTCCTAGACCTGAAGTAAGAATTATGTTTTGGGAAGAAATGTAAATTCGGAAAAGCAAATAAGCAATTTTTAATTGTTACTAGAAGACCTTAGCTTTGAATTCTTCTTTAAGAATCAATTATGGATAAGTTTTCTTATATCGCAAACGCTCATGTGTCCTACATAGATGAGCTTTACTCTTCTTACAAAAGTGATCCAGAATCAATCGACCCAAGCTGGAAGGAGTTTTTCGACGGCTTTGATTTTGCACTGACTAATTATGGAGAGGAGGAAGGTGCACCTTCTTCTAATGGAGCTTCTAAGTCTCCTGCCAAAAACGGCGCATTGGCGACTCCAGGTACGATCATGGACATGGAGGAATTGCCAAAAGAAATTAAGGTGAGAGCCTTGATTCATGCCTACCGCTCTAGAGCTCACTTGAGATCCAAGACCAACCCGGTACGAGAGCGAAGAGATAGAAAAGCATTGATTGATCCTCAGGATTTTGGTTTGGGGCAAGATGATATGAATACGGAGTTCCAAGCAGGCAACGAGATTGGGATCGGGAAAGCAAAATTTTCAAAGATTTTAGAATCGCTGAAGACTATCTATGAGGGTCCGATGGGTTTTGAATACTTATATATTCGTGATCCAGAGATGCTGGATTGGTTCAAAACTAAGGTGGAAAAAGATGCCTTGGCTTTTAATCCAACTCACGAGGAGAAAAAGAGAATACTTTCTAAACTGAACCAAGCAGTAGTATTTGAGAACTTTTTGCATACTAAATACCTTGGACAGAAGCGTTTTTCTCTTGAAGGTGGAGAAAGTACTATCCCGTTTTTGGATGCTGTGATCAATACTTCTTCCCAGTTGGGTGTGAAAGAAGTGATGATTGGTATGGCACATAGAGGGCGTCTGAACGTGTTGGCTAATATCATGGGCAAAACTTACGAGCAAATTTTCTCTGAGTTCGAAGGTACTGCCAAGCCTGACTTGACGATGGGTGATGGTGATGTGAAGTATCACATGGGTTATTCCAGTGATATTGTGACACATAGTGAGAACAAAGTTCACTTAAAACTAGCGCCAAATCCTTCTCACTTGGAGGCTGTGGATCCTGTAGTGGAGGGTTTTTTAAGAGCAAAAATTGACTCCGAATATAAGGGTGACAAAACCAAAGCGCTTCCAATTCTAATACATGGTGATGCGGCTGTAGCAGGTCAAGGTATCGTCTATGAAGTCACCCAGATGGCAGATCTGAAAGGTTATAACACCGGAGGAACTATTCACTTTGTGATTAATAACCAAGTAGGTTTTACTACTGATTTCGATGACGCCCGCTCCTCTATTTATTGTACAGATGTTGCTAAAATCATCGATGCCCCTGTGATTCACGTCAATGGCGATAATGCTGAATCTGTGGTTTTTGCTGCAAAACTCGCCGCTGAGTTCAGACAGAAGTTTAGCAGAGATATTTTTGTGGACATGGTATGCTACCGTCGTCATGGCCATAACGAGTCTGATGAACCTAAATTCACTCAGCCCGAATTATATAATATTATTTCCAAGCATCCGAACCCTAGAGAAATCTACGTCAAGCGTTTGGCCGAGAGAGGAGATGTTGAGGCGAAATTAGCTTCGCAAATGGATGAGGAATTCAGACAATTGCTTCAAGATCGTCTGAATCTCGTGAAGGAAAAGCCTTTACCTTATCAGGCTACCCGTTTTGAAAATGAATGGAGTAGTTTAAGAAGATCAAAACCAGAGGATTTTGATTCTTCTCCCGAAACGGGCATTAGCCAAGACGTAGTAGAGAAAGTTGCTGAAGCACTTACGGTGATACCGAAAGGGTTCAAGCCTCTTAAACAGATTGAAGCCCAAATGAAACACCGAAAGGACATGTTCTTTCAGTCCAAATCATTGAATTGGGCAGCAGCAGAGCTACTTGCGTATGGTTCATTGACCTTGGAAGGTAAGACAGTTCGCCTCACTGGACAGGATGTGCAGCGTGGTACATTCTCTCACCGACATGCCGTTCTTCATGATGCGAATACCAATGAAGCGTATAATTCGTTGAAGGAGATGAAGGATAGAAAAGGGGATTTCTACATCTATAACTCCCTGCTTTCCGAGTATGCGGTACTAGGTTTTGAATATGGCTACGCTATGGCAAATCCAAATTCTTTGACTATCTGGGAAGCACAATTTGGTGATTTTGCTAATGGTGCTCAGACGATGATTGATCAGTTTATCACCTCGGGTGAGTCTAAGTGGCAGAAAATGAACGGCTTAGTGATGCTTCTTCCGCATGGATACGAAGGTCAAGGGCCAGAGCACTCCAATGCTCGTCCGGAACGTTTCCTTCAGTTGGCGGCAGAATACAATACAGTAGTTGCTAACGTCACCGAGCCATCGAACTTCTTTCATTTATTGAGAAGACAGCTTGCATGGGAGTTTAGAAAACCTTGTATTGTCATGTCTCCTAAATCTCTCCTGAGACATCCAAAGGTAGTTTCTCCACTTTCAGAGTTTACCAAAGGTCACTTTAGAGAAGTTCTTCCTGATACTACTGTGAAGGCGAAAGACGTGAAGCGAGTTGTTCTTTGCTCGGGAAAAATCTATTACGATCTCGAAGAAATCAGAGAAAAGGAGAAAGTAAAAGATGTAGCGATCGTTCGGATCGAGCAGCTTCACCCACTTCCTAAAAAACAAATGCTTGAAGTGCTCGCAGATTATCCAAAAGCTGAGTTGGTTTGGGTTCAGGAAGAACCATCTAACATGGGCTATTGGAATTATATCCTGAGACTTCTATACAAGGAATTGCCAATGGAAATCATCGCACGTAAAGCGAGTGCTTCCCCTGCTACAGGATATAATAAAGTCCATGTGGAGGAGCAGAAAAATATTATCGCTCAAGCACTTAAATTAAAGTAATCCAGCTCTTTTTAGAAAGACATCCTAAATAGTCCTATCATTTTGTTCCTCTCTTTTTGACTACAAAAGAGAAAAAAAGAAAAACTTATGAGCAAAGAAATTAAAGTTCCTACAGTAGGTGAATCCATCTCGGAAGTCACTATAGGCCAATGGTTTAAAAAAGATGGAGATGAGGTTCAGATGGACGAAGTCCTTTGCGAACTAGAATCCGACAAGGCTACCTTTGAGTTGCCAGCAGAAGCAGCCGGAATACTCAGAATCAAAGCCCAGGAAGGAGATGTCCTAGAAATCGGCGCTGTGATCTGCGAAATAGACGAATCTGGAACATCAGGTAATTCGGAGCCTTCCGCTGAATCTTCTAAAGCTGAATCTGCCCCTAAAGCTGAAGCAAAATCATCGGCAGCCAAAAGTACCGGTGAGGTGAAAGAGATGGTTGTGCCTACAGTGGGAGAATCCATCACCGAGGTTACATTGGCCAATTGGATCAAAGCTGACGGTGATTATGTGAAGTTGGATGAGATCATCGCTGAAGTGGATTCTGATAAAGCTACGTTTGAATTGCCGGCTGAAGCATCTGGGATTTTGCGCCATGTGGCGGCAGAAGGCGATGTGCTTGAGATCGGTGGAATGATCTGCAAAATCGAAGTGACCGAAGGCGAACCAGCAGCTGCTTCATCCGAAAAATCATCCGATTCTGCTCCTGCTGCTTCTTCTTCTTCTTCAGATAATACAAACTATGCAACTGGACATGCATCCCCAGCTGCGTCTAAGATTTTAGCAGAAAAGGGCATCTCTCCAGAGACCATAAAAGGCTCAGGAAAAGATGGAAGAATCACTAAAGAAGATGCTCAATCAGCTCAAAAACCAGCTGCTGCACCGGCTAAAGCTGAAAGTAAAACTGCTGAATCTTCTGCACCTGCACCAGTGGCGGGATCGAGAAATGAACGCAGAGAGAAAATGTCTTCTTTGAGAAAAACGGTAGCCAGAAGATTGGTATCTGTAAAGAATGAGACAGCCATGTTGACCACATTCAATGAGGTAAACATGAAACCAATCATGGATTTGAGGTCAAAATTCAAAGAGCAATTCAAGGAAAAGCATGGTGTTGGACTTGGATTTATGTCATTTTTCACCAAAGCTGTTTGCGTAGCGCTTCAAGAGTGGCCGTCTGTGAATGCTAAAATTGATGGAAATGAAATAGTATTTAATGATTTCTGCGACATCTCGATTGCTGTATCTGCTCCAAAAGGATTGGTCGTTCCGGTGATCAGAAATGCTGAGGCGATGAGCTTCGATCAGATAGAAAAAGAAGTGGTGAGACTTGCCGGGAAAGCAAGAGACAACAAACTTTCAATCGAAGAAATGACTGGCGGTACGTTCACCTTGACCAATGGCGGCATCTTCGGTTCGATGATGTCCACACCTATTATCAATGCACCTCAGTCAGCTATCCTTGGTATGCACAACATCGTTCAGCGCCCTATGGCAGTGAATGGTGAAGTAGTCATCCTTCCGATGATGTATTTGGCATTGTCTTACGATCACAGAATCATAGACGGTCGTGAGTCTGTTAGCTTCTTGGTAAGAGTAAAAGAATTGCTTGAAGATCCGACGCGCTTGTTGTTTGGAGTTTAAAAAAGTATTGAGTCACTAGTACAAAGTATCAAGTAAAGGGGGCGTTTTCAAAAGAGCTCATTGTTAATGCTCCCACACTTGATATAATAGTATTTCCATTATAAGTAAGAGTAAGTCTTAATGCTTATTTCTTTCTACTAAAATCTAAAAAAATGTACGACGTAATAGTAATAGGTTCTGGTCCTGGAGGATATGTGGCAGCGATTCGCTGCGCGCAACTTGGTCTGAAAACCGCCATTATAGAAAAATACCCAACTCTTGGAGGTACCTGCTTGAATGTAGGCTGTATTCCTTCCAAGGCACTTTTGGATTCTTCTGAGCACTATCACAATGCTGCCCATACCTTCGACACGCACGGTATCAAACTTAGCAATTTGAAAGTAGATCTAAAGCAGATGATCATTAGAAAGGATGATGTGGTGAAGCAAAATACAGATGGAATCAATTACTTGATGAAGAAGAACAAGATCGATGTTCATCAGGGAGTTGGCTCTTTCGTGGATAAGACTACCGTGAAAGTTACCAAGGACGATGGCTCTTCTTCTGATATTCAGGGGAAAAATATCATCATCGCTACTGGATCTAAGCCTTCGACCTTGCCTTTTATTAAGCTTGATAAAAACAGAGTAATTACTTCTACGGAGACGTTGAACCTAAAAGAAATTCCTAAGCACCTGGTTGTAATCGGCGGTGGTGTCATCGGTCTAGAGTTAGGTTCTGTATATGCGAGATTGGGTGCAAAAGTTTCTGTAATCGAGTTTATGGATTCCTTGATTCCTACCATGGATCGCACCATGGGCAAAGAGCTTCAGAAGTCCCTGAAGAAAATCGGTTTCGAATTTTTCTTAAAGCATAAAGTGACTTCCGTAGAAAGCAAAGGCAAGGAAGTAACCGTGAAAGCTGAGAACTCAACAGGCGAAACAGTAGAAGTGAAAGGCGATTATGTCTTGGTTTGTATTGGCAGAAGGCCTTATACAGAAGGATTGAATGCGGAAGCTGCAGGGGTGAAAATCACCGAACGAGGACAGATCGAAGTGAATGATCATCTACAGACTTCGGTTCCAAACATTTATGCTATCGGAGATGTGGTCAAAGGTGCTATGCTAGCTCACAAAGCTGAAGAAGAAGGCGTTTTTGTAGCAGAGACTATTTTGGGTCAAAAGCCACATATTAATTACAACCTGATTCCTGGTGTAGTATATACCTGGCCGGAAGTGGCTGCAGTAGGATACACCGAGGAGCAGCTGAAGGAAAAAGGCATCAAGTATAAAACAGGTAAATTCCCGTTTATGGCTTCTGGCCGCGCCAGAGCATCCATGGATACAGATGGATTGGTAAAGGTTTTGGCTGATGCTGAGACGGACGAGATTCTAGGGGTACATATGATTGGCCCAAGAACTGCAGATATGATTGCTGAAGCAGTAGTAGCGATGGAGTACAGAGCATCCGCTGAAGATATCTCTAGAATGTCCCATGCGCATCCGACCTATACGGAGGCATTCAAAGAAGCCTGCCTGGCTGCGACGGATAACAGAGCGTTACATATCTAAGTTAAAAACACCACTTAAGTAAGAAGCCATTCGAAGAGATTCGGATGGTTTTTTCTTTTTGGGGAAAAATAGTTTACTTCCACTATGAAGTTTAAAATTGCCATTTTGGGTGCGGGAAATGTGGCTTGGCACCTGGCCTCAGCTTTGGAAGACGCAGGGCATACCATCACAGAAGTGTATGCTAGAACCCTCAAAAGTGCCTCAACTATCACAGATAGAGTCTATGCCGGTGAGCCCAAGGATGATTTGGACTTCTCGACTAGCGAGGCAGAGATTTTTATATTGGCGGTAAGGGATTCAGCGATCCTTGATGTAGCTGATGAAGTGATTTTGCCCGAGGATAGTATTCTAGTTCATACCTCTGGCTCTGTGCCTTTGGATATGTTGAATTATAGCTCAGCAGCTTACACGGGAATATTTTACCCACTTCAGTCATTTACTAAGGGCAGAAAAATCGAGTTTGATGAGGTCCCTATTTTGCTAGAGTCCGATGATGAAGAGACCTTGCAAAAGCTAAAAAAACTAGCTAAATCTTTGTCGCCTTTGACCTACCTGGTGAGATCAAAAGACAGAAAGGCGATGCACATTGCTGCTGTTTTCGCAAGCAACTTTTCCAATCACATGATCAGGATCGCCGAAGAAATAATGAAAAGGCAAGGTTTGGACTTCGAGATGCTGAAGCCCTTGATCATTGAGACGATTTCCAAAAGTCTCCAGCTAGGTGCAAAGGCAGCCCAAACTGGTCCTGCCATCCGGGAAGATTACGAAACCTTAGAAGATCATCATCGCTTTTTAAACTACAACGAGAGTCTCGCTGAAATCTATCGGCTGGTCTCTCAGGACATTATCGATGGATAAGTGGAGTTAGGTGATCAGTTTTTCTTGCGGAAAATCGCACGTAGTATTTGGGAACATTTCCACTTATTTGGATTGATCTTTTAGCCTTAGTTCAAATAAATCTTTCCTGCGATCTTTCAAATTCCGAACACTACCAAATTGATTTAGCTCACGCAAAAGAGACAGATCCACGTCTGCTATTAATGTCATCTCGCTATTCGGTGTAGCTTCAGCTTTGATTCCATTGCTTGGGAATGGGAAGTCACACGGGGTGATCACCATGGATTGCGCATACTGCATGTCCATATTATGTACTTTTGGCAAGTTGCCTACACTGCCAGCCATGGCTACATAGCATTCGTTTTCTATCGCTCTAGCCATCGCACAATTCCGAACTCTGGAATAGCCATTCTGTGTGTCGGTCAAGAACGGAATGAATAAAATATCCATGCCTTGATCAGCCAGTATTCGGCTCAGCTCTGGGAATTCTGCGTCGTAGCATATCAAAATGCCAATTTTCCCACAATCCGTATCGAAGGATTTGAGCACACTTCCTCCTTGCATCCCCCATACTTTTGACTCTAACGGAGAAATGTGAAGTTTTTCATAGGACTCTATCGAGCCATCTCGCTTGCATAAGTACCCGACATTGTAGAGTTTGTCATTGGTTACTTTCGGCATAGAGCCAGTGATGATGTTGATATTGTATGAGACGGAGAGCTGTCCGAAGCGCTTGACAATTTCGTCCGTGTACTTGGCTAGCCCACGTACTGCTTGTGCTTCGCTCAGGTGATTGAACTCAGCCATCAAAGGAGCATTGAAAAGTTCTGGAAAAAGTGCGAAGTCTGCTCGATAGCCGGATACTGCATCGATGAAGTATTCTGCTTGCTGCATCAGTTCGTCCAAGTCATCATAAAGTCGCATTTGCCACTGAATCAGCCCAAGTCGCACGATGGTCTTATTCGTAGCGGCTTGGGTAGTTGGCTTTTCGTAGAAAATGTTATTCCATTCAAGTAAGACTGCAAATTCACTGGAAGCGGCATCTCCTTCCAGGTAATTTTTCATAATCCTGGCAGGATGAAAGTCATTTGCCAACTGGAAGTTCAATACCGGGTCATAAATCTCCTTCAACTTTACCTTTTCCAGATATTCCTTTGGCCCCATCTTATCCGCGTACTTGTGGTAGTTTGGGATTCTTCCCCCGAATACGATGCCTTTTAGATTTAACTTTTCGCAAAGTTCTTTTCGGTAATCGTATAACCTTCTACCCAGCCTCAGGCCACGGAACTCGGGTTTGATAAATACGTCAATCCCATAAAGCATATCTCCATCATTATTGTGCTTGTCAAAGGTGAAATCAGTAGTGATATCTTTATACGTGTGCTCTCCTTCGAGGTGATCTTCATTTACAATGATGGAAAGAGCACATCCCGCCAGTTTCTCATTGATCCGAATGACCACTTGCCCTTCCGGGAATTTCTTGATTAGACTTTCGATTTGACTTTCTTTCCAAAAAGAGCCAGGCATACTTCTGTAGGCTTCGATCATGGCAGCTTTGAAATCCTGGTAGTCGGAAGGCTGAAGGTAGGAGAGCGCTATATTTTCTGTCTGAGTATTGTCCATGGATTAGGCTAGAGGATGCCGGTTTGATCGTTGAGAAAAGCTTATGGATAAAAGTTGAGATTTGCACGCCATTTATCCCGAAGCTAAGTGTTTTGAATTCAATCAAAAAATCCTTCCCAAGCTGGAAAGGATTTCGTAAGGTTAGTCTTTAAGGCTATTTCAGCCAGGCTAGTTTTACTTCTTCCGGAGCTTTCATTCTATCGGCCAGACGCATATATCTATCAGATAATTTCACAAGGTACTCTTGCGCTTTGGAAGCCACATCATTCAAACCGGTTAGGCTTTCTATTTTCCATAGCTGTACCAAATGATCAATGATTCTCGCATAATCCCAACCGGTGTAAATTCCTACCTTCTGAGTGATGGCTGAGAATTCGGTGAAAAGTGAGGGATTGGATCCGCCTACTCCCATCATGACAGCAGGCATCACGATTTGCTTTCGCATTAGCTTTTCAAAAGCAAGGATTGCTCCGTTCGGATCTATATCAAATATAGCAGACATAAAACTCTTGTAAGCTTTCTCGTGTCTGGCTTCGTCTCCCGCAATTTGTTTGCAGATCCTACCCAAAACTGAATCACCGGCGATATCCGCTAGTTTCCCAGTATTTACGTGGGAAATTTTAGTAGCTCTCTCCTGAAAAGAAGTATAAACGATAGCCTGATATGGATCGCCTCCAGAGTTTGGGTCGAAACCGTTCATCAATAGTCTGTGGATGGTTTGCTCCACGGCCTTCATATCTACTCTCCCCGTCATGTAGAGGTATTTGTTGAGTAGATCTCCATGGCGGTTTTCCTCAGCAGTCCAAGATTTGGACCAGCGAACCCATCCAGATGGAGAGAAGAGCGATCTTTCTGGATTTATTCCTTCCAGTAAGTTGAAATAGGTCTGATAACTTGGGAGGGCTTCTTCCGTGATCATATTGCCGATCAGTGATGTCAATACGGTATCCGGTATCCCTTCAGATCTTTTCTGCAATAATTTTAATTGGTCATGAATATCTGGGTCACCAAAATCTGGAAGAAAATCGGATGGTTGCCAGCATTGGTCAGGATCTACCAGGATTTTATCCACAGCCTCGCCTACTAGGCCATCTAATTGAGAGATAACCTCTATGTTTTTTTCTAGTTCGTAATCTATTTCTCCTGATTTCATCATGGATAAATTTAGGCCGAATCTTTACAATTCGGTGCGGTTTTTTGACTTAGGACAAATTTACTCACAAATGGACAAAATACTGATAGAAAGAAATTATCAATGATTAGGTTTTTGTAAGTAGTCAATTATCAGCAGTTTAGCTGATGGGGTCTCTTGGCCTTTTTAGGTTTTCCCCGTGTTATTATTGCATGAGGCTAACTTCAAGAGATATTTTCTTGCGAGCCCTCTCTTTAAGATAAGGAATTTTTCGACTTCTCAGTTCAATGGGCACAAAAAAGCCTTCCGAAAAAGGCTTTTTAAACGCTAGAAAGAAATTTGCTTAGTAATCTAATTTGTATGCAACTACTTTGTTTTTGAAAAAGGTAGGGACTAACACAATGTTGTCTTCAGGGATAAATCCTATGTCTGCAGTATTGGACTCTTCACTTTTGGTGTCTAAGAGGAGCGTCTCTCCATCACCACTTACGAAATAAATCTCCCCAGCCCAACGAGAAGCCACATAATTGCCATCTCCCAAAATCACAAGTCCATCACCACCGGTGACCGTTTTGTTAATTATCGTGGAGGATCCGTCTGAGTTGAAAGATTTCACACCTGATTTGTCAAGTCCGTAGATCGTTCCATCTTCTGCGATTTCAATTCCGTTGATGGATTCGTTGCCTTCTGAGATGGTTGATATCATGCCGTCAGCGAGTAAATGAATCTTGCCGGTATTCATGTCGGTGAAATATACCTTACCGTCGTAAGTCGCCAAGTCGTTTAGAAAGCCTGCTCCCTCAACGGTGTATTTATTGGTGATCTTGCCAGTTTCAAGGCTTACTTCTACGAGTTGATCGATATCAGTCACATAGAAGTTGCCATTGGTGATACCCATGCCCTTCGGAGCATTTAGACCTTTTACCCATTCTTGAGTCACGATATTTCCTTCCTTATCAAGAATAGAGATAGAGCCTTTTCCATCCTTTCCGGTCGGATCTCCATCTATATTGGACACGTATATTTTACCGGAATTCTTATCGTAGAGCACAGATTCGTTGGTGGTGAGTGTAGTGTCTGATTCCCAAAGCATGGTTAGCGTTGGGGTTTTCACGTCAGCTACCTTGGCACCTTCTAGCACTTCTTCGGTTTTGGTTGAAGTACAATTGGTGAGTATAAAAGCGCTTGAAAGACCAAGCAGCATTAATTTTAGATTTGGGGTTTTCATATTAGTTTTTGTTTAAAGTCCAGTTGTATTGATTGAATGCTGGTGGTGCCGTTTGTTTTAGTCTTTCTCCGATTTCTTCTAAATACATGGTGTTGTATCGAAGCCTAGAGATATAATTTGGGAGCGTCGGGTCCCCATTCCAACAATGCTCGGCTCGGTCGCCATACGCGACTGTTCCATCAAAATAAGGATTTTCTGTTTCTTCGAGAAATTCCTCAGTCAAATATACCGCGTTGTTTAGGTAATAATTATCCATATCGCCACAGAAAATATTTATTTTTCCCTCCAGTTTTGGACCAAGTGAACTCCAGTCCCGCTCCATAATATAACGGAGATCGTAATTCTCCTTCCAATAGGAGGCGACTGTAGGATCGATTTCTCCAGAATATTTGTCCCAAATAGGTTTTGGGTAGCCATCATCGGCAGCAGGGGAATACACCGCCTGCCAAATGTCAAATTGATCACCAGATCTGCTTTTGGTTCCGCCAATAGCTAGCTCGCGATGATTCATGTCCTGAATAGTGGACTGAATATGCCCAAGGTAGTCTCTATGTCCTGGTCGTAGTGTCTTGCGAAATTTGCCTTCTTCATAGTAGGCGTTTTGATCTTCATAGAGATTGATAGAGGTGTAAGCTCTGAAATCTATAGGGTCTGGACAAGCTGCAAAGCAACCGTTGTATTCATCTGGATAGAATACTTGTGCCGCCAAAGCTTCCCATCCCCCGGTGGAGCCTCCGTAAAGAAAACGAGACCAACCTTCACCTATTCCACGGAACTGATCTTCAATATAAGGGATCAATTCATAGGTAATGGCGTCGCCATAAGGTCCAAGATTTGCAGAATTAACGGCATAGCTATCGTCATAGTAAGGATTGGCGTGTTGGATTTCTATGATGATGAAGCGCTGAAAATCTGGTGATACCCATTTTTGATAGAAATCGTAGGCTTCTTGCTGCTCCATTTTGGCATAGCCATAGATGCCAAATCGAGCGTTGTAATCGTCCTCGCCCAGTTCGGGGTCTGGAGGTATAGTTCGAAAGCCTGAAAAGTCAGATGGAAAGTGTCCATGAAAAATCATCAGAGGATAATACTGATTGGGGTTCTCGTCAAATCCCTCCGGAAGTAGAATATTTGCGCCGAGATACATATCCCTCCCCCAGAACTCCGAGAGCTTTTCTGATTTCATTTTAATATGCTTGATGTACTCCGTATCCTCTGGGAGTGGGATTTCTGGAATAATTGTGTTGACAGTGAGACTGAGTTCTTGGCCTTTTTTCCAATTCACAGTCATAGGAATACTGTAAATATTCTTTGGCGCCCTTGCCCATTGGCGTCCTTCACCCTGATCCATGGGGAGCTTCACGGTATGTCCATCAGACCTCACGAACGTATCATGTTTTTGGATAAAGGCCTGAACGTAGTAAGTACCGTCCTCTAGTTTATCCATACGCTCAACCGGATATCCAAAGCTTTCTGGGTCAAAAAGTATAGGCTTGCCTACTTCGTAATCTTCAAAATCCATCCCAAAGACTTGATTTGTGCCCACATTATCACTGATTCCAAATCGAGGTTCCGAGGTGCTGTCTGTGGAGAAAATCAGAAGCAATCGTCCATCTTTTAGCTCAGCTTCAAGAGCTGGATCTATCACGATCTCGATAGGAGAGGAATCAGTAGGTGTGCAAGACCAGCTAAAAAAGAGCAGCATGGTACAATAGAAAATTTGTTTCATAGAGGGTGGTTTTAGATTGGAATTTAAGGATAATCACCTGAAAATAGAAGTTGCTGGGTTTTATAAATCACAGATCTTTCCGATGTTTTGTCAATAATGCCATTGGTGGATTAAACGAGTTTCACTTAGAAAAACCACTTATCTTACAGATTCATACAAACCGCCGACTTATGAGAAACTATTTGAGTACAGTCCTGCTTGCCACCCTGGCTTTGGCTTGTACACCTAAAGAAGAAGAAACTACTATTGACTATACTACCCTTTCGGATGCAGAAAGATTGGAAGTAGCGAAAGAAATCGCCCAAGAAACTATTATGGTAGATGGGCATGTTGATTTGCCGTACCGAATGAAAGTAGGAGGTTTTACGCTACAGCGTGAAATATTGGACGTTTCAGTCCGGACTGACGGCGGAAACTTTGACTATCCTCGAACCAAAGAGGGTGGCCTTGATGCGCCTTTTATGTCTATTTATATTCCTGCCGGACTTCAGGCCATGCCAGGAGCATCCAAAGCTTTAGCTGATTCGCTGATCTTGATGACAGAGCGTCTGACTACTACTTTTCCAGACAAATTTGCGATGGCTTATAGCCCCGCGGATATAGAAGCGAATTTCGAGAAAGGTATTATCTCACTTCCTATGGGGATGGAAAATGGTTCAGGGTTGGAAGATGATATTTCTAATGTAGCCTACTTTCACAAGAGAGGAATTCGTTATATCACCCTTACGCATGGTAAAGACAATCTGATTGGCGATGCCAGCTATGACACTACGGGTACCTATGGTGGTTTGAGTGAATATGGAGAGCAAGTGGTGAAAGAAATGAATCGTGTGGGCATCATGGTTGACCTTTCTCATGTTTCGGATAATACCTTCAGGGATGCCTTGGCGATAACCAAAGTTCCTGTCATTGCTTCGCACTCATCGGTGAGAAAATTCACCCCAGGATTTGAACGAAATATGAGTGATGAGCTCATTCAAGCTATGGCCAAAAATGGCGGTGTGATGATGATTAATTTTGGTGGGACTTTCATAGATTCTGCTTACGCAGCGGGTTCTGGAAAAGTAAGAGAACACTTGGTGAATTATATGGTGGAGAATAACCTAAGTAGAACCGATTCGGCATTTGAAGTTTATGCAGCTGAATACACGGCTGCTAATAATCCTTTTCCAACGGTGCAGCGTGTGGCGGATCACATTGATCATGTGAAAAACTTGGTAGGGATAGACTATGTGGGCTTGGGTTCTGACTTTGATGGGGTAGGTGATTCCTTACCAACAGGTCTGAAAGATGTCTCCATGTATCCAAATCTGATCGCGGAACTTCTCAAGCGAGGATATTCTAGAGAAGAGATAGAAAAGATCTGTTACAAAAATATATTCAGAGTGTGGACTGCAGTGGAAGAATACGCTGCTACTGCTGAGTAAATAACCACTTGGTAACTATTCGCTTGAAGCCTTGATTTGACCAATCAGGGCTTCTTTCGTTTTAAGGGAAAAATAGTATGTAATATTACTGAAGGGTAAGGTGCTTCTAAGATGATTGGGATAGCAATTCTAGTTTTCCATGGTGAGTATAAAAGCAAACCCTAAAGGTGCAAATTCAGCAAGATACGTATGTGGAAGTGGGATTTGTTTTAAACAAATTGAGCACAAAAAACTCATCCTACAATTATTGCTTTAATTTTAATCAGGCATTAAAAAAATAACTTATGAAAATTAGACTTACCATTTTATTTGTATTCGGCTTCTTTGTAAGTGCTTTTTCCCAAGAAGGATTAAGTCTTCACCTCAAAGGACTCGAAGGATGTTATACCGACTACTACAGCGAGTTTGCTAATAAAGGAGCCAAAGCAGTAGAGGATGGTGAGCATGAAGTTGTGATTTCGATTATTTATCAAAATAAGAGCAATTGCTACCTGGGTAAAGCTACGGTTAAGGACAAGAAACTTGTTCTGCCTATCCTGATGCTAAAGGATGATAAGAACTATTCTCCACTGGCTACTATATTTAATAATATCGATCAGGCTTGGTTGATTCAGCAAGACCAAAGGTCTCTGTATGAAATCAGTGATGGGATGAGTAAAATGGTGAAATCCGATCAAGGATATCTGGTTCAATTATTTTTCCCTAGTGCAATCAATTCAAATTCAGGTGTAAATGTAGAAGCACCTCCCGCGAGTGTATTGCTGAAAGGAAACTAACATAAGCCCTGCCGGATCGGTAGGGCAATCAGTGAAAAAAGGTAACTACACCCTTTAGATACAAGGAATTCAGCCCCGGCTTCCCTATCGAAAGCAGGGGTTTATTTTTTGAAGCCAACAGCTTAGCGGATCGATTAGGATAGATTTTTTTAAAAATTATGGTTACGTAATTTTAATTATACACTCGTTTTTGCCTGCAAAACCTGACGTTAAGTTGGGGTGATCTGTGTAAAATTCTGTCAGAATTTCCGTTTTGTGAGTGAGAATTGAGTTTTTTCCGACATTGTGACCGAAGAAAGTAATTGGAGATTATTTTGATAGTAGTGGTAGAGACTTGGATTGGAGAATAAACCTCTACATACCAACTCAATTAATTAGATACCACTACTAATCAACCATACTATGGACTTTAAACAATTCACTATAAAATCTCAGGAGGCGATACAAAAAGCCTTGGAGTTAGCATCGGCAGCGGGTCAGCCAAACATTGAGCCGGCGCACCTGCTGAAAGGCATTATTTCCGAAGATGAGAATGTAACGGATTTTCTATTCAAAAAGCTAGGAACAAATAAACAACTCATATCAACAAAGCTTGATGAGCAGCTAGCTCGACTTCCTAAAGTGAGCGGAGGGCAACAGCCGCACTTGTCAACTTATTCCAACCAAGTACTCACAAAAGCCAAAGATTACCTTAAGAACTTTGGGGATGAGTATGTGGCAATTGAGCATTTGCTATTAGCAATCTTGGCATCAGGTGATGCTACCTCGTCAATCTTAAGAGATCAAGGAATCTCTGAAAAGGCATTAATTGAAGCAATCAAAGAACTTAGAAAAGGAAATAAAGTGACCGATCCAAACGCAGAAAGCAAGTATCAGGCTTTGGAGAAATACTCGAAGAATCTTAATGAAATGGCTAAGAAGGGTAAAATTGACCCGGTAATTGGCCGTGATGAAGAGATAAGGCGAGTGCTACAGATCCTAGCTCGTAGAACTAAGAACAACCCAATTCTTCTAGGTGAGCCAGGCGTGGGTAAAACAGCCATTGTAGAAGGGCTAGCGCAAAGAATCGTATCAGGAGATGTTCCTGAAAACCTTAAATCCAAGACGTTGATCTCTTTGGATATGGGCTTGCTGGTCGCTGGCGCTAAATATAAAGGAGAATTCGAGGAGCGACTGAAAGCCGTCATCAAAGAAGTAACTGATGCAGAGGGCGAGATTATCTTATTTATAGATGAGATCCACACCTTAATCGGTGCAGGTGGAGGCGGCGAAGGAGCCATGGATGCTGCGAACTTGCTTAAGCCTGCTTTGGCACGAGGTGAACTTCATGCTATCGGAGCTACTACGCTGAAAGAATACCAGAAATACATCGAGAAGGACAAGGCTTTGGAACGAAGATTCCAGGCTGTTATCGTAGATGAGCCGGATGCTGCGGATGCGATATCTATTCTTCGGGGAATTAAGGATAAATATGAATTGCATCACGGCGTGCGGATCAAAGATGATGCGGTGATTGCAGCAGTAGAGCTTTCGCAACGTTACATTTCAGATCGGTTTTTACCAGATAAAGCCATTGACTTGATGGATGAGGCTGGCGCAAAATTGCGAATGGAGATCGATTCTTTACCTCAGGAATTGGATGAATTGAATCGTCGGATCATGCAGTTGGAAATAGAGAGGGAAGCAATTCGAAGAGAGAAAAACAAAGATAAGGAAACCGTTCTGAGCAAGGAATTGGCTGAACTTGCTGAAAAGCGAGATAGTGTAAAAGCGAAGTGGGAAAGCGAGAAAGCGGTGATCACTGGGATTCAACGAGAAAAGGAACGCATTGATAATTATAAAATAGAAGCAGAACAGGCAGAGCGAGCTGGGGATTTTGGAAAGGTAGCTGAGATTCGATATGGAAAAATCGGAGAGGCTGAGCAAAAGCTCGAGTCTTTCAAGAGCCAGTTGAAGGAAATGCAGGCGGGTTCTCCATTGCTGAAAGAAGAAGTAGATCAGGAGGATATTGCAGCTGTAGTGTCCAAGTGGACGGGAATTCCGATGAACAAAATGGTCCAGTCGGAGCGTGAAAAACTATTGCATTTGGAGCTGGAATTAGGACATCGTGTAGCTGGGCAGAAAGAAGCGATTAGTGCCTTGTCTGATGCTGTGCGAAGAAGCAGAGCTGGTTTGCAAGATCCAAAACGTCCAATTGGTAGCTTTATTTTCATGGGTACCACTGGGGTAGGTAAGACGGAACTGGCTAAAGCTTTGGCAGAATACCTCTTCAACGATGAAAACTCCATGGTACGAATCGACATGTCGGAGTACCAAGAAAGACATGCCGTCAGCCGATTGGTAGGAGCACCTCCGGGCTACGTGGGATACGATGAAGGTGGGCAACTGACAGAGGCTGTTCGTAGAAAACCGTATTCTGTGATTTTATTGGATGAGATCGAAAAGGCACATCCTGATGTGTTTAATATTCTCTTACAGGTCTTGGATGACGGTAGATTGACTGATAATAAAGGACGAATTGCCAATTTTAAGAACACGATTATCATCTTGACTACTAATATCGGATCACACTTGATTCAGGAGCGATTTGCTGAGATGGAGGAGTGGAATAAGGAGGAGATTTTAGAAAAGACCAAAACAGAAGTTTATGAGCTCTTGAAAAAGTCTGTTCGTCCAGAATTCTTAAATAGAATAGATGAAACGATTATGTTTGAGCCACTAAATAAGGAGGTCATCCGTAAGATCGTGGATATCCAATGGAGAGAAATTCAGCATCGATTATCCGAATCAGGTATAGAGATAGAGGCGACTAAAGAGGTGTTAGATTACCTGGGAGAAGTTGGATTTGATGCGAACTTCGGCGCAAGACCGCTGAAGCGAACTATGCAGCGTTTGTTGCTCAACGAGCTTTCCAAGCAGATTTTGTCTGGATATATCAAAAATGATTCAGCAGTATTGGTAGATCTGGATGCAGACAATCAGGTTTACTTTAAAAATATTGAAACTGATATTGAAGTGTAATTTAGGTTAGTGGTATATGGTTAAACCCTCGGAGTAAATGACTCCGAGGTTTTTTTTACCTCCATCCCTATCTAATTAATTCCCAGAATGAATAGTTTCGTAGGTGGCTTTTAAATGAGCTTTCACTCATTCGACTGAGTCTTTAGGTGACTTGATGTTATGATACAGGAATTCAAAAGGCCGAAGCGAATATTATTCTTCCACCCAGTCGATTTCGTGCTGGCCATAAATTCTCCAAAAATAATTGTTGCAGCGGGTAGGACTGTAATTTTGAAATCTTCCACTTGAGCAAATTCCGTCTGAGCCAGAGGATTAAGGAATTGCCTATTTCTTTATCCCTACTAGTGGTTCTCCCTCTTGCTGTTGCATGTAGAAAGATGATGAGCCGTTGGCTTTTACTTTTACTCCTTCAATCGTATCCACCATCAGCCCAATCTCTGGTAAATACTTAGCCTCGTCGATGCCCAAGAGCATTTTGCCAGCTAGCAAATGGATGTAGTTTGCCACTGATCATTCTTGTAGAAGCTCAGTATCAAGCATATCTTCTCTAGTTAGGATCATGCGTTACTAAAAATCATCAATATCTTATTCGCTATTAACTTCCTATCAAAATTGGCTCCTAATGCTCAGGGATAGTATGCACCATCTATCTTCTTAAAATACAGTAGAAAGCAAATTGTCTTTATCAGAATTAAAAAATTAACTGACGGAATTAATGCACATAGTGTCAGTTGATACCTGTGGTTTTAATTTCTAATATCAATATTTGGGATATTTACCTCAACTATCGACTAGCTAGCATGAGCATCCGTGTGGTGGAATCCAACCAGATTTTCTAGGGCGTGCGCTATTTTACAATATCGTTTAATTTGATTTGACCAAAGGACTTTGGCAGATCTTTCATACTTACATCTACTTTTTTTACTTCTGTCCCTACGTACCTTATGATCAATGTCACCTTCTTTTCCGTGAACAGAGATAGGTCAAGTTCGAAAAATCCGTTTAGATCAGACGCGACGCCTTTGGTAGTTCCATCCACTAGGATTGCCGCACCAGGAATTGGGGCTGAATCCTTGTCTATGATTTGGCCTCTTACCACAGGAGTTGTTGGAGGTTTAGGTTGCTTTTGTGCCAAAACTTCTTGGTCAATGCAATAACTAAAAAGAATTCCTAGAAATAGGAATGTTCTGAGTACGTTGGCTTTTGTCATCTGGGTTAAAAATTATTTCCCTTAAATAACTAATTTATAAGCACTTAAGCAAGCGTTTATTTCAAGATAGGCTGTCTGCTCCTGAGTGAAGAGGTGCGAAGAATAATTTGAATCCGCAATGCGTCTGTTCTTAATTGCAAAATCAAGGAGATTGTGGTTCCCAGTTTAGTGTAATTAAAAAGCCCTAAAGGTTCCACCAATAAGTAAACTTCAGTACTAAGGATCTATTCTTGGTATAAAAAGGAGCAGGCAGGTAGTTGTCGGTATAAACCAAGAATATGTCCGAAGCGGGCTTGAATCTCCACTGAAAACGAGTGTTTAAATTGATGTTTTCGATCTGCTCATTATACTGGACAAATGCCGTGAAGAAGAGCGTATTTGTCATGGTTACATCTACACGTGGCCCTACGAGCCAGAAGTTGGTCCTATTCCAAGGTTCTGGCAAAACGATGCGATTGTAGTTTGCATTCATCGTGATACTCACATAGGGCTGAAATCTATAGCCCAGTTCTCCGCTCACATTATACCGATCACCATCTGCATAATATCCGCCCATTCGAGTAGAAAAAGCATAGGTGAAAACACTTTGTGGTTTGGAAGTGTATTCTGTACCCCAAGCAAACCACTCATGTTTGGTACCAGCCGGAAGGATTTCACCACTGTAGTTGGTCGGGTCAAAAGGTCTCTGCAATACCACAAAATCATAGGCAGTCCATAGCATGAATGTGCTTTGTGACCTCCATTTTATGTTATAGGCTATGTAGGAAGCATTGTCTGTGTAGTCTCCTGAAGTATTCCAATAGCTGGTGCTACTCACATCAGGGCCATGATTGAGGATTTTTTCACTTTTTGGAAACCATCGATATCCTATTTTAGGATTGATTTTGAAGTATCCGTTCCTGGGTACGTAGCCTACTTCAGCAGTGTATTCATCAGAAACATATTCATGTTGCCATTCCCAAGTGAGGTTGCCCGCGGTGTATTTGAGATTTGCGGCCTGCACAAAGCCGTTCTGTGAATTGTCAGGGCCAAAACTTTTAAGCCCCATCACCTTCCCGGTCCAGAGGTTATTAGAAGTAGCGAGATTGTATTCCAACCCTACATTTCTATTGAATTGTGAATAGATTGGCGCCTCAGAATTAAGGTCTGGATTATAGTTAAGGGATTGTTTATTGACAAAAATGGCTCCGATGTTTGATCGAGCACCTACTCTCCTCTGAACTGCCAACACGGTGAAATTCTGCGAGGGAAGTGCTTCTTTCTCTACCCCGCCAGTTTGCATATTCATGGCACCTATCCTCCAGTCTTTATTAATCTTGCCACTGACTCTGGCTCCAAATTGAATTGGAGCATTCAGCCCGATTCTTCTGGAGAAAAAAGGACGGATTCTTTCGTACCCAAAACTTGCAAACAAGTCTCCATTTTCTAGGAAAAATTGCCTTCGCTCAGGGAAGAAAAGCTCGAAGCGGTCCAGATTGGTTACTTGTCGGTCCACTTCCACCTGCGAGAAATCCGGATTTACTGTCAGGTCAAGATTCAGTGAAGAAGTCAGGGCAATCTTGGCATCTCCACCGATTTCTTTTCTATATACAGGATCTTCACCTTCAAATCTATTTTGGCGAAAGCCTCCAAGAGCATAGGGAATCAAAGATATATTAGCACCTACCTGTGGCGGCGCCTGATCCCAAACGAGTATTCCAGTGTAAGCTAAGGAGGCGGAGGGAAATTGGCGAGGAACAGGCGCCCAGCTTGATTTTTCAGTGGTTTTGAGATCTAGTCTGGAAAAATTGATTCCCCATTCGGTAATTCCTTTTTTGTAGCGGATAGATTTAAATGGAATTTTCGCTTCAAACACCCATTTATCTTCGTAGTTAGTGACTTTTGAGGTCCATTTATTATCCCAGCTTAGATCTACACTTCCTCCGTTGTACATAATGCCATCCCACTGCGCACCGGCTGCATTTGCCCCAAAGGAAAATCCATTGGTCTGATCATCGAAAGGATCCATGAATAGGAGGAAGTTGTCATTTTTTCCAAAATTAAAATCACGCCGTAGCGACTCCACCATATATGGCCCTGGCAATGCATGAAAATTCTCTACTAATAAATATAAATTTTCATCATCATAGGTCATCCGCACGTCTGTGCGCACCTGTGCGAAACTGGTGTCCATGGGAGTGATCATGAAGAAGTCCGTAGCCACTTCAGCATCCAACCACGCTTGCTCGTCCAACAATCCATCTATTTGGATTGATGAGGAGGCTTTGCTCATGTGAAGTCGGTAGGAGTCATTTATTTTTTGAGCGGCGAGGGGGTTTGCCGCGAAAATAATGAGAACAACGAAAATGAATTTTTTCAACATAAAATGATTCGTAACCTATTTTCCAGAGTTATTGCTTTAGTCTGTAAGCGAAGGTTAAATTGATTTGTCTTCTCTGATATTGGCTACTTCCTTCGGTATAAAAAGTCTCGTCCTCATTTATAAATCTGCTTATTCTACTGTTGAAAATATCTGTGGCATTGAGTGTCACGGTGCCTCTGTCGCTGAGGATTTTTTTGGCTGCAGAGAGATCCATGAAAAATATACCTTTACGCACGCCCTGCACTGTTTTTTGGCGGGCTTCATAATTTGCACGGACCTGTAGCTCTATGCCGTTGCCGATCGAAAACCTAGAAGTTTGGCGGAAAAGCCAAGAGTAAGTCTTGGTCTGATAATTTGTCTGAATATTTGAACCGTCGATATTGGCGTGGAAGAAATTGACGTTGAAGTCTAGTTTCCACCATTCATTCAGTTTATAATCGCTGCTGATCTCCAGACCAAAGGAATTTTCTCCATTGAGGTTATATGGCAAGGTCACCGAGAATCCTTCTTCATTTACAGTTCTTAAGCGATCGATTTTATCCGAAGTGCTTCTGTAATAGACTGTGGTGAAAAATGTTCCTTTTTCAAAGTATTTTATATGACCAAGTTCGAAAGCATTGGTGTATTCAGGATTTAAATCAGGGTTTCCGCTAAAGAAATTCCGTGCATCGGAGAAAGTCACGTAGGGGCTTAAGTCATTGTAAACAGGTCTTCTTACTCTTCTGCTATAGCTGAGCTGAAAGGCATTTTCTTGCGAAATAGAATAAGTTATATGAGCACTTGGAAAGAGGTTGGTGTAGCTTCTTGGATTGACTTCATTTGTTTCCTCGAGGATAGTTTCTACATCTGTATATTCTGCCCGTAGTCCAGCCTGGTAGCTCCAATTATTGGTTTTATTGCCAATAATACCATAAGCAGCCAGAATATTTTCTTTGTAAATGAAGATGTTGTCAAGTCCAGGAATAGGTGTGAAATTTCCATTTTCGTCAGCTTCCTGCACGATGTAATCATTTTTCATATCCCGAAAGCTTGTCCGGAATCCTGTCTCGAATTTGCCTTCCTCACCAAATGGATTTACATAATCGAGCATGACTAAGTATTGATTTTCGTACTCGTCATTTAGTGAAGTTTGAAGCTGGTTTTCCTCAGGGATGAGGTTTCCCTCTGTGGTGTAGGTTTGTTGGGTGAAAGTTTGATCTGAATTTTCCCAGTAGTTCAGATAGGTGAAGGTAGCGGTGAGCTCCTGTCCACTTTTATTAAATTCCCTTTTATAGTTAGCGGAGATTTCAGAGTTTGGTTCTTGCTCGGTCTCATCTTGCCTTCTTAATGTATAGCCGAGAGGAGTGCTGAGGTTATGAATGCTATAGGAATCATCGTAGCGAATATCTGTGATCCTATGCGCGTCACTTCTTCGCCAGAGGTATGAAAGAGTGAGGATGCTATTTTCGTTGAAATAATAATCCAAACCGCCTCGAATGGTATTATTCAGACTTTTGACAGTGCCTTCTTTACTTTGGTCGGAAATGAGCGTAGTATCTCCATTGTAAACCTCCTGATATAGATCACCTACATTGGGGGATTTTCGATAAGCAAATCCATAATTGACAAACCAGTTTATTTTTTTGTGCCTGTAATTCAGGTTTGTGGTAAAACCAAAGTTGGTAGGAGTGCCGCCGATAAGCTCGAAGGATGCATTGAAACCTTGACTATTATCTTTTTTGAGGATAATATTTATGACTCCAGCCATGCCTTCTGCTTCATACCTCGCAGAGGGATTGGTGATTACTTCTACACGATCGACCATGTTTGCTGGAAGCTGTCGTAGTCCCGCCCCACCCTTGAAGCTTACCAATCCCGAAGGTTTTCCATCAATTAGAATGCGGACGTTAGATGACCCCCTGAGCCGGACATTGCCTTCTGGGTCCACAGCCACTGAGGGAAGATTCATAAGAATATCATTAGCTGTACCACCGGCATTTGCCAGGTCTTTTCCTACATTGAAAATACGTTTGTCAAGCGAGAGTTCCATAAGCGTTTTTTCGCCTTGTACTATTACTTCGTCCAGATCCCCAGCAACAGTATTCATTTTTATTTCACCTAGCTCATAAGCAGGGGCTTCATAGGAAATAGTTAATATTTCAGTTTTGTGTGGCTCATATCCCATGAATTCAATTATAGCATAGTATTGTCCCTCTTCAATGTCAATTTGAAACCTGCCATCCTCATTTGATAGACCTCCACCGATTAGGCTGTCTTGGGTAGTATAGATTCCAATGGATGCAAAAGGCAAAGGCGAGTTTGAACCATTTTCTACGATCACTCCACTTATAACTCCTCTTTTATCCAGCTGAAGGGCGTAGGAATCGTAGCACAAAAGAATGCTCAATAGGAAAGGTGCTAGAAATTTAATTGTAAAATACTGCTGATCTTCTAACATCAGATAATTAGATTTTTATAGGCTTGAATTGATAGAAACCCAAAGTAATTTATGGTTTCTGTTAAGTTTTGATGCAAGTTATTTTGAATAACTCTAAATATCAGCAGTAAAATGTTAAAAGGCGGGAATTGTTATATGAGCTGACTGTAAAGCTTCCGCTATACCTTATATGTAAGGAATGGGATATTAAGGATAAGTAGATTTTCGTTCTCTATAATTTTCTACCAGGACAAAATAGGTATGGATAGGGTGGAGCAAAAGCCTTCTTCATGGGGTAATTCCAAAAAAAACTACAGACAAAAAAAAGACCCGATATGAAATCGGGTCTTGAATATTCTAGTAGCGAATTACTTATTTCACTTCGAAACTTGCTCTTCTAGCCATTTGTCTTGCATCAGCAGATGATTTGTCAACGCTAGTATCTTCACCGTAACCTTTGTAAGAAAGTCTAGATGCATCTACTCCAGAGGCAACAATTAGATCGTAAACTGCTTTTGCTCTTCTTTCAGAAAGCTTCATGTTGTAATCTTCAGGACCTAGCTCATCAGCATAACCTTTGATTTCAACACTAACACCAGGATTCTTTTTCAAGAAGTTAGATACATAGCTAGCAGCGCTAGTAGAGTACCCAAGTGGCTTAGAGCTATCAAATGCATAGTAAACATTTACGTAACCATCATTGATTGCTTTCTTGAAGAAGTCAAGTTGTTCTTTAACTTCCTCAACAGGGCATCCGTTAGTAGATGCTGGACCAGGAAGGAATGGACATTTATCCATATGATCTGGAGTACCGTCACCATCAGAATCCATAGTCATCCCTGAAGAATTAACTCTTGCTCCAGCAGGTGAATTTGGCTCTTTGTCTAGGTAATCAGGAACACCGTCACCATCAGAATCTTTCAACATATCCTTGATACCGTTGATTTGAGAAGCTAGCTCTTCTTTAGTAGCATACTTATCAGCTGCAATGTACCAATCTGCATGTTCTTCGTTTTTACCTAGGTAGAACTGAAGACCTAATGAACCTGTCCACCAAACTGCATTAGCACCGAAAAAACCTTGATCAGCTGGACCGATTGCTTGAGAACCATCCCAAGTAACTGTCTGACGACCATTGATAATTGTACTAATATCTCCTACTAATGCAATGCTTTTACCTAACTTCAATTGAGGCGTAACCCCCACGATGAAGTTGTAAACATCATCAGTGAAATCATTATAAAGATTTTCCTGAGGTCTTACATTTCCAATACCAGCTCCAAAATGTCCAAGCAATCCTAATGATCTTGTGAAAGACTCAAAATTCATGATTCTGCCAAGATTGGTAACCGCTTGAAGGTTTAGTCTGTAGTATTTGGTGTCGAAAGAACCCGTGTTGGCGTCTTCATTGCCAGCTTCTTTCATTGATCCAAATCCGTAGTCCAATTTCAAACCGAACTTCTCGTTGAACATATACCTAGCGCCAAATTCTACATGGCCAAGGTTTAAGGTAGGTGATAAGAATTCAGGTGCCAGAGGTGCCATTGGTTTGTTGAAACCACCGCCAACTTCTAGTGAGAACTTATCGAATTCCTGAGCATTAGCTCCGAATGCCAAAGCCCCTGCGATTACTGTTGATAGTATTAGTTTTTTCATAACAAAAAATTTTTGTTCAAATTTTAAGTGTTGATTGATGTGAATACAAATTTATAAACTTTTTATTTACTACAAATCTAGCTGAATTATTTTAAACCCAATTGGGACAAGAAAATAATTCATAACTTTTTTTCAAATTAATTATCAAAATATTAACATAATTTATGCCAAAATGAAATTTTTATTCGAAATCCTCAAAATAGAAAGTATTTCTGGCGACGAGGGTCAACTAGCGGAATTTATTTTGCGCTCTATCAAACAACGCAAAACTTCTTGGAAAGTTATCCCAGAAATTTATTCTGGTGAAAATTTCCACAATTGCATTTTACTCAAATTCGGTAATCCGAGAACTGCAGTATTTGCGCACATGGACACTGTAGGCTTCATGGCAAGGTATAATAATCAGTTGATACCCGTGGGAGGGCCGGAGATTGTTGCGGATTCTGTTCTCGAAGGAAGGGACTCTTTAGGTGAGATTACCTGTAAGCTACATGGCGAGCAAGATGAGATTTTTCATGATTTTCCAAGAGGTATAGACCCGGGTACTCGACTTTCATATGCTCAGAACATTCGATTAGATGAAGAGTTTATACAAGCTGCCTACCTGGATAATAGGTTAGGGATTTATAATGCGATGAAACTATGCGAAACAATTACTGATGGTTGGGTAGTTTTTACCACATATGAGGAACATGGAGGAGGATGCATGCCTTTTATACTCAAATTTATTCAAGAAACGTCTCCGATTAAGCAAGCCTTGATTTCTGACATTACCTGGGTGACTGAAGGAGTTCAGTTTCATGAGGGGGTGGTGATTTCTATAAGAGACAAGTTTATTCCGCGGAAAAAGTTTCTTGATAAAATTATTAATCTTGCCAAAGAAAGTGGAATTCCATTTCAGCTTGAAGTAGAAGAGCACGGCGGTAGTGATGGCCGCGAGGTGCAATTTTCCCCTTATGCCATCGATTGGTGTTTTATAGGAGCTGCTGAAGAAAATGTACATACGCCTAACGAAAAGGTCTCCTTGGCTGATTTGCAATCAATGTTGGCGATTTATCCTTATCTGGTGGAGAGGCTCTAATATATAATCACTATCATGAGTAAAATACTGAAAGACAAGACGTTTGAAATTTACCTGACTGCAGAAGAAATCAAACTACGTAATTCTCAACTTGGACAAGCTATCACGCGTGATTTTTTAGGAAAGGAGTTGGTCGTAATCGGAGTGCTGAACGGATCTTTTGTCTTTATGGCAGACATTTGCAGGTATATAGATCTACCCTTGACTACCTCGTTTATAAAAATTAGTAGCTATTCAGGTATTGAATCAACAGGTGAAGTGCGCTCGATTTTAGGTTTGCAAGAAAAAATTGAAGGCAAATTTGTCCTGGTTGTGGAAGATATAGTTGATACTGGAATCAGCATGGATTATTTATTAAGGGCTCTTTCGGAGCACAATCCCGAGCAATTATCTATTGTAACCCTGCTTCACAAACCTGATGCATTTCAGTTTAATTATGCGTTGGATTATGTCGGTTTTGAAATTCCCAATAAATTTGTGATTGGTTACGGCCTTGATTACGATGGTTTGGGTAGGAATCTGCCCGATATTTATCAACTCAGTACTCCTTAAATAATAGACTTTCTAATGTATAATATTGTATTATTTGGCCCTCCTGGTGCAGGAAAAGGCACGCAAAGCGAAAAACTCATTGAAAAATACGGGCTTACGCATCTTTCAACAGGGGATCTTTTTAGAAAACACCTTGGAGAAGGAACTGAACTAGGTCAGCTAGCTAAAAAGTACATGAACGAGGGGAGATTGGTGCCAGATGAGGTAGTAATTGGCATGGTGGAGGATAAAATTAATGAGACCAAAGACGCCAAAGGGTTTATTTTTGACGGCTTTCCACGTACAACCGCACAGGCAGAGGCGCTAGATGAAATGCTTTCTAAGCACGATCTTGAAATTAATGGAATGGTTGCGCTCGATGTGCCGGAAGAAGTATTAAGAGTCAGAATCAAAGAGCGTGGCAAAACGTCAAATCGAGTGGATGATCAGGATGATGAGAAAATCAACACCCGTATTAAAGTGTACCTAGATGAGACCCTTCCGGTGGCAGATTACTATGCTTCTCAGGGGAAACTTCAGAAAATCAACGGTGTAGGTGAGATCGAGCAGATTTTCTCAGACATCACTTCAGTGATTGATAGCTACTGATTGCCTTAATTTTCCTAATTTTGCAATTCATATTTGGCTAAGCTAGTAAGCTTAGCCTTTTTTCTTTATTAAAAATGGCTGATTCAAACTTCATAGATTACGTTAAGTTCTGCTCCAGATCTGGCGCCGGCGGACCTGGGTCTACACATTTTCGCAGAGAAAAGCATGTTCCAAAAGGCGGTCCGGATGGTGGAGATGGCGGAAGAGGAGGACATATTATAGTAAGAGGGACTACTCAAGTTTGGACATTACTTCACTTGAAGTATAAAAAACATGTGATAGCTGAGGCGGGTAAAGGTGGTGAAGGTGGACGAAGAACAGGCGCGGATGGAAAGGACGTGATATTGGAAGTGCCGCTCGGAACCATCGCTAAAGATGCCGAAACTGGCGAGAAACGTTTTGAGATCACTGAGGACGGCCAAGAAGTGATTTTGACTAAAGGAGGCAGAGGGGGCCTAGGAAATGATCATTTCAAAACCTCCACGAATCAAGCGCCCCACTATTCACAGCCAGGTGAGGAAGGAATTGAAGAATGGATCATCTTGGAGCTAAAACTGCTTGCGGATGTTGGTTTGGTTGGTTTTCCAAATGCCGGTAAATCCACCTTACTTTCTTCCATTTCTGCTGCTAGACCTGAAATAGGAGATTATCCATTTACCACACTGGTACCAAACCTTGGCGTAGTAGCTTATCGCGGTGACCAATCTTTTGTTATGGCAGATATTCCAGGGATCATTGAAGGCGCTGCTGAAGGAAGAGGTCTCGGTATTCGATTCCTCCGCCATATAGAGCGTAACTCCATTTTGCTATTCATGGTGCCTGCCGATGCTCCGGACATTTCTGAGCAATACAGAATCCTTCTGGGAGAATTGGAAAAATATAACCCCGAACTGCTGGACAAACGCAGACTCCTGGCTATTTCTAAGGCAGATATGCTGGATGACGAGTTGAGGCAAGAGATGGAGAAGGAAGTGCCAAAAGGCATTCCTCACGTTTTCATCTCCTCCGTCTCACAGTACAATCTTGACAGTCTAAAAGATCTTATCTGGCAGGCTATCCAAGAGGGTTAAGGTGTCAGTTTGTCATAAAAAGTGCAATGGCAACAATATTGATAAGTCCATAGCGCCAATTATTGTCTATTTCAATTATGAAAAATAAAGAACAAGTGGATCAAGAAACTAACCTTCAGGATGAGGGCTTGGACCAAGATATGTTTCAAAATACTTCTTCAGAAGCCGATTTTGAAGGTGTGGAATCTCAAGCTATCTCGGAAGAGAATAGATTAGAATATGAAGTAGCTGACTTAAAGGATAAATATCTTCGGCTTTACTCGGACTTCGAGAATTATAGAAAAAGGACTGCCAAAGAGCGTTTGGACCTTATTTCTACGGCCTCTGAGGATGTAATAAAAGATTTGATTCCTGTAGTTGACGATTTTGAGCGAGCGTTCAAAGCAAGTGAGCAGGTAGATGAAGGATCCAAAGTAAGGGAGGGGAATTTTCTCATTTTTCAAAAAATGGTAAAAATCCTGGCTTCAAAAGGATTGAAACCAATGGATGATCTGATAGGAAAACCTTTCGACGCAGATACCCAAGAAGCGATCACACAGATACCTGCCCCTAGCGAGGACCTGAAGGGGAAAGTAGTTGATGTGGTCGAGAAAGGTTATGTGTTAGGAGATAAAGTAGTACGCTACGCAAAAGTGGTGACAGGAGCATAATATTATGGCGAAAAGAGATTATTACGAAGTACTTGGAGTAACGAAGTCCGCGTCTGCCGATGAGATAAAAAAGGCATATAGGAAGCTAGCGATTCAATTTCACCCCGATAAAAACCCTGACAATCCCGAAGCTGAGGATAAATTCAAAGAAGCAGCTGAGGCTTACGAGGTGTTGAGTAATCCAGAGAAAAAGCAACGTTATGATCAATTCGGTCATCAAGGCGTAGGTGGCGCTGGCGGCTTTGGCGGAGGGGGAATGAATATGGAAGACATTTTTTCCCAATTCGGCGATATTTTCGGAGGCGGGGGTGGCGGCTTTGGCTCATTCTTTGGCGGTGGCGGAGGAGGCCGACGTACTAAAAAAGGAACCAATCTTCGCGTCAAGATGAAAATGACGCTGGCAGAAATTGCCAACGGAGTAGAGAAAAAGATTAAAGTGAAGCGTCATCTAATTGCAGATGGAGTGACTTTTAAGTCTTGCTCTGCCTGCCAGGGTTCTGGTCAGGTCAAGAAAGTGGTCAATACGATGCTTGGACAGATGGTTTCAGCTAGTACCTGCGGGATATGTGGAGGGAGCGGTCAGATCGTTGACAAAAAACCTGCGGATGCAGATGCTCGAGGACTTATTGTCAAAGAAGAGGTTATTTCTATCAATATCCCAGGTGGAGTGGCTGATGGAATGCAGCTAAGCATGTCAGGAAAAGGAAATGAAATCCCGGGAGGCATAGCTGGAGATCTACTTATCGTCATTGAAGAAATAGAAGACAAGATTCTCCAGCGCGATGGAAACAATGTGATTTTTGATCTCTATGTATCTTTTATAGATGCTGCTCTTGGGGCCTCCATAGAAGTGCCAACTATTGAGGGCAAAGTGAAGATCAAAATTGATCAAGGAACCCAAAGCGGAAAAGTACTGCGATTAAAAGGGAAAGGGATAAAAGATATCAATGGCTATACCAAAGGTGATCAGCTGATCATGGTGAACGTATGGACTCCCACACACCTTTCTCGAGATGAAAAAGAAGCATTGGAAGGAATGCGAGATTCAGACAATTTTAAACCGGACCCCGGTAATGGAGAGAAATCATTCTTCGATAAGATGAAAGAGTTCTTTTAATATAAAATTAGCCAGAAGCAATTCTGGCTTTTTTTATATTTTTAAAAAACCTTTTCAAAGTCGCCTCGTAACCTTACCGTATGCTTAGAAATTTGTGTCTGCTTTTCCTGATGATGATTGGATGGGTAGCTGTGAGTAAGGCGCAATTGGTCAAGGAGTTCAAAGCAACGGAAAGAACTGGTTTTGATATGGTTGCCGTTGAGTTCACTACTTATAAGAGTAGTACCCAGCTCAAGCGAACCAAGTCTGCGGATCCTATCTACATCCATGGACACCTTGAACAAACGAATATCCTCCCGGTTTATTCTCAGAAAATATCCAATAATGTCCTCAGTACGTCATTGGTACACAAAAATGTGGAATCTGAAAACCTAGGGAAAAGCATTACCTCCAAGCTTTTTTCGGGATCTGCTGACGACTTTGATCACAGTTGGGATGTGGCTTTGAGCACTAATTATCTTTATCATCTGGACTTTAACTTGGGGATGGGTAAGTCAGATTTTGACTTGTCTAATCTCACGATCAGTCAGCTCAAAGTGAAAAGTGCGAGTGCAGACGTCAATATTCACTACGGCACTGGCGCTCCTAACAAAGTTCAAATGGACACCCTTTTGGTAACATTGAACATGGGGACTGTGATGATCAGCAATGCCAATTTCACCAATGCCAAAAAGATGATTTACGAGGTGAATTATGGCAAAATCGATTTGAATTTTTCTGAAGGGATGCACAATCCCACTCATGTGATAGCGGCGGTAGGAGCAGGCTCGATACATTTAAGACTGCCTTCTGACTCCTTTCCCATCAAAATAAAAGTAAGAACCACGGCGATGTGCAGAACTTCTTTGCCTAAATACCTCAAGACGTTGGAAAAAGGAATATACGTCACCAAAGGCTATAATGCTTCAGATCCACGATTAATGGAGTTGATCCTTGATGTGGGCGTGGGTTCATTAACAGTAGAATAATCCGTACTTTTTGCGATATGCTGAAAATAGTTAAGCTAAATAAATCCTATGGAGCAAATAAAGCTCTGACGGATGTGAATTTGAATGTGTCTGAAGGATTGGTGTTTGGGCTTCTAGGTCCAAATGGAGCTGGAAAAACTACTCTTATTCGAATTATAAATCAAATCATTGACAGTGATAGCGGGGAAGTCTATGTAGGAGGAGAATTACTTTCGCCGAAACACATAGAGCTGATTGGATATTTGCCTGAGGAACGTGGCCTGTACAAGAAAATGAAAGTCTGGGATCAGATGCTTTATTTCGCCAGACTTAAAGGCCTCCCTTCCCAAGAAGCAAAAATCAAGATAAAATACTGGCTCGAAAAGCTCGAAATGGAGACTTGGCGAGACAAGAAAATCGAAGATCTATCGAAAGGGATGGCGCAAAAAGTCCAATTCATCTCTACAATAATTCATAATCCCCCGCTTCTAATTCTAGACGAACCATTTTCAGGCTTTGACCCTGTGAATGCGGAAATCATAAAAAATGAAATATTGGAGCTAAAGGAAAAAGGTACCACCGTTATCCTCAGTACGCATCGGATGGAATCAGTAGAACTTCTGTGCGATCAGGTAGCGATGATTAATCGTTCCAAAAAAATCCTAGACGGTACGATCAAACAAGTGAAATCCAGCTATCGTCCTGAAGTGTATTCTGTCACCTTGGATCATCTCACTCGTGATCTACCCATCGAATGGATAGCAAGGGAAGAGGAGGGTAGCTATAGCTTTACACTACCTCTAAGCGGCAAGCATCCCAACGATCTTCTCAACGAATTGATGCATTATGGGCAGGTGAGCCGCTTTCAGGAACTCATCCCGAGCATGGAAGAAATTTTTATTCACCAGGTAAAATCAACAGAAAATGGATAAGATCTGGCTAGTAATTCAGCGGGAGTATGTAGCCCGTGTCAAAAAGAAATCATTTTTACTCGTCACCTTGCTCACACCACTTATTTTCCCTGCCATAATGGGCGTTTTTGTATGGTTAGCAATGGAGGAAGACGGTAATCAGGCCTTGAGGATAATAGAGGTGGTAGATGATAACAAGCTTTTTTTTCTAGAAAGCTCTGAGCAATATGCTTTTTCATTCTCAGATACAAGTCCAGAGGAAGCCAAGCAGCTAGTGCAAAATGGGGATCGTTATGGATTTCTGCATATTCCTAAGTTCGACATCAAGGATCCGGCGGGGATTTCTTTTTATGGGGAAGAGAATCCCAATTTGAGCTTAATCAGTTACCTGGAAAATAACCTTCGGAAAAAAATCGAAGAGCAAAGATTATTTGAAAGTGGGATAGACCCCAAGATCATCAATGAAGTTCGTACCAAAGTAGCGATCAAATCGATCACGCTCGATGATGAAGGAACAGAGACAGTCTCTGATGCGACTGTGAATTATGTCATTGGTTTTGTGTCGGGAATTTTGATTTATATGTTCATTTTCATCTATGGTAATCAGATCATGCAGGGTGTGATAGAGGAAAAGTCTAGTAGAATAGTCGAAATTTTGGTTTCCTCCCTGAAGCCTTTTCAACTCATGCTTGGCAAAATCATAGGTATCGCCGGAGTAGGACTGACCCAGCTTTTGATTTGGATCGTGCTCATCGGTACATTAACTACCGTCGTGACTGGAGTCCTAGGTTTGCAGATGCCACAGCAACAGGCGATGGAACTGGCAAACCCTGAATTGACGCAGGAAATAGTCCAGAATTCTGATATGAGCAACATTCTTCAAGTAATCGCGGATATTAACTATGTGCAGATTGTATTGAGTTTTGTTTTTTATTTCTTGGGAGGATACTTGCTTTATGGGGCGTTATTTGCAGGGATAGGTTCAGCGGTGGATGCGCCTTCTGATGCGCAGCAGTTCATGTTACCGGTGACAATTCCGTTGATCGTGGCATACATGGGGTTATTTGTGTTTGTACTGAATGACCCCAATAGCTCCACCTCCTTTTGGCTTTCCATAGTCCCGCTGACTTCTCCGATTGCGATGATGGGTAGGGTGAGCTATGGAGTTCCTTTTTGGGAACTGGCACTTTCTATGGGGTTGTTGATTGTTGGATTTTTGTTCACTACTTGGGTAGCTGGAAAAATATACAGAATCGGAATACTTATGCATGGAACCAAACCAAGCTACAAGACGCTTTGGAAGTGGATAAGGACAGATAATTGAGTATTATGAGTCCAAAAGCCAGAGCCTGGAATCGAAAGTTAGAGCCAAGAACCTAGAAGGAAAAATCCAGGTCTAAGAATTGAGAGGCTCGAACAATGGCAGAAAAAAATCCCGACCAGAATGTTGATCGGGATTTTTCATTTTATGTGCTGTCGGAATTTTCACCTCAAATAGGCTGATAGCATCCAAACAACCTTCTCTTTAGATGTGATGTAATCACTCATCAAAGAGACTGTTCCCTCATCGCCTGAAGCTCCGGCAGCTTCAAGTGTTTCTCTTTCCAGTTTGAGGAGCGTATTCATATTTGATTTGATGATTTCTACCATTTTCATAGGTTCGCTTACCTCTTTCGCCTCTTTTATAGAAGAATTGTCAATGTATTCTTGGTAGGAAGAAAGCGGTCTTGCGCCCAAAGTAAGAATACGTTCTGCCGTTTCATCTACTGCTAGATTCGCAGCATTATACAGTTCTTCAAATTTGGCATGCAGCTCAAAGAAATTTGGGCCTGAAACATTCCAATGAAAATTTCTCAAATTCTGATAGTAAATCTGGTAATTGGCCAATAGGTCATTTAATTTTTCCACCAAAACTTTACTTTCTTTAATTTCCAATCCTATGTCGTTCGTTTTCATCTGTTTGTAGTTTGATGTTTTATGGTTATATGAAATCTCGAATTCACGATAAGCATACTCGGGTTCATAAGTAATTTAATTAAGTATTCAGTAGTAGTAGCACTTGCTGGGTAAGTCCAGCCAAATGGTGTTTTTTCATTCGTGTAAAGCAATCCTTTTTTGAAATCAGTGTGATGCTTGTTCTATCTTTAAGGGTTTAATTTCCCCAGCTTGAATTTAAATTTAAATTTACTCAATGAGGCTATGCCTTCCCAACTGATAAATTCTATCTTCAAGTCATACTATCTATACGATTGGGAAGTTAGTAACGGTAGTAATTCAAGTTAGATTAATGAAAAAAAGATTTCAAGACCTTACTTCGCTGGATTTTTATTCGAATAAAAAGCAGGTCAAATGGATAGTAGTAGCAGCCTCTTTGATCATCGGTGCAGGGTCGATTTGGTACACGAACAGCCTGGTGGAGGAACTGCGTGAGCGGGAACGGCGACAGATAGAATTGCTCTCCAGCGCGCTGGAATATGCCGCTACCACCATGGAGAATCTTACTTTCATCAATCAAGAAATCATCCAACAGAATTATTCTATTCCCATTATCATGGTGGATGCCTTGGGTAAGCCGATAGAATACCGGAACATTCCATTTAAAAAGAATGCTGATGGGGCAGACTCCTTGAAAACCCTGGAGAGTGAATTAGTAGAAATGCGCTCGGAGTATGAACCCATTCTCCTGCCTGATGCTGATATTTTGGTTTATTACAGGAATTCTGAACTCCTTATCAACCTCAAATATTACCCCTATATACAGCTAGGTGTAATTTTGATTTTTGGTCTGCTAGCCTATGCGCTTTTTAACCAGAGTAAAATAGCAGAACAGAATCGCGTCTGGGCGGGACTCACCAAAGAAACTGCACATCAACTCGGTACTCCTATCGCCTCACTGATGGCTTGGATAGATTACCTAAGAAACTCGCCAGTTTGGGAGGAAAACAAGGAAATCATTACCGAAATGGACAAAGATGTAGTGAAGCTGCGAATGGTGACTGAGCGATTTAGTAGCATTGGATCCAAACCGGTAATTCAATCTGGGAACGTCTATGAAACTATAGAGGAAACGATCAATTACTTGCGCCCTAGGATTTCTACCAAAGTTGACCTGAATATTCATGCAGATGCCAAGGATCTGGATGCTATGATGAACAAGCCTTTGTTTGAGTGGGTGATCGAAAATATCTGTAAAAATGCAGTGGATGCGATGAAAGGGAAAGGCAAAATCGATATTGAGATTCTTCAGGACAGTGACAAATTCGTAATCATAGACATCACCGACACGGGAAAAGGTATGGAAAAAAACATGTACAGACGTGTTTTCAATCCAGGATTCTCTACTCGTCAAAGAGGCTGGGGCCTGGGCTTGACGCTGGCTAAGCGTATCGTAGAAGGATACCATGGAGGAAAAATCTTTGTCAAGCAATCCGAAGTTGGAAAGGGGACAACCTTTCGAATTCTGCTGCATGGAAGTCAAGAGGGAGCATCGCAGTTTATTACGGAAGGAATTTTGGAATATTAACTTTGGGTATTTACGAATTACGATTTTGGATTTACGAGGGCAAATTGTACTTCATTCATCACTTCCTATAGTAAACCCTTTCGCTTTTTCAATGATGAAGTCTCCTCGTAACGTTACTGCGACGAGGAACGAGGAAGCAGTCTGGTTGTGTTAATGAGATTGCGAGCCTCGCAAAGACGTACTTCGAAATCCAAAATGCTTTTTTTAATGATGAATGTCGAATGATGAAGTAAGCAACACTGAAACCCCGATTTTTATTCTTCAATTTTAAATTTCCTTCAGGCGGGTCTCCAAATAATTTTTTAAAAGCTCAGAATTGTAGAAAACGATTGAATCTATCAGGAATCTCGTAAATCGTAAATCGTAATTCGTAAATTCTTTACGCCTATTTTTTCACTACCTTTGCCCCCTTAATTTGAAGTCTCCCATGAGTTTGAAAGAAGAAATCCAGAAGCGTAGAACCTTTGCCATTATTGCTCACCCTGATGCAGGAAAGACCACTTTGACTGAGAAGTTATTGCTTTTTGGAGGTGCGATACAGACGGCAGGTGCAGTGAAATCGAATAAAATCGACACAGGAACAAAGTCGGATTGGATGGCGATAGAGAAGCAAAGAGGGATCTCAGTAGCTACCTCTGTTATGGGCTTCGAATACAAAGACATCAAAATCAACTTGCTTGACACACCGGGTCACCAGGATTTTGCGGAAGATACCTACCGTACTTTGACGGCGGTTGATTCAGTAATTATGGTGATTGACTGCGTGAAAGGCGTGGAGATTCAGACGGAGAAGCTCATGGAAGTTTGCCGGATGAGAAACACACCGGTGATCTGCTTTATCAACAAACTCGATCGGGAAGGGCGTGATCCATACGAACTGATCGAAGAGGTAGAACAAAAGCTAAATATTCAGTGCCGTCCGCTTTCCTGGCCGATCGGTATGGGGAAGTCATTCAAAGGTGTGTACAACTTATTTGATCACAAGCTCAATCTTTTTACCCCATCTCAACGAAAACTTAGTGATGTTCGCCAATCATTTGAAGATGTGAATGATCCGGAATTGGATGAATTGATCGGTAGGAGCTATGCAAAACAGCTACGGGATGATGTGGAATTGATCGAAGGGGTGTATCCTGACTTTGATCCATCGGAGTACCTGGAAGGAAAAGTAGCTCCGGTATTCTTTGGTTCAGCTGTAAATAACTTCGGGATTAATGAGATGCTGGATACCTTTATCAAAATCGCCCCGGCACCCAAAAGCCGTAGAACAGAAGATCGCGAAGTGAAGCCTGATGAGAAGAAATTTTCGGGTTTTGTATTTAAGATCCACGCTAATATGGATCCGAATCACCGAAATAGAATTGCTTTCTTGAGAATATGCTCAGGAACTTTTGAGCGAAATAAGCCCTACAATCACGTTCGTGGCCCAAAACCTTTGCGATTTTCCAATGTAACCCAGTTTATGGCGCAGGATAAGGAAATGATCGACGAGGCATTTCCAGGAGATATTGTTGGTTTGTATGATACTGGAAATCTAAAAATCGGCGATACGCTGACGGATGGAGAAGACATGCAGTTTGTAGGTATTCCGAGTTTCTCTCCGGAGATTTTCCGTGAGGTGGTGAACAAGGACGCGATGAAAACCAAGCAACTTGAAAAAGGCTTGAAGCAACTGATGGAAGAAGGTGTAGCGCAATTGTTTACCTTCGATATGGGTTCTAGAAAAGTAGTCGGGACAGTCGGGCAGCTTCAGTTTGAAGTAATTCAGTTCCGACTGAAAAACGAATACAATGCCACGGTGGAGTTTCATCCTATGAACCTGTACAAAGCCTGCTGGATCACAAGTAAGGATAAGAAACAATTAGAAGAATTTGTCCGCTCCAAAAACCGTCACATCGCTCATGACAAGGATGGCAAGCTAGTCTTTATGGCCGAGTCAAAAGCTTGGCTTCAGATGGTCATGGATAATTATCCTGAGATAGAGTTTCACTTTACTTCTGATATTTAATGATAAACCTTCCAGGTTTTTAAATCTGGAGGGTTTTTACTTTAGGGATTACTTTTCAATAGTGTAGTTAAATTTTGTAGATCCAGGCTTACCGCCTCCACTAATTCCTTCTATCTCTCCATTTATCAAATGCTCTGCATCAGAATTATAGAAAGATACAGATGCCTTTCCCGACGAATCTGTCTGGATATTCGGTGCCCAAAAAAGAGTGGCGCGCTGATCTGGTTTAGGAAGTGAACTGATATCTGCTGGATATTTGGGTGAGTAGAATTCCTTTTCCACCTGATAGCCCTTCATGGTCAATGCGGCATCCTGTTGGATTGTTTTTTTATCAGTACCAAGGTCTTTCCTAGTGTAAAATCCAATTACTCCATTTGATCCTCTTGCACCGAATATCGCCGTGTCCGCTCCCTTCCATACTCGGTAGCCTTCGATTTCTTGCACAGGGATAGTGAGCAAGGATTCTAGTCTGACTTGAATGTCATCCACCATGAGCATCGGTTCCATACTGCTGTTGATGGAATTCACTCCTTGGATGTGAATCTTCGCGCTTTCTCCATATCCCGTTATTTGCACGCCGGCTACTCTACCTCTCAGTAGGTCTATCGGATTCAGCAGGTTTTCCAGTGCCGGCTTGCCAGCCACTTGCATCTGTACAGTTCCAGCGCCATAAGTACTGGAGATATTGGAGGGTTGATCTATTCTTTTTGCCCTCACTTCTACTCCCTCAAGGGCAAATTCCGAGTTATCAAAGTCAAATGCTTTATCAATAGCTAGACGCACGGCAGCGTTGGTTAAGAAATTTTGATCGAGAGCAGAAGGCTGGGTAAAATCAGAATAGAGTTGGTAGAATAGCTGTGGCGAACTATAGGAGCTTTCTGTCAAAATAGTAGCTATTCTACCATTGCTTGTTTTCCCCTGTAGGATTATTTTCGTAGAGTCAAAGAAGATAAGGTCTTGGATTTCAAACTCACCTTTAGAATTGGTTACTGCAGTTTTTGACTCTGGGAAGGGGAATAAGGATAGGTAGGATACAGTTCCCGATTCTATAGGCTGATTTTTCTTTTCATCAGTAAGTACTCCTCTGATCGTCAATCCTTTTTCAACGCCATATTCAGGATCTGTCACCTTTTCGCTCAATGCCTCTTTTATCGTAAATCGCCGCCAGCCTTGCGTCAGCATAAGGATGTCCAGGTCTTTTGCGCGATCCTGATTGCTGGGATTGAAATAATAACCCGGCGATTCGATATGTCCTTTCAGTTCTGAGGAAAGTAAAAGGTTCGATTGTATCGTTTCTTTGTTTTCAGACAAAGCTACCTGACTTCCGTCAACTACGCTTAAAGACATATTAGCAGCGACTGGATTTCCTTCTTTATCCTTTGCTTCAATGTCAATTTGAACTCGTTCTCTAGGCTTATAAACCGATTTGTCCATGGATGCTGTGATGGTCATCTGATCTTGATGATCGATGAAAACTAGCCGCTCTGCCAAGGGATTTCCGGCCTCATCTAAAACAGTGATTTGAGCGATTCCTGAGGGAAATTCTTTCTTTGGGATTCGGGTAAAGCTTACTTTCTTTGATAGATCAGCTTGACTGGATGCACAGACTATTCCACGTGTTTGCGCCAAAAGATAGACAGTTTGAAGGGTGGAATTCTCTGAAGCTTGAACCTTCACGAGGAGATCTGCTGTAGTAGGCGAATTCGTCACAGAGAGAATTATTCCTGAATCAAGGGCTTTTGGTAGCGTTACTATTTCTTGGCTATTCTCGATCGTTGCCGTGTATTTCTTCCTTTCTTTGGGCATCAAGGCAAAAACGCCCATCCCAAATTGATTGCTTTCAAATGTGGCAACTTCCTTTTCGCCTTCATAGACTTTTCCGCTCACCACTTTACCCAAGCCATCCATTCCGATAGCTTTGAAGCCTACTTTACTCATGATCCCATTGATTAAATTACCTCCTTCGGGAAAGAACTGAAGAGCTATAGTTTCATCACTTAGGGCGTTATTGATGGGGTCTTGGGTATTCCATATTTTTATCTGCTTATGAAAAAAATAGGCTTCATCGGCATTCCGCATCCAATTGGTATAGGAGCGAACTAGGTAGTTTCCTGAGGGAAGTGATTCATCTAATTCTAGCTGACCTGCCGCAAAACCTTCTCTAGAAAATAGCTGATCCTGCTGTATTACTTCACCGGAACTATTGATCAACTCTACATAAATAGTGTTGCTGAATAACGATGGTTCATGGTATGAACCCGCTGTGAGATAGACTTTAAACCAAATTGTCTCACCTGCGGAATAGTTTGGTCTGTCTAGGTGGAGATAAACCTTTTCTTGAGGAAGCTCGGTGATATACCTTTTGAATCCTGCGATGATCCTCTCTAAGGGATTAGAGAGTGGAGAAAAGGAGAAGAGTAAAATGGTAAAGATGGTAATAAATACCGTCGAGCTAAACTTATTTATTTTTAGATAAGCCATCATAGGATAGGTGTTTAGATGAAAAAGAGATATAATCTATATTGTAAAAATGAAAGCACAACCCATAATCAATGAGTTGTGCTGACTTGCTTCTACAAGACTATTAATTCATCAAGTGTCACATTCTGTCTCTATTAAAACTACAATTACATTCTGACAAAATGGGTCGCCTGTTGACCAAAATAGCTCTCCACATCCATTGTAATAATCTGTTCTAGTACAACCATTCATTCCATATCCAGATTGATATGGCAATAAAGTATTGATTAAAATGGCTAAGGTAACGACAAGCACTGTCTTTAATTTTTTCATGATTTTTTTAATTTGGGTTTATTTTTGATGGATTATACGCCATTTTATTTGAAGGGTTTTCCTAATTCTAGGAATTCAAACTATTTTTTAAATCAATCCTATATGTGTTTTTCAGCTGGATAAAATAAAGTAGGTCCATCCAATAATCGTCACATCGCTCATGACAAGGATGGCAAGCTAGTCTTTATGGCCGAGTCAAAAGCTTGGCTTCAGATGGTCATGGATAATTATCCTGAGATAGAGTTTCATTTTACTTCGGATATTTGATAATAAACCCTCTAGATATTAGAATCTGGAGGGTTTATACTTTATTGTCCATCTAGATCGTAGCGAGTCAAGTTGGGCTTCCCATCGTCATGATAGGATATTAGAAATTCATCATCACTTGAAACAGTAATAAATTCTACTTCATGATCCAGATTAAATCTCTTTATTTTATTCCCCTCCCAATCATATACAAGCACTATATCGCTTAGATAAGGATCTATAGAGAAGTCTTTTCCAGAGAAAAGTAGATAGATGTAATTATTTGTTGCTGAGCTTGATATAAAACCAAATTTGTTTTCCTGTTTAAGGTTTGCTGATATACTTTTTTCATCATCATTAGGTTTTGTTTCTGGAGCCCAACCTTCAAATACATAAGAAGATTTTACCTCCTTTTCTCCATTAATATTTAGGATTTCAAAATATGGAGCATATTTAGTGGTGCATAGTATTTTATCTCCAGATGGTTTTAAAATAAGATCTCCTTGTTGACTCATTGGAACATTACCCGATTGTGCATTTCCATCGGTGAATGGGTATGGGATATCCAAAACTTCAAATTCATTAGAATTTGCTCTTGACATAGCAAATTTCAAATCAAAAATACCAGTACCAAAAAATAATGAATCACTTATTTTTAGTAGTTTTTGATAATTAAAATTGAAGGCTCTAGATGTTTGATTATAACAAGAATCTATTTTATCATCAATTGCCTTGATGTTCATTTCCTGATATTTCCAGTTTTTTCTGCCATATAATCCAATTGTATTTGAGTTATTCCCAATTCTTTGAATTGTAGTTGGGAAAATTATTTCACAGGGGCCTTCTCCAATTTTCCCAAATCTGCGTAATCTATTGCTGTTCTCAAGATCGAATGTTTTAAAATGGTATTCATCTGGATCTGCAACTATCAACTGATTATTTATCAATTCAATATCAAAGGCTTGGTTTAGCATAGCTGAAAAATCCAGATATTTGCCTTTAATATTTTTTTCGTCAGGAAAATCATTAAAGAAGGATTTAGAATCTTTTGGGGATGTGCAGGAGGAAAGTATTAATACAAATAGAATCGTGTTTTTCATCGATTTAAAAGAAATGGCGAGAATGGTATTCTCGCCAAAGTTGAAATAAATTAACATGCAGCTTGTTTACCAATGAAAACATAGATTTCTGTAATAGGATCTCCATTTTCATCTACACCTTCAACCATTACTCTGGTACATTCATCTGAACCGGATTTACATCTTGTGCAATCTTCACCTGCCATAGAAGGGGTGATAAATGCGAAAGCGCCGAGCACTAACACTCCAGAAAATAAAATTAACTTCTTCATAATAATTAAAATTTACCTTAAAAAAATCCCTTTGAGTAGGCGGATTCGTTTTCCTAATCGGTTGGCCAAAAGATCACTAGCAATATAGGTGGGGGGGGGTTAAAAAGCAACTAATTTGTAAAATTATTTTAAAGAATTAATATTCAGCAAAAAACACCTTTTTAAACTTAAATCGTTGCCCATTAAATAAACCTTTATCGCTCAGCTTCAAATCAGGAATCACCAATAAGGCCATAAAGCTTAGCGTCATAAATGGAGAGTTAAGCGTAGCTCCCATTTCCTTGGCAAGTCTATCAATCTTCGTGTAAGCAGCAGCAACTTCATAACCGTCCGAAACAGACATAATTCCTGCTACAGGAAGTGGAAGTATTTCTTCCTAATCTCCAGAGACAGCAGAAACTCCGCCTTTCGCCTCGATTATCAGATTCACAGCCTTGCAGATGGATTCATCATCGATTCCAACTGCGATGATATTGTGCGAATCATGCCCCACAGAAGAAGCAATGGCACCGGTTTTCAATCCGAAATTCTTGATAAATGCCACCGCTGGTGGAGCATCCTCGTAGCGATTGACCACGGTAATTTTTAAGATATCTTCGTCTGGAATCGATTCTGCGAAGCCATTTTTGATTAGAATCTCTCCTGAGATTGCTGGCGTGATCAATTGTCCGTCCAAGGCTTCGATCACTCTGACTTTGGAACCATTTGCTTTGAGCTGAAAGTCTTCTGGCTTCTTGAGTGAAGTATTGAAATTATTGATGATGTCGTTTGTGATTGGCTGAATCAGCGTTTTACCATTCTCCGCTACCTTCTCTCCATCTATATAAGTGCTGATGACTTCGAAATCTTTCAGGTCTTTTACCAGAATAAAATCAGCTGGATCGCCTTCTCTGAGTTGTCCCACATTTAAAGAATAGTGAGCGATCGGGTTCAAACAAGCAGCCTGAAGTACATTAAACACATCTTTTCCTTTTGCGACAGCTCTTGCTGCAAGTTCATTAATATGAGAAACTGCCAGATTATCCGGATGCTTATCATCCGAGCAAAACATGATCATCTCAGGGAATTCATCGATGAGGTCGATCAGTGCCTCAAAGTTTTTGGCGGCGGAGCCTTCACGGATAGCGATCTTCATCCCAAGTTTTAATTTTCCCAAAGCCTCCTCAGCCGTAAAGCATTCATGATCGGTGCTTGGGCCAGCGCTTACATATTTTTCAGCCAATTCGCCTTTTAGTCCTGGCGCATGTCCATCGATAGGTTTACCGTATTTCTTTGAGATTCGGATTTTCTCCATCACCAATTCATCCCTATCCACCGTTCCTGGCCAATTCATCATTTCCGCTAGGTAATGAATCTCTGGGCGAGACATCAGATTTTCTATGTCTGCGGCATTGATCTCTCCGCCTGCCGTCTCAAATGGCGTGGCCGGCACACAGGATGGAGCGCCGAAGTAGAACTTGAAAGGAACCTGATTTCCATTGTCAATCATGTATTCCACACCCTGCATTCCGCAGACATTGGCGATCTCATGTGGATCTGAGACAGTCGCCACCGTGCCATGAACAACGGCAAGTCGAGCGAATTCTGAAGGGACGAGCATGGAGCTTTCCACATGCACATGCGCATCTATGAAGCCAGGCATCAGAAAAGGAAGATTCTCTGAAGTGTTGATTTTTTTGAGAGAAGATATTTTGCCTTCGGAGAAAATGAGTGAAACGGGATAGATTTCACGATTTAGGATATCGACGAGTTGACCTTGGATCTGCATGAAAATGTGTGGCTGAATTACTTGGAGAGAATCTTTATTAGCGATTCGGTTCCGAGGGTTAGGGATAGGTTTGGATTAAAACTACTATATTTGCGCAGCAATAAAAAAACGAATCAAGCGGGTTTTTGAATGAATAAAATCGTCATCGCCATCGATGGGTACTCAGGATGTGGGAAGAGCTCCACGGCCAAAGCAGTAGCAAAGGACTTGGGATATACCTACATCGATTCCGGAGCCATGTACAGAGCGGCGACCTTACATTTTTTAAACAACTTCCTGTCCCCAGCCAACCCACATGATGTGGAAAAGGGGTTAAAATCACTAGAAATTTCTTTTCACCTTAATCCTGAAACACTCAAACAGGAGACATATCTGAATGGCTTGAATGTGGAAAAGGAGATTCGCACGATGCGAATTTCTAATAAAGTATCTGAGATCGCTACTGTTGCTAGTATTCGGAAAGAGTTAGTCGCTCAACAGCAGCGACTGGGCAGGAAAAAAGGCGTGGTCATGGACGGTCGAGATATTGGCTCTGTGGTTTTTCCAGAGGCGGATCTGAAGATTTTCATGACTGCTGATCTGGACACTCGAGCTGCTAGAAGACAGGAGGAGTTGCTTGCAAAAGGAGAGCTAGTGGAATTAGATGCAATAAAAACAAACCTTTCAGACCGGGATAGGGTTGATTCTACACGATCAGAGAGTCCTCTGATGAAAATGCCGGAAGCGGTGGAGGTAGATACAAGTAATAGTACCTTTGGAGAGCAAGTGGGAAAAATAGTCCATTTGGCACGTCAAATTATTGATAAAAAATAGAGCTATGCAGGTAACCATTGATAAAAACTCTGGGTATTGCTTCGGTGTGGAATTTGCCATTAAGATGGCAGAGGACGAAATGGAGCAAAGTGACCAGTTGTATTGCTTAGGTGATATTGTGCATAATGATATGGAGGTTTCTCGCTTGAGCGCAAAAGGCCTTGTGGTAATTGATCGGGAGGAGTTGGCTGGATTACATGATTGTAAGGTGCTGATTCGAGCTCATGGGGAACCGCCTGAGACCTACAGAACAGCGATTGAAAATAACATCGAATTGATCGACGCCTCTTGCCCAGTCGTACTAAAGCTTCAGCATAGAGTAAAGAGTGCCTTCGACAAAATGGAGCGAGAAGAAGGTCAGATCGTTATTTATGGTAAAAAAGGCCATGCCGAAGTGATTGGGTTGACAGGTCAGACCTTAGAAAAAGCCATTGTGGTGATGGAAGACGCAGATCTGGAAAAGATTGATTTCACCAGACCAGTTACTCTTTTCAGCCAGACCACAAAAAGCACCAAAGGCTTTTATGAAATCTCTCAAAAAATAGAAGAGCGGATTCAAGCAGCAAGGCAAGAGCTCTCTAGGGAGACATTCAATGCAAATGATTCCATTTGCAGACAGGTTTCTAACAGAGAGCCACAGTTACATCGGTTTTCGCAGGAAAATGATGTGATTTTATTCGTTTCTGGGAAAAAGAGTTCAAATGGAAAAGCACTTTACCAAGTCTGCCTAGCTCAGAACAAGAGAAGTTACTTCATAGAGAATGAGTCAGAGATAGATCCTGACTGGTTTCAGCTCGAGGATAAAATTGGAATTTGTGGTGCGACTTCCACTCCCATGTGGCTAATGGAGCAAGTCAAAACCTATGTGGAATCTCTCGAAGAAGGCGTGATTTCGGTGTAATTAGCAAGAATTTAAAATCTCAGGAAGCCATTCTTCCAAAAGTTCAAACATTAAAGTTCAGATTCCCTCAAATTAAAAAGGTTATTTATTAGATTTGGGGCGTTTTTCAAAAGCTCATAGTTCAAAAACAGATATGTCTAAAATAGTGAAGCTTAAGAAAGGTTTTGACATCAATATGGTGGGAAAAGCTAAGCAAGAGCTGGCTGATTTCGCCCCGGCGCAAACCTTCGCAATTAAGCCGACAGACTTTATAGGGCTCCAACGCCCAAAAGTACTTGTCAATGAAGGAGATACCGTAAAGGCTGGTACTCCAATCTTGATCGACAAAGCATTGGATCAAGTAATTTATGCAGCTCCTGTTTCCGGCAAAATTGTCGAAGTGAAGCGTGGGGATCGTCGCAAGCTACTTGAGATCAGTATTTTGGCGGATGCTACCATAGCTTACGAGCAATTTGGTCAAGTGGACATCGCTTCCCTTGATAGAGATGCTTTGGCGGCTAAACTTGCGGCAAGCGGCACATGGCCTTACATCATTCAACGTCCTTTCGGCATCGTAGCGAATCCAGCGGAAACTCCAAAGAGTATTTTCATCTCTGGATTTGATACTCACCCGCTAGCTCCAGATTATGGTTTTGCTTTGCAAGGCCAGGAGAACTATCTACAAGCAGGAATCGAAGCCTTGGCAAAATTGACAAGTGGCAAAGTTCATCTAAATGTGGATGGTTCTAAAGGTACTCCAGCTGTTTTTGCTAATTTGAAAGGTGCGCAAGTAAATAAATTTTCGGGGCCTCACCCTGCTGGAAATGTAGGCGTACAGATTCACCATTTGGACCCTATTAATAAAGGAGAACTTGTCTGGACAGTTTCGCCATATGGCGTAGCTCAGATTGGTAAATTTATTTTGGAAGGTATTTACGATGCATCCAAGGTGTTGGCTGTGACTGGATCTGAATTAACTAAGGCCGCCTACGTGAAGACCTATACTGGAGCAAATGTTTCTTCATTTGTGAAAGGAAATCTTAACTCAGGTCATGTTCGGGTAGTTTCTGGCAATGTACTTACGGGAGAGAAAATTTCTCTAGAAGGTTTTGTAGGGTTCTACCACAATCAGATCACGGTTATTCCTGAAGGCGATTACTACGAGTTTATGGGTTGGGCAAAGCCTACCACCAGACTTAGTTACCATAGAGCTTTAGGGTTGCTTTCTTTCTTGACTCCAAATAAGGAATTCGTCTTAGATTCTAACGGTAGAGGAGAAGAAAGGGCATTTGTTCAGACAGGTGTTTTTGAGTCTGTTACTCCTATGGATATACTTCCTGTTTATCTTTTGAAAGCCATCATGGCTGAGGATTTTGATGAAATCGAAGAATTGGGAATCTATGAGATCGTAGAAGAAGATTTAGCTCTTTGTGAGTTTGTGGATGTGTCTAAACATCCTGTGCAGGAGTTGGTGAGAAAAGGAATTGAATTAATCCAATACAGTTAATCCATATGAAGTTTCTAAGAGATTTATTGGACAAGCAGAGGCCAATGTTCGAAAAGGGCGGTAAGCTTGAAAAATTATATTATGCATTTGAGGCGGGAGAAACGTTCCTATTTAGCCCAAATCACACGACAGGAATCAAAGGAGCACAAGTAAAAGATGCTATTGACCTGAAGCGAATGATGATCACTGTGGTGATTGCCATGATTCCTTGTTTGTTATTCGGAATTTATAACACTGGCCATCAGCATTTCCTAGCTACCGGTGGGACTACTGGTCTTTGGGATAATTTTGGAGACAAAACTTGGGTAGGTGTAATGCTTGTCCTTCCTATTGTTTTAGTGGCCTACACAGCGGGTGGGATAGTTGAAGCGATTTTCGCAGTCGTACGAAAGCACCCAATAAATGAAGGCTTCCTAGTGACCGGTATGCTTATTCCATTGGTAGTGCCTGCGACTACGCCATTATGGCAAGTCGCCTTGGCAACTGTATTCGCAGTAGTGATTGCTAAAGAAGTATTTGGCGGCACAGGGATGAACGTGCTAAACGTGGCGATGACAGCCAGAGCATTCTTGTATTTCGCTTACCCAGCTCAGATCTCAGGTGATCAGGTATGGACTTACTTAGGCGATAAAATGCCAGTTGATGGCTTCTCAGGTGCTACTGCCCTTGCGGTGGTTTATAATGCAGGCGTGGAGGGTACTCAGTCAGCGGTAGAAGCACTAGCCAGTCACAACACTGTGCTTGGATCTGGATTATTTGATTTTACCAATCTTTTCATGGGATGGATCCCAGGTTCTATAGGGGAAACATCTACTTTGATGGCCTTAGTTGGTGCGTTGATTTTGGTAGCAACAGGTGTGGCGAGCTGGAAAATCATAGTTTCAGGTTTTGCTGGAGCATACATTATGGGTTTTGTGATGAATCTATTCGCAGTGAATGAATACATGGCATTGCCGCCTCAGTATCACTGGGTAATGGGAGGCTTGGCATTCGGTATTGTATTTATGGCAACAGATCCGGTGTCAGCAGCTCAGACAGAAGTCGGTAAGTGGATTTATGGTCTTTTAATAGGCGTTCTTACAATAATCATACGAGTGACTAATCCAGCGTATCCCGAGGGAATTATGCTGGCGGTTCTATTCATGAACGTGTTCGCTCCATTGATCGATTATTATGTAGTAAAGGCAAACAAAACAAGGAGGATACAACGTGCAACAGTCTAATACTTATATTATAACATTCTCCGTCATTTTGACGGTAGTTTTGGGGTTACTTCTTTCTGGAACTTCCCAGTTGCTTGGTCCTATGCAGAAGGAAGCTATTGCTTTAGATAACAAGAAGCAGATCCTAGGTGCTGTTATTTCCGGTGAGGAGATTGCAGCAATGACACCACAAGAGGTGAATGAATACTATAACAGTAGAATCGCTTCATTGGTAGTAGATATTAACGGTAAAGAAGTGACTGAACAAAATGGGGTAGCTGTAACAGCAGAAACTGTGGATATAGCTAAGAACTATAAGAAGTCAGCTGATGAGAGATTGTATCCGGTATATATTTATCATGGAGAGGGAAATCCGAATGATGTCTCTAACTACGTATTGCCTCTCTATGGAGCAGGCCTTTGGGATGCGATTTGGGGATATATTTCCTTAGATACAGATATGAATACTGTAGGTGGTATCACCCTAGCTCACGCCGGCGAGACTCCTGGTCTAGGTGCTAGAATCACAGAACCGGGCGTTCAATCCAGGTATGAAGGCAAGACTATTTTTGATGATTCTGGAAATCTTGTAGCTATAGAAATGCAAAAAGGTGAAGGTAAAGATTACTCTTCCGACCCACATCAAGTAGATGGATTGTCTGGAGCTACTATCACTGCAAAGGGAGTAAATAATATGCTGAAGAATTATCTTGGCTATTATCAGGCTTACATTGAAAAAAAGAAGTCATCTACTACGGTAGCTGCACTTTAATCTAACTATCAACTCAAGAAATATTTAAACATGAGTGCTGAAACAGTAGAAAAAGCAATTGAGAAAAAGCCAGCTGAGGCATTATTCTCTAAGCGCCGTAAAAAACTTGTCTCTGATCCATTGGTGGATGAAAACCCGATTACCATTCAGGTACTTGGTATTTGTTCGGCATTGGCTGTGACTACGCAGATGAAGCCAACTTTGGTAATGGCCATATCGGTTATTTTCGTGGTAGTAATGTCCAACTTGGTCATTTCTTTGATGAGAAATACCATTCCTAGCCGAGTGAGAATTATTGTGCAGCTTGCTGTAGTTGCTACATTGGTGACCCTAGTAAGTGAAGTATTGAAAGCTTTTGCTTATGACATGTACAAAGAACTTTCTGTGTTCGTAGGATTGATCATTACCAACTGTATTGTGATGGGCCGTCTGGAAGCTTTTGCTCTGGGCAACAAACCTTACGATTCAGTATTGGATGGTTTTGGATCTGCTTTGGGTTATTCTTGGATCATCCTTACCGTAGCATTCTTCCGTGAGCTTTGGGGATCAGGAGCTGTGTTTGGAATTCCCGTTTTTGAATATGTGTCTGGAATATTCGGTCCAGATTTCAAATTGGCTACGAATGGTCTAATGGTATCACCTGTAGGAGCATTTATCATCCTGGGATTGATTATCTGGGTACAGCGTACCAAAACTGGATATGTAGAACACTAAAACAAGCTGAAGAAATGGATTTATTTAATTTAGGTATTCGGTCGATTTTTATCGACAACATGATTTTCGCTTACTTCCTTGGGATGTGTTCTTTCTTGGCAGTTTCCAAAAAGGTAAGCACCGCAATTGGTCTTGGTGCAGCAGTAATCTTTGTCTTGACAGTGACTGTTCCAGTGAACTGGCTATTGAACGAGTTTGTGCTGAAAGAAGGAGCTTTGACCTGGGCTAGTGCTGGATTGGCTGATATTGACCTCTCTTTTTTACGTTTTATCATGTTCATTGCGATTATCGCGGCAATGGTTCAATTGGTAGAAATGATCGTGGAGAAATTTGCACCTGCATTATACGGAGCACTAGGTATCTTCCTTCCTTTGATCGCAGTGAACTGTGCGATTCTAGGTGGGTCACTTTTCATGGCACAAAGAGATTATACCTTAGCCGAATCTGCAGTCTATGGATTTGGCTCAGGAACTGGATTCTTCCTTGCTATGGTAGCTTTAGCTGCTATCCGTGAGAAATTGAAGTACTCACATGTTCCGAATGGATTGAAAGGATTGGGAATTACAATGCTTTTAACCGGTCTAATGGGAATTGCATTTATGTCCTTTATGGGAATTGACTTGTAAAAAGCTGGAAGACCGATGACTGGTGACCGATCTTGCTTGAAAACTGGCGTGTGTCACACTCTTTGGTTCAATTGTTTTTTATAAGCATAAAAACTAAAAATTATACTAATAAAGCTCTGGGACAATATCTCAGAGCTTTTGTTTTTAGTGGTAATTGATTTTTGTCAATTCCCTCGTAACTTTTGAGCAGTAAAGATATTAACTAAAATCCTGATTAAAATGAAAAACCTATTGTGCTTATTTTGTCTCCTAACCTTGTCCTTTTCAGTTTCTGCACAGGGAGATAGTTGGATCGAGCTGTTCAACGGCAAGAATCTGGACGGATGGAAAATTTCCGAGAATCCTCAATCTTTCCAAGTGGAGGATGGGATAATTAAAGTGGCGGGACCTCGCGGGCATGCCTTTTATGTTGGAGATGTAGCGAATCATGACTTTAATAACTTTGAAGTAATTGCCGAAGTGAAAACTATGCCAGGAGCAAATTCAGGAATTTTTATACATACTCAATACCAAGAAAACGGCTGGCCAAATATTGGCTATGAAATACAGGTAAATCAAAGTCATACCGATTGGAGAAAGACAGGTAGCGTGTATTCCTTCCAGGATGTAAAAGATGTCTATGTAAAAGATGGCGAATGGTACACCGAACATATCATCGTTCAAGGTGATGTAGTCACTGTGAAGATCAATGGAGAAACAATCAATGTTTACGACCAGTCTAAAGATGAAAATCGTAAAGACGGTTTGGGCTCTAAAAAACTAGATCACGGTACAATAGCACTACAAGCACATGATCCTAACTCTGTGATTTATTATAAAAGTGTAAAAGTAAAAGTCCTTCCAGACTAATTGAGGAGAAATTTAACTATAACTTATCATCACCTGAAAATCCTGATTATTCTTCAATAAAAATCAGGATTTTCCTTTTACAGCCATGGCATTTACTTACAAGCGCATCATTTCATATTTTCTACGGGGGATGTTATTCGTCACTCCTTTGGCAGTCACTTTTTATGTTATCTATCAAACGATCCTTTTCCTTGATAATTTAATACCAGTTCCTCTACCAGGAATTGGCATCTTGATGGTATTGGGGTTGATTACCTTCGTTGGGTACTTAGCCAGTCTTTTCTTTGCCAAGCCGATTTTTGACTGGTTTGAGAGAGGCTTGATTAAAATTCCACTGGTCAATTTGATTTATACCAGCATCAAAGATTTGATGGGAGCATTTGTGGGCGACAAAAAGAAATTCTCCTCACCGGTCAAAGTTCAATTGAGCGATACCTTCATCCGATTGGGCTTTGTCACACAGGAGGACATGTCCATCGTCGGGGAACCTAACATGGTTGCCGTTTACTTCCCGCATAGCTACAATGTCTCTGGTAATGTGTTCTTGGTGCCAAAAGAAAAAGTAACGCCATTAGTTGGGGTTAAAAGCTCTGACGTGATGAAATTTATGGTTTCGGGTGGAGTTTCCCCTTTAATTTAATTTTTTCAAGAAAAAAGTTAACTAAGAACTTGCTTCTTTCTTTCTTTCTTTCTTTCTTTCTTTCTTTCTTAGATAAAATTATTGTTCATTTCTAAATTTATTTATCATGAAGAAAAAAGTTCTTTTGGCATTTTTGCCTCTTTCATTCTTGCTATGTTTTTTTAGCATTCAGCCTTCCGTTGCGGATTGTAAACCAGGTCATAGTTCCACTGGAAACCAAGATTTCGGAGGTCCAAACGGTCGTTGGGAATTAGTATGTGATAAGGCACATTCTGCTGTTTGCTGTGTATCTCATCCATCACCTCCGGAAGAAGAGGAAGGGTAATTAATTCTTTTCAATCAGGCTAGGATTTCGTACTCCTAGCCCATTTAATAAAAACATGTTTAAATACCTTTTATTCGTAAGCTTAAGCTTTTTCTTTTTTTCTTGTGTATCAGAGAAATCAGATTTGGAAAACCAAAGTTTTTATACAATTAATTTAAATTCGGCATTTACAGAGTCAGTTGATTTTATAAGTGACACTACTTTCATACCATTAGAGTTTTGTGATGATTGTATAATAGGGGATATTTCAAAGGTCCTGAAAACGCCAGATGGATTTATTATTTCAGATAAAAGAGTTACTAAACGAGTACTCAAATTTAACAATGATGGAGGATTTGAATTTGTAATCGGGGCTCAGGGTGATGGATTAGGAAATTATGTATTACCCTTTGACATAAGTTTAATTCCTGAAACTAATAGGTTGGCGGTCTTAGATCAAAATCAAAAAAAGATCATTATTTATTCTCTCGTTGATGGAAAGTTTATAGAAGAAATACCAATTAACTTCCAAGCAAAGTCCTTACACTATATATCGCCAAACTTACTTGCAGTCCATTTAGATGGACAGTTTTCAGGAAAGGAATTAGATTATCTAGCGGGAATACTGGATCTTCAAAAAAATGAGTTTATATACCAAGAAGTTTTAGATTTCTCTAAAACTGATCAGAATAAAACAGCGGCAGACTTTCTAAAAGGAAGTAAAGATCTTTTGTTTTCTAAGTCATTAAATGACACCATATATGTAGTAGGTAAAGATGGGTTTACCCCCAAGTATTTGGTTGATTTTGGAGATAAAAGAGTTTCTGACGAAATAAAAAAGTTGCCACTTATGGATATGAGAACTAGAATGATGAGAGAAGTTCCATTCTATCATAATGGAAATTTCATTGAGAATGAAAAATATTTATTCTTTTTGTGGTGGGGAGAGGATGAATACGAAAACTTTACTTTATTTGATAAAAAAGAAAATCAGACCCTAAATTACCACGGGAAAAATATAATTTTCAAAAGACCATTTTATATTACTGAAGATTATATGCTGTCGTATTTGTTGAATGAAGATTATGAGAATATGGGAGTAAATCAGCAATTTTTTGGGCTTTCTCAAAACCAAGTCTTAATTAAAATTAGCTTCCGGAATTAATAACGATTACAAATATTCTCATTGAATACCTATAATCAAGGCTTATGATACCGCACAAAAGCTATCCACTCTCCATCAGGTGACCAGCTGTGCACGTTGATAGTACCTTGACCTCCATAGAATACTTCCGTTAGATCTTTGATCTTTTTGGTCTCCACATCTAGCAAGCGAAGTTTGACATCTTTCCCAAAGGGGTGAGATCCTTTTTGATCTTCGAGATAGGAAATGATTACTGCTGATTTATTGTTGGGCGAAGGATGCGGAAACCAATTGTCCAAGGAGTCATCAGTCAGTTGCTCAGCGCCAGTTCCATCTGGTTTCATTCGGTAGGCATGCATTCTTCCCGTGCGGTTCGAGTTGAAATAGATCCACTTTCCGTCGTAAGAGTATTCAGGACCATCATCGAGTCCTTCGGCATCAGTCAATCTAATTTCTTCGCCGCCAGCTGTAGGAATAGAGTAAATATCCCAAAGTCCATCTCGCTCAGCACAATAAAGCAGGGTCTTCCCATCTGGACTGATCCCATGCCAATAGCTAGGATGTTTTGGGGTAATCAGCTTTAATTCTCCTCCATCCATTGGCATAGTATAAATACGTGAACTTGTGCCTTCATCACTTTTGCTGATCACAAGCGTTTCGCCGTCAAAACTTATCCCATGATCGTTGTTTGCTCTGGAGATTTTATCAGGCTGAATTTGCCCCAGTTTGTTTCCATCCAAATCAACTTTCTCCAAGAATCCTCCCGAATTAATCAGCAGGTATTCTCCATCTCTCGACCAGTTTGGCGCTTCAAAATGACGGACTTCTTTTAAGACTGTTTTTTGCGAACCTGTTTTCACATTTAGAATTACTAGTTCGCTAACAATTCCTTCAGGAACCTGAGCGGTCAATGAAAATGAAATAGCGTAAAGGATTAATGTAAGTGTGTATTTGGTCATGAGCTTTTGTATAAAATGAATTTAGTGATTTTTGAGATCCAGTCAAATCAATTAAATCCAAGTACTACAGATTTTTTAGTAGATCAAATTTTAGCTATAAGGGGCGATATTTAATTTTACGTTGTTGTTTGAAGTTTAGCATGCTATTGATCAGCCTAGAGTTGTTAATGATTTCGGGAGATTTCTATAGAGTTGATAATCAGTTTTTTGCGAATGGCTTCATAATTTTAGCTGATATTCGCGAAATATTGAAGACTAAAGTTGAATTTTATCTCCCATAGTTTTTCAGCTAGCAAATGGCGAACACAACACGCCAGGTATATTTTTAGGCAAAAAGGCAAGTCTGAAACTCTTGGAAATCCAATGTCTAGATGTATTTTAGGGAACTTATTCTAATTACAATCGTCCCGTTACTATTATATAAATATCAGGCTATGAGCAAGGAAGAAAAGACCGCATATTCTCAAGAGGAATTGAAAGAATTTGAAGAGATAATCTTGAAGAAACTCGTCAGTGCTAAGGAGGAATTACTTTCGCTCAAAGAGTCGCTAAGCAAGAAAAATGACAGTGGTACCGATTTCACGGCATCGACTTCAAAGTTACTCGAGGATGGCGCAGACACGCTGGAGCGGGAAAGTCAAAATCAATTGGCCGCTAGACAACAGAAGTTTATCTATAACTTGGAGAATGCACTCATCCGGATTAAGAATGGCACCTATGGCGTTTGTGTAGATACCGGCAAGCTCATAGCAAAAGAAAGATTGATGGCAGTGCCTCATACCATGCATTCCATAGAGGCAAAGCTTGCAAAAAAATAAGTTTTGGATTTTCTACACAGGCATATCGAAGCATTGATTTTTTGTGCACCTACACCTTTGCCTAAGGTGGAGATAGTCAAATGCTTGACTGAAATGTTTGAAGCCGAAATTCCCGAGACACACGTAGATCAGGCTATTGAAGATTTAGTGGAAAAGTACCAAGGGGAAGATTTTTCTTTTCAGTTAGAACACTCGGGAGGTGGATTTCATTTTTTGACAAAACCTGCCTATCAGACGTCAATTGGGATTCTATTGCGTCAGCAATCTCAGAAAAGGCTATCAACAGCGCAGCTCGAGACCTTGTCAATTATTGCCTATAAGCAGCCAGTAACGAAAGGGGATATTGAGCAAATCAGAGGTGTAAACAGTGATTATTCAGTGCAGAAGCTTTTGGAAAAGGAGTTAGTAGATATCAAGGGGAAATCAGATGGCTTAGGGCGACCGATTCTGTATGGAACCTCTACTAAGTTCATGGAATATTTTGGGATCAATGAGCTATCGGAGTTGCCACAACCAAAGGATTTTCTGCAACCTGACAATCAAATAGGTGAGGAACGTGATTAACCGGGTAGTTTCACCTTAGCTAATTGGCTGATTAAATACTTGCTGCCCGAAGTCACTTCTTCGCATAAAACCTGAGTTCTCCGGGTCTCACCTTTTTCGAACTCTCGTCCTGCGAGTAAAAATCTTTTTCCAACCTTTATATCTGATAGGAATATCACATGCTCGAAGCTATTGTTCTTGTCGTATTTGCTTAGTTCTTTCATGAGAAAAAGATCTGCAGATGAACTTGCTTTTGGATTTCTCATGTGCTTTCGCAAAGGAATAAGCAGATCAGTTGGAAAATAAGCGGTGGATAAGAGGGGCAACATTAGTTTCTGAAAGGTAGATTTCCATTCCGCTCCATGCGGGGGGATTTCGATGCCAAATTTCACGAATGCATGTAGATGCGCCACTTCATGAATGAAGGTGAGAAGGAATTGGTAAGGATTAAGATCAGCGTTGATTGTGATGGTTTGGATCTGGCGATCTCTTCGATATCTAAAGTCTCCAAGTTTAGATTTTCTAGTGGCGGTGGTTTTAAATGAGAAAGGCTCTTTTTCCCAAAGAGCCAAGGCATAACCGACAGCCGGGGCAGGTAGTTTTGAATCTAGTATTTGCTTTAGTTTTTCTGAACTATCCATAGCGAAAACTACAAAAAAAAAGAGTCCCGAATTATCGAGACTCCATACTTTCAGAGAAGAAAGAATTATTGAGCTGGCTCAACTACTTCGACAACCTCTTCTACAACTACAGTAGAATCAGCTTCTTCGATGATAATTTCTTCTTCAATAACAGGCTCTTCAACTACCTCGATAGTTTCAGTTTCTTCTGTTACTTCTTTGTTACCGCATGAAGCTACTGCGAACATGCTAGCGATTGCGAAAATTGCAAATACTTTTTTCATTTTTTGTGGTTTTCTTAATTACGGTGCAAATGTATTATTCTTTTGATCAATAAAACAATAGCCGTTCAAATATATTTTATTTGTTTTTATAGATGATTTTTACAGGCACACCTTCAAAGTCAAAGTTTTCCCGAAGCCGGTTCTCCAGATATCTCGTGTAGGGGGATTTGATGTATTGTGGAAGGTTACAAAAGAACGCAAAAACAGGGTTTTTGGTCGGTAGCTGTGTGGTGTATTTGATTTTGATGTACTTCCCTTTCCATGCTGGAGGAGGATATCGCTCTATCTCTGCGAGCATGACATCGTTTAATTTGGAGGTTGAAATTCTCCTGGTTTTATTTTCATATACCTTGACGGCCAACTCAATTGCTTGAAAAATTCTTTGTTTTTCAAGAACTGAGGTGAATATGATCGGGATCCATTTATTTTCTCCTAATTTATCCAACATATCATCCTTGATCTTTCCCATAGTTTTATGGTCCTTTTCAATCAAGTCCCATTTATTCACCATGATCATCACACCTTTGTTGTTTTTGATCGCTAGGGAAATCAGGTTCATGTCCTGAGATTCAAGCCCTCTTGTGGCGTCCACTATGACTATTACTACGTCTGACTCCTCCAACGTTCTTAAGGAGCGCATCACTGAATAGAACTCTACGTCCTCGGTTACTTTGGATTTTTTTCTAATTCCTGCAGTATCCGTGATGATGAAATCCTGTCCAAATAGCTGATAACGAGTATGTATGGAGTCACGCGTTGTGCCTGCTTCATTGGTGACAATAGAACGATCTTTTCCGATCAATGCATTTAGGAAAGAAGATTTTCCCACATTTGGACGTCCTAGGATTGATATTTTAGGAGTATCAGAATCAGGGTCTTCCACACCTTCGTCATCGAAATGTGTAATCACTGCGTCTAGCAATTCACCCGTTCCACTACCACTAGCAGAGGCTACAGGATATACTTCAAAGTCACTTACACCCAATGAATAAAACTCATGTGCTGCAAAACTCTTCTCTTGATTGTCAGCTTTATTGGCTACTACGTAAATAGGTTTTTTACTGCTTCTTAATTCCTTTGCGAATTCACTATCCAGATCTGTCAGACCTGTGTGGCAGTCCACGACGAAGAGAATCACATCCGCCTCTTCTATGGCAAGCTTCACTTGTTTGCGAATCTCAGCTTCATACATGTCGTCCGAACCGGTCACGTATCCACCTGTGTCAATTACAGAGAAAAATTTGCCCGACCACTGTGCATGACCGTAATGCCGATCACGAGTTACGCCGCTCATATTGTCTTCAATCGCCTTGCGTTCTTCCACCAGTCGGTTAAAAAGAGTGGATTTACCTACGTTAGGTCTTCCTACTATCGCTACTATATTTGCCATGATTAGGTTGGGTCGTACCCAAATTTTTTCAGTTTCAATTTATTTTTTCTCCAGTCTTGCTCCACCTTCACGAAGGTTTCGAGGAAGACTTTTTTACCGAAGAATTTTTCCAATTCTTCGCGTGCTTGTATTCCCACTTTTTTCAGTGCAGCACCTTTGTCACCTATAATAATTCCTTTTTGGCTATCACGTTCTACATAGATTACTGCTCGAACACTGATGATATTTTTCTTCACTTTGAAATCTTCTATAGAGACTTCAGAGCTGTAGGGAATCTCTTTTTTATAATTCTCAAAGATTTTCTCCCGGATGATCTCAGAGGCAAAAAACCGCTCGGATCGATCTGAAAGTTCCGCTTTGTCATAAAATGCAGGGTGCTCTGGAAGTCTGTCTAGAATTTCCTGCATGACCTTTTCAGTATTGAATTTTTCTCCTGCGGATATAGGGATAACTACTTCAGTCTTAATTCTCGAAGTCCAGTATGTTGTTACTTCTTCTAGTTGACCTGGTTTTGCTAGGTCTATTTTGTTGACTACCAATAAAACTGAGACACCAGACTCGTTGATTTTTTCGATCACATGTTCGATATCCGCGTCAGTCTCATACAAGTCAGTGACAAAAAGAATGATATCCGCATCTTCTAAAGAGATATTAACGAAGCTCATCATGTTTTTTTGCAATTCATACTGCGGCTTGAGCATCCCAGGAGTATCTGAGAACACAATCTGATAATCATCAGAATTAGTCAGGCCAATGATTCTGTGTCGGGTAGTTTGTGCTTTGGAAGTGATTATAGAAAGGCGCTCACCCACAAGGATATTCATCAATGTAGATTTGCCCACATTTGGTTTACCTATGATGTTGACGAAGCCTGCCTGATGTTTTGGTGAATCCATTGTAGAAATTTTTTACAAAGGTACTTGATTTTTATGGACTCCTGACGATTGAGCTTATTTGGCAAAATAAAATTTGGCTATGACGGGGGTTAGACTTTTACCTTTTAGAACTGTGTGTAATGATTTGAGAAGCAATTGACTGATGAAAATGAAAGTGAGTTTTTCGATAAAGTAGCAGAAGAAAACTGTGCTAAATTTTCATCTATTCCTAATATTTTTCTTGGCATGAATTTGCATTCCAAAAATAATCGCCTACTTTTGTATCACAATAAGCCACAAGGGCAGATTAGCAAAGAAAAAAAAAGCTTATAGCTTTATAGATATATCGCGGGATGGAGCAGTTGGTAGCTCGTCGGGCTCATAACCCGAAGGTCACAGGTTCGAGTCCTGTTCCCGCTACTTGGTAACTCCGGACAATGTCAAAATTGTTCGGAGTTTTTTGTTTTTCAGGGGTTTAGCATTATTTCGAATCTGTTTGAATCTGTTATATTCGGATGGTTTTGTCCCAGTTTTTGTCCCAGATATTGTCCCAGTTTTTGTCCCAGTTTTTTATGCTCTTTTTGCTCCGCTTTTTATTGTGACTATTTTGGGGCATGATTGACATCAAAATTTCTGCTGTTCTGAACCCAAAAGCAATTCCCTCATCAGGTGGCCAGGGGATTTATTTGTGCATAAATTGGAAAGTTCGACATTACATTAATCTCAAACTTGAGAAAATTCCTAAAAATGCTTGGTCTGGAAAAACCACCAAATGGGTGAATACTAATTACCAGTATGCAGATTTTCAAAATTTTGTAAATCAATATCTTACATTGGTTTTGTCAACTGTTTTTGTAAAATTCCGGCATTCTTTTCACGGGTTTTTTGAAAGCACCGCCGATGCTTAGTGTGTACCCTTCGGAGAGGGTGAATTTACTCATGGCCGGCACCTATTTTAGCAGGGATTTGTACTTTATTTTGTCCTCAAGTCACTTTCAGCGATGTGTGATCCATGTGTAGTGAATGTGTATAATAGGGCTTTCCAGCCACCAGACAGTATTCCGGGTCAGAAATATCGAAAAAATGTCTCTACGCTACATCTGATCAAGTCCAAAAAGGAACTTAGTTATTGGCTTCACGAACTAGCTAACTGGGATCATCTACACCATGAGTTTGTCCATGAAAAAACGGTCAATCCCATTAGGAGAAAGTTTTAGTATAAACACAAACTGTTGAGACTTTTCTTCTTGATTTTGAAAAGTGCCTCTTATAACCTTTTTGCCTACCTGGAAAAGACCAGAATCCCAAAATCCACCAATGGGCTAGAGTCATAATTCGGACATTTAAAAATCTGAATCATATACACTCTCTTTTCCCTCAAGAAATCAAGGCGAAAAAAACAATTTACTTAATTTACTCTTTCACATAATGTTATCAAAAACCTTGAATTAGTACCTGAAGTGAGGGCAAATACATTTTTTAGAGAGTTAAGTTATTTTTTTTGTATTTATATAAATTTAGTAATAATGTATTCATTTACAATGGCTTGAAGTAATTTTGCTCTTCAATCAAATTCTATATGAAACGCTCAGTACACTTTCTAATTTTACTAACAGGGATGACTCTTTGGTCTTGTAATGAAGAATCAGAAATCCCTACTTCTACCAATAAAATTCCCTACCTGCTGAATTCTGATCAAAGTGTAGTAGGGCCTCGGGTGGACTTGTCTCAAGCCGGAACAATTTTTCCGCTCCTTCAAAGCAGTTTGGCATCTTCCCGAATTCAATCGGCAAACTTCAAGCTAGAGCTCCTTAGCGAGATTAAGGCCCCCGAAGTGGGAGGGAAAAGTCTACAGGCTGCCAATGTTAGAGTCACAGGCGATTTTTTGACTATTTCTTATAATTTGGAAGGAAGTTCGTATTTGGGTGGGATTGATATTGTCAATATTTCCCAGCCTAATTCTCCAAGATTGGTTACTCAAATACTTTTTGAAGAGGGATCAGTAAGCGATGCCTTCATTGAGGATGACCATTTGTACTTCACTGGAGCCTTGGATATAGACCGGGTGAGCGGACTGAGCTCGCCTGCGATAGTTGGAAAAATCCGTCTCAATGAAATCTCAGAGGCCACGGATGCCTATGATCAAATGGATATACCTAGCTTTGTTGGCACTTACACGGAGAAAGGTTTTGGCAGCTATTTAGCTACCTCCGGAAATAGTGGAGGAGGATTGACCATCTTGGACGAAAATTTCCAACGAACCGGATTCATTGATTTACCCAATGCCCGTTCGGTGGCTGTGGGGGATACCACCGCTGCTGTTCTTCAAGGCGAACCGGGACGGATTGCCGTATTAGATGAGGAATTGAAGTTGATCAATCAATTTTCTATTGCAGGTGCCGGAAATCCGGAGGCAAAGGGTCAGGTGGATTATTTCAATTCCTTTTTGGCAGTAGCCGGAGGGCCTGAGGGAGTCTTGATCTATAATCCTGTCGAAGGCAAATTGATCACCACCTTGGAAATGAATCCAATTGAGGGTGTAGCGGACACAGATATTGTGGCAAATGGCATAATAGCAGAAGGAAACTCACTCTTCATGGCTAATGGAGCTGCTGGGCTTTACGTCGCTGACCTGATCGGAAATGAACTAAATATTCTCGGGACTTTTGATGTCAATGCATCGGCAAATGGTGTGGCGGTGAGTGATGATCTGGTTATAATTGCAAACGGAACAGCAGGAACCCGAATCCTAAATCTAACCAAATCAAAACCCATCCAAGAAGGAGAAATCTTTAACCTTGATTTTTCTTCTGTCACTAGGGATGAATTGGCGGTAAAGGGATGGATATTTCAATCCTTTACCCAAAGTGGAGGTGAACTTCGTGGAGGAAGGTACGGCGGACCTGATCGTAGCAATCTTATCAATCCTAGTGCACCACAGAAAAATCAAATTAAAATACCGGCAAACCAATTGGTTGCGGTCGATGAGCTGAAGGTTTCAATACGAAGAGACCAGCCCTATGAGGTGTATGTCTGGCTTCAGAAAAAGGATGGTAGCATTGAAAATCTAGGCTTAACCAGACTGGCGGACAACAACTCAGTTCAAAGTCTGGCTTTTGACCTGAAGGGAACCGAAAACCTGGATTACGTCATCCTGGGTGCGGCTCCTGCCGCTGGAGGATATGGTAGAGTCTATATCTCCAAAATCAGCATGAGCGGTAAATTCTGACGGTGGTTAGTTTAATATGTACATAGACTTACTTGCAAGATTGTGGGTAGTCGTGTCAATGAAAATCAATCCCGCCCCTGATTCAGAAAATGGATCACCATAGGGCGGGATTTTTTTGTGTATTGGGCTAGCCTATCTAGGGTCTGCTCTCAAACTATTGAGATAAAAATGGTGATAGTTTTTTGCCAACGAGTCTACAAAACATTAGAATTCTGTTCAGCTCCGAATATCTTTTGGGGATTTTCCATAAAACTCCCTAAAACTCTTAGAAAAGTATGCTGGGTCCTTAAAACTCACATCATAAGTAACTTCCAACCTCAGCTTGTATGGGCATTTAATCAACAGTTAGTGCGCTACCTTCAATCTTTGCGATCGAATGTATTCGTGGACCGTTTCCCCGGCGATTGCCTGCAGGTTTCTATAAAGCTGAATATTACTCACAACTACTTCTTTGACAATAGTCTCATGATGAAGGGATGGATTCTATATCTCACAAAGTATAAATAAATCTAACTATTCAATGAAAGCCCTGTCGTGCTCATTTTCAATTATCTCCTGAACCTTGATTTTTTCGGGTGAACAAAGGATCTCATGAAGCTACATCCAGGAGGGGATCAACTTGTGAACCCGAGACTTGAGAATTTTTACATTAAACAGTATAGAGATATAATCGTCCGCTCCGACATTTAAACCTTCGATCTGAGAACTTTCCCCAGTTTTGGCTGTGAGAAGGTTTATAAGGATTTGGGTGGACCGTAGATCAGATTTGATTTTTTCGCTCATTGCTATGCTGTCCATGTGGGGCATCATCACGTCACTTAATATCAGGTCAGGAACATACTGTAGGGCTAGGTCTTGGCCTTCTTGACCATTTGAGGCGGTAATATTTGAAACCTTAGTCCTGAAATTCGTACACCTCGTATGGCTCGTACCCCTCGTACCGTACGAATTGTACGAGGGAGAAAAATGATTCTAATCCTTTCAAATGAATTCAATCCAGCGACGGCTCAAATACCTCCAAATTTGGAGGAAATTCAAAGGTTCATTTTCTAATTTTGACCCTGTTTAAAATAGGTTCGTTTTCTGAGTTTACATCAAAAAGGAAAATGATCATTCAAAAACATAAACATAAAAAATCTACATATAGCCTATAGAGCTACATTTTAAGACGTTCAAAATGGTTCTATTCAAATAAATTTAAAATTGAAAAAGCAAAATGAACCTGTCACCCTTTTGCCCCCTTTTCTTCGACGTGCCGATTTTTGTAACAATATTCAAGCATGATTGACATGAAAATCACTGCCGTTTTGAACCCTAAAAGCAAAAAGTTGGCTGGAGGAGAAGCGATTTATTTGTGCATTAATCGGAAGGTACGGCACTTTGCAAATCGATCGAGAAACTAGTCGTTCTCTACGGTAAATTTCTTCTGGCCTGAAGAAGTTTTTTTGTTCAAGATCAACTATTCCGTTTGATTTTAAATAGTTTGTTGACTTAGATTTCCCTACTTCTTCCTAGATCCTTCCATGTAACCAACTGAATGTTATTTTCCATTAGTAGGGTTTTGCATGTTTCACTAGTGAAAAAACCGAAGTCTATCTGTCGCCATTCCGATCCAAAATTCGAATGATTGACGGCGATACCTTGCATTTCCTGTGTGTCAAAAGCAGGATGGATCAGGATCATATTTAAACCGGGAGACAGCTCCCTGAGAACTTGTTCGTAATAGGTAGCGAGCTTGCCTTTTTCGAAATCTGCATATTTGCCCACCTACACATGGTCAAAAATCAAGTCATCCTTTCGGATGTTACTCTCGAAGTCGAGACCCACTTCTTCCATCATTTATCGGTTGATCAGACAGGGAAGTTGGTATTCTTTGGCGAGGTCTCTAAATATGTCCAGGAGATCGGGGAGTGAGCCTACACTGTACATGTGCGAATCTAGATGCGAAGGAGAAAGGCCAAGTTCTAAAGCTCGCTCAATTTGAGCTTGAAGTTCCTTTCTGACTTCACTAGCTATGGCATGTTCACTAAGCGATTTTCTTTTTGGATAGAAATAGCCATTCTCGTCTACCAGACTTGGGACTTCATGGACAGGTAGAATTGGTCCGAATTTATAGTTTCCCCATTCACAGGTGAGCGTAAGATGTATCCCATAATCAAAGCGGGGATTGTTTTTGGCGAATTTTGCCATTTCAAAAAACCCGAGACAAGGCACCATGAGGCTGTAGGAAGTGACCATTCCTTTTTCCAAAGCACCAATTGTCGCCAGGTTTTCAGAATGGCATAGAGCGGCGTCATCCGCATGGATTATCAGCAATTTGCTGTTTTCTGCGTAATTGCTATTCATTTGTGAAACACATTTCAAAGTTCAAAAACAAGAATACAGAAGCATTACAGTTCTTTGATTTTTACGTTTCTGTAAGTGACCAACCCCGCATTTTGAAGCCCGATATGCCCGGATTTGGCAATGCCGTAATCAGGAACTTCTGCCCATTTCCCAGCCGCTTTCCGGCTTTTCCAATCTTCACTGCCAAACTCATATCCCACTACTTTTTTGCCATTGAGCCAGTGCTCCACGTGAGGATATTGTACAATGATCTTCGTAGAATTCCATTCTCCGACTGGCCTCACTTCAGCTCCTTCCGGTGCGTACATCGAATAGCTTCCTGCTGTTAATTGGTTGGGTTTCATTTGGTCAGGCCAACCTTTATCGTCCAAAACCTGATATTCTGGCGCATTTTCATAAATAGGTGTACTGTCAGATTTTTGAACATAATAGAAAATGCCAGAGCTGTTGGCTTCTTCGATTTTCCACTCTAGCTCTAATTCAAAATTTTCATAGGAGTTTTTGGTAATGAGATCTTCTCCTGCGTCCCATCCTGCTCCGGAGGCAATTAGTTCGCCATTTTCAAATCTCCATCCTTTGATTTCGGAACCATCATACATCTCCCAATGATCCAGTATATTACCATCTGTGAGCTGGATCCATTCAGAACTTGGGGTTTCAACTTCTGTATTTTCAGTTTTGCTTTGTTCGTTAGCTGAGCAGGATAGCAAGGCCAATGTTGCCATTGACAGCGAGAAGGATTTAAGTGTTTGCATGGGGTTTAGGGTTTATTGGTTTGGGTTACAGGATAGTTGAGTAAGGAAATGATTTGTTCTTGATTTAGCGCAAGTTAAGTAGGTAGGCTGAAATGTCGGCCAATTCTTGGGATTTCATGCCCAAGCTTGCTGGATCTGGCATAATCGAATATGCCTCCTGTTTTTTCTGATCGATTTCTGACAAACTTAGCGTGATCCGTTTGCCTGAAAGATCTTTAATAATCAGTGTTTCTTTAGTTTCGCCTTGGATAAATCCATAATAGGATTCACCGGATTTTAACTTCACCAGCCAAGGTTCGTAGCCAAACACAATTCCTCCATTCGGATTGATAATGGCATCGAGCAAGGTGGTTTGGTCATATTTGGTCTTGATTTGAGATAGATCTGGCCCAATGTCTTTCCCTTCTCCATTTACTGAATGACAGGTTGTGCAAAAGCTCTTAAATGCTGCCTCCCCTCTGAGTACATCGGAATTCAGGCTTTTTAAGTGATCGATAGCGTAGTTCTCTCCGTTTGCTTTGCTGCCAAAATAATTTCCGGCCTGTACGCGAACTCCTAAATTGGGATTACTCGGAATGGTTTCCTTTACCGTGTCGATGAGGTCGGCAGGTAATGAATTAGATACAAGCATTTCCATCAGCATCTGGCCGCCAAGAGGGTCTTTTGCCATGGCTTTTGCCTGATTTTTACGGTCATTCAGCGCCATTTTTTCCTCCAAGAGTAGGCTTCTCTTGGCTTTCATTTCAGCTAGTTTTCTTGTTTTCTCCGGATCTACTCCTATTTTACCCCAATCCAAAAATTCTTTCCAGTCATTTCCCTGGCGAAAGGAAAGCCAGTAATTGGCCATTTCGGCAAGGGAGGAGTCTGGGTGATTACTGAATGAGTAGATCGCTTCTGCCGCGCTTTTTTCTGGAATAAATGCCAAGGAGGTCAGTACATAATCTTGCTTTTTAGTACCCAGCTTTTCATTTTCCAGACGTTTTTTCAGTGCTGGGATTGCTTCTTTGCTAGGGATTCTCCAAGCCAAAGCTTCCAGTTCTTCGGACCATTCGCCTTTCTCCGTTAAGGGAAAGGTTTTTATGGAAATGGCGAAGGCTTCCTGTTCATGACCGGTTGCCAGTTTTCCAAGAGCATCCAAATACCAGCTGTCCGTTGGATCAAAATCTTTCAAAAGCAGTTCAAATGCCTTTTTTCTGACCTCCCAATCCCTATCCCATAGCATGGCGGCATAAGTTCTTCTCACCAAGGCAGAGGGATCCTGCAGCAGTTGGTCTGATGGGAGAAAGGAAGGATTTCCGCTGGCTTTGATTGCCCGAAGCGCTTCCAGGCGAGTCATTTCGTCCTCGCTGTCCAGTAGTTTTAAGGTTTTTTGTTTGCCTTGCTCTCCTAACTGAGCCAATAAATAGATGGCTCTAGACTGGATGAACGGATTTTCATCACTTAGTAATGGTTCAATGAGCGGAATAGCCGTGTCTCCTTTGGCTTTCAACGCTTCAAATGCCTTTAGCCGAACGTTTACGGCTGGATTTTTCAAAACTTCCACCAAACCTTGGTCAGAATCATAATCAAGGGTGGGTGTGCTGAGTTTCTTGTCTTTAGGAACTATGCGATAGATTTTACCCACTGCGGTGGTGTCTTTCATCTGATGCCCACCTACCACCGGATCATACCAGTCTGCGATGTAGATGGCTCCATCTGTTCCAGTTACCAGATCACTAGGCCGAAACCATTTGGCTTTTTGGCTTTGAAAGGACGTATCATTCCATACATAACCTTCATCATCTTCCTTCACTGAAGAAAAAAGTATCGTCCGTGTGCCAAGTTCATATCCGGATTTAAAAACCTGAGGCTGGTAGGAAAAAATTGAATTTCTACCTGCATCTGCACTCATAAGAGTACCTCTAAATTGCCGGCCGAAAGCATCTCCCTCGTATCTCATCATACCTGTAGGTGAACCTGCACCGGTTTTATCTCCAGCTGGCATTACTCCCGGATCATCCTGATGCCAATGCGCACTAAAGATGTCTTGACCAGGTCGTTGGTCTGCTTGCCAAGTTCTGGTGCCATCCGAGCTGAAATAGCCTGCATTGCCTTTCTCCGGAATCCAAGAAACTCTACAGGTGACGACCTGATCATCGTTGTCATTTTGCCATAAGTCCCCTCTAGAATCAACGAAGACCTCATAACTATTCCTGAAATTATGGGCAAGGACCTCTAGTCCTGTTCCGTCCGGATTGATTTTTAAAGCTAATCCACCGACATATACTTTTCCATCGTCACTGATCTGACCTCCGCTGTTGGAGGTGTTATAGGGTGAACCACCGGTATATAAACTTCCCGAGCGTAGGGTCCAGCCACTTTTGTCAGTGACCTGATGGGGTCCAGCATTTCCTGTATTGAAATATAGCTTTCCGTCAGGACCTGCCAAAATGGAATGCAGCGAGTGATCATGGTCTAGACCTCCGAATCCAGTAAGAAAAATTTCCTTTTTATCGGGAACATCATCACCATCTTCATCCGTGTAAACAAGCAAATGGGGAGCACAGGAAACAAATACCTTGTTGCCTAAGACTGCAATTCCCAAAGGGGAAACTAAATCTGGGTCTTGGACAAAAACCCTGGAAGAATCCGCCACGCCATCCTGGTCGGTATCTTCCAGAATCATTACACGATCGCCTTGAGCGTGGTGGAGAAAGGAATTCGAATCATTGTTATAGTTTCTATAATTCACTGCTTCTGTCACCCAAATCCTACCCTTTGCATCCACGTCCATATTCGTTGGATTAAAAAACATCGGTGATTCTGCCCACACACTGATTTCGAATTCTTCCGGAGAAAACAAAGCTGGCCCCTCAATTGCATCCGACTCACAAGAATAAGATAAGACCGAAAGTGCGATAATGATTGTTATGGATTTGACGCTCATGCGGGATTGAGATTTTTGTTTACAAAAGCTAGGTTGTGTTGATATGCTTTTAGGATATCTGCCCCTTTGGGCGTCGACCATTCGATTTGCATCCAGCCTGATCCTATATAGTCAGATTTTGACAGCAATTCACCTATTTTTGCCCAATCCAAGTCACCCTCACCCAATAATTTTCCGTTTTCCTTGATGTGGATTTCGCAGATATAATCCTTTGCCAGGAGCGGAATTTCCTCATAGATGGGATGGCCGGCATCTGCAGAATTTCGGAAGTCGTAATAAATTTTTACTGAATTGGAACCAACGGCTTCGATGATTTCCAGATGCTCAGCGGCAGAGAGGTAGGACTCGATGCCCAAGATCACTCCAGTTTTTTCTGCTTTTGGGGCAATGTTTTTTAGCTTGGAAATGACTTCACTTTTCCCTTTTGAATCGTCACGTAGGTCATTTTTATTGAAAAAGGGCAACAAAATGACCCCCAGCCCCATGTTCTCTGCTACCTCGATGCTATCGGAGACCCATTGTTCGGTTTGGGGGTCAGATTTATAAGGGTAAGAATTCAGCTCCCCAATTGCCAGACTACTGATGGGGATGCCTAGTGCTTTGGATTTTTGAAGGTATTCTTGTTGAATGGATTTTTGTCTCAGATGAAGCTGATTGTCGAAGTTGCCTAGATTTACCTGTAATCCGTCTAATCCAATTTCTTTTGCCACCGCTAATCCATTTGGATCGCTGCTGTGCTCAATCGACCAATCACAAGCACCTACTTTTAGGTTTAGGTTCGGGAAAGGACTTGAATAAGTGTCAAACCCCATCCCTAAAGCTATAGATGCCAGAGCTGATTTTTTAATAAATTCTCTTCTATGGGTCATTTTCGAGTTCCGCTTATCAATTTTGAAGTTTTCATTTGCCGAAAAAACTGCAAACCACCTATACTTAGATCTAAAGCTAGTCAGTCCTTCGGATGAATATATAAACTTTTTCTAGCTTGTATAGACAGGATGGGTGGGATTTGCTTTATCAGATACTCTTTCTCCAAGCCTAAGAAAAAAAACCTCGTTAACCTGAGAATCCGTCGCGAGTAAGTGCCTACTGGTTCCGTCTAAAAATTCTGTTCAATCAGTTCAATTTTGATTTTGGGAGCAACGGGACACGTCGGACGGGAGGTGATCAAACACCTGCTAAATTCTGGTTGTTCCACTGTAGTTTTTGCAGGAATTAGAAATCCACAGCGAGCAACTGAGGGATTTCCGGCGCATGAGCAGTAGAAGTTTCGAAGGTTTGATTTTGAAGAGCAGAGTTCTTTCGGCGTGGCGCTGAAGGGAATTGATGTGTTGTTTCTACTCCGTCCCCCACAAATAGCGGATGTGGACCATATCTGCGCCTTTGCCGCAAAGATCCTGTGCAATTTTGGCACATATAGCGGTCAGCCTTTCGAGCTTACGGGGTTGCAAAATTTGTCCTTTCAGGAGGTTTCGAGTCTTTTTCAAAAAACAGTTGGACTTACAATAAGCTATCGAAGGTTGAATCCATTTATGTTTTTTTGATGAAAAGGCGAATCGGGATGAAAGCGGAGTTTGCTTTGGTCATGCTGATGCTCCACTTTCAGCCCCGATTCCAGGCCGAACCTCGAATCAGTACTGACTTTTCGAGAATTATGGGGAAAGCCCTGACATCACTGGAAAGTTTTGTTTTGAGAGAGAAACCAAAATTGAGCGCACAAAAACCTTAACCTATCCTGGAATCAAGACCCACGTTTCTAGTCCAATTTTTTACCGGCCACTTATTTACCTTGAGGAAAAAGTGATTTATTAGAGGGATTTTCAATTTCAGCAAGAATGTATTTTTCTCTTAGTTTTGTAGTCAAAGTCCTGACCAAATTCAGCATGACTCCAAAAGCCTTTCCAGCAATTCCTTTCTTTAACTTGTTTTGGGGCCTTGTAAATAGCCAGGAAAAGTATCTCCAAAAAGTGATCTTTGATACCAACGTGGGGTCTGGCTACGATGATGTGGTGACTATTGCAATGCTCCATGTTTTTGAGGATGGGGAAAAAGATCGAAATCCTGTCCACGGTCGGCAGCACTTTGTATGTTTCACCTTTCAAGAGTCGTAATTTTGGGAAATTCCAGTTATAATATTCAAAAAATCGCCAAATCACTCGGCTTATCGGTCACCACTGTGTCACGTGTTATTTCGAATCAAACGGAAAAATATAGGATCAGTGCTAAGACAGCCAAGATTGTAAGGGATTTTATAGCGATTCATCAGATAGAGCCGAATGAAATCGCAAGGCAATTGCGAATGAAAAGCACGAAAACAATTGGGTTAATCGTGCCAGATATTGCAAATCCATTCTTTTCTGAAATCGCAAGAAGTATAGAAAATGAAGCCCGAAATAACGGTTATTTTGTGATTTTGGGCGATAGTAATGATGACCAAAAGCTTGAAGAGGAGCTGGTTTCTTTGATGCAAAAACGGAGAGTTGACGGCTTAATCATTGCCCCTGTTGGAAAAGATAGCAAAACGTTTGAGCAGTTGGTAAGTAGAAATTTTCCTCTTGTTTTTGTAGATAGGTATTTTGAAGAACTAGATGGCAGTTACGTATCATCTTCCAATTATGAAGGAGCTGTGAAGGCTACAAAATTTTTGATCGGAAATGGGCATAGAAAAATTGCATGTCTTCAAGGATTGCATGGGACGAGTACCAATTCAAACCGAGTCAACGGGTATTTAGAAACGTTAGAATCCGAAGGATTAATTAGCGATAGAAATCTGGTGAAAGGAGACAGTTATTCAGAGTCAGATGGCTATCTCAATGCCTTGATTTTGCTAAAGGAGTTTCCACAAATTACAGCGGTACTTTGCCTAAGTAACCTAATTGCGTTGGGAGCACTTAGAGCAATCAAGGAATTAGGAAAAAAAGTTCCAGAGGATATTTCGCTTATAACGTTTGATGATCAGCCTTACTTTCAGTTTTTCCAATCACCCTTAACCACCGTTGCTCAACAGATGACCTCAATCGGAACAAGTGCTTTCCAGATATTGCTTGACCATATAGTTTCGGGAGAGGGTTTTTCGAAACAAAAATTACTATTGGATATGCCCTTAATTGAAAGAGAATCTGTAAGAATTATTGGAGAATAATCGGAAATAGTATTTTTTTAATTAGTTTGAACAAACGTTTGTGCAATGCTTTTAACCGTGATTTAGTTAAGAGTAAGGCAAGAAATGGAATTGAACTATCAAAACCCAAAATAATCCTTATGTTCATAATTGATTCGTACCCACTAGCAGTAGGTCTGCTTCTTGTTACTATGATTTGCTGGGGTTCCTGGGCAAATACTCAGAAATTGGCCACTAAGAACTGGCCATTCCAACTTTTTTATTGGGACTATTCTCTAGGTATCATTTTGCTGACTTTGATTTTGGGTCTGACCATGGGTAGCTACGGAGAGGAGGGTAGAGGTTTTATTACAGATCTTTCTCAGGCTTCACAGACAGCTATTTTTTATGCATTCCTTGGAGGAGTGGTTTTTAACATCGCGAATTTATTACTAGTCGCAGCTATTGATATTGCTGGAATGGCGGTTGCTTTTCCGGTAGGAATAGGTCTTGCTTTGGTCCTGGGAGTTTTGGTGAATTACATAGCAACACCTGTAGGGGATCCTGTATTATTGACGATTGGAGTAGTGCTGGTTACCGTCGCTATAGTTTTGGATGCGATTGCCTTCAAAAAACACCAACATGAGAAAGCATTTTCAATGAAAGGGCTTTGGATCGCGATAGTTGCAGGAATCCTGATGGGCTTTTTCTTTCGGTTTGTTGCAGCAGCCACCTCATTGGAATTTGCAAATCCTACTCCGGGTCTTATGACTCCTTATTCCAGTGTTTTTGTTTTTGGAATAGGATTGTTTCTATCAAATTTCATATGGAATAGCATTTTAATGTATAGGCCATTGGTAGGGAAAAAAGCTACTTATTCAGAATACTTTAGTAACGGAAATCTGAAACTTCATCTGATAGGAATTCTTGGCGGAATGATTTGGTGCTTGGGAATGTCACTCAGTATGCTTGCATCTGAACAAGCTGGTTTTGCGATTTCTTATGGATTAGGCCAAGGCGCCACGCTCGTGGCGGCTATATGGGGGGTGTTTATTTGGAAAGAATTTAAGTCACCAAGCAAATCTGTGAAGCTTCTACTTTTTCTCATGTTCATCTGCTTTTTAATAGGACTAGCGTTGATCATTCTTGCAAAAACCGTTTGATTTCAATGTATTCAAAATGAAAAAAATAATAGTTGTAGGGAGCTCAAATACAGATTTAGTAGTTCGGTCGCCGAAATTACCTGAACCTGGTGAGACCTTAATTGGCAGTAAGTTTTTCTCAACACAGGGTGGAAAAGGAGCAAACCAAGCGGTAGCCGCCAAACGCGCTGGAGGAGAAGTGATTTTCATCGCTAAAGTAGGAAATGATGGTTATGGCAAAGAAGCTGTGAAGCAATATGACGAAGATGGGATTTGTACGGATTTTATAAAAGTATCAGAATCTTCGCCAACAGGAATAGCGATTATCACAGTGGATGATCGTGGTGAAAATACCATCGTAGTCGCTTCAGGAGCAAATAGTGAGTTGCGTCCAATAGACCTTCAACTGGATGAGGAAGAAATTCGTGAAGCGGAATATTTTCTCGTCCAACTCGAAACACCATTGGAAACAGTCAATGCGCTTGCCTATTTCTGTAGAATCAACAATAAAAAGTTGGTGCTTAATCCAGCTCCCGCTACGCCATTGTCTGCTCCTATACTGCAGGATCTTTTTATGATCACACCAAATGAAACAGAAGCGGAACTACTTACGGGAGTAAAAATCCGTGATTTGGTCGCTGCAAAAGTTGCAGCTGGGAAATTGATTGAAAAAGGTGTAAAGCATGTGATAATTACGCTTGGGGAAAGAGGGGCATTTTATCATGATGGGAAGAACTCATATCATGTTCCATCCCCAAAGGTGAATCCAGTTGATACCACTGCGGCAGGAGATACGTTCAATGGTGCGTTGATAGTGGCACTTTCGGAAGGGAAAGGAATGGAAGCAGCGATTGAATTTGCTAACAAGCTCGCTGGAATTTCAACCACTAAAGAAGGTGCACAGGCCTCGATTCCTTATAGAAAAGAGATTGTTTTTTAATCTTTTAAAAACTAAATCTCAGTGTATAGAATAATGGTTGAAAACTTCAACAAATTAGCGGAAACCCCAAGAAATGAAATCATCGAGGGAGTCCAAAATGAAAACTTCACTTAGGAAAAGGTTTGGCATCCGAAAAATGCTCCAAAAAACCATGTTTTGAATCGGCCTTATTTAGGGTTCGAGGCGCTTTGAATGGCTTGGGTGGCAATCTTCAAGAAATTCAATCATCCTTACTTTCTGACTTTCAAACAAGCAAAACGGTTTGAAGAAACTATCAGAAAAGGCCAAAAAGGAACAAAAGTGGTATTCTGGAAGATCTCCAAATTAGTCTTAGGACAAGCCAGAAATGAAGCCGTAGAAGATGAGGATTTCTACGGAAGAAAGTTCACACCCTGTATCTGGACAGTTTTCAACATCGATCAAATTGAAGGAATCGAATTTGCAAGTAATGAAACAAAGGCGAGGGTTGTTACTCCTCTTGAAACTTGTGAACAGATTATTTCTTGATATGCAGCTTGCCCTAAAAACGTTCATACCGGTGATGAAGCTTTTTACAGTCCATCCACTGATTATATCAATATGCCATATAAGTAAGCTTTTAAAAGAGACCTACAGAATTACTCCTATCATTGCAGACTTGGAATGTAGTTTTTGTTAGTCACCCTGTAGTTGAATGTACGCCACGGTATGGCTTAAATACATCTCGAATTCATGAGGACTTTATATTTTCTAAGGTCTCTAGAGATTTAACCTCTTCAGCTTTTGATTCGGGGACTGAATTGCTAAGTTCATTCTTGAAGGAATACCCTGGAAAATCAATAATCCGACGAGGATTAAATTTGACAGCAGCAGCCTATCTTTGGTTACTTTTGGGAAATTTTTGAAGTATTTCACAAATAATAGTAGTTAATAGCAAAGTGAAATTTCTCACTATTATTTCAGTAGAGATATTCAGTGTTTCACGAGATAAGAAACTAATCTTCAATTGTTTAATGAAGGAGGTGCAGCCACTACTAACGAGTGTCTTTACCCGCTTAAGCAGTTATTTAACCAATCGATTTGGCTTTCTAACTTGCCTGATATCTTACAACAATTTCATTCCATCCAATTTTCTGAAAAAATCCTCCCGATAATTCCGGCTGATCGGATAAAGCTCTTTTCCTATCAAAACCTCATTAGCTTGCACTTCATCGATATGCCGCATATTTATGATAAAAGATCGGTGGATACGTACGAATTCTCCGGGCAAGGCATTTGCAATTCCAGTCAGGGAAACCAGAGACATTACTTTTCGGCTGGGTGTTATAAATTTCACATATTCCCTTTGGGCTTCTATTGCCTGGATTTCTGAAAAAAGAAACTTCACGATGCGGGTATCGGTCTTGATAAAAAAATAATCAGGTTTCTCAGCGGTTTCTTCTGTAGTCACCTGCGCCGAAAGGTATTCTGTAGCCTTTTCGATTGCCTTTGTAAACCGCTCAAAGGAAACCGGCTTCATCAGGTAATCAATCACGTCCAGCTCATAGCCTTTGACTGCATATTCCTCATAGGCAGTCACAAAAATAGTAAGCGGCTTTTCCTCCAATTCATTCAGCAAATCCATACCTGTCATCAGCGGCATGCGAATGTCGAGCAATAGAATGTCAACGTGATTTTCTTTCAAAAACCCCAGCGCTTCCTCCCCGTTTTTGCACACCCCAGCGAGTTCCAAATTTGACATTTTGGATACATAGTCGGAAAGCAACTTCCTTGCTGGCGGCTCGTCGTCCACAATTAATACATGGTAGCTCATCCTAAATCAATGGTTAACTTCACTTCAAAGTACGTCGCATGCTGATCCAAGGTCAACTCATGCTTTCCAGGATAGATCAGATTCAATCTTTTTTTCACATTAGAAAGACCTACTCCACTTTCTTCCTCTGCTGTCTTTCGGGCATCGATCACCTCATTTCTACTATAGAAATGTAGCCTGTCAGCTGCATCAACAGTCAGTTTGATCTCAATCGTACCATCTATGGTATTTCCGTGTTTAAAGGCATTTTCCAGAAAAACCAGAAATATCAGATGGGCAATCCTATGCCGATCTTTCACACCTTCATACGTGAAAAATATCTTGGGCTTCTCATCCAACTTCAATCTCCACAGCTCAATAAAATTCTCCATAAAGGTGATTTCCCTGGAAAGGGATACAAACTTTCCCTGATCTTCATAGAGCATATGCCGCATCATTTCGGAAAGTTTCATGATCGCCGGAGCAGTGTTATTCTCCTTGAAATACGCCATGGAATAAATGTTATTTAGGGTATTAAAGAGGAAATGTGGGCTGAGCTGTAGCTTCAGAAACTTCAATTCGGAGGCCAATTGACTATTGCGAAGTTCAATTTCATTTCGCTGAGCTTTGATCAGATTGGCAAAAAACCAGACAACTGTCGTGACCAAGTAGAAACCAATGGCTGGAACCGATCTGATGAAATAAGTATAAGCAACAGATTGATGTGACATACCGAGGAGATTGACCCTCAGAAGCACAATGACAATCACTAAAGCAAGTGAAGCGATCACGTAGGAAAAATGCTTGCCTTTAGCATACAGCCTCGGCAGGAGCAAATAGTAATTCAGATACGTGATGGCGGAGGAAGTCAACACATCCGAAATGACGATTTTCCAAATTTCTAACGGAGAATTAATCCAGCTGCTAAGTGAAGCAAATAATATAGCTCCATAGCAAAACCAGAAAAGTACATGCAGCGCATAGAATGCCGGACGCGATATGACAGTATTCTTCATTTTCGAAATTTAGAATTTTAAATAACACCAAATCTCAGCGATCATCCAACTGACTGTTGCGCTCTACAGAAGACAGGTTTTATCCAACAAGTGGAAATAGATCACTACTATATATATGTAAATTGGAAATAGTTAGTACTGGCTATGTACATCCACTTTTCTACAAGTAAATAGGGAAAAGCAATCTAGGATATGTTAAAATTTAAAATTGAGGCCGCTTCGGTCTTCGGTCACCGGTCTTCCGACCAAATAAGCTAAGAATTTAAGGTGACTGGCATCTTTAGGGATAGACATGCTAACTGATTTTTCATTCGTAGATCAAATCTGTTGACTGGGTGAGAGAACCTTGCTGTCTATTGATTTCCCCCAAACCCTAGGATTTTTTTTCGTCTATTAGTACTGATGAATTGGGTCAATCCAATTTACAACCCATTGAAAACTAGCACTTCAAAAACAAAATAACCATGAAAAAACTCCTCTTCATTTTTACCCTCATATTATTCAGCGTTTCCTTCACTTTTGCCCAATCTTCCACCGAGCAGGAAATTAAAAAGCTTTCCATGGACAAATGGCAATGGATGGCAGATAAGGACGTAGCCAAACTGGAAAAGTTATTCGACGACAAAGCAAAGTTTGTTCACATGAGTGGAAGCTGGAAAAAAGACCGGGAACTGGAAATCATCGAAACGGGAAGCATTTGGTACAAGAAAGCGGAGGTGCACGATACGGCGATTGAGATCTCTGGAAACACTGCATTGGTTTGGAATAGAATCACCTTGACTGCTCACGTGAGAGGTGATGATGTGCAAAATGAATTTACCGTGACAGAAGTATATCAAAAGCAGGGCGAAGAATGGAAAATGCTGGTTTTGACCTTCAGTAGTGTGCGTGATACCCACGAGATAGAACATTAAAAAAATCAGAAATCGATGAAACGTCTCCTCCTGTTCATCTTCCTCTTCAGCGCGCTGAGCTGCAGCAGTCAAACCCAGCCTGAAGTACAGCTGGATGAGGTAGCATCGGAAAAAATCCTTATTGTTTACCTCACACGCACCAAAAACACCAAAGCTGTGGCGGAAATGATTCACGAAAAGGTAGGTGGAAGGCTGGTTAGTCTGGAATTAGAAACTCCCTATCCGGAAGATTATGCAGCAATAGTCGCACAGGTAGCTCAGGAAAATGAAACTGGGATTCTACCTCCCTTAAAGACAAAAATTAATCTTACCCAGTATGAAGTGGTCTTTGTAGGTTTTCCTACTTGGGGAATGCAGCTGCCACCACCTATGAAAACCTTCCTAAGTGAAAATGATCTGAGTGGAAAGACTGTCATCCCTTTCAATACCAATGCTGGTTATGGATTAGGAAGCAGCTTTGACAAAGTAAAAGAGCTCTGCCCGGATTCTAATATTCTAGAAGGCTATTCCACAAAAGGAGGAATAGAGCGGGATGGTATCCTGTTCGTCATGGAGGGTACCAAAGAAGTGGAAGTAAAAAAAGAAGTCAATGACTGGCTGAGCAGCATGGGTTTTTAAAACGTATAAAACTGAAAAATATAGATTGATTGGGTTACAAGAGAAAGTCCAGGTCCGTGTGGGTCTGGTTTTTCTGACATAGACTTAGGTCTTGCCTGACGGCAGTCCTATCCACCGAGCTTTGGTCAATGCCTTATATAGTAAAAGCGGAAAAAGGTTCTATGATCAGCCATTTATCAATCAGTTAACTAGTTAGTAAAAAATTTAGAACCCTTTTAAATAAATCAAATCAGTGGCAGAATATGCGTTTCGTTTGAATTTCGTAAGCATCACTCCATGTAAATAGTTAATTTAGAAATAAATACAACACTTATGGCACAGTATAATTTGACAATAAATGGTAAATCTCTCCAGGTAGATGTAGATCCAAGCACTCCTATGCTTTGGGTGTTAAGAGATCATCTGGATCTGGTCGGTACCAAATTTGGCTGTGGCATCGCACAATGCGGAGCCTGTACGATCCACCTGGATGGCAACGCAGTGAGATCTTGCCAATTGCAGGTTTCGGCTGCAGAAAACGCTGAAATCACCACCATAGAGGGCATCTCCGAAAACGGGGATCATCCTGTACAGAAAGCCTGGCTGGCTCATGATGTCCCTCAGTGTGGCTACTGCCAGGCAGGTCAGATTATGTCAGCCACCGCACTGTTGAAAAACAATCCCAGTCCAAGTGATGAGGATATCGACAATGCGATGAACGGTAATATCTGCCGCTGTGGAACCTACACTAGAATCAAAGCAGCTATCAAAACTGCCGCTAAATCAGCCTAAAACCCGAAATCATGACTTTGATAAATAAAAAATTAACTAGAAGATCCTTTCTGAAAGTCTCCACACTGGCAGGAGGCGGAATGATGCTGAGTTTCAGTTGGCTGGCAGGATGTAAGCCTACGCCGGAGCAAATTCTGACTATGCCTGAAGAATGGTTTGAAATCAACAGCTACATCAAAATCGGAGAAAATGGAGCAGTCACACTTTTCAATCCCAATCCTGAATTCGGATCAAATGTCAAAACTTCTCTTCCTATGATATTGGCAGAAGAGCTCGATGTGGATTGGAAAAACGTTTTTGTAGAGCAGGCAGATTTTTATCCCGAGCGCTTCGACCGACAGTTTACCGGGGGTAGTCAAGGTGTGAGGCAAGCCTGGAAACCTCTGCGAACTGCAGGTGCTACAGCCAGGCAATTACTGGTCAATGCTGCCGCCCAAACTTGGAATGTGCCGGCAGGAGAAATCACAACTCATGCTGGAATGGTAGAACATACAGGATCCGGCAAAAAAGCTGGGTACGGCGAGCTGGCTTTTTTGGCAGGAACCCTAGAAGCTCCAGATCCTGAGACGGTCAAATTGAAGGATATTTCTGATTTCAAAATTATAGGCAATTCCAAAAAGAATGTGGACGGGCTCAAAATCGTCACTGGTAAGCCCATCTTTACCATGGATCATAAGGTGGAATGGATGAAATATGCAGCAATCGTACATCCTCCGGCTTTTGGCATGAAGATCAAATCCTTTGACAAAAGCTCGGTGACTTCGTTACCTGGTATCCAAGATGCCTTTGAAATAAAACTTTTCAAAGATGACTATGAGCGTAATTTTTTCGATACAACTACTTTCCCTGAGGTAATCGCTATAGTTGGCAACTCCACCTGGGAGGTGCTGCAGGCCAAGAGAAGCCTCCAAGCCGAATGGGAGCAAGCACCGGAAAGCCAGTTCAAAATGGCAGGATGGGGTGGCAATGTGTCCGATGTCAAGGTTCCGAGTGGACTGGAGGATACCAGTTCTCATAAAGAAAAAATGGACCAGTACCTTTCTAAACCCGGAAATGTAATTAGAAAAGACGGTGACCCGGAAGGTGCATTTAAGAAAGCCTCAAGAGTACTCGAACGGACTTATTCCGCACCATTCCTAGCCCATAATACGATGGAGCCTATGAATGCCTTTGCAGATGTAAAAGGTGATAAAGCCGTCATCTACGGGCCAACTCAAGCACCTGAATCAATTATGAATGCGCTGTCCAGTAGCTTGGGGCTACCCAAAGAAAACATTCAGATCAATTTAGCCCGAATGGGCGGAGGATTTGGCCGAAGAGCCTACAGCCATCATTTTACAGAGGCGGCTTTGATTTCCCAGAAAATACAAGCACCGGTAAGTATGGTGTATTCCCGTGAGGATGATATGAGTGCCGGCGTATATAGACCTGCCTATTCTGCCACTTATCGAGCTGCATTGGATGAGAATAATAAGCTACTCGCGCTGCATGTAAAGGCAGGCGGAATCCCCGAATCACCACTTCACGCGAATAGATTCCCGGCTGGAGCAATCGATAATTACCTGGCTGAAAGTTGGCAAGTCGAATCTAACATAACCATAGGTGCTTTCAGAGCACCCAGATCCAACTTTATCGCCGGAGCTGAGCAAAGCTTTCTGGACGAACTCGCAGAAGAAATGGGCAAAGATCCAATTGAATTTCGATTGGAATTGCTGAAAAGAGCAGAGACAAATCCCGTGGGCAAGGACAACGACTACGATCCTAAGCGTTATGCCGGTGTGTTGGAACTCGTGAGAGACAAATCCAATTGGAACAGTCCAAAGGATGGAATCTATCGTGGCGTGTCAGCTTATTTCTGTCATAATTCCTACGTGGCGGAAGTGATTGATATCAAGATAAATAACAATCAGCCCGTAGTGGAAAATGTCTTCGCAGCGGTGGACTGCGGTATCGTAGTAAATCCGGATGCAGCAGCTAACATGGGTGAAGGGGCTATAGTAGATGGTATAGGCAATGCATTCTATGGAGAGATGACCTTTGAAAATGGAGCTCCTACCAAAAGAAATTTTGACACCTATAGAATGATCCGACACTCAGAAGCTCCCAAGAAAATCGAGGTTCACTTTGTGGATAATAAAGAAGAACCTACCGGATTGGGCGAACCGCTCTTTCCTCCTGTTTTCGCTGCGTTAGGAAATTCGCTTTACAAGGCAACTGGGAAGCGATTATATGAGCAACCTTTTCAGCCTCAGATTTTACAGATGGAAAATCTGAGAATGTAAGATGTTGGCTTGAACTAAAGAATATGGATTTCCAAACTTGGGCTATCCATATTCTTTCTTTTAGTTCTAGCTGAAGTAAGGTTTTACAACAAAGAAAAAGGTGGAGTAGTACTATTGCAGGATGAACGTGAAATAGCAGTGGCCTCCACAAGGTAAGAAGAGCTGATGTAGTTTCTTCGTTCTACTTAAGTATGCTGCCTTGGTAAGGCTACGACAAATCTTATTAATCGATTAATCCAACTATTGAACTGTTCATCGAATTTTTCAGAAGAGCTTACTGCTTTCAAAAGTAGAAATCCTCTTTTTAGAAGTAGATTTAGCTTATGTACTACCTCAAATCAATCACCTCAATTCCAGGATATTGTTTGGTGTCAAAGACGAAGTAAGAAGAAGGCAGATTTGCGTCAACCTTGAGGTTGTTGAACGTATAGGAAAAAACACCTCCTTGACCATCAAACATCTCCCATCCAAGTAAATTAGAGCTGTTTTTGTCTATCATGAGTTTTACCTGCTCGAAGGGAGCATTGCTTTTTTCTGCAAATAATTCAATTATTTGAGCTGTCTTGCCTTGGAATTGCTTTTCACCAATCAGTTTGTAGCTATAGTCTTTTTCATAAAGCCTGTAAATATTAGAAGGTGTTAGCTCACCTTCCATCTGACCAGCATCGTTAATAGTGACTTCCTTGTAGTTATCAGATTGGATGTAGGTCCAGACAGTTTTTCCATCGTTGTAGATTTCCTGGTCTGGAATTTTAAGACGGTATTGTTCGCCTTTGACAGCTATTTCACCAGTCTGTCTATCACCGGTGCCGCTTGCATCCTGGAAGGTAAAGGAGAAATTTGCTGTAAAGCCGTTCATTTTCTGAAACTTCTGACTCATGGCATCCAAAATTACTTTTGCTTTTGGATCCTTCTGAGCAGCTGCCTCAAACGAGCATACTAAGGCAAGAATTAAGGTATAAACTAGGGCGATTTTTTTCATGTAAGCGAGCTGCTTGAACTAATTGAACAGCTTTTACAAACTCTCCAATAACCGTTCCAAACTAGCTTCATCTTGAATAAGCACTTCCCGGGCTTTTGACCCCTCAAATGCTCCCACTATTCCTGCAGCTTCCAGCTGATCGATGATTCTTCCTGCGCGATTGTATCCTAGCTTTAGCTTTCGTTGAATCAAAGAAGTACTTCCCTGCTGATGCATCACGAGTAGTCTCGCCGCATCATTGAAAAGAGGGTCTAAGTCAGAGAAATCCACGTCTCCAATTGAATTGTCTGCATCTTCCCCTTCAAATTCAGGAAGTAAATAGGCGTCTGAATAGCCTTTTTGCTCACCAATCCAGTCACAAATCGAATCTACCTCAGGAGTATCCAAAAATGCACATTGGATTCGGGTCACTTCAGATCCATGGGATAAAAGCATATCTCCCATACCAATCAATTGATCCGCTCCACCAGTATCCAAGATGGTTCTACTGTCTATTTTGGAGGTTACTCTGAAGGAAAGTCGAGCGGGGAAATTCGCCTTAATAATACCCGTGATCACGTTCACCGACGGTCGCTGGGTAGCCACTACCAAGTGAATTCCAATCGCTCGGGCAAGCTGTGCAAGTCTGGCTATTGGACCTTCGATTTCCTTACCTGCCGTCATCATCAAATCCGCTAATTCGTCAATTACTAAGACTATGTACGGCATGAATCTATGCCCTTTGTCTGGATTTAATTTTCGCGCCACAAATTTTGCGTTGTATTCCTTCAGGTTTCTTGTGCCGGCATCCTTCAGAAGGTTGTAGCGATTGTCCATTTCAATACACAGAGAATTCAGCGTATAAATCACCTTTTTGGTGTCGGTGATAATTGCCTCTTCGGCTCCAGGCAACTTGGCAAGGAAATGTCTCTCTATCTTGTTGAAAAGGGTAAGTTCCACCTTCTTAGGATCTACCAGGATGAACTTGAGCTGTGATGGATGTTTTTTGTAAATCAGAGAAGCTAAGATCATATTCAAGCCCACTGACTTACCTTGACCAGTTGCACCGGCCATGAGTAGGTGAGGCATTTTCGCCAAATCCACTACAAAAACCTCGTTGGATATCGTCTTTCCGAGGGCCACTGGAAGATCTTTGTCCGATCTCATGAATTTCTCTGTACCCAAAACCGCACGTGCTGGAACAAGCTCTCGGTTTTTATTTGGAACTTCTATACCAATCGTACCTTTGCCGGGAATAGGGGCTATGATTCTGATTCCCAAAGCTGCTAAGCTCAGCGCTATGTCATCTTCCAAATTTTTGATTTTGGAGATTTTCACACCAGGCTCAGGGACGATCTCATAGAGGGTAACCGTCGGGCCGATGGTCGCTTTGATCTCTTGAATTCCTATTTTGAAATTCTCCAAGGTCTCAACGATCTTGTTTTTATTGTCCTCCAATTCTTGACGACTAACTGTTACTTTCTGAATATCATATTCATTTAGCAGGTCAAGCGTAGGGTATTTGTAGTGAGGAAGATCAAGAGTAGGGTCGTATGCATCCAGATTCTCCACTTCCTCTGCCGTTTTCTCTTCTCCGGCTGGTTTTACTACGGAGAAGTTTTTTTCATCTGAAATCTTCTCATCCTCTCGATGAACGATCGGGTCCAGGATGTTTAATTGAGGCACATCGAAGGCAATCTCTTCCTTTTTAGGTTTGGCAGGTGCTTCTGGTTTTAAATTGATTGCTTCTTTGGTTTTATTTTCCTCCTGATCTTTTACAATCCAAGAGCTTCCATCATCATCGATTTCTTCTTCCTCTTCGAGTTCCGCCTCAGGGGAAAATGGGTTTTTTCCTGGTAAAGGCTCAATCTCCAGCTCATCGTCTTCCAATTCAGAATCGGAAGATTTAGCACTAAACCAGTCTAATTTGTCAATATCAAAGAAGAAAATCACGAAGATTAGCATGGATCCACCCAACAGAATGAAAGTGCCCCAGCTAAGAAAATCTGCTGACAACTTCGCCAATTCATAGCCAAAACCTCCAGAAAGGAAGCTCCAATAAGAGTAGCCCTGAACTAGAATCACAATATAGCCAGTCAATAGCCCTAACCAGAAGGTGAAGAAGAGCGCGAAGGTGGTGTATCTAGTAAGTGATATCAGTGAAATTTTAAAAGCCCATTTGAATCCCAGGATGAATAGGAAGGGAGGGAATAAGAAAGCTGCCACTCCAAACCATCTGTAAATCATCCAATTACCTGCCTGAGCACCGAGATATCCGAGCCAATTCGTTGATTCTCTGGCTGTGTCTCGAATAGCTTCGTCAGGATTATTCATCACCAAACTTTGGTCCGCAGGTCCATTCACTAGGTAGCTGATAAAAGCTATAAAGAGAAAAATAGCTATTGACATCAGCAAGATGCCAAGTGTCAACACTAGCTTGGTTGAATTAAATTTCCCAAAGGAAAAACTCGGGGCTTTAAGTCCTGAACCTTTCTTTTTGGTGGGTTCTGTCTTTTTTCTAAAAGTATTGGTCCTAGGTGAATTGGCCATGTATTCGATTCAAATCCGATTTAAGATAAGCGTTATGAATTTAGATTGGCAACTTACTGCGAAAAATGAGCCAATAATCCTTTTTTGATCTTCTTGATCAAGCTAGGTCCCTCATAAATCATGCCCGAGTACACCTGAATGAGACTGGCTCCAGCTTCGAGTTTTTCTATCGCATCAGCCGCTGAAAAGATTCCACCCACACCAATGATTGGGAAGGCTTTATTTGACTTATCGGATAGGTATCGGATGACTTCGGTACTTCTTTTTGCCAAGACTTTCCCACTTACTCCGCCAGCACCGATTGCCTCCACTTCCTCAGCTGAAGTGCTCAGTTGCGAGCGATCAATAGTCGTGTTTGTCGCAATTACGCCGTCGATTTTTGTTTCTTGTACGATTTCGATGATGTCGTCGAGTTGCCCATCTGTCAAATCAGGGGCTATTTTTAACAGGATAGGTTTTGGTTTTGGCTTGAGTTCATTTGCATGTTTCACGGCTTGAAGGAGAGCTTTCAACGGTTCTTTCTCCTGCAAATCCCGTAGGTTTGGGGTATTCGGCGAGCTTACATTCACCACAAAATAATCCACATAATCATGCAGGGCTTCCAGGCAAATCAAGTAATCGTCAACAGCATTTTCGTTGGGGGTGGCTTTGTTTTTACCAATATTTCCACCGACTAATACGGTTGATTTCCGCTTTTTCAAACGCTTCACAGCTTCGTGAACCCCACCATTGTTGAAGCCCATTCGGTTGATCAATGCTTCATCTTCCGGAAGTCTGAACAAGCGAGGCTGGGGGTTTCCTTCTTGAGGTTTGGGCGTGAGTGTCCCGATCTCGACAAAACCAAAACCAAGCATGGCCATTTCGTCTATGACCTTCGCATCTTTGTCAAATCCTGCTGCTAACCCAACTGGATTTTTGAATTTTAACCCAAAAACCTCTCGTTCTAATCTCTGATCTTCCAGCGCAAAAGTCGATTTTACGATCGATCCTATGATAGGGAGATTAAAAGAAAACTTGGTGAGATCCACCGTAAAATGGTGAGCATCTTCAGGTTTTTTCAGGAAAAAGAGTGGCTTAAGCAGGGATTTGTACACGGGATTTGATTTGCGTTCGTGTGGCAAAGATATCCTTTTATGAAAAATGAAGATTCGAAAAGTATAAGGAATTTGTTTTTACTGCAGAGTCCGGAGAGTTTTGCGAAGAAGGCACGACTGAAGTTTTAATAATCTCTACAGTCTGTACCATCCACCCAAAAAGCAGGTAGAAGAAGAGGTGAGGCAATACTATTTAAGCAAGTATAAAATCAATATTTAAGATTACAGGGTAGTCGATAGTAGCTGTGTTCCTTGTGAAAAGATTTGACCTTGACCAAAAAAAAGGCCACTGGATCACTCCAATAGCCTTTTTTATGAATTTGAGACTGAATACTTATCTGTCAGTTCTAGTGTTTGTTCCGTCCACGCGCGGTTTGTTCTCTCTGTTGGCTATATCCCAAACGGTATAGAATATTAGTCTTGATCTTTTCTCCATCAGCGGGAATTCGATTTTGTCCACCGTGTCTGTCACTTGGTGATAGTCATCGTGTACTCCATTGAAGAAGAATGCTACAGGGATATTGTGCTTCGCAAAGTTGTAATGATCTGATCTGTAGTAGAATCTGTTTGGATCATCTGGCGCATCATATCTGTAATCTAAGATCAAGTTGGAATAAGTGATGTTGTTGTATTCTAGGATTTTTTTCAAATCTGTAGAAAGCATTTCAGAACCGATCACATAGACAAAGTCTTGGTTTTTCTCCTTCTCATACTCGTAGTCAATTCTTCCTACCATGTCGATGTTGAAATTAACTACCGTTTTATCAAGAGGAAAAATAGGATTCTCTGAGTAGAATTCAGATCCCAAAAGTCCTTTTTCTTCGCCAGTGACATTGATGAAGAGGATAGATCTTCTTGGTTTGATGCCGTCTTTTGCCGCCATCGCAAATGCCTCAGCGATTTCAGTGACAGATACAGTTCCGGATCCATCGTCATCAGCGCCGTTGAAAATTTCGCCAGTACTGCTCACGCCTACGTGATCGTAGTGAGAAGAAATGACGATCAATTCGTCTTTTTTATCGGTTCCCTCTAAGTAGCCCATTACGTTGGAACTCTCTATTGGCTCTACTTTCTTTTCGATTTGGTAAGTAGCTTTCTGAGCTTTGATGGACTGAGGATTTGTTTTAGCGGCTTCCTTTAATTCTTCTACTGGAGTGTTGAACAATTCCGCCATTTTATCAGAGCTTACCATGAATATTGGTCTTTGCTCTACTGGCTTATCAAAACCTACTCTTCCTTTTCCAGCCAGGCTCTGGTAGCGTCCGGCAATACGGTCGAAGTTAGCCTGACCTTCCATGCTTACGATGACGATGCCCGCTGCGCCAGCTTCCATTACTTTCATAACCAGATCGTTGGATCTTACGCCTACTGCCCAGATCCCTACCAGTTTGTCTTTTACGTCAACCTTGGCTAGGTTTTCATCTGTCACCAAGCCTAAGAAAACCAGCTCAGTTTTGGCAGCCTTCTTCATATTACCGTCTCCAGTGAAGACAAAATCAGTGTTGTTTACCAATTTGTTGTTACCCACTTTCAGAGATATTTCACCAAATGAAGCGCTCACAAGGTCAACTGGCTGTAGATAGCTGCCATCTACTGGAGCAGTCAAGCCTATCTTTTTGTAAAAATCTGCCAGGTATTTTGCAGCTACTTTTTGTTCTTCTGAACCTGTGTCTCTTCCTTTCATTTCGTCAGAAGCAAGGTAAGTAAGACGTTCTTTCAGGTCTTCAGCGGTGATGGTGTTGGCGTACTTTACCTGTACAGGTTGCTGTGCCAACGACGGCAGCGCAAGGCCAAAAGCCATAGCACCCGTCAATAACAGACTTTTATTCATCAGTATATAGTTAGGTTTTTAATTTAAAAGGGAACCAACCTCACTTCATACCTAGAAATAGGCGTGAACTATTGGCTAATTCCAAACTTTTTTCAATTCTGCCGCTAAACTAGAGAAATTTTCTACCCTTCAATAAACCGTTTATATATTTTGGTGTTTAAAGGGGGAAATAATGGAGCACTTGAAAGCTTTATCTTTCAATAAATTGTACCTTCGCACCTTGAAAAAACAGCGAATTTCAAACCCAAATAGTTAATCGTCTTTAACGTTCTTATATGAAGATCAATCTTTCTAATGCTGTCAAGTTTGAGAGCAGACACAATGGCCCGACTGATGCTGAGATCTCCTCAATGCTGGAAAAAATCGGAGCCTCATCTTTAGAGGAATTAATCAACCAAACGGTTCCGCAAGCCATCCAATTGGAGCGTCCATTGGATCTTCCGGCAGCTAAGCTGGAATCGGAGTTTTTGAAGGATTTTAAAATACTTGCTTCGAAAAACAAGGTTTTCAAGTCATTCATCGGCTTGGGGTATTACGATACGCTCGTACCAGGAGTGATTTTGAGAAATGTACTGGAAAACCCAGGATGGTACACCGCTTACACTCCATATCAGGCAGAAATCGCTCAAGGGCGTCTGGAAGCATTGATCAATTTCCAGACAGTGATCATGGAGTTGACAGGAATGGAGCTAGCCAATGCATCTCTTCTGGATGAGGGTACTGCGGCCGCAGAAGCTATGAACATGCTTTTTGCCATTAAGCCTCGAGAGAAAAAGAACGCTACCAAATTCTTTATTGACGACAAAGTTTTCCCTCAAACCAAGGCTGTTTTAGAAACTAGGGCTGAGCCAGTAGGAATTGAATTGGTGTTTGGGTCCATAGATTCCTTGGACTTGACAGATGAGAATTTGTTCGGCGTATTATTCCAATATCCAGATGCAGATGGCGAAGTGCGAGATTATTCTGCGCTGGTAGCTGCTGCTAAGGAGAATAATGTGACTACTGCATTTGCAGCGGATCTTTTAGCTTTGACGCTGCTGACACCTCCTGGTGAGATGGGGGCTGACGTAGTAGTTGGTTCATCCCAGCGCTTTGGTGTGCCCATGGGTTACGGTGGGCCACATGCTGGTTTCTTCGCTACCAAAGAAGCTTACAAGCGTCAGATTCCAGGCAGAATCATAGGCGTGTCTCAAGATCGTGAAGGTAATAAAGCCTATAGAATGGCTTTGCAAACGCGTGAGCAGCATATCAAGAGAGAAAAAGCAACTTCAAATATTTGTACTGCTCAAGTCCTACTTTCTGTAATGGCTGGTTTTTATGCCGTCTATCATGGACCAAAAGGACTTAAAAATATTGCGCTTAGAACACATGGATTGGCGAAACTTACCGCCAAGTCTTTGGAGCATTTAGGTTATGAAGTTTCTTCTAAACATTACTTTGACACCATCAAGGTAAAAATAGAAGCCAAATCCCTCAATGCGATTCAGTCTCTGGCCCTTTCTGAGGAGATGAATTTCCGATATGATTACGACACCGTGTATTTGTCCTTTGATGAGGGCAAAACGCTGGAAGATATAGCTACTGTGGTCGCAGTTTTTGCGAAAGCAAAAGGAATGGAAGTTCCTGATCTTTCGGCTTTGGCATCTGAGATTGAGCTAGAGCTACCGGAAGGATTGCTAAGAACATCCGAGTACTTGACTCACCCGGTGTTCAATGACTTTCAAAGTGAGCACGAAATGCTTCGCTATATCAAGCGTCTAGAAAATAAAGACTTATCCTTGGTTCACTCCATGATTTCATTGGGTTCCTGCACGATGAAGCTAAATGCGACAGCTGAAATGATCCCAGTGACTTGGCCTGAGTTTGGGCAGATTCACCCATTTGCTCCTACCGATCAGACAGCTGGATATCAGGAGCTTTTTGCAAATCTGAGGCATTGGTTAAATGAAATCACTGGTTTTGCTGATACTTCTCTTCAACCAAATTCTGGTGCGCAAGGCGAGTATGCTGGACTTATGGTGATTCGTGCTTATCATCAGAGCAGAGGTGACCACCACAGAAATGTGGCTTTGATTCCTACCTCAGCCCATGGTACTAACCCGGCTTCAGCTGTCATGGCTGGCATGAAAGTGGTTTTGGTGAAATGTGACGAAAAAGGAAATATTGATCTTGAAGACTTGAAAGAAAAAGCGCAAGCTCATTCTAAAGACCTTTCATCTCTGATGGTAACTTACCCATCCACTCACGGAGTATTTGAAGTTGCGATTCAGGAGATCTGCCAAATCATTCACGATAATGGTGGGCAAGTTTACATGGACGGCGCTAATATGAACGCTCAAGTAGGATTGACAAGCCCGGGAAGAATCGGTGCTGACGTTTGTCACCTGAACCTTCACAAGACGTTCTGTATTCCTCACGGTGGTGGCGGTCCTGGCATGGGCCCGATTTGCGTAGCAAGTCATTTGGCGCCATTCCTTCCAGGTAATCCGGTGGTGAAAACTGGAGGTGAGCAAGCTGTATCTTCTATATCTTCAGCTCCTTATGGTAGCGCAAGTATTTTACCAATATCCTATGCATACATCGCTATGATGGGTGGAGATGGATTGACCAATGCTACGAAGATGGCGATCCTAAATGCTAATTACATTAAGGAAAGATTGAAAGATCATTTCCCTATCCTTTATACGGGAACTCAAGGAAGAGCTGCGCACGAGATGATTGTTGACTGTAGAGCATTCAAAGAAGTAGGAATAGAGGTGGAAGATATCGCTAAGCGTCTGATGGACTATGGCTATCATGCTCCTACCGTTTCCTTCCCAGTAGCTGGTACGCTGATGATCGAGCCTACGGAATCTGAGACCAAAGCTGAATTGGATAAATTCTGTGATGCGTTACTTTCTATACGAGATGAGATTCAAGAGATCCAAGACGGAAAAGCTGATCGAGTGGAGAATGTATTGAAAAATGCACCACATACTGCGATGATGGTTCTGAGAGATGATTGGAACTTGCCTTATTCTAGAGAAAAAGCCGTTTATCCTCTTCCTTATGTAAAAGGAAATAAATTCTGGCCAAGTGTAAGAAGAATCGATTCAGCATTCGGTGATAGAAACTTGATCTGTAGCTGTATTCCTGTGGAGGATTATGTAAGCGAAGAAGCTTAATTAGCTTTTAATATAACTAGTGAAAGGGCTGCCGATTGGTAGCCCTTTTTTTTGGTTTTTACCTCGGAGGTCACAAAGGACACGCGGAGTACACAGCTGTCAGTCGGAGTGAAGTCGAAGCCAATTTTAAAGTCTTAAGCTGACTTTACATCAATGGTCTCTCATCGTCTTTAGAAAGCTGGATTTCCAAACCGCCAGTTTTTGATGCTACAAAATTGTAAACCACTGCCCCCAAAGCCCCCACGATGAACCCTATTATTCCATACATAATTGGGAATACGATTGCCATTCCGATTCCTAAGCCTGCTCCGGATATGGGGAATTCATCTCCGAGCAAGCCAGAGAACACAGAGAGAAATAGAGCGTAGAAAATTCCAATAAAAAAGCCAAGTGCGCCAAGTGTCAAGCCATAGATTTTGGCAGCTGAAGCCACCCCGATTTTTTCAATTTTTACCATAGGGTTAAAAGTTTAGTGTGAGTTTAAATTTCCTTTAAAGTATTAAAAATTAGGCATAAAAAAAGCACACCCAAAAGTGTGCTTCAAATATTTATTTAGTGAAACTAGACGTTCACGTGACGTTCAGCATGGTAAGACGACCTCACTAATGGACCGGATTCAACATATTTCAGTCCTCTTGCCAGTCCTTCTTCTCGGTATTCTGCGAAAAGATCCGGATGAATAAACTCAGCAACTTCTATGTGCATTTTGGTAGGCTGTAAGTATTGTCCCAACGTCAGGATATCGCATCCATGCTCTGCTAGATCATCCATTGTCTTGAATACTTCCTCTTTTTTCTCACCCAAGCCAAGCATAATTCCCGTCTTAGTTCTTTTGCCATACTCTTTGGTGAGCTTGGTTTGCTCCAGTGATCTGGCATATTTTGCTTGTGGGCGCACTCTTCTATACAGGCTTTCCACTGTTTCCATATTGTGGGAAACCACTTCCTGACCAGCACTGATCATTCTATACAATGCATCCCAATTTGATTTGACGTCTGGGATAAGAGTTTCTATGGTGGTGGAAGGCGAGAGTTCTTTGGTTTGAATCACCGTTTGATACCAGATTTCTGCACCTTTGTCCTTAAGCTCATCTCTATTTACCGAGGTCAACACGGCATGTTTTACACCCATGAGTTTGATTGCTTCAGCTACGCGTCTTGGCTCATCGGTGTCATACTCCGGTGGACGGCCTGTCGCTACTGCGCAAAACGAGCAAGACCTCGTACATACGTTTCCCAATATCATAAAGGTTGCAGTGCCAGCTCCCCAGCATTCTCCCATATTAGGGCAATTGCCGCTTTCGCAGATAGTATGGAGCTTGTGCTCATCTACTAGCTTACGGACTTTAGCATATTCTTTTCCTACAGGTAGTTTTACTCTTAACCAATCAGGTTTTTTTCTTCGAGTAGCTTCTTCGGAAATTACAGGTAATTCGATCATTGATTTCTGATTTGATGCAAAGGTAAGTTAGCCATGGGCAAAACCCAAGTTGACTTACTGTCTGAACCCATAGAAAAACGTGAAATAAACAGATTGGAATAGCTGTCTATTTTCAGTAGTAGGGATCAGCGGGATTTCTTTGGTAAACCCTTCCAGCATGTATCCTAGTTCCAATCCAGTAGCATTTGAGCGGAAAACACCAAATTCAAAATTCAGGGCAGCTTTTAGATTTCCACCAAAAGCAAACTCTGACTCACCCAGACCTTCGAATAAATATCCTGTGCCTAAGATGTAGCCCGGAACTTGATGGATTTCGGCATCATACTGTTCATTGACTGTTTCTACGCGATTTACTGCATACTCTATATAGTATGGAGCGATCAAACCGAAGGTAGGGCCTACCGCAGCTAGCGCAGATACTTGCACGCCTTGATTGGGAGCTTTTTTGAAAAGAATGATTTCCCGGCCGTACTGAGGTCTGATGGAATAGAGATAATTAGATTTCCCGAAAATGTAACTGTTACCTAGATTGTTGGTGTATCGGGTCTCCTTTGGGTTTTTGACATTGGAAAGTTCCAAAGCCCAAAAACTAAACTGACTATCGTCAATCCGTGTTCCTACTTTGAAAACAAAACCTCCAATGAGTCCTCCGTTTGTGTTTTTATTGACACCAAACATGTATTCCTTGTCATATTCATAGTTGCCTATGTCCTCTCTTTGGGCAAATGATTCGAAGGATAAGGAAAGTAAAAGAAGCGGGATGATGAATTTCAGCTTGTTCATTCGAGTTGGTCGAAAATATAGCCCTATTTTTGGGTGTTAGTATTTTAACTGATTTTAAATCTAAGAGTTTATGCCCACTATAAAAAGTTCGTATTTAGGGAATTTGAGAACTGTCTCCGAGCATCTACAATCCGGAGTGAAAATTCTTTCGGATGCACCAGTCGATAATAATGGAAAAGGAGAGGCTTTTTCCCCTACTGATTTGGTGGCTAGTGCTTTAGGAAGTTGCATGGTTACAATCATGGGAATAGTGGCAGAGCGTGACGAAGTTTCATTGGAAGGCCTAACTTGGGAAGTAACCAAAGTCATGCAAGCTTCCCCTCGTAAAATAACCGAAATCGTAGTTGACTTTCATTGGGAGAATCCGGTAAATGATCCTGCTATGATTCAGAAATTGAAAAATGCTGCTAAGACTTGCCCCGTCGCGCTAAGTTTGGATCCAGTCATTAAGCAGACGTTGAGGTTCAATTTCTGAAAGCAATAGCAAACGACAGGAGTAAGCTAAGGAATGAAAAACTGCACAGTTACCGGAACTGTGGTCTTCGATCCCACGTCTTCTATCCAAACTAATGAGAGAAGTTCAATTGCTTGTTCCTTCACAACGCTATTGAATAATCGATAAGAATATAAACCCACATAACATGAGCTATTTATTTGAATCCTTCAAAGGCTGGAAAAGCTATTGCGAAGAGAAGAATCTAACCTTTCCCGAGTCAGTGATTGAATATGAAGTCGATCAGAAGAACGGCAATAAGGAATCCATCAAAGCTGGTCTTCTCCAAGCGTACGGCGTGATGAAGGATGCAGTGAAGACAGGGTTGGAAGAGGACATGACCTCTCGCTCAGGAATGATAAATAATGGCGCCAAGAAAGTCTATAATCATCCGCTGACGGTACTTTCCCCAGAATTTCAGAAGTTGATTTCACGTGCTTTGGCTGCCAAAGAAGTGAATTCCTGCATGGGACGGGTAGTGGCTGCACCTACTGCAGGAGCAAGTGGTATTCTCCCTGGGACTTTGGTTACGCTTCAGGAAATCCACGGATTGAGCGATGAGCAAATCGTCGAAGGATTATTGGTAGGTGCTGGTATTGCGCTGATTATTGAAGATAAAGCAAGCTTGGCGGGAGCAGTAGGTGGCTGTCAGGCAGAGACGGGATCGGCAGCTGCGATGGCTTCCGGTGCGATTGTTTATTGTTTGGGTGGAAGTACTGATCAGATTTTTAACGCCGTAGCCATTACAATTCAATGCATGCTTGGCTTAGTTTGTGATCCTGTTGCGGGATTGGTGGAAGTCCCATGTGTGGTGAGAAATGCCAGTGCCTCAGCGATTGCATTCAGTTCGGCCCAGATCGCGCTAGCTAATGTAAGTGCAGTGATTCCTGTGGATGAATGTATTGACGCGATGGGAGAAGTGGGAGCTTCTATGGAAAGTCGCTACAAAGAAACAGCTATGGGCGGACTAGCTGCGACGCTGACTGGACAGGCTATTTCTGAAAGGATTCTGATAAAAGATATCGAAATCCTTCCCGATGAGGAGTTAGAGGAATAGGTTTTTTAGAAAAGGGATTTCAAAAAGTTGATTGACACTAAGACTAAATACTACAGCCCAAAGACAGGCACTCCAAAACATATGTAGATAAATGTGTGCTTTTTTCACTCCAAAAGACACCATTATCAAAGTTCCTACTATTGGAGTGAAAAGTATAGGAGTGAAAAAAGCAATTCCAATTTCTCCATATTTTCTCCACAGGTGTACGATGCGCCTGTTCTTTTTGGAGAAAACTAACTTAGGTTTAGCCGTGAGATTTGCATTGATAAATCTCTTGATTTTTTCGCCTACCAGTGTGAAAACAACAACGCTAGTCATCATTCCGGAGATGGTCACCAGTAAAATCACCCATAGGCTAAACCCTGCGGCAGAACCCAAAATTGGTCCTGAAAGGATTTTGAACCAACATAAAAAATAGATGCCTAGCAGGGTCAGAATTTTTTCTATCATAGAAGAAAGTACAAATAGGCAAAGTAGCTAAGCAAAAGTAGCGAGCCTTCCACTTTGGATACCCGCATTTTTGTACGCATCAGCAAGAAGAGCAGTATAGTGATTCCGATCATCCACAAAAAGTCAGAAGCTATAAATTCCTCTGACACACCTATCGGCTTGATGATGGCTGTTAGGCCGATGATGGATAGAATATTCATGATGTTGCTGCCCAAGATATTCCCGAGAGCCAAATCTGTCCGTTTAGATAAGGCGGCGATGATAGAAGTGATTAATTCTGGCAGACTGGTTCCAATAGCTATAATAGTCACGCCGATGACGCGCTCCGATACCCCAAATTCCCGGGAGATTTTTACGGCATTGTTGACTAGCAACTCAGAGCCTAGGTATAGCCCTAGCACTCCACCCAGAAATAGGCCTCCTGAGGCTAACCAAGAGTAATCTTTCACTTGTTCTATTTCCTCTTCTACTTCTGTATTGTTAATCGAGTCTGCCCCCGGGCTTTTGAAAAGGTAAACATTGAAGGCAATGAACAATCCAAACAATAAAATCCCTTCCCATAAACCGATTAGCCCATTGTAGCTCAAGCCGTAAAAAAGCAAGGTAACAAGCAGGGTGACTACATAGTCAAATCGGATGTGGCTTTTACGAATTAGGATCGGATAAAAAATTCCACTGATTCCAAGTACGAGCGCAATATTAGCGATGTTGGATCCTATCACATTTCCGATAGAAATATCGCTATTTCCTTTTAATGCGGCATTTACACTCACTAGTAGCTCTGGAGCCGAAGTGCCAAAAGCAACGACAGTCATACCGATTAAGCCTGCACTCATCCCGAGTTTTACCGCCATGGCTGAGGCTCCGTCCACTAAGATTTTTCCACCATAGAGAAGAATGACCAAACCGAGAATTAGAAGAAAATATGGGAGCATGGGAAGATTATAGTTTTGGGCCAAAAGCAAGATCGCCCGCGTCGCCTAGTCCAGGGACAATGTAAGATTGGTGATTTAATTTTTCGTCTATTGCTCCGATCCATAGGGAATAGGAGCAGGTGATATTTTCTTTGAGGTATTGAATGCCCTCAGGAGCAGCGATGACTGCGGCGATATGAATGTGCTTAGGCGTCCCGTGTGACAGGATAGTTTGGATAGATTCCACCAACGATTTGCCTGTAGCAAGCATAGGATCGGCGAGTATGAGTACGCGTCCCTCTACGCTTGGGCTGGCATGATATCCCAACTGAATGGTAATTTCTCCAGGGGTACTTTCATCTCTAAAAGCGCCTATAAACCCACTATCTGCCTGATCAAAATAATTTAAAAACCCCTGGTAAAAAGGTAAGGAGGCTCTCATGACCGAAACAATCACCGGTTTTTCACTTGCGATTAGGTTTGATGTGGTCGTGAGCGGAGTTTGGATTTCAGTGGAGACATATTCTAAGGATTTGGATAGCTCATAGGCCATTATCTCGCCCATTCTTTCCAGGTTTCTTCGAAAACGCATTCGATCATTCTGAATGTGTATATCCCTCATTTCACGAAGAAAATGATTGGCGAGGGAGGGGGTGTCAGATAAAACAAACATACTGCGAAGATAAAATAAAAACCCGGCTCTTCTGAACCGGGTTTTTGTAAAGCGTAATTTTTGGCTTAGTTGACCGCGAAGCTTGCTCTCCTCGCTAGCTGCCTGCTTTCCGCAGATGATTTGTCCACGCTGGTATCTTCACCATAACCTTTGAAGGAAAGTCTCGATGCTTCTACACCTGAAGCAATCAACATATTATAGACAGCTTTTGCTCTTTTCTCCGAAAGCTTCATATTGTAATCTTCAGGCCCTAGTTCGTCTGCGTAGCCTTTGATTTCCAGATTTACACCGGGATTCTTTTTCAAGAAATTGGCCACATAGCTCGCAGCACTAATGGAATACCCTAGTGGTTTGGCGCTATCAAATGCGAAATAAACATTCACGTAACCTTCGTTGATTGCTTTCTTGAAGAAATCAACTTGGTCTTTTACTTCTTCTACTGGGCAGCCATTTAGGGAGGTAGATCCCGGCTGGAAAGGGCATTGGTCTAGGTGGTCTGGAGTGCCATCTCCATCAGAGTCCAAGGTCATTCCAGAGGCGTTTACTCTAGCTCCTGCCGGAGTGTTTGGCTCTTTGTCTAAGAAGTTCGGCACACCATCTCCATCTGCATCTTTTAGCATGTCCTTGATTCCATTGATTTGAGAATTTAGCTCCACTTTAGTGGCGTATCTATCAGCAGCGATATACCAATCAGCATGTTCAGTCTGCTTTCCTAAATAGAAATTAAGTCCCAATGTGCCAGTCCACCAAGTTCCAGTAGCATGAACCATTGGATTGGAATTGGGAGCGGGAGGCTGAACTTCTGCATTGTATTGATTTCCGTCGAAGGTATAAGTTTGCCTTCCATTGATAATCATAGATATATCTCCTGTGAGTGCGACTCTAGTCCCTAACTTCAATTGCCCTGTCAAACCTGTAATGAAGTTGTAAACATATTCTGGGTCAGTAGTTAATGTTGTTTGTTCAAACTTCAAGCTGCCACCTCCCACACCAAAATGTCCTAGAAATCCTACACTTCTAGTAAAAGATTCGAAGTTCATAATTCTGCCTAAATTGGCAACTCCCTGAATATTAGCTCTAAAATAATTCGTAGTAAAACTTGGGCTTTTGTCTTTAGCTTCTGAAAAGGAACCAAAGCCAGCATCTGCTTTCAAACCGAATTTCTCATTCACCATGTATCGAACGCCAAAGTCTAAGTGTCCGATGTTCAAAGTAGGTGATAGATAGCCTGGCGTTAATGGCCCCATGGGTTTATTGAAGCCAGCATTGGTTTCAAGTGACCAGCGATTGAAATCAGTTTGCGCAAGCAAAAGATTTGACAACCCTAAAAGGACTAGGGATAATACTTGTTTTTTCATTTGGATTTTGGGGTGATTAATTTAAACGATGCAGCTTCCTGCATATTTCATGCAACTTATTTCAAAATGGGGAAATGAAGGTAGCCTAGAATATTGATGTACTTACACGGCTTGCTAGCTCAAGTTTGTCCTGATAATTATTTTCTCCTCAGCAAACTCGAGAGCGTTCTCCCTATCCAATCCAACCGATCGATAGGTCCGACAAGTGATCCATGCATCATATCCATTAGGGGCATCCCGGCCGCCTTTGGCTGATTAGGATAGATAAGAATAAAGCTGTGAAATTTTAACCAGGTATTGATCAACTGAGGGACCTGTTCGAATTTGGGATGATAGGATTCTTCTCCTCTTCGACTGAGCACCATGATCAGGTTGTCATCCGGTTTGAGTAGAATATTTATATTCCCTAGTTCTTCCCAATTGGGAAAAGGGCGGAAATCTACCCTTATCGGATGCTTATGCAGAATGTCTTCCAAGTATAGTTTGGTTTCATCTCCCGTGTAAAAAATCATTCGTGCGCCGGTGTTTCGCGCAATATTCCAGATTTTCACGAGCCAGAAAGGAAAGCCTAATTCATTTTCGGCTTTGGGCGGTATAAAAACCAAATGCCTTTTGTGGGTGTCAAAAGGTTGAAATGGCTTGTAGATAAAGGTGGTTGTATTGCATTTGCTGAGGAGCCCTTCGGTTAGATTTCCTAGAAAGCTATCCTCCATGCCATGCTTTTCATGAAGTCCAAGGATGAGGGTGGAGATTTTATTTTCGTGAATCACACTGGCGATCCCGTGTTCTACATTGGTGTCATACCTAAGCAGCTCGTATAAAAAATGATCCGTGGATGCTGCTACTTTGCTTGCTTGGTTTAGGATTTTCTGAGCTTTTACCTCAGCTCCATCGTCTTGAAGATCCGGATTAATAATACTCAGAGCATACAGACCAGTAGGGTTTTGTGGAGACTTCAGCATGATGCTGAGATGAATAAGTTCTGCGACGGTATCTTGATTTCTCACTGGAATCAACATACGTTCTGCGCTTTCTTCTATCCCAAGTTCCGAGAGTGGAGATTCAGACAATAGAATGCGACGTGCGGCTTTTTGAGCTTCCAATGAGGCAATAGTGCAGGTCACCAAAATCATGATAATGGTGCCGTTCAGCACGGATTCAGACAATAATCGTATAGATTCCCCACTAGCATCTGTCCCAATAATGGTATTATACCCCACAAGAACTGCAGCGAGTGTAGCAGCTGCTTGGGCATTGCTCAGGCCAAAAATAATACGGCGTTCATCCCTGGAAAAACCAAAAGTTTTTTGGGTGGACAGCGCTGCTAAATATTTAGCTGTGGTAGCAACCACCGTCATTACAAGTGCCACGGTCACTGTCTCCCAACCTTGAATAAATGCCCGGAAATCAACCAGCATTCCTACACCTATGAGGAAAAAAGGGATAAATATCGCGTTACCCACAAAACCAATTCTATTCATCAAAGGCGACGCTTGTGATATCAAGGGGTTCAGTGCTAAGCCGACCAGAAATGCTCCAATAATAGCCTCCACTCCAGCCCATTCAGCCAAGGCAGCACCAGTAAAAAGCAGCACCAAAACAAAAATGTACTGAGTGACATTGTCCTCGTACCTTTTCAGAAACCAGCGACCTATCCTTGGAACCAGAAACCAGACGATCATCACAAATAGAACTAAAGAAAACCCAAGCTTAGCCCAAAAGGAAGTATTTACGGCTCCATTCGCCATCCCTACTACGATTGCTAATACGAGCAAGGCAAGTGTGTCAGTAATTAGCGTACCGCCAACTGTGATGTTGACTGCTCTATTTTTTGCAATACCCATCTTGGAAATCATGGGGTAGGCAATCAATGTATGTGAGGCAAACATACTTGCTAGTAGGATAGAGGTGGCCCAGCCAAAATCCAATAGGTATAGCCCTGCTGCCAAACCCAGGATCATAGGGATCAAAAAAGTGTATAAACCGAAAATGATGCTCTTTTTACTGTTTTTCTTGAAGTCAGCCAGGTCGATTTCAAGTCCTGCCAAAAACATGATATACAATAAGCCAGCCGTCCCAGAAAGAATAATTCCACTGTCCCTTTCTATCAAACTCAGACCGTTTGGTCCTACCACCGCACCGGCAATGATCAATCCTAAGAGCGGTGGAATTTTAATCTTATTGAGAAAAATGGGTGCTAGTAGAATGATCAATAAAATCAATAGGAATTTGAGCACCGGATTGGTGATGGGCAATTCAGTAGAAAACACCAATTCTAGGAGCATAGAGTTTGACACTAAAATTTTATACTTCTAAACTAACGAGGTATGCGGTATAGCCTAGGTAGGTGATTAATAGTAATCCGGCCTCCCATCTATCTAGTGTTTTCTTTTTCCCCATAAACATAGCTAGAAGAAGAAACAGCGTACCGCCTATCAAAATGTAAATATCTGTATTGAACGCAACCTTGAACGAAAGGGGACTGATCATCGAACTGACCCCCAGAATTAGGAAAATATTAAAAATATTAGAGCCAATGATGTTGCCGATAGCGATGTCATTGTTCTTTTTCATGGAAGCGACCACGGACGTGGCTAGTTCAGGCAGAGATGTACCCGCGGCGACGATGGTCAAGCCTATGATTTTTTCGCTCACACCCAGAGATTGAGCCATGGCTACGGCATTATCCACTACTAGCTTTCCACCGATCACCAAACCTCCCAGACCTATAATAATTAATCCCCAAATTTTGAGGGTAGAGTAATCCTTTAGCTCAATTACCTCCGTGCTTGGGTCAGATTTAAGCTGGGTGAATACATAGTAGAGAAATCCTATAAAAAGCACCAGTAAGATAGCCCCATCCAGCATACTAAGTGCAGGGCTTTCGCTGCTGAGGTAGTTATTTGCCAAAATAATAAGAACTATCGCGGCGAATAATGAGAACGGGATTTCTTTCCAAACAGAACTAGACTGTACAGCTAGCGGGGTAATCAATCCTGCGATTCCAAGGATGATAAACAAGTTGAAATTATTTGAACCAATCACGTTGCCAAAAACTATATCCGGGTAGCCTCCCATCGAAGCAACGGAGTTCACGACTAATTCGGGGGCGGATGTCCCAAACGCCACGATGGTCAGACCTATCGCCAGGTCCGAGATTTTATTTTTTTTGGCTAAAACGGAAGCTCCATCTACAAGCCAATCTGCGCCTTTCACTAATAACAATAGTCCGGCGATGAGGATAATACCTTGAAGGATCATAATAGGTTTGATTTCTGTCTCAAAGCAAGCCGCTTGCAAAAATCTATCAAAAGTAGATTGAAAAATGAGTTGCTGATATCCTCGGAGCTACAATTATTTTAAGTGGCTTGCTTAGAATTCTACATCTGGTCAGACTGAGCAGAGAAATTATGGGGCTTAGCTTCATGGTAAATAATCCTATATATTTGGATGCATTTCCTAATTCCTTTAAAATCATGTTCTTATGAAACTCTTTTTCTTTTCCCTTAGCTTAATTTTCTTAGCTAATTTTACAGGAGCCTTCGCACAGGAGGGCATGCCTCCTCACATCAAAGACCACATTACCTATCCTGTTTTAGATTTTCATCCTTGGGTGGGTGTTATGCCAAGCAAGAATGCTGCTTTGCCTTTTGATCCTACGTTGGATTACAAAATTGTCCTTGATCTATATGGGAAAATGAAGGATTCCACGGCGATTCATCCCGTTTTTCAGGAAGTGGCACGGACCTATAATCTAAACATCGCTAATGGAGTCCCTGCCGATAAAATCCACATGGCAGCAGTCATCCATGGAGGAATAGTGAGAGCAATTCTTTCTGAGGAGAATTATCAGGAAAAGTATCAAACTGCCAATCCAAATTTGTTGGCTATCAAAGCTTTAGAGGATTTAGTTGTTAAATTTTATGTCTGTGGCCAAAGTTTAGCCTTCAATAACATCCCTTCGGACAAGGTAACGTCACTGGTGAAAGTAGCTGTTTCAGCAAAAACATCTTTTATCACGCTGGATCAAATGGGCTATTCCTACCTCAATATCAGTGATGATTAGGCAAAAAAAGAGGCTGGATCGGTGTGATTCAGCCTCTTGTTGATTATTCTTTTTCACGTTGTGGATCCTCCTTTATATTCGGAGTTTCTTTCTGTTTTGGGACTTCTTTTAACTCCTCTCCTTTGAGATAGGTAGGTAAATTCAACCCTGCCATATTAAATAAGTCATTCAATGGGGGAACTGTTTTCATCATTCCTGAGACAAAATTAGCTGTCGAGCCATTGCCATTTTCGTTATTCCCCGAGTCCCAAACGGTAATTTTATCGATCTTGATATTTTTTACGGCTTCCACCTGAGTTCTAACTAATTCAGGAAGCTTTTCAATCAAAAGCAACTGGAATGCCTTGGTTGGATCTCCGCCGGCAGCACTTACCACTTCACGATAGCCTTCTGCTTGTTTGGTGAGAATTTCATACAAACCTTTCGCTTCGGCATCCATTTTAGCAAAAATCGCATCTGCTTCACCCTTAGCCTGCTCTCGGATTCGTTCTGCTTCAGCTTGTGCATCGATGATCGCTCGAAGTTTAGCGATCTCTGCCGGGACTACGATGTTCGCATTTTGAGTGGAGCGCTCTCTTTCAGCTCTTGCAGTTTCAGCTTTTTGCTCCGCGAGATAGGCTTCTTCTAGTGCTCTAGCACTTTGCACTTTTTCGGATGCTAGGGCAATTCTGAGGGCTTCGGCTTCTTTTTCCCTACGCTGCGCATCAGACTGGGCAATGGAAATTTTGGCTTCGTTTTCCCCTTTGATTGCGATGGCGTTTGCTTCGGAAGTTTTTACGCGGGTATCTCTTTGAGCTTCAGCTTTACCGATACTTTCGTCTTTGGCTGCTTCGGCGATACTTACCTCACGATTTTTGTTGGTGATGGCGATTTTCACATCACGATCACGCTGGGTATCCGCGATCTGCACATCCTTTTCACGATCGGCTAAAGCCTTACCCGTTTCACCGATTTTCTCCTGCTCTGCAACAGATATTTTTGCTTCGTTGATGGCTTTTGCAGCCGCTTCCTTACCTAGTGCCTCTATGTATCCAGACTCATCTTTTATATCCGTTACGTTGACGTTAATGAGTTTTAGACCGATTTTCTTCAGTTCGCTATCTACGTTTTTGGAAATGCTTTCTAGGAATTTGTCTCTGTCAGAGTTGATTTCCTCGATTGTCATCGTAGCAATCACCAATCGTAGCTGACCAAAAAGAATATCCTTTGAAAGCTCCTGAATCTGCTCATGAGCCAGGCCAAGCAAGCGCTCAGCAGCAGTATTCATCGTGTCTGTATCAGTAGAAATAGCAATCGTGAATCTACAAGGCACATCCACCCGAATGTTTTGGCGGCTAAGTGCATTTGTCAAATTGGCTTCAATGGAAATAGGTTTCAAATCCAGATAAGCATAATCTTGAATCACTGGCCAGATGAAAGCTCCACCTCCATGAATACAGCGAGCAGAGGTGCCGCCGGTTTTGCCGTAAACGACCAATATTTTGTCAGAAGGGCAGCGCTTGTATCGGGAGACAAGGGCTAGAATAGTCACAAAGGCAACAACCGTCGCGACGACGATGAGAATTAAAGGATCCATGAATAAATTAGGTTAAAGCTTTTCTACGATGAGGATATTGCCACTTTCTACGCGCATGATTTTCACGGTGGCATTTGTTTCTATTTTGTCATGCTCGGTCATGGCATCTATTTCTCTTACCGAGCCATTTAGACTGACCATTATTTTCCCTTTGCCCTGCATTCTGCCTGGGATAGCGAGATAGACATCAGCGATTTTGTTCAGGGTTTTTTCCAGTCGAAATGTATTGTCTTCGCCGAGTTTCTGGATCTGCTTGATGATGAGAAAAAAGAAGTAAACAAAGGCGAAACCCACTACCAAACTGACAAGAATTAGTAGGGAAGTGTTTGGAATCAGGTTGTAAAAAGAAATTCCAGTCCAGCTGAAGCCGAGTAGGAAATTGACTAAGTTCCGAAAAGAAAACATTTGGAAAGGAGCATCTCCTCCATCTAAGTCCCCATCAAAATCCGCTTCTAATCCATCCGAGCCACCTCCTCCAACAAATGTCAGGATGGTCTGAAGCACAAAAATCAGAGACACGGGTATAGCGATGTACCAGAAGATTTTGAGTTGAGGGTCTAGTCCTTCTAAAAATTCCATTTCATTTTAAATTAAGCCCACAATAGGCAGCCTCAAAATATTAAAAATTCTCGAATTACTATCTTTTTATTTTCGAATAGCTAAGGGGTGAAAAAGTAAATGAAAACCTCATAAAATGTCTAAATCAAGCAGGTCTAGTTGAAAAGGGAAAATCCCAGAATTGAAATCCTGGGATTTTAAGTTGCTTAGTCGTCACATTGTATCGTCTTCACGAGTTTTTCTAGATCGAATCCCTTCTCCTCAACCCTTTGAAGTATGCCGTTATAAGTAGCTTCGTCCATTTCTTGCGTCCTGGACAAAATCCACAGATACTTTCGGTTTGGATGTCCGACCACAGCGTAGGAGTAGTCTTTAGCCAAGTCTATGATCCAATATTTTCCTTTGAATGGCCAGAAGAATTGAACCTTCAACTTGGCATTTCCAGATCCATCTTCTACCCAAGCCTTAGCTGTGGAGGTCTTCGTTTTGCTTTTTTCTGGAAGATTGCATGAATTGACTACCTCAATCGTACCGTCCTCATTGGGTGTATAGGTGGCTTTGGTGCAGGTACACCCTTTTTGGAAGGATTGTGGGAACGAGGCAATCTCGTACCATTCCCCTGCATATTTTTCAAGATCAACGTAAGGAACTGTCTCCAGACTTTGCGCTTGGGAATTATGTGATAGAAACATAATGCTTGCAGCAGCCAGAATTGGCATAGCCAAAGCAATTTTTTCAGTTTTGTTTAAGGATCTCATAATAGGATGGTTTAGTTGAGTTTGAAAGGTGCTGTTTTTCTGTTTTTGTATCCATGATAACTGACGGCTATGAATAGCACGATAGCACCGACTAGTGCTGTCCACTGCAATTCTGGAATTGTATTCCAATGTCTCACTGCTATTGCGACCAAGGCCCAGATACCCACACAGGCTGATTCTCTCAGGTTTCGGGCAGCGATTAGGAAAAGATTTAGAATAACTGCTACGATGATCATCACCACCGTCCAGCTTACTTCAGGTGCTCCGCTGCTCCATCCAATCTTAGCTAGGTAGGCAGAAATGTTGGCTATCGTTGCTACACAGATCCATCCGAAATAAATGGCAATAGGCCACCATAGCCAGACGATAATCGGCCGGGGTGCATCCCATCGTTCCATATTGGTGTTCAAAACCGTGATGACTAGGCTGGACAAAATCCCAAGCATCACGATGACGCTAATTCCGGTATATTCCATGAGCCACATATAAATCCAAAGTCCGTTACCTAGGTTGGTAAGAATCAAATAAGGGCCAATTTGAGAGAGGAAGTCGGAATCTTTGTCCGCATTAAATGCTCGGATGTTAAAGAAAATAGCCTGTATGAAAAGCGCCAAAAAGATCAATCCCCAGATGGAGAAGGCATATCCGGCAGGCGTAAATAGATTTTCATATTCGGAACTTAGTGAGCTTACTGTATTGCCGTTAATTCCTTTTGCATTGACCCAATAATTCCAAAAGATGACCAAAGCCAATACGATCAGATTCAGGACAGCATAAATTTTATGTGATTTTTTCATGGGTTAATCTTTGAGAGGTTTAAGTTGCTGAAGGAGTGTTGGGATTAGTTCTGTGACGGTGGGGTGAGTTTGTACTGAATTCATCAGCGTTTTATAGCTCATTTTTCCATACATCGCAGTCAGGAATGTGCCGATTATCTCATCTGCACCAGTGCCGAAAACTGTTGCTCCTAGGATTTGTTCAGAGTCGGCGTCTATGATAACCTCCATTTTTCCCTGTGTTTCTCCCTTTTCTTTTGCCCTGGAAATATCACTCATCGGCATGCGGGAAAACAGCAGTTTCTTACCAGAGTCCTTAGCTTGACTCAGTGTCATTCCAGCTCTCCCCATAGGAGGATCTATATAAAGCGCATAATTGGTGATTCGATCGCTAAGTTTTCTCTTTTTGTCTCCCAATAGCTGATCCTGAACGATCTCGAAATCATTGTAAGCAGTATGTGTAAAAGCACCTTCTCCATTACAGTCGCCCAATGCGTAAATTCCTTCAATGTTAGTTTCCAATTGCTGATTCACGTTGATGTAACCTTTTTCAGAAATACTAAGTCCAGCATTTTCGGGTTTGAGCAGGTCTGAATTTGGAATTCTTCCAGTGGCGATCAGCACCTGTGTGCTACTTATTTTTTGGTCTTTTCCATCCTTCTGAAAAGATACTGTTACACCGCCTGATTTTTTGTTTTTGCCTGCGAGGCAGTTAGCTCCGCATATCACTTTAATTCCATCCTTTTCTAAAACCTCCCGAACCAGCTCTGAAGTATGCTGATCTTCTTTGGAAATCAGGAAATCACCCTTTTCCAGCACGGTGACTTTGGATCCCAGGCGCTTGAAAATCTGCGCGAATTCCAGTCCTATGTAACTTCCTCCGATGATTGCTAAGCTTTCCGGCACTTTATCGAGCTGAAGAATTGAGGTATTGGTGAGGTGATCGACGTCTTCAAATCCCTCTGGAACTCGAGCACGAGCGCCAACATTTAGGAAGATTTTATCAGCTTTGAGAACCCTGGAGCCCACCTTCAACCTAGTTTTGTCCACGAAGGAAGCGGTGCCTCTAATCAACGTGACCTGAGCTGAGTCCTCCAATGATTCTCTGATCCCCAGCCTCGATTGATTGACCAGTTTGTCTTTTCTTTTTTTGATTGCTTTAAGATTAACTGTGGGCGATTTGGGTACTTCGATTCCCAGATTAGGAGCGTTTGCAATTGCCCAGGCCGCTCTTGCGCTTGCTACATAGGCTTTGGTAGGCGTGCAACCTGTATTCACGCAGGTGCCTCCTAGCGCCCCTTTTTCTACTATAGCTACTTTCCATTTTTCCTTGGCTAGGGCCAAAGCAAGGGGATTTCCCGCTTGACCAGAACCAATTATAATGGCATCAAAAGTTTCTACACTGTCCTCTATCATGGGCTAAAAAGTTTGGTTAATGAATTTTGTTTCTCTAAAAGTTACAAACAGAAAGCCAGACGCAAAAAAAAAGAGCCTGATATCCAGACTCCTTAGATTTTAGAAAATTGAGAATTAACTTTTTGAAATTAGCCAGGCCCGCACGTTTCCATGAAACTCGTTGATCGCTTTCGTATGAAAATACGGATAGATGATCTTGTCTCTAAACCAAGATCCACTGCGATAGAAAGTTTTGTGTGAAACTTCGGTTTTGCCACTTGGAAGTGCCTTGAATTGGATAAACTGAGAACCTTCAGATTTAGAGTTTTCCAGATAGCAGATCCGAATTAATCCCTTTGATTTATCAATCTCCATTACTTCATGGCCCACTTGCAGTTTTATGAGTGCATTGAAAACATGAAGGTTCAGAATAAGCACTTGTCCTTCACCCATTCCACCCGTGTAGATTTGTCCTGGAAAAACCTCCTCGCTACTGAGCCGAGAATACAAGCGATGAAAGTGAATCATTCTTCCGCTCCAGGCTTTTTCTGGGGATATGTTCACATAAGCATTCCAAACACTATCGAAATCCTGCTCATAAGTGTAGGTTTCCAAATGCTCATGGTAGTTCGGATCTGATGCCTGGTAGCAAATGGACTTCAGCTTCGCAAAATCAAATTCTGCGTTTGGATCGTTGTTGGATTTTTGCATGAGTAAATAGTGCTCGCTAGGGCGAAATTATTTTTAAAGAAAGCGAATGTCCAGCCATTCGCAAATTCTATAGTGATAGGAGGTAGTATTGATAAAAATGATCTGTTTTTTGAAATTTTGAAGGGATGATTTGGAGCAAACAAATAATCACTTCTTAGGGCTTACTAACGTAAAGTGGACTGAAATAGCTACTTCACACTATCCCTCCCACATGGAATAAGTATAGAGACTTCTTACGTGCGTTCTTCGCTAAAATCTCTGCGCCCATTGCGGTTTGATATAAAAAAGAGGAGCTTTTTACAGCTCCTCCCGGTATTAAAATGCTCTTTTTTCCAGGTGTTCATCCAGATCGATCTTGTCAATACCTGTTGACATCCAGTCCGGTGCTTCGGCGCCTTTTAGATGATGGTCAAAGAACTCCATCATCCGCACGGAATAATCTTTTCGGTTTTCAAGTTTACCTAGACCGTGATTTTCTCCTTTGTACTGAACCATAATCACTGGCTTTTTCAATCTTCGCAAGGCAGAGTAATATTCAATTCCTTGTGTGAAGTCCACTGCTCCGTCTTTATCGTTGTGCAGGAGAAGGAGTGGAGTGTTTACGTTTTTCACGTGGTAAACTGGGCTGTTTCTTTCATAAGATTCCCAGTTTTCCCAAGGAGCTCCGGTGAATCTGCCTTGCGAAGCTTCGAAGATCGACATGTTTCCTCCTCCAGAATTCCAATAGATGAGATCATACATGGAAATCATATTGGTGAGAGGAGCTCCAGCTGCTGCGGCTTTGAACATATCGGTCTGCGTGATCAGGAAGGAAGTCTGATAGCCACCCCACGAGTGACCGTGAATTCCTATGTTATCCGGGTCGATCACACCAGTTTCAATTGCGGCTTTTACACCAGGAATCACACACCATACGGCAGACATACCCGGGTCATCCATGGTGTACACAATGTCCGGAATGAAAACGGCAAAACCATTACTGGTATAAACTGACGGACTCCAGCCGGTGCCGCTGTAGCCTGGGTTAGACCAATTGTGACGAGTCTGGGATAGTTTTTCGTAGTAGTAAACCACGGTTGGATATTTTTCACCTTCCACGTAATTGGCGGGTAGGAATAGAGCGCCTTGAAGTTTTGCGCCTTTATCAGAAACATAATCAACTAACCTTGTGCCTGCAGACCAGGCGTAGTCTTCTACATTTGGCGCATTCTCGGTGACTTTGGTTGGAGAGGAAAGAGAGGCGTCTGCAGAGAAAATTTGGGTTGGCGTATTAAATGTTTCTTTGCTGAAGAAATACACTTCCGCATTTTCCGCTTTTCTCAGAGAACCAATACTCGCATCCTCCCAAATCAAAAATTCCGCACCTGGTTCCAAACCTTTTTTCGAAGTGTTTATCCTAGCAATTCCACTTTTCTTGGTCCATTCCCCATAGGTTCTGATATAAAGTGGCTTGCTCAGGTTGATACCTTTTTCCTCTGGATCAAGGGAAAAACGGTATTGATATCTGATTTGATCCGATTTGCCATTTTGAGTCAAATTAACTGCCTTGCCCTTTGCTGTCACGGGTACTTGCCAGATATCCCAACCATCGTTTAGCAACACATATTGGCTATCACTACTCCATCCGAGTGAACCGTGCAGCGGCTTTTTCACATTATGGTCATCCTCTACATCTACAAAGGAAACTGGTAAGCTACCTGTCAAATTTGTCTCTTCACCAGTAGCAATGTCGTAGCTGTAATAGTTGCCGTCGTACCCGTAAATTAACTTGGTGCCATCCGAAGATCCACGTGGATAGGAAGAATATCCAGGAAGATAGAAGTTGGAGAAAAGTGTCTTTTTCTCACCGGTCATCAGATCTACTATATAAAAGTCTTGGTAATTCTGTCCATCAAGATTGCTTTGAAGTTCGTAAGTCTGATTGTCAGAGCCGATTGCATATTTCTCCTTATCCAAAATACTCAGGCTAAGCATACTACTGTCCTGAAGCTGAATATGCTTGCCAGACGACACATGGTACATCGCATAGAAGCTGTAGTTTTTATCCTGGTTTTCCAGAACTTGCTGACGAGACTGAAGTCGGCTGTCATTCCAGTGCCAGATGGTCATGTCTGGTTTGTCAGCATCGTTTTCTTTAGGACTTACTTTTCCAGAATCCAATTTCGATAGTGCTTTCTTCAGGTCGGCGAGGGAATTCATAGCCGTATCTGTCATGATTCTCTTTATCGCTTCTGCCTCTGCTACCTTCACAGAATCCGGATCCAATTCTTTCTTAACCTCTTCTTTTTTGGCTAAAACTAAAGGATGAATACCGTAGAAAAGTCTCGTCAAGTCTTCAGACCACATCGGACGGCGATTTGGACTGATGGTATATTCTTTAGAAAAACCAGTGGAGTCTTTCGCAGGATCATAAACCGTCACCTGAGGACTGCTAAGATTTTTCACTCCGACCACCTTGCCATGATCTTGCTTATATTTTTTGTCTTTGACCATTTTCAGCGCTGCAAATGCATCGCCTTTTTCAGTCCAGTTGAGAGACTTGTAAGAAGCTTTGTCCGAATCAAGCACGCTGGTGCTATTGCTGGCCATGTTGAGCAGATAAATTCCATTTCCAGATTCGTTGGCGGCATCGACGGTATAGGCCAGGTAGTTCCCGCTTTTGTTGAAAGAGAACTCTGCAACATTTCCCAGATTTTGCGCCTTTTTGGAATTGAGGTGATAGATCAAAAGATCCGATCCCTTGGCATCTCCACCGCCGTCCTTGGTAAGATTTAGCGCGAGGTGGGTAGAAGCATCTCCGTTGAAAGAAAATGTGCTTACATTTTCAAAAGTCATCTTCTCTTCCTTATCAGTTGAGCCAAGTTTCATCAGAATAACTTTGTCTTTCAAAGGTTTACCTTTGGATTTTTCGTTAGCTTCCTTTTCCTTGAAAGTGGGATATTCCTTGTACGCGATCCACTTGCTATCCTTGCTGAATTGAATAGCAGGGTAGGAGGTAAACCCTATTTTAAAAGTCTGCGTGGAATCTGGATCACTCACATACTGAAGGATCACTTCTCCGTCCGCTTCAAGAGCAGTCATCCCATAGGCCACCCATTTGCCATCAGGAGAAATTTGGAAAGTGCCTATGTTCATGGATTTCCAGGTAGGAATATCCTTCCAAGAGATTGGCTTAGGTGCTTCGTCTTGGGCGATTGCCAAGTTGCTGATTAGGCAAAAAAGCCAGAAAAAGGTAAAGAGTTTTTTCATACGTTTATAATTTGATATTTAATGGCCATATAGCCTGTCCCGATTTTCATCGGGAGAATCTCGCCTGGTTATAATCATCCCAGTGTGTGATGTTCTTCGTCAGGCCTGTCTGCCTCAGGCAGGCAGGCTCGATTTCATGATGCGTGTTTTTTCAGATTTTGAAAATAGGGAAAAATAATCAGATGGATTGGTAGATCGAATAATATGATTATCCGCAATACTGCCAGTCACCTTATATTCCTTGCTTATCTGATTGGAAGACCGATGAGCGAAGCAGCCTCAATTCTTAAGTTTAATATTTGCTACTTTGCTTATTCCACCTTACTGGTAGAAAAGTGGATAATCATATCGAATAATTATACCGTGTGAATCAAAGTTATATGGTGTCCCCCCGCTAGGGCTTTTCTGGATGGTAGATGTCGTTTTGTTTTACAAAGGTGACTGCCCGCTTGGCTTGGTTTTAGGATAAGCTAAGGGGTGGCTACAGGTTGTTATGAAAAAAGTCTCAAACCTTTCGATCTGAGACTTTTCGAAAATCCTAATTCGGTGAATTTCAAGTACGTGTTTTCTTAATTGACATCCAGCAATCTACAACTGACAACCTACTTTTTATACACCACTTTTCCTCCAACAACCGTCATCGAAACTTTGCTATTTAAAATCTCATCTTCCGGCACTTCCATGATATTTTTATCAAAAACAGTGAAATCAGCCGCTTTTCCTACTTCAATCGAACCTTTGAAATCTTCTTCAAACTCGGCATACGCACCATCCAGCGTGTAAGATTTAAGCGCTTCAGCACGAGTCATTTTCTGATCGCCTTCATAGCCTCCTTCTGGCATTCCTTCTAGAGTTTTACGGGTGACGGAAGCATAAAAAGAAGGGATAGGATCAACTGGCTCAACAGGTGCATCTGTTCCGTTGGTGACAACCGCGCCGGATTTCATCAGTTTTTGCCAAACATAGGCTCCATCGATGATTCTTTTTTCACCTAATCTATCAATAGCCCATGGACGATCTGAACTTAGGTGAATGGCCTGCATCGCTGCTATTACGCCCATTTGACCAAATCGAGGAATGTCATCAGGATGAATGTGTTGAGCATGTTCGATGCGGAACCTCAGATCTTTTGCATCAGGAAATTTGGTGAATGCTCCCTCATATCTGTCCAAGATTTCCTGATTAGCGCGGTCACCTATGGCGTGCGCACATACCTGAAAACCTGCTGGAATAGCTTTTTCTGAAACTTCTGTCACCACTGACATTGGTAGAGTCTCATGACCTTGATGCCCTGGTCTATCAGAATAATCCTCCAATAACCACGCGCCTCTTGGGCCCAAAGCACCATCGCAATTCAGTTTGATCGAGCGAACGGTCAGCATGTGATCTGCTGTGTCTATCATAGGGCCTTTTTTATACCACTCTTCCAGCAATGCAGGCTGAGTCCCCGTTAACATCACGTATTGGCGAACGCTGAGTTTGCCTTCATTTTTGAATTTCTGTATAAGGTCAATTACATTTTGGCCAGATCCTGCATCGTGGAAACTTGTAATTCCTTTTTCATTCAGCTCCTTTAGTGCTAGGGTTAAGGCTTCTTCGGCTCTTTCTGGCGTTTCTGCAGGCACTAATCTCGCCACCAAGCCAGATGCTCTTTCAGTTAGTACACCCGTTGGGTTGCCAAGTTCATCAAGGATGATCTCCCCACCTTCTACTTCACCGGGTCTTTCTCCTTTGAGGTTAGAAATTCCAGCCAGTTCCAAGGCTTTTCCATTGGCGAATGACGCATGTCCACTCGCATGTCTCAAAAACACAGGATTGTCAGGGGAAACTTCATTGAGTTCATCGTTGGTTTGGAAGCCTTTTACCATCTTTTCTGGCTTCTCAATCCACTTGTCCTGATGCCATCCGCGGCCGGTGATCCAGTCTCCAGGTTTAGCTTTTGATACTGCCTCAGCTACTTTTTCGACTAGTTCGTCGTAGGTTTTCACGTACATTAAGTCCAGTTCCAGCTTGTTGTAGCCAATTCCCATCAGATGGGCATGTGACTCCACTAGCCCAGGAGTCATGGTTTCACCATTCAAGTCGATCACCTCCGTGTTTTCACCCTGGTGTTTTTCGATTTCTTCGGTGGAGCCTACTGCGAGAATCATTCCGTCTTTGACGGCAACTGCTTCAGCGGTAGGCTGCGCTTCATTTACCGTGTAAATGATGCCGTTGGTAAAAATCAAATCGGCAGGTTCGGCCTTTTCGGAGGAGCAAGAAATGAGGAAAATCCCCAAGATTGCGAATAAGTAGATGTTCTTCATGGATTTATATTTCCTTCGAAACTACTGCTTTTTCAAACAATCCAAAAAGCCAGTCCTGTAATTAGCGCATCCAGATTTTGCGGGATTTCCTGAATTTTCCCTCAGATTCAAGAATCAAAATATAAAGCCCCGGAGTTAAAAATCCGGCTTGGATCTCCACTTCTCTATTGGCGGGAATGGCAATGTCACTCACTAATTCCTGTCCCAGAGAATTGATCAAAATACCAGTTGAGACTTTGTTGGTGAGAACCTTGATCGGCCCCTCACTTGGGTTGGGAAAGACTTTGATTTGGTACTCGTCTTCATCAGGATTGGATTCGGCGGTGGAGGTAAGGTAAATCAGACCACCAGCTCGTGTTCCCAAAATCAAATCTGTAGTCCCATCAAAGCCATCTGTCGCGGTAGTTATCCAAGTATTTCTTCCCAATCGCGTCGGGAAATTCTGTCCACCGATTTGGATCAAAACTTCAGAGATGGTAGCGGATTGCATGAAATCCTCGATTTTGCTGATTACGCCATTTTGATCTACCGCATAGAGGTCAGGATTGGTTTTTTGCATTACTACTACATTCAGATTCCGGTTGGCAGGATTGTCTGCAAATCCCAGAAAGTCAGATTCAACGAGTGATGCAGAATAATTGGAAAAATCAACCGAATACAAGTCCAAGCTCCCATTTTGCGAAGCTACAAGCATCATATCTTTATTTTCATAAGGGAAAAACTGAAGATAATCTCCTCGCTGGGATGTGTAGCCGGTGAGCGTAATTTGATTATAACCTGATTCTCCCAATTCATAAAGTAGCTGAGTTGGGACACTTCCTTTTCTGGATATTCCCGTGATCAGCTGATGGTGTTTGCCTGCTTTATCATTAAAAAGAATTTTTTGAGCATCAATGAGTTTCAGGTTTTCCAGTGACTCATTGTACACGTCAACATAAGTAAATGCTCCATCTTCTAGAAAAAGCATGGATTCTGAGGCAATTACTTCTCCATTCTTAAATTTATTTGAGATGATAAATAAGCTCCCATTTGAGTTATTTCCAATGTGGAAAGGCTTAGCATTTTCTCCCAGATCAATCATCTGATTTTGAAGGAAATCAAAGTCTGCATTGCCCTGCCTGTCAATTTTCACGATAGAATTGGCAAAATCAATCCCGAAATTAGAAGAAGCCTCGCTAGTGTTTAAAGAGATAAGAAGTTCATCGTCGATCTGCTGGCCAATGTGAAAAAGCGGAAAAGCTGGCAAATCGCCATAATTAGGTAACGTATTGCTGAAGCTTTCGAAGGTAGGAGTGGTGCTGGTTCCTATATTTGGCAGAAAATAGAGGATGTCGCATTCATCGCGCCCTAACAGCAAATCTTCTACGCCATCTCCATCCAGATCTTTGTATAAAATAGAATGTCCGCCTGCGTGTAGAATTCTGTCGTTTTCCTCTGATATTTTCCGAGAATTTAAGTCTTGTCCCTGACAGGTTTTTCCAAAGGAAAGATCTCCACAGCCACAGAATTCGAAGTTTCCCCAGTGACTTACCCCAAAAGCAAACCCGTCGATATCCGCTATACCTTTTCGCTCCACGCTGGTGTTTTTGTAAAACTCCATGTAATCGCCTCCGGCAAAATTGAAGATGACCAGATCTAAATCCCCGTCACCATCTAGATCCTGAATTAGCGGAGTGTCCAGATTATTGGTTTGGATATTTCCTGAACCGTCAAGTTTGAGGAAGTTTTGCGCTACCTGCCAAGAGATCTGTGAATTGGTGGAGGTGTTTTTATAGGCTTTAATTCCGAGTGCCGTTGAGGTGAACAGGTCTTTTTTTCCATCGCCATCGAAGTCCGTGAGGACCAAAAATCCATTGATATCGGAAGGAAGTGCATAGCTTAACTCAGGTAAATGGAGGAAGTTTTCGCCCTCTTTTTTCAAAACCAGCAGCTGCCGGGAATTGATATCCCAAGTCACCCATTCTTCGATTCCATCACCCGTCAGGTCTATTGTTTCTAGCTGTGCAGCATTGATTCCTCCAGTGAAGGGCGCTGTAAGTTGGACATTATTCACTTCGACGGACGGGTTTTGATCTATTCGAAAAATCTCTTGTGCCTTCAGTTGAAAGCAGCTGATCATAAAAATGAAAATCCAGAATTTGCGCATGGAGTGGTGATGGCTAAGACAAATTAATACGGTTGTCTCCCTTCAAAGATGTGAAGGATTCCTTTATTTTGGGAAATAATTCCTTCGAAAACGATGAATACCTCCATTTTATATACCCTCTTCAAAAAAAGTACGGGCGTGAGCACAGACACTAGAAAAATCGAGAAAGGCAATATCTTCTTTGCGCTGAAAGGCCCAAATTTCGATGCCAATGCCTTTGCTCCGAAAGCCTTGGAAATGGGAGCGTCAGTAGTTGTGATCGATGATGTTAAGCACTTTGTCGAGGATGACGAGCGGTATTTTCTGGCTGAAAATGTGCTGAAAATGCTTCAGGATTTGGCGAATTACCATCGCAAACAGCTGAATATCCCCATCATCGGACTGACTGGCTCTAATGGGAAAACTACCTCTAAGGAACTTTTGAATGCAGTTTTGAGCAAGAAATTCAAAACCGCGGCTACGGTCGGTAATCTGAATAATCATATCGGGGTGCCACTGACTTTACTGTCAATTACTAGTGCGCATGAGATTGCTATCGTAGAAATGGGAGCAAATAAGCAGGGAGATATTGAAGAACTCTGCTTGATCGCTGAGCCTACGCATGGTTTTATCACCAATATCGGAAAAGCTCACCTGGAAGGCATGGGCGGTCCAGAAGGAGTTTTGAAGACAAAGACAGAGCTGTTTCAGTTTCTGAGAGAAACTGAGGGGACAGTCTTCATTAATTCTCAGGATTCGATTTTGTCAAATTTTTCGAAGCGATTTGATAATCCAGTTCTTTACCCCTCAAAGGGAGACTTCTGCGAAGTGACTTTTCAGGAGGCAAATCCCTTTGTCAAGTTTTCCGTGGATGATAACGAAGAAGTGTTTTTGAGTCATCTGATTGGAGCCTATAATTTTGGAAATATTGCGACGGCGATCACCGTCGGGAAGTTTTTTGGAGTGGAGATGGAAAAGGCCGTGCAGGCTATCGTGGAGTATCAGCCTTCAAATATGCGCTCTCAATTACTGGAAAAGCGAAGCAATCTGATCATTTTGGATGCTTATAATGCTAATCCCTCCAGTATGGAAGTTGCGATCCGAACTTTTGGGAATATGACTGGGAAGAAGCACAAGATGCTGATTCTTGGTGATATGTTCGAGTTGGGAGATCATGCTGAATCGGAGCATGCTCGGCTAGGAGAAATCATTAGTGAATATGATATTGAAAAGGTTTGTTTTACCGGCCAGTTAATAGTTTCAGCTTTGGCCAAGTATCCAAAAGCGCTTTATTTCCCTGATCCTTTTTCCTTTAGAAACTGGCTTCAGGATAGCAAATTGGAGGATTATCTGATTCTGATCAAAGGAAGTCGCGGGATGAAGCTGGAAGGATTGGTTGATTTTATTTAAAAAGGGCGAGGAATTCTTGCGGAGTAAATACTGGAAGGGTGGATAACTTATAATCTTTTTTATTACGGGTAATGATAGCTTCAATTCTCGAGTTTTGATTAGCTGTTTCAAATTGAATAGCATCTTCAAAATCCGTGAATCCATTTCGGAAAGCGTTTCTAATTTCGACATCTCCAACCGGAAGAATTTTGCAATACTCTAAAATCTGTTGCATGGACTTTATAGTTAGCTCTTTCCCAATTTCTTTTCTAGCCACGTAAAAGGAATTAGAAATCATGAGGCTTGAAAAAAAAATTGAAACTTCTCCGTTCGCTGCCAAGAGAAATATTGCGTTTGATTTTTCCACAAAAGGATCTCGCGTTAATAAAGTATCCAAGAAAATATCTGAATCAACAAAAATATTATGAGCCATATTTTTTCATTAATTCCTCTGTAAGAGTCTTTTTGTCTTCTGACAATTCGGAATACTCTAATTCAGAATTGATTTTTGGCTTACGTGCAAAAAAAATCTCCAAATTCTTAGGAAATGGCTCAGTCCCATCCAATATCCTCTTTACAATATCAGGGTTTTTGGAGGGTATTTTCTCTAAGGCTTTTTCCTTAGACTCAGTCACTTCAGATAAAAGTGTTTCAACCAAAGCAGATAAACTTAGCCCTTGCTCTTCAGCATGCTTTTTTGCTTTTTCAGCGAGTTTTTCGTTGATGTCCAATGTTACCTTCGTTGTCATGACTTCTGGATTATTCCATTTAATTTAAGAAGATTTCTTCCAGTATTGAAATCAATTTTACCTCAGTAAAGTTTACTTCACTATCTGACCTCAGACGATCTTCAGATTTCATTAGTTACAAAAACCAACAAAATGCGCCCATACTTACCTTTTTTAACAGCCCTCGCCGAACATAATTCCAAAGAATGGATGGACGCCAACAAGAAATGGTATCAGGATACTCGAGCGGAATTCTTGGAAGATGTGGCGGTTTTGTTGAAAGGTATTGGAGAGTGGGAGCCGGAGCTTTTGGTATTCAAACCTAAGGATTGTGTATTTAGACAAAATCGGGATATCCGCTTTTCTGCCAATAAGATGCCCTACAAAACTAATTTTGGCGCCTATTTTTCTCCCAAAGGAAAGAAGTCGGAAGGTCCCGGCTATTACCTACAGGTCCAACCTGGAAATTCATTTATAGCTGGAGGAATCTGGATGCCGATGGCTGAAACGCTGAAAAAAATCAGAAAGGAAATCGATTACTCTGGCGCTGAGCTTGCCAAACTTGAAAGCCAGCCAGCTTTCAAATCTCAGTTTGGCGAAATTGAAGGCGAAAAACTCAAAACCAGCCCCCGTGAATACGAGCCTGATCATGAGTTTATAGAATATTTAAGGTTGAAGAGCTTTACTGTTTCTTCCAAAATTGCAGATCCAGACATAGCGTCTGGAGCATTTCTCAAAATCGCTTTGGACGGCTTTCAAAAGATGAGACCGCTGCAGGAATTTCTTTCCAAAGCGATAGAGGATGTGGAAGGTGGAGCGGATATTTTATAGAATTAAGAGTCTAGAATTAAGAATAGAAGCCAAGAAGCTTTGTTTCTTAGCCGATCTCAAAGTTCAAATCCCGAATTTTCTCCAGTGTGGCAGCTACTCCATCCTCTTTGTTGTGATGAGTGATTTCTTTTGCCACAGCTTTCACTTCCATTCTTGCATTGTCCACGGCGACTCCCCAGCCGACGGATTGCAGCAAATCGATGTCATTATAGTTATCCCCAAAAGCAATGACAGATTCAATACCAAAATCATACGAATGCTCCAAGATTTTTCGTAGTCCTGTCGCTTTCGAAATAGCCTTAGGAGCAATTTCCAAATAGGTGTCGCTGGATCTATATAAATGCAAGTCGAGCGCATGTTCGAAATGTAGTTCACCGAAAAGCCAAGCCATTTCATTGGATTCACCCATGCACATCACTTTGTGCGCACCAGAATTATTTTTCGCCCAAAGATCAACCACTTCCTGACCTGGAAGCCAATCGCATTGAACTTTCGTGTTTCTCACTTCACGCTGTGACCAATAATCGTCCTTTTCCTCATACCATTTTTCTCCTTGATACAAACTCACGTGTATATCAGTTTTGTGAGTCAAGCGAAGAATCTTGGCTACCAGCTCTACCGGAATGGTCACGTCATCTAGCACTTCTCCATCCGCACTCAGCACATAGCCGCCGTTGTAGGCGATCAACGGTTGGGGGAAGCGGTTCATGTCATGAAGCAAATGCCGCATGGCATCGGGCATGCGGGAACTTGCAAGAATAACTGGGAAATCGGAAGGAAAATCTGCCACTACGGCTTTGAGGCGAGGCGACAGATCGCGCACTGAATTGAGGAGAGTGCCGTCAATGTCAGAGCAGAGGGCTTTTATGATCATTACTCGAAGTCTGACCAGTTCACTTCATCAGCAAAATTGGCAAAAACGCCAAAGCCAATGATGGCAATAAAAATCACAAAAACTGAGAAAATGATGAGTTTCACGATTAACTCAGCCTTCGCCCAGTTGGCTTTTTCAGGGTCGGTGTTTTTATCTGTTGCCCAAATAATGAGCATGACTAAGCCTATCAAAGGAAGTCGTTTTACCAGTACTGCGATTACCCATTCCCCGAGTGAGGTGGGTGGCTTTTTGTATTCGTGAGGTAATTCCATGAATAATAGGTTTAGTTAAAAGTCTTTGGTGTCAAACATGTACTCCTGCATCGCCACATTCTCAGGGTTGGTAGGGTCAGTTTGGATGAACTGTACCGTAATTTGTTGATAATCTTCAGCATTTTCAAAATCACGCAGGTAAAGTTCAGCACACTTTCTAGCCAACACTTCAGGCTGGTTTCCCAAGATCAATGGATCGCCATTTTGTAGTTTTAGGTAAATGGTAGAAGTAGTAGAATCTTCTGCGGTCGATTTACTGAGGTTGATATTCATGCTTTGGAAATTGCCCAGCTTTCGGATTTCTTCAGAAGGCATAAAGCCTTCACCCATCATAGCTTCCATTCCTTTGAAGGCGAATTTGGCGATGTTCTCAGGATCGCAAGAGCAGGAGCTGATTGTTCCAATGAGTAAAAAGAGAATAAAAATTCTATTTCGCATCGTAATTTTTAAGAGAGAAGTTAGCCCTGCGAATTTAAACAATCTTAGGAAGATCTTTTAGAGATGAGTAAAACGGCTCGTTTGTTATCAGGATTCGAAGAGTCATTTTGATTAGGATAAGGGGTCGCATCAATTAATTTGATAATATACCCTTCGGTAGAAAGTTGGACAGGAAAACCGCTTGCAGTTTCGTTTGTACTTAGTTGGAAATCATGTTCTTTTCCGTCAATTGTCACAGTTGCTTCGATCACTATCATTCCTTGCCAAATGCAGACTATTCCGTTGGGGCATCTCGAATCCTGAATATTTAGCAGAGTTAAATAGAAGTTTTTAGGACAGATTTGCAGCCTTTCATTGATTGCTATCTCATACTCTTTATCCAAGTCAATACCTTCGCAATTTTTTTCATTATCACAGGAAAAGAAAAAAAAGGCAGACAAAAATAGAATCAAGATGTTGCGCATTGCAATACAAAGTGTTTGAGAAGTCTGTTCTAAACGGATGATCCGGGGAAAGTGATACAAATTAGAGTTGATTGAAAATACAAAAAGCCTCACATTTCTGTGAAGCTTCTTGAAAGTGGAGAATAACGGATTCGAACCGATGACCCCTTCACTGCCAGCGAAGTGCTCTAGCCAGCTGAGCTAATCCCCCTTTAGGTTTGCAAATATAGACCTTGGTTTTTCCTATGCAAAGGAAATTTCACTCGGTTGTGTAATTAATTCGAGTCATAATACTTCGCCCAAGCGTGACTTCATCCGTGAATTCCAATTCTCCGCCTACTGGTATTCCCCGAGCGATAGAACTTACCATTATTCCTTTTTCCTTCAACTTTTTAGCGAGATAGAAGGATGTAGTGTCGCCCTCCATAGTTGCGCTTAGTGCTAAAATCACCTCTTTGATAGGTTCAGTTTGCAAAGCTGAATCTACTCTGGATAGCAAGGATTCTATTTTCAATTCCTCTGGACCTATGCCTTGAATAGGAGAAATCACTCCTCCTAGCACATGGTATTTTCCCTGAAATTGATTCGTATTCTCTATCGCCAGCACATCCCGAATGTCTTCGACTACACAAAGAAGCGAGCCGTCCCGACGATGACTTATACAGATGCTGCATTCTTCTCCGTCAGAGATATTGTGGCAGGTCTTACAATACTGTATTTCAGTACGCATACGGGTGATCGCCAAAGCTAGGGCTTCGGTATTTGCCTCGTGTTGCTTGAGAAGATGAAGTGCCAATCGAAGGGCTGTTTTCTTACCTATTCCCGGCAGTCGGGAGATCTCGGTGACAGCATCTTCTATCAGTTTGGAAGGGAAATTCAATTCTGGGTGGATTTAAACTATTGCGGCTTGGATTCCGGCATCTAATATAGCTTCACACATAGGTTTTAGCTCTGTTATGCTGCCTTTTTTTACCGCACATTTTCCTCTGTAGTGTATGGTGATGGTGCATTGCTCTGCCTGCTCTATACTATGCTTGCAGACTTTCATCAGAATCTTGATCACGTGATCGAATGTGTTGAACTCATCATTGTACACGATCAAGTCGTTGGATTCAATATCTATCAAATCCTCCACTAGAACTTCTGATTCCTCGATATATGGAAGTGGGTCGTATGAATGATTCATTTTGCAAAATTAAGAATATTGGACAACTTAGCGAACCCACTTCAATACGAAATATGAATTCCCAACTAGTTCTCCTGGTAATCTGTTGCTATTTTTTACTGCTATTTCTCATTTCCTATTTCACTTCCCGCAAGGTTTCCGCAGATACTTTCTTTACAGGAGACAGACAATCGCCTTGGTTTTTGGTTGCTTTTGGGATGATAGGGGCCTCGCTTTCAGGGGTTACCTTTATTTCAGTTCCTGGGGAGGTCGGTAATTCTAACTTCTTTTACTTCCAAGTTGTTTTAGGTTACACCTTGGGCTATTTCGTGATAGCCAAGGTGCTTTTACCACTTTATTACCGGCTGAATCTCGTCTCTATCTACTCTTACCTTGATGATAGATTTGGGTTTTGGTCATATAAGACGGGTGCTTTTTTCTTTATTTTATCCAGAACTTTAGGGTCTTCGATACGGGTTTTTCTAGTGGCAAGCGTGCTTCAATTAATTCTTTTTGACTCCTTGGGAATTCCCTTTTGGGTGTCGGTTTTGATCACGGTGGGCTTGATCTGGCTTTATACTCATCGTGGAGGGATCAAAACGGTGGTGTGGACAGATACACTTCAGACATTTTTTATGCTTGCAGCAGTTGTGGTTTGTGTGATTTCAGTGGGAAATGCCTTGAATTTCGATGGGGTTGGCGATTACATCAAATCAGTTTCAGATGATCCTCGTTCTCAGATATTCAACTGGGATTGGAAAGCAGGAACGAATTTCTTTAAGCAGTTTGTCTCTGGGGCTTTTATCACCATCGTCATGACAGGCTTGGATCAGGATATGATGCAGAAAAATCTGACCTGTAAAAACATAGGCGAGGCGCAAAAAAACATGTTTTGGTTTACGACGATTTTGGTCTTTGTGAACTTACTTTTCTTGGCGCTTGGCGTTCTACTTTATCTATATGCAGAGACACAAGGTGTGCAGATTCCGATCAAAACAGATGAGCTATTCCCGCTGCTGGCGACGGAGTATTTTACGCCATTTGCAGGGATTATTTTTGTATTGGGTATCACGGCTGCGGCCTATTCCAGTGCAGATTCCACGCTGACAGCGCTGACGACTTCTTTTTGCATCGATTTCTTAGAGATAGAGAAAAGATATCCTGCGGAAAAGCGGGTTATGGTCCGAAAGAAAGTACACATTGCATTCACCTTTATTATGTTTTTGGTGATCATGGCCTTCCATGTGATCAATAATCAAAGTGTGATCAATTCGGTCTTTGTGATCGCGGGATATACCTACGGACCTTTGTTAGGGTTGTATTCTTTCGGACTTTTCACCAAGTGGAAGGTTCGGGATAAGTTCGTTCCTTACCTAGCTGTCTTTGCTCCGCTGCTGACTTTTGCGATAGCATCCAATTCGGAAAAACTGTTCTGGGGCTATAAATTCGGCTTTGAAGCCTTGATTCTGAATGGGTTGATTATGTTTGGCGGGTTGTATTTGTTGAGAACTAATAAGTCATAACGCCAACTCCACCTCAGGATTCCAGAAGACCTTGTCAAAATTCTGGACTTTGTCTTTTACGACTTCGATCCCTTCTTTTTCAAGCAATTCCTGCATTTCTGTTGGGGTAGAAAAATGCCCTTTTCCTGTCAATAAACCCTGGCTGTTTACTACGCGGTGAGCGGGAACGTCTGACATCGTGTGGGCAGCATTCATCGCATAGCCGACCATTCTGGCTCCACTTTTTATCCCTAAATAATGTGCAATCGCGCCGTAATTAGTGACTCTACCTCTGGGGATCAAGCGAACCACCTGATAGACCAAATCAAAATAATTAGGCTTTTCGGTTTTCATTAGACCAGTTGATTAAGGCTTGATTGATGGTTTTCTTGACTTTTTTTTCTTGGACTTTTTCTCCTGATTTAATGGGAAACTGAAAGCGGATAATAATGCTTTCAGGTTTGCTCTCCAGAATGTTCAGTTGGGAGCCTTCGGCAAACACATAGTCGGAGAATTCTGTCAGTGCCGCAGTGAGTTTCTTTTCCAATTCATTCAATTGGATGCCAGTAAAAAATGGGATTTCGGAGTCCATGATCACCTGATGGGAATTATTCCTAGAGTAATTCACCACCTCAGAAGTCAATGCTAGCGTATTTGGGATAATGATGATTTCTCCAGTTTCACTTTTCAACACCATATTAATCAGTGTGATATCCCTGATAAACCCGACGCTTTTCCCAATCATAATCTTGTCTCCGATCTCCAATTGATCCGAAAACATCATAATCAACCCATTGACGATGTTTGTAATGTAATCCTTGGTGAGCAAAGCAATGGCTGCAGCTACGATGGTGATACTTGTTAAAAATTCCAGAGGTCGAACCCCAAAAGCCAACATGAGGGTAACCAAGAAAACCATGATGTTGAGTAAGGTGGAAAGTCTGTCAATTCCAATTACAAAATTGGGTTGTACCCGAACTTCCTCAGTTTTCTTTAGGTAAAATTGCAATGTGACAATTCGGGCAAGGGATATAATCAAATTTCCACTGATCAGAACAATCGCCGCTTTAACCAAGTTGGAGGCTATAACATGGGTGTCGAAGAAGGGGCTGAACCAACTGTTTGATTCAAAACTGACTAGCAGAATTACCAGCAAAACCAATTTCAAAAAGAAATTTCTTCTTCGTTTATTTTCTTTGTCTTTGATGATGGTTTTAAGTTGATTCATGTCTCTTTTGAAAAATTACCCCTATTTTTAACAAATATCAGAAAGAATTTTGGAGTAGTATGAGCAGAAATATAATAATAACCGGCGCAGCTGGTAATCTAGGTGAGGCAGTTGTAGAGAAGTTCAAGCGTGAGGGATACCATATTATAGCTTTGTTGCAACCAGGCAAAAACGAAGAAGTGGAAGAGGCAGACGATACCTATGAGGTGGATGTGACTGACGAAACCGCCACAGCGGAGTTTGTCAAAGAATATTATTTGCAATATGGAGAGGTAGATGCCATGGCGTTTTTGGTTGGTGGATTTGCGATGGGAGGTATATCAGATACCAGTCAGTCGGATTTGGAGAGCATGTTCACGCTCAATTTTTTCTCAGCTTTTCACTTAGTAAAAGGCTTTTTGCCACACATGAAAAAGCAAGGAAAAGGCACTTTCCTTTTCGTAGGAGCACGACCTGCGCTACAGGTGGCGGATGCCAAAGGGGCGTTAGCTTACGCGTTAAGTAAGAAATTGGTGATATCTCTGGCAGAAATAGTGGGCGAAGAGACCAAGGACACCCCCATTAGATCACACGTTTTTGTACCAAGTATCATCGATACGCCACCAAATCGTAAGTCTATGCCAGATGCAGATTTCAGCAAATGGGTAAGTGCAGATGAAATAGCTGAGGCGATGCACTATGCTGTCAATACACACGCGCTGCGCAATATGACCTTCAAATTATATGGAGAAGTTTAATTTTATACCAATGAAAAAGAAAGCACTAGTACTTGTAGTTTTTGCCTTCATATTCGCAATTCCAGGCTTTTCGCAGACAGAAGAAGATGCTGTGAAAGCCGTAATCGAATCGCTTTTTGATGGGATGCGAGCAAAAAATACAGCGCAGATCGCGGATGTATTTTCCGAAACTGCCATCATGCAAACCATAGAAACGACGGGAGAAACAGGTTCGGTAAAAGCTGGTTCTGTAGCTGATTTTGTCAAGGGAATAGGGAATCTTCCAGCCACAATGAACCTGGACGAGCGAATCACCGACTATCAAATCAATATTGATGGGCCTATGGCGACTGCCTGGACCCCCTACGAGTTTTATGCCAATGAGAAATTCAGCCACTGTGGGGTGAATTCATTCCAATTAGTAAAAATGGCCGAAGGCTGGAAAATAGTTTACATTATCGATACTCGCCGCAAAGAGGGCTGCTCTTGATTTATTATGAATACGTTTAAAGAAAAAGTTTACCAAACTGCGATCACGCAGGTGAAGGAAAAAATCAACCTGTTGAAGGCTGAGCGTCAGGCTATTAATGAGGGGATTTTGGAGGATACGAAAAGTAGTGCCGGGGATAAATTTGAGACTGGAAGAGAAACCCTCTCGCAAGATATCATGACGGTGGAAAAGCAACTGAAGCAGGCCTTATATGAATACGATGAGCTCTGCCGATTCCAAGCGATCAAGCAGCCCTCTAACACCGTGCAAGAAGGAAGCTTGGTGCAGTTGGGCTCAGATCATTATTTAATATCCATCAGTCTAGGTCAAATAACCGTCGATGGTCAAAAGCTTTTTATGCTTAGCAAAAGTTCACCGCTAGGTGAACTATTAGTTGGCCGCAAGAAAAATGATCAAGTAGAATTTCGTGGGAAGTCTATCAAAATCACTGAATTGCTCTGATTAAATAGTAGAAAGTCTGAGGCTGTCATCCGCACATCTCGGAGGGCAGGCGGCCTGATCAGCTAAGAATCTAAGCTGACGGGTCACCTTACGGAGATCCGTATAAATTAATTTTTCTTAGGGACTAAACTCATCAATTCGGTGGTGCCATCGAATAAGGTGAGTTTGTCCTTTTCTATTTTTAGGCTTCCGACTTTGCTCAACGCTGCTATGAAATCGCGCTCGCCAATACCTGGACACATTTTTTTCGACATGGCCCCTAAGTCAAGTTGCAGTCTAGAATCATCTATTGAGAAGTCCCCTGAGAAATTATTGCAACCAGTGAATCCAGATAGTGTGCCATCGGCGAGAAAGCTAAGCGATGGAATTCCACCTGGAAACTGAGTCATGTCTAAGCCCTCGCCTAGAAGCGAGGCAAGTGCCCAGCTATTCCCTGATAAATGATTTAGCGTATTGATAGGCTTGGAACTGGCACAAGCAGTCAAAAGAAAAACACTAAACACATAGGGAAGGATTTTAATTGCTTTCATACTTAGGTGAATTTTGAGCTTTTTGAAAAGCTGGTTACAGCTTAAAATCGATTTTAAATGGTAAACGGTGTAATGCAACAGGCTGTTAATTATTAGGAGAATTATTGCGGTATTTCTAATAGTATTTCTAATTTTTTCAAAAAACTACAATGTTTTGTTTGGCTAATTGAAATTTAGGCAGTAAGATTGTCCTGTCAATTGTCCAGTTATGGTATTTGCAGTAACAATCTCTTCAGACCTAAATCTACATCCAGCCATGGATGTGAGAGCCTGCGCCACTTTTTCTATGACGACATGGATGTGTACCACGATTACGGGTTGATCCCGTCTAAATCTATTAAGTACTCGCCCCCGCGGCCTCCTAGAGGCCAATCTTAATTTCTCAGTAATTAACTCCAGAAGCTTTATTTTATGCAAATCATCAAATTCGGTGGCTCATCCGTAGCGAACCCAGAGAATATACAGCGAGTTTTCGCCATCATTAAAGACAAACTAAAGACCAATGAGGTAGCCATAGTTTTTTCGGCTTTTGGTGGAGTCACGGAGAGCTTGTTGATGATTGCTCAGCTCGCGAGAGAAGGAGACGAAGCTTACCGAGAAGTTCTACAAACTCTCGAAGAAAAGCACCTAGCCATCGTGCGCCAACTAATCGCCGTACAAAGCCAATCCACGGTGATGACTTTTGTGAAGGTGCGGTTCAAAGAATTGGAAGACCTATTTCACGGGATTTATTTGATCAAAGAAAACTCACCTCGGACGCTAGATTATGTAGCAAGTTTTGGAGAGAGGCTTTCAGCTTTTATTCTTGCGGAATCCATGCAGGGGCAGGGGCTCAAAACACAGTTTTTAGATGCCCGAGAAGTAATCAGAACCAATGATCGATTTGGGCAGGCAAAAGTTGATTTTGATATCACTAATCAGGCGATCAAAACTTATTTTTCGAAGCATGATGGAATTAAAGTGATCACAGGATTTATAGCCTCCACAGCCAAAGGTGAGACGACAACACTTGGAAGATCAGGCTCTGATTATACTGCAGCCATTTTTGCGGCAGCACTAGATGCTGATAACCTAGAGATCTGGACGGACGTTTCTGGCGTGCTGACCTCTGATCCCAAGTTGGTTTACACCGCTTTTACCATTCCTCAACTGAGTTATAATGAGGCAATGGAGCTTTCGCATTTTGGTGCCAAAGTGATTTTTCCAGCTACCATGCAGCCAGCAATGCGCAAAAGCATTCCGATTTATATCAAAAATACCTTTGATCCATCAAATTCAGGTACATTGATCAACGGAGAGGTAAGTCCTGGGGCTTTGATCAAAGGGATTAGTTCTATTCCGAATGTGTCTATCGTAACGGTCCAAGGGGCAGGAATGCTTGATTCTACCGTCGGAACTAGTCGAGTATTCAAAGCTTTGGCAGAGGCAAAAGTCAATGTTTTGCTGATTTCTCAAGCTTCTTCTGAGCATAGCATCTGTTTGGCGATCAAGACACAGGAGTCTTATCTGGCCAAAGAAGCCGTGGAAAAGGAGTTTTACTACGAAATCAAATCCGGAGAAATGGACGAGGTGATCCTGCTACATGACCTGGCTACAGTAGCGGTGGTAGGTGAGAATATGAAGCATAACCCAGGCGCTTCAGGACGCATGTTCCGAGCTTTGGGAAGAAATAATATTAACGTGGGCGCGATTGCGCAGGGGAGTTCAGAGTTGAACATCTCAGCCGTTATTCCTCAGCCAGATTTGCAAAAGGCGCTCAACGCGCTGCACGAGGCATTTTTCCTATCAGAAAACAAAGTGCTTCACGTATTCTTAGTCGGCACAGGGTTGATCGGCCAGGCGTTAATCAAAATGATTGCAAATCAACAGCAGAAACTTCGCGGGGAAAATGAACTCGACATTCAGATTCACGGCTTGGCCAACAGTCGCTACATGGCTTTCCATGAAGATGGTTTTGACCTTACTAATCCTTATGAGCTAAGTGATGCTGATGAGAAAACTGATCTCAGCAAGTTTATCCGCACGATGGAAGAGATGAACTTCTCTAATTCTGTTTTTGTGGATTGTACTGCAAGCCAGGACGTAGCGGAGCTTTATACTCAGATTTTGGAAGCCAAAGTTGCGATCGTGACTCCTAATAAAAAGGCCAATTCTGGCTCAATGGAACAGTATAAAAATCTGAAAAGAATCGCTAAGAAACGCGGAGTGAAATTCCTGTACGAAACTAATGTGGCAGCTGGCCTTCCAGTCATAAATACACTACAGGATTTGATGCTGAGTGGTGACCGTGTGATCCGTATTGAGGCGGTGCTTTCTGGCTCGATGAATTATATTTTCTCTGAATTGGAAAAAGGTGATCCTTTCTCCGAAGTGGTGAAAAAAGCTAAGGAATTGGGTTATACTGAACCAGATCCACGCGATGATTTGAGCGGAATGGATGTGGCGAGAAAGATATTGATTTTGGGTCGTGAGGCTGAGCAACATCTGGAATTTGAATCAATTGATATTCAAAGCATGGTTCCTGAAGACTGTCAGAATCTGGGGTCGGTTGCTGAGTTTTTTGAAGTGCTAAAGTCACACGATGTGGACTTTGAGAACTTGCTGAAAGAGGCAGAAGCCAAAGGAGAGAAGCTTCGATTCATGGCAACTTTGGAAAATGGAAAAGCCAAAGTCGGTCTGAATTCCCTTCCGATTGCTCATCCATTTAGTGGATTGGGCGGCTCTGATAATATGATCCTGTTGACTACAGATAGATATCGTGATAGACCTATGATCATCAGAGGTCCAGGTGCTGGGGCAGATGTGACTGCTGCAGGAGTATTTGCAGATGTGATTCGTATCGGTAATTATACCAGAGAATAATGCGCTCTGTCAAAGCTTTTGCCCCTGCCACGGTCGCAAATGTTTCCTGTGGATTTGATATTCTAGGATTCGCGATAGACGCGATGGGCGATACAGTAGAGCTGGTTCTGAAGAATGAGCCGGGGTTAGTTGTGGTTTCTATTGACGGAGACGGCGGGAAGCTCCCTTTTGAAGCGGAGAAAAACACCTGTGCTGTGGCCATTCAAGCCATGTTGGATGAGTTGAATTCCAACGTAGGTATGAATATTTACTTGACTAAAGGTTTGCCTTTGGGTTCAGGGATGGGGTCGAGTGCCGCAAGTGCTGTTGCTGCATTGGCGGCGGCCAACAGGCTTTTGGGTGATCCATTTGAAAAGAAAGATTTATTGCCTTTTGCTATAGCAGCGGAGAAAGTGGCTTGTGGAGCTGGACATGCGGATAATGTCGCGCCAAGCTTGTTAGGTGGCTTTGTGTTGGTAAGAGATTACCATCCGTTGGATGTGATCAAACTTCCTGTTCCACAAGGGTTGTATTGCACATTATTACACCCACATTACGAGCTGAAAACGGCAGATTCCAGATCTGTCTTGCGAGATCAAATCCCGATGAAGCATGCGACAATCCAATCCGGAAATGTGGCTGGGTTAATTGCAGGATTATATGAAAGCGATTTTGAATTGATATCTAGATCTCTCCGAGATGTGATTGCAGAACCGTATCGTGCGGTATTACTTCCAGGTTTTTACGAAGTGAGAGAAGCATTGAAATCAGCTGGTGCTCTTGGAATGGGGATCTCAGGATCGGGGCCTACACTGTTCGCACTCTCTAAGGGAAAAGAAACTGCTGAGGCTGTAGGCGAAGCAGGCAAAGAAATGTTTTCAAAAATAGGTCTTGACGTGGATGTTTATTTCTCTGAGATCAACACCAGAGGCGCCTACGTCATCGAAGAAAAATAAGCGTATGAGGTTTTACAGCACAAATAATTCTGGCCATCAGGTAGATCTTGCCGAGGCAGTGATCAAAGGCTTAGCACCTGATCAAGGGCTTTATATGCCGACTGAAATTCCTGTTTTGGAACAGAGTCTTTCGGATAAATTCCCAGAAATGACTTTTCAGGAAATAGGCTACGAAGTCATTGGAGCTTTATTCTCTTCTGCATTAAGTCAGGAACAAATCAAAGAATTGGTGGATCATACGCTGACGTTTGATGCACCGCTGGTAAAAGTGGAAGAAGATGTATATAGCCTAGAGCTTTTTCATGGGCCTACGCTTGCATTCAAAGATTTCGGAGCACGTTTTTGTTCCAAACTGATGAGTATGCTGATGAAGAAATCTGATCGTACTGTGCGCGTACTAGTTGCGACTTCCGGAGATACAGGATCTGCCGTCGCCAATGGATTTTTGGGTGTAGATGGAGTGGAGGTAATCATTCTTTTCCCGAAAGGGAAAGTAAGTGAACTACAGGAAAAGCAGTTTACTACCCTAGGGCAGAACATCTCTGCACTGGAAGTTGATGGGGTATTTGACGATTGCCAGAAGATGGTGAAGCAAGCATTTTTGGATGCTGAGTTGAATGAAAAGTTATTGCTGACTTCTGCGAATTCCATCAACGTGGCCCGTTGGATTCCACAATGTTTGTATTATTTCTATGCTTTTTCCAGACTTCCGCAAAATGGTAAAAAAGTAGCTTTCGCTGTTCCTTCAGGGAATTTTGGGAACATAGCAGCAGGAATATTAGCGCAACGAATGGGCTTGCCTATAGATCAATTTGTGGCTGCGACGAATGTAAATAAAGTAGTTCCAGACTTTTTGAACGGAGCTGATTTTGCGGCTATGTCATCTATAGCTACAATCAGCAACAGCATGGATGTGGGGAACCCAAGTAATTTTCCTAGGCTTTTGGCGCTTTATGGTAATGATGAGCAGGTGCTCAAGGATAATGTGAAGGGTTATTTCTATTCAGATACAGAAACGGAGGAAGCGATGCAAGAAGTGAAAAAATCTGGCTATACCCTAGATCCACACGGAGCAGTTGGGTACTTGGGCTTAAAGGATTTTATGGCTGAAAATGATGATTTCCAAGGTGTGTTTTTGGAAACGGCTCACCCGGGTAAATTCAGGGAAACTGTAGAAAAAGCATTGAACTTGAAACTTGAGCTTCCAGAGAGATTAGCTGCTTTTATGGATGGAGAGAAGAAAGTGGAGGCTTTGGAGAATGATTTTGAGGAGTTTAAGGGGTATTTGATAAATCTAGATGCCTAAATGTTTCCTTTGAATAGAAGATGGCGTGAATTTTATCGGATTATATGTATTTCCGCTTTCTTGCCAGAAAACAATATGTGTAAGTATGGTCTAAATTACTAACGAGCCTAACCATCATTAATTTGTTACTGGCATTATTTGGGATACACATTTTGGGTAAATAGCTGTTGTCATTCTGTTTAGGGATTTTGTCTCATCTCGAGGTGCATACGTTTACAATTTGGAGTAACATTTTACATTCATCTAGATTTAATTCAAGGTCTGGATACTTCTCTTTTTCAATATTAATAGATCCGCAGGTAATTGTCCCTTTTTCAGGATTTTGATCAATAATCCTTTTTATCAAAATTCCTTCTTTGTGTACAATAACGTAATCCTTGAATTTAATGATCTGAAAACGAGAATTCCATAAGCCTTTTTCAATATCCCTTGCTGTCACTATTGATCTTGACATGATGGATTCAGATGTTCCGTTATCCATTCCATTGCCTGACACTCTGAAAGAATAATATTTTCCTTTATGATTCCTATCCAGCACAAAAGAATGATTGGGTAATTCCTCAAGGAATTCTAAATCATTGTAGCCTGACAAAAAACCTGCTTGAGCGTATTCCTCCACCAAAGGCGTGACCATTAATAATGATCCATTATTTAATTTGATGAAATGGTTAATACCTTTTCTATAATAGGGGACATGATCATTATTTGCAAAACCATTATTTACATCGTTGGTATTAATCCAATTATCGTTTCGCCAAATTTCAGATTCTTTTACCTTAAAAACGTCAAGGATATGCTCTGCTGTTTTGTGATTCAAGTTCTCACTTGTAAAGTAGCTGTAAACCTGCTGCCTGCTCACTCCTAACATATCTGCAGCCTTAGTTTTACTGATGCTCTGTGAATCAATCCATTTTTTGAACTGAATGCCTGTTCTAAGTTTTAGTGTCATTTTGTAAATATTTTAAAGTTAATGATATTGTTTTGTAAACATATTAACTAAAATGTAAATAAAATAAAACTTTATTATAAATGTAAATGGTGTTAGTCGCTAGGAAATACAATTGAGTAAGTTTTCGTGCGTAATTGATGTTTACACTAATGTTTTGTGTAAATGTAGTGTAAGGTACAATGAAGAAGTTTTCAAAATCTACTTTAAAAAATACCTCGTCTGATTACCTTTTCCTTCAGCCAGAATTAGACTTGATTCTACCGCTTTTTTCAAATCACGACTTGCGGTAGCAGAAGAGATTGTTTTGAACACGTCCATGTACTCTTTACGGGTGAATTCATTTTTGCCCAAAGAAAGGAAATGCGTGATCCTTTGATCTGAAGTCAAGATTTGACCATTTACATTCAATAAGTCCCCTAGAGAACTGTCAATAATGTGAAGCATGTATTCAATGAATATTGTTGAGTTTCCAGATTTATCACTGGCTGATAATGCCTGATAATATTCATCTTGAGTTTGACTAATGAGCGTTTCAAAGGGTAGAAATTCGAATACAGCATATCTTTCCTTAAGAATTATAGTTTGCCATAGCCTTCCCATCCTCCCGTTTCCGTCAAGAAATGGATGGATGAATTCCATTTCGTAGTGAAAAACACAGCTTTTGATCAAAGCAAGCTCATTATCATTCTTTAGATACTTAAATAGTTCTTTCATGAGTCCAGGCACATTTGAAGCTGGCGGGGCTAAATGTGCTACTTGCGAACCTTTAACTACTCCTACTCCTCGAGTTCGGTAGCTGCCAGGTTGATCAATCAATTCTTTCATCAAAGTTGCGTGTGCGAATAAGAATGATTTCTCAGAGGAGGATTTGTAGGCATTTAGATTTTCATAAACTTCTATCGCATTCAAGACTTCAGTAATGTCTTTCTGTGGACCAATGATAGGTTTGTTTTCAATCAAAGCCGTAATCTGCTCTTCTGAGAGTGTATTTCCTTCAATCTGAAGAGAAGAATGGATGGTTTTAATCTTATTTTGCTTGCGAAGCTGAGGAGATTGCTTTTCTAGAAAAAGTGCGTTTGTTTCACCGATTTTTTCTGAGATCGAGCTGACTAACTGCAGAATCTTCGGCGTAATATCATATGGTGGTCTCATTGATAGTATCATTTGATACTATCAAAGGTATCGCTATTGATTTGAATTCAGGTAATTTGTGGGTGAATGCTACCGATAAAATATGCTAGAATAAAGTCATCATTGCACATATATAAGATAAAATGATTGTATAAGAATGTGACCTAATGATTGTACTTGACACTTTTTACTTCTTACAGTTAGATCGCTTCACTCCTACGTCGTTCGCGATGACGGCTACGGCCACTTCGGTCTTCCGTCTTCTAGCTAATTCAAACCCTACTTTTTCCTCTCAATCGTATAACTCACCAATCCTTCCAGAGAAGTTTTGTATTCAGACTCGGGAAAGGTTTTCAGGATATCCAATGCTTCCTGATAAAATCTATCCATGATGGTTTTGGCGTATTCCAAACCGCCACTTTTCTTTACAAATTCGATTACCTGATTGACTGCTTTCTTGTCTTCGCTCCGGTTTCTGATCAGGTTGATGATTTTCTTTTTCTCCAGCCAATCCGCCTTTTGCAACGCAAAAATAAGGGGAAGTGTCATTTTCTTCTCTTTGATATCTATTCCGACAGGCTTGCCGATTTCATCTTCGCCGTAGTCAAAAAGATCGTCTTTGATCTGAAATGCCATCCCGACTTTCTCTCCAAAAATTCTCATTTTGGAAATTGTCTCATCACTGCTATCAGTGCTGGATGCACCTACTGCACAGCAGGAAGCCAACAAACTGGCGGTTTTCTGACGAATTATATCGTAATATACTTCCTCTGTAATGTCGAGCTTACGCGCTTTAGCGATTTGCAGCAATTCGCCTTCAGACATTTCCTTTACTGCGTTGGAAACGATCTTCAGGAGTTTGAAATCATTGTTTTCCACACTTAGAAGCAATCCTCTGGAAAGCAGATAGTCGCCTACAAGCACTGAGATTTTGTTTTTCCAAAGGGCATTGACAGAGAAAAACCCGCGTCGGTAGTTTGCATCATCCACGACATCATCGTGTACCAAAGTCGCCGTGTGTAAAAGTTCAATTAATGCTGCGCCTCGGTGAGTGGAGTCATTGATTCCTCCACAAACTCCCGCTGTCAAAAACACAAACATCGGACGCATTTGCTTGCCTTTGCGCTTGACAATGTAATTCGTGATGTGGTCTAGAAGTTTGACCTTAGATTTCATAGAAGCCCGAAATTTCAGTTCAAACTGAGCCATTTCGTTCTCTATTGGAATTTGTATTTGCTTAAGGTCTGGTTTCATCCGGTCTTTGATGCTGTAAAAATACTACCGTTTCTCTCATGGACAAGGGAATGTAGTTCTATGAACTGTGAAGAGGCCAAATTGATTGTGATTTTTGGAAATTGTGTATTTTGTACTACTTATTTTGCACCCCTAACCCGAGATACGATGAAGAATTTTAAGATTGAAATCAAGTGGGCATTCATTTTTGTGCTCATGATGCTTGCCTGGATGATGCTGGAAAAGTCCCTTGGTTACCATGATGAGAAGATTGCGGGCCATCCGACTTTCACGAATTTTGTGGCTATCCCCTCTATTGCGATTTATGTTTTTGCCCTCCGTGACAAAAAGAAAAATTTCTATCACGGCCTAATGAGCTATAAACAAGGATTTATGTCAGGGTTGATTATTACGATCATCGTGGCTTTACTTAGCCCACTTTCTCAATATATTATCAGTGAATTTATCACGCCGGACTACTTCGGCAATGTGATTACCTATGTCGTCGCCCAAGGAACAATGACACAGGAAGACGCGGAGGCATATTTTAATTTGAAAAGTTACATGATCCAATCCATGATAGGAGCCATGGTCATGGGGCTATTGACTTCTGCGATTGTAGCTTTTGTAGTAAAGTCAAAGAGCAAGAGCTGAGAATTCATTGGCTGAGATGAGTTAGAGTACAAAGGGCTTTTTCACTATCTTTGAGCAGATTTTTAACTAAAACCAGACACTTGGAGGAGAAATACATCAAGCATAAGTACGAGCCGATTCACCCTAGTAAGGAGGAATGGCCAGTAGTGAAGCTGGCGAGAGAGCGGAAGGAATTTGTGAAGAAAGTGGCTGATCTATCTGAAGATAGAATTCTCAAACTCACGGGTAATAATCCTGATATTCTCAAGGAGGAATTGGAGACGACGCTCTATAGAGAAAAGCTTAGGATCAAGCAAAATCCTTGGGTAGTAGATCCAGATGATGATGAGGCTTTCTGGAGCGGTGTCAAATCTTCGTTAGTTCAAATAAGCACAGAAAATGGGCGGCAGAAACTTAAAAAATTTCAGGCCTACAAGTCGATTTTGAATCAAATCACAGCTCGGTATGCAGAAGAAATTGCCAGTAATTTCAAGGCTACACATTATAAATTCACACGCTCGGTAGTCACGTATGGCTTTTCAAGGCTACTGAATGCAGCTCGGGTCAAGGGGTTCAAGTCTATTTTCAGCAATCAATACACGCTCCAGGATAAGATTCAGATCACCGGAGAGACGGATCAATTAAGAGATTTGGCGACCAAAGGAACCGTAGTGATGGTACCCACACACTTTAGCAACCTGGATAGTATTCTGATTGGCTGGGTGATTTCTGTTTTGGGTTTGCCTCCCTTTATCTATGGTGCAGGTCTGAACCTGTTCAATATTTCCATTTTCGCTTACTTCATGAATTCCCTCGGTGCATACAAAGTGGATCGGAGAAAGAAGAACTTAATGTATCTGGAGACGCTGAAGACCTATTCCAAGGAAGCGATTCAGTTTGGATGTCACTCACTTTTTTTTCCTGGAGGAACAAGGTCCAGAAGCGGAATGATAGAATCCAAGCTTAAGCTCGGGCTCCTCAGTACTGCCATAGAAGCTCAGCGGGCAAACTATGAATCTGGACTGAACGATATCACGGGTAAGATTTTCATCGTACCAGTGACTATCAATTATCACTTTGTGCTAGAAGCTCCCAGTTTGATTCGGGATCACCTGAGTATTACCGGTCAAGAGCGCTATTACAAGGAGAATGATGAGTTTTCTAACTCCTACAAAATCTCCAAGTTTCTTGTCAAATTTTTTACCAAAGGATCAGATATCTCAGTTTCTGTGGGAAAAGCAATGGATGTTCTCGGTAACTATGTGGATGTAGAAGGGAAAAGTTTGGATAAGCATGGACGGGTGATTGATACCCGGGACTATTTTGTGTCAGGAGGGGAAGTGACTATAGACAATCAGCGGGAAGAAGAATATACGAATATGCTAGGCAAGCGAATCGTAGAGGAATTCCATAAGATAAATCGTGTTTTCAACTCGCATCTGGTCGCATTTGTGGCTTTTGAAATAATCAAGCAGCGAAATAAAAAGCTGGATTTATTTGACCTACTGAGGATTCCGCAGGAAGATATTAGCATCCCTTATGAGGAATTTAAGGCTAGTTGCCAGCTCGTTTTGGATAAAATCAAAGAATTGAAATCTCAGGGGCTGATCAATACTGCGCCTCACCTCTCCAAAGATCTGGATGAAATCATCAAGCGAGGAATAGAAAATGTGGGAATGTATCATTCCAAGCGACCAATAATTGAGGACAAAAATGGAGATATAGGAACGGATGATATGAGCCTACTTTATTTTTATCACAACAGACTGACAGGATATGGACTCGAAAAACTCTACTGAAGCTAAGTATATAGGAGTAGTCGGAGTGGGGAGCTTTGGCGCAGCCATCGCAAATATTCTGGCTGCCAAAAATCCAGTCATGGTCTATGCACGGAAGCAAGAAGTGGTGGATGAGATCAATACTTCTCATACGGCTCAGGGAAAAGCACTGAATGAACATATCATCGCATCCAATGACCCAGAACAACTCTGCCAAAGCTGTGATGTGTTGTTTTTCATGATTTCTTCTTCGGGATTCCAAGAAGTGGTACGTAACTTTTCGCCCTTTCTCTTCCCGTATCATTTGATAATCCATGGTACCAAAGGACTCTGTCTGAACCTCAAGCCAGGTGAATCGCTAGAGACTGTTAAAAAAATCAAACGCTCCCAACTACTCACCATGAGTGAGGTGATTATTCAGGAGACGGTAGCAGTGCGGGTAGGATGCCTGGCAGGTCCAAATATTTCGAAAGAACTAGCGCAGGGACAGCCTGCTGCCACTGTGATAGCCAGTAAATACAACGAGGTGATTTTAGAAGGTCAAAGCCTGCTGAGATCTGAGAAATTCCAGGTTTATGGCAATTCAGATATAATTGGTGTTGAGCTAAGCGGAGTGCTGAAAAATATCATTGCTATCGCCTCAGGAGCTTTGGCGGGGTTAGGATTGGGGGAAAATGCCAAAGGTTTGCTCATCAGCCGGGGTATGGTGGAAATGATTCACTTGGGAAATGCGCTAGGAGGAAGCATCAAATCTGTGATGGGCTTAGCAGGAATTGGTGACTTGGTCACTACTTGCAACTCGATTCACTCAAGGAACTTCACCGTGGGATACAGGCTTGCCAAGGGCGAAACCTTAGATGAAATTCTCGCCGATATGGATGAGGTGGCAGAAGGTATCAATACCGTGCGAATTATTAAGGCTTTTCTGGAGACTGCGGATTTGCGGGCACCTATCACCGAGAATCTCTATCGCGTACTATTTGAAGATTTGGAGATCGAAGAGGCGTTACAGTTTCTGATGAAATATCCCTTCAATGTGGATGTGGATTTTGTGTAATTTTTTTGAACTACCGAGATCGCAAAGAAATCGCAAAGAGCACAGGAATTTAGTGTAAAATCAAATGGTTTAAGTTGGCTTAGATGCCAGCAGTATTAGATACGTATCCGTTACAATTCAATCTTTCAAAAGGCTCCGTTTATAGTTAATGTTGTTCTGAAAGAGCTGCTTTAAGTGAACTCTTTCCTGACTATAATAAAGAAAGGCCACTTTTGAGAAATCAAAAGTGGCCTTTTTTCAATTATATACTTAACCGTATTTATCGAATTGGAATCAATTTCACCATCAAGCCGGTACCCTCGGTAATCGCATAGATATACCCATCTGGACTTTGCGAAACCTGGCGCACACGTCCGATATCCTGAAGCATGATTTCTTGATTTCCTGCCACTGTGCCATTCATGTCCACACGGTTGATGTGCATTTTACTCAATGCTCCAATAAGAATATCACCCTTCCAAGCTGGGTACTTATCCGAAGTTACCATGGTCATACCTGCTGTAGCTATAGAAGGTACATAGTAGGTTAATGGCTGCTCCATTCCCTCTTTTTCCTGAATATCAGATACAGGCTTGTCATCGTAGCCAATACCCCAAGTGATCACCGGCCATCCGTAATTCTTGCCTTTTTCGATCAAGTTCAACTCGTCACCCCCCTGAGGTCCATGCTCAGTTTCGTAAAGTCTATTGTTTACTTTGTCAAAATATAGACCTTGAGGATTTCTATTGCCATACGTCCAGATCGATGCGACTGCACCTTCTGTACCTACAAATGGATTGTCAGTTGGGACTCTACCATCGTCATGAATACGGTGGATTTTCCCATGGGAATTTGTCAAATCTTGCGCATTGGATGGATTATCTCCACGCTCTCCACTTGAATAATATAGGTAGCCATCATTGTCAAAAACGATACGGCTTCCCAAGTGCCTGCCCCCTTTCCAAGCCGGAACGGATTGAAAAAGTTCTTCTTGGTTGACAGCATTGTTTCCTTCTAGCTTGAACCTCATGATAGCAGTAGTGGAAGTGCTATCTGGCATTGGTTTTCCATAAGAAATATAAATCCAGCCATTCTCAGCAAATTTTGGGTGAGCTGCTACGTCCAGAAGTCCTGACTGGCCCTGAGTCCAAAACTGTGGCAAGCCCTGTATTTTTTCACCAGTGAATTCATCATCCTGGAAGATCAGTATTTCACCTTTTTTCTCAGTGACTAGCATTTTGCCGTCAGCAAGCCAGGTCATTCCCCAAGGGTTTTCAAAATCCGTGTAGAGTGTGTCCACATTGAGAAGTAGTGCTTCCGTCTGAACGGCATAAGTTTCGTCGATAGGCTCGGCTATAACTTCTGGTTCTTTAGGCGAGCAAGAGCTCCACAGTAAGACGCCAGCTGCAATAGGGACAATAGGTAGGTAATGATTGATGTTTTTCATAGCTATGTTAAAATCTTAGCACAAGATAAAGCACATCTTCCGGATCTTAAATCTTTTTACACGAGCGACTTAAATAATCGGAGTTTCTGCCACGCTAGCGATCATTGCTTCTACCTCATTTACCATTTCAGAAGAACCGATGAATAGCGGAGTTCTTTGGTGGAGATCCGTTGGTTGTATTTCCAGAATTCTCTGTGATCCATTGGTGGCTTTTGCGCCAGCTTGCTCCGCGATTAGTGCCAACGCATTGGCTTCGTATAGCAAGCGCAGTTTCCCTGAAGGATTCTTTTTAGTGGGCGGATACAGATAGATACCACCTTTCAGTAGGTTTCTATGGAAGTCAGCCACCAAGGATCCTATGTATCTCGCAGAGTACCTTCTGTCTTTGCATTGATTGATGTACGCATTGATTCCATCTTCCCATTCATGCTGTGTGCCTTCGTTGACGGAGTAGATTTGCCCGTTCTTAGGAGCTTGTATATCTGGATGAGAAAGGAAAAATTCTCCTAATGACGGTTCGTAGGTAAAGCCATTTACACCGCACCCGGTGGTATAAACCAGCATGGTGGAGGAACCATAAAGCACATAGCCTGCTGCTACTTGCTCGGTTCCAGCTTGCATGATATCTTCTTTTTGAATTGGGCTGCCTGTAGGAGTTTTTCTTCGGTAAATAGAGAAAATTGTTCCTATACTAATATTTACATCGATATTGGAGCTGCCGTCCAAGGGGTCTATCGCTATCACATATTTGCCAGAGCTATTTTGCAGGTCAATCACAGCATCTTCCTCTTCGGAAACTATGGCACAGACTTCGCCGCCTTTACTCAGCGCACGCATGAAGCGAATATTTGCAATCACATCGAGTTTTTGCTGCTCTTCGCCCTGTACATTTACTTGACCTACCGCGCCACCTATGTTCGATAGTCCTGCTCGTGTAGTTTCACGATTGACTATCTTGGCGGCAAGAGCGATATCACGAAGAAGTTGGGAAAGTTCACCTGAAGCGAACGGAAAATCGCTTTGCTTGAATTTAATGAATCGGTCAAGTGTGGTTCCGACTGAGTAGGCCAACCCGCTTTGATCTGGCTGATAAGGTACTATTTTCATATGTTGGAATAGTTCAATTTAAGGTATAATACATTCGAAAATTAGGTAAAAATTTTTATGACAAAAACTCAGGTTTATAAATTTGGAGGAGCTTCTGTGAAAGATGCGCTTGCAGTTCAAAACTTAGCTGAAATTCTCCGTAATCGATTGCGAAATAATTTTGTGATTGTGGTTTCTGCCATGGGAAAAACTACAAATCAGCTGGAAAACATCCTTTCACTTAAATTGGCTGAACAAGATTATTCTGTGAATAGTACAATTTTAAAGAATTTTCACCTCGGGATATGCAAAACACTTTTTCAAGATGAACATGTGATTTTCCCCAAAATCGAAAACTATTTCATCCTGCTCCATCATGAGCTCAACAAGCCTATCACTAAGGACAACTACGATGAGTACTACGATCGGATTATTGGTTTTGGGGAGCTTTTTTCCTCACGGATTGTAATGGAATACTTGTGCCAAGAGAAGTTGCTGATACTTTGGCAAGATGCAAGAGAGCTAATCAGTACTAGCAGTGATTTTCGATTTGCAAAGATTGATTGGGGAAAAACCAGAAGAAATTGTCAATCTCAATTGAAACCTAAACTGGAACACTTTCCGGTGTTGACTCAAGGATTTATAGGAGCGGATAGCGCTGGCAGACCTACGACACTGGGCCGGGAAGGGTCGGACTTTACCGCCGCGATTTTGGCAGCAAGTCTAGATGCAGGCTCGGTGACGATCTGGAAGGACGTACCTGGTGTTTTGAATGCTGATCCCAAGATCTTCAGCCAAACGACTCTTTTCCCAGAGCTAGATTATCAGCAGGCTGCCCAAATGACCTTCTATGGAGCTTCTGTTATTCATCCCAAGACGATAAAGCCTTTGGCAAATGGGGGGATTCCTTTGTTCGTTAAGTCTTTTCTCCACCCTGAACAACCGGGTACCAAAATCCATGCGCAGGCAAAAACAGAACCTGTGTCGTCTTTTATTTTAAAGCAGCAACAAATCCTTGTGAGCTTGAAAGTAACAGACTTCACGTTTATTGAAGAAAAACACATTCATCAGGTCTATGAGCAACTCCAAAGTTTGAAACTCAGAGTGAATATGCTTCAGACTTCTGCGATCTCTATTTCGATCGTCATAGATTCTCAGCTTTTTAAGCTGGAGCAATTACTTGAGTGTCTTCGGCAGGATTTTGAGGTTCGGTATAATGAAGGGCTGGAATTACTTACTGTGTTGCATCCGGATTTTGGCACGATTCCCGAACTTTTGGTAGGCTATGAGATCTTGCTGGAGCAAAGCACCCGAAATACTTTTCAGGCAGTTCGACGAATTAAATTTCCAAATGAGGAAAAGTCCAAAGAAGGGAATTAAGTGGATTTGGAGAAAATTGGATAGTTTAAGGATTCAAAAGCTCAATAACCTAAATCCAATCCCTTGAAAACCAGAAGAATATTTTTACAAAAGGCTAGTCTTTCCGCTCTGGCATTGGCTACTCCCACTTTCAACACACTTTCGGCTATGACAGAATCTTTTACCCTACCCACCAATGAACCACAAATCCTTCGCGTCGCTATCATGGGGCTGGGAAGCTACGGGACCAGAGTCGCCGAAGCCATTCAGAAATGTACCCGCACCAAGCTAACAGGTGTGATCAGCGGTACTCCTTCTAAAGTGGAGGATTGGAAAAAAAAGTATGATATTCCCGCTAAAAACTGCTACAACTACGAGAATTTTGATGCTGTAAAAAATAATCCTGATATCGATGCGATCTATGTCATCACTCCAAATGCCTTGCACAAAGATCAGGTGATTCGGGTGGCTAAGGCGGGGAAGCATGCAATCTGTGAAAAACCTATGGCGGTGAATGCGGAAGATGGACAAGCGATGGTAGATGCCTGCAAAGCGGCAGGAGTTCAATTGTTGATTGGATACCGGATGCACTTCGAACCCAATACGCTCGAAGTGATCCGGATGCGGAAGGCTGGTGAGTTTGGTGACATTCGATTTTTTCAGGGTCTTTGTGGCTTTGTGATCGGTGATCCTACTCAGTGGAGATTAGATCCAGTGCTTTCTGGTGGAGGAGCGATGATGGATATAGGTATTTATGCAATCAATGGAGCGCGCTATATGATCGGAGAAGAGCCAGTTTGGGTCACTGCTCAGGAGACCAAAAGCAACCCTGAGAAGTTCAAAGAAGGTATAGATGAGACCATTACATTTCAGTTTGGCTTCCCTAGTGGAGCTACAGCCTCTTGTCTGTCCACTTATTACATGAATTATCTGGATAAATTTTATCTAAATGGAAGCAAGGGTTGGGTAGAAATGAAGCCATCGACTGGCTATGGGCCGATTAAAGGAGAAACCCATAAAGGCCCTCTTAATGAGCCAATCGTGACGCATCAGACCGTTCAGATGGATGAGATGGCAGCGATTATTTTTGATGGGAAAAAGCCAGAAGTTCCGGTGAATGGCGAAGAAGGGGTGAAGGATATGAAGATTATCGATGCAATCTTCAAAGCTGTGAAAACAGGCGAAAAAGTTTCCCTCAAGCTTACCTAAAGCAAGTTTCTTTTCTGGCAAGTAATTAGGAGAATACTTTAGCTAGGTATGCTTTGGATTACTTTCATGATAAAAAATCAGAGGTGTTTTAATCTGAGCCGGAGTGATTTTCTACTTGCTTGCTTAGGTCAAAATGCTATGGAAAAATAGCTGATGACTAAACGTATAACTGATGCGTTTCTTTAATCTGAGCTAGAAAGCTATCTATGGCACCATCCAAGATGTGATAGATTTCTTCAAATCCTTCGTCTCCGCCATAGTAGGGGTCAGGTACGGGCATTCCCTGAGTTTCGGTCACAAAATCCCTCATCAAATGAATTTCCTTATCTGCGAATCCATAGCGAACTTTGAGGTTGTTCAAGCTGCGCAGGTTGTTTTCGTCCATTGCTAGAATGTATTCAAAATCCCTAAAATCTGTACGGTTTACCTGTCTGGCTCTGTGTTTTAAGGGTAGATTGTATTTGGATGCGCACTTTATCGTACGATCATCTGGTAACTCGCCGATATGAAAGTCAGATGTGCCGGCACTATCACACTTAAACCTAGTTTGTAGTTTTGCTGCATTTACCTTATTTACAAAAATAGCTTCAGCTAAAGGCGACCGGCAAATATTACCTAGACATACAAATAAAACTCTTATCATATCACTTTACCACTGATTGCAACAAACTAGCTTAAAAACAAAGGCTTTGAAAGTAGCGAATTTTAAGGGGATTTGCACCCAGCTTTTGGGATTTTTCCGGATAATATTAAAACTTGATTTTCATGAGGAGCTTCTCGGCAGAATTAAACACCACTAAAACTATTTCCTTTCAAATAGCTACTTTTGAAGAATGAAATTGATTTACAGGGTTGGGATATTTTTAGCTAGATTGCTGTTACTGCTTGCAGGCCTTTTCATACCCAAAATAAGGCATTTTTCCTCAGGTAGGAAAAATCTATTTCAGAGACTTGAGGAATTTAGGTTAAAATATCCAGGAAAATTGGCTTGGTTTCATGTAGCATCCTTAGGTGAATATGAGCAGGCTAGGCCGGTGATTGCTGAGTTGAAAAGGGTACATCCCGATTACCTCATCGCGGTAAGTTTTTTTAGCCCATCGGGCTATGATCATGTAACCAAGAAGCCTCAGCCCCAGGTGGATTTCATTACCTATTTGCCGCTGGATAGCAAGCGTCAAGCAGATAGATTCGTCAAAAGTCTAACTCCTTCGATCGCATTTTTTGTCAAATATGACTTGTGGTATCATCATATTAGGGCTGTTAAAGCGAGTCAAATTCCGCTTTTCCTATTTTCGGCCTCTTTCCGATCTGAACAGATTTATTTCAAAAGCGATGGGTTTTTTAGAAATATCCTGTTTCAGTTTGATCATATTTTCACACAAAATGAAACTACCCTTGAGCTGCTTAGATCCATCAACTATCAGCAGGTAAGTATCGCAGGAGATACCCGATTTGACCGGGTAGCTGAGACGGCAAGGAATTATAAAGAATACCCTGACTTGGCTAGGTGGTTAGGAGATAAGCCTGTAGTAGTAGCGGGATCTGTATGGCAAGAGGATATGGAGTTGCTGATTCCCCTGATGAATTCACATCCTGACTACCGATGGATCATTGCTCCTCATGATCTTAGTCCGGAACCTATGAAGCGCTGGACGGAACAGTTGAAGCTCAAAAGTACTAGGTTTTCTCAGTGGGATTCCGACGATTCTCCAGATGTGATTTTCATAGACAATATAGGAATGCTGAGTTCCTTGTACCAATTCGCCAGAGTTGCTTATGTGGGAGGAGCTTTTGGCAAAGGCCTCCATAATATTTTAGAGCCGATAGGTTTTGGGATTCCCGTCATCTTTGGCAAATTGGAGAAAGTTGCAAAATTCCCTGAGTCTGCCGTGAGTCAGGAGCGGGGATGTAGCTTCGAGGTGAAAGATGCTGATAGTTTAAAACTGGTCTTTATGAAATTGGAACAGCCAGTAGTTTATGAACAAAGTGCAGCTGCAGCTAGAAGCTGGGTAGAAGTGAATATCGGAGCTGCTGAAAGAATAATCAATAAAGTGGAGGAATTAATAGCTTAAGGATGCAAGGAAGAGTCATAAAATCCACAGGTAGCTGGTACTTGGTGCAGACAGACGGGGGAGTGGTGGCTTCGAGGTTGAAAGGTAAGTTCAAACAAGATGAGCTGAAGTTGACCAATCCTATAGCTGTAGGTGATTGGGTGGAATTGGAAAAAGAGCAAAATCAGGAGACTGCGGTTATAACGGACATTTTACCTCGTGAAAACTACGTGATCCGAAAGTCCACTCGCAAGCAGCATTTTTCACATATAATCGCTAGCAACTTAGATCAAGCGATCTTGGTGATAACGATGAAAAGTCCTCGAACTTCATTGGGTTTTATCGATAGATTCTTGGTGAGTACAGAGAGTTTTCGGATTCCAGCCATTTTGGTAGTGAACAAAATGGATCAAATGTCAGGTGAGAAAGCCGACGACTGGCTGCTGGATATTCATGAGATCTACGAGCCACTTGGCTATCACGTGATCGAAGTGTCTGCGCTGAAGGAAGAGAATCTGAAAGAGAAATTCGATTTGGTTTTGGCAGGAAAGTCAACGTTGATCTCTGGACATTCTGGTGTTGGGAAATCCACTTTACTGAATGCTTTGGTTCCCGAAGCTGCGCAAAATACCAAGGAGATTTCTGGTTTTACTTCCAAAGGAGTGCATACGACCACTTTTGCGGAGCTTTTTGCCTTAGAAAATGGAGGAGATTTGATCGATACTCCAGGAATCAAGGAGTTTGGGATTTTGGATATAGAAGACAATGAGCTTTCACACTATTTTCCAGAAATGAGAAAATACCTGGGCCAGTGCAAATACAACAATTGTCAGCACCTGAATGAGCCTGGCTGTGTAGTTTTAGAGAAATTAGAAGCCGGATATATCCACCCATATCGCTACGAAAGCTATGTAAATATCCTTAATGAGGAAGATGACTACAGATAAGACTTGGGCTTGACTTTGAATCCAAGCAGAATTGGCCTAATTTTCATTTTTAAATAAAATCATGAGCGAAGTACTCAATCATAAGCAGATAAAGAAGAAAATCACCCGAATGGTCTATGAGATTTATGAGAGGAATCTCAACTCAAAAGGAGTAGTGTTTGCGGGAATTTCTGGCATGGGAGGAATCTTGGCTGACCTACTATCCGCCGAACTGAAAGCAATTTCACCTCTATCGATCGAGCAAACTGAAGTGGTCTTGGACAAAGCACATGTGGCTTCCGCCGAGGTAAAGCTAACCCAGGATATAGATTTGCAAGGCAAAACCTTGATCCTTGTCGATGATGTGCTCAACACTGGCAAAACTTTGGTCTATGCCATGAAGCCATTTTTGGACGAGGAGCTTTATAAAATGGAAATTGCCGTGCTAGTCAATCGTAGCCACGGTCTTTTTCCTATTCGTCCTGATTATACAGGATTTGAACTTTCAACTACACTTAATGAGCACATCAAAGTAGATTTCTCAGGAGAAAACTACTTCGTTCACCTACATTAATACTATGTCTGTACACTCGTCTGCCAACGTCAAACGAATCACCACGCACATTCTGCAGGAAATGAAAGATCGTGGAGAGAAGATCTCCATGCTTACAGCCTACGATTTCTCGATGGCCAAAATAGTGGATGCTGCCGGGATCGACATTATTCTTGTTGGCGATTCCGCTTCCAATGTCATGGCGGGCCACGAGACTACGTTGCCGATCACCTTAGATCAGATGATTTATCATGCTTCATCCGTAGTGAGAGCAGTGAGTAGATCATTTGTAGTCGTGGATATACCTTTTGGGAGCTACCAGGGCAATAGCTCTGAGGCGCTTCGCTCTACTATCCGGATCATGAAAGAGTCTGGAGCGCATGCAGTGAAAGTAGAAGGAGGATCTGAGATCAAAGAATCTGTTGTTAGAATTCTAAGCGCAGGAGTTCCTGTAATGGGGCATTTGGGATTGACTCCTCAGTCGATTTATAAGTTTGGAACTTATACCGTTCGGGCAAAAGAGGAAGCAGAAGCTACGAAGCTTTTGGAAGATGCTAAGCTTCTGGAAGAGTTAGGATGCTTTGCGATCGTGGTAGAAAAAATCCCGGCAGATCTTGCCCAAAGAGTAGCTGAGACAGTCGCTATTCCTGTCATTGGCATTGGTGCCGGAGGAGGAGTAGATGGGCAGGTCTTGGTCATGCATGATATGCTAGGTATTACTCAGGAGTTCAAACCGAGATTTTTGAGACAATATGCAGATCTGGAAGGAATTATGATGGAAGCATTCGGGCAATACATCAAAGATGTGAAGAGTAAGGACTTTCCGAATGAGAAGGAGAGTTATTAACTAAAAAGGGGGTTTTTCAGTGAAGAAAAACCCCTTTTTAGTTAGGTTTTATTAGTCTTTGATGAGTGCCTTAAAGTTGTCTAACCCACTTCCTATCATCTCCATCATTGAGCCTTTGGCTGCGCTGACATATTTATCATGATCACAGGATACATAGTGTGAGGCAAGTGTCATTTCTCCACCAGAAACCATGACGAGTTGAGGATAATCGGTTTTAGTAAACGAAGCAACTTCAGCTGAGGTGACCTCTACTAATTTGTCTGTTTCAAAAATTTCTCCGAAATAAACATCTCTTTTCAATCCTGTAGAAGAATCAAACAAAGGAGAGCTGGCCATGTAACCTGCGACAAATCGAACACGAGATTGTAATTGAGAAGTGGTTGGTGACTGGGTAAATCCTTTTGCGAATTTTCCAAGACTCATTTGTTCATTGTCCGCTGTACCTACGGCTGCTGCCAATCTTAAATTAATATCCGCCTTCACTTTAGAGGAAGCATAATTTGCAAAGCTTGTAGAGCTGGCATCCAAGTTTACGAAGGGAAATACGAAAGTAGCTTCTGCCACATAGGCGTCTCCTAGATCTTTGGAAAGCTTAGAGCTGGTGTCTGTGAAAGTCCCTTTTTCTCTGCCGTCATTAGAGACCCCCTTAACCCAGTACTCATATCCATTAGGAGTGACCATGACATAGCCTGTGGCCTGATCAGTTGAGGAGGCGCCACCTTTTAACTTGGTATAGCCAGCATAATACTCAGTCTTTCCAGCCTCTTCAGCAGTGATGATTTCAAAGCCATCTGCTTCGAGTTGAGCTACAAAATCTGCGTATGCTTCATCGACTATTTTTTGAAAATCAGGAACATCCACCCCGCTAAGCTGAACCCCCATGCTGGTTTTAGTTCCGGAGATGGTAGTGCTTCTATTAGCTCGTTCATTTTTGGATGACGCAGTGCTCGCAGAGGCTTCTTCATACACTTCGAATAACGCGCGGAATTTTTGAATATAGACTCGCTTTGGTGATTTGGAAGATTGCTTATTTCTATGGAAAGCTCCCACATCATAATCTTTGGAAGAGATGTAAGGGTCCGCAGGTTGGAAGATACCTAGTAGGAAAAATCCGATCAATAGTAGTGTAGATTTCATAGCATGTTGAGTTATAAATTTATATGCCTAAAGGTCTCTGTTACAGCGGATTTTTAGAATACGTCAAACGCCCTATACTTATGTTTTGGTAGTGATTTGAAATAAAAAATGCCTTGCTAAGGATAGATTTAGCAAGGCATTTCTCTTTAAAAAGGTGGACTAAACAGTTTTTTTACTTGTAGCCATATCCTTCAGTCTAAGCTTAAAATCACTCAACACATTCATGTAATTGATGAAGGCATCGTACGGAGAATCGTAGGGGCTGAAGTAAGAGTGAATATCTCCATCAGAAAAGAATTTTGTACACATATAATAGAAGTGATCTGATGTCTGGAGATAGATCCAGTCTCGTTTTACATCAGGGTCATCACAGTTTTTGACCAATGATTCTAGCGCATACAGCTTATCGAAAGCTTCATCTTGAAGGTCATTGCCAAGCCAAGCTGTCAAATCTCGTTCTTCATCCGCCCAAGAGATTGGGATGGGGACGTGGATTTTTCCAACAGCTTTTGCATTGGCGACTACTTCGGATGGGGTAGAAAACCGAAAATTAGTCTGGGATAGTACGGCTTCAGGAAGGTGTCTCATAAAATCGAAAATCCCAGTTTCTGCCCATTGATGCTCGCCGAAAGTCTCATAATCCATAAATAGATTGATCACTTCCTCCTCCTTTGGAACAGCAGAAATCCAATTGACAAATTTATCTGTCGTCAGCGGGTAATCTGCCCATGTTTTATTTCCAAACCTGAAAGCAATATCATCACTTAGCTGGAAGTTTTTCAAAAGCACTTTGAGGTTAGGGTCTATGCTATTGGTGTACATGTAATTAGGGCTTTTCCATCCCAAGATGTGCTTTGCACCTTCGGTCAGGGTGGCTTCGTAGCCCATTTCAGCGATCACAGCTCCAATCTCATCGGAATAGATTAACTCAGTGTTTCGAAACACTTTAGGCGTATAACCATTGAATAGCTCTTGTATTTTTTTGGTATGCCTAGATACTGTAGCCTTAAATGCCTCTTTGCTTTTCAGAGAAACTAAAGAATGTCCATAAGTTTCATCCAGCAGTTCCACGTGACCCGTTGCCACTAATTTCTGGAAGCTTTCTAACACATCGGGAGCATAGGCTTGCATCTGATCGAGAAATACTCCTGACATGGAAAAACTCACCTTAAAAGCCCCATTGTACTTGTGAATAAGTTCTAGCAAAAGCGCATTCATAGGTAGGTAGCACTTATGAGCCACTTTGCGGATGATGCTTTTGTTAGAAAAATCATCCCAATAGTGGTGATCCTCGCCAATGTCGAAAAATCTATATGGCTTCAAACGGAATGGCTGATGTACTTGGAAATAAAAACAGATGGTTCTCATAGTTTCTTTGCTAAAACGTTTTCATAGACTGTGACAAGTTTGGCAGCCACATGCTCCCATTTTAATTTCTTTAATTCTTCCGTACCCAGTTCCCTAAACATTTTGGAAATCCCCTCATAATGGAGCAAAGCAAAAGTGGCGTCTGCCATAGCGTCTATATCCCAAAAATCTACTTTGATAGCATTGTCAAGTACTTCTGCTACTCCAGATTGCTTGGAGATAATTACGGGCGTATTGTGTCTCACTGCTTCCAAAGGAGAAATGCCGAAAGGCTCCGATACGGATGGCATGACATATACGTCTGAAATGGCGTACATGTGATCTACGTCATCCCCTTTGAGAAAGCCAGTAAAGTGGAATTTGTCAGCCATTCTGAGTTCAGCTACTCGATCGATCATCCGGTTCAGTAGGTCTCCATTGCCCGCCATCACGAATCGCACATTTGGATCCCTGTCCAGTACCTTCTTTGCAGCTTCTACAAAGTACTCTGGGCCTTTTTGGAAGGTAATTCTTCCTAGGAAGGTGACTATTTTTTCAGGCACCATTTTATTGTAAGAAGATTTAATGATGGAAGCATCGAGTACAGCGTTATGCAACACGCTGACTTTGTGTGCCGGGACTCCATACTTCTTGATGATCGTATTCTTAGTAAGCTGGCTTACAGCACACACGTGATCTGCCGCATGCATTCCCGCTCGTTCTATGTCATAGACAGGCTTATTTACAGATTCACCAGACCTATCGTATTCAGTGGCGTGGACATGGGCTACTAACGGTTTTCCACTAATCTCTTTGGCAGCGATCCCGGCTGGGAACGAAAGCCAATCGTGGGCATGGATGATCTCAAAATCATCTCGGTCTCTAGCTATTTGGGCGCCTGTAAGGGCATAGCGGGATACTTCCTCCATGAGGTTTTTACCGTATTTTCCGCTGAACTCATATTTACTGGAGAAAATACTCTCATCTACATCTGTTCGATCGTGGATGGCGTAATCAGTGAATTTCTGATATTCTTCAGGGCCTAGATAAGGAACTAAAAAGCTACTTACCTCGAGGTAGGTGAGGTTTTTCCAAATCGATTTGAATTTCCTTTCTTTATAATCAATCGTCACATCACTGGCGTTTACAAAATCCGCCATCGGCTCCTCGTCTCCCCAAAGTTTCGGTACTACAAAGATAATTTCCTGATTGTGATGGACCATTCCTTTCACCAACCCATAACAGGCGGTGCCCAATCCTCCGGAAATATGAGGTGGAAATTCCCACCCAAACATTAGTACCTTCATGGTTTCTTAATTATTTTTTTTGACCAAATCCATCATTCTGAGCAATTCAGCTACGCTCCAAGCTTGAGACACTGCTCCTTTTGATCTGTGGGGAGGATCTCCGTCATATATCTCAGCTACCGTACCTATGCCATATTGAGTCATCACTTCATCGAAGCCCTTAATCAACTTGTTGACCAAACTCAGCCCTGATTTACCATGAATTTTCAAATACCCCTCAACAAAATGACCCAATGGCCACACCCAAACCGTTCCGTTGTGGTATGCCTCATCTCTACTGATCTGGTCTCCAAAGTAGTATCCTTTGTATGCTGGATCATCAGGGGAAAGTGATCTCAAACCTCTCGTTGTAAGTAGTTTGGATTTGACCGTTTCTAAAATAGAATCATTTTGTACTTCGTCTAGCATAGTGTATGGCAAAGAGGTAGCAAATACCATGTTACATCTGATATCCCAGTTTTTTTCTTCACCATTAATATAGTCAGCCAAATAGCCATGCTCCTCTGACCAGAACTCTGCTGCAAATGTCTCTTTGGTTTTAGCTGCCATCGCTGCGATCTCTTCATCTCCGGTCAGCTCATGATAGAAGCACAAGGCATTGTACCAAAGTGCCTGAATCTCCACTGGACAGCCGATTCTTGGCGTGACAGGACCATCAGGTGTCACAGCGTCCATCCATGTAAGGGCTTTGCCTTCTTCTCCACCATACACCAATCCGTTTTCTTGGACATGGATATTGAAGTCAGTCCCGTTTTTAAAACCATCAATGATCCCTTTCATTTTGTCTAGATATCGTTTTTTGATGGTTTTGGAATCCTGAGTATAAAGGATGTATTGCTGCATGGCCCAGAAATACCAGAGCGGTGCATCAATTGAATTCATATTGAAATTCACACCGCTTCCGACATTGGGGAATAATGGGCCTTGCAGATCTTTGGACATGGTATCCATGACCGCTAGAAAAGTTTTGTAATCTCCTGTGGGCAAAGTCAGGCCTGGTAAGGATACGAAAGTATCTCTTCCCCACCAGCCAAACCATGGGTATCCGGCGATGACTCTGGTGTCTCCATCCCGAAGCCTGATGAATTGTCCAGCTGAGTTTTTGAGGCAGTTTTCAAAATTATTTCTAGGGATTCTACGCTCTATTTCTTTTTGAAAAGCTGACTGTCTGGTCTTTGGATCTGCTTCTGTCAATCCTGCTGAGAAAATCACAGATTCCCCCTTTTCAATTGAAAATTCAAAATATCCAGGCACGAAAAGATCTTCTTGGTAGTCGTACCCTCTTTCTCGCTCTAGGATATACTCCACATTTCTAAACCAATCTGGTTTATATACAAATTCAGCTTTTTTGGAAATCTGCAAATAAAGTGGATCATACACATCATAGAGCTGAAATGATGCACCATTTGGCACTTTTTTGAAATCTTTATTTATGTCTCCATTTTCTTTGCTAAGCGAATGATATCCTCTGAATGCTAGAAATGGGGAAATCCGAAGTGTGGTGGGAGAATGGGCTTCCAGTAGCGTGTAGCGAAGCATCACCCGGTCTCTGTTCGTGTCCAGAATCATTTCCTTCTGCAAAAGGACCCCACCTACACGATAGGTTAATTTTGGAATAGGTTCTGAGTCAAAATCCTTCAAGTATTTGTGTCCTCGAGGCGAATAGTTGCCAGGATATTTACTGATACCTAAGTTGAAACTTGCCCCATGCTGAATGACAGTTTCGTGTACAGTCGATAACAGGACGTGGTTTTCGGTGTTAATTTGGGGTTGGGGAACTACGAGAAGTCCATGGTATTTCCGAGTATTGCAACCAATGATAGTGGTGCTGGTATAGGTCCCCGAACGGTTAGTTCGGATGATCTCCCGGTCCAGGGAATAGTTTAAGTTGATAAGCTGGGCTTTATCGAAGTGTATATAACTCATGTCCAAAATTTCTATGTTGCTAAAAATAGAATTTTGCACGGACAAGAAAAACGAAACACTAAAAAATAAAGGTTATGATTTCATAACCTTTTGTTTTTGATTAACTAATTAAGAATGTATCGCTTCCTTTTGAATTTCTTCGAAATTTCTTAGCGATTCTTCAAACTTAATCAGGTAACATCTTGCCATCTGAAGGTTGATAGGCTTTACCTGTGGGAATTTTGGCGAAGTTTTGAACAAAGTAAACATCTGAAGTTGGTTTAGTTCTGAAAGCGTTTTTATCAAATGCTATGCCAATAGAGGCTCTATAAATAACAAAGCCCCTCACAAGGAGGGGCTTTAGGGTGAAAGACCGGGTTCGAACCGGCGACCTCTGGATCCACAAACCAGCGCTCTAACCAGCTGAGCTACAATCACCATTTAATCACCTGGACTGGTTTCTTCCAAATGGTCTGCAAAAGTAATAATTCACTCTACTCTTTGCAAGAGCCAGTTTAAAAATTTCCTGAAAATTTCAAACGATCACCTTTTTTCTCCTCATGGAATGTCCCGTTTTCGTACGCCAAATGTCCAGAAACGACTGTATGTGTGACTTTTGACTGGAAAGTATGTCCTTCGAAAGGAGACCAGCCACATTTAGATAAAATATTTTCTTTTGTAACCTTCCATGGATCATTTAAGTCCACTAGCACCAAATCTGCATAATATCCCTCTCTGATGAAGCCTCTTTTCTCCATACGGAATAAAGTTGCCACGTTGTGCGAAGTCTTTAGTGCAATCTTCTCCAAGCTGATTTTGCCCTGATGATAGAAATCAAGCATGGCTACTAAGCTGTGCTGATTGAGTGGTCCGCCGGATGGAGCTTTAGTGTAATTCTGTGCTTTTTCTTCCAGGGTGTGTGGAGCATGATCAGTGGCAACTACATCGATCCTGCCGTCCAGCATGGCAGCGAAAATTGCATCACGGTCGGTGGCTGTTTTGACAGCTGGATTCCATTTGATCAGGGTTCCTTTGGTTTCATAATCTTCCTCAGCGAACCACATGTGATGGATACAGGCTTCAGAAGTGATTTTTTTCTCTTCGAGAGGAATTTCGTTGGTGAAAAGCTCCAATTCCTTCGCTGTACTGATATGAAGAATGTGAAGTCTAGTACCATGTTTTTTTGCCATGGCCACAGCTCGGCTGGATGCATCATAGCAAGCTTCCTCAGATCTGATTTTTGGGTGAAATTTCACGGGGATGTCATCGCCGTAAATCGCTTTATACTCATCAAAGTTAGCTTTTATGATGTCGTCATTTTCTGAGTGAATCGCGATAATTGCTTTGCATTCCTTGAAAATTCCTTCCAGCGACTCAATATTATCCACCACCATATTTCCAGTAGAAGAGCCTTGGAAAATTTTCAATCCGCAGACCTCCCTGAAATCTACACTTAGTATCTCATCCAGATTATTATTGGTAGCTCCCATGAAAAATGAATAGTTGGCTAACGACACCTCTGAAGCCCTACTGTATTTCTGTTCTAGCAATTCTACAGTAGTTGCTTGAGGGATCGTATTTGGCATTTCCATATAGGAAGTGGTGCCGCCAGCCACTCCGGCTTTTGCTTCGGTATAGATTTCAGCTTTATGCGTCAGCCCTGGCTCTCGGAAGTGTACCTGATCGTCTATTAGCCCTGGGAAAAGATGTTTTCCCGTGCCGTCAATATGAATATCAGCTGTTTCTCCGCTGAGGTCTTCCCCCAGTTTTGAGATTCTTCCATGCTCGACTAATACATCGCCCGGACTTATCCGGCCTTCATTGACTATATTTGCACCGGTGATCAGAATACTTTTCATCTTTATTCCTTTTAGGATTTTCTTTATTCAACCAAAATTAACGAATCATGAGCAATGAGGCCTCAACTTTTGAAGCATTTAAGCTAAATCGACAGCTATTAAATGCCGTGGCGGACGCTGGATATGTTCATCCTACCCCTATTCAGGAGAAAGCCATACCGCTTGCTCTAGCTGGCCATGATGTGCTGGGCATTGCTCAGACGGGTACTGGGAAGACAGCGGCTTTTGTTTTGCCGGTGCTCATGAAGGTGAAATATGCCCAAGGCGATCATGCTCGTGCGGTGATTTTGGCTCCCACCCGGGAATTGGTTATGCAGATCGAAGAAGTGGTGGTTCAAATGTCTGCGAATACTGACCTGAGAATGGTTGCGCTTTATGGAGGTTTGGGGCCAAAGACACAGATAGAAATACTTGAAAAGGGTGTTGATATCATCGTCTCTACTCCTGGAAGATTCTTGGATATCTATAGAAAAGGAAAAATCCTGACTAAGGAAATCAAAACCATGGTGCTCGATGAAGCTGACAAAATGATGGATATGGGCTTTATGCCTCAGATTCGATCGATTTTGGAAATCATCCCAAGAAAGCGACAGAACCTACTTTTCTCCGCAACTTTCGGAGAAAGAATTGACCGCTTTGCAGCTGAGTTTTTAGAATTTCCAGAACGAGTAGAAGTTACCCCTCAGGCTACTACAGCTGAGACAATTGGTCAAGTCAAATACTTAGTTCCAAATATTAAGACCAAACTTAGTCTTCTTGCTCACCTTTTTAAAAATGAAGAAATCAATAGGGCTATCATTTTTACCAGATCAAGAAGAAATGCAGAAGAGGTTTTTGCATTCCTAAGTCATCGTAGTTATGGTGAAGTTCGTGTGATCCATGCCAATAAAGGCCAGAATACGAGAATCAATTCTATAGAAGATTTCAAAGGTGGAGAGGTACGGATCTTGGTAGCGACGGATGTTGCTTCCCGTGGACTGGATGTCACGATGGTTTCACATGTAGTGAACTTTGATGTTCCGCTGATCTATGAAGATTATGTGCATAGAATCGGTAGAACTGGTCGTGCAGAGAATGAAGGTAAGGCTATCAGCTTTGTGAATCCTGCTGAGGAATACCACTTCGATAAGATAGAGCAAATCATACGAATGAAAGTGGAGGAAGTCCCAATTCCAGATGAAGTCGATGTGACAGTCACGCCTTTTGAGGAGAAACAGGCTTATGCGCGTGAATTGGATCGCCTGCTGCAAAGAGATAATCCTGATTATAAGGGCGCTTTTCATGAAAAGAAGGACTTTAAAAAGGCAAATCCGCACTTAGAGGCAAAGGAGAAAGAGAAAAAGCGTGGCAATAAGAACTCAAAAGCCAAGACCAACAGAAATCAGCTGAAGACCAAGCATCAGAAGAATAAGGGAAAGTAGTTTTTAGTTAATTTTCCGTAAAATCAATCATTAACTAGTTGGTGATTCAGTTGAAAAGACAAAATTTAGGGCATGAGACTAGCCCTGATTTTTGTCTTTTTTATTTCTAAGTTGAATGCTCAGTCTTTCCAAGTCCCCTATGATCATCAGATTCCTAATTCAAGGAAAATCGAAATTCAAGTTGAATTTTTAAATGAATTTGATTTAGAAAGGGAAACCGTATTTCTTCTGGAGGATGCTTTCGATGCACTTTTTTTGCCTTTTGATGAATTGCTGGATTTTCCTGTGTCCAGCAATTTTGTTTTAATCAAAGGAAGAAAGGACAATGCAGAGTTAAAGACAGGAGTGATGCTTTCTGGAAATCCAGATTGTCAATTGGCTTATAAACTCTACAATCAAGATCAAGTAGCGCGGGATATAGAAGTGATCAGAAAGGAGTTGCTTGGAGGTAAGCAGGTGATTTTGTTGGGTTATTCTTCGTCAGCTATGGTTTTGCAGCATTATTTGTCACTTTATCCTGATATGGTTAGCAGGATGATTAGTGTCAACCCATTAGTTTTTGATATTCAAAAGAACTTGGGTTTTCCGGATGTTGGCTTGTCTTTTCCTTCTTTTAATTTAAATCCAGAGCATCTTTTTGACTTCAGCTACTACTCGAATTTTGAAAGAGAAATGGCGAATATAAAAAGCGCTTCATTCAGCAACCTGATTGGTTTTTTGAGCTACCAGGATGTGTTGAGAGGATTTTCTCAAGCAACTAATGTTGAAAATGATTTTGCCTTGCAAGTCCGCTTATTCGAGCATTCTATTGCCCTCTCAGGTTTAGAGAGTAATTCTCAGAAACCAAACCCAAACTTTGAATTATTGAAAAAGTGGAGCGGGCCAATTTGGGAGAGGTATCTAGATACCAACTTTCCAGTATTCGGAACCAATTATGATGACCTGCTCAGCTTTCAGGGTAAGATGATCCTGATAGGAGGGGCTTTTGATCAGTTGATTTACCCTAAGTCTTATGACATACTCGCAGAGTTTTATTCTAATTCCACCCTGCTGCTTCTCAAAGACGGCCATGCCTTACAGAAAACTGCTGGCGCTCATGGGTTACATCAGCTGGTTGGAGCATTTATTTCCAATGATTTCGAACAGAAGATAGCTGCATACAAAAAGCTGGCGAATGAAAACCTCATTTTCGAAAAGTACAACGAGGGTGATTTTAAGATTCTTCCTTGGTTTTGATAGAAAAATATAACCCCAGTCCATTCCGAACTGGGGTAAGCTAATGTTTTGCTATTTTTTCCTTAGTAGAACAAAGCCAATTATGGCTATTGTCAAGCACAGTGGTGAAAAAAAGATACTATCTATATAAGCGAATTCGGTTGATTTAATCTGCTTAAAGAAACCAACATAATTAAAATCTCCTACAGCTCTCAAGGTGAAAATTATTGGAATACTCCAAAGTCCAAAATTCCTGAGCCAAAGTGGAAGTCTGTCATTTTTTGAGATAAATGTGACCCAATAAAATGAGCCAAACAGAGCTAATGCAACTCCCACGATTATACTATCATAAGTTTGGGGGTCAAGTATGCGAACTCCATTCTCATCCGTAGGTAAGGTACTTTCAAATCCCCAAACTCCTCCGCTTGCCCAGTAAAAATGGATTAAAGCAAGATTAGAAAAGATTACGATTAAAAGGATGGCGAGTGCTGATTTCATTACGTTTTGTTCAGCTAGTCTTACTTTTTCATCCCCATATAATCCACCACAAAATAACTCATCACTCGCACGCCAAGTGTAAATCCGCTCTCATCAAGATAGAATCCAGGCGTATGATGCGAAGGTGTAGTCAATGGATCACCACCTTTTTTCATGCCTCCCAGAAAGATAAACGCACCCGGCTTTTCCCTCTGGAAAAAGCTAAAATCTTCTGCTCCGGTTACTGGGTTGAGATAGATTAAATTTTCCGCTCCTGCAGCCGCTTCCAATGATGGAAGCATTTTCTTTGTCAAATCAGCATCGTTTACGGTGGATGGATAAAGTTTCTCAAGCTTCAGGTCAACGGTAGCGCCTGCGCTTTCAGCAATATTTATTACAATCTCATTGATGCGCTTATGTACCAGCTTTTGCTGCTCATCTCCAAAGGTTCTTACGGTACCAATCAACTTCACTTCCTCAGGAATAATGTTATGGCGTATTCCTCCATGAATAGCACCAATAGTTACTACCGCCGGATTCTGGGTGACATTTACACTTCTGGATAGAATAGTCTGCAATCCCATGATGATCTGCGAACTTGTCACAATCGGATCCACACTTGACCAAGGATAGGCGCCATGTGCTTGCACACCTTTGACTGTGATTTCCAGATTATCCACAGCTGCCATGATTGGTCCAGATCTATATCCTATTTTCCCAACTTCTGTCTGCGAGTTGATATGCAAGCCGAAAACTGCATCCACATCATCCATCACGCCTTCTTTCACCATCAGTTCTGCACCTGCCATGTCTGCATCAAAAACTCCTTCTTCGGCAGGTTGAAAAATAAACTTCACCGATCCTTCCAAGTCAGCCTTCATGCTGGCAAGCACTTCCGCTACGCCCATCAGGATCGCCACATGTGAATCATGTCCGCAAGCATGCATCACACCTGTTTCCTGGCCATTATAGATGGCAGTGTTTACAGATTTGAAAGGTAAATCATTGCGTTCAGTCACTGGAAGCCCATCCATATCAGCGCGCAAGGCTACGGTCGGTCCAGGTTTACCGCCTCTCAAAACGCCTACCACACCTGTCACGGCTACATTTTCGGTCACTTCTATCCCAAGCGAGCGAAGGTGATCTGCCACTATCTTAGCTGTGCGGGTTTCTTGATTGCCGAGTTCCGGGTATTTATGAAAATCACGACGCCATTCGATTACTTGATCCTCGATGGCATTCGCCTTGGTATCAATAGCTGTTCGCAGTGAGGATTGTGCCAAAAGTGTCCCTGATCCAAGGATCATGGGGGCTAGGATAAGTGGGAGTAAACGATTTTTCATAGGTAGTGAATTGGGTTGCTGATTTTCAAATTTAAAGAAATGTGCTAATGCTCAAGCTATTTGATAGACTGAAGTTGAAAAGTCGGTGGAGAAAGAACTATTTCAGCCTGAATGGCTTTTGTATGGTACACTCCAAAAATTAAGGATTTATGCAATTAGATAATCAAATCGCTGTAGTCACAGGCGTCAGCAAGGGTATAGGCCTAGAATTAGTAAAACTTCTTTTGGAAAAAGGAACGGTCGTGGCAGGCTGGGGCAGAAACGCACCAGAGCTAACTCATGAGAATTTCCATTTTTTCACCTGTGATGTGGCCAAAGAAGAATCAGTGGAAAATGCATTTCAAGAAACTACCAAAAAACTAGGAACTGACATCCGCATCTTGGTCAATAATGCAGGATTTGGAGTGGCTGGAGATACAGAGACTTTTTCTTCAGAAGATTGGAAAGCAATGTTTGATACCAATGTACACGGGATTTTCTATACGACTAAGCGGTTGATTCCTGGAATGAAAGCAGCTGACGAAGGGCATATCCTGAATGTAGCTTCTATCGCAGGACTGAATGGGGTGAATAAATTTGCCGGCTATGTAGGAACAAAGCATGCAGTTCGTGGGATTTCCCATTCCCTATACATGGAGTTGAGGGACTTTGGGATCAAAGTTTCTACCATCTATCCGGGTTCGATCCAAACCAATTTCTTCGATGATATAGAAGGTGTAAGTGCAAATGAGAATATGATGCGTCCTATCGATGTCGCGACTACCATGCTGCAAACCCTAGAGACTCATCCGAACTTCTTCGTGGCAGATGTGGAATGCCGCCCGCTGAGACCGAAAGGGAAAAAATAAACTGACACCTTTACTTCTAGGCTCCCACGAGCATCTTGAGGATTTCTCAGGGGAGCTTCTCCCTGATACTTTCAATTCCTTCATAAAACAGTCTCGGGCTTTTCACAAGCTTTTGGATTGTTTAGACTGAGTTAAGTGTTTAATTTGCACTCAAATCCCCATAAGATTAAGGCTATGAAAAAGACGAATTTAATTATCCTTCTTGTCGTATTAGTAGGCGGTGCTGCTTACTTAGGCTATCTGTCAAAAATAGGCACAGAAGCTGAAGCAGCTGTGATAACAGTGCCGAGTACACTTCCTGACTATACGCTGAACGACATCAATGGCAAGGCAAATTCTATTCATCAATTAGCCGGGACGAAGCCTACGCTATTCGTTTACTTCAATTCCACCTGTCACCTTTGCCAGGATGAGCTCGCGGCACTTTCTAAGAGAATCAAGGAATTCAAAGACTACAACCTGATTTTCACGACGGTTGAGCCGCTGGAGGAGATGATCGGTTTTGTAGATGGACTTGGAATAAAAGGCGAAAGCAATGTGCATTTTTTGCTTGATTCCAGAATGGAAGTGGCTAGCTTCTATAAGATCCGAAGTGTTCCATCTATTTTCGTTTACGATGCAAAGAAGCAATTGGTCGCTGAATACGTAGGAATTACAGAGGTAGATCTGTTGTTGGAGAAACTGGCGGGGTAAACGTTCGATGAATGCTTGGAATTAATCCAGTTTTTCAAGTAGTTTTCTGCAAATGAGCATGTTATGAAAGCTTGTATTTGAAATACACGATAAGGCGTTTTTCAAATACAAGCTTTTTAAAAATAAGGGCATGGAAGTTTTGAGTTCAGCTGATTTTGACCAAGCTACAAATAGACTCCAGCCACGGGAAACCCCATTTTTTCCTTACTTTTGGAAGACTAAAAAACCTACATGTCACTAGAAGTAACTAATCTCAGCAAACTGTACGGAACCCAGAAAGCACTTGACCAAGTGACTTTTTCTGCAAAACCAGGAAGAATTCTAGGTTTTTTGGGACCAAATGGTGCAGGGAAATCCACCACTATGAAAATCATAACGGGATTTCTGTCGGCGGATTCAGGAGAGGTGAAAGTGATGAGGAAGGACGCAATTCATGCGCCCAAGGAAGTGAGTCGCTTGATTGGTTATTTACCGGAGCATAATCCCTTGTATTTGGATATGTATGTGCGTGAATTCCTCGAATTCTCGGGTGGGCTTTATGGGCTTTCGGGCCATCTTTTGAAATCTAGAACCAAAGAGATGCTTCACCGCACTGGCCTGGAGCCAGAGCAGCACAAGAAAATCGGGCAGCTTTCCAAAGGTTACCGACAGCGAATAGGACTGGCCAGAGCGCTTATTCATGATCCGCAAGTAGTGATTCTGGATGAGCCTACCACAGGGCTGGATCCCAATCAATTGGTAGAAATAAGAAATCTAATTCAGGAAGTAGCGAAAGACAAAACGCTTATTCTTTCGACGCATATCATGCAGGAAGTGGAAGCGATTTGTCAGGATGTAGTCATCATCAATAAAGGAAAAATTTTAGCTGCTGATTCCCTTTCCAATCTGAAGTCCAATTCTGAAGAGACTATCTTAATTCTGGAAACGGAAGAAGAGTTGAATCTTGAGTGGTTTGAGCAGGTGGGGAATATAAGCTTTGGGACAAAAGGTAAAATGGAAGTTCTTGTTTCTACCATAGACCCGGCTTCCGCCCGAAAAGCCATCCTGCAGGTCATTCAGGAGCGCTCTCTTAATCTGATCAGTCTCAATCAAAGTAAAAAGAATCTGGAATTGATATTCCGCGAAATCACCAACGCCTGAGTATGCAAAGTCTTTTTCTGAAAGAAATCAATGCCTTTTTCGGGAGCCTATTAGGGTACCTGGTTTTAGCCTTGTTTCTGGTGGCGATTGGTCTGATCGTCTGGGTTTTTCCTGAAAGCAGCGTACTTGAATATGGCTTTGCCGACCTCGAAGCACTATTTACTTACACGCCTTACGTATTCACGTTTCTAGTCCCGGCTCTCTCCATGCGAGCAATCGCAGACGAACGCAAAACTGGAACCTGGGAACTTCTACGAACTTCGCCCCTGTCATTGGTTCAGATAATTCTGGCCAAATACTTTGCGTTGCTATGCTTGGTGCTGGTAGCACTTTTACCCACGTTATTGTATTTCTATAGCATAGTACAGCTTGGAGATCCAGTTGGAAATTTGGATCAGGCAGGTTTTTTCGGGTCTTGGATTGGGATGATTATGATCGGTGCGGTATTCGCTGCGGTGGGATTATTCGCTAGTGCCTTAACATCACAGCAAGTAGTGGCCTTTGTACTAGGCGTGTTTTTATGTTTTGTTTTATACTTCGGATTTTCAGCTTTGGCTGATATGCAGCTTGGCAATTTATCCTACTGGGCATCTGACCTGAGCTTGAGCGTTCACTACATCAACCTGAGTAGGGGAGTGATTGACTCCTCTGATCTATTCTTTATGTTCGGGATGATTTGGGTGTTTTTAGGTGGGGCAGTTTTGATTTTGAGGAGCAAATGAAGATAAGTATTAGCCATTATGTAATTGACCATACTGTCCTTTATTTCGAGGACGGAAGACCGAAGTCGGGTGACCGAAGCGGCCTCATAGTTAGTGTTCAACAAAGTCTAAGGTTCTTCTCATTTTTATTAAGCAACAAATGAAAAGATCAACAGGAGATATCGCCAAGCCTTGGATATTCCTTTTGGGCGGAGTTTTAGCTTTTGCCTTATTGGCCCAATTCCTTAATTTCAGAATTGACTTGACAGAGGAAAAGCGCTATTCTCTGCACCCGGCTTCAGCGAAGGTTTTGGAAGAAATATCCGAACCCCTTCATGTGGAGATACTCTTGGTAGGAGAAAATCTCCCGGGAGGCATGCGCCGTCTGCAGACTTCCATCGCAGAGACCATCCGAACATTCAATGCCTACAGTCCAGAAAAGATCACGTATTCTTATTTTGATCCTTTGACTTTGCCTGAAGATGAGCGGGTTGAATTTATACTTTCTCTAGCTGACTATGGTATAAACCCAGTCAATCTTGCTGTGATGAGAGATGCTGGTCAACAAGAGCAGCTGATTTTTCCGGGAATTCTAGTGAGCAACGAAGAATTCGAAACTGGAGCTTTGATTCTCAAAGGCGAGCGGGGAATGTCTCCTGATCAAACACTCAATCAATCCATAGAGAATTTGGAGTTTGAGCTGAGCAATGCCATTCGGAAGCTCATTTCTCCAGAATCCTCGTCTATTGCCATGATTATGGGACATGGAGAAATGAGCTCTGATGAAGGTTTTGGTATGGTGGAAGCCCTGGATGGCGATTTTGAATTGTTTAAGGTGCCGCTGGAGCAAGCCAAAACTCCCGAGGATCTGGCTGGTTTTAAGATGATTTTCATCCAAGGACCAAAGGAAAGTTACACTGAGCGGGAAGTTTACCTGCTCGATCAATACGTTATGAATGGTGGCAACCTAGTGGTACTCCTCGATGGTGTGGCTGTAGCTATTGAAAATGCAGGCGGTGAAGGTACGGTGGCTATGCCAGTTGATTTGGGCTTGGATCAGCTCCTTTTTCGCTATGGAATCCGAGTAAATAAAGATTTGATTCAAGATTTGAACTTTGGATACATTCCGGTGATGGGAGGGAATTTCGGAGATCAGCAACAGATGATTCCTTTGCCTTGGCCTTTTTATATCCTAGCGGGACGTGTTCAGGATCATCCGATTACCAAGGGTTTGGATGTGGTACAGTTTCGTTTTGTGAGTAGCTTGGATACGGTGAAAGCTGACGGCGTGACGAAGACCCCGTTGATTTTTAGCTCCGATTTCTCTCAGATTTTGCCAGGGCCAGCACGGGTAGCTTTTTCGGATATGGATCAGCAGCCGAATGTGGAACAGTTTGATTTAAAAAATCTACCGCTTGCCTTCTTGCTCGAAGGTGAATTTACTTCGTTGTACAAAAACCGTTTTCTTCCAGATGGTTTTGCGAAAGGTGATTTTAAAGAGAGTGGAAATGGAAAAGTAGTGGTGATCGGAGATGGGGAGGTTTTTCAGGCACAAACTAACCTGGAAGATGGGGCTCCTTTGGCTTTGGGTGAAGATCAGTTTTCCCAAACTACCTTTGCCAATAAGATTTTTCTAAAAAACCTAGCACAGTACCTAGCCGACCCTGATGGGATAATTGCTTCAAGAACACGTACCTTCCAGATTCGCCCGTTGAATAAGGTCAAGGTTTCGCAGGAAAAGACCTTTTGGCAAACCTTGAATGTGCTCCTTCCTGTCCTTGTGCTTTTGATGCTAGGTGGTATAGTCTGGTGGATTCGCAAGAATACCTACAGTCGAAAATCAAACTAGTCTAAAAAGTAGCTGCTAATCCATTAATTTTCCACAGAATCAAATATCCGGGGGTTCGAATTAGAATTTATTTATAAATTTACCACCATTCAAAAGTAAAAGTAAATTAAGCCTTAGAATACGAAATCGAGCGTTATTGATCTTTTCACTTTGAGAAGATTGTAATCCCTTCGAGATCTCCCGTCCGACTGACGTAAGCCGGGCGTACATATGGCCTTCAATAGACAAATTATAAACATATGAAATTTATTGTTTCCTCTTCTGCCTTACTAAAGCAGCTTTCGGCGATCAACGGTGTGGTGACAACCAACCCCGTAGTGCCTATTTTGGAGAATTTTCTTTTTGAGATCAAAGAGAGTCAACTTACGATTACTGCTTCTGACTTGCAGACCTCCATGATCACCGAAATCAGCGTGGAGGCCAAAGAAGATGGGAATATCGCTGTGCCTGCAAAGATTCTGATAGAGACGCTGAAAAATCTACCTGAGCAGCCGGTGACTTTCAGTATAGATCATGATACGTATGCGGTAGAGATCAGCTCTGACAATGGCCGATATAGATTGGCTGGGGAGAATGCAACAGACTTCCCAAAGATCCCTACTGTAAGCAATGCTACTTCCGTGGATATGTCCACTGAGGTTCTTTCTTCGGCTGTTTCCAATACCATATTCGCTACAAGTTCTGACGAGCTCCGTCCGGCAATGACAGGTGTTTACATCAATCTAAGCCCTACCAACACTACTTTCGTAGCAACTGACGGACATAGACTGGTAAGGTACAGAAGAGTGGATATCGCTTCACAGGATGCTGCTACGTTGATCATTCCTCGTAAGGCATTGAACCTTTTGAAGTCAACTTTGCCTTCAGAAAATCTTCCCGTGACGGTGGAATTCAATCAGTCTAATGCATATTTCAACTTCAATAACATCAAGATGATCTGTCGTCTGATCGATGAGCGTTTTCCTGATTATGAAAATGTAATTCCTGCGGAAAACCCGAACGTGATGACAATTGACCGTTCAGAATTGTTGAGTTCCCTTCGTCGTATCGCCATCTATGCGAATAAAACTACGCATCAGGTGAGATTGAAATTGACAGGTAGTGAATTGATGATTTCTGCTGAAGATCTTGATTTCTCTAACGAAGCAAACGAGAGACTTTCTTGTGAGCATGATGGAGAAGATATCGAAATCGGATTCAACGCTAAGTTTTTGGTAGAAATGCTGAACAACCTTTCTTGCAAGGAAGTTAGCTTGAAGTTCTCTGCGCCTAACCGTGCAGGTTTGATCCTTCCGGCAGAGCAAGACGAAAATGAAGACATCCTGATGCTAGTGATGCCAGTGATGTTAAATAACTACGTATAACAACCACAAACCATAAAGCGAAAAGCCCGGAGATTCCTTCGGGCTTTTTTTGTGACTATGGAAAATTGGAATGCATCGAACATCTTTCCCGCGCAAGTCTTTAGACTTGTGCCCTATAAAATGTAGCCTTCTGGTTCTCTGATATGCTTCACTTACTAGATGTATGAAGACTTCATTATGGTAGGTATAAGTGCTGGGACTTGGACCAATTAGAGTTAGCTCCCTTAGGCAACTTTTTTCGCCGCGCCGCCGCGTCGTTGCGAGAGATCAACTCACTTCTTTTTCGCATCCCGCAAGGACTTCAAATACAATCCTTCCACTCGTTCTCTTGCCCAAGGGGTTTTACGAAGAAACTTCAAACTTGAATTGACCGAAGGATCATGTGTGAAGCAGCGAATAGTGATCCGCTCACCAAGTTCCTCCCATCCATAGAATTTTACCAGATGTTCGACCATGTCTGCGAGTTTTACGCCGTGAAGTGGGTTGTTGGGTTGTTGTTCTATTTCTGAATTCATTTTATTCGATATCTCTTAGTAATTCTATTAACTCCTTATTTGAGAGACTTGACTTTTCCGATTTGTCATAAATGGAAAGTAGGTAAACTGTCTCTGCTATGAATACCACGTTTGCAATTATTCTTACACCTCCCGATTTTCCTTTGCCTTTTGATTTTATAGGAATTCTGATTCAAAGCAATTTTTGCCTAGAGATGTGCCTTGCTCAGGACTTTCTTTTAATAGTTGAATTAGATTAAAAAGTTCAGGTTTTTAGCTTGGGTATTTTTTAAGCAGACGTTTGAATTGCTTTTCAAATACTTAGATGGTTTTAATCTCAAAGCTCATTTAAGAATTGCTCAGCATCTTTTGGTACCTTTTTTCCTTCCAAAACTAGCTTAAGTTCCTCATCAGCTTCCTTAATTTCAGTCAATGGTTGTGCTTTTTCGCCAGTAAGTTGCTCAGTTTTGACGTAAGGAAGGGCATCCAAAGCTTTCACAAGCTTATTTGCCTTATCGTCTTGTATATCAAGGAGTACCTTCATCAGTTTTCAATTAGCAAATCAATTTACTGAATTTGAAATCAAAAAGTTCAAATGGATTATGTATTTCTCCTTTCTTGTCAGTACAGTCAAATAAGCAATTTAGGATAATGTAAACTTTCACCTAGCCTTACATAGTTCATCTGACATCGATCATCAAACAATTCCTTATTTCCTTTCTATAAAATCCCACAAATTTCCATACAAATCTTTGAAGACAGACACCGTTCCAAAAGCTTCTTCAGAAGGCTCTCGGATGAATTCTACACCTTTCGCGGTATAGTTGTGATAGTCGCGGTAGAAATTGTCTGTATAAAGAAAGAGGAAAACCCTGCCTCCAGCCTGAAAGCCAATTTGATTTCGTTGAAGTTCGTCGGCAGCTTTTGCAAGGAGCAACTGGCAGGAAGAACCTGGAGGTGCGACTCGTACCCAACGCTTAACATCACTTAGATGCGTGTCCTCAATGAGCTCGAAACCTAATATCTGTGTGTAATACGTAATTGCCTCATCGTAATCTCTCACCAAAATTGCGATCTGTCCAAGTTGTTGTTTCATGGGTGCAAATAGGGGAAGGAAAAGGGATTTTGAAACCCAAGATGCTCTTTCATGACGTTTTTTCTGCTGAAGAAGCAATGTCTTCTACAATGACTATAGAGTTGTTGTTCAAGTCATAAAGCCCGAATTCATGCGTACCCCATGCTGTATTCTTGCGAAGTTTATCACATGTTATTACCCCTTTTATCACCAAAGATTCAAAGTAAGGTTCAATGTTTTTTACAAAAATCCTCACTACCGAACCTCCTAAAAGCGGATCATCAGGTGGGTCTGCATGCCATTGAAGGTGTAGCTCTATTTCCTCCAAGCGCATCCCAGCATACCTGTGGTCGCCAAAGGTTTTTACAAATCCAAAGTTTTGACAATACCAATCTAAATCCCTGGCGATGTTTTGCGAGGGTAATACGGGTACTGCGCATTTAAATTCTGTTTTCATAAGTGCAGAATAAAGTATGGCTCCGATCAGCTTTTCGGAGCCAGATGCGATTCAGCTACTGTCAGGCAAGTGAATTTCTCACAGCCTCCAGCTTCTCTCTTATTTCAATGATGCTTTCCCATTCTCTGTCTTTTTCGCCATGCTCTATTCCCACATATTCATGGAAATCATGGGCGAGCACAAGATTCATCATTTTGGTATAGTCTAATGGTGACTCGTTGCCGTTGTCATCCCAGACCACAGGTTTTAGACTTACGCCTTTTGCCCTAGGCATCAATTCATCTATTCCGCGATAGGAATCATAAGAAATAGCATTACCATCTTTTCTAGCAATCTGAAAATTTCCAAAATCAGGAAGGCTACCTGCTCTTGGATGATCGGCTTTTTGAATCATCTCGGCAAGCCATTTTCCATTGCTTGAAAAACCACCATGATTCTCGATCAAGACATTGATGTTGAAGCCGTCAGCAAATTCGCAGAGTTCGTGTAAACCTGCACTGGCGAAATCACTTGATTTCTTATAATCTTCTTCAGAAGTACTCCATGGCACAGATGAGTACGCATTTACACGGATAGAATGACAGCCGAGAAACTTGGCTGCTTCTACCCATTTTTTATGGTTATCCACTGTTTTGGCTCTTTCTTCAGCCGTAGCGGCGCCTAGCATTCCCTCGCCATCGCACATGATCAGCACAGATCTGATACCTTCGCCGTCTGCGCGGGTTTTCATTTCCTTCAGATAAGCCATGTCCGTGGCCTTGTCTTTGAAAAATTGATTGACATATTCCACAGCATCAATTCCAGCCTTTTTTGTGAGCTTCGCAAAGTCCAAATGATCCATTTTTCCTGAGAAAAGCTGTCTGTTCAAGGACCATTCCGCTAAGGAGATTTTGAATAAGGGATCTACTTTTTTTGAGGCGACGGCCAATTGTGGCAATCCCAGCCCTATAGCGGCTGTGGCTAGGCCGGCTGTTTTGAGGAAATTTCTTCTAGTATTCATGGGTTGTTTGTATTAGGGATGGGTCAGGTTTATTCTTTTATAATTCTCCAAAATTCCTTTTTCATAGCTGCGGCATCAATCTCACTGAAGATTTTTACTGATCGTGGGGCATTTTCCGGAGGAGTCATCACTGTTGAGACTGTCGCCCATTCAGGATAGAGATAGGCCTCAACGAGGGCGAGATCCCACATCACCCGCGTTTTGTCTTGGGGATTGTGAATCCGCCAGCGATCGGCAAGTATTTTTTGTATAGCTACTGATTCATCCAGCGCTGCGTAAGTCTCGTCCCGGTCAAACTTTAGCGCGAAGGAAGTGGTTGTGGTCATGATCGTGAAGTCTAATCCTTGCAGATTCAAGAGGTAGTCGAAGGCATTCAGATCACAGCGAATATTAAACTCACTTTTATTCCAGGCTTTGGTTTCGGGCGTGTACCATGACCCCAAAGAATAGAGTCGGATTTTGTCCTTGATATCTGGAGCCAGCATCAGTGCGGTCGCAATATTGGTCATGGCTCCTAGCGTCAAAACATCCAGTTTTTCGGCACCCTTCATCTCACGGGCGGCAGCGATGATGGCCTGCGCTGCCGGTGAATCCCTCGGGTCTTGCTGTCCCCAAGCTCTGCCGATTTGACGATCTGCTCCGAGCGGATGGGGAATATCAGTGCGGCCCATGGCTTCAAGTATCTCTTCGTTCAGTCGCTGACTCTCTTCTACGGGCTTTAGTGTGGCAGCGTCGTAGGCATTCCATTTTTCGAAAACATTCAGATCCGCATTATTGAAATGCGCTGAACTGATGCCAATCAAATCAATTTTTTCAGATTTTACCAAATGAGCGATGGCATAGAGATCGTCCATTTCATTTCCAGTGTCAGCATCCAGCCAGACTTTTTGCTGAGCAAATGAAACTTGTGAAATCAAACAAATGATCAAAATAGCGAAGGAAGTGTAGTATTTCATGGGCGGAAATTAATTGAATTTTCAAAGTACAAAATTTACTTTCTTGATGGAAAGGATAGCGAATTTTAAAGAAAAAGCTAACTTATCTGAAATTCGCTGGTTTCCCCTTATGAAAAATTTACTCGTAGTATTTGGTTTGCTCTTGCTTTTTTCTTGCCATCAAAAGGCAAAAGAGACTTTGTCAGAGCCTTTTCCAACTCGTCCTAACATCGTATGGATCGTTAATGAAGACATGTCGCCTGAGCATCTCGAGGTTTACGGTGGGACTGGCGGACAGACACCGCATTTGAATGCCTTGGCGGCGGATGGATTGCGCTTCACTAATGCCTATTCTACGGCTGGCGTCTGTGCGCCCAGCCGAGCGGCGTTGATTACTGGAGCCTATCAGACGTCTATTGGAGCAATGCATATGCGCACCTTAGGTATGTCCCAAAATGCCCTCGATGCCTACCCTCCCGGACATCAATCATACTCTGTGGTATTACCGGCGGATATGAAGCCGTACCCAGAGTATCTCAGAATGGCAGGCTACTACACAAGTAATAATGTGAAGGAAGATTATCAGTTCCAAAGTCCTGTGACCATGTGGGATGAAAGCAGCAATAAAGCACATTGGAGAAATCGAAAAGATCCCGATCAGCCATTTTTCTCCATTTTCAACTTGACCATATCTCACGAAAGTCAGGTTTGGGCTCGAGCTGATGAACCCCTTCTGGTTGATCCAGATTCGGTAAAAGTTCCGCCAGTATATCCGGATGATTCGGTGTCTAGAAATACGTTGGCAAGATTTATCACCAATGTGATGCGGATGGATACTCAGGTGGGCGAGATAATCGCTCAGCTCAAAGAGGATGGTTTGTATGATAATACGATCATTTTCTACTACTCCGATCACGGGGATGGTATGCCCTATTATAAGCGAGAGTTGTATGATCGGGGGCTGAAGGTGCCTTTGATAATCAAAGCTCCCTTTTTGGAAAAGGGGGCCGTGACCGACGAATTAGTCAGCTTTGTAGATTTTGGACCTACTGTCCTATCGCTGGCAGGAGTAGAAATTCCTGAAAGTATGCAGGGGCAAGCTTTTCTTGGAAATCAAAAAGCTCCAAATCGGAAATATATTTATGCCGCCCGGGATCGAATGGATAGCGAATACGATCGGGTGAGGGCCGTATCAGATGGACGCTATAAGTATATTCGAAACTACATGCCCGACAAACCCAATTACCAAAACATCCAATACCGACTTAATAATCCGCTTATGCTTCATCTATTAGAGCTGAATGAAAAGGGAGCACTGAATGAAAACCAAGCCCGTTGGTTTGCTTCATCAAAGCCTGAAGAGGAGCTCTACGATACCCAAAATGATCCTTTTGAATTTAAAAATCTAGCAGATAATCCTGATCATGCTGAGAAGCTTGCAGAGCTACGGGCTGCTCACCTGAAATGGGTGGCGGATTTTGGGGACATGGCTGAGCAAAACGAACAAGAAATGGTTAAAGCTTGGTGGGGCGGTAAAGATACCCCTCCTGTCACGGCTGCGCCAGAAATTGCGTTTCATGATGGAAAGGTGAGTATTAATGTGGATATGTCTGGAGCATCTATTGGCTACCGTAAATCAGCAAAGGATACCTGGTCTGTCTATACCGGGCCATTTGAAGCGACCTCTGGTGATTCACTGTATGTAAACGCACATAGGATTGGGTATGAACCGAGTGGAGGAGCCATGAAGTTGGATTAGTATTTCGCTATGCTGTTCAGGAGTTGCAATTCTAAACCCTGATCGTAGGATTTTTAACCCGTGCGAGGGTTTGCTTTTTATTGGTGGTGAAGATGACAAGGCTTCTGATTATGCTGAGATTGCAAATTTCAAAAAGCTGATTGTTAGAATTTACAATCTTGAAGAACTGGGAGCATCACCGCTAATTAGGCAAACAGGGAATTCCCTCTTTTGCATACTTACCAAAAGGCGGTAATATCTTGTATTCTTCCACAAGCTTTTTCCACTCCACATTTTCCCGCTGATCATTTGCCACATAGCGCACTCCATCCCAAAAGGTAGATCGAGGGTCAGCGGCTCGCAGGTCGCCCGTTTCTTCCATCCACTTCAAAAGCTTTTGATGCATCGTGCTTCTGATCTTCGAATAAGCCGGGTTAGCTGCTAAGTTGGTTAGTTGGTAGGGATCTTGGGTTACATCATAGAGTTCCATTTCTGGCCTTTGGCCAAAACTCAACTCAAATAGATCCGGCTTTCCTACTTCTGCTTTGCCTTCAAGGGCCATAATCAAAAACTTGGTAACCGAGTGATCCACATCTCCATATTGACCTACAGACTGATGCACAGTGGGATTTCCTGCTGGATTGCGCTCAGGAATGGGATTCCAGATGTAAAGATAGTTCTGGTCACGAACCGCCCGCATAGGATAGGAGAGATCCCCTTTTCTGACGTTTGCATGTCGCTCCCGCTCTAGATAGACTTGCTCACGATCTTGTTTTTCTCCAGCCAAAAGTGGCCAAAGGGATTGCCCAGACATGGAGTTTTGCGTGAGTCCAGCGGCTTCTACAAAGCTAGGAGCGAAGTCCACGAAATTGACAAAGTCGTCGATTACCGTTCCTGCCTTCACCCTTTCAGGCCATCTGATCACCAGTGGCATTCGAGTGCCATAGTCGTAAAGATTTGCCTTGGCTCGAGGGAAAGGCATCCCATTATCGCTCGTCATCACAATGATAGTATTGTCAAGTTCGCCCATCTCTTCCAGCATGGCGATCAGCTGTCCAGATTCCCGGTCAAAGCGCTCGATCTCGAAGTAATAATCCAAGATGTCATTTCGGACGCAGTCATAATCGGGGAAAAACCCAGGAACCACCACGTTTTCTAGTTTCATTCCCGTTTGAATTCCGGTATTTGCGACGTATTCCCGATGTGGATCAGAGCTACCAAACCAGAATGTGAAAGGCTGACCTTTTGGTTTTTCAGCTAGAAAGGCTTTAAAATCCTCATAGCTTTTCCCTGCTGGATTATGGGTAAAGCCTGTAGTTTGAAAATCCCCAGGTCCCCATCCTTTTCGGGTGGAGCCAGTGAAATAGCCATCATTTTCTAAGAGTTGTACATAGGTGGGATATGCATTGGGAAACTCAGACCAGAGGTTCCCCCCGTCCCCATTCTGATGGGGATACCTTCCCAAAAGTACAGAAGCTCGTGATGGAGAGCAGGAAGGTGAGGCGGTGTAGGCATTGGTGAACAAAGCTCCTTCAGTCGCTAATCTGTCAAAGGTAGGCGTCCGGACGACCTGATCTCCATAAACTCCCGCATGTGGAAAAGACCAATCATCGGCAATAAGAAATAGGATGTTGGGTTGAGTAGTTTTTTTTTGTGGACTGTAGAAAAAACTCAGTAATAGCAAGAGGATTGAAAAAGCAGGCATGTTTTGAGAGTTTAGGCAAATAAGATAAGCCAGAATACTACACGATGCAAATCTGAAAAACTGACTTCGAGTAGAGTTGAATTTGCTGACTTAGAGCAATCTCAATGAAAAACTCAAAGCGATGAAAGGAGTGTTCGTAATCTTATTATTGTCTATTATTTACTCATTCATTTGTCCTAGAGACATCCGTCCTGAATATCTCTAGGGGCGTGGGTGAGTAGAAAAGTAAAGAATCTTAAGTGACCGGTATGATTTCAGATATTCAGAAAAAGATTTTACTATCTTTTGAATCTCAAAATAACCTATTATGATTATCCGCACTAATGCCAGTCACCTTCTATTCCTTGCTTATCTGCTTGGAAGACCGAAGCGGCCTCAATTCTAAAGTTTAACATTTGCTACATTGCTTATTCCACCTTACTGGTAGAAATGCGGATAATCATATAACTAATTATCAATTTATGGCTAATTTTAATATTGACGCTGATAAAGCTTTGACCTACGATGCTATTGTCATCGGATCAGGGATCAGCGGAGGATGGGCAGCAAAGGAGCTTTGCGAAGCCGGACTGAAAACGCTAGTACTTGAACGTGGCAGAATAGTCGAACATGTTAAGGATTATCCTACCATGAATCTCGATCCGTGGGACATGGAATTCCGAGGAGCTATGACGCCTGAGCAAAAAGCCATTCACCCCATCGGGCAGCGCGTTGGTTTTGTAGGAGAAACAAATCAGCATTTTTATGCCAATGATATTGAGAATCCCTATACGGAAGTGAAGCCTTTTCTGTGGGTTCGTGCGCATCAGATGGGAGGCAGATCTTTACTTTGGGGAAAACAAACCTACCGCTGGTCTGACTTAGATTTTGAAGCGAATGCCAAAGATGGACATGGGGTGGACTGGCCCATTCGATACAAAGACATTGAGTCCTGGTACACCTACGTGGAGAAATTCGCCGGAATTTCCGGCGAGGCTATAGGTCTTCCTCAGTTGCCTGATAGTCATTTCTTGCCTCCCATGGAATTAAACTGTGTGGAAAAGCACGTCAAGGAGCGAATAGAAAAGGAGTTTAATGGGAGGAATCTGATCATTGGGCGTGTGGCACATTTGACAGAACCTCTCAATGGACGCGGAAAATGTCAATTTAGAAATCGCTGCGATAGAGGTTGCCCGTATGGTGCTTATTTTTCAAGTAATGCTGTGACACTGCCAGCCGCAAATGCCACTGGGAATCTGACGATTAGGCCTTTTTCCATAGTGCAGTCGATCATTTATGATGAAGATCTAGGAAAAGCTTCAGGAGTGAGGATTATCGATGCGGAAACCAATGAAGAAATCGTATATAAAGCCAAGGTGATTTTCTGTAATGCCTCAGCGCTTAGTAGCACACAGATTTTGTTGAATTCAACTTCCAACCGTTTTCCAGAGGGGCTGGGGAATGACTCGGGGGAATTGGGGCACAACTTGATGGACCACACCTACCGAGTGGGAGCCACGGGGTTAGTGGATGGTTTTGAAGATCAATATTATAAAGGTCGCCGGCCAAATGGGATATATATTCCTCGCTACGTGAATCTCAAAGATGGGCCACAATCGGATAAATTTGTTCGCGGCTTTGGTTTCCAAGGTGGAGGACAGCGAGCTGGCTGGGGGCAAGGAACTAATATGAAAGAGTTTGGAGGAGAGTTCAAGGATAAAATTATGAATCCAGGACCCTGGGAGTTTTTTATTACGGGATTTGCGGAGTCACTACCTAATCATGAGAATAGAGTTTTCCTCAATAAGGATGTGCTTGATAAGTGGGGGCAACCTACGCTTTCAATAGATGCTGAATGGGGGCCAAATGAACTTGCAATTAATGCTCAAATGAGAGTGGATGCAGCAGAAATGCTTGAGCGTGCTGGATTGAAGGATATTGTGGATTTTGACAACAAGCATGAAATGGGCTATGGAATCCATGAAATGGGAACAGCCAGGATGGGTAGAGATCCAAAGACTTCGGTTCTCAACAGTATGAATCAAATACATGCCTGCAAAAACGTATTTGTCACTGATGGTGCAGCGATGACTTCATCTTCCTGTGTCAACCCTTCTCTTACCTATATGGCGTTGACAGCCCGAGCGGCAGCTCATGCCGTGTCTGAACTCAAAAAATTAAATCTCTAAGCCATGAATAGAAGAGACGCTTTACGAAAAACTGGTTTGCTTGCAGGTTCAGCCATGGCTGCTCCTAGTCTTTTTTCAATTCTCCAATCCTGTAGCCAAACTCCAAGGTTGGGCTGGACTCCGCAGTTTCTTTCCGAGAATCAGGCTCAGTTTATCAGCTCATTTGTGGACACTATCCTTCCCAAAACTGAAACGCCTGGAGCGTTAGATGTGAAAACAGATATGTTTTTGGATATGGTCTATGCGAAAACTTACGGAACTGAAGCCCAGGCCAACGTGAAAGAAGGAATAGATCAACTCAATAATGAGGCGAAGGAGGAGTTTGGGAAATATTTTTCCGAGCTGGGAAAGGAAGAGAAATCGAAGTTTTTGCAGGGGCAAGAGGCCAAATCAGAAACATTCAATCGGGGTGTCTGGGGTACCTCCGTTGGCGAACAAAAGCCGGTTTCTTTCTATCGGCAACTCAAATCTCAAGCTTTGTGGGGGTATTTCAGTTCGGAGGAAGTTGGTAAAAACATCTTAAACTACGATCCGATCCCTGGGGAATTCCTTGGCTGCGTTCCAGTCAGTGAAATTGGTAAAGTTTGGAGCTTATAGACTAAAAAAAGCCTGCTGAAGGGCTACTTCAGCAGGACTCTAGTTTTAGAGAATTTGGTTATCCTCAATCTTGCCAGTATCCAAAATTCCCTTGCTCATCCGGACCGAAGTAACCTCACTTCTTAAGTTGACCAAATCTTATAGTGCATTAAGCTCCCCACTGGTGTAAAAGCGGATAGACACGAAAGAGAAAATCAAGTTGTACTAGTGCCTCTAGTTTTCCGGCAAATAAATGTCAAACGTCGCCCCTTGATTTGGCTTTCCATTGGCCACGATAAAGCCATTATGATTTTCTACTATTTTTTTGACGATGGCCAAGCCAATACCTGTGCCTTGAAACTTATCCTTGCCATGAAGCCGCTGAAAGAGTTCAAAAATTCGTTCGTTGTATTTCTGATCAAATCCAATCCCATTGTCTGAGATTCGTATGTGGCAGTAGTTGGTCGTAGGGGAGAGGCGATCCACCTCAAATTCACTGCCCAGGCCTTTTTCGCTAGCGATCTGAATATGTGGATCTCGATCTTTTACGGTGAATTTCAACGAATTACTGATGAGGTTTTGTAGTAGCTGGCGAAACTGAAAAGGAATGACGCTGAGCGTGCACAATTTATCCGACTCTATGACCGCTTGATGAGAAGCCAACTCTTCTTTCAGATCCATTTTCACTTCAGTGATTAACTTATTGAGATCGGTAGGTTCATAAATCCGCTCTGAGATCGTCGTTCTGGAATAGGCCAATAGATCATTGATCAAAAGCTGCATTCTTCTGGCAGCATTTTGCATTCTTTTAAATTGTTCTTTTCCATCCTCCGTCAGATTGTCGTATTCATTTTCCAGGAGTAGGGTGGAAAAAGTCTGGATTTTGCGAAGCGGCTCCTGCAGGTCATGGCTGGAAATGTAGGCAAATGACTGAAGCTCCTTATTCATATTTGCCAAATCTTTCATATTCTGCGCTAGCTCGTTGGTGCGCTCTACTACCAATCTTTCCAGTTCTTCGGTAAATTCCTTTTGATCATGGATATCTGTACTAGAGCCTACCCACATTTGTATTTCTCCATCTTGATTTAGCTGAGGTTTGGCACGACTTAGTTGCCATCGATAAGTGCCGTCATGCTTGCGGAATCTATGTTCAAACAGGAAGTCTTTTCCGGTGGAAATCGAGTCGGTCCAGGCTTTGACATTTGCCTCTCTGTCGTCGGGATGCACAATAGCTAGCCAGCCTTCTTCGTCTATGCGCTTGGAGCTAAAGCCTGAAAAATCATACACATATTGATTGAAATAATTCACATTGCCATCGACATCCGCGGTCCAAATGTGCTGTGGTAATGAGTCAGCCAGAAGTCTGAATTTCTGCTCACTTTCTTCCAGTTTTTGCCTGCTGGTCTTTTCGGCAGTGATATCTCGAACAGTGCCGAGGACTCTAATGGGTTTATTTTCAGAGTCAAAATGTACTTTTCCTCTAGTTTCTATCCACCGTATTTGCTCGTCAGGAAGAATTACTCTACTGGTGTAGATGAGGTTTCCGTCAATTAGCGCTTTTTCAAGTGCTTTATTCCTAATCTCTAGATCTTTTGGGTGGATACAATTTAAAAATTGCTGGTGACTGATTAGGGCTTTGCCCGAAAAGCCAAATATTTCTCGCAGCCGATCAGAACTTTCTAAAGCTTTGCTAGAGAAATTGAACTCATACGTTCCTAGCTCGGAAGCATCAATGACCAGTTTTAGTTTCTCTTCATTAGCTTCGATTTTTTTATGTCCAAGTACTTGGAACGTGACATCATGTCCAATCGCTATTATGCCATCAATTTCACCTTCCGCATTATAAAGAGCCTCGTAGCTGAAGTTTATATAGATTGTTTCCAGTTCGCCATTTCTTAGAATCTGTATTGGCAATTCTGATGCAGCAAACCGATTTCCAGTTGTATAGACGTCGTCGAGTAGTGCTTTTATACCTTGATCTGCCAATTCTGGCATAGCTTCCAGAATCGGTTTGTTTAATATCTGGTTTTCTTTGCGGCCCCAGAGCGCTAATGCATTTGCATTGGCAATGTCCGTAATATAATTAGGTCCTTTAAAAGTGGCTATTGAAGCAGGAGCCTGTTGAATGATGAGTCTGAGCTTTAGTTCGCTTCTTTCAAGTTTACTTTTCGTCAGCACTTCTTCTGTGGTTTCTACACAAGTAACAATGACACCTGAGATTTTGCCATCATCATCTATTGCAGGGCTGAAGCTGAAAGTCCAATAGACATCTTCAAGTTTCCCATTTCTAGTAATGGGAACCAATAAGTTTTCAAAAAATAGTGCTTCTCCACCATCCATGATTTGTGCTATGAGTGGCCTGGAAAATGACCAGGTTTCTGGCCAAGCATCTTTTCCAGGCATACCTAATATGGTGGGATGTTTTCCTTCAGTACCTAAGCTAGGCCTGTAGGCATCGTTGTAAAAACATAGAAAATCTGGACCCCACCATAAAAACTTAGGGAATTTGGAATACAGGAGAATGTTCAGTGTCGTCTTAAAACTCTGCGACCACTGCTCTTGGCTTCCTATCGATGTCTTGCTCCAGTCTTTTTCACGAATCAATTGACCCATTTCACCTCCTCCCACAGGGAAGTTTGTAGTAGCTGAACGTTGATCTGACATAGGTTTTCTTAGGATGATTGGATTACAAAATTGTCTTTTGAGGGTTTGATGGAGTTGTTGATTAAACTGCTGAGCCCCTTAAAAATGACATCTTTTAATTTCGAATATTCGCCTGGCTTGCGGATATAATGAAATGCGCCTTGCTCGTAAAGTGTATTCACTACAGGCTCATCCATTGAAGTGGAATATATGATGATGGGTAAATCTTTGAACTTATCATTGGCCATGATCTCAGCTAGACATTCGAAGCCAGATTTTCGCGGCATATTCAAGTCGAGGAATAGGACATCTGCAATATTCTTCTCGGAGGTCGATAGCAAGGACATTAGTTCTTCGCCGTTTGCCACGGTTAGTAGATTCGTTTCAAAGGGTAATTTTGAAAGGGAATCCTTAAAAAAGAAGCGATCGTCTTCGTCGTCGTCGGCTAATAAAAGTTTAATCGGTCCCACGTTCATTTGTATGGATAAACAGTTGTCTAGTTTTGAGCTCTAGTTTCAAATATACTAAAAATGAGAATGGCTATGAAATAGTAATTAGGTTGGTAGTTTTGGAAGGTGCTACTAATGTGACTCGAAGCGGCATATCTCCTAGGTGTAGAGAGCAGGTTAAAATTTGTGTTTTCGCTGCCGGAGTAATCGTTTCGCAGAGGTAGAAAAAGCACTAAAGGTAATAGCTAGTAAGCAGGGTTAACTTGATAGCTAGCTGTATGGGCCAAATTTCGTCCATTGCCTGTCGTGAAGAGAAGTGCTTTTTATGGATTTGATGTAGTTCAATTTAGTGAAAAGTCACAAAAAAGCCGCTTGCACCAAGCAAGCGGCTTAAGGTAAATATTTCTATTTTATCTCCGGATATATTTCCTCATTAGGATTTTGTTGTTGCTTAAAATGCCTAGAATTTTTGTACGGTTGGCTTCAAACTTATTTTTTTCAAGCTTATATTCTTTAAAACTGTAATAATCTCCATCCAATTCTAAACTTCCTCCCATCTCAACAGTGATGTTCTTCAAGTAGTCCTCAAAGCTAGGGAAGAATTCATCGGTCATTAGCGAGTAATCGTATTCACCTTTGTCGTCGTTGGTAGGAAATGAACTCATGGCAAGTAAGTCTAAGGAACATAGGAAGGAAGTGTAGTTTGAAACAAACTTATTTTCCTTGAAGTATGATATTATTCCCTGCTCCTCCTCACCTTTTTGGAAAGCTATCATCAGAAAATAATCTTCAAAATTAATCTGCCAAAAATCTACAATCTGAAAAGTAGAACTGTCTTTGATGAAAAATTTGGAATATTCAATTGAATCAGTTTCTATATCAAATGTTACGATCTGATTATTGTACATATCATTGATATAGATTGAATTAGATTCTTTTTGAAAGAATTTAATAGGTAAAGACAAACGTTCTGCCATTTCTCCTCCCATGAGATTGAGAACATTACCTTCTTGATCTATTTCAACTATAGGGTATCTATTTTGCTCATAGCCTTCATTTGGCGAGATTAATAAAAATCCATTTTTTGTCTTTTGAAATCCTCTGATATGTAATTTCAATTGATGCCATTCCTTATAAAATTGGCCGTCTTTAAAGGCAATGATTTTCCTTCCAAAGTCATAGATGTATAGAATATCATTCTCATCTACATCAAAATCATTAATCAACTGGTACTCTTCAGGGCCTTCTCCAATTTCTTGTATTGTATATAAAAAGCTTTCGGTATTCAGATCAAAGACGAGTATTTTATTCTGAGGAAGGTCATGAACATAAAGTTTATCATTCTTTATTTTGGAGCTTCTAATTGACGTCAGGTTGACTGAATCCGGAAATGTCAGTCCTACATAATCTGTTGAGCTATAAAAGTTAGCTAAATCAAAATTACCTGAATTTTGATTGGAGTCTATTTCAATCATACCAGAACTTTTCTCCTTACAAGAAATTAGTATGGTTAATAAACAAAGTAGTATAATTATATTCTTCATATATATGGGAAAGACCTGAGTTTAAGTTTTCTCAGGTCTGACATTGGTTTAGTGCTAAACTTCTCCTATTGGAATACAAGCTCCTCTTACTACTAGTTGTGAACACGCTGGATCTTCTAAGCTCTGATTGCAGTGATCCATATCAGTTCCATTAGTGCAACAAATAACTTTTGTAAAGAACAGGCTAAACATCGGTTCTTTCCCAATAGCAACAGACATTCCATTCATATGCCAGACATCTGCTCGTATTTGATTAGTGCACCAGTCATCTAAAGCAAAGGAATCTGAGGGGGCAAGGAAAGCTCCAAAAATGATCAAGGGGAATAGTACTTTTTTCATGTTTTAATTAGTTAAAGTGAATTGTAATTATAGTTTTATTTATTCAAATATTCTTATTTTTTTAACTAAAATTTCTCTAAATGATTGAAAGTCAAAGAAATTGATTTTTTTGTTAGGGAGTGCGCACATTGAGTTTAGACAAGAGAAATAACTAATCTTGTTATAATGTAACTATTAAATGGTTATTTTTTTAGAGCTTTTTAACGTATTGAAATGAAAGCTATCGGAGTTCAAATTCTCAGTCATTAATTAGCTCAATGCAAAAAAAACCGTTCGCATTGTGCAAACGGCTTAATAAAATTTTTTCAGTACAGTTAATCTACTTTAATATCAGTAAACCAAATAAACCGCCTGCCCTCGGCTCCCATGTGATCTTTTGCTAGGGTGATGCCTCCGAATTTCTCCTCATTTTCCCAGGTCCAGGTTCTTCCTTCTATCCCGTTACCTCTTCTGAAAGTCCACTCTAGGATTTTGTTGTTTTCATCCAAATACAAATCATACGCATCTCCAGGGGTGTAGCCCATTCCTGGAGCTTTAGCTTCGCCAGCACTATATAGGATAGTTAGTTTGGTTGAGTTGGTACTCTTGATCGGACTAGCTACATTTTCCTCGGTTTCAAAAGTATAACCTGTATCCCAAGCCAGTTGGAATGGCATCATGAACCAATACTTGTCATTGACGAACGCGCCATCTTTCTCAGGCAAGGTTTCGGCTGTCAGGCTGTAAGTAAATGTGGTGTCATCACCAGAGTAATACACCGTGCTGTCTTTAATATTCCATTTCCAGTCACGCGAAAGCACATTGACCGAGTCTCTTTGGACATTCCAGGTGTAGGCGATGGAATTGATCTTGTCAAAATTCTCTATTCCGTAGGCCTTGGCAACTTTCATCGGCAAGGTATCCGGTAAGGTTTCTTTGGGTTGACAGGCCTGCAACGCGCAAACCGCAACTACTGCGAGTAAGATGTTTTTCATATGTTTATAATTTGGTTTATTAAAGACGCCCCGATTAATAGGCAGGCTATGAACTCTCGCATGGTGAATAAATATCTCTCCGTGTAATGCTCTCTTCATACCTGTCTGCCTCAGGCAGGCTCGATTTCATAGCTTTGGTTTTTTGTAAAGGTAATAGACTTAGGATTCGGATTGTTTTTTGAGCCACTTTTTATACTTCTGGTATTCAAAGAGTTGGTAAAGCTTTTTTAAAATCCTGAAAAATCTTGTTACGAATAGCATTCCGAGAAAAAGCGGCGAAGGAAATATTTTCTTCTTTCCTTTGGCTGTGCCACGAAGGATAGCGGTAGCAACCCAGCTTGGCGATTGGACTGGAAAAGCGGTTGGAATATCCTTGCCAGCGCTATCGAAAAACTTGGTTTTGGTGGCGATCGGAAAAACCAAGGTGAGCCAGTCGCCACTTTTCTCCAGCCACACTGTACGAGCCCATTGCAACAAAGCGGATTTGGTAGCCGCATATAAGCTGTAGCCGGGAATCGTCCAAAAAGACATTGCTGAAGCAGTGATGATCAATCGAAATACTCCATTTGGAAATAGCTGTCGGATCATCAAGCCGATTTGAATTGGGCTAAAAACATTGAGTTGGAAAAGGCGATCCATTTCTTTCCAGTTCTGGGATTCGGCTGGAGCAAATTCTGCTTTCCCAGCATTTGCAAAACAAAAATCTACTCGATTCCAATTCCCTTCAACCCACGTAATAATCGTTTCATTCCCCAATTTTTGACTTAAATCAGCCTGAAGAATAGTGATTTTTGGAAATTCATTTTGCAATCTTTCCAAACCTATTCTATCAAAATCAACTGCCAAAATCTGTGAATTTGAGGGGATTAATTGTCTTACCAGTTCCTCCCCGATCCCAGAAGCTGCGCCGGTGACGATAATATGAGCTTCCGTAAACTGCTTATATAGCATAGGTAGCTTCGGGGAATTTGATTTTGAAGGGATCTACTTTGACGGCAAATAGAGGTTTTTGATTGCTGAAGTCAGGGAAATAGGAAGGGTCAATTTCCAGATTTTTCACCTTGCAGCGTTTTCCCCAGCCGTTTCCTGATGGTTTGGTGAAAAAATCTACGCCATCCCAAAGCTGATGTAGATCGATGGGCAATAGACTGGTAGAGATCGGAAAAGGGATTATTCCGGTTGTAATTTCGCAGGAGAAAACAGTCTTATCCCCATCCTTTACTTGTACTAGTTCTATCCCCTCTTTTTTCTCCCAAGAAAATGGCAATGTTTCCTTCGGAATCCCCCAATTGACGTGGCCATTTTGAGTGCTGACTTCGGCGTCCACGTAGATTTTGGTGATAGCTTGTTTGCTATATGGGCCAAATTTTCCAGGAATGAAAAGCAATTCTCTGTAAGGCCCAACGGGAGAGGAATGATAGTTGACCAGCATCACATAGCCCAATCCACCTTTGAATTTGCCCTTCAAATGCTCTGGCAAATTTCCATGCTTTTCCACCCAGCTTTTGGAGAATTTGAAAATCATGATCATTCCTTCCCCTTCCAGTTTCCATGGTGCGGGAGCCTGCTTGTAGAGTTTCAGGCTGGGTAAGGATATTTGGTGATTTTCAGGCATAAGGAGAGGGACTGACGCTGGTCCAGCCGCCATCGATGATGAGCGTTTGCCCGGTGATGTGTCTAGCTTCGTCCGAGAGAAGAAACGCAGCAGCATTGGCGATGTCCTGCACCGCAGCAGGTCTGCCTAATGGCGTGATCTTCGACCAGGTGGCCACATAGGCTGGATCCATAGTAGTTCTATTGGTCACCGTAGCTCCCGGGGCGATACTGTTTATGCGGATTTTGTAGGGTGCGAGCTCGAGTACTAGGTTTTTAGCCAGCATTTCCAGTGCTGCCTTACTCATGGCATAAGCAGCGAGATTTTCATGGCTTTGGTGTGCTGTGACTGATGAGGTGAAAAGTAATGCTCCGCCATTGGGCTGATCCTTCATCACTTTTGCAGCGGCCTGAGCCAAAAAGAAAGTGCCGGCTTGATTGACACGAGTCACTTCCATAAAGTCAGCTCTAGAGTAATCCAGAAAGCTTCCAAAAAGAGTAATTCCAGAATTAGCCACGACCATATCTACCGAGCCAAAATTTGACCTAGCGGTATCGATCAGCTCATCAATCACTCTTTCAGAGCTGGAATCTCCAGGAATGGCAAGTGCAGAGACTCCATGCACATGACTGATGCGCTTACAAGCTTCGGTGATTAGGCCTTCTTCGAGGTCGTTCAGAATTAGATTGGTACTTTGCGCAGCTAGTTTCTCTGCGATCGCCAATCCAATTCCTTGTCCGGCTCCTGTGATGATGGCGGTTTTTTGAGGTTTCAAGGGTGTGATTTTTTATTTTCATTAATGTAGAAATAAATGAAATAAGTGAGGTGGAATTTGAGATAGAATTAGGTTGAAAGATGGAAAAAGTTTTTTCAGCTCATTCTCAAATAGACCTCGCCCCATGGGAACGATTTGTATGTAGCAAATAATCAGCTGTTCATTCGCATCCTGTAGGGATGCATGGTGAAAATTGTTTTACATTATCAACTTATTTCAATTCAAAATTTTGAAGTTAAATTGATGTGCTCATGTGAAATCTAAACATACTTTTTATGGCCAATACCTACACCCAACTCTATGTGCATCTTGTCTTTGCAGTTAAATTCAGAAATGCATCGATACAGAAAAATTGGAATGAAAGACTTCATCAATACCTCACTGAAATTTTTCAAAACAACAAACACAAGATGATCCAAATTAATAGTATGCCTGATCATATACATATATTTATAGGACTCAATCCTGATCAATCTATCTCTTCAATCGTAGGGAATGTAAAGTCTGAATCAACAAAATGGATTAAGAGGGAAGGTTTTTGCTCATTTCCATTTGCATGGCAAGATGGATACGGTGCATTTTCCCATTCTAGAAGTCAACTTTCTAAAGTTATTTCTTATATAGAAAATCAAGAGGCTCACCATGCTAAAAAAGATTTTCTAACGGAATATCGAGACTTACTAAAAGCTTTTGATATCGATTACAATGAAGCCTATATTTTCAAAGAGTTAAGCTAATGCAATTAAAAAAACCTCCAATTTTGGACTAGCCCCCAATAACTGTCCAACTTTTTTGGGGCAGATCATTTGGAGGTTTTTTTAATATGATTATCCGCTTTTCTACCAGTAAGGAGGAATAAGCAATGTAGCAAATGTTAAACTTAAGAATTGAGGCCCCTTCGGTCATCGGTCTTCCAACCAGCTAAGCAAGGAATACAAGGTGACTGGCATTATTTCGGATAATCATATTTTTTAATTAATGTGAATCTCGCTTTACTTCCGATCCTGAGCTACCTTGGAGGAAATCAAAATCCACTCCCTCATGCGCTTGGTTTACTTTGTCTAGGAAAAGGTTGACATAACCACGCTCATAAGGCAGGTTTAGAGGCTGAAAATCCGCTCTTCTTCGCTCAAACTCTTCTTCGGAAATCATCAGATTCAAGGTCCTTGCTGGCACATTCAGCTCGATCAAATCGCCATCCTGCACAAAAGCTAATGGTCCTCCTATAGCCGATTCTGGCGAAACGTGCAGAACGACCGTGCCGTATCCCGTTCCACTCATTCTTCCATCGGAAATTCGAACCATATCCTTGACACCTTTTTTGAGGAGTTTTTCAGGTAAACCCATGTTGCCCACCTCTGGCATGCCTGGATATCCTTTGGGGCCCACATTCTTCATCACCATCACGCAGGTTTCATCTATATCCAATTCGGGAGAGTCTATTCTAGCCTTGTAGTCGTCGATATTTTCAAATACCACCGCACGACCCGTGTGAGTCAGCAGACTTGGAGTAGCCGCAGAAGGCTTGATCACCGCGCCGTTAGGGCAGAGGTTGCCTTTGAGTACCGCGATGCCGGATTCTGGTTTGATCGGTTGCTCGAAGGTGCCGATAAGGTTTCTATCGTAGCACTCGGCCTTTTCAATGTTTTCTCCTAAAGGTTTGCCATTTGCGGTAATTGAATCGCGGTGGAGGTGTTTTTCAATTTCCTTCATGACTGCCGGTAGTCCGCCTGCATAGAATAAATCTTCCACCCAGTGTTCTCCTGAGGGCTGTACGTTAGCTATGAGCGGAATAATGGAGGAGAATTTATCAAAATCTGTCAAGTCTAGCTCCACGCCGATTCGCTTGGCAATGGCGGTGAGATGAAGAATGAAATTCGTGGATCCGCCCAAAGCAGCATTGACCATAATGGAGTTTTCGAATGCTTTTCGAGTGAGGATTTTACTCATTTTTAGATCTTCGTTCACCATCTCCACGATACGCATGCCAGTCATGTGAGCCAATACCTTTCTTCTGGAATCTGCAGCGGGAATTGTAGCATTGTCCGGAAGGGAAAGACCAAGAGATTCTACCATGGCGGCCATCGTAGAGGCAGTGCCCATAGGTGCGCAGTGACCCACCGAGCGGGACATCGCTGCTTCGGCTTCTATCATTTCCTCTTGGGTGATTTTGCCAAGCTTGAAGTCTTCTGCAAATCTCCAAATATCCGAGGTTCCAATTTTTTTTCCTTTGAATCGGCCTACCAGCATCGGTCCACCTGAAAGTACAATCGAAGGTAGATCTACAGATGCAGCTCCCATTACGAGGGAAGGGGTTGTTTTATCACATCCGCACATCAGCACTACGCCGTCCATAGGATTGGCACGGATGCTTTCTTCTACGTCCATACTGGCTAGATTGCGGAAAAGCATTGCAGTGGGTTTGATAGAGCATTCTCCAAGAGACATCACGGGGAATTCTAGTGGGAATCCACCAGCTTCCCAGATTCCGCGCTTTAATGCTTCCGCGAGATCTCTAAAGTGAGCATTGCAAGGAGTGAGTTCTGACCAGGTATTGCAGATCCCGATTACGGGTTTGTCTCCTTCAAAAAGGTGGTGAGGAAATCCCTGATTTTTCATCCATGAGCGGTAGATGAATCCGTCTTTTCCGGTGCGTCCATACCAATCTTGGCTGCGCAATTTCTTCTTTGACATATAGGTTGTTTTGGCTTTTCAAGCCAGAATTTACCAAAAATTTCGAGAAGGAAGGAAATCTGGGAATATTGCTGAAGAATTTATTTTGAGTACTACTAGCTCTCAGTTGAGTGCTTTATGTAAATAAGAACACGAGTTGAATTTTATATCGGGTTGATAGAGTGGGAGTAATGATGACGCTAGCTGTTTAGGTTAAAATAGATTCACGAAAAAGGGCTTTGAATTTCTCCAAAGCCCTCAATTTCTCAGTACTAGAATTTTCATCAAATTCTTTCAATATCTGCACCTAATGCTCTCAATCTCTCATCGATGTTTTGATAGCCTCGGTCGATTTGCTCAATATTATCGATGATAGAGGTTCCGTTGGCTGAGAGAGCGGCGATGAGCAAAGCTACTCCGGCACGAATATCCGGAGATGTCATTCGGATTCCTCTTAGTTCTGTTTTTCTGTCCAAACCAATCACAGTTGCTCGATGTGGATCGCAAAGGATGATCTGAGCGCCCATATCGATCAACTTATCCACAAAGAATAATCTGGATTCGAACATTTTCTGATGCACCAAAACTGTTCCTTTGGCCTGAGTAGCAGTCACCAAAATGATAGAAAGTAGATCAGGTGTAAAGCCAGGCCAAATCTGATCAGCCACCGTCAAAATAGAACCATCGATGAACGTTTCAATTTCATAATGCTTTTGAGCAGGGATGAATATATCATCTCCTCTAAATTCCAGCTGAATCCCCATTCTTCTGAAGGTGTCAGGAATAATCCCAAGTCTGTGGATTTGGCAGTCTTTGATCGTAATCTCAGATTGGGTCATGGCAGCTAGGCCAATGAAGGAACCAATCTCAATCATATCAGGGAGCATTTTATGTCTAGTTCCTCCCAATTTTTTCACTCCTTCAATAGTCAGGAGGTTTGACCCTACACCAGAGATTTTTGCTCCCATGCGGTTGAGCATATCACAAAGCTGCTGCAAGTAAGGCTCACAAGCTGCATTGTAGATGGTCGTGGTACCTTCTGCCATGGCTGCGGCCATGACGATGTTGGCTGTTCCAGTCACGGAAGCCTCGTCCAATAGCATGTAGCAACCTTTAAGATTTTTTCCGTCAATGTGGAAAATCTCATTTTTAGCGTCGTAATTGAACTGGGCACCTAGCTTCTGGAAACCTGTAAAATGGGTATCCATTCTTCTACGGCCGATTTTGTCTCCTCCAGGTTTGGAAAGTTTACCCGTACCAAATCTTGCAAGTAGAGGACCCAGAAGCATAACTGAACCTCTCAAAGCTGATGCTTTTTTGAGATACTCTTCCGTTTCCATGAAATCAAGATTGACCTCGTCCGCTTGGAAGGAGTAGGTATCCGGTCCTTCTTTGGTGACTTTGACTCCCATGTCACTCAAAAGCTCAATAAGCTTGTTGACATCGACGATATTTGGGATTTTCTCTATGGTTACTTTCTCCGGAGTGAGAAGGACGGCGCAAAGAATTTGAAGTGCTTCGTTTTTTGCTCCTTGGGGAATTATTTCACCCTTAAGTTTAATTCCACCAGTTACCCGAAATGAACCCATTAATTTCTACGTTTTTTGTTGTGACCGCCATTAGAACGGCGCTTGTTGTTATTGCTGTGATTAGAGCGTTTGTTTTTGGAAGTTCTTTTTTCCTCCTGAATAGGTACTTTGAAGTCACGGTGTGTATTTGATTCAAACAAGCCGTTCTCTTTTACCTTTTCCAGATCGATATGCAATTTTCCTTTGGATAACGTCTTGATGTCATCAAGGATTATGGCATCGTCGAAATTTTCTCTGTTCCAGGTAGAATGAAAGCTTCTCATCAACTGACCGATGAAAATAATCGCAGCTTCCTGCTCCTCGTCATCCTCAAGCTTGATGGCGCCTTCGATGAGTTTCTCAATGTTTCTGCCGTAATGCTTAAATTTGATTTCACTAGTCGGGTAGCCTATTGGCAAAGGTTTTTTTCCCAATAGCTCTTTTTCAGGCATGGGAAACGGGGAATCCACCTCAAGTTTGAAATCTGACATGATGTACAAGTCGTCCCAAAGCTTCTGGTCGTTTTCCTGCTTCATGCTAGGATTCAATTGTTTGATGATTTCAATTGCCGTGTAAGCGCTCTGGGTACGCTTATCCTTGTCTTCAATCGCCGTGATATGATCAACGAGGCGTTGAATGTTTTTGCCGTATTCTTTCAAAATGAGTTGTTGTTTGTCTAATTCTAATGGCTCCATGTTGCATCCCGTTTAGCGCTAATTAAGGTAACGAAAAAATTACCAAAAGGCAGGGGAGCAGGTGATTAGTCTATAATTCTGAGCTTCGCAAAGCTAAGTAATAATGTTTTCTCACCAAAATGCTCGAATTGAATCGTTGCTTTTCGGTTAATTCCTTCTGTTTCAATCTTTTGAACTTTTCCAAAGCCAAACTTCGGATGTTCTACTAATTGCTCAGCTTGAAGATTGTTGGTATTGGAAGGTTTGAAATCCGGACTTGGCGTATGCAATTTCATCGCCGTAGGCATTCTAGATTCTGGTTTTTTCTTAATGCCGATGTAGCCTGATGAGGTCTCTGAGCTTCCTGGCAAACCTTCTTTTCGGAATGCTCCGGACATCTCCTTTGAAGACACTTTTTTACTTACTTTGATACAGTCTGGCGATACTTCTTCGAGAAATCTGCTTGGCTCACAATTCAGTAATCTTCCGTAGCGATACCTGGTGAGTGCATAGGTGAAATATAACTTGTCCATCGCTCTAGTGGTGGCCACGTAGAACAATCGGCGCTCCTCCTCCAAGTCCTCCCTGCTTTGCATCATCATTTGAGAAGGGAAAAGATCTTCTTCCATCCCTACCACAAATACCTGCTTGAACTCCAATCCTTTGGAAGAGTGAATCGTCATCAGCGTGATGGCGTCAGTGGTGTCTTTGTCACGATCGTTATCTGTGAGCAAGGCGATTTCCTGAAGAAAAGCGCCTAGGCTTTTGTCCTCATTCTCCTCGTTGTCCACATATTCTTTTATTCCGTTCAGCAATTCCTGGACGTTCTCGTAGCGGTTTAGCCCCTCGATGGTTTTGTCTTCGTAGAGCTCGCGAAGAAGACCACTTTGCTTGGCGATGCTGCTGGCTGCCTCAAAAGCATCCTTGCGTTCCACTTCGATTTGGAAAGCTTTGATCATCGTGGCAAAATCATCCAATTGACTTGCCGCTCTGCCTCCGATGAAGCTATGCGCATTTTGAACTACTTCCCAAAGCTGCATGTCATGGTCAAATGCTGCGACCAAAATCTTATCCACCGACGTATCACCTATACCTCGTTTGGGATAATTGACGATTCGCTTGAATGCTTCTTCGTCCACCGGATTTACCGTGAAGCGCATGTAAGCCATCAGGTCTTTGATCTCTTTCCGCTGGTAAAACGAAAGTCCACCTACGATCTTATAGGTAAGATTTAGCTTGCGCAAAGCTTCCTCCATCGCTCTGGATTGGGAGTTGGTGCGGTAGAGGATTGCGAAATCGCTGTTATTTAGTTTTTTGGTATTCCGCTCTTCGAAAATCGTGGAGGCTACAATCCTGCCTTCTTCGCTATCTGAGCTCGCTTTGATGAGCTCGATCTGATCTCCGTCACCATTGGAAGTCCAGACGTTTTTCTTGAGTTGGGCTTTGTTTTTATCTATGATAGAATTGGCTGCATCGACGATCATCTTCGTGGAGCGGTAGTTTTGCTCTAGCTTCACCACAAAAAGATCCGGGTAGTCTTTCTCGAAATTCAGGATGTTTTGAATATCTGCTCCGCGAAATGCATAGATACTTTGTGCATCGTCACCTACCACGCAGATGTTTTGGTGGACAGCCGCTAGTTTTTTGGTGATGAGGTATTGGGAGAGATTCGTATCCTGAAACTCATCCACCATCACATAGCGGAAGCGCTGCTGGTATTTATTCAGCACGTCGAGGTGATCGCGGAAAAGGATATTGGTATTGAAAAGCAAATCATCAAAATCCATCGCTCCGGCTTTGAAAAGTCGGTCTTGATAGCGCTGATAGATTTCACCCATTTTAGGTTTCATTGCTGCTTCGTCATCCGCTTTGACGAAAGGGTCATCCTGATAGACTTTCCAGGAAATCAATCGGTTTTTGGCACCCGAGATTCTGGAAAGAACGGCATTGGCTTTATACACTTTATCGTCCAAGCGCATTTCCTTCACGATCGTGCGAATTAATGATTTGGAGTCGTCCGAATCGTAAATGGTGAAATTGGAAGGATAGCCGATCTTGGGAGCTTCTACTCTCAGGATTTTTGCGAAAACAGAGTGAAATGTTCCCATCCAGGTATTTCTTGCTTCTAGTCCGGCCAGAGATTCAATACGGTGTCGCATTTCTGCTGCCGCTTTATTGGTAAAGGTCAGGGACAAAATATTAAAAGCATCTACGCCTTTTTCATAGATCAAGTGAGCTATGCGGTAGGTAAGTACACGGGTTTTGCCGGATCCGGCGCCCGCGATGATCATCACTGGGCCATCTGTATGTTCTACTGCCAATCGCTGGGCAGGATTTAAACTATCGAGGTAATCCATTTTATGTTAGATTCAAGAAGCTAGTAGCTAGTATCAAGATATAAGACACTAGACTTAAGTAGCTAGTATCAAGATGTTAGATTCAAGAGCCAAGAAACAAGGTAAGTTTCAACTCTCATTTATTAGATATGTCCGTAATCGAATGACAAAAGACCAAGAGAAACTTAAGGGATGCTGAACACTAGCATTGCTGGTACTTCGGTCATCCGTCATCGGTCTTCCAGCCAGATAAGCAAAGCAATGACATATGCAGACATCATCGCGGATAATCACAATAAGCTATATCCTCCACCGCTTATGACTCCAAAGATACAGTTCAGGTTGCCGGCGGATATTCTCCTCCAGCCTGCGACAAAATTCATCTGTGATGCTGTGTGCTGCATGGTCTGCATAGGGAGGCCGGGCTAGTTCTGTAAATTCAAAACGGTAGTGCCCACGTTTTTCTTTGGTAATCTGCCCATAGAAAACTGGAAGTCCCATTTTCTTTGCCATAAATTCTCCCCCTTCGAAGAACAAAGCGGGACGATTCATAAACTCGCGGGTGTATCTGCTATCTGATACCGGAGGTCGCTGATCGGCTGCAAGGTGCACAATTCTCGGCTCACTGCGCATAGTAATCATGCTTCTTCTGAATTCTTTTTTCTCAGTCATCACTCCTCCGAAGTGCGTCCTGATCTTGAGCATGAGCTCGTTAAAGAAGGCGTTGTTCAGTTTTAGGTAGACTGTCTCAGCAGTAACTTCTGTATTGAGCGCAACTCCTAGAATTGCCATTTCCCAGTTGAACACATGTCCAGCCATCATAAGCGTGCTTTTCCCTGCTTTTACGGGTTCGTCCACGACTTCCTGATTGAGTACATGAAATCTTTGGCGCAGCTCTTTCTCTGAGATCGTCAGCATTTTTATCGTTTCTGCGAAAAATGCATCGGTGAAATTCCGGTAGAATTTATTCCGGATGTCTTTTCTCTCTTCAGCAGTTTTCTCTGGAAAAGCATGAAGCAAGTTCTCATCAATCACTTTTTTGCGGTAGCGAATCACATAGCGGGCGATGAGATAGAGGAAATCTGAGAATAGGTATAATACAGGTAAGGGAAGCCGGGAAAGCAGTCTGAACAAAAACATAGCGCGATATGACGGGAGAATGTTTGGCTGGAATTATGCCAATTCATATAACAAAATAAACGAAATCACCCGAATTCTTCCCAATTCCTAGTTATAAATTGACCCAATCATTACTTTTGAAGCTTATGTCGGAAGTTCAGCGCAGAAAATATTCTCAGGAAGAGAAAAATGCCATCTTCGATGGGGAGTTTATGCCACACATAGACTCAATGTACAATTTTGGCTACAGACTCACCTTCGATGGGGATGATGCCAAAGACCTTGTGCAGGATACTTACCTGAAAGCCTATCGGTTCATCAACTCATTTGAGCAGGGCACCAATGCCAAAGCTTGGCTTTTCAGAATTCTGAAAAACAGCTTTATCAATGAGTATAGAAAGAAGTCCAAGCAGCCTACGAAGGTGGATTACCAGGAAGTTGAAACTTATTACAACTCTGATGACGTTCACTACCAAAGCACTAGCGATCTTCGGGCTGAATCCGTCAAGGATATGCTCGGCGATGAGATCTCCAATGCTTTGAATAGTTTGGCGGTGGATTTCAGAACTGTGATCATCTTGTGCGATTTGGAGGGATTCACTTACGAGGAGATGGCTAAGATCCACGATATCCCTATCGGGACGGTGAGATCTAGATTGCACCGAGCCAGAAATCTTTTGAAAGAGAAGCTTCAAAGTTATGCTCAGCACATGGGGTACAAGACAGATCAGGAGCAAGACGAGGAAAATATAGATTAATTACGCATGGAAATGAACGAAGAAATACCAGGAGAGCGCAAAATGCAGTGCGGTGACGAGAGCAAATGCTTCGAGCTATTAGAGAGTATTTTGGATGGGGAGCTGGAAGGTTCTAGCAAGGAAGTCTTGACGGAGAAGCTAGCCAAATGCCAACCCTGCTTTGAGCATTACCATCTGGAGCAGGCGATCCGTGATGTGTTGAAAACAAAATGTACCAAACAAGCTGTGCCAACTGAATTGGCGGATCTTATCCGTCAGCAGATTCAGGATATCAAATAGTCATGACTCAAGGTAAAGCCATTATTTTTTCTGCGCCGTCGGGCTCAGGCAAGACTTCGCTAGTGAAGCATTTGATCGAAACCATCCCAAATCTGGGTTTTTCTATTTCTGCCTGTACGCGTGATAAGCGCGGCAGACATGAGGAGCATGGCAAGGATTACTATTTTTTGAGTCAGGAGCAGTTCAAGAAACATATAGATCAGGATGATTTCATCGAGTGGGAAGAAGTCTATGCAGGCAACTTCTACGGTACGCTCAAGGAAGAAATCCAACGGATCTGGGATTCGGGCAAAGCCGTGATATTCGATGTGGATGTGAAAGGTGGTTTAGCCTTGAAAAAATACTTCGGCGATCAGGCGCTGGCGATCTTTGTGAAAGTCCCGAGTCTGGAAATACTTTCTGCACGACTCAATGAGCGGGGTACAGAATCCGAAGAGTCACTTTCCCGCCGACTGTTCAAAGCGGAGTTTGAGTCCAAGTTTGAGCCGCAGTTTGATGTGACGGTAGTCAACGACGAATTTGCCAAGTCATCTGCAGAAGCGAGGTACTTGGTTAGCGAATTTTTAGCTCGCTAGTCTAGTGAAGATCGGTCTTTACTTCGGTTCCTTTAATCCCATACATATTGGTCATCTGATCATCGCTGACACGCTTCATGATCGCACAGATCTGGATCAGGTTTGGTTTGTGGTGAGTCCGCAGAATCCCCTTAAAAAACGTCAGTCTCTCATTCATGAATTCGATCGACTGCGGATGGTGGAACTGGCTATCGAGGATAATTATCAGTTCAAGGCTTCAGACGTGGAGTTTTCCATGCCCAAGCCTAGCTACACCATAGACACGCTAGCTTATCTTACCGACCAATACCCACAACACCAATTTTGCTTATTTTTAGGTTCGGACAATCTCACGCAGCTGAAGCGATGGAAGAACTATCAGACCATACTGGACAACTATGAGATCTTCGTCTATCCACGACCGGGAGATGCGACGAGTTTTGAGCATCCAAATATCACGCTGATTGATGCACCATTATTGGATATCTCAGCCACCTTTATCCGTAAGTCCATCTTGGCAGGTAAATCTGTCAAATACCTGCTTCCCGATGGAGTTGCAGATTACATTCGGGATAAGAAGTTGTATTTGTAGGAAGCATTATCAATTGATATATAGGTATTTGTAATTTGAAACTAAAAAAAACTGTGTACATACATTATAGTTATATTTCTGAGGAAAGCTTGTGTTTTATAAAACAATGAGTTAGGTTGAAGCATAGATCGAGTGATCTTGGAGTCTGGCCAGGTTTCTTTACATCAACACATAATTTTAGGTTTGTGAAAAAGTTATTATTTGGAATGGCCTTCTATATGGGAGCGATGCTGTTTACGAGTTTGGATGTTCAGGCTTTAGAAGATGAATGTAAAACAACTGTTGTTACACAAGGAGAACTTATTACTGTAACTGTATGTGGCAGAAGAACAACTATTTGGGGGACAATTAAAGGTGATAGTTGTACTAAGCCTTCATCAGAATCATGTAGTTTTACAAATCTGGGAAATCCACCTGCTTAAAAGAATTAGGCATGTCATAAACTTGACATGCCTTTTTTTATTTTACCTTATTTATTTTATGAGAATGAAAAATTTGCCTTTCATAATTCTGGCACTAGTTCTTGTTTCCTGTGGCTATAAGCAACAGACTAATACCAATAATATCATATCTATAAGTGATACATCCTTAACCGATGATTTAGAATTAAATAAAATTCGCTTACTAAAACTAAAATCTAACACCTTTGCACAAATATCCAGTATTGATAAAGCTGTGTTTACTGCGGATAGAATCTTCATTCTAGATAAAATGATCGGAAATGCCATTTTTATCTTCGACTTGGAAGGAAATTTTATCAATCATATTTTCAGGATAGGGGAAGGACCTGGGGAATATAGAGATATTGAAAATGTTTTTTGGAATGCATTTACCAATGAACTAGTCTTAATTCCAATGGATTTTAAAAAGAAGCTATACTTTACCCCTGAGGGTAATTATTTGAGAGAAGAGTTTTATACACAGGAGATTGTTTATGCAGATTTGGTTTTTCTAAAAAATGGTGAACTGCTTGTCAATTACAGTTCATTAAATGCAGAGGCTAACGTATTGCTCTACCAAGATGGCTTACAAAAAATGGCTGCATTTCCATTTGACCCATTGATGGATGATAGCCCTCTGGATTATAGAAGTATAATTTCGAAGGTTGATGATCGTAATTATTTGGTGACGTTGGGATTAAGAGATACTCTTTATTCGATTGACATTCAGGATTATCAAGTTCACCCCAAATATTTCCTGGATTTTGGAAATGACTTGTCATTTGAAGATTTTAACAAGCAGCCCAATCCATTAGGATATTTCTCGAAAAATGATATTTATGTGGGAGTAATGGATCTTTTCCAGACTAAGGATTTTATTTCTTTTACAACCTTAAACTTTGAAGGCCTTCATGGCAGAATATTTTCTAAAAGTATTGGTAAAAGCTATTCGACCCAAGAATTTATCGAACGGAAAGTGGGGAAACTAGGGTTCGAAGGGGTATTAGGAATCACTTCAAAAGATGAATTTGTTGCCGTCCTTTCATCAGGAAAAGACGGTAAATGGGACTTTTCTTTAAACTCCTCGTTAGAAAAACAGTTTGCTGATTTTGGACAGGTAGATAAGGAAGAATTAATTCTAATGATATTTGAGTTGGAAGAGGAGAATTGATTTAGTAGACGTTGATTTTTAGATCTCTATATTTTAAATACTTCCTTCCTGAGGAGTGGCATATTGTATCAGGGCTAAGCTTTTTGAATTTGATAAGACTAAGTGAGGTTTTGTTTTTTGTTTTAAACTTTTTTAACTATCTACTTCCTACAGCTTAACAATTCTTCGCCTCTTCCGAAATTTCATTAAGGGACAGGATTTTTGCATACTATCCCCTTTTTTACTTTCTTGAAGATTGACCCAGAAGCCTGACTTTTCAAATCAAATCTAAGCTAAATGCAAAAACATACCTATGGAAGTGGCGTGATTGGCAACTGTGCCTATATCGCCCATGTGGAACTGGACACCAATATCAGCTGGATGTGTCTGCCAAGATTCGATTCAGATTTTATTTTTGGAGGAATGCTGGATAGGGAGAAAGGCGGAGAGTTCACTATTCACCCCGAGTCCAAGGACTTCAAGTCTAGCCAAGTTTACCTGGAGAATACCAACGTACTCAAGACCACCGTCAAATCAGAGGAAGGCAGTTATTCGGTGACTGACTTTGCTCCGCGATTTAAGAACTTTGATCGCTATTATAAGCCGCTGATGCTGATCCGTAAGATCGAAGCCATATCGGGTTCTCCAAAAATCAAGATCATCTGCAAACCTCGGGCTGATCAAGGTTCCAGGGGTTTGACAGCCAGTATGGGCTCTAATCATATCAGTTTTGCAGGAATAGGTCAAGAGTTGCGTCTGTCAACCAACGCGCCGCTTAGCTATGTGATTGATGAAAAAGCATTTCTATTGACTAAGCCTGTTTATTTGGTATTGACCTCTGGGCGACCACTCGAAGCTCCTATTGAGACTACCTCGGAGCGCTTTCTTCATGCGACTACCAGTTATTGGCAGGAGTGGGTGAAATCCACGAGTATTTACAATTTTCATCAGAGATTGGTATTGAGATCAGCGTTGATTCTTAAGATCCACCAATACGAGGATACCGGAGCCATCATCGCAGCCTCCACGACCAGCCTTCCTGAGTCACCAGGTTCCACCCGAAACTGGGATTATCGTTACTGTTGGATGCGTGACACCTATTATACCTTGACTTGTTTCAACTCTTTGGGCCACTTTGAAGAGTTGGAGAAATATTTTGAATTTATCCATAACCTTAAGCCAGGTGCTGACGGTAGATATCAGCCTCTTTATTCCATTACGGGTGATTCACTTTTGACGGAGGAGATTTCCGATTTGGATGGTTATCTGGGTGAAAAGCCTGTTCGCTTCGGAAATCAAGCTTATACACATATTCAGAATGACCTTTATGGGCAGGTCTTGGTTTCCTTGTTACCGCTTTATTCAGATCGACGATTTACTGAGGAAGAAAGAAGTTCCTCTAGACCTATGATCATGAATCTCCTAGACAAGATAGAGGCGACCATGGACGAGAAAGATGCCGGTCTATGGGAGTTTAGAAATTTGGCGCAGCAGCATTGTTATACTTTTCTCTTTCATTGGGCTGGGGCCTGTGCTGCCGCAAAAATTGGAACTCGTATGAAGGATGATGTGATGTATCAAAAAGCCATTCTACTTCGCGATATGGCTGTCGCCAAAATAGAGGAATGTTATCTTCCGGATCGAAAAGCTTATGGTCAAGCAATCGGCTCGACATACATGGACGCTTCTACGCTTCAGTTGATTACAATGGGGTATTTTGGAGATGATTTGGAGCGGGCTAATAATCACCTTAAAGCACTGGAGGAAGACCTTCTTGCTAAAGATTTCTTATTCTATCGCTACAAGCACATGGATGATTTTGGGGTGCCGGAGACGACTTTCCTGATTTGTGCATTTTGGTACATCGAGGCGCTGGCATGTGTAGGGCGCTTGGATGAAGCAGTGGAAGGCTTTGAGACGTTGGTAAAATATTCCAATCACTTGCAGCTTTTCTCAGAGGATGTGGATCAAAAGACTGGTAGTCAATGGGGAAATTTTCCGCAGGCCTATTCTCATGTAGGGCTGATGAATGCTGCTTTCCGTATCGGAAGGAAACTTGATAGACCTAATTTCATGTGATACTTATTTTTGAACCACAGAGTTCACAGAGGGTAACACAGAGTTCACAGCTTAGTGTTGCTCTGGATCTACTGAAGTTGGACTGGAGATAACCTTTGAGGTATAATCCCGAATGTCGTTAGACTCGGTATCTCCTCTAAAATTATATTTGTTGGACCAAAGAACCTTAGAGGTCCAAAAAAGATGTCAAAGGTTATTTGCTAATTCATCACTTTTCTACAATTGGTTTTCAGGCTTAGTACAATCCTTGTAGCTTCAAATTCTGATTAACTATTAACAACCATGAATTTCCATAGAATTTTATCAACCTTCCTCCTTATTGGTTTGATGGGGGCTTTTTCTTCCTGTTCCAAAGACATTTACAAAAAAAACAACAAGGCTCACGAAAAAGCGGTGAAAGCAGCTACAGCGTCGATTCAAGAAATCCCCAAAACCAAGGCTGAGCTCGATTACGACACGCTGAGCATCACGGATGAGTGGATAGGAACTACCAACTTCAGCATCAGAAAACCTAACTATGTGATCATCCATCATACAGCGCAGGATTCGCTTAAGCAGACAATTAAAACGTTTACCCTCACTAGAACTCAGGTAAGTTCGCACTATGTGGTAGGTAGAGATGGAGAGATCGTGCAGATGCTGAACGATTACCTGCGCTCCTGGCATGCTGGAAGTGGGCGCTGGGGAAATGATACAGATCTTAACTCGGCTTCCATCGGTATAGAATTAGACAATAACGGTAGCGAACCATTTACCCAAGCACAAATCGAAAGTTTATTGGTACTGCTGAAAAGGCTGAAATGGAAATATGGAATTCCTACTGCGAATTTCATCGGTCATTCAGATATAGCGCCTTCGCGCAAAGTGGATCCGAGTACCTATTTTCCTTGGAGAAAATTAGCTGAGGAAGGCTATGGGCTTTGGTATGATGAGGAAGTGGTTTTTCCAGTTCTTTCATCCCAGGTAAATAATGGTTTTCCCCTTGAAGGTACAGATGATTTACCTCAAGAAATGGTAGATCCAGTGCTAGCTTTGAGAGTCATAGGCTATAATGTGAGTGATCCGAAAGCTGCTATTCGCGCATTCAAGCTTCACTTTGTGCAGCGTGACATAGAATCGGAATTGACGGAAACAGATAAGAGAATTCTGGATAATTTGTACAAAAAGTATCTGTGATTATTTGCCGCGGAGCCCGCAGAGGATTACACAGAGAAGCGCAATGTGTAGAAACGATACATCTTTTTTCCTTTTGATGTATTGGAAAAGTTATGCTGATGCTGAAGTAATGTTCCGCTATGGACGAACTAGGGGTAACTAAAAGGATTATGATATGATCAGCAGTGCCTTTATGTACTGCTTTCTAATTAGGTAAAGATTTAGCGCTGTACCTAACGGCACAGCAATACCTTAATTCCGATAATTTACTACCCATAGGAAGCCCCGATGGAGCAGATGATTATTTTGACATGAGGGATTGTAGTCTGGAGACTGCATTGATTTGAATTCATTTGTTCGGAGATACACAAAAGCAGAAAACCACGAAGTGGTTAAACCATGAATAACCAAGGGTTCTCCAACTTATATGCTTGAGCGACCCTGAACGGTGTCTAACAAAAAAGGGCGAAAAATCTTTCGCCCATACGCTAAATGAACACCTAATTTTTCAATCATAAGGTCAGCTTTTGTAACAGCTGCCTCACTTGCTTCACGGATTTGATATTGAAATTGGCTTGGGTGTATGCATAGCCTACTCGGATGGAATAGGCATTTTTCGGCATGGCTTTGAATGTATCTTCATCTGTCCAATCATCGCCGATTGCCAGGATGAAATCATATTCCATCCCTTTCATCATCGCCGTAGCTGCTCTTCCTTTGTTGATGTCGGGACGCTTGATTTCCAAGACCATATTTCCCTCCAATACCTGCAAGTTGTGACCCCTAGCCATGTATTTCAGATGGCTAAACAGTTCACGCATTCTGAGATCACCCAGTCCGCTTTCCACTTTTCTATAGTGCCAAACAAGGGAATGATGTTTTTCTTCGATAAATGCGCCGGGCGTTCGAAGTACGTAATACTCCATTATTTTCCGGATGTCATCCTTCCACGAATCATCAATCTCCGCGTACAATTCGAAGTCCCCATTATCTTCTTTTCTTTTCACCCAGACACCATGTTCGGCGATCATATCGATGTTTTGACCTGCAAACCATTTTCCTAAAGTATCCTTATCTCTTCCTGAGATGATGACTACCTGAGAGATTTTGCTTAGTTCTTTTACAATTCCTCTGAGCTCTTCATCAGGAATGGCTTTTTGCGGATCAGAATGAAATCCTGTCAACGTGCCATCGTAGTCCAAGAATAAGATGGACTTTTTCGCTTTTTTGAAGCTAGCCTGGATCTCGTTCATCACTTTGGTGTCCACGTCTTTGGAAGTTAGCTCTTCTTGCTTTTGCTTCACATGCTCAAGCCTATCCATGAATACCTTCACCCATTGGAATACATCATACTTTTTCAGACTTTCCTGCATGCTATTCATTCGAGCTACTTGCTCCTCCTGCGGCATAGAAAGCGCGTTGAAAATCGCATCTACCACACCTTGACGGTCGTTAGGATTGACCAAGATTGCGTCTTGGAGTTCTTTGGAGGCTCCTGCCATCTCTGACAGGATCAATACACCGGTCTGGTTAGTTTTGCTTGCGACAAATTCCTTGCAGACCAAGTTCATGCCATCACGTAGCGGAGTCACGAGTGCGATATCAGACATATTATAAAAAGCACTCAGTTCGTCGAAAGGAAAACTTCTATAAAAATAATGCACGGGAACCCAGTTCAGGGTGGAGTATTCACTATTTATCCTGCCTACCAGCAAGTCAATTTCCTCTTTCAGTTCTTTATATGACTGCACTTTATCACGACTTGGTACCACGATCATGATCATAGACACCTTGCCGTGTAGTTCTTTGTGCTGCTCCAGAAGTTGATTGAAAGCTTGAATACGCTGGGGAATTCCCTTAGAATAATCCAGTCGATCTATAGTGAGGAGGAGTTTTTGGCCTTCTACCTGTTTGCCAAATTCTTCTACAAATCGAAGGGTTTTCTTGCTTTTTGCCTGCTTTGCGTATTTATCGTAGTCAATTCCCATCGGGAAAGAATCCACATTGATGATTCTATTTTCTGCTTGGATGTAGCCGCTTTCACTGGATAGACCGGTCAGTCTTCCCACAGCACTGAGGAAGTGCCGCATGTCATCGTAGGTGTGAAATCCGATCAAATCTGCTCCAACCATTCCTGTCAATAATTCTTTTCGCCAGGGAATCATCCGCATGATCTCGTAGGAAGGAAAAGGGATATGTTGGAAAAAGGCGATGGTGGCATTTGGAAGAACTTCTCTTAGCATTTGCGGAAGCAAAAGCAACTGGTAATCATGAATCCAAATGGTGTCTTCTGGTCCAGCTTTCTTCAGAATAGCATCGCAAAATTTTTGATTTACTCTGACATAGGCTTCCCAGTGCTCAGGATTGTACACCATGTACTGCGTGAAATAGTGAAATGCTGGCCAAAGTGTTTCGTTACTGAAACCCTCGTAAAACTCTTCCACATCTTCTTTGGAAAGAAAGACAGGAGCCATTTTTAGCTCATGAAGTTCGAGGATGATTTCTGCCCGTTGCTCGGGATCGTCCACGGTATTTCCTGGCCAGCCGATCCAGATGTTTTCTCCTTCTTTATAAATAGATCCAAGTCCTGTGGCTAACCCTCCTGCACTAGGCTTGAATTCAAATCGGCCATTTCGATGGCGTAAGCTGATAGGAAGGCGATTGGAAACGATGATGGTTTTTGACATACTACTAATAGGTTTAAAAACAAAAGGGGAATACTCCCATTCAAAAAGGTGATTGTTCAAATTACAAAATATCTCCAAAACATGAAGCCTGAAAAATGACAATGAGTGCCTTCTTCCCTCATGTTTCCTGAGGAGAAAAAAAAAGCATCCGGTTTCTCGGATGCTTTAGCGCTTATTTGCTAGCTAAGTTTTTTGCTTTGGTATCTACTTTGGTCCAAATAAATTCGGCCAAATCCCGACCTTGCGTAATTCCATATTCTATGGCTGGTCTGTAATGAATTCCTCCATAAAACCGACTCAAGGCAGCTTCTTCAGCAGCTTGAGAGAAGGAGCTATACTCTCTAACAGGAAGTCCATAAGCCACTTCAGAGCTGTCAACTAGATGAAACTCGTCCCCAAAAATTCGAGCCAACGTATAAGCAGAAGCTGAGGAAGCTACACTGTGTCCGCTGGTATGCTCAGGAAAAGGAGGGGTTTGCAACAGTGGTACCCACTGCTCATCGATGTGCTGATTGATGTATGTCTCAGGTCTGATGAGATTGCTTCGATATTTCTCATCCCAACAGGAAATAAATGCTTCATTCAGTGATATTCCCGTCATGGCAAATACCTCCGCAATTCCTTTCCAGTCTTTTCCTGCTGCTTTAGAAGCTATTGCTGCGATGCTCATCCAGTGTCCGCCGGGAGTTATTTTTTTCTCCGCAAACATCACGTGACCTTTTACATTCATTTTGTAAGGATTGCAATCCCAGAAAAGTGCTACATCTTTTTGCTCTTGGGTAGCCGCTCTGTCCATGTCATAGACTTCTTTAGCGACTTTGTAAAACTCACTGTTAGGATCAGTAGAGAATGGAGGTGGGGGTAATGGTTTGAATTGAGAAGCCGAATCAAGAACGAAGGTTCTGATTTTGCTCCAATGTGGTTCGATAGCCTCCATGTATGCTGGAGGAGTAGGTTGCCAGGTTCCTTCTTTGTTGGTAACCGTAAACTTCGGGAAGGAGCGACTCTGATGATAGTTGTCCTTGGAAGAATAGGCTTTGATGACATCACCCACCTCTTTGCCGAAGGCTACTGAAGCTTCAAACACATCGTCTGGAATACCTTTTTCTTTGAGTCTTGCGAACGTAGCATCCCGATGTTCGTTCATCATTTCCTCCGAGAAGATCAAGCCGGTCCCAACGTAGTAATAAGCTGCTAGCGATGCTAAAGGTGGATACACTTTTTCCGAAGGAGTGAATGTCACTTGCTCTGATCCATTCAATTGACCTAGCAGGGAAGCATAATTTGGATCTACGGAAGCAGCCACTTCATAGGCTGCAAGGGATGCGTAAGTGTAGATTCTAGCCGCTACAGGAGGGGAGAAAATATCGTGGATGATGACTTCTGTGATTCTATCCTGGGCTTCAGTGATGTACTGACCATCTGTGATGGCTTGGGAATAATCGACGGGCTCTGCGCAAGAAGCTGCAATCAGGAGGATTCCTGAAAAAAGCATGGATTTTAGAGTACGCATATTGTGAAGGGTTTTGAGAGTATAGTAGTTGAAATCGAGGTGAAGCTTGTGCAAAGCAGATTTCAATTGATTGGGTTTGGTGCCCAAAGCTATTGGAAATTAAGGAAGTATCCAATGATTTTAGTCAAGTTTGACCCAATAAAGGGGGCCTGAATTACTTGCGGCCAAAGCATAATATCGCTCGTTAACTTTAATTTTTGTAAGGATTCGTATTTCCGATTTTGAAGGAATTGAATGTACTACTCTAAGTTCTTTCCAGCCATCTTTGTTCCATTGGTAAGCTGCAAAAGCGGATGCTTTACTTAGGCCAAGATCGACTCTAAAACCTGAGAAATTACCTCCAAGGAGAACTGCCTTTTTGGATTCGTCCCAGCTTATGGTGAAAATAGGAGAGAGCTGAGCTTGATCCGGAAAAGGCTCGAATACGAAGCTTCCATCTGTCTGCTGTAGGTAAGCACCGGAGCGAAACTCGTATGCGGCTTTCTTGGATGCTTTTGCTAACTCATCAGCAGTGAACAAATCTGAAGGTTTGGTGATCTTAGAGTATACTTGGTAAGAAGTATGTTTTCTTTTGACTCCAGGGATCTGTTTGATTAGCTCATCTCGGGAAGCTAAAGGAACGAGGCCTTGCTCCATGTAATGAAAAATGAGCGGGTCTGCCTGTCCATTTTCATCCAAATCACCATGATAGAGCCAAACAGGTTTTTCCTGGCTGGCTTTCAGTTTGCTGTTGAGTCCGAGGTTGCCAGTAAGAATATCCAGTTTTCCATCTCCATTTACATCGCCGATAGCCACAGGTTGAATCCACCCGGCAGAGTATTCTAATCCTGGGATCACTTTCTCCCGAAGGGATTTTCCATCGCCATTTTCAAAAACCCGAATTCCCTGCCAGTCTCCTGTAATGATCAGTTCGCTTTTCTCATTCGCATCCAAATCAGCCCAAACAGCGGAGTTGATCATCCCTAGGTCTGTATTTTCCCCAAACCATTCGGCGGTTTTATCTAGAAATGAACCGTTCCCTTGGTTGATAAGCAGAGTGCTTTTTGGGCTTGCCCCATAGTCACCGCTCACTACTGAACTCCCTACAAAAATGTCCAGGTCACCGTCGCCGTCTAGGTCATGGATTGCAATCGTGGAGGTATTCTCGCCAAACTTGGGCAGCGACATGGGACTGAAGCGAAAATCTCCTTTTCCATTTCCGAAGAATATTCTATCGAAGTTGAACAGTGCACCGCTCGGGTGTTCGTTACCTCCGCTTCCTACGTAAAGATCGAGATTTCCGTCTCCGTCAAGGTCTGCGAACTCGGCTACGATATCTTCTGCTTTGGCGAGTTGATAAAAGATCTGATTGGGCTTTTCCTCAAATTGTCCGTCAGGAGTCTGAAGAAATAATGCTCCCGCATGATCTTGTGCTCCTCCTAGATATACATCATTCAGCCCATCTCCATTCACATCTCCTACAGCCAATGCTGGCCCCATACTCGCAAAGCTTTTTGGGATTAAGTACTCGCGCTTGGTCTCGTCTAGCGAATTTTTTTCCTGATGTGTCCAAGATATTTCTGGGAAAATAGCTGCTTTGGTTTCGTCTTCTGCTGCTTGAGAAGTTGGTTTTCCTTGGCCTTGAATTAAGGTAAGGGTTTGGTTGATTGATTTTTCGGGGAAAATCTCAGTAGCACCATCTGGCCAGCGTACAGCTATTGAGTCGATAGCTGCTGCTTTTCCCAAGCCAAAAACCAGCGTGGCAGAGGTGCCAGATTGAAACCCTCTAGTTCCAGCATACTGCTGGAAAATCGTTTTTCCTTCAAAGTAAACCCCAACTTTTGCGCCCATCCCGAAGGAGTTAGCGCCATTGGCTTTGAGGTTAATTCTAAGGAAGGAATTACCTGATTTCTCGGAGTGATTCTGATAGATGAAGGCAGGTTGATTTAGGTTGTTGATGATCAAATCCAAATCTCCATCATTATCTAGATCAGCATAAGTGGAGCCAGTGGAATAGCTCGGCTGATCCAAACCCCACTTAGCTGCCTGATCTACAAACTGAAGCTTACCTTGATTTTGATAGCTAAGGTTGGGTAGTTTGACTGAAGGCAGGAGCTCGATCTGCTGTTTCCGGATTTCCTTCTCGGTGAGTTTAGCAATACTCTGCTGACTGTATTGGATAAAATCCAGGTCATTTGGGCGCTTTTCAATACCGTTAGTTATGTGAATATCTGGTAGGCCATCGTTGTTCATATCGAAGATCAGCGGAGACCAACTCCAGTCTGAAGCGTAAACTCCAGAGAATAAGGCGATCTCAGCAAATCCATTTTCTCCTTGATTCAGTTGCAGGTGATTCCGCACATACTGATCCCCATAGCCAAACTGCTTCTTGATCTGATAGACTTCAGCTTTGTCTTCGCCCACAGATTTCATCCAGATTTCTGGAGAGATGGGAAGCATGTCTGTGGTAAAAATCTCCGGTAATCCATCTCCATTTAGGTCGGCGAGGTCATTTCCCATGCTGTATCGAGAGGTGTTGGATATCAAACTTTCCAGCGATTCTAGGAATGTCCCGTCTTGCTGATTGAGGTAGAGGTAATCATTTTCGGTAAAATCGTTGGAAACATAGATATCTGGCCAACCATCCCCGTTCACATCTTCGACTCCCACTCCGAGGCCGAATCCTAATATGCTTGAGTAAATTCCTGAAGCTTCAGTAACGTCTTCAAAGCCAATTTTTCCTTCGGACAGGAGGTTTTTGAAGAGTTTATCACCCAAGGCTTCGGGTATTTTTCTTTGATCTGCCCGGGTAAAAACCTCGGGTGATTTGATGGAATGAGTTAATAAGTACATGTCTAGATCGCCATCCCGATCGTAATCTAGAAATGCAGCTTGGGTCCCGAAGCCAGAAAAATCAACACCGTATTCATTTGCTCGATCTTCAAATTTATTGTCACCCAGGTTAATGTAGAGGCGGTTTTTACCAGCTAAGCCTTTAAAATCATCCACTTGAGAAACGTAAATATCCAACAAGCCGTCGCCATTCACATCGGCCATGGTGACTCCAGTGGACCAGCCGCCTTCGCCGCTTACTCCGGCTGATGTGCTGATGTCTTCAAATTGGAAGTTGCCCTTGTTGAGATAGAGGCGATTGGAAGTTTGATTTGCTGCGAAATACAAATCGACTAAACCGTCATTATTGATATCTCCAGCGGCAACCCCGCTACCATTGTAGAAATAGAGGTACTCCAGGATATTCAGTGAATCAGTAGAAAGTAGCGTGTTTTCAAATGTCACTCCTGTTTTTTCCGAAGGCATTAATTCAAAAAGAGGTTCTTCTGTCTTTTTCTCTTTGCAGGAAAAAAGAAGTCCTAGCCCAATCAGAAATGCTAAAGAAGACTTTTTCATCTCAATAATTCCAAATTTCAGCAGGTTCATTATTTTTCACTACCAGAAGCTTTCCTTCGCCTAACATAGAAAATGCCCTAATATCGCCATTCAATTGAAGCCCATGTTGCGCGTTTGGCCAGTAATCAAAAGTACCGTCGCCCTTGCCCAGCAGCACATCTCCGTAGCTCGCGTCGTATTTGCCGAACTCAGGCTTGGCATTGAACAAGTTTCCGCCCAGAATTAGATCTTGATTACCATCTTTATTCAGATCAGTCACTTGGAAGGCAAAAACATACGATCGTTGAGCCATCCTTGGGAAAGGTATCCATTTAAATTTTCCATTTCCCTCATTCATCAATACACCAGACTCCAGATTGTTGAGCTCGGAGATGATGGATTTATCAATTACTTCTGCTGGGAAAATGTCTGTTAGCGACTGATTATTGTAGTCACTGTACTTCATGTATTTTTTTCTGATCGAAGGGACTTGTTTTTCCAGCTCGTGCTTGAGCGTGTAAGGGATTTGCGCTTCGCCTTCCTGTCGAGTAATGATATGCTCCACTGCGCCATTTTGATCGAAGTCATTCAGATACATTTTGACTGGGTTCGTCTCCGACACCTTGAAGCGTGAGTTAAGACCATTATTTCCGAGTACCAAATCGGGTAACCCATTTCCGTCCAGATCAGCTATTTCTAAAGTTCTGTACCATCCTTTGAGAGTTTGCAATTCCGGCATTTCGATTTTTTGAAGCTTTCCACCGCTAGTTCGAAAGAAAATAGGAGCAAGCCATTCTCCCACGAGCACCAAATCATTTGAGCCATCATTATCCCAATCCACTACCTTGGCATCAGTAATCATTCCGATTTGATTCAGTTCGGGTGCAAGAGTAGCTGTTTGATCCGTGAAGTTCCCTTTTCCATCATTGACCCAAATGCTGCTGCTGGCAGGTGCTCCATATACAAATGGGACTAGTCTGCCGCCGATAAAGAGATCAGGAGCGCCGTCCTCGTTGATATCTATTACTTCTACTACTGAGCTGCTGCCGCGGTTAGAAGTGAGGCCTAGCTGTTGACTTTTAGTGAAATTCCCCAGCCCGTCATTCAAGTAAAGTCTATCTGCCAAGTCGGGAGACCCTAGACCAGATTCATTTCCACCTGAGACTACTAATAAGTCTAGCTTACCATCGGAATTGGCATCGAAAAATAGGGCGTCTATGTCCTCTGAGATTGCATCTTGCGCAAAATCAGGCTGGGTAGATAGCTTGTATTTCCCCGTTGAAGTGCCGAGGTATAGTTGTGCTTCGTAGCCTTTGGCTCCGCCAAAAAATAAGTCCTCGATTCCATCTCCGTTTACATCGCCTTTGGCAAAAGCTGGACCTTCGGTAGAATACATGTGGAAAGTGAGTCTATCCCGATCGAAGTCCACAAAGGGATTTTCCTGATGTGTAAAATCTATACTGGCTTTTTCTTCTTTATAAAAGAATGTGGTTTTAGACTTAGGGAAAAATTGCTCTCCATCAGGCATAGGATTGGATTCGGCCCACTTGACCTGGAGCAATTGATCTGCCTGGATGTTTTCAAGTTTGGTGAAACTCCCATCTGGCCACAGGATTTTGATCTCGTCAAGAACCGATAATTCCCCTAGCCCTATGGTTAGCTTAGGATCCACAGAGGATTCAAATCCACGATTAGGCATTTGTTCGGCATAGAAAAGTTGATCTCCAGCTACCAGTTGAATTTGAGTCCCGATAGCCTGTGTGTTTTTATCTTTTCCGATCAGTTGAATCTGCAGGGAATGATAGGTTGGATTCAGCGTTTTGCCAAGATTTCTGAATAAGGAAGCAGGTTTATTGACATTGTTGACGACTAAGTCCAGGGTGCCATCATTGTCCAGATCTCCATAGGCGGCTCCATTTGAATGAATTGGTTCTCCCAGCCCCCAAGCTTCGGCGGCATTTTCGAAAGTAAGGTCCCCCAGGTTTCTATAAGCATAATTGGGAATAGGATTGATAGGGATAGGGTCAATGAGTGCTTTGTAATCTACTCCTTCATTGGAGATTATTTTCAGTTTGGTTTCTTCATTGTCTATGAAGTTCAAATAATCCAGATCGGTGAGGTCTTGATAAATTCCATTTGCGACGAATAAATCTCGCCTACCGTCATTGTCCATATCAAAAATCAGAGCACCCCAGCTCCAATCTGTTGCTTCCACATTAGCCATTCTGCCCATCTCACTGAAAGTCCCATCGCCATTGTTGATATGAAGGGCATTTCTGGAATATTGGTAGTGATAGCCATGCTCCTTGTTGAATTTGAATTTGTCCCAATTTTCGAAAGTAGTCACCTGCTTTAATCGAGTGGGGGATTCTGGGAGCATATCTGTCACAAAAATATCCAGCAATCCGTCCCCATTGATATCTGCGATATCAGCCCCCATTGAGGCTGAGGAGATAGAGCGCATGGATTTCTCAAGTGACTCGGTAAAAGTTCCGTCTTGGTTATTGATGTATAGGTAATCCTTTTCGAAGAAATCATTTGAGATAAAAATGTCCGGCCAAGTATCCTGATTCACATCTCCGATGGTAATGCCGAGTCCGAACCCGATGATAGAGCCGTAGATTCCGGCTTCTTCGCTGACGTCTATAAATTTCCCGTTGTCATTTCTAAAAAGTTTGTCACCACCTACAGCATCTCTCTTAGGACGTTCGTTTTGCATCTTATTAAAGCTCCCGATAGCCTGATAGCTGTTGTTCAATAAGTAGGTGTCTAGGTCGCCGTCTTTGTCATAATCAAAAAATACCGCATGCGTGGAGAAGCCTTGATCAGCTAAGCCATAAGCCTCCGCTTCTTCAGTGAATGTGCCATCTCCATTATTGATAAATAGTTCGTTTTGCTTGTTGTCACCTGCGACATCTCCTGAGTTGCATACGTAGATGTCTAAATATCCGTCACCATTGATATCGGCCATAGCCACTCCAGTGCTCCATGCACGAGTGCCAGCTGTACCAGATGCTTGGGTTACATCCTCAAATTTGAAATCTCCTTTATTGAGGTAAAGCTTGTTTGGGCCGAGGTTTGCCGTGAAGTAAATATCAAGTAGCCCGTCATTATTTACATCACCTAGCGCTACGCCACCACCGTTGTAATAGTTTCTGTAAGTGAAGATGTTGAAGCTTTCGTCAAATGAAAGGTCATTGCTAAATGACACGCCTGAAAGTTCGGGAGAAATAGGCTGGAAAAGTGTAGGTGTTTCTGACTGAGGCGCTGAACAAGCCCAAAGCGTTGAGCCTAACAGTAGCCCAAGAATAATTTTTGTCATGACGGTTCTTCTTCGATTTTCTGCAGAACTTTTAAATCCACTATTTCTACTCGTACTACTGAAAGGTGCTTTTTGAAAATACGTACTCTTCGATTTCCTTCTACGCTTACATAGGCTAGTAAGCTTTTATCTTCATTAGCCACTTCAATAAACTCCGTATTGTACCAATCCTGAAGCAAGGATACCACGTCAGATCTCAAATTTTCTGCAGAAAGCTCTTCGTTCCAAGGTGCCCATCCCAGGTAGGTGAATTCCACTGGCATCAAGTAGAGCTGATCATCTTCGAATTTTGGATAAAACCTCATTTTGGCGGTGTTCCCAGAAGGAAGTGCAGCGTCATATTCTACAGAGAGTTCCGTGGGGCCATTGGTAAGAACGCCTTCCTTATTTAACTCCCAGCACGTCTCATAGAATTCTTTTCGCGTCATTCCTAGCTTCAATCCAAGAAAGAGTTCATCTACCTGTTTTCCTGAGGAGAGTTCTTTTTCCACCATTTTTTGATAATCAGACTTACAAGAAGTAATACCTAAAACAAAGAAAATGGTAATACGAAATAGTAGGTGGGTGTTCATGTTTTGTCTATAGGGCATGGCTTTTCTAGTAAGACCTAGTCCTTCTAGCCACATAAAATAAGAAGTAGGTCTCAGAAGCTTGACGTATGGATTCAGAATTCAAACTTAACTTTCCTAAAGCTAGAAAGTATTCACTTATCCGGAAAGATAAGGATTTGGTATGGGTAGGTTTGAAAAAAGGAAGTGCGCTTTCGTACACTTCCTTTGAGTTCAATCGATAAAGATTCTATTAATAACCTGGGTTCTGAGTCAGGTTAGGGTTAGCGTTGATCTGCTGCAATGGAATTGGAAACAGAGTTCTGAATGGTTGAGAAGGATTTTTTTCCCACCAAGCCTCAGTCCATTTGCCAAATCGAATCATGTCAGTTCTTCTAGAAGCTTCAGCGAATAATTCTAGACCTCTTTCATCGAAGATATTATCCAAGGTAAGAGCTGTGTAGTTAGGCATGTTTGCACGAGCTCTGACTTGATTTATGGCGGTCAAGGCTACAGCGGTTTTACCTTGACGGAAGGCAGCTTCTGCTTTGGTCAGGATAATATCTGATAATCTGATCAATGGGTAATCATTGCTTAGGTTTGCAGGTGTTCCTGGTGCAAATTCATATTTCCCCACTCTTGCTCCAGACTGTCTCAGTGCATTTGGCTCCAGCATGTTGATGAATGGAGTAAATGTCAATGGCGGTCCATCAGGATCACTGGCTTCAGCAGAAATGTCATTCAGACGAGTTCCATCTGCTGCAAACTGCGGTCCTACTATGAAACTTTGTTTTCTGACATCGTTTTCCTCAAACCCATTGTAAAACTCTTCCAAAGTTGCATAGCCATTCCATGGTTGCTCCTGAAGATCATACGTGTTTTGGCTTAAGTAATGAAGCGTCATCTGCACAAGATTGAAACCACCCGCATTGTTCTCATCGTATGGCAATGTCAAGATGTTTTCTGTTGACCCACCATTTCTGGTAGAAAAATTACTGAAGAAATTAGAGGACAAAGAGTACATGCCGCTATTGATAACTTCATCTGCCGCTGCTTCTGCATCTGCCCATCTAGGAGTTCCTGTATAGACTTCTGCATTAAGGTACAACTTGGCTAGCATTGCCTGCGCAGTGTAGTAATTGATGGTGGTTTTGGTGTTAGTTTTCACCAAAAGATCCATATTGTCCTTGATAGAAGATTCTATGAATGCGAATACCTCTTGTCTTGAATTGTTGGTAGGGTTACCGCCTGAGCTCTCTTCAGTGATGATAGGCACGTTTCCAAAGCTATCGATTAGCCATAGGTAAGTCAGTGCACGAAGAACTTTCAACTCCGCACCAAGTGCCTCTACATCAGGAAAGCTGATAAGCAAGTTGTTGATTTCCCCTATTGCCGTAAAGCAATAGTTCCAAGAGTTGTTGAATGCTTCGTCAGAAGGTTCCCATGTATGTCTGTGCATTCTGAGCCAAAGTCCTCCATCTTGCCAGTCAGCTCCTTTCTGAGCAATAACCATTTCGTCTGAAGAGACTTCATGGATAGACCATATACCATTGTGTCCACCCCAACCGCCTACTATTCTAGAGTAAGCAGAAGCTTTGAGTACGTTAATTAATTCTGGATTGTCGCTATTTGCCACATCCTCTGGAGTGACTCCGTCGAGTACCTCCTGATCTAGTTCCCAGCATGATCCCAATAAGAACACCATTGGCACCACCAGACAGATTTTACTTATATATTTTAACATGGCTCTGTTTTTAAATTGATTATTTAAAATTTAATGTCACTCCCATCGTGAAAGATCTAGTTTGGAAATACGTATTTCTTCGCTCGATACCTGGTGATAAAGAGGTGGTGAATCCATCTCCGTTTTCAGAGTCGGTGATTCGTACTTCCGGGTCGATACCAGTGTAATTTGTAATTGTGAACAAATTTTGAGCAGCGAAGTAAACTCTAAGTGAGTTAACGTTTGCAGATTTTGTAGGTATGTTATAACCAAGTTCTAAGTTGTCTAGTCGGACGAAAGAGGCATCCTCTACATACGAACTGTTGAAGGTAGGCGCTGAAGTCACCAGTGGTGATTGTGGCGTTTTATCTGTCACCACAGAATTCCAAGTGTTGGAAGCAGCATCTGCATTCTCATAGAATCCTCTATAAGAATTATACAAGTCGTGTCCCCATGCTCCTCTGAAGAAGAAGCTTAGGTTCCAAGCGCCATAAGTGAAGTTGTTAGCAAATCCAAACTCTCCTTTTGGAAGACCATTGCCTAATTTCTCAAATTCATTAGGATTGGTAGTTGAGAGAATATACTCTCCTCCATCAGTAAGTCCAAGAAGTCTTGGTCCATAGAAATCACCCAATGTTTCTCCAACTCTGTTGTAGATCATCGGGTTGTTATTTTGACCTGGAGAACCTGGTGTAGCGAATCTCAACTCGTCAAATCCTAACTCACCTGCAGATAAACTTTCAATTGTAGTCTTGTCATAGATGGTGAAGTTCAAGTTTGGCGTCCAATTGACAGGGCCTAATTCTATGTTTCGAACTCCAACAGAAAACTCAAAGCCCGCAGCTCTCAAATCTGCCAAATTCACCCAAGTAGAAGATGCTGTATTGAATCTTCCTGGATCAAATGGGTTAGGAGCTCCAGTAGCTACTGGCACGTTGAATAAGAGGTCAGAAATATTCCTCACGTAATAGTCCATGCTACCCGTCACTTTATCATTCCAAAGTCCGAAGTCTATACCAAAATTCATTTCTTGCTTAGTCTCCCACTTTAAGTCTTTGTTCGGGTTTGAATTTTGCACAATACCCACATACAAATCGTTTTGAGTAAGTGGATCTCCGTCTAGATCTACTCTGTTTCCATTACCAAATACACCAAGTGCCAAGGTAGGAGAAGGAGGGAGGTTACCGGTGATACCAAAAGAAGCTCTAGGCTTGAACTGACTTAGAATCCCCATATTGAATATCTGGGTGAAATCTGCCCCTATACTTAGCGCTGGGAAAACACCAGTTTGGTTGTTTTCTCCAAAACCAGAATAAGTCTCTGCTCTCACAGAAGCGGAGAAGAAGTAAGTATTATTGTAGTTGAAATTAGCTCTTCCAAAAAGGGAGTTCAGTTGATCTTCATTTGCAAAGGAAGATACATTCGTGTTGTTACCTAGACGAATAGAACCTGCTCCAAGATTATTCCATCCTAGATCGAAGAGGTACTGTCTTACCCGAGCATTGAACCCTTGATTCTTAGTAGATTGAAAAGCTGCCCCTCCTAAGAGTGTCATATTCAATCTATCAGTAATGTCTTCTTCAAACCTTAAGGTAGTTTCAAAGATTTTTTGCTGTCTGTCAAAGGTGTTTCTTTCAGCAGACCCTTTGGAACCGAAGCCCACTTGGTAATCCTGTCTTGACCAGAATCCACCTGATAGTGTATTCGTTCTGTCCTCGGAATACTGAGCACTCAAGGTCAAATTAGGGAGGAAGTCATACTCAGCTCTGTAGGAAAGCAAGGCAGTCTTAGTCTCACCTACGAACTTTTGCTGATTGGCAAGTGCCACAGGATTGTAGAAATCGAACAAGTCTCTTTGGAAGTAGCCACCAAAACGATTATCGGGATCTTCCTCAAAGATGGGAGCAGTTGGATTGTAAAGCGTTGCATATCTGAACGCCGCATCGTTGATAGATTCTGAGTCAATGGTTGAAAAAGAAAGGTTCACATTGAATCGCAATTTGTTGTCTAATGCACCTTGGGATAAATTCAATCTAGTGTTTAGACGCTGATTGTTCGTTCCATCTACTATACCTTGATTATCTCGGTAGTTCACAGAGGCCATATAATTGGTATTATTGAACCCGCCAGATATAGTAGCATTGGTAGTATAAGAAAACGAATCACTGATCAGCTCATCTCTCCAGTCAGTTTCGCTTCCAAAATCTGCACCGCCTCTTTCTACAAATTCCTCAGCTGAAAGAATAGGGATAAGATTAGTAGCTTGATTAAGTGTACCAAAGGTGTTGATCGCGACGTTGGTTCTGCCTTCCTTATTTCCTTGGCGAGTGGTAGTGATCAAAATCACACCAGAAGATCCTCTTGCTCCATAAATGGCTGCTGCAGACCCGTCTTTCAACACGTCAATAGACTGAATGTCATTAGGATCGACGTTGTCTAGGTTAGCTCCGATTACTCCGTCTAATACGATAAGCGGGGCTGAGTTGGCACCAAAAGTTGAAAGACCTCTGAGACGCACTTGAAAACCTGCATTAGGGTTTCCTCCTGGTCTTGTGATTGACAATCCTGCCACTTTACCTTGAAGCAATTGAGCAGGGTTAGAGATATTTCCTTTGTTGAAATCTTCAGGTTTTACACCTACCACTGCCGAGGTGATTTCTTTCTTGTCCTGCGAACCATATCCAATAACCACCGCTTCTTCTAGGCTTTGAATATCCTCTTGAAGATTTACAGTGATGTTCGATTGATTGCCGACTTCTACCTCTTGCGTAAGATATCCCACAAAAGAGACTACAAGAACTTGATCTCCAGGCTGAAGGTCAATAGAAAACTTCCCATCCAAATCAGTGGCTACGCCACGCGTGGTACCTTTGACAAGAATGGTCGCTCCAGGTACTGATTCCCCAAGTACTGGATCCATGACCGTTCCTGTCACCGTTCTACTTTGGGCGTTCACTACGAGGGTAGCGCAAAATAGTAGCGCTATAGCAAGTAGAAACGTCTTTTGTTTTAGTAAATAGTTTCTCATAGGGTTTGATTGTTTGTTTATTTGAAATACTCATTCCAATTGTATTCCGAATCGAAAATGGGCCATTATTTTTAATTTTGCAATTGTTAACATTTCGGCTATTTGAGAATTGTAAAACTCGATTTAACAGAATATTGTTTTATTTATTGATTTGCCAGTTATTTCGCTAATATTATGTGAAATTGGCAACGGAAATCGTTTTCCATTTTCGAAAAGTCATGAATTCTTCTTTTTTTTAAAAAATCGGAAAAAATATTGTTTTCGTTGAAGCCAAATTTTTCCTAGGAAATACATTTTTAAAAATTTTGCAAAAGTTGTCAATCATTCTAAAAATTCAAGGAAAGGAATTTATAAAATATGATGATCCACAATCTTGCCGGTACCCAAAATTGTCTTGCTCGTCCCGACTGAAATCCGAAGACCGGTGGCCGAAATGGCAGCGATTCTTAAGTTGACCAGATATTGATTTTCCATCAAGCTCTTTACGGGTATCAAAGCACATATTCACGTTATAGAATTTGATGATTGGGAATGATTGAAAGTAGCCTGATTTGTTGGCTTTTTTGGTTTCGAGCTTAATGAGCAATGACCCTTACTGTTTCTGTTTCTAAGATTAGCTTGTGCTACATTGCTCCTAATTCCAATCTGGCAGAACTGCAGATGATTATTCAAAAAGTTTTCCATCATCACCTTCAATCTTATCCCAAAAATAATCACTTGAAGTGTGTTGCTTACATTTAGCTAAACTTCCTAAATCATCTTAAAACCTGTAGAAAGTAAAGCTCGTTTTTCAAAAGCTATTTAACTTGAGTTACAAACCGACTTTTATGAAAAGACAAGTACTATTAACCTTTGTAGTCAGTATTTCTTTGGTTACATTTTTTTTTAGCAAGTCCAGCGAAGCACAGGGGATCAGAGGAAAAGTGACCACAACCGATGGTGAGCCCCTGGCATTTGCTTCAGTTTATATTCGGAATCTTGGAGACGGTGTACCTACCAACGAAGAAGGTAACTACGAATACAAGCTTCCCAAAGGTGTATATGATGTGCTTGTGCAGTACCTAGGGTATAAATCGCAACTCGAGACTATTGTCGTCACGGATGCTTATGTAGTAAAGGACTTTGTGCTGAAGCCTCAGGATTATACGTTGGCAGAAGTGGAAGTGAGGGCAGGAGCGGAAGATCCCGCTCTCACTATCATGCGAAAAGCCATAGCAAAAGCGAAATACCACCGACCTCAGATTCAAAAGTACAGCATGACAGTCTATCTCAAAGGAACCGGGAAGCTGACAGATGCACCTTTTTTTCTTGAAAAAACTATTGAAAAAGAAGGATTCAAGCTGAACGAAGCTTACACCTCCGAATCTGTATCCAGGATCACTTTTTCTCAGCCCAATAAAGTGGAAGAAAAAGTGATTTCTATCCGTACCAATGGGGACAATCAATCCACCTCCCCAGCACCGTACATTCAAACTACGTTCTATCAGGAGAAAATAAACGGGATTATTTCACCGCTTTCCAGGTCAGCATTTCAGTATTATCGGTTTAAATACGAAGGAAGTTTCTTTGATCAGGACGTGATGGTGAGCAAAATCAAAGTGACTCCAAGATCTCGCGGAGAACAGGTTTTTGAGGGTTTCATTTATATCATTGAGGATTTGTGGGCTATTCATAGCTTGAATCTTCAGACTTCTTTATTGGGATTTCAGATTCAAGTCAAACAACAATTTGCTCCAGTTGCCGAGAACGTATGGATGCCGCTCACTCATACTTATGACTTTGGCGGAAAAATGCTTGGTTTTGAGGGTGATTTCAAATACCTAGCTTCGACTCGAGATTATGAGATAGAACTCAATCCTGATTTGGAGCTGGTGCCAGAGATCATCGATGAAAAGGTGCAAGAGGTGCCGGAGGAAGCTGTGAAATTTGATAAATCAGTTTCAGCATTAGAGCAGCTTGCCTCTGAGGAACCTAAAACGCGTAAGGAATATCGCAAATTGCTGAATGAATACGAGAAGGAATCTCGGGAAGAACTGAAGCAACCGGAAGTGATCCAAGAAAGCTATTATGAGGTAGATTCCATGGCCAAAAAATATAATCAGGCGTATTGGGATAGCATCAGGCCAGTGCCATTGACTGAAAGTGAAATTCTGGGCTATCAGCGAGACGATAGCTTGGCTACTGTAGAAGTAGCCAAAATGAGTGATGTGGACTCCATAGCGAAAAAGGCAAAACGGAAATTGAAGCCACTCGATTTCATGAATGGCGGTACATACTCGATGGGAAATGGTGTTTCGCTAGGTTTCAAGCAGAATTGGACAAAGATTTCCTTTAATACTGTAGAGGGGGCCAAACTGGGAATGGGTTTGTTTTACAGAAAAGAAATTAACACCAAAATGGCGGATAGCGTAACCGTTTTGCGGAAAAGCTTTAACATCGAGCCTGAACTTCGCTATGGTTTTTCCAGTAATCGATTCTATGGGAAAGTTGATTTCCGCTGGTCCAGCACACAGCAGCTTTCTGGAAGGACCTACGGGATGAGGGGCGGAAGGTATATCTATCAGTTCAATGGCGGTGAACCAATCAATGAACAGGTGAATGCGCTCTATTCCTTGTTTTTTCGTCAAAACTACATGAAACTTTTTGAGCAAAGTTTTGCACAAGCCTATTGGGCCCATCGAGTGAATGGCGGGATTACTTATCGGGTAAATATGACTTACGCCCATCGAAATGAACTGTTCAATACTAATAATTACAGCTTCTACAATAAAGAAGGGCGAACTTATTCTTCCAATCAGCCGGAAAATGTGGAAGCAGACCCCAGTTCTTTTGCCGATCATGATATTCTAAAATTAAATACTGAGCTAGAGTGGCGGCCTGGAATCAAATATGGAATTAGAAATGGTAGAAAATATCCTCTGACGGAACGATCACCGCTTGTCAAGGTAGCTTACACCAAAGCATTTGGTGGGATTAGTGGAGATGGAACAGCATCTGATTTCGATCATTTGGAGTTGGGAATTCAGCATGATTACACCTTTGGGGTTAGCGGAAAGTTGGATTTTAATCTTTCGGTAGGAGCATTTTTGTCCAATGACCAAGTTTATTTTCCAGATTTCCAGCATTTTGGTGGGAATAGGACCATCTTTTCCAACTTTGGTCCAGCTTCGAACTACCGCTTTATGGATTATTATAAGTACAGCACAAACTCGAAGTATTTCTCAGGAATTGTCCATTATCAGTTCAGGAAATTCATTTTCACTCAGTTGCCTATGTTGAGGTTCTCAGGAGTTCGGGAGAACATTTTCTTCAATTATCTGAAGACAGATAACTCACCAAATTATTGGGAAGTTGGGTATTCGTTGGATAACCTGTTTAGAATCTTCCGTGTGGAAATGGGAGCAGGATTTGAAGATGCGAAATTCCTTCGCGGTGGCGTAAGATTTGGGATTGCTACTTTTATCCAGATAAGCGGTGGAGATTAAGTGGAAAAATGACCATAAAAAAACCCGGCTTTAAACCGGGTTTTTTTTGGATTTAGACTTTCATAATGTCTTGTTCTTTTTTCGCCAAGAGCTCGTCTATTTTGGCTGAAAACTGATCTGTCAGCTTCTGCACCACGTCTTCAGCGCGTTTGATTTCATCTTCTGGTGCTCCGTCTTTTTGTAGCTTTTTCAGTTCGTCATTGATATCTTTTCGGACAGTTCTCAGAGAGATTTTTCCTCCATCACATTCATGTTTTGCTTGCTTCACCAAGTTAATACGTCTTTCCTCAGTGAGTGCAGGAATGGTGAGAATGATCACTTCACCGTTGTTTTGTGGAGCAAGCCCCAGGTCTGAATTGATGATTGCTTTTTCAATCTCAGAGATCATCGAGCGTTCAAAAGGCTTGATAGAAAGCGTACGTGCATCAGGGGTATTGATCGATGAAACTTGGCTAAGGGGAGTGTTTGCCCCATAATATTGTACCAAGATCCCGTCGAGTAGATTAGGCATAGCCTTACCCGCACGGATTTTCAATAGCTCTGCAGAAGTATGATTTACTGCTTTCTGCATTAATTCTTTTGCCTCGTCTAAGTATAATTCGATTTCTTCCATGATTTTTTAAACTTAAAGTGAAGTGATCAAAGTTCCTATTTCCTCTCCCTGAACCAATTTTTTTAAGTTTCCTGCCAGATTCATGTCAAATACGATGATCGGAAGGTTGTTCTCCTGGCACAGGGTAAAGGCTGTCATGTCCATGACATTAAGGTTCTTTTCATATACTTCGTGAAAGGAAATAGTTGTGTATTTGGTAGCTTCGGGATCTTTTTCCGGGTCGGCAGTGTAAACTCCGTCCACTCGAGTACCTTTCAGTACGATATCTGCCTCTACTTCTATGGCTCTCAAGCTGGCTGTAGAATCGGTCGTGAAATAAGGGTTGCCGATTCCTGCACCGAAAATCACAATTCGACCTTTCTCTAAGTGGCGTATGGCTCTCCTGCGAATGAAAGGTTCGCAAACGCTTTCGATTTTGATACCAGACATCAAGCGAGTGTACATGCCACCCTGTTCCAACGCACTTTGCAGTGCCATGGCATTGATTAAGGTAGCGAGCATACCCATGTAGTCACCTTGTACTCGGTCTATTCCGGATGATTCTGCCTGCACACCTCTGAAAATATTGCCGCCTCCGATTACGATCGCAATTTCCACTCCCATGTCATGTACTTTTTTGATCTCCTCTGTGTATTGTTGAAGTCTTACTGGGTCGATTCCATAATTCTTATCTCCCATTAGTGCTTCGCCACTGAGTTTGAGCAGTATTCTCTTGTATTTCATCTGTTTACGATTGATTTTTATAGTCAGCTGGAATTTCGCATGGCTGATGTTCTATCCCGTGTTTTACGTTCAGAGCCATGTTTGATTTCAATTGTTGTGAGTTGTCTTTCAAAGGGTTTTCTCGCTAATGTTTCTGTCAATTGAAACCTGCTGTCTTTCGATTAGGAAAAAAAAACAGTAGCGTATTCATTGGAACTAGATCGGGCTTATCCCACATTGCTCAAAATAATCCGACAAATATAATTTCTTCAACTCATTATGCTAAGGATAAAAGCTAAAATTGGATTAAGACTTGGTTTTTTTCTACGCTTTGATTTAGAGAAACTTTCACCGCTTTCACTACACCGTCACCTGGAGATTTAAGGATGTTTTCCATTTTCATGGCTTCCAATATTAAAATGACATCTCCTTTTTTGACTTCATCCCCTGGTTTTATTTTCAGGTCGAGTATCAGTCCTGGCATAGGTGCTTTGATTTCTTTTAAAGCTTGGGAGGCTGAATTATTCATTCCCATTTGCTCTAAAAGCAAGTCAAATCTATCCTTGATTTGCACGTTGGTGATTGTAGTCCCCAGCTTGATTTGGATGGTTTTGGCTTCTTTGTCAATAGAAATTAATTCTGCTTCCAATGATTTATGGTCGTGGACCAGGTGGATTTTTCGATCTGAGATCCACTGAAGATCCCACTTGACTGCTTTGTTATTGACGTGGATGGCCTCGTCGGTTTTTTCAACCGAATAGCTTTTATTTAAGATGGTTACTGTAAACATTCCTATTAATTTGAAGCCGAATATACAATTTCCCTTAAAAGGGACCCTTTTTAGTACCTAATAAATATGAAGTACCTACCTGTAATCAAATTAGAAGTTAAGTGGTATCCGATACTAGGCTACCTGGTTTTTTGGGCACTTTTTACCATTTCATGTAAATCTAAACAGTTCTCCGAAGCGGATAAAGTGCAGGTCCAGCAGGAGGATATGCTCAAAGAAGGGGCAGCTAAGGAGAATTTGAGAAATCTTGAATTAGAGAAGGAACAGGCTATAGAAAGTTATAGACCGTCAGCTAAGAAAGATTTTGACATACTCCATACTGACCTGGATCTATCTTTTGATTACCAAAATCAAGTAGTGATTGGAACAGCTGAATTGACAATTAAGCCTTTTTTCTACCCAAGTAAAGAGCTAGTGCTAGATGCGCAGGACTTTGAATTGGAAGAGATTTTTTATCAACATAGGGGAAATCTAGTCTCTGTGCCATACGATTACGAAGTCGAAAAACTTCACATTCACTTACCGACGGAATTAAGTAGATCAGATACTTTTCAAATTTCCCTTCAGTACAAAGCTTTTCCTGAACGTAACACGGGAGGTGGAAGTGAAGCCATCACCGACACCAAAGGCCTTTATTTCATTGATCCCCTAGATACGGTGCCGGATAAACCTACCATGATCTGGACGCAGGGTGAGACAGCACATAATTCTAAGTGGTTTCCTACCATTGACTCTCCCAATGAAAAATTCACCCAGCTTATCAAACTGACTGTGGCTGACACTTTAGTGACCATAGGGAACGGGGAATTGATAAAGCAGGAGGATCTTGGAGGAGGCCTGAGAAAGGATTACTGGGAGATGAAACTTCCGCATTCGGCCTATTTAGCGGCTTTTGCTATTGGGGATTTTGGAAAAGTGGAAGCGGCATGGAAGGAAATTCCATTGGGGTATTATGTGGAAAAAGGCTACGAAAAAGGTGCCGCCAAAGTATTTCAGCATACTCCTGAAATGATTGGTTTTTTTTCGGAATTGATTGGCGTGAGGTATCCATGGCCCAAATATGACCAGATAGTGGTCCGGGATTTTGTGTCTGGAGCAATGGAAAATACTACGGCTTCCATTTTCATGGAAGAGTTGAGAATGACTGAACGTGAGGCCATTGACTCCGAAATGGATTATATAATTGCGCACGAGCTGTTCCATCAGTGGTTTGGAGATTATGTGACCACGGAGTCATGGTCAAACCTCACGCTGAATGAAGGATTTGCCAACTACAGTGAGTTTCTTTGGAATGAATACAAATATGGAAAAGATGAGGCTAAGCTGAAGTTAATAGCAGAAACTGAAAGTTATTTTCTGGAAGCTAAAACAACTCAAGTGGACTTGATTCGATTTGAATATGACAATGCAGAAGATATGTTTGACTCGCATAGCTATTCCAAAGGTGGTGCGATCATGCACATGCTCCGCGAGTACCTGGGTGCTGAGGCATTTTATGAAGGACTTAAGTATTATCTGACTAGGCACGCATTCGAGAATGTAGAAGTACATGACCTTCGGATGGCTTTCGAAGAGATTAGTGGACAAGATTTGAATTGGTTTTTTAATCAATGGTTCTTGGCAAAGGGGCATCCAGAGCTCAAATTTGAAGTCAATTATTCTGATCCCAGTGCTATTGTAATTTCCGTTGAACAGCTTCAGGATCTGACGAAAGCGCCGCTTTACCAACTTCCTTTGGAAGTGAGTTGGTATGAGGACAATGAGCGCAAAAGCAAGGAATTTATTGTGAATAAAGCTTCTCAGCAATTTGAATTGAAGAATGAACTGCCGATCAGTTTGGTGTTGTTAGATGAGGAGAAAAATCTACTTGCAGAAAGTACCCTAGCTAGAAGTCCTGAACAAATGCGAGAGCAATTCAGAGTTTCCCAATTTGGAATCGCTAGGTATGAGGCATTAGATAGTTTGGCTTCTTGGGAAGCAGTGACAGAATTGGAATCGATTATAGACGAGGCACTGGAGGATGAGTTTTGGTCTATACGTGAATCGGCATTGTCAATCCTGCAAGGTTATCCCGAATGGTTAAGCGACACGCCAGAGCTAGCTCAGAAAGTTGCTCAAATGGCTGAATCTGATGAGAGAAACTCTGTACGAGCAGGAGCACTCGATGTGCTATCTTCTTTTTCTCCAGACTCGTATTATACTACATTTTTAACCTTGGCTGAGGACTCTTCCTATTTGGTGGCAAGTTCGGCATTGATGGGACTAGTGAGTATGGAGTCGGGCAAGGTAGGGCTGGCAGAGATAGAACGCTTTGCTTCAGAGCGTAATTTCCGAATGGTCATCCCTGTGGCAGATTATTACATCACACAGACTATACTTGGTAAAGGAGACTGGTTTATAGAGCAGGCTACAAGAATGTCTGGGGAAGGCTTGTATTATTTTTTAGGCTATTTCTCAGAATATTTCATCCGATATCCAGAAGAAGGCGAAAGTCGGGCTGTTGATTTATTATTGGATAAAATGGAAAATGATACTCGAAGCTATATCCGTTTAGGTGCTTTTCAAGGTCTATTAGGCTTTGGTACCAACGGCGAAATTTTAACAAGAATTAATGATGTCGCCGTCAAAGAAAAGGATAGTGAGTTGATAATGTATTACAAGTACTTCCTAGAGTCTTCGGATGAAGAAAATTAATCTATTGATTTATAAATGTTTGGAAATAAAATGTGTAAAATCTCATCAAATTTGAAATACATGTTTTGCTTCTTTGATAAAAGCCTCTAATTTTGCCATCCGTTACGATAGAAAAGCCCGAGAGTAAGGCTCAAAAATCTAACGCTAGTTGGGGGAATACCAAAGCGGCCAACTGGGACGGACTGTAAATCCGTTGACTTAAGTCTTCATAGGTTCGAATCCTATTTCCCCCACACCATTGTCCAAATGCAAAATTTTATCTAATTTTGCAGGGCGAAAAAGAGTTTGGATATGTTCATACTCAAATGGAAGTAGCTCTCCAAAGTAGTATCAATGAATGATATACTTAGAGGTAGAGCGGCCAGAGATGGTTTCATCTCGAAAGATTACAAGCGGGAGTAGCTCAGTTGGTAGAGCGGCAGCCTTCCAAGCTGCAGGTCGCGGGTTCGAGCCTCGTCTCCCGCTCTTTATTTTCTCCGAGGGATCTTGGAGAAAATAAAAGAGTCTAAGCCGACGTAGCTCAGGGGTAGAGTACTTCCTTGGTAAGGAAGGGGTCAGGGGTTCAAATCCCCTCGTTGGCTCATTTCGATTAAAAAGAAAAAATAATTAAATATATCTTTAAACTTAAACTGAGGATTTTCACGCATGGCAAAAGCACAATTCGACCGTTCCAAGCCGCACGTTAATATCGGTACGATTGGTCACGTAGATCATGGAAAGACCACTTTGACTGCTGCCATCACTACCGTTCTGGCTAGTAAGGGTCTATCTGAATTAAGAGACTTTTCTTCTATCGATAACGCACCAGAAGAAAAAGAAAGAGGTATCACCATTAATACCTCTCACGTAGAATACGCAACTGAAAACAGACACTACGCTCACGTAGATTGTCCAGGTCACGCTGACTACGTTAAGAACATGGTAACGGGTGCTGCCCAAATGGACGGCGCTATCCTAGTAGTAGCAGCTACAGACGGACCAATGCCTCAAACTAGAGAGCACATCCTTTTGGCTCGCCAAGTAGGTGTACCTCAGCTAGTGGTATTTATGAACAAAGTAGATATGGTTGACGATCCAGAGCTTCTTGAGCTAGTGGAAATGGAGATCAGAGAGCTACTTTCATTCTACGAATTTGACGGTGACAATATTCCAGTAATCGCAGGTTCTGCACTTGGTGCATTGAACGGTGAAGAGAAGTGGGTTGAAACTGTAATGGAATTGATGAATGCTGTTGATTCTTACATTCCTCTTCCTGAAAGAGCTGTTGATAAAGAATTCTTGATGCCTGTAGAAGATGTATTCTCGATTACTGGTCGTGGTACAGTAGCTACTGGTAGAATCGAAAGAGGTGTAATCAATTCTGGTGAGCCAGTTGACATCATCGGTATGGGTGCTGAAGGACTAAAGTCTACAGTTACTGGTGTTGAGATGTTCCGTAAGATCCTTGACAGAGGTGAAGCAGGTGATAACGTAGGTTTATTGCTAAGAGGTATTGAAAAATCGCAAATCAAACGCGGTATGATTATCTGTAAGCCAGGATCTGTGAAGCCTCACTCTCACTTCAACGCTGAAGTTTACGTTCTTTCTAAAGAAGAAGGTGGACGTCACACTCCATTCTTCAACAGATACCGTCCACAGTTCTACCTAAGAACTACAGACGTGACTGGTGAGATTTCTCTTCCTGAGAACGTTGAGATGGTTATGCCAGGTGATAACGTTACTATTGAAGTAAATCTTCTGTCTGCAGTAGCACTTGAGAAAGGTCTTCGTTTCGCTATCCGTGAGGGTGGTAGAACAGTAGGAGCTGGACAGGTTACTGAGATCCTTGACTAATTCTCAATCATTGATTGATTAAATATATAATGCGATCCCAAATTATTTTGGGATCGCATTTGTTTCTTTAGCAATCTATACCTAATTTTGCGTTCCCATTAGCGGGGCGTTCATTTACACGGGCATAGTTCAACGGCAGAATAGCGGTCTCCAAAACCGTTGATGGGAGTTCGAATCTCTCTGCCCGTGCCAGTAAGTTAAGTACACTATGAATCTGAAAAACTTTGTTCTAGAATCTTATGATGAAATGGTTAATAAGGTCACTTGGCCTAAATTCTCATTTCTTCAGAATAGTGCAGTATTGGTGTTAGTAGCTTCCTTGATCTTCGCTTTATTTATAGGTGTGGTAGATCTGGGTTTCGAAAACATCATGAAATGGTTTTATGATTTGTTCTAATTGAATTGACATTACAGAATGGCTGAACATAAATGGTACGTACTCAGAGTAGTAGCGGGACAGGAGAAAAAAACTAAAACCTATTTGGATAATGAAATTGCCAGACAGGATATTGGTACTTTTATTCCTGAAGTCTTAATACCCTCAGAGAAAGTATATGAGATGCGCAACGGTAAAAAGCGTGTTAGAGAGAGAAATTTCTTTCCAGGCTACGTTTTAGTCAATGCAGATCTTTCAAATGGTGAGGCTAATCACGTAATTACAAGCATTCCGGGAGTGATCGGTTTCTTAGGGTCAAACTCAGGTGGGGCTTCCAAAACCCCTGAGCCGCTTCGTCAGTCAGAAATCAACCGTATTTTAGGTAAGGTTGAGGAGATTGATGAGTTCGCAGAGAAACTCGATACGCCATTCATTGTTGGGGAGACAGTCAAAGTTATGGACGGTCCTTTCAGTGGGTTTACCGGGATAATAGAGGAGATATTTGAAGAGAAGAAGAAATTGAATGTTATGGTCAAAATCTTCGGACGAAATACTCCTGTTGAATTAAACTTTATACAAGTAGAAAAACAAGACTAAGCAATGGCTAAGGAAATCACTGGTTATTTAAAACTACAAGTGAAAGGTGGCCAGGCAAACCCGTCGCCTCCAGTAGGGCCGGCTCTTGGTTCCAAGGGTCTGAACATCATGGAGTTTTGTAAGCAGTACAATGCACGTACCCAAGAGAAAATGGGTCAAGTGCTACCTGTATTGATTACTATCTACTCAGACAAGACTTTTGACTTCGTTGTTAAAACTCCTCCAGCAGCAAATCTGTTGCTAGAGGCAGCGAAAGTTAAAAGTGGATCTGCTGAGCCAAACCGTAAGAAGGTTGGATCAGTTACCTGGGATCAGGTAAGAGAAATCGCGTCGGTAAAAATGCCTGACCTTAATGCTTTCAAAGTTGAGTCTGCCATGAAAATGGTAGCTGGTACAGCAAGAAGCATGGGAATCACAGTATCTGGAAAAGCCCCTTGGGAAGTATAAATAAAAAACAATGGCTAAGTTAACAAAAAAGCAAAAAGAAGCTCTTTCTAAGTACGACCCAAGCCAAGTGTACTCCCTGGAGGCAGCTTCTACTATAGTGAAGGATATTACTTTGACGAAGTTTGACGCTTCCGTAGATCTTGACGTCCGATTGGGTGTAGATCCTCGTAAAGCTGATCAAATGGTAAGAGGCGTTGTTGCGCTTCCTCATGGTACTGGCAAAGACATCAAAGTATTGGTGCTTTGTACTCCTGACAAAATAGCAGAAGCCACTGAAGCAGGTGCAGATTACGCAGGCTTGGACGACTACATAGCAAAAATTGAAGGCGGATGGACTGACATTGATGTCATCATCACTATGCCAAACGTAATGGCGAAAGTAGGTAGATTGGGTAGAGTATTAGGACCTAGAGGTCTTATGCCAAATCCTAAATCAGGAACTGTTACTCTAGATGTAGCTAAGGCAGTAAGAGAAGTAAAGGCGGGTAAAATTGATTTCAAAGTAGATAAATTTGGAATTATTCACGCTGGCATCGGTAAGGCATCCTTCACTGCAACGCAGATAGAAGAGAATGTAAAAGAACTTATCCTTACTATTTCTAAGTTGAAGCCGTCATCATCTAAAGGAACGTATTTCAAGAGTATTCATTTATCCAGTACAATGTCTCCTGGAATTGCAGTGGACAAGGGTAGCATTCAAGGAATTTAATCATGACTAGAGACGAAAAGAAAGTAATAATCGACGGTCTTACTGAGAAATTTAAAGAAAACCCTTTCTTCTACATCACAGATGCATCAGGTTTCTCTGTAGCACAGGTGAACGCATTCAGAAGGACTTGCTACGAACGAGGAGTTGAGTACAAAGTGTACAAAAACACCTTAGTAAGTAAAGCTCTGGAAAATTTAGATGCCGACTTCTCGGAGTTGTCAGATAAAGCATTGAAAGGATTCTCTGGAATTATATTCTCAAAAGAGACGAGTAATCTTCCAGCAAATGTATTGCTGGATTTCAGAAAAAAATTAGGTAAAAAAGCAACGAAGCCAGCATTCAAAGGAGCTTCTATCGATGCAGATATTATCATCGGTGAAGAAAATCTTGAAATGCTTTCTAAGTTGAAGTCAAAGGAAGAGTTGTTAGGCGATTTGATCAGCTTGCTACAGTCTCCAGCGATGAATCTTATCTCAGCATTGCAAAGTGGCCAGAACAATATTACTGGTGTGCTTAAAACGCTTGCTGATAGAGAAGAAAAATAGTTTTAAAAAAATAATTCAAACAAATATTAAATTTCAAATACAATGGCAGATCTTACGCAACTTGCAGATCAGTTGGTAAACTTGACTGTAAAAGAGGTTAAAGAATTGACAGACATCCTTAAGGATCAGTATGGCATCGAGCCAGCTGCTGCTGGTGCAGTAGTTGTAGCAGGTGGTGCTGGTGCTGGTGAAGCTGCGGCTGAAGAAGAGAAAACGACTTTTGACGTGATCTTGAAAGCTGCTGGTGGATCAAAGCTGGCAGTCGTTAAGCTTGTTAAAGAATTGACTGGTCTTGGTCTTAAAGAGGCTAAAGAACTAGTTGATGGAGCTCCTAAAGCGTTGAAAGAAGGCGTAGCTAAGGACGAAGCAGAAGGCTTGAAGAAGTCTTTGGAAGAAGCTGGTGCTGAAGTAGAGATCAAATAATTTGCTGGACCGCAACTATTAGGTTGGGGTTCGCACCTAAGACCTGACTATTTTAGTCAGGTCTTTTCCTGTTTATGCACAGGTTTAAAATTGCATTATTTTAAGCGTAAATTGTAATTTACCGCTATTAATATTTCACCATAAACATACACTACCTTGGCTATCAAGAATCAAACCGAAAGGAAAAGTTTCTCCTCCATTAAGGTGGTCAAAACCTATCCGGATTTTCTAGATATTCAATTGCAGTCTTTCAAAGACTTTTTCCAATTGGATACACCTGCTGAAAAACGCCGGGCAGACGGTTTATTTAAAGTATTTGCAGAAAACTTCCCAATCTCTGATTCAAGAGAGAATTTTACTCTTGAATTTATTGATTATGCAGTGGATCCACCGAAATATTCGGTGAGCGAATGCATTGACCGTGGCTTGACCTACTCTGTACCGCTGAAAGCAAAGTTGAGACTACTTTGTCATGATGAGGACAATGAAGATTTCGAAACGATTGAGCAAGAAGTATTCTTAGGTAATCTTCCGTATATGACCGAGAAGGGGTCATTTGTAATTAATGGTGCAGAACGAGTTATTGTTTCACAACTTCACCGTTCTCCAGGCGTATTCTTTGCCCAAAGTAAGCATACGAACGGAACGAAACTTTACTCTGCCAGAATTATACCTTTCAAAGGTTCTTGGATCGAATTCGCAACTGACATTAACAATGTCATGTATGCTTATATCGATCGTAAAAAGAAATTCCCAGTCACTACTTTGCTTAGATCTATTGGCTATGGCTCTGACAAGGACATTCTAGATTTGTTTGGATTGTCTGAGGAAGTCAACGCTACTAAAACAGCAATGAAAAAAGTGGCAGGTCGTAAACTTGCAGCTAGGGTTCTTAGAACATGGGTAGAAGATTTCGTTGATGAGGACACTGGTGAGGTGGTTTCCATTGATAGAAATGAAGTCCTGCTAGAGCGTGATACCGTTCTTTCAGACGAAGACATTGAAATGATTTTGGAATCAGGCTCGAAGAGCATTATTCTCCATAGAGAAGATGTGAACGTAGCCGATTACTCTATTATTTATAATACACTTCAAAAAGATAGCTCCAACTCTGAAAAAGAAGCTGTTGAAGTTATCTACCGTCAGTTGAGAAATACGGAAGCTCCTGATGAGTCCACAGCTCGCGAGGTGATTCATAGTTTGTTCTTCTCTGACAAACGTTATGATCTGGGAGAAGTTGGTCGTTATAGAATCAATAAGAAGCTAGGTCTTGACATCGATTCAACTAAAATTGTCCTTACTAAGGAAGATATCATCCATATCGTTAAATACCTCATTGGTCTTATTAACTCTAAGGCTGTGGTCGATGATATAGATCACTTAAGCAATAGAAGAGTAAGAACTGTAGGTGAACAACTTTACAGTCAATTCGGTGTAGGTCTTGCCAGAATGTCGAGAACTATCCGTGAAAGAATGAACGTACGTGACAATGAAGACTTCAAACCAGTCGATTTGATTAACGCTCGTACCCTTTCTTCTGTGATCAATTCCTTCTTCGGAACGAACCAACTTTCTCAGTTTATGGATCAAACCAATCCTTTGGCTGAGTTGACCCACAAGAGAAGACTTTCAGCTTTGGGTCCAGGAGGTTTGTCTAGAGAAAGAGCAGGATTTGAGGTTCGAGATGTACACTACACACACTACGGTCGTCTGTGTACTATTGAAACACCAGAAGGTCCAAACATTGGTTTGATTTCTTCCCTTTGTGTTCATGCGAAAGTGAACTCTATGGGCTTCCTTGAGACTCCTTATCGTAAAGTGAAGGATGGCAAAGCAAGTATGAAAGCTGAGGATGTTCTTTTCCTTACTGCCGAAGAAGAAGATGATCATAATATTGCTCAGGCAAATGCGCCATTGGATGAAAATGGTAAGTTTATCAACGAAAAAGTGAAAGCGAGATTTGAAGGTGACTTCCCTGTATTGGAGCCTTCTGAGATCACTTACATGGACGTTGCACCTAATCAAATTGTATCAGTTGCTGCATCATTGATTCCATTCCTGGAGCATGATGATGCAAACCGTGCATTGATGGGATCTAACATGCAGCGCCAGGCAGTTCCTTTGTTGAAGGCAGAAGCACCTATCGTAGGTACTGGCCTTGAGGCAAAAGCAGCCGTGGATTCTAGATCACTTATCATCGCAGAAGCTAGCGGCGTAGTAGATTATGTAGATGCTAAGAAAATTGTTATTAAATACGATCTTTCTGACGATGAATTATTAGTGAATTTCACTGATGAGTATAAGTCTTATGATTTGATCAAATTCAGAAGAACTAACCAAGACACTACTATCAACCTCACTCCTTTGGTCCTTAAAGGACAAAAAGTGAAAAAGGGTCAGGTACTAGTAGAAGGATATTCTACTAATAACGGTGAGCTAGCTCTTGGTAAAAACCTGAAGGTGGCTTATATGCCATGGCAAGGATACAACTTTGAGGATGCGATCGTAATCTCTGAGCGAGTAGTAAGAGAAGATATTTTCACTTCTATCCACGTAGAAGAATTCCAGCTGGAAGTTCGTGATACAAAGAGAGGTGAAGAAGAATTGACCTCAGAAATCCCTAACGTCTCTGAAGAAGCAGTTAAGAATCTTGATGAGCATGGTATCATCGCGATTGGAGCTGAAGTGAAAGAAGGCGATATCATCATCGGTAAGATCACTCCAAAAGGAGAGACTGATCCTACTCCAGAAGAAAAACTGCTTAGAGCAATCTTCGGTGATAAGGCGGGTGACGTGAAAGACGCTTCTTTGAAAGCTTCACCTTCATTGAACGGTGTTGTAATTGAAACGAAGCTTTTCGCTAGACCAAAGAAAGACAAGGACGTGAGAGCTAAGGCGAAGGCTGAAGTAGAGAAACTGAAAGGTAGATATTCCAAAGATTTGTTGGGCCTTAGAGCTCGCATGATCAATAAAATGGTCACTATCCTTGATGGAAAAACTTCTCAAGGTGTTAAGCATAAGTTCGGTGATGAGATCATCTCGAAAGGACAGAAGTTCAACCAGAAGAATATTGAGAATAATCTTTTCCCTGCTAAGAACCCTTACAGAGATGAGAGTAATTACAATGTTCCGGAAGAGGCTAACCTTATTTCTGACATCGTTCTTGACGATTGGACAAATGATCCTCATACCAACGAGTTGATCGTTCAATTGGTGAAAAACTTCATCAATTCAAGAAACGAAATCGCTGGAACATTCAAGCGAGAAAGATTCACACTTGAAGTAGGTGATGAACTTCCTGCAGGTATCGTTCAGCTTGCCAAAGTGTACATCGCCAAAAAGCGTAAGCTTAAAGTAGGTGATAAGATGGCAGGTCGTCACGGTAACAAAGGTATCGTTGCTAGAATCGTAAGAGATGAGGATATGCCATTCCTAGAGGATGGAACCCCTATGGATATTGTATTGAATCCACTTGGTGTACCTTCTCGAATGAACATCGGCCAGATCTTCGAAACTGTTTTGGCCTGGGCTGGACAGGTACTTGATAAAAAATATGCTACACCAATCTTTGATGGTGCTTCTATGGAAGAAGTAGCTCACGAATTGGAATTGGCAGGTTTGCCAGCTTATGGTCGTACTTATCTATACGATGGTCTTTCGGGTGTGAAATTCGATCAACCAATCACAGTAGGTATTGCTTATATGCTGAAACTTGGTCACTTGGTAGATGATAAGATGCACGCACGTTCGATCGGACCATACTCTTTGATCACGCAGCAGCCATTAGGTGGTAAGGCCCAGTTTGGTGGTCAGCGTTTTGGAGAGATGGAAGTGTGGGCACTGGAGGCATTCGGTGCATCTCACGTACTTCAGGAGATCCTGACAGTGAAGTCTGATGACGTAATCGGTAGAGCAAAAGCTTATGAAGCGATTGTGAAGGGTGAAAACCTTCCTAAGCCTAATATTCCTGAGTCATTCAACGTATTGGTTCATGAGTTGAGAGGTTTAGCTCTTGAAATTACCTTAGATTAATAAAGCGAATGGGCTCGCAAGAGCCCTTTACATATCTTTCAAAAAACTATGGCGTTCAGAAAAAATAAAAAACTTAACAATGATTTTTCCAGAGTCACCATCAGTTTGGCTTCCCCAGAATCTATTCTGGATAGCTCAAACGGTGAAGTGACCCAGCCAGAGACCATTAATTATAGAACTTACAAGCCTGAAATGGGCGGTTTGTTCTGTGAGAGAATTTTTGGTCCTGTAAAGGATTGGGAATGTCATTGTGGCAAGTACAAGCGCATCAGGTATAAAGGTATTATCTGTGATCGCTGCGGTGTAGAGGTTACAGAGAAGAAAGTAAGAAGAGAGCGAATGGGGCATATAGAGCTGGTAGTACCAGTTGCTCACATCTGGTATTTCAAATCTCTTCCTAATAAAATCGGTTACCTTCTCGGTCTTCCAACTAAGAAACTTGATCAGATTGTCTATTACGAGCGTTATGCGGTAGTTCAGCCAGGTATCAAAGCAGAAGAGGGAGTTCAATACCTGGACTTCTTAACTGAAGATGAATACTTGGACATCATGGACAAGTTACCAAAGGAAAACCATATGCTTGACGATGATGATCCTAACAAATTCATCGCCAAAATGGGCGCTGAAGCGTTGGAGATGCTATTGGCAAGAATTGATTTGGATGATCTTTCGTACGCACTACGTCACCAGGCCGCTACTGATACTTCTCAGCAGAGAAAAGCAGAAGCACTGAAAAGATTAAAAGTAGTAGAAGCATTCCGTGATGCTAGAACCAGAATCGAAAACCGACCTGAGTGGATGGTAGTTCGCATGGTTCCGGTTATCCCACCTGAATTGCGTCCATTGGTTCCTTTGGATGGCGGTCGTTTTGCGACTTCCGATTTAAATGACCTATACAGAAGAGTTATCATCAGAAACAACCGTTTGAAGCGTTTGATCGATATCAAAGCTCCAGAGGTGATTTTGAGAAACGAAAAAAGAATGCTCCAGGAAGCTGTGGACTCTTTATTCGATAACTCTAGAAAAGTAAATGCGGTAAGATCTGATGGAAACCGTGCCTTGAAATCCCTTTCTGATATGTTGAAAGGTAAGCAAGGTCGATTCCGCCAAAACTTGCTCGGTAAGCGTGTGGATTACTCCGGTCGTTCGGTGATCGTGGTCGGACCTGAGTTGAAGCTTCACGAGTGTGGTCTTCCTAAAAATATGGCTGCTGAGCTTTTCAAGCCTTTTATCATCAGAAAACTGATCGAGAGAGGAATTGTAAAGACAGTAAAGTCAGCAAAGAAAATTGTGGATCGTAAAGATCCTGTGGTTTGGGATATTTTGGAAAATGTACTAAAAGGACACCCAGTGCTCCTTAACCGTGCACCTACGCTTCACAGATTAGGTATCCAAGCTTTCCAGCCAAAACTAATTGAAGGAAAAGCTATCCAGCTTCACCCATTGGTATGTACTGCATTCAACGCCGATTTTGACGGTGATCAGATGGCGGTTCACGTACCGCTTGGACATGAGGCCATTTTGGAAGCTTCTACTTTGATGCTTTCTTCTCACAACATTCTTAACCCAGCAAACGGAGCTCCGATTACTGTACCTTCTCAGGACATGGTATTGGGTCTATATTACGTAACTAAGGGTAAGAAATCTACTCCTGAAGAGGTAGTAGCTGGTGAAGGGATGACTTTTTACAGCACGGAAGAAGTGATAATCGCAATGAATGAGGAGAAAATCTCTAAGCATGCGAATATCAAGTGCAAAGTACAAGTTAGAACTGAAGATGGAGGTTACAAAGATGAAATCATCGAGACCGTAGCTGGTCGTTTGATTTTTAATCAGTTTGTTCCAAAAGAAGTAGGCTATGTAAATGAGCTTTTGACTAAGAAAAAACTTCAGCAGATCATTGCTAAGGTGGTTAAAGTTTGTGGAATGTCGCGTACTGCACAGTTCTTGGATGATATCAAAAATCTTGGATTCCAGATGGCCTACAAAGGTGGTCTATCCATGGGCTTAAATGATGTAATTATCCCAGAACAAAAAGAGCCGATGATTAATAAGGCCAAAGAGGAAGTAGATCAAGTATGGAACAACTACCTAATGGGTCTGATCACGGATAATGAAAGATATAACCAAGTAATTGATATCTGGACTCGTACCAACTCTCATTTGACAAATGATCTAATGAGACAAATGGAAGAGGATAAGCAAGGATTCAATGCCATCTATATGATGATGCACTCTGGAGCCCGAGGTTCTAGAGAACAAATTCGTCAGCTAGGCGGTATGAGAGGCTTGATGGCTAAGCCACAGAAAAACCTTCAAGGTTCTGTAGGTGAGATCATTGAAAACCCTATCCTTTCCAACTTCAAAGAAGGTCTAGATGTATTAGAGTACTTCATCTCTACTCACGGTGCACGTAAAGGTCTTGCCGATACTGCATTGAAAACAGCTGATGCGGGTTACCTCACCAGACGACTGGTGGACGTAGCTCAGGACATGATTATTACAGAAGATGATTGTGGTAGTTTGAGAGGCTTATTAGTTCAGCCTTTGCGTGACAATGACGATATCGTTGAGCCACTTTCTGAAAGAATTGTAGGTAGAGTATCAGTTCATGATATTTATAACCCAGCTACGGATGAGTTGATCATTGAATCAGGAGAGATGATCAGTGACGAAGTAGCGCAACTTATTGACGAGGTTGGCATAGATGAAGTTGAGATTAGATCTGTATTGACTTGCGAAACTCGTAGAGGAGTTTGTGGAAAATGCTACGGCAAAAACCTTACTTCTTCTGGTCATATTGTCCAGACTGGAGAGTCAGTAGGCGTGATCGCTGCGCAGTCCATCGGAGAGCCAGGAACTCAGCTTACATTGAGAACTTTCCACGTAGGTGGTACTGCATCCAATATGGCCGTAGAGGCTAGTGTGATCGCTAAATTTGACGGGGTGGTAGAATTTGACGATGAATTGAGATTGATCGAGACTACTAATAAAGATGGTGAGAGTATTACCGTTGTTATGGGTAGATCTGGTGAGATCAAAGTCAACGATGCCAAGACCGGAAAAACTTTGGTTTCAAATCATGCTCCTTATGGCGCCATGGTGAATGTGAAGGATGGTGAAAAGGTTACTAAAGGCCAGACTCTTTGCAAGTGGGATCCATACAACGCAGTTATCTTGTCAGAATTCGACGGTAAAATTGAATTCGAAGCGATTGTAGAAGGAGTTACTTATAAGGAAGTGTCCGATGATCAGACAGGTTTCCGTGAGAAAGTAATTATCGATACAAAAGATAGAACTAAGAACCCTGCAATTATTGTAAACTATGGAGAAGAGTCAAAAGGATACAACATTCCTGTAGGAGCTCACTTGGCTATTGAAGCTGGAGATAAAGTAAGATCTGGTCAGATTTTGGTTAAAATCCCAAGATCTGTTGGTAAAACAAGAGATATTACCGGTGGTCTTCCACGCGTTACCGAGTTATTCGAAGCAAGAAATCCATCCAATCCGGCTGTAGTTTCTGAGATCGACGGCGTAGTAACGTACGGTGGTATCAAGAGAGGTAATAGAGAGATCATCATCGAATCCAAAGATGGTGTGATCAAGAAATATATGGTGTCTCTATCCAAGCATATTCTGGTTCAGGAGAATGATTTCATCAGAGCTGGCGAGCCACTCTCTGACGGAGCAATCACTCCTAACGATATCTTGGCGATCAAAGGACCAACAGCTGTCCAAGAGTACTTGGTGAACGAAATTCAGGAAGTTTACCGACTTCAGGGTGTGAAAATCAACGATAAGCATATCGAGGTGATCGTATCGCAGATGATGCAGAAAGTTGAAATCCTTGATGCTGGTGATACTGGGTTCCTGCAAAATCAAGTAGTGGATAAGTGGGCGTTCAGAGAGGAGAATGATAATATTCTTGACCGTAAAGTAGTGATGGATGCAGGTGATTCTTCTACGTTGAAGCCTGGTATGATTATCTCCGCGAGAAGATTGAGAGATGAGAATTCAAGCTTGAAGCGTAAGGATCTGAAGTTGGTACAAGTACGTGATGCGGAGACTGCGGTTTCTAAGCCTACATTACAGGGTATCACTGCGGCATCTTTAGGTACTGAGTCATTTATCTCTGCAGCTTCTTTCCAAGAGACCACTAAGGTGCTTTCTGAAGCAGCGATTAGAGGTAAGCGAGATGAGTTGAAAGGTCTGAAAGAAAACGTAATCGTTGGTCACTTGATTCCTGCCGGTACTGGTCAGAGAAGATTGCAACCAATCATCGTTGGATCTCAAGAAGAATATGAGAAGCTTTCAGAAAACATGGAGCGTAACACTAAAAGATCTAGCGAAGCAATCCTGTAATATTCTAATAAATTAATTTAAAAGGCCTGTTTCACGACAGGCCTTTTTTTAATCTATACAAACCATGCAAGACGACAATCTAAATAAAAAAGCAGATCAGCAGATCAACGTGGAGCTTTCAGAAGAAGTAGCTGAGGGAGTTTATTCAAATTTGGCTATGATCGCACATTCCAATTCTGAATTTGTGATCGATTTTATCCGCCTGATGCCAGGTGTACCGAAGGCAAAAGTAAAGTCAAGAATTATAGTAACTCCAGACCACGCGAAGCGTTTGCTTTCTGCACTCAAAGATAATATTGAGAAGTATGAAGCTGCCTTTGGAAAGATCAACCAATCAGGAGGTGCACCTCAGTTTCCCATTAGTTTCGGGACGCCGGGTGAAGCCTAGCAAAAATATAACTGCTTAGCTTTGTTACTCTTATTACTTTGTTTACCTTTGCAGTCCAAAATTTAACAGTTTACGGGAAAACTAAATTTTATCAGTTAATGCCTACTATTCAACAATTAGTACGAAAAGGTAGAGTGACACTGGAGACCAAATCAAAATCAAGAGCTTTGGATGCTTGTCCACAGCGAAGAGGGGTTTGTACCAGAGTTTACACTACAACCCCTAAGAAGCCAAACTCTGCAATGAGAAAAGTGGCGAGGGTGAGATTGACAAACGGAAAAGAAGTGAATGCTTACATTCCTGGAGAAGGTCACAATCTACAAGAGCACTCGATCGTCTTGATCAGAGGTGGTCGTGTAAAAGATCTACCAGGTGTGAGATATCACATCATCCGAGGTGCACTAGATACCGCAGGAGTTAAAGACCGTAAGCAAGGTCGCTCTAAGTATGGTGCTAAAAGACCGAAAGCAGGTAAGGGTGCTCCAGCTGCTCCGGCAAAGAAAAAATAATCATAACAGTTAGAAAAAATGAGAAAAGCGAAACCAAAGAAGAGATATATTCTTCCTGATCCAAAGTTCAACGATACGCTAGTAACTAGATTCGTGAACAACCTAATGGTCGACGGGAAGAAGAGTATTGCTTACAGAATTTTCTACGATGCAGTAGAGAAAGTTGAGGAAAAAGTAGGTGAGAATGGTCTTGAAGTTTGGAAAAAAGCGCTAAACAATATTTCTCCATCCGTTGAGGTGAAGAGTCGTAGAGTTGGTGGTGCTACATTCCAGGTTCCAATGGAGGTCCGTCCTGACAGAAAGGTTGCATTGGGAATGAAATGGATGATCAGCTACGCCAGAAGAAGAGGTGAGAAAACAATGATGGACAGACTAGCTGGCGAAATTATCGCTGCTTCCAAAGGCGAAGGTGCCGGTGTGAAGAAGAAAGATGATACGCACAGAATGGCTGAAGCCAACAAAGCATTCTCCCACTTTAGATTTTAATCATAATGGCTAAAAGAGATTTAACACTCACCAGAAACATAGGTATTGCTGCGCATATTGATGCGGGTAAAACTACTACGACAGAACGAATTCTTTTTTATTCGGGCGTATCTCACAAAATAGGTGAGGTTCACGACGGTGCTGCCACCATGGACTGGATGGCTCAGGAGCAGGAGAGAGGTATTACTATTACTTCTGCTGCAACTACCGTTTTTTGGAATTACAGAGAGAAAAAATACCAAATCAACATCATCGATACTCCCGGTCACGTTGATTTTACTGTTGAAGTAAACAGATCACTTCGTGTTCTCGATGGATTGGTATTCCTTTTCAGTGCTGTAGATGGCGTAGAGCCTCAGTCCGAGACTAACTGGAGACTTGCGGATAACTACAAAGTTGCTCGTATTGGCTTCGTAAATAAAATGGACCGTGCCGGCGCAAACTTCCTAGAAGTGTGTAAGCAGGTGAAAGAAATGCTAGGCAGCTATGCTGTACCATTGCAGCTTCCTATCGGTGCAGAAGATAAATTCCGTGGAGTAGTTGATCTAATCAACAACAGAGGTATCGTATGGAATGAGGATGATTTCGGAATGACTTTCGAGGAAGTTCCAATTCCGGAAGATATGATTGACGAAGTAGCGGAATACAGAGAGTACTTGCTTGAAGCAGTTGCTGATTATGACGAATCATTGATGGAGAAATTCTTCGAAGATTCAGATTCTATCACCGAAGCAGAGATCCTTACCGCTTTGAGAAAGGCAGTAATTGATATGAAGATTGTACCTATGGTATGTGGCTCTTCTTTCAAGAACAAGGGGGTTCAGACTATGCTAGATCTAGTTATGGAATTGCTTCCTTCTCCGATGGATAAGGACGATATCATTGCTCATGATGTAGATGATGAGGATAAAGATGTAAGAATCTCTCCAGATGAGACTGAGCCTTTCACAGGCCTAGCTTTCAAAATCGCTACAGATCCATTTGTAGGTCGTCTATGCTTCGTTAGAGCTTATTCTGGAATCTTGAATTCTGGTTCTTACATATTCAATAGCCGCTCTGGTAATAAAGAGCGTATCTCCAGAGTATTCCAAATGCATGCTAATAAGCAAAACCAAATCGATGCCCTAAGAGCAGGTGATATTGGTGCAGTGGTAGGCTTTAAAGATATTAAAACTGGAGATACACTTTGCGACGAAAGCCGTAAGGTAGTATTGGAATCAATGGTATTCCCTGAGCCAGTAATCGGATACGCTATTGAGCCTAAAACTCAGGCAGACGTTGACAAGCTAGGTATGGCCATCGCCAAACTAGTGGAAGAAGATCCTACTCTTCAGGTAAATACTGATCACGAAACTGGTCAGACAATCCTTAGAGGTATGGGTGAACTTCACCTAGATATCATCATTGACCGTTTGAAGAGAGAATTTAAGGTTGAGATTAACCAGGGTGCTCCTCAGGTAGCTTACAAAGAAGCTTTATTTGGTTCAGTTGAACACAAAGAAGTTTACAAGAAGCAGACAGGTGGTAAAGGTAAATTTGCTGATATTTCCTTTGAGCTTAGCCCTAGAGATCCAGATCCGGAGACTGGAGAGATCAAGCCAGGACTTGACTTCGTTAACGCGATTGTAGGTGGTGTTATTCCTAAGGAATTCATCCCTTCTATTCAGAAAGGATTTGCTGAATCCATGAAAAATGGTCCATTGGCAGGTTACCCTATTGAATCTATGAAAGTGAGATTGTTCCACGGATCATTCCACGATGTCGATTCAGATGCCCTTTCTTTCGAATTGGCAGCTAGACTTGGTTTCAAAGACGCGGCTAAGAAGTGTAAGCCACAGTTGCTAGAGCCTATCATGGCAGTTGATGTAGTAACTCCTGATGAGTACACTGGTCCTATCACTGGTGACTTGAACAGAAGAAGAGGTTTGATGAAAGGAATGGATACCAAAGGTACTTCTTCCGTGATCAAAGCTTCTGTACCATTGTCTGAGTTGTTTGGTTATATCACTGACCTTAGAACGATCACCTCTGGTAGAGCTACGGCTTCATTGACATTCTCTCACTACGAGTCAGTGCCTAACAACATTGCCGAAGGTGTAATTGCTACAGTAAAAGGTCAGAAGGACTAAATAATATTTGCGATGAATCAGAAAATTAGAATAAAACTAAAATCATACGATCACAGCCTGGTGGATAAGTCATCAGAGAAGATCGTGAAAGCAGTGAAAGCCACTGGTGCAGTAGTAGTGGGACCTATTCCATTGCCTACAAAGAAGGAGAAATTCACAGTATTGAAATCTCCACACGTATCTAAAAAAGCTAGAGATCAATACCAACTTTGTACTTACAAGAGATTGGTAGATATCTACTCTAACTCCTCAAAAACTGTGGATGCTTTGATGAAAATCGAGCTTCCAAGTGGAGTTGATGTAGAGATCAAAGTTTGATCGTACTGGATTAAATTAATAAAAACCTGCTTTTCGAAGCAGGTTTTTTTTGCTCTTATGGTATCCAAGGGCCTTTTGGCTTATATAAATGCCTGAGGCACAATCGAAATATTTCATAATACATCGAAAATTTAGGATTTCGGATTTGTTGCAGAATTTTATTTCAGTAACTTTGCAGTCCTTTAAAAGGAGCCCCGGCAGACAAATGCTTGTGGGTTATTATATTATCTTATAAAAGATGTCTGGTATAATAGGTAGAAAAGTAGGAATGACTAGCATTTTCAGTGCCGATGGACGTAACGTCGCATGCACGCTAATAGAAGCTGGTCCTTGCGTAGTGACGCAAGTAAAAAACGTCGAGACAGACGGGTACAATGCCGTGCAGTTGGGTTATGGTGAGCGTAAAGAGAAAAATACGCCTAAGCCATTAATCGGTCATTTCAAAAAGGCTGGTACAACTCCAAAGCACAAAGTTGTTGAGTTCAGAGATTTCAGGGTCGAGTTTGAAGGCCAGGTTAATCTAGGAGCTACTGTGAAGGCTGGTGAAGTATTTATCGAAGGCGACTTCGTAGATGCAATCGGAACTTCAAAAGGTAAAGGATTCCAGGGTGTGGTAAAGCGTCACGGTTTTGGTGGTGTGGGTGGACAAACTCACGGTCAGCACAACAGAGGCAGACACCCAGGTTCAATTGGTGCATGTTCTTGGCCATCCAGAGTATTCAAAGGAATGAGAATGGCTGGTAGAATGGGCGGAGACAGAGTGAAGGTGGTCAACCTCAGAGTGTTGAAAATCTATGCTGACAAAAACCTACTATTGGTTTCTGGTTCTGTACCTGGTCCTAAAAATTCTTTCGTTATTCTAGAGAAGTAAGCCATGGAATTAGCAGTAATTAATCAAAAAGGAGAAGACACAGGTAGAAAAATCAGCTTGTCTGATGAGATCTTCGCTATCGTACCTAACGACCACGCGATCTACCTTGATGTAAAGCAGTACTTGGCTAACCAAAGACAAGGTACGCACAAGTCAAAAGAGAGAAATGAGATAGCTGGCTCTACTCGTAAGATCAAGAAGCAAAAGGGCACTGGTAGTGCACGTGCAGGATCTATTAAGTCGCCACTATTCCGAGGAGGAGGAAGAGTTTTTGGCCCACAGCCTAGAGACTATTCTTTCAAATTGAATAAAAAGGTAAAACAACTAGCCAGAAAATCTGCACTTGCTTATAAAGTGAAAGATAACAGCTTATCAGTTTTGGAAAGCATTTCATTTGACTCTCCAAAAACTAAGAGCTACTTGGCTTTGCTGGACGGTTTGTCCTTAGCAGATAAGAAAACACTCCTAGTACTTCCTGAGGAAAATACTAACGTATTCTTGTCAAGCAGAAACCTTCCAAAGGCGAAAGTTGTGACTGTAAATGATGTAAATACTTACCAATTGCTGAACGCGGATCACCTAGTGCTTTGTGAAGGCTCTATCAGTAAGTTGGAAACCATTTTATCGAAATAAGACAATGGATATTCTAAAGCAGCCTTTAATTACAGAGAAGATTTCTGCCATGAACGAAAGAGGCGTTTATGGATTCATCGTGGAAAAAACTGCGAAGAAACCAGAGATCAAACTAGCAGTAGAAAAAACGTTTGGTGTGAAAGTGGTTTCTATTAGAACCATCAGATATGCTGCAAAGCATAAATCTAGATACACTAAAGCGAAAGTGGTTTCAGGCTTTACCAATGCTTTTAAGAAAGCAATCGTGCAAGTAGCCGATGGTGAAGTGATTGATTTTTACGGAGAAATTTAATTGAATCTATATCATGGCAATTAAAAAGTTGAAGCCTGTAACTCCAGGAACAAGATTCAGAGTAGCTCCAGCATTCGACGAGATTACAGCGTCGAAGCCGGAAAAATCTCTTCTTGCTTCTATCAAGAAGTCAGGTGGACGAAACAATGAAGGCAAAATGACTGTCCGCAACATCGGTGGTGGTCATAAGAGAAGACTACGTATTGTAGACTTCAAAAGAAACAAGTTTGGTGTACCAGCAGTAGTTAAGTCTATAGAGTATGATCCAAACAGAACGGCACGTCTCGCCCTACTATATTACGCAGATGGTGCTAAGGCCTACATTATCGCCCCGGAAGGTCTGTCAGTAGGACAGACAGTGATTTCCGGTGAGCAAGTTGCTCCAGAAGTTGGCAACGCCATGCCAGTGGTCAATATTCCAATGGGTACAATCGTACACTGCGTGGAATTGAAGCCAGGTAAAGGTGCTGCAATGGTAAGAAGTGCAGGAGGTTATGCTCAGATTGTAGCTCGTGACGGCAAATACGTGACTGTAAAGCTTCCATCTGGTGAGATGAGACTTGTGCTTAATACGTGCATGGCTACTGTTGGAACAGTTTCTAACGGGGATCACATGAACGTAGTATTGGGTAAAGCTGGTCGTAAGAGATGGCTCGGAGCTCGTCCTCGTGTAAGAGGGGTAGCAATGAACCCAGTAGATCACCCTATGGGTGGTGGTGAAGGTCGTTCTTCTGGAGGACACCCTAGATCTAGAAAAGGTCTATTGTCTAAAGGTAAGAAAACAAGATCACCTAAGAAGTATTCAAACAAGTTCATCGTAAGCAAAAGATCTAAATAATTATGGCACGTTCATTAAAAAAAGGTCCTTATATCGAGCACCATCTTGTGAAGAAAGTGGATGCTCAGAACGAATCAGGCAAGAAATCGGTAATCAAGACTTGGTCAAGAAAATCTATGATTTCACCAGATTTCGTAGGACATACCTTCGCTGTGCATAATGGGAATAAATTTATCCCTGTATTTGTAACAGACAACATGGTAGGTCATAAGCTAGGTGAATTTGCTCCTACCAGAAATTTCAGAGGCCACATTGCCAAAAAAGATAAAGGAAAGAGATAATCATGGAAGCATTAGCAAAATTAAATAATGTACCTACATCTCCGCGTAAGATGCGCCTTGTGGCTGACCTTGTCAGAGGCAAGAGAGTAGGAATGGCACTTAGTATATTGAAGTTCACTCCTAATCATGGAGCAGCTCGACTTGAGAAGTTGTTGCTTTCCGCTGTAGCCAACTGGCAAGCGAAAAATCCGGATGCCAAACTAGAAGAGGCTGATCTATTTATCAAAACTGTCATGGTAGATGAAGGTAGAATGCTTAAGAGATTAAGACCAGCTCCTCAAGGTAGAGGCCATAGAATCCGAAAGAGATCAAATCATGTAACCCTAGTAGTTGATTCTTTCACTACTCAGGATGTTACCGCTGATGTAGTAGAAACAAACGAAAAGGCAAATTAAGAACAGACTATGGGACAAAAGATCAACCCAATAGGATTTAGACTTGGTGTAGTCAAAGGCTGGGATTCCAACTGGTATGGTGGGAAGGACTTTGCTGAAAAACTATACGAAGATCAGCAAATCCGTAAGTACGTCCTTGCCAGAATTCCTAAGGGAGGTATTTCTAAGGTGATTATCGAGCGTACGCTTAAGAGAATCACACTTACGATACATACTGCCCGACCAGGTGTTGTAATTGGTAAAGGTGGAGCCGAAGTAGATAAACTGAAAGAAGAACTTAAGAATATCACCAATAAGGATATTCAGATTAATATCTTCGAAATCAAGCGTCCGGAATTGGATGCGAAATTGGTAGGTGAATCAATCGCTCAGCAGCTTCAAGCAAGAATTTCTTTCAGAAGAGCTATGAAGCAAGCAATAGCAGCATCCATGAGAGTGGGAGCGGAAGGAATTAAAGTTAAACTTTCTGGACGTCTAGGCGGAGCTGAAATGGCCCGTTCTGAAATGTACAAAGAAGGAAGAATTCCTCTTCACACATTGAGAGCAGATATAGATTACGCACTTTCAGAAGCCCTTACGGTTTATGGATTGATCGGAATCAAAGTCTGGATCTTCAAAGGTGAAGTGTACGGTAAAAGAGATCTTTCTCCTAATCAGGGAGCTGCAAATGAGCCTAAAGGTGCTCGTAATGCTGGCCCTAAGAGAAATGATGGTCCAAGACGAAGAAAAAGAAATAACTAATTTTCACCCATAAGTGAGAACTCATGTTACAGCCAAAAAGAACTAAATATAGGAAAATGCAAAAGGGCCGTGTCAAAGGCATTGCACAAAGAGGGCATACGCTTTCTTTCGGCAACTTTGGCATCAAATCCCTTGAGCCAGGATGGATCACATCCCGTCAGATCGAGGCAGCTCGTATCGCAATGACGAGAGCAATGAAAAGAGAAGGACAGGTTTGGATCAGAATTTTCCCTGACAAGCCTATCACTAAGAAGCCCGCAGAGGTTCGTATGGGTAAAGGTAAAGGAGCTCCAGAATACTGGGTTGCCGTTATCAAACCAGGAACGATCCTTTTCGAAGCTACAGGCGTGAGCCTGGAGACAGCTCAGGAGGCGTTGAGACTTGCACAGCAGAAATTGCCTGTAAGTACCAGATTTATTGTTCGTAGAGATTACGCTGAATTATAAGCACTATGAAAAACACAGAAATCAATTCACTTTCAACAAGTGAAATCGCCGAGCGACTAGTCGCAGAACAGGAGAATCTAACCAAACTTAGGTTTGCGCACTCGATTTCTCCAATAGAGAATCCTAACAGAATCCGCGAGACCAAGCGCTTTATCGCAAGATTAAAGACTGCATTGGCTGCCAAATAACTAGCTAACCTAAAGAATATGGCTACGATAGAGAGAAATCTTCGAAAAGAAAGAATTGGTAAGGTGGTAAGTAACAAGATGGATAAATCCATCACCGTATTGATCGAGCGTCGCGTAAAGCATGCCATCTACGGTAAGTTCGTTACCAAAACAACCAAATTTATGGCTCATGACGAGACCAATGATTGTAACCCAGGTGACTTGGTGAAAATCAGCGAGACTCGTCCGCTGAGTAAAAACAAGCGTTGGAGAGTAGTTGAAATTATTGAAAGGGCTAAGTAATTATGATCCAGCAAGAATCTAGACTAAGTGTTGCGGATAACTCTGGTGCCAAAGAGGTATTAGTAATCCGCGTATTGGGAGGAACAAAAAAGAGATATGCTACTATCGGTGATAAAGTCGTAGTAACAGTAAAATCAGCTTTGTCTTCCAGCAGCATGAAAAAAGGTACCGTGTCAAGAGCGGTAATCGTGCGTACTCGTAAAGAAATAAGAAGAAAAGATGGTTCTTATATTCGTTTCGAGGATAATGCAGCTGTCCTATTGAACAACAACGACGAGCCGAGAGGCACGCGTATCTTTGGCCCAGTGGCTAGAGAGTTGAGAGAGAAGCAGTTTATGAAAATCGTTTCATTGGCTCCTGAAGTATTGTAATCATGGCAAATAAAGTGAACAAGCAAACTAAGCTTCATATCAAAACTGGTGACACTGTAAAAGTGATCTCAGGTGATGATAAAGGCAAAACAGGAAAAGTTCTTTCCGTAGATAAAGCTAAAAGCAGAGCAATCGTAGAAGGTCTTAATATGATCACTAAACATGTGAAGCCTACAGCCTCTAAGCCTCAAGGAGGAATTGACAAGAAAGAAGCTTCCATGCACATCAGTAACCTGATGCTTGTAGATCCTAAAACTGGTGATTCCACTAGGACAGGTCGCAAAGCAGGTGAGAATGGTAAATTAGTAAGGTACTCAAAGAAAACTGGGGAGGTGATCAATGGCTAATCCAAGAATCAAGCAAAAGTACATGGACGAGATCGTCCCTGCTTTGAAGGAGAAATTCCAATATACATCTATCATGCAAGTACCTAAGTTGGAGAAAATTGTTCTCAACAAAGGTATCGGAGCAGCTGTAGCTGATAAGAAATTGGTTGACCAAGGTGTAGAAGAACTTTCTTTGATCACTGGTCAGAGAGCTGTTTCTACCATTGCGAAGACTTCCGTTTCCAACTTTAAGTTGAGAGAAGGAATGCCAATCGGAGCTAAAGTTACTTTGAGAGGTCAGACCATGTACGAATTCCTAGATCGTTTGATTACAATCGCTCTTCCACGTGTGAGAGATTTCAAAGGTATTTCAGATAAAGGTTTTGACGGAAGAGGCAACTACACACTAGGTGTGCAAGAGCAAATTATCTTCCCTGAGATCAGCATCGAGAAAGTCAACAGAATTTCAGGAATGGATATTACTTTCGTCACTTCTGCTAAAACAGATGAAGAGAGTTTAGAATTGTTTAAGGCTTTCGGAATGCCTTTCGTTAAAAAAACTAAAGAAGAATAGTCATGGCAAAAGAGTCAATCAAAGCTCGTGAGAGAAAAAGAGAGCGTCTGGTAGCCAAGTATGCTGATAGAAGAGCCGCGCTGAAAGCAGCCGGTGATTATGAAGCTCTTGATAAATTGCCAAAGAACGCATCTCCAGTAAGACTTCACAACAGATGTAAGCTTACTGGCCGCCCTAAAGGCTACATGAGAAAGTTCGGTATCAACAGGGTAACCTTCAGAGAAATGGCCTCAGCAGGCAAGATCCCTGGAGTGACAAAGTCCAGCTGGTAAAATAACGACAGTAGTTTTTATTCTAAAAATCAATTCGTAACTTTGCACGCCCAAATCGGGTGTAGCTAGACTATAAAATACAATGACTGATCCAATAGCTGATTATCTGACAAGGTTGAGAAACGCCATTAAGGCCTCTCACCGAATCGTCGAAATTCCTGCTTCTAACATCAAGAAAGAGATTACAAAAGTATTGCACGACAAAGGATACATTCAGAATTACAAGTTTGAAGAAAACGGTCCTCAGGGATCTATCAAAATTGCTCTGAAATTCAATCCAGTAACAAAGCAAAACGCTATTGTAAGCCTGAAGAGAGTTAGTACGCCAGGTTTGAGAAAATATGTGAAACATACGGAGCTTCCAAGAGTAATTAATGGACTTGGAATAGCAATCGTATCCACCTCTAAAGGTGTGATGACAGACAAAGAAGCCCGTACTGAAGGTGTTGGTGGAGAAGTTCTTTGCTACGTATACTAATTTACTATCATGTCTAGAATAGGTAAAAAACCAATAAATATACCTGGCGGTGTTACTGTAGACGTCACAGACAAAGGTACTGTGACTGTTAAAGGTCCAAAGGGTACACTGGTTCAGGATGTGAATCCTGATATCACAGTGAAAGTAGAAGGCAGCGAGATCGTTGTCACTAGACCTACAGATTCCAAAAGACACAAATCTATACATGGTCTTTACAGATCTCTTATCAACAACATGGTGATAGGTGTTTCTGAAGGATACAAGAGAGATTTGGAGCTTGTGGGTGTAGGTTTTAAGGCGTCTAACCAAGGTCAGGTTCTTGAATTAAACCTTGGTTACTCTCACAACATCTTTATGTTGCTTCCTGATGAGGTGGCTCTTAAAGCTGAAACTGCAAAAGGTAAGAATCCAATCATTACCTTAGAATCTATTGATAAAGAGTTGATTGGACAAGTAGCTGCAAAAATCAGATCCCTTCGTAAGGTTGAACCTTACAAAGGAAAAGGTGTGCGCTTCGTTGGTGAACAAGTTAGACGTAAGGCTGGTAAAACTGCCGCTAAAAAATAATAGGTTATGGCATTTAATAAGAATTCCAGAAGACTTAGAATCAAGCAGGGTATCAGAAGAAAGATTTCTGGTACTGATTCCAGACCTCGTTTGTCAGTTTTCAAAAGCAATACTGGCATCTACGCTCAGCTTATCGATGACCTTAAAGGTCAGACTGTGGCACAGGCTTCTTCCAAAGAATTGGGAGCAAAAGCTAACGCTAATGTATCAGTGTCCAAAGAAGTAGGTAAAAAACTTGCTGAAAGAGCTGTTGCAAACGGAGTAGAATCCGTAGTATTTGACAGAAATGGCTACTTGTATCATGGGAATGTGAAAGCTTTGGCAGAAGGTGCCAGAGAAGGAGGCCTTAAATTTTAATAAGCTATGTCTCAACTAAGAAGAAAGCCTATCAGGGCTACAGATACAGATTTAAAGGAAAAAGTAGTTGCTATCAACCGAGTTGCCAAGGTGGTAAAAGGTGGTAGAAGATTCTCTTTTTCAGCAATTGTTGTAGTAGGAGATGGCCAAGGTGTTGTAGGTTACGGATTGGGTAAAGCCAATGAAGTAACAGATGCAATCACTAAGGGTATTGAAGATGCAAAGAAGAACTTGGTTAAAGTTCCAGTATTGAAAGGTACTATCCCTCACGAGCAAATTGGTAAATACGGTGGAGGTTTTGTTTTGATCAAACCAGCAGCAGCAGGTACAGGCGTAATCGCAGGTGGTGCAATGCGTGCTGTGTTGGAGAGTGCTGGCGTTACTGACGTACTAGCTAAATCCAAAGGATCTTCTAATCCTCACAACGTGGTAAAAGCTACTATTGAAGCTTTGGTTCAGCTTAGAGATGCAATCGCTGTTTCACAACAGAGAAGCGTTAAAATGTCTAAAGTATTTAACGGATAATCATCATGGCTAAGATCAAAATCACGCAAACCAAAAGTACCATTGATAGACCAAAGGATCAGAAAGCAACTATTGCTGCTTTAGGTCTAGGTCGTATCAGCAAGTCTGTCACCGTAGAGAATACACCACAGATTGCAGGTATGGTAAATAAAGTTAATCACCTTGTAAAAGTGGAGGAAGCTTAATTATGAAACTGCATACATTAACACCAGCTGAAGGATCTACCAAAAATCGCAAGAGAATTGGTAGAGGTACAGGTTCAGGTAGAGGTGGAACTTCTACAAGAGGTCACAAAGGAGCTAAATCAAGATCAGGTTACAAGTCTAAACTAGGTTTTGAAGGTGGTCAAATGCCGCTTCAAAGAAGAGTTCCTAAGTTTGGATTCAAAAGCTTGAATAGAGTTGAGTTCAAACCAGTAAATTTGGATACATTGCAAGGCCTTGCCGAGCAATACAATCTTGAAGTTGTCAACATGGAGACTTTAGTGTCTCATGGTATCGCTTCTAAGAATGACAAAATCAAAATCCTCGGAGGAGGTGAATTGAAGTCCAAATTAGACGTAACTGCTCATAAATTTTCGGCAACTGCAGTAGCGGCGATCGAGAAAGCGGGCGGAACGGTAAACGCAATTTAAGTTAATGAAAAAGTTTATTTCGACAGTTAAGAACATTTTCTCTATCGAAGACCTTAGAGTTAGAATCATGAATACGATCGGTTTTCTGATCATATTCAGATTAGGGTCGTTCATTGTTCTCCCTGGTGTTGATCCTTCTCGTTTGGGAGCAGCACCTGAAGGAATCTTTGGATTGATCGATACCTTCCTTGGTGGAGCGTTCAGTAACGCATCTATCTTCGGTCTAGGCATAATGCCATATATATCTGCTTCCATCGTGTTGCAGCTATTGACTGTCGGAGTACCATATTTTCAGAAAATGCAAAAAGAGGGTGAATCTGGTAGAAAAAGAATCAACCAGATCACTCGAGTTTTGACTATCCTGATCACTATTGCGCAAGGTATCGGTTATGTATCGGCTACCATTATGCCTACTGGTGCTGTGATGGTTAGCTCTACCTTATTTATGTTTAGTTCTTTAGTGTTGCTTTCTGCTGGCACCATGTTCTGCATGTGGTTAGGAGAGAAAATTACTGAGAAAGGTATAGGCAATGGTATCTCGATGCTAATTATGATCGGTATCATCTCAAGATTCCCGGGTGCTATTATAGCTGAGGGTTTGGAGAAAGGTACTTCAGGCATGTTGCTTCTTCTAATCGAAGCCGCTGTGTTGTTCTTCGTAGTAGTTGGGGTGATAGCTTTGACTGAAGCGACAAGAAGAATTCCTGTACAATACGCCAAGCAAGTCGTAGGAGGTAAAGTGTATGGCGGACAAAGACAGTATATTCCTATCAAGGTAAATGCTTCTGGTGTTATGCCAATCATCTTTGCGCAATCTTTGATGTTTGTTCCTGCGCTTATTGCACAGATTTGGGCTTCAGAGAATGATATTGCCAACTACATTGGAGCTACGTTCAGTGATTTTACTTCTTGGCAATACAATTTGCTTTTCGCAGCAATGATTATTCTTTTCACCTTCTTCTACACTGCTATTACAGTTAACCCTGAGCAAATTGCTGAAGATATGAAGAGAAACGGGGGATTTGTTCCAGGCATTAAGCCAGGCGCACCTACTTCGGAATTTATCGACGGAATTATTTCCAAGATTACACTTCCGGGATCTATTCTCTTAGCTGCAGTAGCTATACTTCCTGCTCTTGCGATTATATCGGGGGTAGGTGCTGAATTTGCTCAGTTCTATGGTGGTACCTCTTTGCTTATTATGGTAGGTGTAATCATGGATACATTGAGACAGATCGAAAGTTACTTGTTGATGAGACACTACGAAGGAATGATGAAGAGTGGTAATGTGAAGAATAATCCTTCTAATTACCAAGTTGCCTAAGATGATTCATTACAAGACTTCGGAAGAAGTTAAGTTAATTAAACAAAGTGCGGACATATTAGCCAAAGCCCATGGGGAAGTAGCGAAATATGTTAAGGAAGGAGTAAAGACTTCTTTTCTAGATAAAATTGCTGAGGAGTTTATCAGGGATCACAACGGCGTACCTTCTTTTAAGGGATACAACGGATTTCCTGCTTCACTATGTATTTCTGTGAATGAAGTAGTAGTACATGGTTTTCCCAGTGAATATGAATTGAAAGATGGCGATATAATCTCAATAGATTGTGGAGTCTTTCACCAAGGTTTTCATAGCGATTCCGCTTATACATATCCTATTGGTGAGGTCTCTCCTGCTGTTAAAGCATTATTAAAGGCCACCAGAGATTCACTTTACATTGGAATAGAGCAAGCTGTCTTTGGGAATCGGATAGGCGATGTTGGTAATGCCATTCAGAAGTTCGTCGAAGCTAAGGGCTACACTGTAGTTAGAGAGCTAGTCGGTCATGGATTGGGCAGAAGTCTTCACGAAGGTCCAGAAGTTCCCAATTATGGTAAGAAAGGAAGCGGCCCATTGTTGAAAAATGGAATGGTGATCGCAATTGAGCCCATGATAAATCTCGGAACACGAAATATTGTCCAAGAGCGGGATGGTTGGACGATTCGCACTGCGGATAGAAAACCTTCAGCACATTATGAGCACACGGTAGCGGTATTTGAAGATAGAACAGAGGTGTTGACCTCTCATAAATACATAGAAGAGAATTTTAAATTCTAATATGGCCAAGCAAACATCAATAGAGCAAGACGGTACGATTAAAGAGGCATTGTCTAATGCGATGTTCAAAGTGGAACTAGAGAATGGGCATCAGCTGATCGCTCACATATCTGGTAAGATGAGGATGAATTACATAAAAATTCTTCCTGGTGATCGAGTAAAGTTGGAACTGTCTCCCTATGATTTGAGTAAAGGCAGAATTGTATATCGATATAAATAAGACTGAGATGAAAGTAAAAACATCCATCAAAAAAAGAAGTGCTGACTGCAAGCTAATCCGTAGAAAAGGGGTATTGTATGTCATCAATAAGAAGAATCCTAAGTTTAAACAAAGACAAGGTTAAATTATGGCTAGAATTGCAGGTGTAGATATACCAGACAATAAGCGTGGCGTAATCGGACTTACTTATATCTTCGGAATAGGTAACTCTGCTGCCAAAGCTATCCTGACCAAGGCCGGTATCTCTTTCGATAAAAAAGCAGGTGAGTGGGATGACGATGAGTCAACCGCTATCCGTAACATTATCGCGGAAGAGTTCAGAACCGAAGGTGTATTAAAGTCAGAGATCCAATTGAACATCAAGCGCCTACAAGATATTGGTTGCTACAGAGGTTTGAGACACAGAAAAGGACTTCCAGTTCGTGGTCAGCATACCAAGAACAACGCCAGAACAAGGAAGGGTAAGAGAAAAACAGTTGCTAACAAGAAAAAGGCAACTAAATAAAACCTGATTTAGATTATGGCTCAGAAAAGAAACGATAAAGCAAAAGGTAAAAAAAGAGTAGTAAAAGTTGAAGCTGTAGGGCAAGCTCATATCAGAGCTTCTTTCAACAACATTATTATCTCTCTTACCAACAATGCAGGTCAAGTAATATCTTGGGCTTCTGCCGGTAAAATGGGTTTCAGAGGTTCAAAGAAAAATACTCCATACGCAGCACAGATGGCCGCGCAAAACTGTGGACAAGTAGCATATGACTTAGGTTTGAGAAAAATCGAAGTATTTGTAAAAGGTCCAGGATCAGGTCGAGAATCAGCGATCAGAACATTGCAAAATGTAGGATTGGATGTGACTACGATCATCGATGTGACTCCAATGCCGCACAACGGTTGTCGTCCACCTAAGCGTAGAAGAGTTTAATCATAAAATTGTAATACAATGGCTAGATATAGAGGTCCTAAAGCAAAGATTGCCAGAAAATTCGGCGAAGCTATAGAAGGACATAGCAAAGCACTTGCAAAGAAAAACTACCCTCCTGGCATGCACGGAAGAGGTAGAAGAAAAAAGCAGTCTGAATACGCAATCCAGCTTGCTGAGAAGCAAAAAGCAAAATACATCTACGGAGTATTGGAAAGACAATTCGCTAAGATGTTTGATATTGCTTCCAGAAAAACTGGAATTACCGGTGAAAACCTTCTTCAGCTTCTAGAAGCAAGATTGGACAACACCGTATATAGATTGGGAATATCCCCTACCAGAAGAGGTGCTAGACAGCTAGTTTCTCACAAGCACGTGCTTGTAAACGGTGAGGTAGTGAATATTCCTTCGTTTACACTTAAGCCAGGTGATGTAGTTTCTGTAAGAGAAAGATCCAAGTCTCTAGAAGCAATCACTAGTAGCTTAGCAGGTAGAGGTGCTAATAAATATTCCTGGTTAGAGTGGGATGGCACATCGTTGACCGGCAAATTCGTCAGTGTTCCAGGCAGAGATGATATTCCTGAGAATATCAAGGAGCAACTCATTGTCGAACTTTACTCTAAGTAATATTTTACTATTTTCAGCTTTTAAAAAAGAACGAGATATATGTCCATACTAGCATTTCAAATGCCCGAGAAAGTGGTAATGGAAAAAGCCGATGATTTTCATGGCCTATTCACTTTCAAACCACTCGAAAAAGGCTATGGAGTTACAATCGGTAACGCCCTGAGAAGAATTTTGCTTTCTTCCTTGGAAGGTTATGCCATCACTGCCATCAAGATTCCTGGTGTAGTGCATGAGTTTTCGACCATCGAAGGTGTAGTTGAAGACGTTACAGATATTATTTTGAACCTTAAGCAGGTTAGATTCAAGAAAGTGCATGAAGCATTTGACGGGAAAATCACTGTTGAGATTAAAAATCAATCTGTCTTCACTGCAGGGGACATTGCTAAGTTTACTTCTTCTTTCGAAATCTTGAACCCAGAGTTAGTCATCTGTCATATCGACGAGACCAAAAACTTTGAGATCGAATTGACGATGGAAAAAGGAAGAGGGTACTTACCAGCTGAAGAATCCAAACCAAAAGAGCAAATCTTCGGTACTATCGCTATTGATGCTGTTTTCACTCCTATTAAGAATGTGAAATACAGTGTAGAAAATACACGAGTAGAACAGAAGACTGACTTCGAAAAATTGATCATGGAAGTTTCTACTGATGGCTCTATCCACCCGGAGAAAGCGCTTCAGGAATCTGCCAAAATCCTTATCCAACACTTTATGTTGTTCTCTGACCAGACAATGGTTCTTGATTCAACTGGAGTAGCAGAGCCGGAGCCGATCGACGAAGAATTCTTGCATATGAGAAAGCTTCTTAAGACAAACCTTGGAGATCTAGACCTTTCGGTTAGAGCATTCAATTGTCTTAAAGCTGCTGATGTGAAGACATTGGGTGACCTTGCCAAACTAGAAATTTCTGACATGATGAAATTCAGAAACTTCGGCAAGAAATCCCTAGCTGAACTAGAGCAACTGATCCAAGAAAAAAGCCTGACCTTCGGGATGGATATTTCTAAGTATAAACTTGATGAAGAATAACAAATAATGAGACACGGTAAGAAATTTAACCACCTTGGAAGGAAGGCTGCTCATAGAAAAGCAATGCTTTCTAATATGGCAACTTCACTGATTCTTCACAAGCGTATCTCAACCACGCTTGCCAAGGCTAAAGAATTGAAGAAGTACTTGGAGCCACTGGTAACAAGAGCTAAAGAAGACACTACACACAATAGACGTATGGCCTTCGCTTATTTGAAAAATAAGGAAGCTATTATCGAACTATTCGGTGAAGTAATCTCTAAAGTAGCTACTCGTCCAGGTGGATACACCAGAATTATTAAGACTGGTTTCAGATTGGGTGATAACGCAGAAATGTGTATCATCGAATTGGTGGACTTCAACGAACTAATGTTGAAAGATGCTCAGCCTGTTAAGAAAACTACTAGAAGATCACGTAGAGGTTCTGGTAAATCTGCTGGCGCTGAGGAAACAAAAGTAACTGCTGCTCCAGCAGTGGAAGCAGCTGCTGCAAAGGATGCGGAGGAGCCTAAGGCACCGGAAGCTTCTGCTGATTCAGCTGAAGAAGAAACTGAGAACAAATAAGTTGATCAGTGGATTCACGATATTGAAAGGATTGGACATTTGTTCAATCCTTTTTTTTATACCCTTTTCATTTAACTTCCTTCCCAATAAATATTTAACTTTGGGCAATTACTTAGCAAAATGATTAAACAAAAAGCAACTTTACTCTTGGCAGATGGTACTGTCTTTCATGGTTCATTAATAGGAAACCCTGGCACAAATGGTGGCGAGATTTGCTTCAACACCGGGATGACTGGCTATCAGGAGATCTACACAGATCCATCCTATACCGGGCAAATCATTGTAACTACTACTTCTCACATTGGCAACTACGGAGTTATTGATGAAGAGGTAGAATCTGATCACCCGACGATCGGTGGTATCGTTGTCAATACCTTTTCAGATGTTTACTCTCGTCTTGACGCTTCTGGTTCATTACAGGATTACTTAGTGAGAAATGGAATCACTGGAATAGCAGATGTTGATACTCGTCAGTTGGTTAGACACCTACGCTCTAAAGGTGCTATGAATGCAATCATCAGCTCGGAATTTGAAGATGATCTCGATGGACTTCAAGCAAAACTAGACGAAGTTCCTGATATGGATGGACTGGAGCTTTCATCCACTGTCTGCACGCAAGAGCCTTATTTCATAGGTGATGAAAATTCTTCTATTAAAGTTGCCTGCATGGATTTCGGGATTAAGAAAAACATTCTTCGTAATCTTACGGATAGAGGAGTTTACTGCAAAGTTTTCCCTGCTAAAGCTACTTTGGCTGAAATGGAAGAATGGGCACCAAATGCTTATTTCCTTTCTAATGGACCTGGCGATCCAGCTGTAATGGAATATGCAGTAAAAACTACCAAGGATATTTTGGAGACCGGCAAACCTGTATTTGGGATATGCTTAGGTCATCAGCTTTTGGCTGAGGCTTGTGGCATTTCAACCTATAAAATGCACCATGGCCACCGTGGATTGAATCATCCCATCAAAAATCTTTTGACAGGAAAAAGCGAAATCACTTCCCAGAATCACGGATTTAATATTACCCGTGAGGATACCGAGCAAAATTCTGATGTAGAAATCACGCATGTACACTTGAATGATAATACTGTTGCTGGAATTCGTTTGAAAAACAAGCCTGCTTTTTCTGTGCAATATCACCCGGAATCTTCTCCAGGGCCACACGATTCCCGCTATTTGTTTGACGATTTTATTTCTTTGATCAATAAAAATTAATACCCTTAAACCTTTTAAAACTATGACGTTGATTCAATCAATTCATGCAAGACAAATCCTCGATTCAAGAGGAAATCCTACCATAGAAGTAGATGTTTACACAGAAAATGGAGCGTTTGGCCGGGCAGCTGTACCAAGTGGTGCTTCTACTGGTATCAACGAGGCAGTAGAGCTTCGTGACGGTGACAAAGGCGCATATATGGGCAAAGGTGTTTCCAAAGCCGTTGCCAACGTAAATGATATAATTGCATCTGAGCTTGTTGGCTTTGATGTATTCGAGCAAAATATGATTGATCAAATCATGATTGAGCTTGATGGTACTCCTAACAAAGGGAATTTGGGCGCGAATGCTATTCTAGGAGTTTCTTTGGCTGTAGCTAAAGCTGCAGCTATGGAGTCAAACCAGCCCCTGTATAGATACGTCGGTGGTGTAAACGCAAATACACTTCCTGTTCCAATGATGAATATCATCAACGGTGGATCTCACTCAGATGCGCCTATCGCATTTCAGGAGTTCATGATTCGCCCAGTCGGTGCACCAACTTTCTCTGAAGCAATGAGAATGGGGACTGAGATCTTCCACCACTTGAAGAAAATTCTTCATGACAAAGGCCTAAGCACTGCTGTAGGTGATGAAGGTGGTTTTGCTCCTAACTTCTCTGGAGGAACAGAGGAAGCGCTTGCAAGTATTTTGGATGCTATCGCAAAAGCTGGATACAAAGCTGGTGATGATGTGACTATTGCGTTGGATTGTGCGGCATCTGAATTCTTTGTAGATGGCAAATATGATTACACGAAGTTTGAAGGTTCCACAGGTAAGGCTAGAAGCAGAGAAGAGCAAGTGGCTTACCTAGCTGAGCTTTCCGAGAAATACCCTATCGACTCTATCGAAGATGGATGCGCAGAAGAAGATTGGGAAGGTTGGGCTATGTTGACTGCCAAAATAGGTGATAAAGTTCAATTGGTAGGAGATGATCTTTTCGTGACTAATGTGAAATTCCTTCAGAGAGGTATCGCAGAGAAGTCAGCTAACTCTATCCTAATCAAAGTTAATCAAATCGGTACCTTGACAGAAACCATCAATGCAGTAAATCTTGCGCATAAAGCAGGTTTCACAGCGGTAATGTCTCACAGATCTGGCGAGACTGAGGATTCAACTATTGCTGATCTTGCGGTGGCTTTGAATTGTGGACAAATCAAGACGGGCTCTGCCTCTAGATCTGATCGTATGGCAAAGTACAATCAGTTGCTTAGAATAGAAGAGCAATTGGGAGATTCCGCTGTTTTCAACGGTAAATTCTAAGTTCAGCTTCTCAGAAGTCTAAAATATAAAGGCAGCTCACCTCGGTAAGCTGCCTTTTTTTGCACCATTTTTGTACCTTAACACGCGTTAATAACCTCGGCATATGAGCAAATACTTAAAGTACACCAAAAGCTTTTACTTCCTTGGGCTAGTCTTTTTCATAGCTTGGATGATTTTTATCGATTCTAATAATGTGGTGAACCAAGTGAAGTTGAGTAATAAGCTAGGTCAGCTAGAGGATCAAAAAGAGTTTTATCTGGAGCGCAAGGAGAAAATCAAAGCAGAGCGAGAAGAACTGATGAGTAATCCGGAACTCTTGGAGAAGTTTGCCCGTGAGAAGTACCTAATGAAGAAAAATACCGAAGATCTCTATGTCATTGTTAAAAAGTAAATGCCTTCCGCTATTTTTTTTAGCGTTTGTCCTTATTCAAACCGCCGCCTTTGCGCAACGTGAAATCTACGAAGGAGATTCGATTCCTTTCAAAGAGCGATTGTATTATGGGGGCAATTTCGGGATGCAGTTTGGTACAGTTACTTTGATAGATTTCTCTCCACTTGTGGGGGTGATGATTACCCCTAGATTCTCCTCAGGTGTTGGCATTACTTATCAATATTTTAATGATAAGCGATATATAGGCGGTGAGACTTCCTCCTATGGGGGAAGGCTATTCAGTAGATATAATATTTTCCCTAATATTTTCGCTCATGCCGAATTTGAGACTATTAATTTTGATAATTACAATTTGATATCTGATCAATTTGAGCGGGTGTGGTCGGAAGCTTTATTTCTAGGTGGCGGCTATTTTGCACCTTTTGGCCCACGAGGCGGGGCTAATTTCACATTTCTTTATAATGTATTGCATGACAACCTTCGATCTCCTTATGGTGAACCTTACGTGATTCGAGTGGGTTTTGTACTGTAGATATCTAACGCCCCTTTCATGGATACTTTTATTTCAAAACTTCACAAAGCACACCAAGATTGCTCTGAATGTCCTTCTCCGAAAGTAATTCAACAGTTTTTCGAAGATCTACTAGGTTTGCTTTTTCCAGAATTTACTGTCGATAAAATTAGTGAGAAGTCCCAAATAGAAGCCTATTTGTTGCAATTGAAACTACGTCTTTCCGCTATTTTAGAAAGAAACCCACATTTGCATACAGATAAAGGTGGTCGATTAGCAGATGTTTTTTTCCTTAACCTAGAAGATGTTTTCGATAGAATCAATCAGGATGTCGATGCTATGTACGCAGGAGATCCAGCGGCCAAGTCTAGGACAGAAATCCTGAGAAGTTATCCTGGGTTTTACGCTATTTCAGCGTACAGAATTGCACATGCGCTTCATAGGCTAGGGATTAGTTTGATTCCTCGGATGATCACTGAGTTTGCACATAGCCGGACAGGTATTGATATTCATCCTGGAGCTACAATTGGGCGTTTCTTTTGTATAGATCACGGAACAGGCGTGGTGATAGGTGAAACAACCACTATAGGAAACCATGTGAAAATCTACCAAGGGGTCACGCTGGGAGCATTAAGTGTGGACAAGGCTGATGCTGATATTAAGAGACATCCTACGATTGAGGATCATGTGGTGATTTATTCAGGAGCGACCATTCTAGGTGGAAATACGATTATTGGTAGAGGTAGTGTTATCGGTGGTAATGTTTGGCTTACCAAAAGCGTAGCTCCAAAAAGTAAAGTTTATTACCAAACCCAAATGTATCATGCAGATACTGAGGTAACGGACTTGTACGTTTTTAAAAACGATTGAAATGAAACTATTTGAACTGATTGGCAATACGCCTTTAGTCCACCTGGAGCATATTCCTGTAAATCCAAACGTCAAAATTTTTTGTAAGCTAGAAGGTCAAAATCCTGGAGGAAGCGTGAAAGATCGAGCTGCCTATAACATGCTCAGAAGCGCGATGGATCGCGGACAAATCAAATCTGGAGACAAACTAGTAGAGGCTACCAGTGGAAATACAGGAATAGCTTTGGCCATGGTTGCTAAAGTCCTTGGCTTGGAAATGACCCTGATCATGCCAGACAATTCTACTAGAGAGCGAGTAATTTCTATGGAAGCTTATGGCGCCAAAGTAATTTTGACACCAGCAGCGAAGACGATAGAGTATTCTAGAACACTCGCTGAGCAGATGAGTAAAGAAGGGTACTTCATGCTTGATCAGTTTGGCAACCCGGATAATTACCTTGCTCATTATAAGACGACTGGCCCAGAGATATGGGAAGGAACGAATGGTGAAGTGACTCACTTCGTCTCAGCAATGGGTACTACTGGTACGATCATGGGGGTTTCTAAGTACTTGAAAGAAAGAAATCCTGACATCCAGATAGTAGGAACTCAGCCAACTGATGGATCAAGTATTCCGGGTATCCGAAGATGGTCTCCAGAGTTTTTGCCTAAGATTTTTGACCCTAGCCGAGTTGATCAAGTAATAGATGTGAGCCAGGATCAAGCCACTATGATGACTCGTAGAATGGCCAGAGAAGAAGGTATTCTGGCAGGCATGAGTAGCGGTGGAGCTCTTCATGCAGCTATAGAACTTTCTAGGACTTTAAAAGAGGGAGTGATCGTTTGTATTACCTGCGATCGGGGTGATCGGTATTTGAGTTCGGATCTCTTTGGTTGAAGAAACTCTTATCTATGTATTCAAGTTCCTGAGAAATCTCAACTTAAATACATAAAAAAAGCAGCCCATCAGTGGGCTGCTTTTTTAGTTTAATGTGCTGCGCTCGCAGCTGGTTGTTTGCCTTTTTGCCAGAAAAATAAAATGGTAAAGAGTACAATTAATATTATCGGGAAGATCATCATTTTCTCGAGGGTGTCTTGCCCTGTGGCTAGTTCTAGAGCAGTTCCCTCAAGTCCAGCAGCAGTATTAGTCACAGTCGCTTCATCAATCCAATTACCAATAATCGGTTGGAAAAATCCTGAGGAGAACATTCCTATAGCTCCAATCACGGACATACCTAGTGCGCTACTCAGTGGTACGCGCTGAGCCACTGCACCCACCATCACCGGCCAGAAGTAAGCATAACCCAGGCCATAAATAACTGCAGCTACATAAGCGATAGGGCCTTCGACTACACTAAACAAGTAAATACCTAAAGCAGTGAAGATAGCACCGCCTAAAAGGACACCAGTTTGACCTAGAGAAGAGACTACTGGGCCAGCAAAGAATCTTAATACGGTCACCAAACCAGCTGTAAGCGCTAGGATGATCATAGGATCTGCTCCGCTACTACCCAAGACTACACCTACCCACTGGCCTGGTCCGAATTCTGAAATTGCAGTAAGCGCCATACACACCAAAAGGAAAATATATAGAGGAGATACCATTGCTTTCAAATTGCTACTCAAGGAAGTAGCTTCTTCATCTTTTGGCTCAGGGAATGTTTTTCCATAAAACAAGATAAAATAGGTGATCGCTGGAATCATGATAACTCCCATTTGTGCCTGCCATCCCAGATCAAATTGAGTCATGATCTTTGAGATCAGGGCACCCATTACAATTCCGCCAGGGAACCACATGTGGAACCTGTTAAGCATTTTGTTCATTTTATCACCGGAATACATGTCGGCGATCATAGGGTTACAGGCTGCTTCAGTACAGCCAGTTCCTAGTCCTATGCATAGCATTGAGATCAATAGACCAACATACCCACCTGCAAAAATCGTCAAAAGCACCCCTAGAGTGTGAGCCACAAAAGCAAGCTTCATGATATTCTTTGGACCTACGGAATGGTAAAAAAGACCCCCTAAAATCATTGAAATAGGAAATCCGAAAAACCACATGGAGTTAATGTATCCAAGTTGTTCGCCTGTTAAGTTGAATTCAGTGCCGAGTTCAGACAGAATTCCCGCTCGAATAGAGAAGGATAGTCCTGTGGTAATCAGTGCAAAACAACTTCCATTGAATAGTGCACTTTTGTTGATGGTTTGATTCATACGATAGGTTTTAGAATTTTTGGGTTGTGAACAATCAATTGTAAAGTCTGAAAAATAGGAAAAATATTGCATTCCACTTTCCCGCTAATAAAAAATATTATTCTGAATTACTTCATTAATCCAGCACTAGGAGAGATACTGTTTCTTTTTCCTCCAGTCCATAAAGTGGATTACGAAGGACAATTACAGCCACATAAGTACCAGTCGGGACAAACTGTCCTTGAGCCATACCGTCCCAATTTAGCATGGGCTCCTCTACAGGTACGTCGTCGGTAGTAGTGTGATAAATTAACTCACCTTGGCGAGTGAGAATGAATAGCTCGGCCTCAGTTACCCCTTCACTTATCAATACCCTGAAGTCTCTAGTAGGATCTCCCAAAACCAACGCATTAGGATAGACTAATTGGTAGTCGCAGACATCGTAGGTCCTGAAGCTGTCTTCAAAAACACACCCATCTATCGTCGTCACCAAAAGTTGATATTCTCCAAGTTGCTTTGGGTTAAAGCGGCGTTGAGTGGAGATTAATTTCCCCTCAAAATACCATTCATAGCGCTGGTATTCTCCCGGGTCAATCGGTGGAAGCGTATTTTCTTTAGAGCAAATAGGATAACTATCGTCTAAATCCGGAAGTGTAAGTAATGTGCTCTCCTCTACCGCTATTAGATTTCTTCCTATTTCACATTGGAACTTGTTGTAAGCTACCGCTTCATAGGTTCCGGGTTGATTCACAGTTATTTCCAGGAGATCGTTGAATTCAGTAAGCTCTTTCCTTTGGTCGTTCAGGTCATAAAAAATCCACCTTATCTCTAGGACTTCATCCTCTTGAGTGGTCAATTTAACCTCCGCTGTACCTGGCTCTGGGCAGATTTTTGTCGCCTCTAATTCCATTAATACAGAAGTAATCGGAGCTACTACTTCGAATTCTACAGGTACAACTTCACAGAATCCACTTGCCAAAGGCTGAACAACCAAGGAGAAAATACCGGTGTTGGCAGGATATAACTCTATCCCACGGCCAACTATTTCTCCCTCTGAATTGACCCATCGAATACTTGCCTCCTCGGGAAGTAAACCTTGAATCTCTGCTACAAAGAGAATTGGGTCAAAACATCCTCGTTCTACTTTTTTGGGTTGGAAAGTAGCTTTTTTCAAAACAGTCACCTCAAAGCGCTCCACCCGCGGACATAGTGCAGAAGAGGGATCAGATGTGACAGCTTTCAGCGTATAAGTACCACCTTCAGTTAAGGTGAATGCCGCTCCTGTATTCTGTACTTGAGTAGTGCCGTCTGGATAGGTAAGGGTGAATACCAGGTTTTCAGTGGTTTCTGGTATAAAATCAAACACTTCACAAATAGAAAAGTCTTCAGGGATGCTGAAATCAACTTGTGCTTGATTCCCAATGGAGAATGGTTCTATCGGATAGGTACAACCGTCTATGCTTATTTCTAATAAGTAGTCACCGTTAGAAATAGAAAGTTCTAATAAACCAGTGCTGGGGATTACTCCACCGTCTAGTTGACCCTGAGTAGTAGAAAACAATCGGTATTGACCGACACTGATTGCCTGCCCGAAATCTATTGCCACTTTTCCGGGTAGAACACCTTCGGAAAAACATGTTTCTGGAGTTGTGGTTATGACCGGGGTTAATTGGGTAGGAGGGCTGGGAGTTACCGGAGGATTTTTAGCTTCTAATTGAATTAACCTGGTGACTTTACACCCATTTTGGGTAGCAATTACCGTATAGATTTGAGGCTTCAGGTTTGAGTACGACAATACTTGTCCTGCCGAAATAGCCCCCAAAGTTATACCCAATTCAGGTAGTTCGATCGAGTCCAACCCGGTGGAACTACTAATCTCAAAGCTCCCATTAGCAGAAATACAGTCATCGGGCAACGTTAAAATTTGGATGTCAATCGCTGGCTTAGCCAACAGTTCAAATACTATTTTCCGCTCAGAAGGACATCCGGGGAAATTAGGATCCTCTGCCCTGAAAAAAACCTCATATATTCCTGGTCCATTGAGGTCATTTTCATTTATCGTGATTTCGAAAGCATCACCAAGGCTGGTTTTGGAGGCATCAGAACTTTTCTTAACGAACCACTCACCGGACAGGGGTGTGTCGGTGCTGACCGTTATGCTACCTTCACAGAATTGGGTAGTGCTTTGCAAGATTTGAAAATCAATGGGAGGCCCTACAAAAGTAGAACCCTTAATGGTGCAGGCTTGAGTCCCGTCTGGATTGGTCAGGAATAGCTCCACAAAGTGAAAACCAGTAGAATAGGTGAGTAATTCGTTACCGCGGCCAATTTCTACTTGGCCTCCTTGGTCATCAAAGGCTGACCACACGATCGTGTATTCTGAAAGGTTTGGGGTAGTAGGAAAAAGCGCCGTGAGCAAAACTGGCTCATCACCGCAGCTTAGGTAGTCAGGTTTTAGTGCTAGCTCAGCACCTTTTAAGATTTGAACAGGAAAATCTTCCTGATAGAAATTTGTATTGGTTCCCCTTCTAATTTTTAAAGAAACCTGATAATCACCTACTTCAGAAAATAAAAACTGGATGGTTTCAAACTGGTCCCCACCACTTCTTTTGAATAGTTCCTCCCCAGTTGACTTGGTGATGGTCCACTCATATACGTCGCCAGGTAACCCTCCCGCACTATACGTACCGATCACTCCGCCAATCACAATACAAAGGCTGGCATCACCGGTAATTTCTGGAGAAGCACTAGTTGAATAACTGGCTTCGGAGTTACTTGGGTTTTTTATTGGTCTTCCTATGCTGACTAGCGTAGCTAGAAGTAGTGAAGTCCAAATTAAAATCATCCCAATTTTCCTTTTCGAAAATGGGTAGTAGGGTTTCAATAAAATTAAATTTGGGTGCGCACAAAGATAACAATACCAGTTTTGAATGAACTGGTATTAAGCTGTGCGTTTCAAAAAATGTTCCAACACAGGGTTGAACACTTCAAATGATAGAATTCGGCAAGTAATATGAGCTTGATCGATTTTGTTTTTTTAGAATAGTGATTATTTCCATCGAACCCACCGGCTTGGAGTTTTAGGTTTTTGAAAAATAAGGAAGCACGACAGAACTGGATATATTACCGTTAATCGAGTATGAGTAGGACTCCAAATTCAGATTTGGAAATATTTCTTTCCAAGTTTTTGAAATTAAGGCGAATGGCATAATTCCCGTTTGGAATCGTATTACCATTATAAGTACCATCCCAGGCACAGGTTGATTTTTCTGAAATTAGATTTGTTTCTGAGCATTCAAAAACCACCTGCCCCCATTTGTTTAAGATAACAAGATCTAGTTCATCAATCAGATAATTTGTATAGAGTAAAAACTCCTTGTCGGGATTTCCAGGCTGCACAGCTGTAGGATAAACCACCTTCAACTCACATTCTTCTTCTGTGGTGAATGCTGCTTGATAAGCACAGCCCTCTGCACTATAAACGATCAAATCATAATCACCTACAAGCTGGGGTTTGTATGCTGAGCTAGTTGAGACTAATTGATCTCCATAATACCATTCATAGCTCGCAAAATTACCTGGGTTAATTATAGGCCCGATCTCATATTGCGGACAAATTTGATAGTTTTCCTCTACCTGAGGTCGAACGCTATCAGTAGAACGTAGGATTAATACAAGGTCAGATCCTAGCAGACATGAAACCCGATTATAAATTCTGACCTCATACGTACCTTCATTGATAGCCACTATTTCATTTTTATTGCGTTGGCTTGAAAGTTCATAGTATTCACCCGTAGGTGAAGTAAACCACCATTCGATTAAGGACACTTGGCTGAAGTCAGCTTCAGCACGAATAGTAGCTGATGGTGAATCAGGGCAAAATGGTTCTGCTACTAGCCTAACCTCTACATCCAGCACAGGAGGCAAAACTTCAAATGCAATAGGTGAAATGTGACAGGGAATCACACCGGCAGGTTGAACCAGTAACTTATAATTACCTGGAGTGGTGATCGTCAAAAATTCCCCGTTGCCCAATGGATTCCCATTTTCGTCAGACCACATAATGTCAACATCGGCTAAATCATAATTGCTGATTGAAGCCTGAAAAATTCGTGACCCATCACAAAACTCATCTGATAAAATGGGCCGGAAATCAACTGGGCTCGCTAAGGTAACGATGAGTTCTTTTTGCTCAGGACAGAGTGACGTAGGGCTAGCCTGATCAAAAGCCAAAAAAGTGTAAGTGCCAGCCTCGTCCAGCGTGAAGGTTTGGCCTGAAGGTTTATCGACTACCGCTCCAGATGGTGTAGTTACGAAGAAATCTAGATTTTGACTGGTAACAGGAATAAGCTCGTGAAAATCACAAATGGTAAGCTCAGATGGGATATCGAATACAACTTTGTCCGGCGTAAGGTCTAGTTGAAAAGTCGCTCTTCCCAGTTCGCAGTTTTTGTTTATTTGAGGGATAATGCTGAAAGCAGCAGCTTCATAGGTTCCACCTATGCGTGTTGTGATGGTTTGTTTATTTCTAAATTCAGGTAGCTCGACGATGTCACCATTTTCGTCAAATCTCCGCCATCGAATGTCAGTGACAGCCTCAGGGGATGTGGTGACTAGTTCGAGGATAGCTTCAGGACCGAATTCACATAGTTTGGTGGAGGTAATGGTAGCATCTACAAAAAGCACTGGTGCAGCTACTTCAAATTCCTTGGGTAAAATTGGGCATGCTTCGCTGTCTTTTGGCTGTACTTCCAAGGTGAACTTACCTATCGAGGTAGGGGAGAGAAAGAGTTCCTTGCCGCTACCAATGATATTTCCTGCGGCATTTCTCCAGAAATAAACGGACTTGTCGGGGTCTGCACCATAGATTTCAGCTTCAAAAACCCGGTTTCCAATGATGCAATCCTCACTTTTGAGAACTGGGTCAAAATTTATTTCATTCGTAGTAGCTACGGTCAATTTCTTTTCCGAGGGACAGATATCAGACTGTGCAGGCAGGGTACCTACCAGGCTATACTCACCAGCATCTGTCAGGGTAAAGGGTTCGCCCGAATTCCTGGTCAACATATTTCCCGATGGGTCTGTCAATGTAAATACAAGGTTTTCTGTAGTTTCTGGGATTAAGTCATAGGCTCCGCAGATAGTAAGCTGTTCAGGTATTGAAAAAACAGTTTGCGGTTTAACTGGGATCTCTATGAGTTCTCTGGTTGGGAGGTTACAGCTGTCTTTATCCAGCAATTCGAAGAAATATCTTCCACCTGCCAATTCAATCTTGAAAGGATTGACCGCAGGCAAGGCTTGTTTGATGACGACATCTCCTCTTACACTTAATATCCTGAAAGACCCATCAGTGGGGCCATTGTCTAAGTTGACATCGAATGAACCGTTAATTTTTCCGTTGGTTGTACAGGATTCAGCATTTATATTTTCAATTTCAAATTCCAGATTAGTGGGTGGGTTTTCTAGTGGTATCACTGCGCCGAGCTTATTCTGGCATCCATTTAGGAAATAAATAAAAGTATATCCACCTGATTTAAGATTAGGAATAGTTATAGGTTCTCCAGCGAGAAAAGGACCAAAAACTAACCCCGTTCCCTCCACGACAAGCTGATCGATATCAGTCTCCGCCAGCAGTTCTAATCCTCCATCGGGAACGAAGCAATCACTTGCGCCAAAAGTAGAAAACAAGGAAACTATAGGCTCTTCGTTGTATGCAAAATCACTTGTGGCTGTAGGGCTACAGGCAGGGTTTTCTAGGTTTTCAATTATCAATTCCAAGTTGTAATTCCCAAAAACTGGCAGATCTATAACAGGAAGAAGGGTGAGCGTGGAAGAAAAGCCCTTGGAGATTGCTGTAGGTTCTCCAGGCAAGGTCAGAAGCCACTGACCTGCAACAGGAGGATCCGCAGTAAAGGTGATACTTTGATCTTTACAAACATTGGATGTGCTCTTTACAATACTGATCGCATCGAGGGTTTCCACCTTGGTTTGAAGCGTGTTTTCACAAACAGGATTTGAAGGATCTGGAATATAAAAAGTCACTGAGTAGTCTCCCGGAGCACTTACACTTAGCGTGTTGGAAGAGCCTATTACCACTCCACTTTCATTTTTCCATTCAAAAAAATAACTTGTGAACTTATCACTGCTAGGTGAAATAGCCTGAAGCTCTAAGGACTGGCCTGTACATATTTTATAATTCCCAATCAGGGTAATTTCTGGTGCTTTGGTGATGGCGACATTTTTAGTGAAGGAGGCAAGTGAAATTCCCCCTCTACTGACTTCTAATTTTACTTGATGAAGGCCGAGTGATTCAAAGGTGTATTCTATCGTCTGAAATGCTCCTGGAGGCCTGGTAAATAAGGTGCTTCCATTTGGCGCAAGAACTGTCCATTTATACACATCGGTAGCAGGATCGCCTCCGCCGGAAAAAACTCCCACAACACTCCCGACGACGTTACAAAGCTGATCTGGACCGGTCAATTCAGGCGGTGCAGAGATGGTTTGCCAAGATTGGGAATGTTTGAAAAAGTCTTCGTTTATTCTCTCGAATGCAGCAAAAGCCACGTAACTCACCATCAAGGAGAATAGGGCTATGGTGATAATTTTGAAAGATGCTGCGGCCAAAATAGAGGTATCAACGGTTGTTTTCTGCCTCTAAGTTACATTTTTATCAAGTTGAAAAAGAAGTTTGAAAGCCCAAGTTTCAGATTACGAGTGGATTGAGTTTTTATCGTACAAAAACCCAATTTTCTCCATCACTCATCTTTTCAGCGTATTCATAACCACCCTCGTTGAACGTTTTTAATTGCTCTGGGTCTGTGATTCTGTTTTTAATGGCAAAGTTACTCATCATCCCTCTGGCCTGCTTTGCAAAAAAACCGATGATTTTATAACTGTCATTTTTGAAGTCCTTGAATTCAATGTTAATCAAAGGACTTTTTAAAGTCTTCAAATGAACCGATTTAAAATATTCCTGAGAAGCAAGGTTTATCACAGGTTGTCCATTTGCTACTTCATTGATTGCCTTGGCAATTTTTTTGTCCCAGAATTCATACAGGTTTTTACCCTTTTTATTTTCTAAGCGGATCCCCATTTCCAAGCGATAAGGCTGGATCAAATCGAGTGGCTTCAGCAAACCATATAGTCCAGATAATATTCGTAAGTGCTTCTGTGCAAAAGCGAAATCCTCTTCTGAATAAGTATCCACCTCAATTTTAGTGTACACATCCCCCTTGAAAGCTAGGATTGCCTGCTTGGAATTATCAGTAGTGAAATCTTTTTGGAAGGTCTTAAAGCGTTGCTCATTGAGCTCTGCGAGATTTTCGGATATGCTCATTAATTCGCCGATTTCTTTGGCCGACTTCTTTTTCATAATGCCCACAAGGGAGCGAGTGTCTGTTTGAAAATCTGGCTGAGTGTACTCATTAAACTCTGGGGTGCTATAATCCAGCGTTTTTGCCGGGGAAATAAGAATAAGCATGCTATTGAATTACTGTAATCGCTTTGGTTAATTTTTCGGTTATCTGCTGGTCTTGACTGGTAAACTTCACCACTACGGCATATGTTCCATTTGGCACGAAATCTCCCCCATATTGTCCATTCCACGGACAGAATGCTTGACTTGGTTCTACGTTTTCGTGCGTGCAATAAAAAATCAATTCTCCCCAGCGATTGTAGATATAAACCTCCACATCGTCTATGTATTCATTGGCATAGAGGATGAAGTTTCTCGTTGGATCGTTGAGAACTACGCCATTTGGAAATACTATTTTTAAAGCACAATCCTCTACCACGTCGATGGTGGCAAAATATTCGCAACCTAGATTATCTGATACAGTTAGCTCATAGGTCCCGGCTTCAGTAGGGGTGAAGACGGGTGCTGTAGAAACTTCCATCCCATTTAACTTCCAGGAATAGTTGTCATAAACCCCAGGGTCTATAGTTTGCGTCACGCCTTCTATGGCACAGATGGTAAATCCTGTTGGTACGACTGGAGGCAAAATGGTCGATTTGGCAACGACCCCATTGGCACGGCCAAGTTCACATCCCACACCACTTCTAAGCAAGGCCTCGTAGGTTCCTTCCTGAGAAACTTCTATGATAGGCAGACCGTCAAACGCTGGGATTCGTGTGCGTGTACCATTAGCTACGGAGTACCACTCTATATCAGCCACATTTGTCATGTCTGCAACTACTGTAATGGTGGTGCTAGTTTGCTGCACACAGAAAGGAACTACATCCAGACTGACATCCACTCGCTGAGAAATGACCTCTGCTGAGAAAGATTTTTTGTCAACCGGACACAAGCCACCTGCTACTGGCTGGACTTCCAGGGTATAATCACCTGATCTACTTGGGACAAAAGTTTGTCTTCGTCCCACAATTACTCCTGTATTATCCTTCCAGAGGAAAATCACATCAGCAGGATCCGCATTGTTCAAAATGGCTTCGTATTGAATTCCTACCTGGCAATCTACAATTGGTGGAGAGATTTCAAAATCTATGGGCTGTGTGATGTTTGCAACGATCGTTTCTTCTCGAGGACAATTTACTCCAGTAGGGTCTTCTCCTCTTACGGTATAGGTTCCAGATTGGGTAAGGGTAAACTCACCATTGGAGTCTGGGGAAATGGTAGTCCCTGAAGAATTTGTCACTGTGAAGTTCAGCGCGTCTGGTGAGGTAGGAGCAAAAGTGAAGCTTTCACAGGCAGTCAGATCTGCAGGAACTGAGAATACAACTTCAAATCGTTGATCTACAGTGTAAATCGTTGGGTCTGGAATAGCACATCCGCTTGGGTCTTGAACCTCTACTGCGTAATCCCCATGAGGAACTGAGATGATCACTTGAGAGGTGTTGGTGAACGTTCCCTGGAAAACCTGTCCATCGCCCTGTCTGGTCGCGGAATAGGTTCCTGATTGCGGAGAGCTTGTGAAGTTAATGGTCAAAGCTCCATTGTTAACTCCTGAAGGACTGCAGACCTCGTCGGTGGTAGCCACAGTGTAGTCAAAACCAGCTGGAGGGTTGGCATTTTCTACCGTTACCGTTCCTATGTAAGTACAGCCGAAGGAGTTTTCCGCTTCAATGGTATAGATTCCTGGTAAAACTCCCGTTAGCGGAAATGTACTGCCAGCTTGCGCATTAGAAAAGACATCTCCTGTTTCCACTACAGTTATTGTCTGCGCATCGCTTTGCATGGTGATTTCAAAAGACCCATCAGCGGTAGTACAATCAGTCGCTGGAGCAGTCTGAACCGCAACAAAAAGAGGAAGCTCATTAACTATAAGATCCACTTTTTTCTCAACTGTACATCCTTCCAAAATAGGATCTTGAGTCACGAATATAATCTCATAATTTCCAGGTCCTGGCAGGGTATTAATCCAAAGTTCTAGCTCAAAGAATTCACCTAAAGCCACTCGGTTTGGGTCTCCGTTTAACTCGTAGAACCATTCGCCGGAAATAGGTGTGTTTGGAGCGAAGGTCACAGAAATCTCTTCAAAACAAACTTCCGTAGCGGTCTGATCCAGATCAAACTCAAAGGCCGGACCTACGAAAATCTCTGCACTTGATGGACAAGTTTCGTAAAGTAAAGCCTCGTCATCCGATAGTCCAGCTGGCAGTCTGTAGCTCACGTTTACTGTATATATACTTTCTTCGGTGACGGTGATCTCATTGGAATTTTCGTCACCAAAAACCTGTCCTGCAGCATTGGTCCATTCGAAATCATAAAGACCTTCGGCTGGATCGTAACCGTCTATAGCTACCAAAGTCACAGGATTCCCAGCGCAAAGTGTCGCATCATCAGCTAAGGTCAATACTGGAGGAGCTTCTACCAAGATCGTGGTCGTAGCTCTAAAATACTCCGGATCACCGCATCGATCTACTCTTAGTTCTACCGTGTAAGTACCTGGGGTGTTAAATAGTTGTTCTAAATTTTGAAATTCATCTCCCGGTCCTCCGTAGTTACTTCGCAGGATAGTCCCGTCATCGTTATTAGTAATAGTCCAGAAATAGCTATCGATATCCGGTTCTCCTCCGCCTTCTAGTAACGCTCCGGCTCCGAGCTCAGGATCTAAACAAAGTCGTGCTGGAGCTGCTAAGCTTGGCTCCGGTATGGAGCTTCCAGAGTTTTGGACAAAGGATGGAAGTCCGAGATTTGAGGTACCTGGCATGGCATCTACCCCATCTTGGGTAAAGGTACTTTGAGAGTTGCATCCCGAGCCTACATTGATTTGTCCGATTCTATTATCACCTACTACTGCGGCATAGATTTGACCATTTGGTCCTATTTGTAGCGCGCCTAGGTTAAGCCCGGAAGTTTGGCTGACTTGGTTTTTTGTAGAAACGATACAAGCTTCTATTTCAGCTCTTGTACCTGCGCCTTCGAAGCAGCTCGGACAGGTGGCAGCGTCTGGATCATCGTTGTCATTGGCTTTGATGATAAATTCCTCTATCCCAGGGCCTCCATTTCTGTAGGAGACTAGAATACGCTCTCCGTCCTGAGAGAATTCCATTCCATAAACATCTCCATTGCAGCCTAAGTTGATTCGCGCATACTCCGTCATTTCGCCAGTATCGCTATCAAAATCGAAGATCTCCAGCTTATTACAGCCACCTTCAGAAATGGTTACAGCTATTTTGTCTCCATCTGAGTTGAACTTCATCGCACCCACTCCGGAATTAAATCCGTGATTGCTTCCTACCGAGCTGAGAACTGGTTGACCTATACCATTTGCAGACACTGGGTAAGCTCTGAAGGTGTTATTTCCGAGTTCATGATACATGACCCAGGTAGTGTCTCCTGCATCCAAAGCAGCGGAATGCTCAGTAGATGGGCTAAACAGAAAATTATCTTTGGTGACTACATTGCCTACTCCCGTTTGATTTTCGGCTTTTATATCGACCAGTGAATATTTTGCTTCATTATCTCCATTGGCTGAAAGCTGTGAGGTGAATAAATAAAAGAGGGTTTCCTCACCAGGAACCGGTACGGCGATTACACTCTGACTACTTGAATTGTCTCCACCGATGTCATCCCCATTTTCCATCAAGTCTCCGTTCAGATCCCACACTGACTGTCCATCCGTGAAGAAAAGAACTTCTCCATCTTGGCTAGAAATTGTAGTTGTTCCAGCTGGGATGTTTTGAGGATGTCGGGATGCTATTGGCCTAGGTGTAGGAGCTTCAGGATCGTCAGGGTCCGGGTTGAAGTCAAGACCGGCACCGTCTCCGAAATACCAGATGTTATTGGTCTGATCCAACACGTCCCACATTTTTACCCGAATTTCTGCGTAAGCGTAGCAAGAAGATCCCGGCTCACGAACCAAAACCCAATACAATCCCGGCTTGCAGATTTCGTTAGCTTCTTTCCCTATCCATCCTCTATCACGTTTGTTTGACCAAAAGTATTCATATTCCTCACCACCACCCTGGCCTCCACCTGCACCTCCGCCTCCACCAGCTCCGCCGTCTTCTTCACCTTTTTGTGCGCTTAGCAAGGGTTCTATGTCGAAACAAGATTCACAGAGGGTCGTGTCCTGAGGGGAAAAATTAGCTTGCAGATCATTCTCAGTTAGTGGGATTTCCTTAGTAACGACTTTGGTTTCCCCATCAGCGAAAGTCACCGTAAGTGTTACGTTTACGCTCATTTCTTGCGCAGCGTCTGCAGGGATTAAGAAATGCTCCTGCGCGTAATCTGCCGCTAGTTCGTTGCCAGCCGAATCCAAGAGTGGAGGATCAAACTCCCACTGAAAGCTTACCGGGCGGTAATTCTCAGGAGTTAATTCAGAAGTGAGCTGCACGGGATTATTTGCACACGGCTCATCTGGAGCCCATGTGAAATTCACGGTAGGCTCTATGTCAGCATTTGGGGCAAAAGTTGGAAAAACTGTTCCACAAAAGTCTGTGCCGGCGAAAGGATCCTCTTCCACATCCACCAACGTTATATCTGTTTCGTTAGGATTGTTTACTTTTCCCATTAACTGAGGACCGCCATCCACCTCTTCATAGATATAATAAAGGCTTCCATCTGGGCCTGCCTTGATGTCATAGATAGCAAAAAGATCTGCAGGTGGAGTTCCAGGGCCATCTATGGGTATTTTTTCTGGGGTAGAGGATAGATCCGCTAGGGGCACTCTGAATAAATTGTTTCCTGAAGAATAGTAAAGATAAATCCCATCAGGAGAAAATTCTGCACCTCCATATTCACCATTTCCGGAGGATTGGGTTATTGGAGTTGGTGCGCTAAAAGACCCAGTACTTAAATCGAAATCTAGTACTAAAATTGGATCTGTACTGGATTCAGGAATGATGATTAATTGACTGTTCTCCTCATTAAAGACGATTTGCTTTGGCGTAGAAGAGATGCTCTCATTGTCTGTGGTACTGAAATTTCCTTCCCCAGAATCAATACTTCGGGAAATAAGGTTTCCATTGTCAAAGCTGATTAGGTAGGAGGGAGACGCGGGAATCTTAACTACCAAAAGTGCTCCAGAAGCATTTCCAATTACATTGTCTTTTGAGGTGATTTCCCCCAGAGGCCGCTCATTTCCGGAGGCTTGTCCTGGGGCATTCATATCTACTACTGCGTATTGTAGGTCTCCCCCGAGCGATAAGTAAAAGATGTAAAATAACTTGTTGCCCTGCGGGTCATATTCTAAGAACCCTGTGGCTACCTGCTGTGTGCCGTTTATATTACCATTGAGACCAGATCCAACGCCCTGGATTGGGTTTTGGCTGAAATCATAAACCAATTCCCCGTTCGTGAGAAATAAAGGTTGTCCTGTAATGGGGTCTATCGCCAGCGCAGAATTCATGTCTGTGAAGACTATTGATCCTGGGATGGATTGAACTGTGGCGTTATTTCCTTTCCCGAAGGACAAGTAATTATTTTCTGTGGAACCACCACAATACCCAAAAATCCACTCATTGTCATTAAATCCCTGAGAATATGCCGCATTATTAAATACAAAAATTGTAAATAGGAGGGCAAGCGTAAAAATGTAGGGTAACCTTATGGAATTAGGGCTGCTTTTCATAATTTTCGAACTGCTTCTAAAACAACATACGTTCTGTAGCGTTGAAGAAGCCTACTGAATATTCAAATTAACGAACAAATACTTGTTACGGTCTCAGGTTTACGTTGTTTTTCTTTGTGTGGTTGGTCTTTTTCTGGGAACTAATGCCTACGCACAAGATCCGCAATATAGCCAATATTATGCGGCACCACTTTACTTAAATCCCGCCTTCGCTGGATCTGAGTTGACTGGGCGCGTTGGTTTTAATTACAGAAATCAATGGCCGAGCATTGATGCGCAATTCACTACTTTTTCTGCTTATTACGATACCTATCTGAATGATTACAACTCGGGAATCGGAGTAATGGTTATGCAGGATACGGAGGGCGCTTCCAAACTTCGATCTACGACGATCTCTGCCCTCTATTCTTACGAGTTGAAGCTGAGTGACAAGATGTATTTCCGTCCTGGTTTTCAGGCGAGTTACATTAGAAGAGAGATAGGTTTTTATGAAAACCTGGTTTTCGCTAATCAGATCAACCCCAATGATCCATTTGGTCCTTTGTTTCCTGGTACAGATATCCCGGGATTAGGCGATCCGGTCAATATGCTTTCGCTTTCATTTGGAGGACTTTTTTTTACAGAGGATTTCTGGATAGGAGGATCAGCTCATCATGTCAATCAGCCTAATCAGTCTTTCATTGACGGCGATAGTCCATTGCCTGTCAAATTCTCCGCACATGCTGGCTACAGAATTTCGCTGGGTGAGGGTTCCATGCGTGGAGATTTTACCCATATCAGGCGGCAGCGGTATTTGACACCTACTATTAACTACAAGAAACAAGGTCCCTTCGAACAACTTGATGTAGGTGCTTATTTTTATGTAGAACCTATTGTTTTTGGACTATGGTATAGAGGTCTTCCTTACAAAAAAGTGGAGGAACAAAGCAACCGAGACGCCATCGTCATGATGGTGGGGTTGAACCTTCTGAATGGCCTAAATGTAGGGTACAGTTTCGATTACACCGTTTCTCAGCTTGGAATTCAGTCTGGAGGCGCTCATGAGTTGAGTTTGTCTTGGACTTTGCCAAATAGCAATCAAGGAAAACCGCAGCGAAGAGATACGCTTCTGCCTTGCCCTAAGTTCTAATTTGCGATTTTATAATTACGATTGACGAGATTACCGATTTGGAAACCTCCATTTCCGTCAATGCTTTTTAAAAAAAAATAGAATTTTATTGATTTCTCTTTTGAAAAGTGCTGGATTAAAAGCAGAAAAGCTGGAATGATTTCTCATTCCAGCTTTTCAAATCATAATTGTTTCATATGAGTATCTACAATTGGAGTAGTTATAGATAAAAAGAGGCGTAAGGAATGGTAAACACTTATTTGACGCTACTTCCGTCACCAGTCTTCGGTCTTCCAGCCTGTTCGAATAAAAAGAAGGTTGGTTAATACCATAGACGATCCTCAGTGATCATAAAGTGTAATACTCTTCCCACCCTCTGCGTGGTACTTCTCCACCTAAGAGTTGATTTGCCAGTGGATTATTGGTGACCCGCTGGGTTTCTCTATCAAATTTCAACGTAGTATTCAATTGCTGAGCAAGTACTCCCAAGCAGAATACCTGGCTGAGAGGCCCTGCGATTTCGAATCTAGAGCGAGTTTGTTCTTCGCCTTTACATGCTTTTAGAAAATTAGCGAAGTGATTGGAAGGGCTTTCTGGGACTTCTGGAAGTTTGCTTTCCATTGCTTTAGCTTTTTCATCGCCTATAATGGAAAGTGTAGATCCATGAGACCCTCCTTTGAAGGTTAGGTCTTTGCTGTAGATGATTTTTCCGGGGTTCAGTTTTGCCGGCTGTATCTGTCCGGTGCTGGCCGCGGGGATGTCAGCGTTCAATTCTGAGGTTCCGTAGTCAGCAGGTACTGGCGGAACATTGTCCACCCCGTCGTACCAAGTCAAATCTAGTGCTGGCATGTCTCCTCTTTTCGGGAATTTGAAAGCGATAGTTGAAGACATTGGAAAAAAGAAAGGATTGTGACCTTTTAGCATCACTGGATCTACTTCGTACGGTAATCCCAAATCTAGAAATTCGTGAACAGTATCCATAGTATGTGCTCCCCAGTCTCCAAGTGCGCCCATTCCGAAGTCATACCAGCATCTCCATTGGCCGTTTATGAAATCCTTATTGTAGTCGTGCATAGGCCTGGCCATCATCCAAGTGTCCCAATCTAAGGTGGAAGGGATAGGCTCAGCTTTAGGAAAGCTTTGCATGTTCACATCCCATCCATGCCATCTTCTTGGGCTATTCATGTGTGCTGTGACGGCAGTTACATCTTTGATGATTCCGGCTTCTTTCCATGCCTTGAATTGGAAATAATTTGCCTCAGAGTGTCCTTGGTTGCCCATCTGGGTTACTACGTTGTGTCTTTTGGCGGAGTCCATCATGAGGGTGATCTCATTGAAGGTACGAGCCATCGGTTTTTCTACGTACACATGTTTGCCCTCTGACATAGCCAGCATAGTGATCGGGAAGTGGGAAAAGTCTGGCGTCCCGACCGTGATCGCTTCGAAACCATTTCCAAACTCATCAAACATTTTTCTAAAATCCTGAAAACGCTTAGCCTCAGGGAACTTGTTCATGATAGCAGTAGTGTGAGGCGCACCCATGTCCACATCGCAGAGTGCTACTATATTACATAGTCCAGTTTTGTAGAGGTCGTTGATGATTTGAGCGCCACGATTACCTATTCCGCAACAGGCGAGATTTACCTTGTCACTTGGAGCTATATTTCCTGTTAATTTGCCTAGAGCATTAGCTGGAATTATAGAAATTCCGCTTAGCCCGAGGGCAGCAAGAGAGCCAGTTTTGAGAAAATTTCTTCTATCCGTTTTCATATTTAAGGGGTATTTTGGGAATTCGAGATGTTTTTGAATGGAGAAAGTAGGGATTTTTTGCCGCTTGTCTTTCCGATTAAAGGTTGAAAGGCTAAAGAATTAACGGAATCGATACCGAAAGAGAATTTTGCTTGCAGGACATAAACCCTTAAAAGTTTTACTATTTTCCCAATTCATTCTCTAAAAAACCATGAATAATTCATCTCTTAAGAAATTTGTTTTTCTAGTGACTAGTATTGCTTTCCTTTCAATTTCCTGCGTTTCAGCTCAAAATGGAAAGCCTTTTCTCCAATTTGAAGGAAAGGAAGGTCCAGGAAAAGGAAAGAAAATCGTCTTAATCTCTGGCGATGACGAGTATAGATCAGAGGAGTCCATGCCGATGATGGCCAAAATTCTTTCCGAACATTACGGGTTTACTACTACTGTCCTGTTTCCCATCGAGCCTGAATCAGGGGATGTGGTCCCAAACTATCAGGCTAATATTCCTGGTTTGGATCATTTGCAACATGCCGATTTAGTGATTATGCTGATTCGCTTCAGGGATTTGCCTTTGGATCAAATGCAGCATTTTGAAGATTATTTCAAATCTGGAAGACCTTTTATCGCACTTCGTACGTCCACTCATCCCTTTGCCATCAAGGATAAAAACTCGCCTTATGCAAAATGGTCCTGGAATAGTAAAGTGCCCGGTTGGGAAGGTGGATTCGGTCAGCAACTCGTAGGCGAGACCTGGATAGCTCATCATGGAATTCACAAATCTGAGGGGACCAGAGCATTGATCGATGGGGTAAATCGAGATAAAGACCACCCAATTTTGCGCGGGGTAGATGATATCTGGGCACCAACAGATGTGTATTCGATAAAGAATTTGCCATCCGATGCCAACGTGCTCGTCTATGGGCAATCCACCGCTGGGATGACGCCTGAAGCTCCATTGATGTGGGACAAATCGATTATGCCGATCGCTTGGACGAAGGATTATTCATTGGATGGTGGGAAAACGGGGAAAGTATTTGGAAGTACGCTAGGGTCTTCGATAGACTTTGAAGTAGAAGATATGCGTCGATTGATTGTCAATGCGTCTTTTTGGCTATTGGGAAATCCCGAGGTGATCACGCCAGACTTGACGATGGATGTTGTAGGCAGTTATGAGCCGACGATGTTTGGGTTTGATAGCTTCCGAAAAGGGATGAAAGTGGAGGATTTTAATTAGACCATAGCCGTTAGTATAACTTCCGTAGGCTAAAAATCATCAACTGAAAAATGAACAAAATAGGATTTAATGTGCTGGCTTGGTCAGCGGAAATGTCGGAGGATTTATTACCCGTGCTGGATCGCTTGAAAAAGATAGGTTATGACGGGGCGGAGTTTTTTATAGGAGGCTCGCCAGAGGAATCCTTCAAACTGGTAGGTAAGCACTGTGCAGATATTGGGTTGGAAGTGACAGCTGTAACAGTCATGGGGCCTGAGCACAATCCTATCTCAGAAGATGCAAAAATACGTGAGGCCGCTGGCGAACAACTCAAATGGGTAATCGACCGAGCGCGAGATTTGAATGCCCAGGTTCTTTGTGGGCCTTTTCACTCAGGTTTTACCGTTTTTGCAAGTCGCGAACCGCTGGAACAAGAATACAGCTGGTCTGCGGAATATTTGCATGCTATGGGAGATTATGCCCGACAGGCAGGAATTCTTTTGACGCCCGAGGCTCTGAATAGATTCGAGTGCTACCTCTGCAACACCATGGAGCAGCTTGCTTATTTGCTTAAAAAAGTAGATCATCCTAATGTCAAAGCCATGTTTGACACGCATCACGCGAACATAGAAGAAAAAAAACTGGGCGAAGCCATCAAATTTATTGCACCACAATTAGGGCATTTTCATATTTCAGAAAATGATCGAGGTACTCCAGGTTCAGGACATGTGAATTTTGATGAGACGTTCCAAGCTCTGGCCGATATCCAATACAAAGGCTGGTTGACTATAGAAGGCTTCACCAGAAATGATCCAGCTTTTGCCAACTCAATCGGCGTGTGGCGAAATTTCTCCGAGCCCTGGGATATGGCAGAAAAGGGCTATGAATTGATCCGAGGAATGGGCGAGAAGCATGGGCTGTAAAAGGAATGGCAGTAAGTAGAGGCCTTTTAGAGGCCTCTACTTACTGCCAAAATTTCTTGTCTTCAGGACGAGCCGCCAACGATTCTGAATGAACCAAAAAAAATAGTAGTACGAGAGAGGCAGCTATTCGACAAGAGTTAGTCATAGGATTATACTTGAGGAATGATTTTCAACCAAACAAATCATTTTGAACCCAATAAGCCATTCGGTTAATTGTAAAAAGCGCTCGTGCAGGCGTAACTGACGCGTGATTTCTAGTTAACTTCAACTTATGATTACACTTACCCGCACCGATTCCTCTAGTCCTGATTTTGTCTCATTGGTAAAACTCCTAGACACCTATCTTGCTTTGAAAGATGGGAGAGATCATGATTTTTATAATCAGTACAATTCCATCACCATGCTGAATAATGTTATCGTTGCCTATGACAATACTATTCCGGTAGCTTGTGGGGCTATCAAGGAATTTGACGAGGACTCAATGGAAGTGAAACGGATGTTTACTGTATCCGACGCTCGGGGCAAAGGTTTTGCGTCACTTGTGTTATCTGAATTGGAGGCTTGGGCTGCGGAATTGGGCTATAAAAGCTGCGTGCTCGAAACAGGGAAAAGACAAGTAGAGGCCGTTGCCCTTTACAAAAAGCAGGGATATTCTCTCATTCCGAACTATGGACAATACATTGGAATGGATAATAGTATTTGTTTTCAAAAGGAGGTGAAGTGAGTTGCCTGTGGCGAGAGGAAAAGCTTTTTTTCTCAGATACACGCTCAACAATCACAGCAGACTACTGCGGATTTTGAATCAGGGGCTTGATTCTAATTGGGTAATTTTTAGGGAATTTGCAGGTCAGGGAGATTTTTTCTGTGATAATCTCTGGGAAATACCTTAGTATCCTACTAGTCAGTTGATTATTTCAAGATCTTAATTCCCACAGCTTCCACTCCCGGTAATTGGTCCTGACGCATGTATTGAAGGAGCGTTACACTTTTAGTCAGTGGATTAAATACAAAAGGTAGCGTGTCGTAGCGGGTGTATGAATTACCAAAACCCTCACCTAGCGGTTCCCCGGATTTGGGATCAAACAAAATCATGTTTATCAGTTTGTTTTCCAAGACCAACCCAGAAGAATCTTTACTGATTACTCTCAAGTAGCAATTTGAAAACCCGTATTCCTCATTGAATTTCACTGCAACGAGATTTGGGGTGTTCACCAAGTTTACGTCTGATAAATCAAACACAAGGCTGTCTTGAACTTCCCAGTTTTGGTTGGGTAAGGCATGAAAATCCTCGTAAATGCGCCCATCTGTACAGGCAGCACTTACGAAGACTAGAAATATAAACAGGCTCTTCTTTACCTTATTCATTTCCTGAATTATTAGGATTTGGTCCTTGGTTTTTTCTTGGAGGAAATCTCTTTTTCCCTTGTGCTTTTGGTTTGGCTTCAGTAGTTCCGTTGCCTTTGTTGCCATCATTTCCTTGAGGTCTTGGTTTGGCAATGTCAGAATTGGACTTGTTGGAATCGTCAGCTTTTGGCTTCTGAACATTTTGTCGCTTAGGAGGTCCGCCTTGCGCTTTAGGTTGCTGAGGCTGAGGAGCTGAAGCTTGTCCAGGGCTTGCATCAGGGTTTCTAGGCTTATTTCTATTTTTATTCCTGCGTTTCTTAGGCTGCTCTCCTTCAGCTCTTGGGCCTTGTTTAGTTTTCTGAGCGTTGTTTTGTGGGTTATCAGGCTTGCCAGGTTTGGAGTCTGGTTTATTAGAAGCAGGTGGTTGACTCCTGTTTCCATTCGAGTTTTTATTTTGGGAGCGTGGTTTTTTCTTACGCTTTGGGCTGGTGGAGGCAAACTTCTTGTCCAAAAGCTCCAGTTCGCGTGTAGATTTAGCTGCTAAATCTTCAATTTCCGAAGCCTCATTGTATTGAAGCGTAAAGACTTTTTTGCCCTTCTCATTGATCGCTAAAATCTCCTTCACTCGATCGCAGCTGATGCTATGCCAGTCATTGTCATTGTTGTAGCTAAACCACATCAGCCTGCGGAAAATATCTGTTTTCTGGAGTTTGGCTGGGCCGGACTCGGTCTGAAGAGGACGATCTATGGAAGGGATGTCTTTGATCGCGTCCATGTAGGTGTCCAATTCGTAGTTTAGACAGCATTTCAATCGCCCACACTGACCGCTTAATTTCCCGGGATTGAGAGAAAGGTTCTGGTATCTCGCCGCTGAGGTGCTGACATTTTTGAAGTCAACTAGCCAAGTAGAGCAGCATAGCTCTCTACCGCAAACGCCTATTCCGCCTAGTCTTCCTGCTTCCTGGCGAAGACTGATTTGGCGCATTTCTACACGAATTCTGAATTCGCCTGCCAGTGCTTTGATCAATTCCCGGAAATCAACCCGGTCATCAGCTGAATAGTAAAAGGTAGCTTTGGAATTGTCTGCCTGATATTCGATATCTGACATTTTCATTTTCAGGCCATATTCATCTACGATCTGTCTGCATCTGTAGAGTGTGGGGATTTCTCGGTTTTGAGCTTCCCCCCATTTTTCCATGTCCTTTTGATTGGCGACACGGTATATTCTCAGGATTTGGTCGTCATCTCTGATTTTTCTTTTTTGCATTTGTAGGCGTACTAGTTCGCCCTGAAGCGATACGTAGCCGATGTGATGCCCGCTTGGGACGTCCACGACTACCGGATCACCGGTGTTTAAGGGTAGGAAATCTACGTTTCGGTAGTATTCTTTACGTCCGCCTTTGAATTTTACTTCTACGATATCAAAATTGTCAACCTCAGGAATCCCCATGTGAGATAGCCAATCGAAAACATTCATTTTATTACAATCACTCGTGCCGCAGGTGCCGTTACTTTGGCAGCCCCCGGTTCCTCCAGAGGAGGTTGAGCATGTGCTACATCCAGACATAATATATAGACAAGGGCTAGCGCCCTGATTAGTTTTGGGTTGAATTACATTAAGTTCAGGATATCCATTCCGATATCCTTTCGGTAGTAAGCCTGATCCCAGTTTATGCCTTTTACTGTGGTAAAGGCATTGCTGAGTGCTTCCTGCAGAGATTCGCCTTTGCCGGTGACGGCAATCACCCGGCCACCTTGGTTGACTAATTCCCCGCTTTCATTACGGCCAGTACCTGCATGAAAAATCTCTGCACCATGTACTGCTTCTGGCAAAGAAATGATTTTCCCTTTTTCATACGAACCTGGGTATCCTCCGCTGACCATGACCACGGTAGCAGCATAGTCTGGAGAGATTTTTAGATCATAAGTAGCTAGGGTGCCATTGCCTATACCTATTAGTAGAGACAAGAAGTCACTTTCAATTCGAGGAAGAACCGCTTCTGTCTCTGGGTCTCCCATTCGCACATTGTATTCGATGACGTGCGGCTCCCCGTCTTTATTCATCAGACCGATAAAGAGAAAGCCTTTGTAAGGAATATTTTCCTTTGCTAGCCCTTCCACCGTAGGCTTTACCACCTTCTCTTCTACTTTGGACATGAAGGCTTCATCTGCGAAAATGACTGGGCTCACGGCTCCCATTCCGCCCGTGTTTAGTCCTGTATCTCCTTCGCCGATTCGTTTGTAATCTTTGGCCTCCGGCAAAATTTTGTAGTTTTTCCCGTCAGTAGCCACAAAAACCGATAGCTCAATCCCCTCCAAAAACTCTTCAATTACCACTTTGGAGGAGGCTGCGCCAAACTTTTGATCGAGGAGCATCTCCTTTAGTGAAGTTTTGGCATCTTCCAGTGTCAGACAGATGAGCACTCCTTTTCCGGCGGCTAATCCATCGGCTTTTAGGACGATAGGGAGTGTTTGTTGTTCCAAGTAAGCAAGACCAGCATCCAGCTGATCTGCCGTGAAGGTCTCATAAGCAGCTGTAGGGATATCGTTTCGCTGCATAAATCGCTTCGAAAAGTCCTTGCTTCCTTCTAGTGTCGCGCCGAGCTGAGATGGGCCTACCACCGGGATGGTTGCTGTTTCAGGCTGGGATAGAAGGTAATCCACTATTCCTTTGACCAAAGGTTCCTCTGGTCCTACCACCACCAGGCCAATGGTTTTTTCTAGGATAAATTCTCGGATGGCGTCGAAATCTGTGATGCTGAGATCGACATTTTGAGCGATATTTTCTGTGCCTGCATTCCCTGGAGCCACATATAGTTGCGTACAGTTATCACTTTGTACGATCTTCCAAGCGAAAGCATGTTCTCTGCCTCCACTTCCTAATAAGAGTATATTCATTGACTCAGTTCAAGTTAATTCGCATGCTCTGAGATGAATTTTATTCTGTAAACCCGCAGTTCGTCTTCTGCAAAGTCTTCATCTTCAAGTTCTTCTAGAGCTGCTTTGATTTGATCACTAGTAGCATTCATGAAGTAATCGTGGAGTAAATCCTCCCGATCTTCATCCATGATGGCTTCGATATAGTAATCTATATTTAGTTTAGTTCCGCTATAAATGATCTGCTCTATTTCATGAAGCAAGTCACTCATACTCATATTGAGATTTTCTGCTATCTCATCCAAGCCTACCTTGCGGTCGATCTGCTGGATTATTGAGATTTTCACTTTAGACCTAGTTCCAGATGATTTGACAACAACGTCTGAGGCGGTCTCGATTTCATTCTCTTCCACATAGGTAGCTATGAGTTTGAGGAATGAAGCCCCGAATTTAACGACTTTTCCCATACCAACTCCTATGATTTGAGCTAGTTCCTCTCGGGTAGTGGGATATACGGTGGCCATTTCTTCCAACGATGGGTCTTGGAAAATCACATAGGGTGGGAGATTTTTGGTTCGAGCTACTTTTTTGCGTTCAGCTTTTAATAACTCAAACAACTTTTCATCATAGGCAATGCCAGCGTTGAGGACAATTTCTGCTTGTCCTGTAGCTACTTCTTTTTCAAAATCGTGATCCTGATGAAGATCTAGCTTGAATGGAGATTCCAGATAGTCTCTTCCTTTGGAAGTAAGCTTCAGTACGCCATAGCTTTCGATGTCCTTTTCCAGCATATTCAGAATCATCACTTGGCGAATAACGCTTGTCCACGTCTTTTCAGTTTCTTCTTTTCCTGTACCGAAAACTGGCAGTTTGTCGTGGCCATAGCTCATTACATAGTCTGTGGCTTCACCTACAAGTACCTTCACCAGATGATCCAAGCCAAAGCGCTCGTTGGTTTGCATAGCCGCTTCCAGTACTTTACTTACTAAGCTCATTCCTTCAAATGTCTCTCGCTGACGCTTACAATTGTCGCAGAAGCCGCAATCCTCATCCATCGTTTCGCCGAAGTAATTCAGGATAAATTTCCTTCGACATACGCCTGTTTCAGAGTAAGCTGACATTTCCTGAAGGAGAATTCTGGCATTTTCCCGCTCCGTGACGGGCTTGTCCTTATTGAATTTGTCCAGCTTGACGATGTCCTCATACCGGTAGAACATCAGGCAGTGACCTTCCAGTCCATCACGACCGGCCCTACCAGTTTCCTGATAATAGCCCTCCAATGATTTTGGCACATCGTAGTGGATGACGTAGCGCACGTCTGGCTTATCGATTCCCATCCCGAAAGCTATGGTAGCAACGATCACATCCAGTTCTTCATTGAGAAAATCATCCTGAGTTTTGATTCTGACAGAGGAGTCCAGCCCCGCATGATAAGGGGCGGCATTGACTTGATTTACTTTTAAAAGCTGGGCGATTTCCTCTACTTTTTTCCTGCTGAGGCAATAGATAATTCCAGATTTACCTTTATGTCCTTTGATGAATTTGATTAAATCTTTCTTGGATTCATTCTTCACTTTGGGACGAACTTCATAGAAGAGGTTAGTTCTGTTGAAGGAAGATTTGAATAGATCTGCCTCTTCCATCTGTAGATTTCGCTGGATGTCCTGCTGCACTTTGGGTGTAGCTGTGGCCGTCAGGGCGATAATCGGGAGATTGGGAGCTATCTGCGCTATGATAGACTTGATCCGCCTGTATTCAGGTCTGAAATCATGGCCCCATTCTGAGATGCAGTGTGCTTCATCTATGGCGACGAAGGATAGGGTTGCAGATTTGAGAAACGCTACGTTTTCTTCCTTAGTCAGGGATTCTGGAGCTACATAGAGAAGCTTAGTTTTCTTCTTTAGAACCTCGCTTTTGACGCGGAGAGCTTCTGATTTATTCAGGGTAGAGTTCAGAAAGTGAGCGTTGATTCCCAACGCCTGCAACTGATCCACTTGATTTTTCATCAATGCAATCAAAGGAGAGATGACAATAGCTGTTCCGTCTTGAATTACGGCCGGCAATTGATAGCATAAAGATTTGCCAGCGCCCGTAGGCATGATGACGAATGTGTTTCGTTTGTTAAGCAAGTTGTCAACGATCAGTTCCTGATTTCCACGAAATTGACTGAATCCAAAGATTTTTTTAAGATCTGCTTTTACATTTTCTTCCACTTGTTAGGGGGCTAAAAGGGTAACTAAAGCCTGTAAACAGGAATGATTTATTACATTTATACCCAGGTTCAAAAATAGTTATAAACCCAGGCAAAATTGAATTTAGCTAAAAATATTAGAAATACAGCCACAAGAGTACTGCAAAACGAAGCACAGGCAGTGTTAAATCTTGTTGATTTTTTGGATGGTGATTTCGAAGCTTGCGTGGCGCATATTTTAGATTCCAAAGGTAGAGTAGTCATCACCGGGGTAGGGAAAAGCGCCATCATCGCTAATAAGATCGTGGCAACACTCAACTCAACCGGGACGCCGGCTCTTTTCATGCATGCTGCTGACGCAATCCATGGAGACTTGGGTATGATCCTAGCGGATGATATCATCATTTGTATTTCAAAAAGTGGAAATACTCCTGAGATAAAAGTACTGGTGCCTATGATGAAAAGGCTGGGTTCCAAGCTCGTAGCCTTAGTCAGCAACACGAAAAGTTTTCTCGCAGAACAGGCAGATTTCGTGCTCAATGCGACCATAGGAGAGGAGGCTTGCCCAAACAACCTGGCGCCCACTACCAGTACCACTGCGCATTTAGCGTTGGGTGACGCATTGGCGGTGTGCTTACTTGAAGCGAGAGGTTTTACCTCGGAGGATTTTGCTAAGTATCATCCGGGTGGTTCGCTTGGTAAGCAATTGTACCTTAAAGTAGGAGATGTGCTGGGCGGAAATGAAGTGCCAGTGGTGTTAGAGAATGCCGGGATCGCTGAAGTGATTTTTGAAATTTCTGGAAAAAGACTGGGTGCAACTTCCGTAGTGGATGCTGAAGGAAATCTGAAAGGAATTATCACAGATGGAGATCTCCGGAGAATGCTTCAAAAAACGTTAGCTATCGAATCTTTGAAAGCATCGGATATCATGACGGTTAATCCTAAATCTATTTCAACCCAAGAATACGCCATTCGTGCATTGAATATGATGAAAGATCACAATATCACACAACTTGTGGCAATGAATGGAGAAAAAATCGCTGGTTTTGTTCATATTCATGAATTGATGAAAGAAGGAATTGTTTAACCCCTAGCATGCAGAATAAACCTTATATTCTTATTATGGCCGGTGGCATTGGCGCCCGATTTTGGCCCTATAGCCGCAGAAAACGGCCTAAGCAATTTTTGGATATACTAGGGACAGGTCGCACACTTTTGCAGATGACTTACGATCGCTTCACGGAGATTGCCGAGGCGGATCAATTTGTGGTGATTACCTATAGAAAATACCTCGCATTGGTCAAGGAACAATTGCCTGAGCTAAAGGATCATCAGATTATTGCTGAGCCCATGCGCAAAAACACCGCACCTTGTATCGCTTACGCCACTTACAAGATCCAGGCATTAGATCCAGAAGCGACCATCATTGTCACTCCGGCAGATCATTTGATCTTGCAGGAAAGGAAATTCACTCGAACGCTCACTAAGGCGGTAGAGGCTGCCCAAGACGGAAAACTAATTACTCTAGGTATCAAACCAATTAGACCAGAGACGGGCTACGGGTATATTCAATACATAGAAAAGCCTGATACAAAGGTGTTTCGTGTGAAGACTTTTATCGAAAAACCTAATTCGAAGCTTGCCAAAACTTTTTTGGAAAGCGGGGATTTTGTATGGAATTCGGGGATGTTTGTCTGGAAAGCAAGTAGCCTAATCAAAGCATTTGAAAAACATATGCCAGACCTGGCAGAGGTTTTCGAAGAGGGAAGAGGCATCTATGGGACAGAGCGAGAAGCTGGGTTTGTGATGAGCTCCTATTCACAGCTGAAGAGTATTTCTATAGATTATGGTATCATGGAGAAATCTAGCCAAGTGTATGTTATTCTTGGGGATTTTGGCTGGTCTGATTTAGGGTCTTGGAACAGTCTGTATGCTCAGAAGGAAAAAGATGAAGAGAACAACGTGGTGGAAGCGAATGCAATCTTATATGACACCAAAAATAGTTTTATAAAAGTCGATAGTGATAAACTGGTCGTGGTGCAGGGACTTGATAATTATATTGTAAATGAGACTGATAATGTCCTTTTAATCTGCAAACTCGACGCAGAAAAAAAATTCCGGGAGTTCGTCTCCAATGCAAAAAAGAAAGGGGAAGACTTTATCTAAGACTTCCCCTTTCTGGTGAGTTGAATCTTTATTTTCTCTGTCTGATCGCTTCGTATATCGCCACTCCAGCTGATACAGACACGTTCAAACTTTCTATTCGCCCAGCCATAGGGATTTTTACTTTTTCATCCATGATTCCCATCAATTCAGTGGAAATTCCGTCTTCTTCTGATCCCATCACCAGGGCAACTGGCACTGAGAAGTCAGCCTCGTACATTGTCTTATCGGTCTTTTCGGTAATGGCTACCAATACCAATCCTGATTTTTGAAGATCGCGGCAGGTATAAAAAAGATTTCTCGATCGTACTACGGGAAGGAAATTCAAAGCTCCAACTGACGTTTTGATCGCGTCTGAATTGATCTGGGCGCTGCCTTTTTCTGGGATCACGATGGCATCCACGCCTGCACATTCTGCAGTTCTGGCGATTGCTCCGAAGTTTCTTACATCCGTGATTCTATCCAAAATCAAAATTAGAGGAGCCTTCCCCACATTGAAGCAACTCTCAATCACGTGATCCAAAGAAGCATATTCAATAGAGGACATCTGAGCTACTACGCCCTGATGATTTTTACGCGTGATTCTGTTGAGTTTGGCGTCTGGAACGCGTACAACGGGGATCTTCTCTACTTTACAAAGCTTCAGCAATTCCTTGATCAAGTCATTGTTTATTTCCTTCTGGACAAGAACCTTGTCGATGTCTTTACCTGCATGGATGGATTCCATGACTGCCCGTGTTCCAAAAATAAAATCTTTCTCGTGTTCGCCTTTTTCAATCAAAAAGCCATCTTTCCGCTTCTCCATATGGATATATTTTTGAACCAAACCGGCTGATAAGCGCGGGAGCGATTCAAGGTGTAATAGTGTGGGCTAAGTATGTTTTTAACCCGCGCAAAGGTAAAGCGAATTCTCGAACTCTCATTAGTTCCTCCATAACTCCACTCCTCTCTGTCCAAATAAAAGTTGACTTCCTGAGGTGGGCCCATGACAATATAGATCATTCCCTTGTCTGTTTTCCATCCTTCTTTGAAGTCTGTGAAGAGGAGATTGGCAAACTCTACCTGACGGAAATATTCACGGATAAGGTCCTTAGCGGTGTCAGAATTTTTGGTCAATCCTAGCCAATACATATCCAGTGCCTTCTTTTTATCCTCAGCTTCTTTTAGGTCTTCATGTTCTTTTCTAGTGGAAATATAGGTGACCATATCCACCATTTCATCCCAGTCTTTTACTTTTGGGAAAGCTTCATGTGCTGTTTTCAACACCATCCCCGTCGCGGCAGTTGTGTCACTTTGGATAAAATAATAGCCAATCTTATCGAATGATTTGGGGATGTTTTCCAGAAAGTCTCCTTGGTCTATTACCTGCAGTTCTCTAGGTACTGCTGCTGGCTTTGTTTCCATAGGTGGATAGGGTACTTCCAAAGTGGTAGGGTAGTAGAAGCTATGCAAAGTGGGTCCGTCTTTGGTTTTGAATAGAAGCGATTCACCAGCGTTCAGGTAGTTCTGATCAAAACCTACAGAATTCGCATAATAGGCACCAAAGCTAGGTTGATCAAAAACGAAGCTACTTTTGATGTCCGTGGAGTAGTAATATTCGTCTCCTTGCCGAGTATCTAGGGCTGTGAATAGAGCAATAGCTGTAGCTGTAGTAGCAGGGATTTCAATGGTTTTTTCAAATACCCAATGCTTATCCGTATCAAACTTCAGGTCATCGGCCGTCAAAATATTGGTGTTGTCTGAAAGAATCTCTTCATCATAACTATCCAAAATACTGTAGGTGAAGCTAAATAAATTGAACGCTGGTTTCTCTTCTATTTTTTCTACCTGGAACTGTACCTTATAACTGGTTTCTGACACTTTGATCGGGATGATTTTCAGCGATAACCTAGAATACCTGGAATACCGAAGTGCTTGATTTATACTACTTAAGGTTTTCTGTGCAAGGGTTGGTAGAGAAGCGCCTGCGAAGAGGACCAAAAAAATCAGGAGTCGGCTTGTTTTACAGTTCATTGGGTGTTGATCTCGGGTTTGGGAAAATAACCTTACTTTTGCCAAAATAGTAAATTTTTGTATGGCTACCTATACAACGGAAATCGCCTCTGACAAGTTGGTCAGTGACAATCCTATTCATCAACGACTACTTAAAGCATACATTGCTGCTCAGCCTTGGATTTCTGGCAAATTGCTGGAAGTGGGCTGCGGAGAAGGTCGTGGAGTGGAGACCCTTTTGCCCTTGGCAGAAAGCTATCTGGGTTTGGACAAAATCCAGGAAGTGATCGACGAGCTCAACGTTCGATTCCCTAAAGTCGAGTTTCAGCAGGCTGTAATTCCTCCTTTTGCCGGAATCGCTGATAACTCCTTTGACACTGTGGTGAGTTTTCAGGTGATCGAGCACATTCCAAATGACCGGCTGTTCCTAGAAGAAATCTATCGGGTGCTGAAACCAGGAGGAAAAGCCGTGATTTCTACTCCAAATATTAATCATACACTTTCGAGAAATCCTTGGCATGAGCGGGAATATACCCCGCAGCAATTGATTGATCTTTGTTCTTCCATTTTTGATTCGGTGGAGGCAAAAGGAGTAGGGGGAAATGAGAAGGTCTGGACATACCACGAAGCCAATCGCAAGTCGGTACAGAAGATTATGCGCTTTGATATTTTTGATTTGCAGCACAAGCTCCCAGCGTCAATTCTAAGAATGCCGTATGAAATCCTCAATCGCAGAAACCGTAACAAACTGCATCAGCAGCAGGGTAAGAGCGTGGTGGATATTTCGCACGAAGATTATCTGATCGTCGAAGATCCGGCGGTTGGGTTGGATTTGTTTTATGTGTTGGGGAAGAAGTAGAGCAGTATAATTTACTCGAAGAAGGCAGCTTTAATTCCAGAAATTATCATGTTGGTCCCGATGATGGCGATAATCAAACCCATAATTTTCCCTATCACGACAATCAGATTTTTCCCTAATCGTTTGACGATTTTTTCCCCTAGGCCAAAAGCTATGTGAGTCATCCAGCACATCACCGCGAAGACAGCGATGACAATCAGTATGTGAATATGATTGCCTTTGGAAGCAAAATTCATGGCTGTCACTATCGTGCCCGGACCAGCAAGGATAGGGATGGCCAACGGTGAAATGGCAATATTTTCCTCAGTTTCCGGGTTTTTAATGTGCTCCACACTGGATTTTTTGGATTGAAGCATTTCAAAACCCACGTAAAAAATCAATATCCCGCCGGTGATTTTAAAGGCTGGAATTGTAATTCCGAAGATTTCAAAAATGAATTTTCCCAACACCACGAAGACCACTACTATCACAAAAGCTGTAATAGTTGCTGTTTTACTAATGCTTCGTTTGCTGGTTTTGTCCAGATCCTCCGTCAGCGAATGGAATATCGGAACGTTAGCAATGGGATTCATAATTGCGAAAAATCCTGTAAAAACAGATAAAGTGAATCCGAGGATATTGTCCATTGGAGAATACTGGCTACTGTGTAAGGTTTAATTACTAAGATATCAAAATCTTTTGCTTGAGCGAAATGAGTAATTTCTAGATAAAAGGGGTGGGTTTAGGATGGATATACGCTGAATGCCGTATGGTATGAGGTAATGGGCTGCACTACTTTTGAAATGTAATTTAAATCTTTCAAAACCATGAAAACTCTTAACACAACTCTTTGGGCTTTATTTTTAGGAGCGACACTCGTTTTTTCTTCTTGCAGCTCTGACGATGTCGATCCTACGCCCACCACACAAGCTACACCCACACCTAATGCACCAAGTGATGCAAATGCAGTTTTAGCAGCGGTGTTATCTTACTCAGATCTTCCTAGCACGGTACCTAGTGTACCAGGATTGGGAGGAATTGCTATCGATGTAGCTTCGGGTTCCTTCTTTAATGGAGCTATAGGCTCTACGCTTGTGAATGTAGGCGAGGTCAAGTTGAACTCTAAGGCATTAAGTATTCCAGGTGGAAATGCTTACGTCAATAACCCTACAGACTTATCCTACTCCTTAGTCTCCGGTCAGACTAATAGCTGGCAGGTTGCTGGAGGCAGTGGATTTGATGCTTTCACGCATACTACCGCTAAGAGAATGCCTTCTCAGGTAAAATTTAGAGCTTCTTTAGCTGATAGTTTTAGCAAAGGCTCAGACATAACGTTATCCATCGAAGCAGTTACTTCCAATACCGACAACATCCTATGGGTAATCTCTGATGGTAGGACTACAGTGACTAAAGAAGCTAAGGCAACCTCGGTGACCTTTTCAGCCTCTGAGCTCAGTGGGCTTAGAGCTACCGCAAATGGTTTAGTACAAGCGGCTAGCTACAATACAGAAGAGAAAACTTTTGGTGGGAAAAAGGTCTTCTTTGTCAATGAATCTGTCCACACCAAAATCGTTGAGATTAAGTAATTCTTATTTTTTCGGAGGAGAGTTTTAAGCATCTCTGCTTAAAACTCTCCTCTTTTTTTTAGCCTGGAGTGTTTGAGGGTGATTTTTATTTTTTCGAGACCATGACTACTCTCCTGTTCTTTGCTTTGCCTTCTTCGGTAGCATTGGTAGCCACAGGGCTTAGTACACCCACGCCTTCGGCCGTTAGTTGAGATTTAGGGATGTTATGGTTTGAAGTTAATTCTGAAACTACCGCTTCGGCTCTTGCTTTGGACAAACTCAGATTGTGCGCCGCAGTGCCGGTATTATCGGTATGTCCCACTAGATAGACTTCCATTTGTGGATTTTCCTTTAAGTAGCTGGCGATTTCTTTGATCAAGCCTATAGATTCCTGTTTGATCACGGACTGATCAGAATCAAAGTATATCCCATAGAAGGTAACTTGTCCATCTTCAGCCATCAGCTTGCTGATTTCCTTAGCATTGAAGTCAACGTATTGATTCATCTTTGCTTCCATGATCGTCGTCACAGTGTATTGGCCACTTCCATCTGTTAAAACATTTATCCAATAGGTTTCGCCTCCTTTTTCCAATTCAAAATAAGCCGAGGATCCACTGTAGAGCAGTTTACCACCGATTTTTTCTACAGCATTCTGATAGTTTTTGTAAATCAAAACACTAGACGGCCGCTGCTCCCATTCTCCCTGCCATTGGTAAGTAATCCTTGACTTAGTTCCTTCTTTTTCAAAGTATTCTCTCGATCCCCCCTCTACTTGGCGGTTAAATTCATGCGTATCAAACTCTCGGAATTCACATGCCGTAGCAACGTGATTGGGTAAGGGACTGAAAAGCTCATGGCTGAGGCAGGTTTCGGTAGTTTGTGCGTGTGCATGAAGAAAAGTGCCTATAAAAAGTGAAAGGCAAAGTGTGAATTTTATCATGTGGATTTGATGAAGTTGGTTAAAAATTAATCAAAAAGAATTGTCAGCTAGGAGAAAAGCACTAGTAAACGGCAAATTTCTTCTCAGAGCCAATACAATCTTAAGAACGGTGATAGTCCCAATTTAGGTTTCAAGGAAATTGATGTTCTAAATATTTTTTTGCTGGTATGCCTACTGCTACAGAACAGTTTTTCCAGCTTTTGATTAGATCCAAACGAGTTGGATTGCCTAGGTTTTTTTCCTAGCGAAAATCCGCCTGAATGGCTCCGCTGTCTGACCTATGAAATCTTCTGGAAAGTGTTCGGAGTCCGGCAATCCCACCGGTAGATTTTCATCATCCGAAGGCCAATAATTAGTGCGGAACAAAAAGTCCCAAAGACTAAGCGAAATCCCAAAATTGAAGCCATAAGGATGGCTATCAGGTAATTCTCTTGCATGATGCCAAAGGTGCATTTGCGGCCCGTTTAGGATGTATTTGAATGGGCCTAGCGGAATGTTAAGATTGGCATGACCGAGCTGACCAAGCACTAAAGTAATCATATGGACAATGAAGAAATCAGTGATTCCAAATCCTATCATGGCTAGCGGAATGTATTCTAGCGTCCGGTAAAGAATGTTTTCCATCCAGTGGTAGCGTAGCAATGCCGCAAATCCCATCTCTCTAGTACTATGATGAACCTTGTGAAATTCCCACATCCAGCCCACGCGATGATACATGAGATGAATAGCCCATTGCATAAAGTCTCTCAGGATAAAAATAATGACCAATTGCAGCCAGCCTGGCAGCTGATCTACTTTGATGGCAACTGTATTAGTGATTCCAAATAAGCTCAGGAAGTCATTGAAAGCCTCCACTGCTACCATGGATAGGGCATTGTACGCCACCAGTGCAAAAAGAAAGTAATTCCAAAAAAGATAAAAGATATCCAACCAAAAATGCTCTCGCAAAACGGGTTGATTTTTCCTCCATGGAAAAAGAAGTTCCAACCCATAAATCACCAAGGAGGCACCGATGAGCCAGTAGAAATAATTATTCCAACTCGGGTTCAAGATCTCTCCAATAAAGTAATTCCAATAGCCATAATAGCCGTCAGCAATCGCTTTGATGTATTTTTCCATGGTGCAAAGATGAATGAATTAGTGTTGACTTAGTGTGCGGTAAGTCACAAAGCAATGGGAAAGGGATTTATTTCTACCTGAGAAAATGTAAGCCAGTAAGGCTTATTCTCCTTTTTTCCAATCCTGCAATCTATCCAGGTATAAATAAGACTCCACAAACTTCCGGTGTTCTGGACTAGTCATTTTCTCGACTAGTTCCAATGCCGTGATGTAGCTGGCAAGGTTTCCATTGGATGATATATACTTGCCGTCTTCCATGTATGTCACTTCGTACTCATCCTGTACCAAAAGCTTGGGATAATCCTTCTGGAGTTGCTCTCCACCACCAATCCAGGTTACGATTTTTTTACCGTCTGCAATTCCAGATTCGCCGATTAGCTGAGCACCCGCACAATTGCTAACAGTATATTGTGTTTCCTTATCCCTTTCACGGATAAACGCCACGATATTCTCATTGTGGACTTGGGAATACATATCATAAGCACTAGGCACGAATAGCACATCTAGTTTTGGAGCATTTTTGAAGGAATAATCTCCGACCATTGTCAATCCTTCTTCGGTGATGATGGGATCAGTTGTTTCTGTGATAGTAATTACATTAAAAAGTTGCTTTCCATCTTCTGTGGCTTTGGTGAATACATCTGCCGATGCGGTTACTTCCGTGGTCAGCACGCCATTATACATCAGCAACCCAATGGTAGGCAAATCTTCACGGAAAGGCTTCAAATGGGTGGTCAGCGTATCAGTTTGTGTGTTTGTGTCGTAAGTTGGATTACCGTCTGCGTCTATAGAGTTGTCTTTGGATGTGCAGCTACAGAGACAGAGCATGAGGAAAAACAGGGAGTAAAATAAATGTTTCATGCCTAACGCGTTTGAAAGATTATGAAATAGGTTTTTATGATTTTCTGCTTTTTTACCTTTAAAAAGGCTAATGAAACATAAGGCATATCAAACTTAAGAATTCAAGCCGCTTCGGTCACCGGTCTTTCGACATGCTTGGCAAAGCGTGTAAATCGACTGACATCATTGCGGATAATCCTTTAGGTTTTTCAAAATTAGCCTAATTCCAAGTTCTTAACCCCTAGGAAAATACTATAGTTTGCTAAGCACAAAAAAAGAGTGCGGCACTAGCCACACTCTCTTAATGGTAGTTGGTCTTTTAGACGTTTTTGGATTGGTCCACTCGGAACGATACCTTGCAGACGCAGCCGAAGCTAGTGACTTTACCGTCTTTGACGTGGGCTTTGATGTCTTTCACATACACTGAGTCAATGTTGTGAACTGTTTTAGAAACTTCATCTACTGCATTCTGGATAGCATCTTCAATGCTTTTTTCTGAAGAGGCGATTATCTCCAATACTTTTACTATTCCCATGATTGTTGTGGTTTTGATGAAAATTAGGATTAAGCCTAAAATCATGCAATCCCCATGCTAAGGCTGGAAGTCCGAAGTCAGCTGTTAGTCTCTCAGATGGGTTTTTGGGAATTTTTGCTCTCAAATTCTAACAGTAAAGTTCTGAGTAAGCTTATCTATCCACTAGCCTGGTTGATAGAATAAGGACATCATTGACTGGTTTATTTCGATCGCCAGTCTCAACAGCAGCTATTTTATCCACCACATCCATTCCTGTCACCACCTCTCCAAACACCGTGTAGTTCTGATCTAAATGAGCTGCTCCTCCGACGGTCTTATAAACTTCTCTGTGCGATTCCGGAAAGCTATAAAGAGCCATCGTTTCTAGCCTTCTCTCAGTCAAGGAATCTAGCTCGCTTTTTAACTTTTTTATAGCCTCTTGGTTATTTCCGCTGCGATTTTTAATCAGGTTTTGATAGGTAGTGAAGGTTGAAGCATTAGCAGGGTCGTTAATGACCTGATTATAAGCTAGCGATTTATTAATCCGTTTTTCAGTAAGATCTAGGGTGCTGTCGGTGTAAGTTCTTCCGTGGACGATGTAAAACTGAATAAAACTACCCTGTTGTTTTGGGTTTGAATCATCACCCTCTCTGGCTGCTGCGAGTGCCCCTCTTTTATGAAAATGGCCCGCACTTATTTCTGCTGGAACGAGGTCCTCGAATCCATATAATTCTTTCTTCTTCTTGAAAGATTCCTCGTGCACGCGTTCTCCCGCCTGAATCATAAATTTCTCGATCACCCGATGAAACTGTATGCTGTCATACATCCCTGTCTTGGCCAACTTGAGGAAATTACTGCGACTTAAGGGAGTGTCGTCATACAGCCTTAGCACGATCACTCCCTCTGTAGTGACCAGTTCAACATCCTTTTTCAAATCCTTTTTGCTGATTTTGGATGAGCTAAGAGAATGACAGCTTACCAGGATTAGAAGTAAGGCACAGGATAATGGATTAATCTTCATGGGGGTTTAATTTCGAGGAAATTATAAAATTGCTTAAGTTTTTTTCATTAGTGAATCAAAGATTACACAACTGGCAAGTCACCGTTTTTGGCTTCTTTATGAACTTTAAGATAAGGGGATTTGAGAAGTTGGCCAATTCTAAAAGTAAGCTACATAGTCATCAGCCAACTAGCATTCAGCTTTTTTCTCCTCACTCTTTTCCTTAATTTCCTACTTCAAAAATGTATGGCCATGACCTTAGAATATTACCGTGATTATTGCCTCGCCAAACTTGGCGCTACTGAAGACACACCTTTCGATGAGGACACCCTTTGTTTTCGGGTTGGCAATAAGATTTTTTCCCTTTGTTCTATCTCTGAGTTTCAATATATCAATCTGAAATGTGATCCAGAGCGAGCGGTAGAGCTGCGAGAGCAGTACGATGGAATCACTCCCGGATATCACATGAATAAGCAACAGTGGAATTCAGTGAGCACGAGTGGAAATGTGCCTGATCGACTGATTTTGGAATTGGCAGATCATTCTTACGACCTTATCTTTGACAGCTTGACCAAAAAACTGCAAGCTGAAATCCGCCCATGAGTTATTTTTCCATTTCCAACGTTTCCAAATTTTATAATGACTTACCGGCTTTGCTTCCCTTTTCCCTGGAAATGGAGCAGGGAGAATTTTTAGCTATCGTAGGAGAAAGCGGTTCTGGGAAAAGTACCCTTCTGAAGATCATGGCAGGATTGGAAGTTCAGGATGCTGGGGAAGTTTTCTTGGAAGGACAGCCGATTTTGAATCCTAATCAGAAAATTGTCTCCGGTTACGATGAAATCCGGTTGATCCACCAGAATTTTCATCTCTATCCCAATTCCACGGTGGAGGAGAATATTTCGAGACAACTTCTTCACTATGAAAAGAAATACGCGAAAAGCCGAGTGGAGCATCTGCTCAAGCTTCTTGGGTTGACAGATTTCAGGGACCGATTTCCTCGGCAACTTTCCGGAGGCCAAAAGCAAAAAGTGGCCATAGGAAAAGCAATGGCTGTTGAGCCGGATATTTTATTACTCGATGAGCCTTTTTCGTCATTGGACACTATTCAGACACATCGCTTGATTTCCGAGCTGAAGGAGATTTTCTCTGAACTCGGCACTACGGTGATTTTTGTAACGCATGATCTGGATGATGCACTGCGGTTGACGGATAATCTGATCATTTTGCAAAAAGGAAAAGTCGCTCAAAAAGGCACTTCCCAACAGCTGTGCGAAAAACCAAAAACCAAGTATGTTGCCCAGCTTTTTAGCCCAATAAATAAAATTCCTGAAACAAAGAACAGCTTTGTGAGACCTGCGGATGTGAAGCTGCGCACCAAAGGTGGATTGCTCGGGCATGTTACCGATTTGCGCTTTTTGGTGCATTTCAATTCCCTTCAGATACAACTCAAAGAAAGTGGTGTGACCTGGGAGGTAGATGACTCTCAGCGGAAATATGTGGTAGGAGATCGCGTGTATGTGAGTTGGAACGAGGAGAAAATAATGACGCTCTGAGAAGCTATATTTTTCAAGCATGACCCAAACAAGAAATATACCACTCACCATTCTCTATGAAACCAAACTTGCGCTCAATCAAGCCGTCCTTTGGCTTTGGATTAAGTTGGGCTGGGTGAAATCTATTTTGATCGTTCCCTATGAAGGTTTTGGGAACGAAAGAGAAATACTCTTAGTCGGCCGTGTGATTCGCGATAACAGGGTGGGAGCGTCCACGCCCGAGGATTCTGTCTGGCAAAATATCGGAAAAATGCGCAGACGTTTTATGACCGTGGTGATTCCCGGCGTAGTGGTCAAAGCCAACTTTCAAGGGGAAGAATACCTTGCCAAAACTGACGAAGAGGGCTATTTTGAATTCAAAATTCACCCCAGAGAGTCGATTCAAATCTCCTCGCGCTGGCAGCAAATTGAGTTGATATTGCAAGATCAGGTCATCAGAAATCAAGGTGAAGTAAAGGCTCGCGGGGATGTTTTTCTTCCCGTCGGACAGATAGATTATGGGATAATTTCAGACGTGGACGATACCATTATTCCCACGGGTGCGATGCGAATGACTGAAATGCTGAAGACTACATTTGTCAAAAATGCACATACCCGAGTGCCATTTCCAGGGGTTTCTGCTTTTTACAAAGCTTTACAAAAGGGGAGTGATGGCATTGAGAGCAATCCTTTTTTTTACGTTTCCAGCAGTCCATGGAATCTGTATGATTTCCTCCACGAGCTGCTTCAGATCCATCACATACCAAAGGGCCCACTTATGCTTCGGGATATAGGTTTGTCTCGCACAGAACTGATTTCCGGAGATCATTCAGAGCATAAACTGACGCAGATCAGGCAGATATTATCTACGTATGTGGAGCTTCCTTTTCTCCTTTTTGGGGATAGTGGGCAAGAGGATCCTACGATTTATTTGCAGGTTGTAAAAGAGTTTCCACGTCGGATCCTGGCGATTTTCATACGTGATGTGCATTCCTCCCGGCATGATATGGTGGAGAAAATACGCTTGGAATTAAAAGCCTTGGGAGTAGAAATGCTTCTGGTGAAAAACACCCTGGAAGCTTCTCACTATGCGCTCCAAAAAGGTTGGGTTTTGGAGGAAGATATAGAGGGTATCGCCTCAGAAAAAGTTAAAGATGAGCTAGATAATGAGTAGGACTGCTGTTCATTCCTCCAGCGATAGAATGTAACTCACCATCGCTCTGGCATCTTCCTCATTCAAATCAGGATGTGGTAGCATGACTGGACTTCCCCAAGACCCCGTGCCACCGGAGATTACTTTTCGAGCTAATAAATCCAAGTAAGCGGACGTGGTTGGATAGCGCTTGGCTATGTCACGAAAGGCCGGACCTTTCGCTCTTTTATCTGTTTTATGACACTCAGCGCAGTCTGAGTAGGATATCAGGACTTCACCTCTTTTGATTATTTCAGGATCGAGTATTTCGTCCTCTCCTTCGATGGCTCGAATGTATTCCTGCTCTTTTCGTGCGGAAGTATCCATGTGGTCCTGGGCAGGTTTTTCTGTGCAAGCAGCGAATACAACTAAGACGAAGAGTAGTGATCTTCTCAATTTTGACGCATTTAAAACTGGAAACAAAAACAAAGAGGTAAGAAGCGTAGTGGCTTACTTCTTACCTCTTACAGAATTCACTAGTTACAATTTATTCCTCGTCATGAGCTCCGTGAGCGCCATGCACATGTCCATGAGCCAATTCGTCTTTCGTCGCTTCTCGCACTTCTTCGATATTTCCCTCGAAGTGCAAATCGAAACCTACTAAAGGGTGATTGAAGTCTAGAAGAACATCATCTCCCAGATCCTTTAAGATTTTTGCTTGCATGGGATAGCCATCTTCATCCATCAAAGGAAGGAAATTTCCTTCCTGAAGCATTTCTGGGTTGAATCCATTTTCTCCGGAAAACTGCGATTTGGGAAGGTTGACGATCAAGTCTTCGTCAATTTCTCCGTAAGCTTCAGCTACAGGAATGACGAAGGAGAAGTCTTCGCCTTGCTCTTTGCCGAGAAGTAATTCCTCGAATTTCGCAGGCAGATCACTTGTGCCAAACAGAAAATAAAAAGGATCCTCTGTGTCTCGTACTTCCACACTGAATGGTGCTGATTCGATTTCGTCTGCTTCTTTGGCTACTTTGAGCTCATAGGTGAGCCCCACCACGGTGTTTGCTGCTATTTTCATTTCTTTTATTTTAAAATTCCATGCTTTAATCTAATGATAATTCGCTCCTTCAAAACCTCCCATTTGCTCCTAGGGGTGGATTTGAAAAGTGGCTTTATCGCTCTAAACACGAAGTATTGATAATCTTTCTCTTGGAAAAAGATAGGGTAGGTTTCCATTTTTTCCAGGTAAAAGCCATTGGAAGTGATGCTTTTGATCAGGTCACCAGAATCCAAAGGCTGATCGATTACCTGTAATTTTTGCGGTTCATTTTCTATCATCCACTGCAAATACCTAGGCGCAGGTATATGGATAAATATCACTGAATCCTGATGCGCATGTTTGTGGATGTTGTTGAAAAGGCGCTGATGCTGATCCACAGGAATATGCTCTAAGACATCCGGAAACACAAAAAAATCGAAGGTTTTTCCTTGTTTATCGAAGTCGGACATATCCGAAACTTCAAACTTCAGATTGGACTGGCTCTTCCAGAGTACCTTTGCTTTTTCTATGCTTTCCGGAGAAATATCCACAGCGAGAACTTCCCCCTGCTTCACTTGATTAGCAAGTAAATGGCTCACCGTGCCTATCCCGCAGCCCACTTCAAGCACGCGGTGATTTGCGTTTAGCCCAGCTTCAATCACCTTATCCAGGATACTTAAATGTCTGGAGTTGATCCCGGTCTGTTCTTGTTTTTCTGCAAACTGATCGTAAAAACTGACGACTTTATCTTTATCCTCTTTCATTCTTTTCTCTGATGGTGAAAAATACTCCTGCTATCAAAGTCAATACAATCAGGTATTGGAAAATGATCATGGGAGTTTTGGTGGCGGTATAGCTTTTTGGCAAAAACTTAAAAACAATCTCATGACTTCCAGCTGGAATAATCAAGCCACGCAGGAGGTAATTCGCTCTCAAAATATCAGTTTCAACGCCATCTATTGTGGCCGTCCAGCCCTCAGGATAGTAGATTTCTGAGAAAACAGCGAGTCCTTCTGAAGTCATATCAGCTTGATATTTCAGCTCATTTGGCGCGTAGGAAGTATGGGTGATTTGCCCAGCACCAGCCGTGATCTCTCCAAACTCCGAAGTATTTACAGTTGCCTGAGCTTTAGTGTCTATTCTACCTAGTTCGTCCATTTCTTCCTGATTGCTCTGAACGGATACGATTTGAGAAGGTACCCAAGCAGGGCCATTAGCTTCAGGATTTTCAAATACAGAATTGGCAGCTGTTCCTGCGACCACATATTTCGTATTCATCATATTGATTGTCTGTATTCCTGCGAAATCAAAATTTCCTTCCTGAGCTTTTTTCACAAAATCATTCAATTCAAAATTCAATCTGTTGTCCAGCAAGTCTTGATATCTACGCATTTTTGCTCCGTGATACCCACCTAGGCTATGAAATCTGTAAGCTGATTTTCCTGTGGAGGTTAGGCCCTCAGTGAGGTCGAGAACTCTGAAATAATCAGAATCTTTGGCTATCACTTGGTCAGCTGGCGTTTCTGCAAAATAAGCTTTCGTAGGATTTGCCTGAAAGGCGCTTTCGTTCAAGTACTGCTTATTTACAGTCCAAAGATCTAGCGTAACTAGCGCGAAAATACCCAAGCCTAAAACGATGTCCGAAATCTTGTTTTTAAGGGCAAAATAAATCAAGGCAAAAGAGGCTGCTACTAGTGCCAAGCTTCTCCAAGCACTTGCAGAAAGCATAGCCTTACGGTCTTCACGAAGCGCTCCTATCAACCAATCCGGCAGACCCGCATCAGCTGCCCCTTCAAATCTGAACAGGCCAGCGCCTATAGCAAGCAAAAGCAAAAGTCCTCCAATCGAGGCTCCTGCAAGATAAAGTGGTTTGAAGTCCTTGTTTCGATATATTCTTTCCAGAGAAATAGCGGCCAATGCTGGAATGGCAAAAAGCGTCATACCGAGTGCCATGGATACTGCCCGGAACTTATTGTAGCCTGGCAGAATATCGAAAAGCAAATAATTGAACCAGCTCAGGTTTTTTCCCCAAGAAAGTAAAAGTGAAAGAATAATAATCGCGCCGAAGGTGTAAAGACTCTCTTTAGGCGCAGCCCAAATTCCAATAAAAGCAAGAAAAACAAGAATCACTCCCCCGTAAATCGGTCCACCAGTAAATGGCTGATCTCCCCAATAGGTCGGTGCGCCTTGCAAAAACCCATTGATTTGAGCGGGATCAAGACCATTGCTGCGCAAGGCTTTTTCAGAGGCGGTACCTTTTCCAAGTGGCGTGCTGCTTCCGCCGCCGTAAAAATTTGGAACCAATAAAGTCAGGGTTTCCAGCTTGCCATTGGACCAAGAAAATGCATAATCCTTATCCAATCCAGCTGATGCGGATTCCAAAGTGCTTTCACCTCGGGTGGAATAAGGTGCGTATTCGAGCGCTGTTGCTAATCGTCCAATATTGCCTCCCACAGCCAATGCGGCTCCTAAAACCAAGGCACCAATGATTTTTCCTAGTTGGGCTACTCCTTCTTTTTTCCAATCATAAACCAGTCTAACGGTGACATAAATGACGGCGATGATAAGCGTGTAATAGGTGATCTGCACATGGTTGAACTTTAGCTGAAGCAGAAGTCCAAGTGCTAAAATGGCAGCACCAAGCAGTAGTTTCTTTTTGAAAGCCAGATGAATCCCCAGCAGGATCATAGGCATCAGACTGATCGCCCAGATTTTTGCATTGTGACCTGCCGCTAGGCTCAGTAGATTATAGGAGCTCAAGGCAAAAGCAACACTCGCAATAATCGCAAAAACCGGCCGGACGCCGAATGTGAGCATAAGCACATACATGGCAACCATGCCAAGAAAAAGGCTGTTTACCGGATGCGGAAGTCCTAAAGTGAGGACTGAAACCAATCCATTTGTGATGTCACCGGCAAATTCCAAGCTGATAAAATAGGCTGGCATTCCCCCAAAAACGCTAGTTGTCCATAATGCTTCCTCTCCGGTAGCTTCACGATAATCCAATGCCTCCTTCGCTGATCCTTCCCATTTCAGGATATCTCCTTGCATGATCACTTGATCCTCAAGAACAACAGGGGCAAAATAAACGACTACGATAGCATAGAAAATGGCGATTCCCACCAAATGAGGCAGGACGTCTTTTTTGAAATTCAACTGCATGAAAAGAGTTTTTCTTTGGAAAATGGATGCGACCGCAAATTAGGGATTTATGGGCAAACGCCCATCTACAAAAATAGCTATGCTCTAGCTCGAATAGATAGATTTCTCCTTTCCATACCTCATGAAAATCATTACTTTTGCACCAAATAGCCAGATAAGGAATGTTTGATAATTTAAGTTTAAAATTAGACCGGGCTTTCAAAACGCTGAAAGGTACCGGGACAATCACCGAAATAAACGTCGCAACTACCGTCAAAGAGATCAGAAGAGCTTTGATAGATGCCGATGTTAACTATAAAGTAGCCAAAGAAGTCACGGATACCATCAAGACCGAAGCCCTCGGTCGTGACGTCTTGATCGCCGTTTCCCCAGGTCAATTGCTGATCAAAATCACTCAGGAAGAGCTTACAAAGCTTATGGGTGGGAAGAAAGAGGATATCAAAATTTCTGGTGATCCATCGATTATTTTGATCTCCGGTCTTCAGGGTTCTGGTAAAACAACTTTTACTGGTAAGCTTGGAGCACATCTGAAAAAGCAAGGACGACAGGTATTATTGGTTGCTTGTGATATTTACAGACCTGCTGCGATTGATCAGTTGAAAGTACTAGGTGAGCAGATAGGTGTGGAGGTTTACGCCGAACCGGAGAATAAGAATGCCCTGGAAATCGCAAACAATGCGATCGCTTACGCAAAGAAAACCGGTAAGAAAACTGTAGTAGTCGATACGGCTGGTCGTCTGGCCGTAGATGAGGTGATGATGAACGAAATCGAGGCGCTGAAAAAGGCCTTGAATCCTTCTGAGACACTTTTTGTGGTTGATTCCATGACGGGTCAAGATGCAGTGAATACGGCGAAGACATTTGACGAGCGCTTGAATTTCGACGGTGTAGTACTGACCAAACTCGATGGTGATACACGAGGTGGTGCGGCGATTTCCATTCGTCACGTAGTGAATAAGCCGATCAAATTTATCTCTACAGGTGAGAAAATGGAAGATCTGGACGTGTTCCACCCAGATCGTATGGCCCAGCGAATCCTAGGTATGGGTGACGTCATTTCTCTGGTGGAAAGAGCTCAGCAATCCTTCGACGAAGATGAAGCCAAGCGTATCAACTCGAAGATCCGTTCCAATAATTTCAACTTTGATGATTTTCTTTCTCAGCTGGAGCAGGTGAAGAAAATGGGTAACATCAAGGATTTGCTAGGGATGATTCCTGGCATGGGTAAGGCTATCAAAGGTTTGGATATAGACGATGATTCTTTCAAACCAATCGAGGCGATCATCCGATCTATGACTCCGGCAGAGCGAGAGCACCCGGATTTGATCGATGGAAGTAGAAGAAAAAGGCTTGCAGCAGGATCCGGCCGAACTATCGTGGAGGTGAATAATTTGATGAAGCAGTTTGGTGATATGCGCAAGATGATGAAACAGATGAACAAAATGGGCGGTGCTAAAGCCGCCATGAGTAAGATGCTTCCACCAGGTAAGGGAGGAAGAAGATAAGAAAATGAAACCCGGTCGCGAGATCGGGTTTTTTGTTTTTTTAGATTTATAGGTGTAGATTTTTTACCGCGGTGGGCACGGAGGGTGACGCAGAGGGCGCTATTACCATGATGTGAGTTTCTTTTGCATATTTAGCCTCATGAATAGATTATTAATTTTAATGCTTCTAATTCTAGCAACTTCATGCGGAGTTCAAATGAAGCTTGAAGATTTTTCTCGAGTGGAAATCACTCCCGAACCAAAGATTGTAGGTATAACCGATATTTTGGGTAGTGAGGAAGAAGATTTATTACATATCATGCTTGATTCTGAATATTTAGAACGTTTAGAAAAAGCAGATTTGAATAAAATTAGCACTGCCTTGGGAGTTGATCTGAGTGTTACTAGAGATATCCTTATTACTGGCAAAATCCGAGATGATCTCAAGTGATTAGTGAATTTATTTCTCATAAACTCCAAGAACAACCTTCTTTTTAATATCACTCACAGTAATTTATTGATTCTGACCGTTCCTTTAAAGACACTGAAGTTTGTCTAATTTCTAGCATGAAACAACGCTGCCTGTGTAGGATTGTCTGATTTTTGAAGGCTTTGTCGTCTCTTTAGGGAAAAGCTATGGGTAATAAATTGTTTAAACCGAAGCCAGCCGTGCCGTCAGGTACGGCTCTATGAATTCTGGGAATATTAGGGCTGTACCTAAAGGCATAGCAGATTCATGGAATAGTATAGATCTACCCATAGTCTGTCACGGTGGGACGATTCAAAATTGAAAGATGAATCTATCGTATTAATTCTTACGTATAAAAATCAATATATTTGTACGTACAATACTTTGCCTTATGGATACCAAACTCACTTTAAAGCTCAATCAAAAGGTAATTGAAAAAGCTAAAATATTTGCATCTGATAGGAAGTTGAGCTTGTCTCGATTGATTGAGAATTATCTGAATTCATTGACCTCAGATCAGCCCGCTGATGAGCGTGAGATTTCTCCCTTTGTGAAAAGTCTTACTTCAGGAGTTAAAATCCCAGCAGACTTCGATTATAAAAAGGATCGTGCTGACTATTTGGATAATAAATACAAATGAGCAAAATCTTTTTAGATACTAATGTGATCTTGGATTTGCTGGGAGAAAGAGTCCCTTTCTACGATGCTATTGCTAATGTGGCGACGTTAGCTGATCAGAAGAAAATCACCCTAGTTGTTTCTCCACTGTCATTTATAACCGTTGATTATGTTTTGAATAAATATGAAGCTTCAGATTCAGTTTTGAGGAAGCTTCGAATGTTCAAAATACTCTGTGAGGTAGGTGAAGTTAATGAAGAAGTAATTGAAAAAGGATTGAATTCTGGTTTTAATGATTTTGAAGATGCTGTTCAGTATTTCACGGCTTTACAAGCCAAATGCTCGATCATCATCACTCGAAATGGAAAGGACTTTAAGAGTTCCACCTTGCCGGTGATGACTGCTGAAGAGTTTTTGAGTAGCTTAATTTAAATTTTTGAACATCCATCCACCAACTTATTAACTCCAAGAAAGTCCTCTCAATACAGGGTCTTATCTCCTTTTGTCTTCCAGAGTTCAAAGACTTTTTGAGATTCTTCACGCATCATTCCTTCCATAGGAATCTGTCGATCTTGGGGTGCAACTTGTATTTCTCGATAGATAAATGAATCGTCAAAACCAGCAGCTGTGGCGTCCTCATGTGTGCAGGCATAGTAAACCCGACTTGGCCTAGCCCAAAAAATTGCTCCAAGACACATGGGGCACGGTTCGCAGGAGGTATAGACTTCGCAACCCTCCAATTGGAAATGATTGAGGTTTTTGCAAGCGTCTCGGATGGCTACCACTTCTGCATGTGCAGTCGGGTCCATAGTTGTAGTAACCATGTTGCTACCGCTTCCTATCACCTGATCGTCTTTGACTATCACACATCCAAATGGTCCTCCGTTCCCAGATTCCATTCCTGATTGAGCCAAGTCAATCGCTTGTTGCATAAATTGCTTCTGTTTTTCGGTCATGAGAGCTAAAAGGATGATTTGTAAAGCAAGCTACTAAAATGCAGTCTTTAGTGTGATGAGAGTGTATGAAATTTGGTGGAGGTTTAAGCTTCCGCGGATTACGAAATTTCCATCCTCATTCTTAAATGTCATGAAATCGAGTCTGCCTGAGGCAGGCAGGCCTGCCTCAGGCAGACAGGCTTGACGAAGAACGTCATACACTGGGATGATTATAACCATGGGAATTCCCTATGGACATTAAAGATCAAATAATAAACACATAAAATAACAGGGGTAATATGTACCCTCGAGTTATGAACACAGGTAAATTTTGCCTGAAATTACTCCCGTACTTTAAAAAAATTAGTTAGCTGAAAATCGCGAAAGCCTGTTCAATTCATCCAGCGACTCATGAATTCTAAAAACCCTTCCTTATAGTTATCACTAACGCTGATGTGATTTTGACCGATTTGAATGACGTTTTTAGAAACAGAATCGATGTGATCAAGTGCGACGATATAGGAACGATGCACTCGCATGAACTTTTCTGCAGGGAGTAATTCCTCCATGCTTTTCAAGCTTGTGAGAGAAAGCAGTGGATTAGGCTTGGAAAGTAAATGTACTTTCACGTAGTCCTTGTAAGCTTCCACATACGCAATGTCCTTTAGATTAACTTTGACGAGTTGATATTCTACTTTGAGGAATATATATTCTGGAGCAGCACTGTCAGTAGCTATTGATTCGGGTTTTGGTTGAGCGAGTCTCTCGAAGTAGGAATAGGCCTTGGTAGCCGCATTCAAAAAGTCTTCGTAGCTATATGGCTTTAATAAATAATCTAATGCGTCCACTTTATAGCCTTCTATTGCAAATTGGTGATAGGCTGTCGCAAAAATAATCCGGGTTTTATCGGCGTTTTTTTTGCCGTCCAGTACTCTTGCTAGCTCCATGCCCGATAGATCAGGCATTTGAATGTCCATAAATGCGAGCTGCACCTCGTTTTGATTGATGAATCCCAATGCTTCTATGGCATTGGAAAATTTCCCAATTAAATTCAGAAAAGACGTTTGCTCGATGAACTTGCTGAGTAACTCTAGTCCAAGAGGTTCATCGTCAATGGCTACGCAGTTAAGTTTCATCAGGCAATAATTAGTGTATAATTGTCAGGAAGGCTACCTTCATTTTTCTTCAGGATAGTCTCGCTTCGGAAATAACAATCCCAGTGTGTGTCGAATTCGAGAGGCTGAGTTTTATTCCAGATTGATCGTAAGGTTTACCCAATACTCCTGTTTGTCTTCGTCTTTTCCAAATTTCAATCTATGCTTATCCGGATAGAGGAGACTCAATCTTCGCTGGGTATTAACCATGCCGATACCGTTTTCTTTGGCTTCGGGACTTTCCGAATGTACTGGGAAAATATGATTTCTTGTTTCAAAAAATACAGTACTCCCCATTACTTCCAATTTGACCATGATTTCGCTGGCTTGCTGGCTGCTCACGCCATGTTTGAAGGAATTTTCCAAAAATGGAAGCAAAAGCATCGGAGCGATAAGCAGATCATCTTTGGGGTCGTCCACCGAGATATTGAGTGTAACTTTCTCTGTCAACCTCATCTTCATCAATTCTATATAATCATTGATGAAACTTACTTCTCGACTCAGCAAAGTTTCATTTTTCTGGTTTTCATATAACACGTAGCGCATCATTCTCGATAGCTTCAAAAGTGCTTCCTGAGCCTTTTTTACATCAAGATTGGTAAGTGCATAGATATTATTGAGTGTGTTGAAAAAGAAGTGAGGGTTGATCTGGGCTTTGAGATAAGAAAGTTCGGTGTTGATTCGCTGTTGGTCCAGCTCTCGTCTGAGTAGTTCATCCTTTTGCCACTTCTGCACCGAAGCCACAGAGGTACTGATCCCTATAGTCAGTAAATAAATCATTCCATTAAAAATATCTCCGGAAAGTCTCCTCCCTTTGTTGACATAGGGTTTGTCTGGGTTAAATGCCTTATGCATCAGTTCAGGTAGATTCAGGAAGTTTTCTATGTAAATAAATAAGCCTACGAAAAGTACACCGCCGAGAATGACAGAGATGAGGTAGATGGTGTAATTACCTCTCAATAAGACCTTTGGCACGAACCTGAGCATATTGACGTAGAAGAGAGTAATTAGCGATATGGCCATTAGTACTTGCCTAAACCAAAATTCTACCGGAATATCCACTCGCCAAGAAAGAGGGGAGAGGAGGAGGAGCACGGTGCAGAGCATCGCCCAACCCAATACGTGAACAAGAATTGAGACTTTGCTTTTAGGACTTAGGTTGATCATAAATCTGATTTTCAGTATCCAAACTAACGTATTCCACTCCTTTATATAAAATACAATCTACGAATTCGGCGATTGTGACTGCCAACGGTTCATCTGAGTAGATAAGCCCATTCGCAGATAAAATGATAGTCTTTGTCTGGTTAATCGCAGGGTTTGTCGATGAATCTGCCCTAGCCGTCTATTACGCAAAATACTCCGAAACAAACCCTGTTGTTTTGGGGTATCAACAAGCACGAGGCCCAACAATTGAAAACAACTGGGGTACAGGAAGGGGCTTCCACCTATTATAAGTCAGCTTCCTAATTTCCAGATCATCTGAGCAATTATCTACTACAAATGAAAAAATTACTAAACATCATCGCACTTTTTTTCCTAATAAGCTCTAGCACTGTTATAGCTCAGCAGACTCCAGGGAAAGAGACTACTCCTTCCAAAATCATAGGAGTAGCCAAAGATGCAAAAACGGGTGAGCCGGTGGCTTACGCTACCGCCGCTTTATATGCTGCAGGAGGTGATACAAATGTCGCTGGTGCTGTGGCTGACGGAGATGGAAAATTTTTTATCACTGGAATGGATCCTGGAACTTACGATTTGAAGATTAGCTTTTTGGGTTTTGAAACCAAAACGATAAGTGGGATTCAGGTCGTTGCGAAGACCGGTGATGTAAATATTGGTGAAATCGAAATGACCGACGAAGGATTGGCACTTGAAGAAGTGACGGTACAAGGTCAGCGTGAATTAATAGAGGAGCGAGTGGATCGCACGATCTACAAAGCTGAAAATGATAAAACCACAGCCGGTGGCGATGGAACAGACGTGCTGAGAAGAGTGCCGATGCTTTCTGTTGATTTGGATGGAAATGTATCCATGAGAGGGTCTAGCAATATTACAGTTTTGATTGATGGTAGGCCTTCGGCTATTGCCGCAAGTAGCATTACAGATGCATTGAAGCAAATTCCTGCGGATGAGATCAAAGAGGTAGAAGTAATCACTTCTCCTTCTGCCAAATACGATGCTGAGGGTACTTCAGGCGTAATTAATATTGTGACCAAAAAGAATAACCTTCAAGGAATGTCTGCCAACATCAGAACAGGCACGGGCATGAGGGGGTCGGATTTTGGTCTAAACGCAAGTGCGAGAAAAGGTAAATTTGGCTTTACACTAGGAGGATATGGAAGAGCGGGGTACAATACCCCAGGTAGTTTTGAGAATACTCAAGTAGTAACCAACCCAGATAACACTACCTCTACGATCATCCAATCGGCAGATTCCGATAGAGAGTTTCTTTTTGGAAGGTATAATTTCGGAGCTGATTATGAAATTGATAAGTACAACTTCCTGACTGCTGCGGTGAACTTTGGAATTAGAAATTCAAAAAATTACCAAGATGATTTCCTAACGCAGAATTTTGTTAACGGTGATCTGGTAAGAAATACCTTGAGAGAAACAGACACGAAGGACAATTCCAATTCAGTGGACGTTAGCTTAAACTACACAAAAACGTTTGAGGAGAAGGGTAAAGAAGTTTCAGTATTGACTCTCTATAGCAGAAATAACCAAGAGAACGCTTTTATAAATACACTTTTCTCCGAGGATATGTCAACAATCGACTCTCGATTGAAAAATGACAACCCAAGCAAAAATGAAGAATTTACCATACAGCTGGATTTGGTAGAGCCAATGGGAAAAGATGGACAATCGATTCTAGAGTATGGAGCTAAGAATATTTATAGAAAAGCATTTTCCGATTTCGCTTATTTCCAAGCGGATGGAGCGGATGGTGAATTCGTAGAGAATACTAATCCTTCGTTGAGCAATGCATTTAGCTACGATCAGAACGTGACTGCAGGCTATGTGTCTTACACTACTACGCTGTTCAAAAACTATACGATCAAACCAGGACTTAGATATGAGTACACTACGATCAATGCTGATTTCAAAACTGAAACTACTACAACTGACATTCCTTCCTACGGAACATTTGTACCTAGCTTGAACCTGAGCAGAAAGCTTGCAAATGGAAATATGATCAAAGCGTCTTATAACAGAAGAATTTCACGTCCATCTCTAAGGTTTTTAAACCCTAATATTGACTCATCTAACCCTCTTCAGATTTCTCAGGGTAATCCAGAGTTGGATCCAGAGTTCACGGATAACTATGAGGTGGGCTATAGCACTTTTTTCAAAGGCACTATGGTGAGCTTCAGTGGTTTCTTTAGAAACACTACAGGATCTATCCAGTCTGTGAGGACTGTTCAAGATGATGGAGTAATCTACACCGGCTATGATAATATTGGCCATGAGAGAGCATTTGGTACTAACATTTTCACCAATATCAGTATCAACAATAAGTTCTCCTTGAACGGAAGCGTGGATGCCTACTATGCCTTTTTGGACAATGGTCTAACGGACCCACTTTATGCAGCATCCAATGATGGGTTTGTGATCAGCGGACGTCTATTTGGTAACTACACGCTACCTAAAGATTGGCAGATCCAAGCCTTTACTTTCGCACGAGGTAGAAGTGTACAATTGCAGGGTTCTGCTGGTGGATTTGCTGCCTACGGACTGGGAATTAACAAGCAATTTGATGAGAAAAGAGGAAGCATAGGCTTCGGAGCAGACAACTTCCTGATGAAAGAGTTCAGGATGAAAAATGAAATCATCACACCAACGATTGTTCAGAATAGCACGAACATCATGCAAAACATGAATTTTAAAATCAATTTCAGCTATAGAATCGGTAAGCTAAGCGTGGATCAAAACAAAAGAAAAAAGAGATCTGTTTCTAACGATGACTTGAAAGGTGGAGGCGAAGGCGGTGGAGCTGAAATGACTCAAAATAAATAAGTGAAGAAAGTAAAATAGTAGATTGGGTTACAAGAGAAAAACCCGTCCTCGTTTGAGGGCGGGCTTTTTTTATGGATTTTTACTTACTAAGGATACGCAGAATGAAGGCGAGGGCACGTAGGTGCTGCATTTTATTTTTCGTTTTGCCTAGTTAGACTGAGCGAAGTCTAAGATCACTTATTTTAGCTCCATGATGGAATTTAATGCATCAGAACTAAGGCAATTTTTACAACCTATTTCAACCAAAAAGCCTGATTCCTTTGCTGAAATCAGGCTTTTGTATGTGTTTTCGAAGTTTTTAGTCTTTATAGCAAACCTTCTTTATGGCGTCTATTGTGCGTTTTACATTTGGCAAAGTAGCCTCAATGTAAGTAGGTGAGTAGCTCAAAGGAATGTCCATAGAATTCACTCGGATCACTGGAGCGTCTAGGTAATCGAATGCATAGCGCTGGAAGTGATACGTCAATTCTGAAGAAATACCGGCGATTGGATTAGCTTCTTCTACGATCACTACTCGGTTGGTTTTCTTCACTGACTCTAGACAGGTAGCATAATCAATAGGTCTCACTGTACGAAGATCTATGACCTCAGCTTCAATACCTTCTTTGGCCATTTCTTCTGCTGCTTCCAAGGCTACTTTCATCATTTTACCGAAGGAAATCACAGTGACATCTTTGCCTTTTCTCTTCACATCTGCTACGCCGATAGGAAGTAAATATTCACCCTCAGGTACCTCACCTTTGTCAGAATACATAACTTCTGACTCCATGAAGATTACTGGATCTGGATCACGGATAGCAGCTTTCATCAAGCCTTTTGCATCATAAGGATTAGAAGGAACGATCACTTTCAGACCTGGTGTATTGGCAAACCAATTTTCAAAGTTGGAGGAGTGAGTAGCTCCCAATTGTCCTGCATTTCCTGTAGGTCCTCTGAAAACAACCGGTACGCTGTATGCTCCGCCAGACATGGCTAGCATCTTAGCTGCGGAATTGATAATCTGATCTATAGCAACCAGAGAGAAGTTGAACGTCATGAATTCGACAATTGGCTTCAGTCCATTCATCGCGGCACCTACGGCTAGGCCTGAAAATCCAAGCTCTGCGATAGGAGTATCATATACACGATCCGGACCAAACTCATCCAGCATTCCTTGGGAAACTTTGTAAGCTCCATTGTATTCAGCAACTTCCTCGCCCATCAAAAAAACGTCTTTATCACGTCTCATTTCTTCAGACATTGCCTCTCTTAGGGCTTCTCGAAACTGTATTTCTCTCATTTGATTATGACAAAATTTTGGCTCGTAAAAATAGAAAGGAATTGGCCAAAACCAAAAATTAAGGCTGTTTTATCCCTAATAGATTAGCTGCATTACCTCGTTTATTGATTTGATTTTGTGCGGATCTGCTAATAAATCAACTTTCATCAGAATTCAGACCAGAAGAAGGCTTTCCATTTCGTGGGATTTGAATAGGAGGCTCGCTCAATATTTCCAGAGCTTTGTTTGGTACTAGGTCTGACTTCAGCAATTATTTTTCTATTGGTTTTCCCTCTTTAATCCAGGAATCTAAGCCTCCTTCTAGGGCATATACATGAGTGAAACCTGCCTCTTTCATAAGCTTAGCTGCATTATCAGATCTCGCTCCAACTTTGCAATAAACCAAGTAGGTTCTTTTTTTATCTAGTTTGGCCAACTCATTTTTGAAGTTATTAGTGTTGTAATCAAGGTTGATGGCGCCGGCTAGATGTCCTTCTGCGACTTCCTCAGGAGTACGCACGTCCAGCACTCGTACTGCGCCTTTGTTTTTCATGAGTCCTTCAAAATCTGCTGCACTAATATTTTTGACAGGTGATGTTTGGGCCTCAGCCAGATCGATATTGAATACCAGGATAGCTAGTGTCAGGAATAAAATCTTTTGAAGTTTCATGGTTGTTCAGTTTGATGAGAAAATTTGCGACTCGATATTGAAGTGGAAAATAAGCAAGATTAAGTTCAAATGCCTACAAAGATCGCTCTCATCTCTGATTCACACAGTAACATAGATCACAAAACACTCTCCTATCTTGATGATGTGGATGAGATATGGCATGCGGGAGATATTGGCAGTTTTGATGTGATGGATGCATTGCCGAAAGGGAAGCCTGTGCGGGCTGTTTTTGGGAATATAGACGATAAGACTATGCAGCAAACTTATCCTGAATGGCAGGAATTCGCCCTAGAAGGAGTAAAGGTGCTGATGACGCATATTGGTGGCAAGCCGCCTCGCTACGCCAAAGGAATAAAAGCTAAAATAAAGGAGTCAGCCCCCAATCTTTTCATCTGTGGTCACTCGCATATCTGCAAAGTGGAATTTGACAAGTCTGTGAATTGCCTTTACATGAACCCAGGAGCAATAGGGCAGCATGGTTTTCATGTGATGCGAACGATGCTGCTTTTTGATTTGGAAGCAGGGCAAATAAAAAATCTCCGGGTAGTGGAGCTAGGGAAGAGGGGGAAGGTTTTGTAAGTGGGATAAATCGTAAGATGCGAAAAGTGACAGGTGAAAAGTGTAAGTGGTAAGATGTGAAAAGTAAGAGTCAGTTCAGTTTTCAGTCACGGTTTATGTATTGAATATCCTTCAGACAGAGCAAAGTGACTAATCAATTGCGTTCTCCGTGTAAAACTCTGTGTCCACTGCGTTTAAAAAAAGCACAAAAAAAGGCGGTCATTTGACCGCCTTCCCTGTTTTTGCAGAAATAAATATTATTTCGCGAAAGACTTCTTAAGCTCTTCAACGTCCACATTTTTGATTACAGGCTGAGCAGACAATTGCTTGATCTTAATCACACGCGTGGTTTGAGATTGTCTTTTTCTTTTAAGTTTTCTCTTCAGTGTAGTAACTGCCATGGTCGTATATTTTTAATAGTATTGTTTCGAAACGAGTCGCAAAAGTAAACAAACATTTCTTTCCTGCCTAAAATATTTTTGGATTTAATTATTCGACTTTCTCTATATCAGGGAGCGTTTCCTTTTTTTTGAATAAATTTGGCAGCTAATCACCAACAAATATTCCATGCAAAAGCCAAGTCTGCCAAAGGGAACCCGGGATTTTGGAACCGTCCAGATGGCCAGAAGAAATTATATTTTAGATACTATTAAAGGCACTTTTCAACTTTTCGGCTACAATCAAATCGAAACTCCTGCGATGGAGAATCTCAGCACTCTGACTGGGAAATATGGAGATGAGGGAGATCAGTTGCTTTTCAAAATCTTGAATAGTGGAGATTACCTGAAAAATGTAACCCAAGAAGATTTGCAGAAAGGAGCTTCTCAGACTTTGACAAAAGTTTCCGAGAAAGGCTTGCGCTATGATCTGACAGTTCCTTTTGCCCGTTTTGTGGTGATGAATAGAAACGAGTTGACTTTTCCTTTCAAACGATTTCAGATTCAGCCCGTTTGGCGAGCAGATCGACCTCAGAAAGGTCGCTATCGTGAGTTTTATCAGTGTGATGCAGATGTGGTCGGGACAGATAGTTTGCTTTGCGAAGCTGAAATCATCCTGATGATACGCTCGGTTTTCGAAAAATTGAAGTTGAATGATTACAGTATCAAACTGAATAATCGCAAAATTCTAACTGGAATCTCTGAGGCAATCGGAGAGGCTGGCAAAGAAGGTCCGCTTTGCGTAGCGATAGACAAGCTCGATAAAATCGGCTGGGAGAAAGTTCAGGAAGAACTGTCAGAGCGAGGTTTTGCAGCTGAATCAATTGAGAAATTGGCACCCCTGGTAAAGTTGGACGCAGATCAAGCAGGAAAATTAGTATTTCTGAAAGAATTCTTAGCGACAAGTGATGTGGGATTGCAAGGTGTACGCGAGCTGGAAGAGGTATTTCAGATAGTAGCAGGAATGGGTGAAAACCTTGATTTCGTGGAGTTGGATATTATGCTGGCACGCGGACTATCGTATTATACAGGTGCGATTTTCGAAGTGAAAGTGAACCATGTGTCGATAGGTTCCGTCAGTGGAGGTGGTCGATATGATAATTTGACGGAAAACTTCGGGCTTAAGGAAAAGATGTCTGGGGTAGGATTTAGCTTTGGTGTGGATCGCTTGTACGACGTGCTGGAAGAGCTGGAGTTGTTTCCAGAAGATAGTTTGCAGAGTACGAAGATCCTCCTTACGCATTTTGACCAAAAAGCATTTATATATGCGTTAGGTTTATTGAAGAAATTCAGAGCTGCAGGAATCAAAGCTGAGCTTTATCCTGATGTGACGAAAATGAAAAAACAGCTGGATTTCGCTTCCAAAAAGGCAATTCCTTTCGTGGGGATTTGCGGAGATGCGGAGATCGAAGCTAATGTGATAGCCTTGAAAAATCTGGACACTGGCGAGCAGCAATCTGTAAGTCTGGGCGACGCTATCGCACGATTAAAATAAAATGTATCCCGCGGATTGTGGGGAGACCTTAAATAGAAAAAATATGTTTGATATCATGGGCATGATGGGCAAAGTGAAAGAAGCCCAAGCTAAAATAAAAGAAACTCAGGCAAAGCTAGTGCATCTCACTGCCACTGGTGAAGCTGGGGCAGGTATGGTGAAAGTCTTGGTGAATGGTGACAGAAAAGTGGTCAGTATTGATTTCGATGACTCGTTGCTTTCTCCAAAAGACAAGGAAATGTTGAGTGACCTGATCGTTGCTGCGACTAATATTGCCATGACGGCAATTGAAGTGAAAATCAAAGCGGAGATGAAAGCTGCTACAGAAGGCATGATGCCAAATATTCCGGGAATGGATCTAGGCAGTATGTTTGGATGAGAAGTTGTGCCATCGTCATACTAAATTACAATGGGGAAGAAATGTTGAAGACATTTCTTCCTTCTGTTTGTGCACATAGTAGATATGATGTTTGGGTAATAGACAATGCCAGTACCGATCGTTCGATTGCGTTTTTGACAAAAAACTATCCGCAGGTTCAGCAAATCAATCTGTCAGAAAATCATGGCTATGCTGGTGGATACAACGTTGGGTTAGCTAAGATACAAGGCCAATACAACTATTATATCCTGCTGAATTCTGATGTGGAGGTGACAGCGAGTTGGGATTCGATTCTGATTGAGTGGATGGAAATACACCCCGCATATTCCGCGCTACAACCAAAGATTTTGTCATGGAAAGAAAAAGACACCTTCGATTATGCTGGAGCGGGAGGGGGATTCCTAGATGCTTACGGATATCCGTATTGTCGCGGAAGGATTTGGGACAGTATAGAAAAAGACAGCGGCACCTATAATGATACCATCGATGTGGACTGGGCTTCAGGTGCGTGCATGGTAGTAAGTGCTGCGGTATTTCACCAGTTAGGTGGGTTTGATTCCGCTTTTTTTGCCCATATGGAAGAGATTGATCTTTGTTGGCGAATGCGTCGATCTGGGTGGAAAATAGGGTACGTCGGTTCGTCAACTGTCTATCATCTCGGTGGAGCTACCTTGGATAGAGCTAGTCCAAGGAAACTGTATCTCAATATTCGGAATAGCCTTCACATGATTTACAAAAATGAATCTCCCTACAGATTTTCAAGGATTTTTGCCGTCAAATTCATTTTGGAACAGTTGGCAGCTTTAAGTTTTGCTAGTCAGGGGAAGAAGGAGTTTTCGAAGGCCGTGAAAGATGGTTATCGAGATTTTAAATCGAATAAAAACTCCATTGAGAAATTCCAACCAAAATCTGAAGGAAGGAAAGAAGTAAGAAGAAGTGGGAAGGTTAACCTTATCTTTTGGAAATGGAAGGTGCAGGGTATAAAGAGCTTTGAGAAGCTTTAATCAAAAAGGACAGGATTGTTCTTTTTTCTAAAAAACTTTCTAATCTTCATGGTCATAGCCATGCTTACATAAAGAATAACAGGCGAACCCATGGTGACGAAGGACGCATATATAAAGAATAAGCGAATGCTGTCAATCGGGAAATTGAGTTTTTCACCCAATCTTGAGCAAACTCCAAAAGCCCTTTCCTCAAAAAATATTTTCAGCTTTTCCATGGTGTTAGGTGTGTTCGTTGCGGTAAATTTAGAAAAAAGTCTTGTGAATTAATAAATAAGAATGTTGTACCAATTGTTTAAAGGAAAATCAATCTTGCTTTTACTCCTAGTATTGCCTCTTCTAGGCAGTTCAATAATGGTGCCCGAAACCGATTTTTTGAAGGATGCAAAAGTCACTCCGGGAAAGCTTGAGTTTCTAAGAGATTCAGTTCGGTTTGAAGTGACAGGCACAATTCCCATCGAGTCGGCTCTTAGTCCGCGTAACCCAGAAATCAAATTGCTATTTAAATCTTCAGAGAACTCTTTGTTTTTTGGGGATATAGAATTGGTCAAGGGGGTAGCTGATTATTCTTATACTAAATCAGTTGTGTTGCCTTATGAACCTTGGATGGAAGGTGCGTTTCTAGAAGTTCAGTTTTTTCAGGGGAAAAAGGCGCAGCCAGTTGCTTTTCAAAAGAAGATACTCGCCAGAGGAGTGATCACTACACCTCTACTAGCTAAAATTGGAAGGGTAAATCCCGATGAGCCTATCCCTCAGGTAGGACTCTTCATTCCTACTGGAGCGATGGACGTGGACCTTTCTAGGTCCAAGGAATTTCTGATTAAATTTGACGCTGGGTCTTCTGCCATAAAAAAGAATACCGCCAATACTCAGGTGATTGCCGACATCAAAGAGTTTTTGACTGAAAACTCATCAGTGGTGTCATTTAGAATCATTGGTACTCAATCTCCTGAAAGTACAGAGGGGCGGAGCAGTAAGCTCGGCATGGATAGAGCAGAGGCTGTGAGGAAGCTGCTCGCGGAATCCAATATTTCAGTCCGAGACAGCCTGCTGGAAATAAAATCACGATGGAACGATTGGTTCGATTTTAGGCTACAGCTTCGAGGCTATGAGAAGATTTCTACCCAACGGAAAGACCAATATTATGCGGTTTTGCTAGATGGATCTGACTATGAGAACCAGTCAAAAGCCTTACGTAAAATCCCCGGCTTCAACCAAGTTGCCAATGATTTATTCCCAGGTCTGAGAGCTGCTAGAATTGAAATAGTAGCTAAGCCACTTCCAGGATTAGATCAAGCGCAAGCCGCTCTGCTGCAGAAGGCGTTAGATGAAAATACCTCAATTTCTGAGCTTGACCTCGCTGATTGGGCTATAGCAGGAGAAGTGACGCCACGACTGGAAGACAAAGCAAGAATCTACAGTAAGATGACTGAGCTCTTTCGGTCTGTGATTCCTTACAATAATTTGGCAGTAGTAAAGATGCGACTCGCACAGCGCACCTTAGATCAAGCTACTAAGGACACCTTATGGCAAGAAGCAAATGCCCTGCTTTATCAAGCATCAAAAATTGATACTGATCCCTATGTGCTTCATAATCAGGGTCAAATTATGGTTCTTCAGGGCGATACCTGGGGAGCATATAAGAAACTTTCTGATGCATCAGTTCTTACGAGAAACCAGGATTTCTTGAAATCCAACGAAAGTTTACGAGGAGCATTGGATATTATGAGAGGAGACTACAAACTTGCGACTCTGCGTTTTGATTACCCGTATTCTGAGGCTAAGGATTTTTTTAATAAGGGGCTTGCATATTTTCTGTCAGGGGATTTAGTAAATGCCAGCTTGTCTTTTGAAGAGTCGGTGATGGCTGGGAGAAATTATGGTTACGGATTTTATGGCCTAGCTATGGTCGCTGCGGAAAGTGCCCAAGTGGAGGTTGCTTTATTACAGTTGGACAAAGCCATTCATGCAAGTGAATTAATTTATCAAAAAGCTTTAGTAGATCCGATTTTTCAAGAAATTCGTGAACAGGAAGGATTTTTTCAGATTTTCAGGACCAGTTCTACCGGAGTCGAAAACTAGTATTATACTCTTTAGGCCTTAATTTTTTGACTTAATTAAAGGGGTAAATTGTACTTTTAAAGGAATTCTGAAAAAATCCCTCTATCGCTTTTATACGAAGGTTATCAGGGAAGACGTGTTGGGTTTAGTGCGGCTAGCCTAATTTTTTCCAAATATTATTTTAGGATTTGAATTTGATAATTGTTTTAGAATCTTTAACATTGAGACATAAATACAATTTTTGTAACCCAAAATATCTGCCTATGACCTATTCTACTTAGAAGAAGTATGCCCTCTCCGTACAGCATCGCTTACAGATGCTCTCAAACCTAAAGGTTTTTCAATTAGCTGGTTTATAAAAAGCCATGGTATAGTCGCAATAGTCCCTCCTAATCTGGAAACAATCTATTGCTATTATTTTGAGTCCTATCGCAATCGTTTGCGATAACCTAATTAAAGACAAGTTTTTGAAATTATTCTTGTTACCCAATCTATCTATGTTTATGAAAAATATTTACAAAAATCTAAGTGCGATTTTATTGCTCTTAGTCCTAACCAGTGCTACTGCCTTTGCGCAGCGAACTGTCACTGGTACTGTACTAGACGAATATGATACTGGCCTTCCCGGTGTATCCGTACTGGTAAAAGGAACGACTACGGGTGTAGCTACCGATATAGACGGGAAGTATTCCCTTACTATACCTAATGATCAAGCGGTTCTTGTATTCTCATTTATAGGATATACTCCTTTGGAGCAACCTGTAGGGAATAGAAGTATAGTAGATGTGAAATTAAGCCCTGACGAAACGACCCTTACAGAGATGGTTGTGACAGGATATACCATTGATAGCAGAAGAGAGACGACAGGTGCAATTGCAACAGTTGACCCGAAAGATTTGACGGTGATACCAACAGGTAACGTAGAGCAGGCTCTTCAGGGTCGTGTATCAGGTGTTACGGTAATTACCAACGGTCAGCCAGGTACTACTTCTATTATTCGTGTACGTGGTTTTGGTTCCTTCGGTGGAAATCAGCCGTTGTATATCGTGGATGGTGTTCCAGTAGGATCTACAGATTTCTTGAACCCAGATGATATCGAATCAACCACGGTATTAAAGGATGCAGCAGCAGCTTCTATCTATGGTGCTAGAGCATCAAATGGTGTAATCATTTATACCACTAAAAGAGGGCGAAGAGGTGATCAGAAATTGAGAGTTGATTATAACGGCATGTTCGGGGTTACTACTCCTGGAGAAGGTCTAGATATGATGAATCCTCAGGATTTCGCTACCTATACTTGGCTAGCTGAGACTAACCAGGCAGCACAAGATGGAAGAGCTCCAAAGTATGAGCATCCACAGTTTGGTACTGGTAACACTCCAGTATTACCTTATTATATTAATGTGGGTGGTGCATCAGGTGTAGCTGGTCCGTTTTCAGAGGCTCAGTTGGCTGCAGAAAGAGAGAAGTATAATGTGGACAGAACAAAAGGTGGAGTTTACCAGGTAGTGAGAGCTGCTACTGGAGAAGGAACGGATTGGTATGATGCACTTACTAGAAATGCACCTTTGAACAGACATTCCATTGGGTTGAATGGCGGATCAGAAACTAGCAGGTTCTTTATAGGACTTGGGTATCAGGATCAGGCAGGTATAGTTTTGAACAATGATTTCAAAAGAATTTCATTTCGTGCAAACTCTGAATTTGACGTAACCAAGAAGTTAAGAATTGGTGAAAACTTCCAAGCGACTTACCGTCAGGTATTAGGTCAGGATGGTGGAACCGGAGGTCAGGGGGTTTCTGTCAATGAAAATGATATTTTGCAAGCATTCCGTATGCCGTCAATTATACCTATTTATGATGAGTTCGGTGGATATGCAGGAACTGCTGCCAAAGGCTTTAACAACCCAAGAAACCCAATAGCTAACCGTGATGGTATAGTAAATAATAGAAACTTTAATGCCAATATTTTTGGTAACGTATATGCTGAATTAGACATTATCGACAATCTGAAATTCAGAACTTCTATCGGTGGGCAATACAATAATTACTACTTCTGGGATTACTCAAGGCTACAGTATGAAAACTCTGAAAACAACTCCGCTTTCGGGTATGGAGAAGGTTCTGGGTTTGTTTTTGGTTGGGTGTTTACCAATACACTTAGCTGGAAAAAGCAATTCGACAAGCATTCATTTGACGTACTTTTAGGTCAAGAAGCATTGAATACTGGTGCAGGAAGAAATATGAGTGCAAGTGGTCAGAACCCTTTTTCCCAGGATCCTGATTTTATCACCATCTCTAATCTACCAGTATCTACTAGACAAGTAAATTCCTCTCAATTTAAAGGTGTGAATTTCGCTTCTTACTTTGGAAGGTTAAACTATACCTACAACGACAAGTATCTTTTCAGTGCTGTAATTAGACGAGATGGATCTTCTGTTTTCGGAGAAAACTCTAGATACGGTGTCTTCCCAGCCTTCTCAGGAGCTTGGAGAATGTCCTCAGAAAGCTTTATGTCTGGAGCAACTTGGATAGATGAATTGAAGATCCGAGGTGGATGGGGACAAATGGGTAATTCTAACCCAGTACCTGCTACTAACCAATACTCTCTTTTTGCCGGTAATGTCGGTGCATCTTCTTACGATGTGAACGGATCAAACTCTTCAGCAGTAATTGGCTTCAGAAGATCAAGTATTGGTAACCCAAATACGCAGTGGGAAACAGCTGAAACCAAGAATGTCGGTTTTGATGGTACCTTCTTCAATGGTAGATTAGATGTGATCTTCGACTTATGGCAGAAAGATACGAAGGACCTCCTTTTCCAACTTCCTATTCCACAGACTGCAGGTAGTAATGCTACTCCTCCGTTTGTAAATATCGGACAAATGAAAAATGCAGGTATAGACCTCTTAGTAGGGATTAAAGGTAACCTTTCTAGTGATTTCACCTATGACTTGACCGTCACAGCATCTACGCTGAACAATGAGATTGTAGCTCTAGCACCAGGTTTGGATATCATTACATCCATCAACCCAAGCTTTAGAGGTATTCAGCCTATCCGAAACCAAGTAGGTCAGTCGCTATCTTCTTTCTTCGGTTATCAAGTAGAAGGCCTTTTCAGTTCTGCTGAAGATGTTGCCAATCATGCTGATCAAGTAGGAGCTGCACCAGGTCGATTCAAGTTTGCTGATATTCAAGGAAGAGATGCCGACGGTAACTTGACTGGCCAACCAGACGGTCAAATCACTCCTGACGATAGGACTTTCATTGGTAGTCCGGTACCTGATTTCACTGGTGGGGTTAACTTCACTGTGGGTTACAAAGGGCTAGACTTGTCAGTTTACCTTTATACTTCACTTGGTAACGAAATTTTCAACCAGTCCAGATGGTTTACAGATTTCTATCAAACATTTGAAGGAGCTGCGATTTCTGAGCGTTTGAAGGATGCCTGGACTCCACAAAATCTTGATGCTAAGATTCCTATTGTAGAGAAAACTGCAAACTTCTCTACGTCTGATGTGGCAAACTCATTCTATGTAGAAAATGGATCTTACCTGAGATTGCAGAACATAACACTAGGTTACTCCTTACCACCTAGCTTGCTAGAGAAGTGGAGATTAGAAAGACTTAGAGTATTTGCAGCTGCAAATAACTTATTCACCATCACAGGATATGAAGGATTAGATCCTGCTGTCGGTGGCAATGCGGATACTACATTCGGGATTGATGTAGGTAACTACCCTGTTACTCGCGGTTATACTTTTGGCGTAAACCTTAGCTTCTAAGTATAGTTTAATAGATAAATCGAGTTATAGACACTATAATTGATTATAAAAACATGAAGAATTATAAATTAAAAGTCGGAGCCCTATTGTCATCAGCACTGTTGATGGTGGGAGTGGGCTGTAGCGATAGTTTCCTTGAAGTCCCAGCTACTGGTGCACTTTCGGAGGCTCAACTGAGCACATTAGCTGGCCTTGAAGCCTCATTGATTGCGGCTTATTCACAAGTGAACGGTAGAGCAAATAGATTGGGCTCACCTTCTAACTGGGTGTGGGGAAGTATCAGAGGTGGTGATGCCAATAAAGGTACAGATCCAGGTGATTTTAGTACGATCAACCCTATTCAGCGATTTGAAATCAATGCTGCATCAGGAGAAGTGGGTTCAAAATGGAACGTAGCTTATGAAGGAATTGCAAGATCTAACAATGTGCTCAGGCTAATGGCTTCTAAAGGGCCAGATGTAACTGATGCAGATGTTGCAAGAATTTCCGCACAAGCGAGATTCTTAAGAGCACATTATTATTTCGAATTGAAAAGAGACTATGGAAATACTCCATATGTTGATGAGACGGTAGATTACGGATCAGGATTAGAGGAAATCAGTAATAATCAAGATTTATATCCTTTCATTGAGGCTGATTTACAGTTCGCTGCAGCTAATCTTCCCGCAGTACCTTCACAGGTAGGTAGAATTAATTCTTGGGGAGCTAAAGCACTTTTGGCTAAAGTTTACCTTTATCAAAAGAAGTATCCTGAAGCTAAAACTCTGTTTGATGATGTGATCGCAAATGGTGTAACCAGCAGAGGTGATAAATATGACTTGGTTGAGAATTATGGGGAAATGTTTAGAGGAGAAAACGACAACCACAAAGAATCAGTGTGGGTTTATCAAGCAGCTGCCAATACAGGATCTGTGAATAATGCCAACCCTGAGTTTGACTTGAACTTTCCTTACAACGGTGGTCCAGCAGGCTGCTGTGGATTCTTCCAGCCAAGCTTCACGTTTGTAAACTCTTTCAGAACGAATGCGAATGGTCTTCCTTTATTAGATGGTTCTTACAATGCTGCTCCTAACAGAGTTAAAAACGATCAGAATATTGGTAGTGACGCACCGTTTGTACCTGATGCTGGGAATTTGGATCCAAGATTGGATCATACAGTAGGTAGAAGAGATTTGCCATACCTTGATTGGGGTAAACACCCAGGAGCTGCTTGGATTAGAAATCAGCCGAATGGTGGTCCTTATGCTCCTAAAAAATACATCTATGAAAAAGCTGAGATCGGAAGCTTCCAAGATGGATCTAGCTGGACTGCTGGTTACACTGGTATGAACTTCATGATGATCCGTTTTGCTGATGTTCTCTTGATGGCAGCTGAGGTAGAAGTTGAAATTGGAAGTTTGGAAAAAGCCCGTGAATATGTGAATAGAGTCAGAACACGTGCTAAGAATTCCAATGTGAAAAATGATGCTGGTGTTGATGCCGCTAATTATAAGATAGAACTTTACAATGCTCCATGGACGGACAAAGCTCTAGCTAGAGACGCGGTACGTTTCGAAAGAAAACTAGAGCTTGGTATGGAAGGACATAGATTCTATGATTTAGTTAGATGGGATACTGTTCAGGCTGAAATGGACGCTTACTTTGCGCTGGATGGTTCTATCCTTATCGCAGCGCTAGGTAGTGCTAAATTCACAGAAAAATATAAATTGGTTCCAATACCACAAGATCAAATTGACCTTGTAGGACCAGATATCCTTATCCAAAACCCTGGTTTCTAATCAGTTTGGTTTGACTAGTTAAGAAGGGAGGCGTTATGTCTCCCTTTTTTTATTTGCCCTCAGAAATCTACTTTTTTCCTTCTCTTAGCACCCCAAAATTGGTAATTTCAACGCTACTCAAACACCCTTTCTACACCCTATGAAGTTCACCTATTACACCCAATTGGTTTTAGTACTATTGGCTTTTACTTCTTGCAAAAAAGAGTCAACCTTATTTGAATTACTCCCTGCCAGTCATACCGGAATTGACTTTAGCAATACGCTCGTAGAGTCAGATTCCTTCAACATTCTTACTGATGAGTATATTTTCAATGGTGCCGGATTGGCAGTCGCAGATTTTGATAATAATGGATTGCCAGATTTATTTTTCACAGGGAATCAGGTGTCTAATAAACTGTACCTGAACTTAGGTGGGTTTGAGTTTGAAGATGTGACAGAGACTGCTGCCGTGTCGGCAGCAAATCAGTGGTGTACGGGCTCGGTCGTAGTGGATATCAACAGTGATGGATGGATGGATATCTACGTTGCGTCGGCTATGAAGTTAGGGTCGGGAGAACGAAACAACCTGCTTTTTGTAAACCAAGGTAAAGACGCCAACGGTATGATTACCTTCACTGAAATGGCCGCTGAATACGGAATTGCCGACCCTGGCAACTCCATGTGGGCTGCTTTTTTGGATTATGATCTAGATGGCGACTTGGATTTGTATGTCCTCAATAATGAGCAAAAGGCAAGTGTACCGTCCAATTACCGAGAAAAAATCACGGATGGATCTTCGATTAATAACGATTCTTTTTATCGAAATAACGGGGATGGTACATTCACGAATGTGACGATTGAAGCAGGAATCACTATAGAGGGATTTGGTTTGGGAGTTTTGGTCTCTGATCTAAACAACGACGGCTGGCCAGATATTCATGTCAGCAACGACTACGTCACCAATGACATCCTTTATATCAACAATCAGGATGGCACTTTTACCAACCAATCCAAAGAGATTCTTAGACATCAGAGCCAGTTCTCAATGGGAGCCGATATTTCTGATTTCAACAACGACACAAAGCCTGATATCATCACACTAGATATGCTGGGTGAAGATAATTATAGGAAAAAAACTACGATTGGTAATAACTCCTATCAAGTCTATATCAGCAATGAACAGTGGGGTTATGAATATCAGTATGTGAGAAACATGCTTCATATGAATAATGGAGCTGATCTTCCATTCAGTGAGATAGGGATGTTTGCAGGTGTTTACCAAACTGACTGGAGCTGGGCACCTCTATTCGCTGATGTGGACAATGATGGACATAGAGATTTATTAGTTACCAATGGCTTTCCTAGGGATATCACAGATAAAGATTTTGCCAATTATAGGGCTGATGTGGGAAGTTTGGCCAGTATTCGTCAACTTTTAGATTCTATTCCGATAGTGAAAATCCCAAATTATGCTTTTCAGAACAATGGGGATATGACTTTTACAGATAAGGGAAAGGAATGGGGATTGGACAAACCTTCCTTCTCTAACGGTGCTGCATTTGTAGATTTGGATGCAGATGGAGACTTAGATTATGTAGTAAATAACATCAATGACCCAGCGTTTATTTTTGAAAACACCCTAAAAAACGCAAAGCAAAACAATAATTATATTCGAATTCAGCTGCAAGGTACAAAACTTAATCCCCAGGGATTAGGAGCAAAAGTGTTGCTGACATTGCCGGACGGGAGCCAATCTTACCAAGAGCAACAAGTGGTGAGAGGCTACATGTCTTCCTTAGATGAGGTGATGCATTTTGGTGTGGGGAATGTTGCTGAACTTTCAAAGGTCCAAGTGCTATGGCCTGATGGAAAGGAAAATATCCTAACAAATGTGGCCACCAATCAGCTGCTAAAAGTTTCTTATTCTGAAGCTTCCATCGGACAAAATACCCTGGCAATACTTACCTCAGAAACTCAAAATTCACTTTTCCAAGAAGTCTCTACAGCCAAAGGCTTGAATTACAGCCACCAGGAGTTGGATAAAATTGATTACTACCTGCAGCGCACCATTCCGCACAAACTGAGTCAATACGGCCCTAGTTTGGCGGCAGGGGATTTAAATGGTGATGGACTGGAGGATTTGGTGGTGGGATCATCATCAGGCTTTTCACCGCAGCTATTTTTTCAGGACAGGGATGGGAGATTCTCTTCCAAAGAGCTTTTTGCAGATGGCGGAAAATCCTTCGAAGAGTCGGGTATCCTTCTTTTTGATCTTGAGAACGACGGAGATTTGGACTTGTATCTCGTAGGAGGAAGCAATGAGTTTACGGCTGGATCTATTGAGTACACTGATCGCTTGTTTCTGAATAATGGCTCTGGACACTTTACTTTGGATGAGAGTTTTTCCACTGTGAAAGCCAGTGGTTCCACGGTGCGCGGTGCTGACTTCGATGGAGATGGATTGATGGATTTGTTTGTAGGTGGCAGGTCTCCAGTGGGTCAATACCCATTTCCTGAGAAAAGTTATTTGCTTCGAAATACTAACGGTCAGCTACAGGATGTCACGGATGAAGTGGCTCCTGATCTTCGAAAAGTAGGCATGGTGACCGATGCCATTTGGTCCGATGTGGATAGTGACGGATTGATTGACTTGGTAGTAGTAGGAGAATTGATGCAGATAACGGTTTTTCAAAACAGTGGTAAACAGCTCATCAAACTGGAGAATACAGGCCTTGAGAATTATTTGGGTTGGTGGAACTCCATCACCGCAGGGGATTTTGACCGAGATGGCGATACAGATTTTGTAGTTGGGAATCTGGGAGAAAACAATTCACATCATCCGACTTCGGATCGGCCGTTGAGAATTTATGCCAAGGATTTTGACAACAATGGGAGTGTAGATCCTGTTACTTTTGCTTATTACAAAGATCGAGAGGGAAATTACAACTCGTTTCCTAGCCATTTCTGGGGAGATTTGTACGGTCAAAGTACGCTTTTCAGAAGGAAATTTTCACGTTACAAGCTTTATGCACTGAGTGATGAGGCTAGCCTTTTTTCAGAAGAAGAAAGAAAAGACGCACTAATTCTCACCGGTAATTATGACAAAACTGCCTATATAGAAAATTTAGGCAATGGAAGATTTGACCTGAAGCGGCTACCTTCACTAGCTCAAATCGCTCCAGTCAACGGGCTGGTGACAGACGATGTAAATGGCGATGGTTATCCAGATGTAGTGATGATAGGCAATGATTATGGTAATGAGATTTTCGTCGGTCGCTTAGATGCTTCTTTAGGATTGGTTTTATTGGGGGATGGAAAAGGCGGATTCGTACCGATGAGTTCTCAGGAAAGTGGATTTGTAGTACCAGGAGATGGAAAAGCGCTGGTGAAAATTGTTTCTGCTCAGGGAGATCACCTGCTAGTCGCTTCGCAAAATCGAGGTAAACTCTTGGCCTTTGAGCAAAATAATAAAGCAGTAGGCAGGTCTATCACACCCGGGCAGGATGTCATGGCCGTGATCTTAGAGTTGGAAAATGGCCAAAAACAGCGCATCGAAACTAGCCTTGGATCTGGCTTTCTGTCTCAATCAGGCAGACAAATCACGCTTCCACCTGGAGTGAAAGCGATTCAGTTGCAAGATTATAAAGGCAATAGGAAGGATGTTGACATGGAGGTCTTGGATTGATGCCTAAGGATATTTCTTGCAGATTTTGACTAAAAAAAACGCAGATTTTCACTCAGTATGCAGTGCAAGTGGGATGAGAAATCTGCGTCTTTAATCTTCGAAAATCTGTAGGGAATTAACTGTCTCAGTATTACTTATACATTTCACCAGGCTTGGCCTCGCAGATATCCACCATCAACTGGGCAACTTTGTCCGTGACATCTTCCAAATACTTTTTTCCTTTGTCTGCTGTGGATTTTTTCGGATTTCCGATTCCGGTGTCAGAAGTTACTTCAGACCATTTGCGCTCAGCCCACGCCCATTTCTCCTGAATTCCTTTGATGGATGATTTTTTTTCAGACCCATCTCCTGCTTCCTCCAGCGGCAAAAGCAACTCGGGATGAAGATGCATGATGATGGAAGTCTCCATTTCATCAGCGTGATCTCCCGCTTCCTCGAAATACTTACTCTTATCCAACGCTTGAAACCAGTTGCAAGTAAAAAGCATCATCTCTGGAAACTGCAGGCCCAGTTCTCTAAGCATGGTTTTGAAGTCGTTACCACCGTGACTATTTACAATCAAAAGTTTCTTAGTCCCTTGTCGATCAAGCACGGTGATGATGTCTTTCAGGATCAGTAGTTGCGTACTTGGATTCAGATTGATGTCCAGGTAAATATCCGACTGTCCAGTATTAACCCCAAAAGGAATCGTCGGCATGATAGTCACATTGGCGCCTTTTTCCCAAGCTTTTCTCCCAGCTTCACTGGCCACTGCGTCCGCTTCAAATACATCCGTCCCATAAGGCATGTGATAGTTGTGCGCTTCAGTCGCTCCCCATGGCAAAACTGCCAGGTCAAAGCGATGGGTTTCAAGTGTTTTCCAGTTTGATTCTGCGAGTAAATAGGGTTTCATATAGTGATTATTAAAAGGAAATGAAGGATGGTAGGCCGAAATAGAGTCATTTTTGATAATTTGAGACCTGATTCTAAATTAAGCCTAATGTCACAAAGAAGAAAATTTATCAAGCAATCCCTGATGGGCTCTGCTTTATTTATACCCGGAGTATCCACCATTGCCGAAGCAAAAACACCAATACTTTTCAAAGGAGAAAAACCATTAATTCTATCAACTTGGAATCATGGTTTGCCAGCTAATACCGCCGCGGTGGAAATGTTGAAATCCGGTGGGAGTATCATTGATGCGGTGGAAGCGGGCGTGAAAGACACCGAACTTGATTTGAGTAATTTGTCTGTTGGTTTGCAGGGGTTGCCGGATCGGGAGGGAATCACTACCCTTGATGCATCCATCATGACTGGAGATGGTGCATGTGGCGCTGTGGCTTTCGTCCGGCAGGTGAAGCATCCTATTTCTTTGGCTAGAGTAGTGATGGAAAAGACGCCGCACGTGATGATTGTGGGTGAAGGGGCAAAGCAATTGGCGATAGCAGAAGGTTTTCCAATAGAAAAAGAGGAGCTAAGCCCTGCGGCAGAGAAAGCTTATTTGAAGTGGAAAGAAACTAGTCAGTATAAACCGATTATCAATATTGAAAATCACGACACAATTGGAATGATCGGGATGGACGCCAATGGAAACATGGCTGGCAGCTGCACGACTAGCGGCCTATCCTATAAAATGCATGGCAGAGTAGGCGATAGTCCGATCATTGGTGCAGGTCTATTTGTGGACAATGAAGTGGGAGCTGCGACTGCAACGGGTCTGGGAGAGTCGATTATCAGGATTTGCGCCAGTTTTTTAATTGTAGAATTGATGCGTCAGGGGCGCACGCCGCAGGAAGCCTGTGAGGAAGCGGTGAGACGACTGATCGCCAAGAACAGCAAGGACATCAATGCTATTCAAGCAGGTTTCCTTGCGATGAACAAAGACGGAGAAGTAGGCGCGTTTGCTGTTCATCCAGGGTTTAACTTTGCGCAAGCAACACTTCAAAATAATCAGTTGATTGATTCGGGCTCGCATTTCAAAAAAGGATGAGTAAAATAATCTTAGAATCTCCTGTTTTCAATGTGGAGGCAGCACTCGAAGCTGCTGCCTATGGTGTAGATCGCTTGGAACTTTGCGCTAATTTTCCCGAGGGTGGAGAAACCCCTAGCGCAGGATTGCTGAGATTTCTGAAGACTGAAATTGACATCCCCGTTTTTGTGATGATCCGACCTAGAGGAGGTGATTTTCATTATTCCCAGAAAGAATTGATGGTCATGAAGCGAGATATAGAATTGCTAGGCGAGTTAGGGGCGGATGGCTTTGTGTTTGGAGTGCTGGATAATCAGGGTTTTGTAGATACAGATTCCTGCCAATCACTTTTGCGCACAGCCTCAGGCAAGCCGTGTACTTTTCATCGTGCATTTGATGTTTCAGCGGATTATTTTGATTCTCTTGAGAAAATTATTTCCTGTGGTTTTGATCGTATTTTGACTTCAGGAGGCAGAAATTCAGTCTCCGAAGGGTTAGTGATGGTAAAAGAACTAATGGAAAAAGGGCAAGATAGAATTAGCATTATGCCTGGTGGAGGTACTCGTCCCGAGCATGTTTCTGAGTTGAGGAAAACTGGTTATTTGAAAGAAGTTCATGCATCCTGTAAGACCTGGAAGGCTTCATCTAATTATTATTTCAACCCAAATGTGTCTTTTTCTGATGAACCTAAATCCTTCACACATCACCTTAGGATAAATCAGGAAACAGTCAAACAATTTTTGAAGGTAACGGCAGAATGAAATTGAAAAGTCTGATTGTCATTGCTTTTGCACTTCTTGCGATTTCCTGCGGGCCGATTTCAGAGCGTAAGCAGCCGCCACCTTCATTGGAGCATTTGGCCAGCATGAATTTGAAATTGGATGGAAAGCAACTGGCAGAAGCCTATTGTGGTTCCTGTCATTTGAAGCCTGAGCCTGAAGTTTTGGATACGAAGACTTGGGTAGAACATGTGCTTCCTGACATGCGTAAGCGCTTAGGACTTTTATTGCCGGAGGATTTTGGTAAGCCTTTGCCAGCGGATATGGATGTTCCCCGGGGAGTGTATTCTGAAGTGCCGTTAATAAAAATCGATGATTGGCAGAAAATCCTAGCGTACTATCAAGAAAATGCGCCAGAAACTCCTTTGCCACAGGCTGAAAAAGCAGTGCCTGAAATAGGGATACCTGGGTTTACCGTGTCGCAACCTACCTTTCAAACTATCAAGTCTAACCTGACCACCATGGTCCGGGTGCATGCAGAATCTGGAACACTGTGGGTAGGCGATCGCTTGAATCGAGTGTTTATTTTAGATTCTAAAAATGGCTTTCAGGTGAGAGATTCCATCCTCACCGAGACCGCACCGGTGGATATTTACTGGCATGACGACAAGAGTGTTGAAATGCTTACGATGGAAAAAATGGATCCTACTAATGATAGTGTAGGTGTCTTGTCTAGATTTAGTCTGCAGGGGGAGAGTTGGCGCAGTGAGGTGCTACTGGATGAGTTAATCAGGCCCGTGAGCTTAGCCGTGGAAGATTGGAACGGAGACGGGAGATTGGATCGAGTGGTGTCTCAGTTTGGTGATCACGTAGGGAAAATGAGCCTCTATCTTACGGGTGGGACTGAGGCAAAAGAAGTGGTTTTGAGGGCAGAACCTGGTGCTAGAAGAGCCTTGGCGGTGGATTTCGATTCAGATGGAGATATGGATGTATTGGGTCTAATGACTCAAGCCAGAGAAGGTGTTTATGCTTGGATCAATCAAGGAGGCGGCCTTTTTCAAGAGAAGCTGCTACTTTCCTTTAATCCAGTTTTTGGGTCGAGTGACTTCAGATATGAGGACGTAAATAAGGATGGTCACAAGGATCTGATTGTGGTCAACGGCGATAATGCCGACTTATCAATTATCCCCAAATATTTCCATGGCGTGAGAGTTTATCTCAATGATGGACAAAATCAATTCAGTGAATCCTGGTTTTACCCGATTTATGGTGCGAGTAGTCTGGAGCTTGCTGATTTTGATGGAGATGGGGACTTAGATTTATTCGTGATGTCCTTTTATCCGGAATCATCTCAAGCGCCAAAGCAGGATTTACTTTACTTCAGACAGGATACTGCTGGAGGATTTGAGCCATTTGTAATGGAACAAAATTTCGAGGAGAGCTGGATGACGCTCACTGCTGGAGATATCGATAAGGATGGAGATGTAGATGTTTTCTTAGGAGCTTTTGATTTCGAATATTTATATCGGGCCGCAGATAGGCCATGGCGGCCAATTATTTTTCTAGAAAACACGAGTAGGTAAAATTTTGAGATTCTAGATTTAGTAGAATTATAGCTCTTAATTTGATCTATATCTAGTTTTTAATTTGCTATGTTGGGATAATTTCGGTAAGTTATTCGTTCACTCTTAATTTTTAAACTATGGTAAAAAGTTTTCAAGGGGTTAAGATGGCCGAGCCCAAAAAAGCCCCGATTCCACAAATTCTTGTCAAAGAGTACATGACCACTTCTTTGATCACATTCAAACCAGACGATACGATCGATCAGGTGATGGAAATTCTCACTAAAAAGAAAATCTCTGGAGGCCCTGTAATTGATGCATCTGGAGCATTGGTTGGGATTATATCTGAGGTAGATTGTCTGAAAGAAATTATTAAGGGGAAATACACCAATACGCCAAAATTCCCTGCAAAAGTAAGCGAGCATATGTCAAGAGAGGTGATGACTCTGTCGCCCGATTTATCAATTTTCGATGCAGCATCTCAATTTTTGGAACATAAAATCCGGAGGTTCCCCGTGATGAAGGATGGGCGATTATTGGGTCAAATTAGTTTAAGTGACATCATCAGAGCATTCCCAATCCTGAAACATACCACATGGTAAAGTATATTTTTTGGTTAAAGTGTAAATGCCCCTAACGGATGAGAATCTCGAAGGGGCATTTTTAATTAGAGCTTTCTAGCCATGAAAGCACAATGGTTTGCGAAAGTGAGAGTAGTCACAAAAATTAATTTCGCCCAAGTTTGAATATGAAATCTACCAAGGCTACAAACTGATCGCTGAGACTGAAAACTGAGCACTCTCAATTATTCACTCATTTCGAACTCTCAATCGCTCTTTCCACATCCAGAATAATGTCTTCATAATGCTCCAATCCCACCGACAATCGAACCAAACCATCTGAAATCCCTACTTGTGCTCGTTCATCAGCAGATAGTTTGCTGTGCGTAGTGGAAGCTGGATGTGTGATGATGCTTCGGCTATCGCCAAGGTTAGCCGTAATGGAAATCATCTCCAGCTGATCGATGAATCGCTGAGCGCGTTGTACTCCTCCTTTAAGATCCAGGGTAATTACTCCGCCACCCTGACTCATTTGTTTTTTGGCTATTTCGTATTGCGGGTGAGATTTCAGAAAGGGATATTTTACCCCAAGTAATTCTGAATTTCCTTCGAAGTACTCAGCTACTTTCAAGGCATTGCTGCAGTGTCTATCCATTCTCACGCCAAGTGTTTCCATGCTTTTTGCCAAAATCCAGGCATTGAAGGGAGAGATCGCTGGACCTGTGTGTCTGGCGAAAAAATGCACTTCCTTCATCAAATCGGCTTTTCCGAGGATCAAACCTCCCAAAACTCTTCCTTGCCCATCGATATATTTGGTGGCACTATGCGTCACGATATGTGCGCCCCATTTTGCTGGCTGCTGAAGATAGGGCGAGGCAAAGCAATTGTCCACCACCAAAATAAGGTTGTGGGCAGCAGCGAATTTCCCTGCCCATTCTAGATCGATAATCTCCAGACCTGGATTGGATGGAGTTTCGATGAATAGCATTCTAGTGTTTGGTTTTACGAGCTTTTCCCAATTCAGGTAATCTGAAATATCGCCATAAGTTGAGGTGATGCCCCATTTAGGAAATACTCTGGTCAACAATTGGTGCGTAGAGCCGAAAAGCGAGCGAGCAGCTAATACATGATCCCCTTGCTGAAGCAGTGCTGCAATACTTCCAAACATAGCTGCCATTCCAGAAGCCGTAGCAAAACCATCCTCTGTTCCCTCAGCAGCGCAGATCTTCTCTATCAAATCACTGGAATTGGGATTGGCGTAGCGAGAATAAATATTGCCCTGAATCTCATCTGCAAACGTAGCTCGAGCCTCTTCAGCAGAATCAAACGTGAAGCTGGAAGTCAGGTAAATAGGAGCGGAGTGCTCTCGCTGATTGGATTTGGAAGGGGCGATTCGTACAGAATTCGTTTCGAAATGCTTACTCATGTATTGATCAGTTTAGATTTTAGCAATTACTAATCAAGCAGATTTGAGAAAATCAAACCCAGGAGCGGTGTATGAACTAGAAGGGATTGTTGGAGAAGTAAGCCAATCTATAGTTCCCGCGTAGGGTAGGATTTGGCACCGTTCTCCGTTTCGGGATGGTTGCCAGAGGGTCATAGAGCCTAATCTCTCGCCTCTTCTTTATAAATCAGTTGCCTGAAGTGATGCAAAGAAAGATCTAGATTTGGGTATTTCCAAATCTTAGGAGATCAATCATTGAATTGATTCATGGTGCGCTCTATTCCTACGGAGCAAAAACTAAGGCCCATCGCTATCGCTTTGTCCATTATTGTAGGTAACTCTGCGAACTCATCCTGAGTGAATTTCCCGAGAACATATTCAATTAGCCTTCCTTGCGGGAAATCATCACCGATGCCGATTCTTAGCCTAGGATAGTTTTGTCCGCCGGTGAGTTCTTCTATGTTTTTCAGCCCATTGTGTCCTGCTGCGCTGCCTTTGGGTTTCAAGCGGATTTTTCCAAAAGGAATAGCGACATCATCTACGATTACCAAAGTGTTTTCTTTGGTTACTTGAAGTTCTTTCATCCAGTAGTTCATCGCCTTACCACTCAGATTCATGTAGGTGGTAGGTTTGATTAGATGGATAGTTCTTCCCTTATGTTTGAATTCTGTTTTGAAAGCTAATCTATCACTTTTCCAAGTACAGCTATTTGCGTCAGCAAGTCTGTCCAGAGTCAAAAATCCTATGTTATGTCTGGTGAGTTCGTATTCAGGGCCTATGTTTCCGAGGCCAATGATTAAGTATTTCATAATTGGATGGCGCTTTGAGGCTTAAAAATAAAAAAATCCTGCCCGGTAAAGGGCAGGATTTGGAATGAATAAAAGCTTGAAATTAATCTTCTGCGCCTTTTTTACCTCTAAGTGCTCTTGGTACACCAATAGTCACGATGGAGACATTTGGACTAGTAAGAATTTCAAAACCTTCAACTGATAGATCTTCTACTTTGAAAGATTTTCCTAATTCTAGATTAGAAATATCAACAGTAATGAAGTCAGGGAAGTCATTTGCAAGACCTTTTACTTTCAATACTCTTGTTTTAAATTCAAGTTTACCACCGACAGCGATACCTGGAGAGCTTCCTACTACTTTCACAGGAATTTCAAACTTGATAGGCTTATCTTCAGAATAAGCTACAAAGTCAGCATGCAATAGCATTTCACTAACTGGATGGAACTGTGCATCTTTTAGAACAGCTTTAATCAAAGTTCCTTCGATGTTCAATTGTACTAAGTGAACTTCAGGAGTGTAAATTAAGTCTCTGAAAAGGATGATTGGAGAGTAGAAATGAATCTGCTCTTTGATACCAGGTCCGTAAACCACACAGGGAACATTACCTGATTCTCTCACTTCAGAAAGACTGGCACTGTCGAGATTTGCTCTTTTAAACCCTATAACCTCTAGTGTTTTCATATTATATTTTTAAAATTGGTTCTTAGATAAACAAAGAACTGATAGAAGTATTTCCCGTCACGGCGTGTATAGCCTTTGCGAATAGGTCAGCAACTGTCAATACTTTGATTTTTGAGGATTGTTGTTTTGGGGTGATGGTGTCTGTGATGACTAATTCTTCCAAAACTGAGTTTTCGATGTTTTCGTAGGCTTTGCCTGACAATACACCATGCGTAGCAATGGCTCTTACCGAATTAGCTCCTTTTTCCATGACGATCTGCGCAGCTTTGCAAAGCGTACCGGCAGTATCTACTAGATCATCCACGAGAATAACATCTTTTCCCTCTACATCCCCGATTACTTGCATAGAAGCAATCTCGTTGGCTCTTTTTCTGTGCTTATCACAGACGACCATTTCTACTTCAAAATGCTTGGCATAAGACCTAGCTCGAGCTACTCCTCCCACATCTGGTGCTGCGAAAATCATATCTGGAAGCCTGAGCGAATTCAAATAGGGCACAAAAATAGCTGATCCATTCAAATGATCCAAAGGGATATCGAAAAAACCTTGAATTTGTCCGGCATGAAGGTCGCAGGTCATAATTCTGTCAGCACCTGCTGAAGTGATCATATTGGCGATAGCCTTGGCTGCGATAGATACCCTTGGTCTATCTTTTCGGTCCTGTCTAGCATACCCAAAATAAGGGATTACCGCGCAAACCTTATACGCACTGGCCCTTTTTGCAGCATCTATCATCAGACAAAGCTCTAATAGATTGTCACTTGGAGGGGTGGTGCTTTGTACCAGAAAAACAGTGCACCCCCTGATGGATTCATCAAAACTTGGCGATAGTTCGCCGTCACTGAATTTAGAAAGCGTAAGGTCACCTAGCTTTTTACCGTAGTTTTTAGCGATCTTTTCTGCAAGTGATTGGCTATTAGTGCCTGCAAATATTTTAACCTCGGACATGGTTAGTGGTTTATTTCGAGAAAGATTTGGAATGGATTTGCTAGCAAAAGTAGTAAAATTTGAATGGATGACTAAGCGATTGAGCTTGGATTCCGAAGATTGTCTAGATTGAGAAATATTCTGGCTAGCGTCCTACTCGCAGTAGTGCACTACTTCGTACTGGGAGTTTAGATGATATTGAACCCTTCGGCAAATCCGGATAAAGACAGGTAGGTGTGCCCGCAGCTTGATTCCTTGAAGTGTTAGGCTTATTGCTTAATTTTTCCGATCCTGTAAAATTTCTAAAAATCGGGAAGTCTCACAGGTAGATGCCTTCATTTTCATACTATTTTAGACTTTCAATAGCCTTTCTTTCAACCAACCCAAGTCACTATGAGATTAAAAACTACGCTAGTTATTCTGCTGATATCCTTTTCCATAGGAGTATTTGCCCAAAGCATTCCGACTCCAAAATCCCACTTTGGATTTGACATTGGTGATGATTACAAGCTTGCCAATTTTACACAAACAGAGGCTTACTTCCAGAAGGTAGCCGAAGCAAGCGACCGGGTTCGAATGATGGAAATCGGTAAAACTGAATATGGTAGATCACAGCCCATGATGATCGTGACTGCTCCGGCTAATTTTGCGAAGCTAGATCAATACAAGGAAATCTCGCAAAAGCTGGCTCATGCTGAAATCACCAGAGAAGAAGCAGAGAAACTGTCTGTAGAAGGTAAGCCTGTCGTGTGGATCGATGGTGGTCTCCATGCAAATGAAGTAGTAGGCCCGCATCAGCTGATCGAAACGCTCTATCAACTTGCCTCGAGAGATGATGCCGAGACGCTGAAAATCTTGGATAACGTGATCATTTTGCTCGTCCATGCCAATCCAGACGGAATGGAGATCATGTCTGATTGGTATATGAAAAATGAGGATCCGGAAAAGAGAAATCAAAACATTCCAATACTTTATCAGAAATATGTGGGCCATGATAATAATCGTGACTTCTACATGAATAATATGAGCGAAGCGACTAATATGTCTCTTCAGCAGTACGTAGAGTGGATTCCGCAAATCATCTACAATCACCACCAAACTGGCCCTGCAGGAACAGTCGTAGCAGGCCCTCCCTATAGAGATCCTTTCAATCATGTCTTTGATCCGTTGATCATCACCAGTCTTGATGCGGTAGGTGCAGCCATGATCAATAGAATGAATCAGGAAGACAGACCAGGCTATACTAGACTGGATGGTTCTGTTTTTTCTACCTGGTGGAATGGTGGATTACGAACCACACCTTACTATCATAATATCATTGGGATCTTGACTGAAATCATCGGCAATCCTACACCCATGAAAATCCCTTTGGTACCGGAGCGACTGATCCCCAACAATGGAACACCTTATCCGGTGACTCCTCAGGATTGGCATTTCCGGCAGTCCATTGACTATTCTGTTTCGCTGAATTATGCGATTCTGAATCATGCTGTGCGTCATGGAGATGAGTTGTTGTTGAATATCTATTTGATGGGAAGAAAATCTATCGAAAAAGGCAGTCAGGATAATGTAACTATGTACCCAAAGTTTGCTCAGGCTGTGGAAGATGCCTATGCTGATTCTCAAAAGGGTAACAGTGGATCCGCTAACAGATCCAGATTCCCGGAGCAGTTTTACGACTCTGTTTATAACAACCCAGCCAACAGAGATCCTCGCGGCTATATTCTTTCGGCAGATCAGCCTGATTTCCCTACCGCGGTGAAATTCATGAATGCCTTGATTAAGTCAGGAATTTTGGTGGAAAAAGCTACCGCTGATTTTACAGTCAATGGGAAAAAATACCCTGCTAATTCCTTTATCGTGAAGACTGCGCAGGCGTTTCGTCCACATATACTTGATATGTTTGAGCCACAGGATCACCCGAATGACTTCCTATATCCAGGTGGACCACCCGTTCGTCCGTATGATGCGGCAGGCTGGACTTTGGCTTTGCAAATGGGCGTAAAAGTAGATAAACTGTATGAAGCCTTTGAGGGGCCTTTTGAGCGTATTCCTTATGGCGAGATCCAGTCTCCACCTGCAAAAACGCTGGCTAATGGTTCCGGCTATTTACTTGATGTGAGAAACAACAACAGCTTCAAGGCAGTAAATGATTTGCTGAAAGCAAAAGTGAAGGTGTATAGAACAACTGCCATGGTGGATGGACTGCCTACTGGATCATTCTATGTGAGTGGAGGAAAGAAGGAGCTGGAAATAGCGGCTAAAGAATATGGAGTGTATCCAGTTCCAGCAGCTATGCCCAAAGGTGCCACTCGGATAGAACCTGCGAGAATTGCGCTATACGATTACTATGGCGGATCTATGCCTTCAGGTTGGGTGAGATGGATGCTCGAGCAGTTTCACTTTGAGTATCAATTGGTATTTGCCAAAGAGATTGATGAAGGGAATTTGAAAGATAAATTTGACGTCATGCTATTTATAAGCGGTGGAATTCCTAGCTATGGTTCACGAGGTTTTTCCAGATCGCTGCCGAAGCCTGAAGAAATCGATGAGAAGTATCATGAGATGTTGGGGAATTTCTCTGCGGAGGAGTCTGTGCCTCAGCTGAAGAAGTTTGTAGAAGAAGGAGGAGAAATAATCACAGTAGGTTCTGCTACTGACCTGGCATTTCATTTTGGATTACCAGTAGAAGATGCTTTGGTAGAAATAGGCGCTGATGGTGAGGCTAGATCATTGAGTGGTGAAAAGTATTACGTACCAGGCTCCGTGCTGGAAATGCATGTGGATAATTCTGCTCCTATAAATTATGGTATGGGTGAATCTGCCTACATTATGTTCAATAGAAGTCCAGTATTCAACCTGGCACCAAATGCTGGGAATAAGGGAGTGAAGCCTATAGCTTGGTTTGGTGAGGAGGAGCCACTTCGTAGTGGGTGGGCATTTGGACAATCTTACCTAAAAAATGGGGTGACGGCTTTTGAGGCTCAAATAGGGAAAGGTAAATTCTATGCCTTTGGCCCGGAGATTACCTTCAGAGCACAGTCTCATGGCACGTTTAAGATGTTGTTTAATGGGTTGTATAAATAATCATCAAGTTCTATAGCTCATAAAAACCGCCTTGAGAGAGGCGGTTTTTATTTATTGAATATTTTTGATCGAATTCTTCTTTAAGCAAATTCAATTAATGGCGAAGGAGAAGGTAAACTGGTTTCAGAAAATTTATTATGATTTTGCCTATAAAAAGTTGTTAAGTATTTGAATTTGTATTTGTTGTTCTTTAGATGAACAAAATTCTCTAACAACTTAACTGGTTTAAAAAATGAAAACAGCAAAAATTTTAAAAGCAGTTTTTTTACTGCTAGCATTTGTACTCATTTCAAGTTCATATGCAATAGTGGAAGAGCCAGTTTGCGAAGGTGGAATGTTTCTAAACCCAATTTGTGAACTCATTCCTAATTCAGGCGGAGCGAATGTTTATGTTTGCGAATTTGACACTGGGACAGTATTTTCAGTTTGTTTTTCACCGACTTCGACGGGAGGTTGTGCAGGTGCTCCAACCAATTGTTCGGGAGGTTATGTGGTTCCAGTTTAAAACTATCGGGAGGATAATTTTCCTGCCGATGCTCTTTGTTATTTTTCTTTCTTCTTGTTCTAAAAGCAACAATGATTTTTCTGAATCAATTGAGGGTCGAAAATATCTGATAGATAGCCTTGTAGTACCTATGGATTCCAAATCCAGTTACGATTTCAACTATTTTGATATTGGTAGAATGGATGGAAATGAGAAGCTGGTTATATTAAATCAGGTTAATTATTCAATAGATTCTTACAATCTTAAAAATGGAAGTCTTGAGAATAGGTTTGAAGTGCCGCAAGAAGGCCCTTTTCCAGTTTTAAATACACAAGGCTTACTTATTCACAATCAGGACTCCATTTTTGTTTTTACGTCGTATTTGCTTTCACGATTTGGTTTGTTTGATAGAAATGGTGCGGTAATATCATTGCATCGACCTATTATTGAGTCTGAGAACCCTCAGGATAAATTGCATAATCATTCTTCAACGCCAACTATTCCAACATTCTATTTGAATGGTAGATTGTATTTTTCCTTATTAACTATGGAGGATCCTTTAAGTAATCCTAAATTTTCTGAGCGCCATATTGCAGAGTTTATCTACTTTCTCGAAAAAGACTCAGTTATAAAAGTCAATCATTTGAAAATGCCTTCTGATTATTTAGGAAGGACTATGCCTCTTTCATTTTCTTTTCATTCTAAGGCTTTAAATGATTCAAAAGAGTTTGTGATTTCTTGGTTTGCTTCAGATTCAATATATGTATATGACTTGAATTTTAACTTGAAATCAGCGATTTTGGGCAAAAGCGTGCTTTCCAAGGGCTTTGAAAAAACAACCCATCCCTTGAGTGAGGAAGAGTCCAATCGTTTGACTATTTCGCAGACACATTATCCTAGGCTAATCTATGATTCATATCGGCACTTATATTATAGGTTTGCTCATATAGCACGAGCATATGACCCAAATGAGCTGATTGATCATAAATCCACGCAAAAAAATCCATTTTCGGTGATAGTACTGGATGAAGACTTCAATAAACTTGAAGAGGTAGTATATCCGGGTAGTACGTATAACATTTTTAAGGCTTTTGTTGCTGAAAAAGGCTTGTATTTGCCGAAGACAAATATTTTTTATATTAACCTGAATGAAGATGAAGTCACCTATGAAATATTTGATTTTAGTAGCTTGTAGCTATTTAATCCTACTGTCGTGTTCTTCACCATCTAATGTTGACGAGCATTTAGTATTTCCAATTGATGTTTCTGAAATTTATGATGATGTTATAAAGGGCTCTCAACATCCTTTTTGGGGCGGCCCGATTAAAGTTACTGAGTCTGGTGATTTTCTTTCATTTCAGGTGTCTGGTAGTAAGGATGTAATTGTGATTGATGTAAAATCAAGAAGGGTTGAAAAGATGTATCCTAATCCCCCGGATTCAATTGGAGGAATGGTTTATAGATATGATCCGGTAAGTTTTGTTTTTATAAAGAAGTCAGAATTTTTCTATCTAAAAAATGAAAATCAATTAATACAGATTGGGGATTTACTGAGTGAAGAAAAGCCATATTTGATTGAAGGGGAAAAACTTTCTAACCCTGGCAAAATTATTCACCTTTCAGATGAAGAGTTACTATCATATTGGAGGGGTAGTTCTTCAAAACAATCGCCCTCATCAGGTGGGGTGTTTTTTACAGACTTAAATAAGAACTCCACTAAATGCATAATTCCTGATACTATAATTGGAAGTGTTGCTGATTTAGTTGCTGTAAATGAGAAAATCTATATTCTGGAAAAATACAAACCTGTAATTCGAGTATTTGATTTCACAGGAAAGGACCTATACACTATAGAATTGCCAAAGTCCGAATACCTGAAATATCAAAAACTCGAAAGACCTACAGGTTTTCTAAAACTAACAGCAGAAGAAAAAGTGGCTTCTTTGGAAGATTATTGTTTGGATATTACCCAACAAGGAGATACTACGGCTTTTTTGCATCATACATATTCTGTGGAGGACAAATCTCTGAAAGAAAATTATGTGTTATCCTTATTTGCAGATGGAAAGTTGCAAGAGAAAATCTTAGATTTCAAACCCATGAATTTCAGTGTTGATGGTGGTGTTTATTTTTTTAATGAGACAGATTCAGGCCAGTATTTATTGAAAAAGCCTCTAAATCATTTTTTTTGAATTCCGAGCGATAATTACTTTTTAGAATTCTAAACTCAATCACATAAGTTTATGTAAATAGATTGTCTCATCATATCATTCTAACCCAATGGATTCCTATTTACACTATGCACACGCCGAGCTTGCGCTGTGGCAATATCAGATGAAAAAAAAGCCAAGTCTAGGTGGGCGGCTTACCCATGGAGTGCAGAGCAAAATCAATAGCTGGATTCCAGATAAGGTTCATAAAGCTATCACTATGGCCATAGAGAATATGGTCAAAGTAGTGATCACAGGTTCGAGCTGGATAGTGCCTAAGCCTAATGAAAGCCTCACGATCAAGCAGCGGGAATTTAAGGTGCGAAGTAGGATCAAGTGGTATCGCAATACAGCTTCCGTGGAAGGAGCAGTGACTGGTGCTGGAGGTATTTTGATGGGGTTTGCAGATTTTCCAGCTTTTCTGACCATCAAGATGAAAATGCTTTTTGATATAGCTGCATTATATGGATTTGATACTAAGGATTTCCAAGAGCGTTTATTCCTACTGTATGTTTTTCAGCTTAGTTTTTCATCCCAGCAAAGAAGAAATGATTTGATAGGTCTGCTAGAGAACTGGGAAGAATACCGGGAGACTCTACCCAAGGATCTGAAGGATTTTGACTGGAAGACGTTCCAGTTGGACTACCGTGACTACATCGATCTTGCCAAACTGGCTCAATTGATCCCCATCATCGGTGCAGGAGTGGGGGCAATTGCCAATTATCGCCTGACGGAACATCTAGGCAGGTACGCAATGAATGCGTATAGATTGCGGGTTTTGAAGGATCAGTCCTAAAAGTTGGGGGAATTGACACAATCCATTTTCTTTGCTAAAAAAAGAATTGGAAGAAAAGGACTACCTCAGCTTGCTTTTGCCTCAGGGCCTGCTTGAATTTTTCAAGGTTACTTCAGCGGGACTCAAAGACAATGCTTACCACATTTATTTGGAAGAGCTCAATATTCATCCCGAGCATCTTCAGGGGTCAAAACTCACCTCAAAGGGTTTTTATGATGAGGTAAGTATTCAGGATTTCCCGTTGCGCGGTAAAGCCTGTTTTCTGAATATTAAGAGGAGGAAGTGGCTCAATGAAGAGACAGGAAAGAATGTGAGTAGAGATTGGAGCTTGGTGGCAAATGGTACGCGGATGACAGAGGAATTCGCGCTTTTTTTAAAAAGGAACGACTGGATTCATCGCCGGTAAGTTGCAAAAGCCTAGCGGATAACTTCCAGGTAAACGGAAAAACCCTTGAGCATCAATACGTTTTCCATCTGAGCAACTTCCTGGACTGGCAACAACGCCCACATGCTAAAGACTGGATTATTTTTCCTGAAAATCTGGGAACACATCTCAGCATTGATGAAACAGCCCTCTCTCAAGGAGAACTGTATACTGTCCTGACCAATAAAGCAGCAAAAGGTAAGAAGGGAGCTCTGGTTGCCATGATAAAAGGGACTGAAAGTGAAACAGTGAATGCTGTTCTCAGGCAACTACCCGAGAATAAACGGAAAAAGGTAGAGGAAGTAACACTGGATATGGCCGCCAGTATGGAAAAG